>NZ_PQFZ01000011.1 GCF_002917105.1 Allobosea psychrotolerans
AACGCAATCGTCAGAGACAACACACCCTGGCGAACACAAAACCCTTGACCAACAACACAGCCGCTCATCCGGCGCTGCGCGCCACCTTCTCCCGCCAGGGGAGAAGGGGAGAGGCGGGCATGTGCCCGGCTCCCTTCGGAGGGTTCCCCGCGCCTTATCTACGCAAGGACGGGGCTCAGATCACCGCCTCGATCAGGAACGGCCCCTTCCTGCCGAGCGCGCCCTTGAATAGCTTGGTGAACTCCTCCGCCGTCGTGGCGCGGGCGGCTTCGACGCCCATGCCGCGCGCCATCGAGACCCAGTCCAGCGCCGGCTCGTCGAGGTTCAGCATCAGCTTGGCGTTGCGGCCGAAATCATTGACGCCGACGGCGCGCATCTCGCCATGCAGGATCGCATAGGTCCGGTTGGCGAAGATCACCGTGACGACATCGAGATTCTCACGCGCCTGCGTCCAGAGCCCCTGCACCGTATACATGCCCGAGCCGTCCGCCTGCATGGCGACGACCTTACGGTCGGGGCAGGCGACAGCCGCGCCCACCGCGAGCGGGATGCCTTCGCCGATCGCCCCGCCGGTGAGCTGGATATAGTCGTGCTGCGGCGCGCTGTGGCAGTCGAAATAGAACATCCGGCCGGAGGAGACGGATTCGTCGCAGACGATGCAGTTCTCCGGCAGCAGGGTCGAGACGATGCTGCAAACCTTGTCGGCGTCGAGCGTTCCCGTCGGCAGCGCCGGCTGCTCCCGGCGCGGCGGGGCGATGAAGGCAGGCGCCGTCTTCGTCGCGCCGAGCTCGTCGGTGAGGGCGGCGACGGTGCCGGGCAGATCGTCGCCGGGCCGAGCCAGGGTCACGATCTCACAGCCCTCATGGACCAGCCGGCCGGGCTTGCCGGGATAGGCGAAGAAGCCGACCGGGATCTGCGCGCCGATGAGGACGAGATAGTCGACGTCCTTGAGCTGATCGAGCGCCTTGTCGACGGGATAGTGGATCTTGGGCATGGCGACGCGACCGGCGCCGCGCTGAACGCGCCCGTTCGACATCTGGCTGAAGATCTTCGCCCCCGTCGCGGCGCAGGCACGCGCCGCCATCTCCATCGGAGTCTCGCGCAGCGCGAGCCCGGTCAGCATGATCGCGGCGCGCGCGCCATGCTTGCGCAGCCCGGCGGCGACGTCGCGGATCGTGGCGGCGTCGACGCTTTTCAGCGCCGGCAGCTTCACCGGCTTCAGCTCGGCCGGCTCGACGCCGTTCCAGGCGCAATCGGCCGGCAGGATGACGGTGGTGACGCCCGGCAATGTCAGCGAGGCGACATAGGCTTCCTCGATCGCCGGGCCGACATCCTCGGCCGAGGCGATGCGGCGGACGAAATGCGACATCGGCCTGGCCAGGCTCTCGATGTCGCTGGTCAGCGGCGCGTCATGCTGGAGGTGATAGGTCGCGTGGTCGCCGACGACGTTGATCATCGGCGTCCAGGCGCGCCTTGCATTGTGCATGTTGGCGAGCGCGTTCGCCATGCCCGGCCCGCAATGCAGCAGGGTCGCAGCCGGCTTGTCGGCCATGCGGGCATAGCCGTCGGCCGCGCCGGTCACCACGCCCTCGAACAGGCCGAGCACGCAGCGCATCTGCGGCTTGCGGTCGAGCGCCGCGACGAAATGCATCTCGGAGGTGCCGGGATTGGCGAAGCAGACATCCACGTCGTTGACGAGGAGCGTGTCGCAGAGGCGGTCGGCGCCGTTCATTCGGATCATCCCGGACAGGGTTGGTGGAGAACGCGCTGAGCGCGAAAGGAGGCCTCAGGGGAAAAGATGTTGGGCGCACTGTCAAACGCGAGAAATTCATGGCGGGGTCGAGATCGAGTGATGGGTGCCAAGGGCACCGCTCGAGAGCACGGCTTGACGGATTTGCATATGCATTTAACCTTCCTTGGAACGAAGGTTGCATCTCGCCCGCTTCAGGGTGCGGTGGCGTCTCGCCGCCCGGATCATCCGACGACAACAGGGGAAGGCTCACGTCATGACAGGTTTGAAGCGCATCGCGGCATTGGCCGGCATCGGCCTCACCGGCCTCATCGCGGCGGGCGCCGCGCAGGCGCAGACCAAGGTCGCCATCGGCATCTCAGGCTGGACCGGCTTTGCCCCGCTGGTGCTGGCCAAGGAGGCCGGGATCTTCGCCAAGAACGGCCTCGACGTCACCATCAAGAAGATCCCGCAGAAGGACCGTCACCTCGCCATGGCCTCGGGCGACATCCAGTGCGCCGCGACCACCGTCGAGACCTGGATCGTCTGGGACGGCGCGGGCGTGAAGAGCAAGCAGATCTTCCAGCTCGACAAGAGCTACGGCGCCGACGGCATGGTGACGCGCAGCGCGATCGGCTCGATCAAGGACCTCAAGGGCAAGACCGTGGCGGCCTCGGCACCTGGCACCTCGCCCTATTTCGCGCTGGCCTGGATGCTCAAGGAGAACGGCATGTCCGTGAAGGACGTGACCGTGGTCAATATGGAGCCCGGCCCGGCGGCGCAGGCCTTCATCGCCGGCCAGAACGACGCGGCCCTGACCTATGAGCCCTATCTCTCCGCCGTGCGCGAGAAGCCCGAGGCCGGCAAGATCATCGCCACCACGCTCGACTACCCGATGGTGATGGACACGCTGGGCTGCACGCCCGCCTTCCTCGCCGCCAATGACGATGCCGCCAAGGCGCTGACCAAGAGCTATTTCGAGGCTCTCGACCTGATCAAGGCCGACAAGGACAAGGCCTATGGCATCATGGGCGCGGATGTGAAGCAGAGCGGCGAGCAGTTCGGCAAGTCGGCCGCCTACCTGCGCTGGTCCGATGCCGCGGGCAACAAGACGTTCTTCTCCGGGGAATGGCAGGCCTTTTCCGCCAAGGCCGCCGACCTCCTGCTCGAGATCGGGCTGATCAAGGCGAAGCCGGATCTCGGCACGCTGATCGAGACGAAATACGTCATCGGCGGCTGAACCGGGTGATCCTGCCCGATGTCCTGCGTCCCGGCTTGCGTATCGTGTTTTGCGGCACGCAGGCCGGGGCGGCCTCGGCGCGTCGCGGGGCCTATTATGCCGGGCCGGGCAACAAATTCTGGAAAACCCTGCATGAGGTTGGGCTGATCACCGAGCGGCTCGGTCCGATGGATTTCCACGATCTGCCGCGATACGGCATTGGCTTGACCGACATCGCCAAGGCGACTTCGGGGCCGGACGCCGCCTTGCTGCGATCCCATTTCGATGTCGAGAGCTTCATGAGCAAGATCAGGGCGCATGCCCCAGCCATCGTCGCCTTCAACGGCAAGCGGGCGGCACAAGTGGCTCTCGGTCTCCCCGGCCCGGCGATGTCCTATGGCCTGCAAGCGGTGAAGATCGCGGAAACCGCAGCCTTCGTCCTGCCTTCGACCTCGGGCGCGGCGGCTGGCTTCTGGTCGATCGAGCCCTGGCGGGAACTGGCCTCGCTCGCAGGGACCAGGGGAGCCGCCGCATGAAACCGCTTCAGCCGGTCTCGGGCGGCGCAAGGATCGGCTATGGCGTCGCCTTCTTCGCGGTGTTCGTCCTGGCCTGG
This sequence comes from Allobosea psychrotolerans, assembly GCF_002917105.1. GTDB lineage: Bacteria > Pseudomonadota > Alphaproteobacteria > Rhizobiales > Beijerinckiaceae > Allobosea > Allobosea psychrotolerans. The sequence goes on from NZ_PQFZ01000011.1 coordinate 3,562, forward strand.
TCCGCCGCGACCTTCGGCGGCTATGTGCAGCGGCTGTTCCTGGCCGACCCGCTCACCATGCTGCGGGAAGGCTACAGCCTGCTGGTCCAGTACGGCTTCGCCTTCGATATCGGCATGACGATCTGGCGGGTCGTCGGCGGCTTCGTGCTGGCGGTCATCGTCGCGTTGCCGCTCGGCATCCTGATGGGCGCCTACAAGCCGGTCGAGGCCTTCCTCGAACCCTTCGTCTCCTTCGCGCGTTATCTGCCGGCCTCGGCCTTCATTCCGCTCCTGATCCTCTGGGCCGGCATCGGCGAGGCGCAGAAGCTGCTCGTCATCTTCATCGGCTCGGTCTTCCAGCTCATCTTGATGATCGCGGTCGCGGTCGGCGGCGTCCGGCGCGATCTCGTCGATGCCGCCTATACGCTGGGCGCCAGCGACAGCTCGGTGGTCAGGCGCGTGCTCCTGCCCAATGCCGCCCCCGAGATCGCCGAGATCTTCCGCCTCGTGCTCGGCTGGGCCTGGACCTATGTCATCGTCGCCGAACTGATCGGCTCGTCATCGGGCATCGGCCACATGATCACCGACAGCCAGGCGCTGCTCAATACCGGCCAGATCATCTTCGGCATCATCGTCATCGGGCTGATCGGCCTGGTCTCGGATTTCCTGTTCAAGGCGGTCAACCAGCGCCTGTTTCCATGGGCTAAGGCGTGAGCAAGCTGATCATCGAGAATGTCGGCAAGGTCTTTCCGGCCCAGCGCGGCGGTCAACCGACGCGCGCCCTGACGCCGACGACGCTCAGCGTCGCGGATAACGACTTCATCACGATTCTCGGCCCGTCGGGCTGCGGAAAATCCACGCTGCTGCGCATCATCGGCGGGCTCGAGACGGCAAGCGAGGGCCGCATCCTGCTCGACGGTGCGCCTGTCTCCGGGCCCGGTGCCGATCGTGGTTTCGTCTTCCAGAGCTACACGCTGTTTCCCTGGTTGACGGTGATCGAGAACATCGCCTTCGGCCTGCGCGAGAAGGGCGTGCCCGAGCGCGAGCGGCTCGATCTCGCCCGCGACTGGGCCGGCCGCGTCGGGCTCTCCGCCTTCGTCGATCATTTCCCCAAACAGCTCTCGGGCGGCATGCAGCAGCGCACCGCGATCGCGCGTGCGCTCGCCAACGACCCCAAGATCCTGCTGCTCGACGAGCCTTTTGGGGCGCTCGACAACCAGACCCGCGCCCTGATGCAGGAGATGCTGCTCGGCATCTGGGAGCGCGAGCAGAAGACCGTGCTCTTCGTCACCCACGATATCGAGGAGGCGATCTTCGTCGGTTCGCGCGTCGTGGTGATGAGCGCCCGGCCCGGCCGGATCAAGGCCGATATCACGGTCGATCTGCCCCATCCGCGTCCCTACACCATCAAGACGAGCCCGGAGTTCGTGGCGTTGAAGGAGCGGCTGGTCGAGGAGATCCGCGTCGAGGCCGTGCTGGCGGCGGAGGTCCACTAGAACCTGCCCGCGCAACCATCGCCCCGCAGCTCGCCCGATATGCGGCAGGTGATGGTCTGAATTGCAGGAAAAGGGCTATTTTGTTGCAATAGCCGCTTGCCATCTTATCTCCAAAGGGGTGCTGCCATGAGGTGGGGCCGATGCACGCGCTTATCGCAAGGATGTTGTCCCGGCTGGTGAAGGAGCCGCGGATCGATGTTGTGTTCGCCGATGGATCTCTGCAATCCGTCGGGAAGGGAAGTACGCCCGCATTCAGGATGCGCATCGCCGACCGGCCGACCGAGCTCCAGCTCGCGCTGGACCCGGAGCTGGCTCTCGGCGAGGCGGTGATGGAGGGGCGCGTCGTGGTCGAGCGCGGCAGCCTCTACGATCTGCTGGACGTGCTGGTCGCAGGTGTTCACCGTAACCCTCCGACAGCCTGGGCCAGGGCGCTGGCGCAGCTGAGGACCAGCGTCCGGCGCTTCCACCAGCACAACACGCTTGGCTTGGCACGGCGCAACGTCGCCCATCACTATGATCTCAAATCGGAGTTCTTCCGGCTCTTCCTCGATGAGGACATGCAGTATTCCTGCGCTTATTTCCCGACGCCGCAGACCTCGCTCGCCGAGGCCCAGATCGCCAAGAAGCGGCACATCCTGGCCAAGCTCGCGATCAGGCCGGGCCAGAGCGTGCTTGATATCGGCTCGGGCTGGGGAGGGCTCGGCCTGACGATCGCGCGCGAGGCAGGCGCGAAGGTGACCGGGGTCACGCTCTCGCAGGAGCAGCTCGCCGTCGCCAGGGAGCGCGCGACCGCGGCAGGCCTGCCGGTCGATTTCCGCCTGCAGGATTACCGCGACGTCCCCGAACGCTTCGACCGGATCGTCTCGGTCGGCATGTTCGAGCATGTCGGCGTCGGCTATTACCGTACCTTCTTCCGCAAGATTGCGGAGCTTTTGAAGGAAGACGGCGTCGCGCTGATCCACACGATTGGCCGCAGCTCGCCGCCCGGCGCGACCAACCCCTTCATCGCCAAATACATCTTCCCGGGCGGCTACATCCCGGCGATGTCGGAGGTAACGGCGGCCGTCGAGCGTGAAGGCCTGATCATCTCCGATGTCGAGGTGCTCCGCCTGCATTATGCCGAGACGCTGAAGGCCTGGCGCGAGCGCTTCCTGGCCCGCCGCGCTGAGGCGGTTGCGATGTATGACGAGCGCTTCGCCCGGATGTGGGAGTTCTATCTCGCAGCCTCGGAGGCGAGCTTCCGGCATGACGACCTCGTCGTCTTCCAGTTCCAGCTCACCAAGCGCCTCGATACGCTGCCGATGACACGCGGCTACATGGAGCAGCCGCAATAGCGGCTGCGGCTAGCGGAAGGGCGCTGGAAACCCTTCTCCCAGCCATCTCGGGCGTGCCCGAGATGGGCAACCCTAAGTGTTAAAGTCGGCGACAGCCGACTTTAATGGGGAGAATGGAAGGGGGCGGCGCGGCAGTGGCGAAAAGGCGCGGGGAACCCCTCTCCTGTAAGGAGAGGGGCAGGGGTGAGGTATAGGCCCCTGAACCAGTTGCGTAAAAACCTCGCAGCGAGACTGCGGTGAGGGTACGGCCAAAGCGTCGAACGGCCGACACCTCACCCTACCCTCTCCTTACAGGAGAGGGGTCTGCGTCGCGGCCCTATTCCCGCCGCCGCAGCAGCACCGTTCCCAGGATCGCGACGCCGCCAAGGGCCCGCGCGGGCGAGGGCTGTTCGCCGAAGATCGCCAGACGGGCGAGCCTGACGCAGTCAGCTCGTCGGCACCAGCGTGATCGCGAAGATCTCGTTTTCGGGATTATTGGCGCTGAGTTCCACCTGCGCCGGGCCATCCAGAAGCGCGCTGTCGCCAGGCGCGAGTATTTCGGCTCCGCGTGACCATGTGACGGTCCAATCGCCGGCGGGCGCGACGAGGACGAGCAGCCCGGCATCGATCCCGACGGCGTGCGAGCTCGCTCCGATGATGCGCCGCATCGCGTGAGTCCAGCCGCCACGCCGGCTCATCACGTTGAGGTCGTCGATCGGCCCGGCGACGAGCTGGCCTGCGACAGCACGGTCGGCCGCGAAGGCGAAGGGCTCTGTCTGCCGGTCGAGCATGACGGTCTCGCCGTCACTGAGGGCGAGGCGGATGCCGTCGCCGCGCAGCACCGCAAGGGTCCTGTCGATGCCGGGGAAGCTGGAGAACGGCCCGTCGCCGCCGACATGCGCCATGGAGATGCGCCAGTCGAAGGCATCGAGCGAAGCACCTTGCGGATGCAGGGCGATTTCGGTCGTGGTGCCGCCGCCATTCTTCCACGGCATGGCGCGGCATTCGCTGGCTCGGATCAGGCGCATGGTCAGCGCAAGATGCCCGGCAGCTTCAGCCCCTTCGCCTTGGCGCAGTCGATCGCGATCTCGTAGCCCGCATCGGCATGGCGCATCACGCCGGTCGCCGGGTCGTTCCAGAGCACGCGCTCCAGCCTCTTTGCGGCTTCCGGCGTGCCGTCGGCGACGATGACCACGCCCGAATGCTGCGAATAGCCCATGCCGACGCCGCCGCCATGATGCAGCGAGACCCAGGTCGCGCCGCCCGCCGTGTTCAGCAGGGCATTCAGCAGCGGCCAGTCGGAGACCGCATCCGAGCCGTCCTTCATCGCTTCGGTCTCGCGGTTGGGCGAGGCGACGGAGCCTGAATCGAGATGGTCGCGGCCGATCACGACCGGGGCCTTGAGCTCGCCCTTGGCCACCATCTCGTTGAAGGCGAGGCCGAGCCGGTGCCGGTCGCCCAGCCCGACCCAGCAGATGCGGGCGGGCAGGCCCTGGAACTGGATGCGCTCGCGCGCCATGTCGAGCCAGTTGTGCAGGTGGGTGTCGTCCGGCATCAGCTCTTTGACGCGCTGGTCGGTGCGGTAGATGTCCTCCGGGTCGCCCGAGAGCGCGGCCCAGCGGAACGGCCCGATGCCGCGGCAGAACAGCGGCCGGATATAGGCCGGCACGAAGCCGGGGAAATCGAAGGCGTCGGCGACGCCCATATCCTTCGCCATCTGGCGGATATTGTTGCCGTAATCGAGCGTCGGCACGCCCATCTTCTGGAAGTCGAGCATGGCACGCACATGCGTCGCCATCGAGGCCTTCGCCGCCTGGATCGTCCCGGCAGGGTCGCGCTCCCGACGTTCCTCCCATTCCTGCAGCGTCCAGCCGGCCGGCAGATAGCCGTTGAGCGGGTCATGCGCCGAGGTCTGGTCGGTGACGACATCGGGGCGGATGCCGCGGCGGACCATGTCGGGGAAGACTTCGGCCGCATTGCCGAGCACGCCGACCGAGACCGCCTTGCCTTGCTTATGGGCGCGCTCGACGATCTCCAGCGCTTCGTCGATGCTGGCCGCCTTCTCGTCGAGATAGCGGGTGCGCAGACGGAAATCGATCGAGGAGGGCTTGCATTCGACCGCGATCATCGAGGCGCCGGCCATGGTGGCGGCGAGCGGCTGCGCCCCGCCCATGCCGCCCAGGCCTCCGGTCAGGATCCACTTGCCCTTGAGCGAGCCGCCATAGTGCTGGCGGCCGACCTCGACGAAGGTCTCGTAAGTGCCCTGAACGATGCCTTGCGTGCCGATATAGATCCAGGAGCCGGCCGTCATCTGGCCGTACATCATCAGCCCGAGCTTATCGAGCTCGTGGAAATGCTCCCAATTTGCATAGGCCGGGACGAGGTTGGAATTGGCGATCAGCACGCGCGGCGCGTCCGCATGGGTCCGAAAGATGCCGACCGGCTTGCCCGATTGCACAAGCAAGGTCTCGTCGGCCTCGAGCGAGCGCAGCGAGGCGCAGATCCGGTCGAAATCCTCCCAGGTCCGCGCCGCGCGGCCGATGCCGCCATAGACCACGAGCTCGCCCGGCTTCTCCGCGACATCGGGGTCGAGATTGTTCATCAGCATGCGCAAAGGCGCCTCGGTCAGCCAGCTCTTGGCCGAGAGCTCGCTGCCGCGCGGGCTACGGATGACGCGGCTGTTGTCGATACGGGTCATGGCTGGGCCTTTTCGAAGCTGGCGGCCGCGTCCAGCGCGGCGGCGATGATGCTGGAGAGGGCGGCTTGGAACTTGGCGGCCTTGGCCTCGTCGAAGGTCCAGGGCGGCGCCTCGTCGGTGAGATAGGCGCAGAGTGCGATCTCCATCTGGATCGCATGCACATGTTCGGCCGGCTTGCCGTAATGGCGCGTGATCCAGCCGCCCTTGAAGCGGCCATTGACGATCTGCGTGAAGGGCTGGCCCGCCATCGCGGCGACAGCCGCCGCCTCGATGGGCGCCGCGCAGCTCGCGCCCGAATTCGTGCCGAGGTTCAATATCGGCAGCGTGCCGGGAAACAGCCGCGGGATCACCGATTTGATCGAGTGGCAGTCCCAGAGCAGGCACCAGCCGTGAAGCGCCTTCACCCGCGCGATCTCGGCCGAGAGCGCCACATGATAGGGCTGGAAATAGGCCTGTCGTCGCCGCTCGATCTCGGCTGCATCCGGCGGCCGAGCCCAGATCGGCTCGCCGTCGAAGCGCGTGGTCGGGACGAGCTCCGTCGTCGCCTGCCCGGGATAGAGCGAGACGCCGGAGGGGTCGCGATTGACGTCGATGACATAGCGCGAGAGCCCTGCCTCGACGATCGTCGGCTGGAAGCGCTCGGTGAAGCCGTAGAGCTGGCGCATGTGCCAGTCGGTGTCGGGCACTGTGCGTCCGGTCTCGTTGAGAGCGGCGCGCACCTCGTCCGGCAGGCCGGTGCCGGGATGCGGCATCGAAAGGATGAAAGGCGAGGGGCCCGGGGTGACGGTGACGATGTCGGTCATGCTCGCAGTCCTTCACACCGCCGCCGGACCTTGGAGCCGAGCGACATCCCAATGGGAAAAGGCGCGGGGAACCCCTGTCCTGCATCGAAGTCGGGTCTACCCGACTTCGACACTCTGAAGTGCTGAACTCGGGCAGGCCCGAGTTCAGTGAGAGGGGCAGGGGTAAGGTGTAGGCCGTTTGACCAGTTGTGTGACGACCTTGCCGTCATTGCGAGCGCAGCGAAGCAATCCAGGGGCCGTCGAGCGAGCCCTCCTGGATTGCTTCGCTGCGCTCGCAATGACGATGGAGCGGCGGTCGGGCCATGGCCAAAGCGTCCAACGGCCGCCCCCTCACCCTGCCCTCTCCCACCAATCTCGGGCTTGCCCGAGATCGGCATCCATCGTGATCCAAGTCGGAAACATCCGACTTGGATTGGAGAGGGTTCCCCGCGCTTGTTGTTGCGAAGGCTCACGCCGAAAACTCCGCAAAACTATCCAACCCCGCCGCCTGACCGACCGCGCCTGACAGCACGAGGTCCGTCGCCGCCGCGAGATCCGGGGCGAGATAGCGGTCGGCGGTGAGCGGCGCGATCCGGCCGCGCAGCAGGGCCAGAACCGGCTCCAGCCGTGGGCTCGTCTTCATCGGCCGGTGATGCTCGATCGCCTCGGCTGCCGCCATCAATTCGATGCCGATGACGCTGGCGGCGTTCCCGGCCATGTCGAGCAGGCGATAGGCGCCATGCGTCGCCATCGAGACATGGTCCTCCTGGTTGGCGGAGGTCGGGATGGTGTCGACGGAAGCCGGATAGGCCTTCTGCTTGTTCTCCGACGCCAAGGCGGCGGCCGTCACCTGCGCGATCATGAAGCCGGAGTTGAGCCCGGCGTCGCGCGCCAGGAAGGGTGGCAGGCCGCTCATCACCGGGTCGACCAGGAGCGCCATGCGCCGCTCCGAGAGATTGCCGATCTCGCACAGTCCCATGGCGAGGATGTCGGCGGCGAAGGCGACAGGCTCGGCGTGGAAATTGCCGCCCGAGACGATCTCGCCCGGCCCGAGCACCAAGGGGTTGTCGGTGACGGCATTGGCCTCGATACCGAGCGTCGCGGCGGCATTGGCGAGGAGGTCGCGCACCGCGCCCATCACCTGCGGCTGGCAGCGCAGCGAATAGGGGTCCTGCACCTTCGAATCGCCGAAACGGTGGCTGTCGCGGATCTCGCTGCCCGCAATCAGCGTCAGCAAGGTGGCGGCGACCTTGATCTGGCCGGGTTGGCCGCGCAGCGCCTGGATGCGGGGATCGAACGGCGTATCCGAGCCCTTCAGCGCGTCGACCGAGAGCGCGCCGGCAATGAGCGCGGCGTCGAAGACGCGCGCGATCTCGGACAGCGCCGTGATCGCGATCGCGGTCGAGACCTGCGTGCCGTTGATCAGCGCGAGCCCTTCCTTGGCGCCGAGTGCGAGCGGGGCCTGGCCGATGCGCGACAGCGCTTCTGCCGCCGGCAGGGCCATGCCCTTCAGCCTGATTTCGCCGACCCCCATCAGGGCGGCTGTCAGATGCGCCAGCGGGGCGAGATCGCCCGACGCGCCGACCGAGCCCTTCGCCGGAACCACCGGCAAGGCATCGGCCGCGAGCGCGCCGAGCAGCGCCTCGACCACGACAGGGCGCACACCCGAGGCGCCGCGCGCCAGGCTCGCCGCCTTCATGGCGAGGATCAGGCGCACCGCGCTGTCGGGCAGGGCCGGGCCGGTGCCCACCGCATGCGACAGGATGAGGTTGCGCTGCAGCGTCGCGAGGTCCGCATCGGCGATGCGCACGCTGGCGAGCTTGCCGAAGCCGGTATTGACGCCATAGGTCACGGTGCCGGCGGCGACGATGTCGTCGACGATCGCCTGGGCTGCGGCGATGGCGCCTGCGCTTGCCGCATCGAGCGTAAGCGAGGCGCCGGCGAGCACGTCGCGCCAATGCGTCAGTGGGGCGTGGCCGGGCGTGAGCAGGAGAGGCGAGGTCATTGTCCGTTCCAGATGCGGGCGTGAAGCGGGTTGAAGCCGATGCGATAGGCGAGTTCGGCCGGGCGCTCGATCTCCCAGATCGCGAGGTCGCAGCGCTTGCCGGCTTCCAGCGTGCCGATCTCGCCGGCCAGGCCGAGCGCCTGAGCGGCGTTGCGGGTCAGGCCGGCCAGCGCCTCCTCCGGCGTCAACCGGAACAATGTGCAGGCCATGTTCAAGACCAGCAGCGGCGAGGTCAGCGGCGAGGAACCGGGATTGGCGTCGGTTGCGAGCGCGATCGGCACGCCATGCTGACGCAGCAGCGCGATCGGCGGCTTTTGCGTCTCGCGCAGGAAATAGAAGGCCCCGGGCAGGATCACCGCGACCGTTCCGGCCCCAGCCATGGCGATGACGCCGGCCTCGTCGAGATATTCGAGATGGTCGGCCGAGAGCGCGCCATATTCGGCGGCCAGGGCGGCTCCGCCGAGATTGGAGAGTTGCTCGGCGTGGATCTTGATCGCGAGACCCTTGGCCTTGGCCGCAGTGAAGATGCGCGCCGTCTCCTCCCGCGAGAAGGCAATGCCCTCGCAGAAGACGTCGACGGCATCCGCCAGTCCCCGTGCCGCGACGGCGTCCAGCATCGGCCCGGCGACGAGCTCGGCATAGTCGCTGGAGCGGCCCTTATATTCGGGGGGCACTGCATGTGCGCCCAGAAAGGTCGTGCGCACGCCAACCGGCCGCTCGCGCCCGAGCCGGCGCGCGACCGAAAGCTGCTTCAGCTCGGTTTCCGTCTCCAGCCCATAGCCGGATTTGATTTCGACGGTGGTGACGCCTTCCGCGATCAAGGCGGCAAGCCGCCTGTCGGCGCTGGCGAAGAGTTCGGCCTCGCTTGCGGCCCGCGTCGCCTTGACGGTGGAGAGGATGCCGCCGCCGGCGCGCGCGATCTCCTCATAGCTCGCGCCCTGCAGGCGCAATTCGAATTCATGGGCGCGGTCGCCGCCATAAACGAGATGGCTGTGGCAATCGATCAGGCCGGGCGTGATCCAGCGACTGCGGCAATCGATCGTCTCCACCGCATCGAAGGCAGGCGCCTCGCCTTTCGCTCCGGCGAAGACGATGCGCCCGTCGCGCGCCGCGATGACGCCGTCTTCGATCGCGCCATAGGGCGTGCCGGAACCCGCGGCCATCGTGGCGAGCCGGGCATTCGTCCAAACCCGGTCGCAGATCAGAAACTCATCCGGCCGTTGCGCCACTCGCGTTTCCTCTCGACAATCGCCGTCCCGGGACTATGCTAGCTAATTGCATATGCAATTGGCAAGCGGACCGCAAATGACTGCTGGAGCGATCGCGTGAATCAGACCCTGCATCTCGCGCAGGCCCTCCTGCCGGACGGATTTGCCGATGACGTGGCGCTGACGATCGCGGATGGCGTCATCACGCGCGTCGACGCCGGCGTTGCCCCCGCCGTGGATGCGGAGCGTTTGCCCGGCCTCGCCTTGCCCGGCATGCCGAACCTGCACAGCCACGCCTTCCAGCGCGGCATGGCCGGCCTGTCGGAGCGGCGCGGTGCGAGCGACGATTCCTTCTGGACTTGGCGCGAGGTGATGTACCGCTTCCTCGACAGGCTCGATCCCGACGACGTCCAGGCCATCGCCGCCCAGGCTTTCGTCGAGATGCTGGAGGGCGGCTTCACCGCGCTCGCCGAGTTCCACTATCTGCATCACGACAAGGACGGGCGCGCCTATGCCGACATCGCCGCGATGGCGGGCGCGGTCGCTGCGGCGGCGCAGGAGACGGGGCTCGGGCTGACCTTGCTGCCGGTGCTCTACCGTTTCGGCAATTTCGGCGGCGCGCCCTCCGTCCACGGCCAGCGCCGCTTCGTCAATGAGCGCGACGCCTATCTGCGCCTGATCGAGGCGAGCGCGGCGGCGATCCGCCCGCTGCCGGATGCACGGCTGGGCCTCGCCCCGCATTCGCTGCGCGCGGTCGCGCTCGACGATCTCGACTGGCTGGCGGGCTTGCGGCCGGACGGCCCGCTGCACATCCATGTCGCCGAGCAGATGCGCGAGGTGGAGGACAGCCTCAGGATCACCGGCCGCCGCCCGGTCGAATTGCTGATGGAGAATACGACGCTCGATCGGCGCTGGTGTCTGGTCCATGCGACGCATCTGACCGAAGCCGAGCGCGACGGCATCGCGCGCAGCGGCGCGATCGCCGGCCTATGCCCCATCACCGAATCCAGCCTGGGCGACGGCATCTTCGACGGCGTGCGCTATCGCGCGGCCGGTGGAGCTTTCGGCGTCGGCAGCGATTCCAACATCCAGATCGATGCCGGGGCCGAGCTGCGCCAGCTCGAATACTCCCAGCGCCTGCGCGATCGCGGCCGCGCCTTGATGGCGGATGCCGGCGCCTCGACCGGAGCGGCTTTGTGGCAGGCGGCTTGCGCGGGTGGCGCGCAGGCCTGCGGTCGTGCCATCGGGCGGCTCGCGCCGGGCTGCCGGGCCGATCTCGTGACGCTGGCCGCAGACCATCCGGCGCTGCTTGGCAAGGCCGGAGAGATGGCACTCGACAGCGCGATCTTCGCCGCCAACGCCCTGCCGTTGCGCGATGTCTTCGTCGGCGGTCGCAGGGTGGTCGCGGAGGGGCGCCATCTCGCACGCGAGCCGGTCAAGGCGCGCTTTGCCGCGACGATGCGCAAACTGCTCGGCTAGAGCCATTTGCGATCCAATTGGATCGCAAATGGCTCTAGCACTTTCTTTTTACGCGTTTTCTTCATGCGAACCGGTATCCACTTCGCTCGAAAACGCTCTGAAGGCGGCGTGACGACCATGACGACGGCGGAAACCAGGCTGGAGGCGGTCAAGCTCGATGGGGCCGGCCCGGTCTATGACCAGATCAGGCGGGCGATCCGCGATCTGATCCTGAATGGCGTCTGGTCGCCGGGCACTTCGGTCCCGCCCGAACACGCGCTGATGGAGCAGCTCGGCGCCTCGCGGATGACCGTGCACCGTGCCCTCGTCCAGCTCGCGCGCGAGGGCCTGATCACGCGGCGGCGGCGGTCGGGGACGATCGTGGCGAGCCCGCCGGCAAGCCACGCCATGCTCGACATCCTCTCGATTCCCGACGAGGTCAGGGGGCTCGGCCAGGCCTATGCCTATGAAGTCCTGTCGCGGCGCGATGGCCGTCCCTCAGTCGAGCTCGCCTCGCAATTCGGGCTGAAGCGCAGCGAGAGAGTAGCGCATCTCGTCACCCGGCATTTCAGCGGCGGCCAGCCCCATGTGCTGGAGGAGCGGGTGATCCATCTCGCCACGGTGCCTGCCGCCACTGATGAGGATTTCAAGGAGACGCCGCCGGGCGACTGGCTCTTGCAGCACAGCCTCTGGTCGCAGGCCGAGCACGCGATCAGCGCCATCGCCGCCGAGGCTGAGGAGGCTCGCCTGCTCGCCATCGAGGCCGGCACGGCCTGCCTGCTGGTCGAGCGCCGGACCTGGAACCAGGGCGCCCCGGTCACGGCAGTGCGGCTGCTCTATCCCGGCACGCGCCACCGCTTCGTCGGCCGCTTCGGGCCTTATGGGCAGGTTTGAACAAATGGATCGGTCTGAGCAAACCGTCGGCGACGCGAAACAAAAAGGGCCCGCCTTCCCAAGAGGAGGCGGGCCCTTTCTCTGAAAGCTGAGATCGATCAGCAGGCGTAGCGGTAGCGACGGCCATATTCGTCGCGGCCGTAGCAGGTGTCAGGCGTCGATGCGTTGCCGATGATCGCGCCGCCTGCACCGCCGATCGCAGCGCCCGCCAGCGCGCCGCCAGCGCGTCCTGTCGCGAGCCCACCGATGACAGCGCCTGTACCTGCGCCGATCAGGGCGCCAGCCCCCGTATTCTGCTCGCGCTGCGTGCAAGCCCCGAGGGAGGCGGCCAATGCGGCGAGGATTACGAGCTTCTTCATCAGATTTCTCCTTGGCGTCCGGGCATCGGCCGATGCCTTGCGCCCATAACGAGGGATGGCGGGGAAAGTTCCCCACATGAGGGCCCACGCGGTGCGCAGGCGATATCATTGGCTCCCTCGATTTGAACGGCAGATGAATTTTTGGCCGGAACCTTTTCCCGGGAAGCGACGTTTTCCAGTCAGCCTGCGGCGAGACAAGCCGCTCGAACCGGAGGAGCAACTGATGACAGCTGAAACCATGGCCGTCTCAACGAAGAATCCGCTGATCGCGGGAGCACGCGTCGCCGGTACCGACGTTTACAATGCGGCCGGGGAGCATCTCGGCGAGATCTATGACGTCATGCTGGACAAGCAGACCGGCAAGGTCGCTTACGCCATCATGTCCTTCGGCGGGTTCCTCGGACTCGGCGAGAAATATCACCCGATTCCCTGGAGCGTGCTCGACTACGACACCAATCGCGGTGGCTACGTCGTTCCGCTGACCAAGGACAAGCTTCAAGCGGCGCCCATGTATGACAGCGAGGGCGAGCCCGACTGGGACGACAAAGCCTATGGCAAGCGCGTCCACGATTATTACGGCACGATGCCCTACTGGATGATGTAGGGCCGGCCTTAAGCAGGTCGCGGCGGTTGCTATCCCCCCAGCCGAATCGCCGTGGCGGCGGGATGCGGGTCTTTATGACCCGCATCCCGCCCATTTTTTGGGGAGCGCAATCAGGGCGTGGCTCGTCTTGAATTCGACACGCGCGATCGCTTGATGATCGAGCGACGATTGCCCTCACGGTGAACCCAGGAGAGCGCCATGCAGATTCGCTACGGCTATCGTATCGAACTCGTCTGCCAGCAGGACTTGCCGCTGATCACCCTGCTCGACATTCATCCCTCGCGTCGCCATGACCTGATGCGGCCCGACGAGATGATGGTGACCGCGCTCAGCGATCCGCACCGGCCGGTGCCGATTTCGCAATATCTCGATCAATTCGGCAATATCTGCCGCCGCATCGTCGCCCCGACCGGCGGCGTCGCGCTTTACTCCGAAGGCGTCGTGCATGATTCCGGCGAGCCCGATCCGGTCAACCTCGCGGCTCGCGAAGTCCCGCCCTCGCGGCTTCCCGACGAGGCGCTCGTCTATCTGATGGGCAGCCGCTATTGCGAGACCGACAAGCTCGCGGCCCAGGCCTGGAGCCTGTTCGGCCAGATCGAGCCCGGCTGGCAGCGCGTTCAGGCGGTGGTCGATTTCGTCCACAATCACCTTACTTTCGGCTACCATTTCGCTCGCAACACCCGCACCGCCTTCGAGGCTTTCGAGGAGCGCATCGGCGTCTGTCGCGATTTCGCGCATCTGGCGGTCGCCCTGTGTCGTTGCCTGAACATCCCGGCGCGTTACTGCAATGGCTATCTCGGTGACATCGGCGTGCCGAAGGACCCGGCCCCGATGGATTTCAACGCCTGGTTCGAGGTGTTCCTCGGCGGCCGCTGGTACACATTCGATGCCCGTCACAACATGCCCCGGATCGGGCGCGTCGTGATCGCGCGCGGCCGCGACGCCACCGACGTCGCGATGCTCAACTCCTTCGGCCCGCATATCCTGCAGCGCTTCGAGGTTGTGACCGAAGAGGTCGAGGAGGCCCAGCCCGTTCACATGCTGCCAGGGGCTGGCCGTCACCATTGGCACCAGCCCGCCTTGTCATGACCCTGGCGGGTCTGGCATTCCCGACCGAACCGCAGCGGCTCCGGGATGAAACGTCGATGCACCATACCGTCGTGGTCAACGCCAAGGCAGGCACGGTCCTGGCTGCCGGTCCGGAGGCGTTCGCACAGCGCCTTCACGCTGCCTTCGCCATTCATGACTGTTCGGTCGCGGTCAAGCTCGTGCATCCGCGCGATCTCGGCGACGCGCTTGCCATGGCGATCAGGGACGAAACCTGCATTCCCGTCGTCGCCGGCGGCGACGGCACGATCAACGGCGTGCTGCCGGTCCTGCTCGAGGCCGGCCGGCCGGTCGGTGTGCTGCCGCTGGGCACCGTCAACGTGCTCGGTCGCGATCTCGGCCTATACGGCACGCTCGAGCATCAGATCGAGGCGCTCTGCAAGGGCGAGCCCGTCACCCTCGACATCGGCCGGGTCAATGACAGGCTGTTCCATTCCATTTCCGGGATGGGCTTCTTCAGCCTGATGGCACGCGAGCGCGAATATGCGCGAAGGCGCTTCCCCTTCAGCCGCCACGTCGCCTTTGCCGTCGCGGCGACGCGCTCGATCCTGTTCACGCGCTCGATTTCGGTCGAGATCCGCACCGCCGAAGGCGACCGCCGTGTCGAGGCCGACGCGGTGCTGGTGACCATCAACCGCTTCGACGGGGCCGAATGGCGGCGCGCCAAGCTCGATGGCGGCGTTTTCGAGGTCCATATCCTCAACGCCGGTGGGCTCTATTCGCGCTGCAAGGCCGCGCTGTCCGTCGTGACCGGCGGTTGGCGCCGCTCGCACAACCTGACCTCCTTCACCGCCGATGAGGTCACCCTGACGCGGCGCGACAAGAAGCGCGGGCATATCACCTTCGACGGCGAGGTCGAGCGCAAGGCCGGTGCCTTGGTCTATCGGCTGCTGCCCAAGGCGATCCGGCTCATCGGCGCACGCGCTCTTGTCTGAACGGCCGGGGCGACCCTACATCACCCTCAAGCCGTCAACCGCCGGAACCCGATGTCCTTCCTTCATCCCCGCTTCCTGGTTCCGCTCGCGGCAGGCTTTGCCTTCGTCGGCCTGGCGCTGCTCATCGTCTCCGGTCACAGCTTCGCCTTCGACAGTCGCCTCGTGCTGCTGCTGCGCGTGCCCGGCGACCCCGCGACCCCGCTCGGCCCGCTTTGGCTGGGCGAGGCGATGCGCGACCTGAGCGGGCTCGGCAGCTTCGTCGGCCTCGGCTTCATGACGATCACGGCGAGCCTGACGCTCTGGCTGTGCGGCTATCGCCGACTGGCGGTGGCGCTCGCCGCCAGCGTGGTCCTGGCGACGCTCGTCAGCACCGGGCTGAAGATCATGATCGGCCGGGAGCGGCCCGATATCGTCGCACATACGGCCCTGACCTTCACCGCGAGCTTTCCGAGCGGTCATGCCTTCCTCTCCGCAGTGACGCTGCTCAGCATTGCGGGCTTCATCGGCCTGGCGGCGCGGCGCGAAGACATTACGCGGCTTTGTGTCGGGCTCGCCTGGGCGCTGATCATCCTGATCGGCTTCAGCCGGGTCTATCTCGGCGTGCATTGGCCCACCGACGTCCTCGCCGGCTGGTGCCTCGGCGTTGCCTGGTCGAGCGTGGCCGTCGCCCTGCTCGGGCGCGGCATGGCAGTCGATGCGCCTGCCGCCCGCGGGGCGCGCCTGGCGCGCTGACGCAGCATGGCAAAGCGCTGCGAAGCGGAACTTTGCGGCGAAAGCGGGGTTGTCTGGCCGTCGCCGCCGTTCGCGACGCTCATTCGGGATCCATCATGCTCGCTTCGCGTAACCTTCTGCTCGCTCTCGTCGTGCTTCTCGTCGCCGGCCTCGCCGCCACGGGATACGCGCTCTATCAGGAGAAGAAGCAGCCCGACGGCGTGCAGATTTCGATCGGCAAGGACGGCTTGCAGATCAAGGAGAAATGATAGTGCCGACCGGGCGTTGCATCTCCCGCTGGTACCATTCTGAGCTTGCAGCCATTCGTTGAGCTGTCGTAACGTCATTTCGCATTCGACTGGAAACATCGGCTCCGGACCGACGTGAGATGGCAAAGCCAACGCCCGCAACGCCATCGGAGACGAGAAAGACCTATCGCGACGTCATCGTCGCTCCCGACGGCAAGGAGCTCACGACCTCTATCGACGATGTCATCGCGCTCGAAACGCGATGCATCAATATCAGGCGGCGGCATCAGAAACGCGCCAGACTGAAATTACCCGGCGGGACGCGGATCAGCCGGGATTGCAGCGGCTTGGCCATCTCGGGCGGCGGCATCAGAAGTGCCGCGTTCAGCCTGGGTGCCCTGCAGGCCCTGCACCAGAATGGCGCTCTGGCCGAAATCGACTATCTCTCGACCGTTTCCGGCGGCGGCTATGCCGGGACATCCCTGACATTGGGTCTGGATATCGGCGAGGGCGAATTCCCGTTCACGACCGATGACGGGGACAAAAGCGACAATCTCGCCGTCGCGCATCTGCGCAATTATTCCAACTACCTCATTCCCGGCGGCTGGCGCGATATCCTGGCATCCTGCTCCGTGATCTTGCGGGGGCTGGGCGCCAACCTGGCCATCGTCGCCGGTGTCCTGCTGGTCTGCGCCGGTCTCACGCTGGCGCTCAATCCCAACCAGGAGTCGCTGGCCCGTCCGGACTTCTTCGGCTGGGAGCAGTTTCCCGGCCATCCCGTCGCGTTGACGGAGCCTGAAAAGGCGAGCCTGGCGAGGAATGGGCAGGAGATCGCAGCCCTGAAATCCCAGCTCGCGCCGTTCGAGGAACTCAACCCGAAGAATGCGACGCTGATGGAGTTGGAGCGGAAAGCCGATCTCCACACACAGCTGCAATCGAGAACGAAGGACTTCGCCAATCTTCGCAAGAAAGCCGAACCGGCCGATTTCTTCTTCACCAAATTGTTTCTGCTGGTGTCTGTCTGCTTCCATGTCGGCTGGGCGCTGCTACGGAGCGGGCGTGGCGATTCGGCACCCGAATTCGTCGGAGCGGCGGCGCGCATTTCGCAGGCGCTGATGGCATTGACCGCACTGGCGGCGCTGTTCGAACTGCAGCCCTTCGCCTTGCGCGGCCTGTTCCTGCTCTACGTTCAGGAGGGGCCCGACAGCTGGCTCGGCCGGATTTCGCAGATCGTGGCGATCGTCACGCCTTATCTCGCGCCTGTCGCGGCGGCCTCGGCCTTCGCGAGCAACATCTTCGGGAGCATCCTGAAGACGAAGGAGGGAGAGAGCGGCCTCAAGCCGCTGCTCAGCCGGCTGATGTCGAAGATCATCCTGTTCCTGATCGCGCTGGCGCTGCCGATGACGCTGTGGGTGGCCTATCTCTACATCACCATCGCCGGGGACATTGGCTTCTCGTACCGCCCGGACTGGATGCAGTGGCTCGTCGGCGGACTCTGCGGCAAGCCGGATGTCGGCGCCCTGTCGGGCGGGGATACGAGGGATGCCTGTGCCGCAACCTATTTCTTCCCCTGGTTCTACACGGCGACCGGCCTCATCCTGACAGCCGGGACCTGGCTGTTCCTGACGCCCAACGGAAACTCGCTGCATCGGCTCTACCGCGACCGCCTGAGCAAGGCATTCCTGTTCGACCCTCGCAAGATACGGACGTTGAAGTCCGGCCGGAGCGTTTCGACGGATCCGCCCTGGCTCGACAATGCCGGTTTCACCGGGCTGCATCCGGCCTATGGGCCGTTGCATCTGGTCAATGCGGCCTTGAACATTCAGAGCTCGAAATACGTCAATCAGCGCGGCCGCAACGCCGATTTCTTTCAGTTCTCGCCGGTCTATTGCGGCAGCGCCAGCACCGGCTACATCCGCACCGACAAGCTCGTCGGCCACTGCGCCGGGATCGACCTCGCGACCGCTATGGCGATTTCGGGCGCCGCGGCATCCTCCAATATGGGGACGAACACGATGCGCGGCTTCTCCCCGACGCTCGCCTTGCTCAACATCCGCTTGGGCTACTGGATGACGAATCCGGCTTTCGTGCTGCAGGCCGGCACCAGCAGCGATGCGAACGACTGGTTCAAGCCCTACCTCCTCCAGGAGATGCTGAGCCTGCTCTCCGAGAAGAGCTCCCAAGTCTATTTGACCGATGGTGGCCACATCGAAAATCTCGGTCTCTACGAATTGCTGCGCCGGCGCTGCGCGCGGATCATCGTCGTCGATGCGGAGGCCGATCCACAACTTTCGTTCCGCTCGCTCGTCGAGGCGGAGCGTTATGCCCGGATCGACCTCGGTATCCGCATTACCTTGCCCTGGCGCGACATTCAGGCCAGTTCGCTCGCGGTCAACGAGGAATATGCAAAGGACCAAGGGCACGATCCGGTAAAGGCCGGCGAGCGCACCCATGTGGCGAGGGGCACGATCGAATACGGGCCGGATGATTATGGCGAGATCATCTACATCAAATCATCGCTCACGGGCGACGAGAACGACTACATCTTGGACTACAAGTCGCGCTATCCCGATTTTCCGCACGAAACGACCGGCGACCAGATGTTTTCCGAGGAACAATTCGAGTGCTACCGCGCCCTGGGCTTCCACGCCGCGCATGGCGCCTTGATCGCGCAGCCGCAGTCTGGGCCTGACTGGTAGCGAAGGCCGTCGCAGGCGGCCGGCTCGCTCAGCTATTGGCGAGGATCATGTTGCGGACGATCGGGTAGATCTGCCCGTCCCATTTCCGGCCGGAGAAGACGCCGTAATGGCCGACGCCGGCCTGCATGTGGTGGCGCTTGCGGAAGGGCTTCAGGCCGCTGCAGAGATCATGGGCCGCCGATGTCTGGCCGAGCGCGCAGATATCGTCGCGCTCGCCCTCGACGGTCAGGAGCGCGGTCTTGCGGATGGCGCTGCAATCGACCTTTTCACCGCGATAGGTCAGCGTTCCCGCCGCCAGCCGGGCCTCCTGGAAGATCCACTGCACGGTCTCCAGATAGAACTCGGCGGGCAGGTCGAGCACGGCGAAATACTCGTCGTAGAATTTCTTGATCGTCGCGGCGCTTTCGGTCTCGCCCGTGGCGAGATGGGTGAAGAGGTCGATATGGGCGTTGACATGGCGCTGCATGTTCATCGCCAGGAATGCGCCCAGCTGGATGAAACCCGGATAGACCTTCCGCCCCGCGCCGGCATAGCGTGACGGCACGGTCGCGATCAGGTTCTTGCGGAACCACTCGATCGGCTTGTCGTTCGCGAGCTTGTTGACTGCGGTCGGGTTGATGCGGGTGTCGACCGGCCCGGCCATCAGCGTCATGCTGCGTGGCTGGACGGGGCTGCCCGCCTGCGCCATCACGGCGGCCGCGGTAAGCACCTGCACGCAAGGTTGGCACACCGCGACGACATGGGTGTCTGGCCCCAGCTTTTCGATGAAGCTGATCAGCGTGTCGACATAGTCATCATAGCCGAAGGCGCCGGCCTCGAGACTGACGTCGCGGGCATTGTGCCAGTCGGTGATATAGACGTCATGGTCGCGCAGCAGCGTCGCCACCGTATTGCGCAGCAGGGTGGCGAAATGACCAGACATCGGCGCGACGACCAGGACTTTGGCCTGAACGGCGTTCGTGTCCTTGCGGAAGCGCAGCAGGCTGCCGAAGGGCAACGACAGCACGACCTCCTCGGTCACGGCCGCATCGTGATTGCCGGTGCGTACGCTGTCGATCTCGTAGGGCGGCCGCTCATGCGTCAGCCCGGCCCGCGCGATCATCTCATAGGCGGCGGCCGCGGCGCGGATGTCGACCGGCTGGCCCGTCATCGCCTTGGCGCCAAGCGCAGTCAGGGCGGCCTGAGCCATCATGCGGGCGGGATTGATGAGGTCGGACTGGGCCTGGTAGGCGGCATAGAGCATCAGCGTGCGACCTCGAAACGAGCGGAACCCGGGGCTGCGGCCGGCGGAGATGCCGCCCGCGGCCCGGTCCCGCATCCCTATGTTGCACTGCAAAAGCGCTCTTTCGCAAGATTGTTCTAAAGCAATCACACTTTGGAACATCTCTTGCTACGATCATCACCTCCTCCGAAGAGGACGCCTGCCAAGAGGACGCCAGCCATGACCGCCGCGACCCTGACCATCAGCAGCAAGAACTATTCGTCATGGTCGCTGCGCGGCTGGCTGCTCTGCCAGATGGCCGGGCTCGCGGTCGAGGAGCGCATGCTCTCGGTCGATGATCCCTCAGCCCGCGCCGAACTCCTGCTGCTGTCGCCGTCTTTCCTGGTGCCGTGCCTGACGCACGGCGAGATCAAGGTCTGGGACACGCTCGCCATTGCCGCCTATCTCGACGAGATCAATCCGCAAGCTGGCCTCTTGCCCAAGGACGCCAAGGCGCGCGCCCATTGCCGTGCCATCTGCGGCGAGATGCATTCGGGTTTCGCCAATCTGCGCTCGGCCCTGCCGATGAACCTGAAGGCGCATTATCCGGGCTTCAAGGTCTGGGCTGGGGCGCAGGCCGATATCGACCGTGTCACCGAGATTTGGCGCGATTGCCTGGAGACCTATGGCGGTCCCTATCTCTTCGGGGACAGGCTGACCATGGCGGATGCGATGTACGCTCCCGTCTGCCTGCGCTTCCTGACCTATGACGTGCCGCTCGATTCCGTCAGCCGGGCCTATTGCCAGGCGATCGCGCAATGGCCGGCGCTGAAAAACTGGATCGAGGCGGCGAAATCCGAGCCGGAGGAGCTGGAGGAACTCGACGCCGAGTTCTGAGCGGAATCGTCCATGATGCGCAAAAGGACTGAAGCGATAGCGACTGCTGCATTGGCCTTCGCGGCTCAAAGGCGTTACCACCACCCACGAAATCCATAATCGCCGTGGGAGGCCTGAGATGACCGAGATGTTCAAGAACCTGATCGCTGGCGAATGGGCCAGTGCCGGCAACGCCTCGCGCAACATCAACCCGTCCAACACCAATGATGTCGTCGGCGAGTATGCGCAGGGCTCCGTCGAGCAGATGAACGATGCGGTCGCGGCCGCCAAGGCCGCTTTCCCGGCCTGGAGCCGCTCGGGTCCGCAGGAACGCTACGAGATCCTGAAGAAGGCTTCCGACGAGATCCTCGCCCGCAAGGAAGAGCTCGGCCGCCTGCTCTCGCGCGAAGAGGGCAAGACCCTGGCCGAGGGCATCGGCGAGGCCGGCCGGGCCGGCCAGATCTTCGCCTTCTTCGCCGGCGAGTGCCTGCGCTTGTCGGGCGAGGCGATCCCCTCCGTGCGCCCTGGCGTCGGCGTCGAGATCACCCGCGAGCCGGTCGGCATCATCGGCATGATCACGCCCTGGAATTTCCCGATCGCGATCCCGGCCTGGAAGATCGCGCCGGCGCTGGCCTATGGCAATTGCGTCGTCATCAAGCCGGCCGATCTCGTGCCGGGCTCGGCCTGGGCGCTGGTCGACATCATCCAGCGCGCCGGCCTGCCCAAGGGCGTGCTCAATCTTGTCATGGGGCGCGGTTCGATCGTCGGCCAGGCGCTGCTGCAGCACAAGGACGTGCATGCGATCTCCTTCACCGGCTCGGTCTCGACCGGCCGCAAGGTCGCCGAGGCCTGCATCGCCTCCTCGCCGATGAAGAAGGTCCAGCTCGAAATGGGCGGCAAGAACCCGCTCGTGGTGCTGGACGACGCCGACCTCAAGATTGCGGTCGAGGCCGCCGTCACCGGCGCTTATTTCTCCACTGGCCAGCGCTGCACGGCGTCCTCGCGCCTGATCGTCCAGGCCGGCATCCATGACCGCTTCGTCGAAGCCTGCATCGAGCGCCTGAAGGGCGTCGTGGTCGACGATGCGCTTAAGAGCGGCACCCATATCGGCCCGGTCGTCGACCAGAGCCAGCTCGACCAGGACCTGAAATACATCCAGATCGCCAAGGACGAGGGCGGCAAGCTCGCCTGGGGCGGCGAGGTGCTCAAGCGCGAGACGCCTGGCTTCTATCTCCAGCCGGCCCTCTTCACCGAGACGACCAACGCCATGCGCATTTCGCGCGAGGAGGTCTTCGGCCCCGTCGCCAACGTCATCCGCGCCAAGGATTACGAGGAGGCGCTGGCCTTGGCCAACGACACCGAGTTCGGCCTCTCGGCCGGCATCTGCACCACCTCGCTGAAGCATGCGACGCATTTCAAGCGCAACAGCGAGGCCGGCATGGTGATGGTCAATCTCGCCACGGCCGGCGTCGACTACCACGTGCCCTTCGGCGGCCGGAAAGGCTCGAGCTACGGCCCGCGCGAGCAGGGCGCCTACGCCAAGGAAATGTATACCACGGTCAAGACGGCCTACACGCTGGCCTGAGCACTCGCACCCGGCTTCGTTTTGAAGGGCCGCGCCTTCGGGCGCGGCCCTTTTGCTGTCGGCCTGACCGTGTTGGCCGGGTTGACTTGGCCTGAGGCCAAACCTACAGCGCGGCGAGGCTGAGGATCGCCGGTTCGTCCGTGAAGTCTCGCCCTTCGATTGTGGGCCGTGCTTTCATGACGTGCGTTGCCGAAACCCTTGGTACCAGGACGGTCAGCCGGACCCGGTCGCAGCGCCTCCGCCGCAATGGCCGCGCCGCCTATCTTCGCTTCCGCCGCAATTTGCCGCGCCTGCTGCGCAGCGACGACATCTCGCTCGTGCTCCTGGCTGCGCTGATCGGGGCCGGGGCGGGGGGGCTCGTCACGGTGATGGTCGGCGTCTCCAAGGCGCTGCATGCCGCCTTCTTCGCGACGCGCCATGGCGAGGTCAGCGGGGCGGTCTTCGTCGATCCGCTGCGGGCCGTCGGCATGCCGGTTCTGGGCGGTCTGGTGATGGGGGCGATCGGCATCCTCCTGGCCCGCCGCGGCCGCGGCACGGTGGTCGATCCTGTCGAGGCGAATGCGCTCCATGGCGGGCGCCTGTCGCTGAAGGACAGCCTGATCCTGGTGGTCCAGACCATGGTCTCCAACGGCTTTGGCGCCTCTGTCGGCATGGAGGCGGGCTACACCCAGGGCGGCGCGGCCTTCGCGTCGGGCCTCGGGCGGCTTCTCCGTGTCCGGCGGGCGGATCTGCGCATGCTGGTCGGCTGCGGCACGGCGGGCGCGATCGCAGCCGCTTTCGACGCGCCCTTGACCGGGGCCTTCTATGCCTTCGAATTGATCATCGTGACCTATACGGTCGGCTCATTGGCGCCCGTCGTCGTCGCCTCGATCTGTGCGGTCGGCGTTACGCGGCTGTTCCTGACACCCGTCACATTGCAATTCGGCTTTTCCGGCCCGCTCTCGGGCTCCGATTACGTGCTTGTGATGCTCATGGGCATCCTCTGCGCGGGTCTCGGCATCGTGCTGATGCGCGGCGTCGCGCTCGCCGAGAGCCTGTTCCGCCGCAGCCGGATTCCGCTGGCACTGCGGCCTGCGGTCGGCGGCCTGCTCGTCGGCCTGATGGCGCTGGTGACTCCGGCCGTCCTCTCGTCGGGCCATTCGGCGCTGCATGTCGGCTTCGATGCCTATTATCCGGCGGGCTTTCTCGTCCTGCTGATCGTGCTGAAATCGCTGGCATCGGCGATCTCGATCGGCTCCGGCTTTCGCGGCGGCCTCTTCTTCGCCTCGCTGTTCATCGGCGCGATGTTCGGCAAGCTCGTCGCCGTGATCTGGATCACCGGCTTCGGCCTGCAGACGCCCTCCGTGGTCATCGCCGTCATCGGCATGAGCGCGATGGCCACCGCGGTCGTCGGGGGGCCGTTGACGATGTCGTTCCTGGCGCTGGAGACGACGGGCAGCCTGCCGCTCACGGTCGCGGTGCTGGCGGCGTCCGTCCTGTCCTCGATGACGGTGCGCCGGACCTTCGGCTACTCCTTCGCCACCTGGCGCTTCCATTTGCGCGGCGAAACCATCCGCAGCGCCGCCGATATCGGCTGGATGCGGGAATTGAGCGTCGGCCGGATGATGCGCCGGGATGTGCGCACCGTGCCGGCAACCCAGACGCTGGAGCAGTTCCGGCGCGATTTCCCGCTCGGCGCCAATCAGCGCGCCGTGCTCGTCGATGAACTGGGGCGCTATGCCGGCATCGTCCTCGTCGCCGACGCTCACGGCGCCGATGTCGCGGTCGGGACGATTGCGGAGCTTGCCCGCAATCGCAAGGACGTCCTCTTGCCCCATATGAACATCCGCGAGGCCGCCAGCCTGTTCGCGACCTCGCAGACCGAGGAACTGGTCGTCGTCGACGGCCGCGAAACCTTGCGGGTCCTCGGCCTGCTCACCGAGCAATTCGCCTTGCGACGCTACAACGCCGAGCTCGATCGGCAGAGCCGCGACCTGACCGGCGTTTGACCGGCGCTTGAGGCGTCAGAATCCTTCCAGCACGATCTTGCCCTTGGCGCGGTTGGTCTCGATCAGCGCATGAGCCCGCTTGAGATTGCCCGCATTGATCGTCCCGAAGGTTTCGCTCAGCGTGGTGCGGATCTTGCCGGCATCGACGAGCCGGGAGACCTCGCTGAGCAGATCGCCCTGCGCCTGCATGTCGGCGGTCTGGTGCAGCGAGCGGGCGAACATCATTTCCCAATGCAGCGACAGGCTCTTGCCCTTCAGCGGCATGACATCCAGCGCCGGAGCGTCGTCGATCACCGCGATCCGGCCCTGCGGCGCGATCAGTTTGATGATCTCCGGCAGATGGTCCAGCGTATGGGTGGTGACGAAGACGAGGCCGGGCGCGCCGATGCGCAGCGCCTCGACTTCGGCGGCAAGCGGCTTGCCATGGTCGATGACGTGGTGGGCGCCAAGTTCGCGGGCCCAGGCCTGCGTCTCCGGCCGCGAGGCGGTAGCGATCACGGTGAGGTCCGTCAGTTGCCGCGCCAGCTGGATCGCGATCGAGCCGACGCCGCCGGCCCCGCCGACGATCAGCAGCGCCTTCGCCGCGCCTGGAACCGCATCCGCGATCCTGATCCGGTCGAACAGGGCCTCCCAGGCCGTGATCGCGGTCAGCGGCAGGGCCGCGGCTTCCGCAAAGCTCAGGCTGGCAGGTTTGGCGCCGACGATGCGCTCGTCGATCAGCTGGAACTCGGCATTGGAGCCCGGACGGTCGATCGCACCGGCATAGAACACCGCGTCGCCGGGCTTGAACGCCTTCACCTCGGGGCCGACCGCCTTGACGACGCCGGCGGCGTCCCAACCCAGCACGCGCACCTCGCCCTCGGCCGGGCGGGCGTTCCTGCGGACCTTGGTGTCGACTGGGTTGACCGACACCGCCTTCACCTCGACCAGCAGGTCGCGCCCGGTCGCGACAGGCACGGGCAGGTCGAGATCGATCAGGCTGGTTTCCGAGCTGATGGGCTGCGGTTCACGATAGCCGATAGCGCGCATAATTTTTGTCTCCTGCGTTGCGATGCAGGCGAGATGCGCCTTACAAACGGGCTGTGCAAGAACGCACAATTTCCGCATATAGTATCGAAAAGGATACTGTGATGCCGCCTCGTTTCCAGAAGCCGTTCAACTCCCCGGCCTGCCCCGTGGAGGCAGCCCTGGGCCTGATCGGCGGCAAGTGGAAGGGGATCGTGCTCTACCATCTGCTCGGCGGCACGCTGCGCTTCAACGCTATTCGCCGTAGCGTTCCCGGCGTGACGCAGCGCATGCTGACTGCCCAGCTGCGCGAGCTGGAGGCGGACGGTCTCATCGTCCGCGTCGTCTATGCCGAGGTGCCGCCGCGCGTCGAATACAGCCTGTCGGACAAGGGCCGAACGCTGGAGCCGGTCATCATGGCGCTCAGGGCCTGGGGCGAGGAGCATGTGATGCCGTCGAATGATGCGGAGGCTGCCGCCTGAGGGTCAGTGGGGCGGCCTGAGGGTCAGTAGGGGAGACCGACATAGTTCTCCGCCAGCGCCGCCATGGCGTGGTCGGAGGAGACGAGATAGTCGAGTTCGGCGCGCTGCATGCGCTGGGCAAAGGCGCCGTTCTCCGGGAAATGGTGCATCAGCGAGGTCAGCCACCAGGAGAAGCGCTCGGCCTTCCAGATGCGCGCCAGCGCCTTGGCCGAATAGGCGTCGATGCCTGCGCCGGAACGCTCGACGAAGAACTCGATCAGCGCCTGCGACAGGTAATGCACGTCGCTGGCGGCGAGGTTCAGCCCCTTGGCCCCTGTCGGCGGCACGATATGGGCGGCGTCGCCGGCCAGGAACAGGCGTCCGAACCGCATTGGCTCCGCTACGAAGGAGCGTAATGGCGCGATCGATTTCTCGATCGAGGGACCCGTCACCAGCGCTTCCGCCGTGGCCGGGTCGAGCCGCCGGCGCAACTCGTCCCAGAAGCGCTCGTCCGACCAGTCCTCGACCCGCTGATCGAGTGCGCATTGCACATAATAGCGGCTGCGTGTGGCCGAGCGCATCGAGCAGAGCGCGAAGCCGCGCTCGCCGCCGGCATAGATCAGTTCATGCGAAACCGGCGGCACATCGGCGAGGAGGCCGAGCCAGCCGAACGGGTAGATGCGCTCGAAGCTCGTGATCGCGCTCTCCGCCACGCTGGCACGCGAGACGCCGTGATAGCCGTCGCAACCGGCGATGACATCGCAGTCGAGGCGCTTGGGAACGCCGTTCACGACATAGCTGACGAAGGGCTTGTCGCGGTCGAAATCGTGCAGCGCGACGTCTTCGGCCGCGAACACGGTCTGCCCGTTCTGGGTGGCGCGCTGGTCCATCAGATCGCGCGTCACCTCGGTCTGGCCGTAGACGGTGACATGCCCGCCTCCCGTCGCGCGGTCGAGCGCGATGCGGTGGCGCAGGCCGCCGAAGAGCAGGTCGAAGCCGTCATGCTTCAGCCCTTCGGCCTGGAGGCGCGCGCCTGCGCCGATCTTGTCGATCAGCCCGACCGTGCCTTGCTCCAGAACGCCGGCGCGGATGCGGGCTAGCACATAGTCGCGGCCCCTGCGCTCGAGGATGACGCTGTCGATGCCGGCCTGATGCAGCAATTGGCCGAGCAGCAGCCCGGCCGGGCCCGATCCGATGATGGCGACCTGTGTGCGCAAGCCGGCGTCTCCTCATGGCGCTGCCCGGCGCGTGCGCCCTCTGGAACGGGGTGCGTTGCGAATGGCCGGCGGCGCGGCAGGAGATAAGTTGCCATAGCAACTAACTTCTGGAAAGAGCCTCCTTGAGGCCGTGCATGACGGCGAGCCGGATCATCCGATGGGGATGACGTCGACAGCGACGCCGACCTTCTGCGAGCCGGGGCCGATCAGCACGCCGTCGAGCGGCGAGACATCGGCATAATCGCGGCCGAAGGCGGTGACGATATGGTCGTCGGCGACGATCAGGTCATTGGTCGGGTCGAGCCCGACCCAGCCGGTCTCCGGCCCGCACCAGAGCATGACCCAGGCATGGCTCGCATCCGAGCCCTCGAGACGCTTCTGGCCCGGCGGCGGGATCGTGCGGATATAGCCGCTGACATAGGCGGCGGGCAGGCCGAGCCCGCGCAGGCCGGCGATCATGATATGCGCAAAATCCTGGCACACGCCGTGGCGCTGGTGGAAGGCCTCGGCCAGCGGCGTCGTAACCTCGGTTGCATCGGGATCGTAGGTGAAGTCGGCACGGATGCGCGCCATCAGTTCGCAGGCCGCCTCCAGCACCGGTCGCAGCGGCGAAAAGCTCTTGCGGGCATAGTCGACGACCTCGCTGACCGCAGGCACCAGTCGGCTCGGATAGAGGTGGTGCGTCGGCGAATCGGGCGCGAGGCTCGTCGAGGCCAGGGCCAGCGCGCCGACCTCCTCCCAATGCCGGGTCAGGCCCGGAAAGGGCGGCGCGGGCCGGTTGACCTCGACGCGGGCGCGCATTTCGACCTTCAATTCGCGATGCGCCTTGGAGATCGTCAGCGTCGTCATCTGGTTGCCGAAGAAGCAGATCCCGTCGATGCGGTCGGCCGGGCGCGGCGTCACGACGAGGTCGCTCTTCCGCACCGTCTGGCCGCCATCGTTGCGTGGCAGGAGGCGCAGGATGCAGCGCGCGAACGGCACCGGACGGCTATAGCCGTAGGTGGTCAGGTGACGAACGTCGTAGATCACGCGATGCCTGTCAGCCTCGAGCCTTCCGGCCCGCTGTTCTGGAGGAAGTAGCGGTCGGCGATCGCGCTCGACAGCCCCATCAGCAATTGCTCGAACAGCAGGATGCTGGTGCGGTCGAGCCGGCTAGCCTCCGATGTCCGGCATTCGGCCGCGAGCTTCAGCACGAGCCGGCGCGGCGCTTCCAGCATGCCGTCCTCCGTCAGCGACGGAAGATGCGCGATCTCGATGTCGAGACGATCGACCTGGAAGGCGACGGAGCGGGGATTATAGGGGTCGAGCATGACCAGATCGAGCACCGGCTGCAGGCTCGCGCCGAGCATGTAGCGCGAGCGGTAGGTGATCTGCGAATCGGTCAGGTCGAGCAGGGCGTCGAGGCCGTCGCTCGGGGCCGTCGTCTCGGCGAAATGGCGGGCGAAGCGGCAGGTCGCGATGCCGCGCTCCAGTCGCCGGCCGATGTCGAGGAAGCGCCAGCCCGCGCCGCGCACCATGTTCTCCTGGCTCAGGCCGGAGAAGGCGGCGAGCGTCTTCAAGGCGCGGTCCGCAACCTCGTAGACTTCGCCCTCGCTGGGCTGCCGTCCGGGCTCGAGTGTCAACTGACGCTGCAGATCGCCGAACAGCCGCCAGGCATCGATCGAAAGCCGCTCGCGGATGACGGAGGCGGTGCGCCGCGCCTCGCCGACATTGGCGCGGGCCGAGCCGTATTCGGCCGCGTCATAGAGCGCTGAGGTCGCCTGCACCAGAACCGCCGAGCCCTTGTCTCCGGCGAGATTGCGGGCTGCCGCGCCTCTCCCCGTCGCAGCTTTGGCCGCAGGCGCCGCGCCCCAGGCGACCAGGAGATTGGCGAGGCGGCGCACCGTGTCGGGCCGGGCGGGATTGGTCGTGTCGGCATCGATCAGGCGGCCGAGCAAGGCGCGCACGAGCCGCAGCGTCGCCTCCGTTCGCTCGAGATAGCGTCCGAGCCAGAACAGGTTGTCGGCGGCGCGGCTCGGCAAGGTCCCGACGACGCGGCGGATCGCGATGCGGTCGCTGGTGGGCAGCAGGCTGACTTGCTCGACAGGCGTATCCGAGGTGACCCAGACATCGCTGGAGCGCACGCCGCTGCGCATGCTGACGGCGCGGGCATCAGGCTCGTCAGAGATGCGGCAGAAGCCGCCGGGCATGACCTTCCAGCCGTCGGGCGTGGCGGCAGCGAAGACGCGCAAGGTGACCGGGTGCGGCTGCAAACGGCCGTTCTGGAAGACCGGCATGGTCGAGAGCCGCACCACCTCCTGGCCGACATAATCCATCCCGCGCGCCTCGATCCGTGCCCGCAAGGCGGCGCGCTCGGCCGCCGGCAGTTCTCCCGCCAGGATCGGATCACTGTCGAGCCCGCTCCCGGCGGAGCGGAAGGCCGGCGCGATGCTCATCTCGTCCAAACGGTCGAGCACGGCGGCGCGCTCGCGCGGCTGGCCGCACCACCAGGTCGCGACATTGGGCAGAATCATCTCCTCGCCGAGAAGCTGCTTGCCCAGCTTGGGCAGGAAGCCCATCAGCGCGCGTGCCTCGACGACCCCGGAACCGAGCCCGTTGGCGACATGGACATGGCCCTGGCGCACCGCCTGCACCAGCCCGGCCACGCCCAGCGCCGAGCGCGCATTCAGTTCGAGCGGGTCGGAGAAATCGCCGTCGATGCGCCGCCAGATCACGTCGGCGCGCTTGGGCCCGGCGATGGTGCGGACATGGATGCGGCCGTCGCGCATCACCAGGTCGCCGCCTTCGACGAGCAGGAAACCGAGATAGCGCGCAAGATAGGCCTGCTCGAAATAACTCTCGTTCAGCGGGCCCGGGGTCAGCAGGCAGATGCGCGGCTCGACGCGCCTGGACTTGGCGACGAGCCCGGCGCGGAAGCCCTGGAAAAAGGTGGCGAGCCGCTCGATGTTCATCGTCCGGAACAGGTCGGGAAAGGCGCGCGCCAGGGCCAGCCGGTTCTCCAGCGCGTAGCCGGCGCCCGACGGCGCCTGGGTCCGGTCGCCCAGTACCCACCAGCGCCCGTCCGGCCCGCGGCCGAGATCGGCGGCGTAGAGCTGCAGGGAGCCGCCATCCGGCGCGCCGTGGAGCGGGCGCAGATAGTCCGGGCTCCCCGTGACGACGGCTGCCGGCAGCAGGCCCTTCGCGACCATCTCGCCGGGGCCGTAGATGTCCTCGAGCAACGAGGCCAGCAATTGCGCGCGCTGCGCCACGCCGGCCGCGATGGTCTGCCACTCCGCGCCGGTCATCACCAATGGCACATGGCTCAGCGGCCAGGCGCGTTCGCCGGCCTGCGGATCGCGCTCGTCGACATCGCCATGGACGCGGTAGGAGACGCCGGTGTCGTGGACATGGCGGTCGGCGAGGCCGAAGCGCTGGTTGAGCTCGTCCTGCGAGAGCGCGCTCCATTCCGTCAGGAACGGCTCCCAATGCGGGCGGATGCTGCCATCCTGCGCCATGAACTCGTCATAGGCGCCCGGCAGCGGGCGATAGCCGGCCAGCAGGGCGTTGCGCCGCTCCGCTTTCACGCGCGTCGACGGTGATCGGCCCTGCAACGCCATCGTTTGCGTCTACACTCCTGTGGGGCGTCGCAAATCCAGGGTGAGCGGGAATTCGACGCTGCGCTCTTCCGGCGGAATCGCCAGCGCGCCGGGACTATGCCCGATCGCTTCGAAACGCGCGAGCCGCCGCGCCTCCGCTTCGTAGGAATTCACGGGAGGAGTTTCATAATTGCGCCCTCCGGGGTGGGCGACATGATAGACGCAACCTCCGAGCGAGCGCCCGACCCAGCTGTCGACGATGTCGAAGGTCAGCGGTGCATGCACCGGAATCGTCGGGTGCAGGCCCGAACTCGGCTGCCAGGCCTTGAAGCGCACGGCGGCGATCGCCTCGCCGGCACTGCCGCTCGGCGTCATCGGCATGCGGCGGCCATTGCAGGTGATGAGATGGCGACCGGGCACGAGCCCCTTGGCCTTGACCTGCAGCCGCTCCACCGAGCTGTCGACATAGCGCACTGTGCCGCCGATCGCGCCTTCCTCGCCCATGACATGCCAGGGCTCGAGCGCCTGGCGCAGTTCGAGTTCGACCCCGCCATGCTCGACCTTGCCGTAGAACGGGAAGCGGAATTCGGCCTGCGCCTCGAACCAGACCGGATCGAAGGCGTAGCCGGCGCGGCCGAGATCGGCGAGCACGTCCTTGAAATCCTGCCAGACCAGCTCGGGCAGCATGAAGCGGTCATGCAGTGTCGTGCCCCAGCGCACCAGGCTGCCGCTCTGCGGTTCGCGCCAGAACCAGGCGACCAGAGCCCGGATCAGGAGCTGCTGCGCCAGGCTCATGCGCGCATCCGGCGGCATCTCGAACGAGCGGAACTCGATCAGCCCGAGGCGGCCGGTCGGTCCATCCGGCGAATAGAGCTTGTCGATGCAGATCTCGGTGCGGTGCGTGTTGCCGGAGACGTCGACCAGGAGGTTGCGGAACAGCCGGTCGACCAGCCAGAGCGGAATGCTTGGCGCGCCCGGTCCCGGCACTTGCGCCAAGGCGATCTCCAGCTCGTAGAGCTGGTCGAAACGCGCCTCGTCGATGCGCGGGGCCTGGCTCGTCGGGCCGATGAAGAGGCCTGAGAACAGGAAGGACAGGGAGGGGTGCCTGTTCCAGTACAGGATGATGCTCTTGAGCAGGTCCGGCCGGCGCAGGAACGGGCTATCGGGCGGCGTCACGCCGCCGAGCACGACATGATTGCCGCCGCCGGTGCCGGTATGGCGGCCATCGACCATGAACTTCTCGGCGCAGAGCCGCGACTGCCGCGCCTCCTCATAGACGCCGCGCGTGATCTCCACCGCTTCGCGCCAGGTCTTGGCCGGGTGGATGTTGACCTCGATCACGCCGGGGTCGGGCGTGACCTTGATGACGTTGAGGCGCGGGTCGTTTGGGGGCGAATAGCCCTCGATATGGACGGGCAGGTTCAGCTCCTGCGCCACGGCCTCGACGCTGGCGATCAGCTCCAGATAATCCTCCAGCTTCTCGACCGGCGGCAGGAAGACGCACAGGATGTTGTCGCGGACCTCGAGGCTCAGCGCCGTACGAACATGCTCGCCGCCGATCTCCTGCTCGGTGCGGTCCTGCGCGTGGCCTTCGCCCTGTGTCTCGACCGGGCGCGACATCTGGTGATGCGCGGGCGCGGCGACCGCGGGCGCGGCTTGCGCGCCGTTCATGGCCGCGGGCGCCGTCCCGCCGCCGCCCAGGCTGGCGGCCGGCGGCAGCGGCCCGCGCGGCTCCATCGGATCCTGCGGGTGGATATGGGGAAACTCGTCCTTCGGCACGACCGGCAGCGAGCCGAGCGGCAGGCGGTAGCCCACGGGCGAGTCGCCCGGCACCAGGAAGAGCTTGCCGCGCCGGAGCTTCCACTTCTCGGAGCGCCAGCGCCGGTCGCCGGCCTGGGACTGCCAGCGCTGCACCGGAATGACATAGCCGCGCGGCTTGCCCAGCCCGAGCTGGAAGACCTGCGCCATGCGCGCACGCTCCTCCGGGTCGGCGAGGCGCGGGTCGAGCGGGTCGACATTGTCGGGAAGCTGCGCCTCCTTCAGCAGCCAGTGGCCGGTATCCTCATAGGCCGGCAGCACATAATCGGCGCCCAGCCCCAGCCTCTCCGAGAGGCCGGCCGCCAGCGCCTCGGCGTCGCGGATCGAGGCGGCGGCCTCCAATTCGCGGTCGGCGCCGGTCGGCGCGCCGGGTTCGCGTGCGATCAGCGCCGCGTCGCGCCAGATCGGTTCGCCGTCAGTGCGCCAATAGAGTGCGAAGGCCCAGCGCGGCAGGCTCTCGCCCGGATACCATTTGCCCTGGCCGTAATGCAGCATGCCGCCGGGCGCGAAGCGCTCGCGCAGGCGCCGGATCATCACATCGGCACGCTGGCGCTTGGTCGGGCCGACGGCGGCGATGTTCCATTCCTCGCCGATCTGGTCGTCGATCGAGACGAAGGTCGGCTCGCCGCCCATGGTCAGGCGGACGTCGCCGGCCTTCAGATCGGCCTCGACCTTTTCGCCGAGTGCGTCGAGCTCGCCCCAGGACGTGTCCGAGAAGGGCAGGGTGATGCGCGGCACCTCATGCACGCGCGCCACGCTCATCGAGAAATCGAAGGTCGTCTCGGCATAGCTCGCGACGCCTGAGACCGGCGCGGCGGAGCGGTAATGCGGCGTCGCCGCCAGCGGCAGATGCCCTTCGCCGGTGAGCAGGCCCGAGGTCGGGTCGAGCCCGATCCAGCCGGCGCCGGGGATGTAGATTTCCGCCCAGGCGTGCAGGTCGGTAAAATCCTTGTCGGTGCCGCGCGGGCCTTCCAGCGGGTGGATATCCGCCTTCATCTGGATCAGGTAGCCGGAGACGAAGCGCGCGGCGAAGCCGAGATGGCGCATGATCTGGACGAGCAGCCAGCTCGTATCGCGGCAGGAGCCGGATTTGATGTCGAGCGTGTGCTCGGGCTCCTGGACTCCGGGCTCCATGCGGATGCCATAGGCGATGCCTTGCGCCAGCCGGGCATTGAGATCGACGATGAAGTTTACCGTGTTCGTCGGCTCGCGCGGGATCGTCGCGAGATAGGCCGCCAGAAGCGGACCTGCCGGCTCGGTGACGAGATAGGGCGCAAGCTCCGCGCGCAACTCCTCGGGATAGGCGAAGGGGAAGATCTCGGCGTCGGTCTCGACGAAGAAGTCGAACGGATTGATGATCGAGAGCTCGGTGACGAGGTCGACCTCGATGCGGAATTCCTTCACCGGCTCGGGAAAGACGAAGCGCGCCAGCCAGTTGCCGCTGGGATCCTGCTGCCAGTTCACGAAATGCTCGGCCGGCGTGACCTTCAGCGAATAGCTGTTGATCGCGGCCCGGCAATGCGGCGCCGGCCTCAGGCGGATGATCTGCGGCCCCAGCGTGACCGGCCGGTCATAGCTGTAATGGGTAACGTGGTTCAGCGCGGCGATGATGGCCAAGGCTTGGCACCTGCTTGTCGTCGCCCGGCGGGGCGCCGGGCCATGACACGTTAGCGATGCCGGCAAAACCCGCAAAGGCGCAACTTGCGCAAGGGCACGCCGGCAATCGCGGCGACTGCGCAAGAATTAGGCAGTTCTCCACAGCGCTTGCCTCGGGCCTCCTTGCGGAGCCGCTGGACATCGCCGGGCAACTGGTTCCACATTGGACTGAACGGCCACTGAAAGGCCGGCGAAATCAAACGATGGGGATTTCCATGCGTCATGTTGCGAGATTGCTGACGGTATCGGCCTTTACGGCGTTGATGGCGACCACCGCCATGGCGCAGACGCCGAAGGACACGGTCGTGATGGCCAAGCAGATCGACGATATCATCTCGCTCGATCCCGCCGAAGTGTTCGAATTTTCCGGCGGCGAGGTCGTCGGCAATGTCTACGACAAGCTGGTGCGGTTCGATCTGGCCGATCCCTCCAAGCTCTATGGCGATCTCGCCGAGAGCTGGAGCATCAGCCCCGACAGCAAGACCTACACCTTCAAGCTCAAGCCCAACGTCAAGTTCCACTCGGGCAACCCGCTGACGGCCGCCGATGTGGTCTACTCCTTCCAGCGTGCTGTCGTGCTCAACAAGTCGCCGGGCTTCATCCTGACCCAGTTCGGCCTGACCAAGGACAACGTCACCCAGATGGTGAAGGCGGTCGACGACAAGACCGTCACCATCACGGTCGACAAGCCCTATGCACCGAGCTTCTTCCTGAACTGCCTGACCGCCAACGTCGCGGTGATCGTCGATTCCAAGCTGGTCAAGGCGAACGAGAAGGCCGGCGATTTCGGCTATGAGTGGCTCAAGCAGAACTCCGCCGGCTCGGGCGCCTACAAGCTGCGCGCCTGGCGCGCCAACGAGCAATACACGCTCGAGGCCAACCCCGACTGGTTTATGGGCGCGCCGAAGGTGAAGCGCGTCGTCGTGCGCCATGTCGCCGAGCCCGCCTCGCAGCGGCTGCTGCTGGAGAAGGGCGATGTGGACTACGCCCGCAACCTGTCGAAGGACCAGCTTGATTCGATCAAGAGCAATGCCGACATCGTCCAGCAGGTCGGCGACAAGGGCTACATCCTCTATCTCGGCCTCAACCAGAAGAACCCCAATCTCGCCAAGCCCGAGGTGCGCGAGGCGCTGAAATACCTGGTCGACTACGATTCGATCGAGCGCAACATCGTGGCCGGCACCTACAAGCCGCACCAGGCCTTCCTGCCCAAGGGCTTCCTCGGCGCCATCGACGACCGGCCCTACAAGTTCGACCCGGCCAAGGCCAAGGAGCTGCTCGCCAAAGCCGGCCTGCCGAACGGCTTCTCCGTCACCATGGACACCCGCTCGGTCAACCCAATCACCGACATCGCCCAGGCGGTCCAGGCGAACTGGGCCCAGGCCGGCATCAAGCTCGAACTGATCCCCGGCGACGGCAAGCAGACGCTGACCAAATATCGTGCACGCACGCACGACATCTATATCGGCCAGTGGGGTCCCGATTATCAGGACCCGCACACCAACGCCGAGACCTTCGCCATCAACGAGAACAATGCCGAGGACGCCCGCTCCAAGACGCTCGCCTGGCGCAACGCCTGGGACATTCCGGAGATGAGCAAGAAGACCGGCGCGCTGGTCTTCGAGACCGACAGCGACAAGCGCAAGGCCGGCTATGAGGCCATTGAGCGCGAGCACCAGAAGGTCTCGCCCTTCGTCATCATGTTCCAGCAGGTCGAAGTCGCCGCCCACCGCAAGAATGTCGATGGGCTGATCCTGGGGCCGGGCTCGGCCAGCAACCTCTACTCGACGCTCAGCAAGAACTGAGATCGGACCTCCGATCGAACCGCCGCGGCTTTCAAAGCCGCGGCGGGGTTCTTGCTTGGACTTGGTCTTCCAGTGGGTGGGATTGTCCTGCGGGCTTCCTTCCACGGCGTGGCACGAGAGCCGGATGATGTCGGATGCGGTCACAGAGTGATCCGATCTGACATCTGAATCCGTCGCTCATCTCAGAGTGAGAGCAGGATCAATGCGAAAAGCCGGTTCCCACTTTTTCGCATTCTGCTCGACGACGCGCCCGCGTTGCCGCGGTTTCGTAGAATTGGTCGGGTGAATGGCGATTTCAAACATAGGTTGGGGTGGACGGAGCGCAGTCTGGGGTCGCATCGCCGGGCGCGAGCTCAGCACGGTGGCGATCACCTTTTTCGGCCTGCTGCTCGTCACGTTCCTGATTGCCCGCGTGATCCCGATCGACCCGGTGCTGGCGGTCGTCGGAGACAACGCAAAAGCCGACGTCTATGACGCAGCCCGCGCCGCGCTCGGCCTCGACAAACCCCTCTGGCAGCAATTTGCCACCTATGTCGGCAAGGTTTTCACCGGCGATCTCGGCAAGTCGGTGCTGACCTCGAATCTCGTCACCGACGACATCAAGCGCGTCTTCCCCGCGACCCTGGAACTGGCGACGCTCGGCACGCTGATCGGCGTCTCGCTCGGTGTGCCCCTTGGCGTGCTCGCAGCGGTCTATCAGGGCCGCTGGCCCGACCAGCTTGCGCGCCTGATCGGCCTGTTCGGCTATTCCGTCCCGGTGTTCTGGTTCGGTCTGATGGGCCTGCTCCTGTTCTACGCCAAGCTCGGCTGGGTCGCCGGGCCTGGCCGCATCAGCGTCGCCTATCAGGACTTCGTCGACCCGATCACCGGCGTCCTCGTCATCGACGCTGCCCTGCAGGGGGAATGGGAGGCGTTCCGCGATGCCTGGTCCCATCTCATCCTGCCCGCGGCCGTGCTCGGCCTGCTCAGCGTTGCCTATATCAGCCGCATGGCGCGCAGCTTCATGATCACCGAGCTGCAGCAGCAATATGTCATCGCCGCCCGGGTGAAGGGCATGTCGGAGTTCCGCGTGATCTGGCGCCACGCGCTGCGCAACGCCTTCGTGCCGCTTATTACCGTGATCGCGCTCTCCTATGCGCAGCTGCTCGAAGGCTCGGTGCTGACCGAGACGATCTTCGCCTGGCCGGGGCTCGGCCGCTACATCACCAACTCCCTGCTGAACGCCGACATGAACGCCGTGCTGGGCGGCACCTTGGTGGTCGGCGCGGTTTTCATCGGCGTCAACCTGCTGTCCGACATCCTCGGCCGGCTGGTCGACCCCAGGACGCGGTGAGGGCGCGCCATGACGACCTGGACCGACTATCTCACCACCGATTCCCCGACCTCCCGCCGCCAGGCCAGGCTTGGCCAGCTCTACCGGCAATGGCTTGCCTTCAAGCGCAACCCGCTCGCGATCGCCGGTCTGGTCATCGTCGTGGCCTTGCTGCTGATCGCCGCCTTCGCGCCGTTGATCGCGCCGCATAACCCGCTCGCGCAAAATCTCGACAAGCGCCTGCTGCCGCCCTCGGCCGTCAATTTTTTCGGCACGGATTCGCTCGGTCGCGACATCTTCAGCCGCATCGTCTATGGCGCGCGCGTCACGCTGGTGATCGTGCTGCTGGTCGTCATCTCGGTCGGACCGGTCGGCCTCCTGATCGGTGCGACCTCGGGCTATCTCGGCGGCTGGGTCGACCGCCTGCTGATGCGCATCACCGACGTCTTCCTGGCCTTCCCGCGCCTCGTGCTGGCGCTGGCCTTCGTCGCCGCGCTCGGGCCGGGCCTGGAGAATGCCGTCATCGCCATCGCCATCACCGCCTGGCCGCCCTATGCCCGCGTCGCCCGCGCCGAGACGCTGATCATCCGCCAGCAGGATTATATCGCCGCCGTGCGCCTGCAGGGCGCCTCGCAATGGCGCATCGTCTGGAAGCATGTCGTGCCGCTCTGCCTGCCCTCATTGATCGTGCGCACCACGCTCGACATGGCCGGCATCATTCTGACCGCGGCCGGCCTCGGCTTCCTGGGCTTGGGCGCGCAGCCGCCGATCCCGGAATGGGGCGCGATGATCTCGGCCGGCCGCGAGCAGATCTTCGACCAATGGTGGGTCGCGACCTTCCCGGGTCTTGCCATCTGCGTCGTCGCGCTCGGCTTCAACCTGCTTGGCGACGGCCTGCGCGACGTCATGGACCAGAGGTGAGATGATGCGCGCCTTGACCACGCCCACCGAACAGCCGCTGCTCGAACTCGACAATCTCCGGGTCAATTTCCACACGCCGACCGGGATCGTGCGCGCCGTGCGCGGCCTCTCCTTCACGCTCGGCCGCGAGCGGCTCGGCATCGTCGGCGAATCCGGCTCCGGCAAGTCGATGACCGGGCGCGCCATCCTCGACCTCATCCCCTATCCCGGCGAGGTCCTGGCCGACCGCTTGGTCTATCGCGGCCAGGACCTGCTCACCATGGACAAGCGCACGCGGCGCAAGCTGCGCGGCCGCCATATCTCGATGGTGATGCAGGATCCGAAATTCTCGCTCAACCCGGTCCAGACAGTAGGCGAGCAGATCGCCGAGGCCTATCGCGTCCATCACAAGGCGAGCGCGCGTGAGGCCAGGGAGCGCAGCATCGCCATGCTGGAGGCCGTGCAGATCCGCGAGCCGGGGCGCGTCTACGAGCTCTACCCGCATGAGGTCTCCGGCGGCATGGGGCAGCGCGTGATGATCGCGATGATGCTGATCGCCGAGCCCGACATCCTGATCGCCGACGAGCCGACCTCGGCCCTCGACGTCACCGTCCAGCTCCAGATCCTCAAGATCCTCGACGATCTCGTCACCGAGCGCGGCATGGGGCTGATCTTCATCAGCCATGATCTGCATCTGGTGCAGTCCTTCTGCGACCGCGTCATCGTGATGTATGGCGGCAAGGCGATGGAGACGCTGCCGGCTGCCGAACTCGCTGACGAAGCTGCAAGGTCGCAGCGCCATCCCTATACGCTCGGCCTGCTCGGCTGCCTGCCGGACCTTGACCATCCCAAGGCGAAGCTCGCAACTCTCACTCGTGACCCGGCATGGCTGGCATGAGAGCGCTGATCGACATCATGTCCCCTTCAGCCCTCATCCTGAGGAGCGCTCCGCGGGAGCGCGTCTCGAAGGATGTTTCAGGAGGCGCCGGAGACCACTGGAGCATCCTTCGAGACGGCCCTTTGGGCCTCCTCAGGATGAGGGCTCGTGTGGGGGCAGGAGTATCGCGATGACCACACAACCTGCCATCGCCCTCGACAAGCTCAATGTCTCCTTCGGCGACGCCCATGTCGTGAAGGATCTCAGCTTCACGGTCCAACCCGGCGAGAGCTACGGCATCGTCGGTGAATCCGGCTCCGGCAAATCGACCGTGCTGCGCGTTCTCGCCGGGCTGAACCGCGACTGGAGCGGCGAGATCGCCATCCTCGGCAAGGCGCAGCCGAAGATCCGCGACAAGGCCTTCCATCGCCAGGTCCAGATGGTCTTCCAGGATCCCTACGGCTCGCTGCATCCCAAGAAGACGGTTGATGATGCGCTGGCCGAGCCGCTGACCATCCACGGCATCCGCGACGCCGAGGCCAGGATCGGCCGCGCCATGGCCGATGTCGGCCTGCCGCCCTCCTTCCGCTTCCGCTATCCGCACCAGCTTTCCGGCGGGCAGCGCCAGCGTGTCGCGATCGCGCGCGCGCTCGTACTGGAGCCGACGATCCTGCTGCTCGACGAGCCGACCTCGGCGCTCGATGTCTCGATCCAGGCCGAGGTCTTGAATCTGCTCCAGGCGCTGCGGCAGGAGCGCAAGCTTACCTATATCCTGGTCAGCCACGACCTCGCCGTCGTCGCCCATATGTGCGAGCGCCTGCTCGTCATGCAGTTCGGCCGAGGCGTCGAGGAGATGACGGCCGCAACGCTCGCCGCGCGTGCGCCCCAGACGGCTTATGCCCAGCAGCTCCTCACCGCCAGCGAAGGCTTCAAGCGCCAGGTCGCGACCATCCCCGCCTGAGGGCTCTCATCACAGAGTTAGAGCTGGATCGGTGCGAAAAACCGGTTCCCACTTTTCGCATCCTGCTCTAGCGGTCCTGGCGGGGCGGCGGCGCGCGGATCGCGTTTGGCAAAGCGACGCCGACGCCTCATTCTTGTCGCAGCCCGCATGCTCTAAACAGCGTGGAGCCGGTTAACAGGCCAAGACGGAGTCGACCCCCATGGATGCCATCGCCGATCGCGCGCTGAGGCCCGAGGCTGCGCCCGAGCGCACCCCGGTGCCGCCCTTCGATCTGGTGATCTTCGGAGCCGGCGGCGATCTCGCCCTGCGCAAGCTCTTTCCCGCGCTGGCGCAGCGCAACCGGGAAGGCGTGTTGCCGGAAGAGAGCCGCATCCTCGCCATCGTCCGCAAGCCGGAGGATCTCGAGGGACTGCCCAAGCAGGTCGCCAACCGCCTCAACGAGGAAGGCCTCGCGGCCGAGCAGGTCGCGGCCTTCCTGCGCCGTCTGACCGTGGTCCAGGCCGATGCGCTCAAGCCCGAGACCTTCGGCGCGCTGAAGACGGCGCTCGGCGAGACCGATCGCGTGCGCTCCTTCTATCTCTCGACGCCGCCGGAGCTCTTCATCCCGATCTGCCAGAATCTCGCCAAGGCCGATATCCTCACCCCGACCTCGCGCGTGATCCTGGAGAAGCCGCTGGGGCACGATCTCGCCTCGGCCCGCGAGATCAACGACGCCGTGGCGGCGATCCTGCCGGAAAGCCGGACCTACCGGATCGACCATTATCTCGGCAAGGAGACGGTGCAGAACCTCCTGGTGCTGCGCTTCGCCAACACGCTGTTCGAGCGCTCCTGGTCGAGCCGCGACATCGACAACGTCCAGATCACGGTGGCCGAGACCGTGGGCCTCGAAAGCCGTGCCGGCTATTACGACAAGGCCGGGCATATGCGCGACATGGTCCAGAACCATCTCATGCAGCTGCTCACCCTCTTCGCCATCGAGCCGCCCAACATGCTGGAGGCCGGAGCGGTCCGCGACGAGAAGATCAAGGTGCTGAAGGCGCTGCGCCCGATCGTCGGCCCCGACGTCCAGCGCTACACCGTGCGCGGCCAATACGGCCCGGGCCAGATGGATGGCCAGCGCGTGCGCGGCTATACCGACGAGCTCGGCTACGCCAGCAACACCGAGACCTTCGTGGCGATCCGCTGCGAGATCGACAATTGGCGCTGGGCCGGCGTGCCGATCTATCTGCGCACGGGCAAGCGCATGGCGCAGCGCTATTCCGAGATCGCCGTCACCTTCAAGCCCGTGCCGCATTCCATCTTCGGCGGCGGCAGCTGCGACCGGCTTGATGCCAACCGGCTCGTCATCAGGCTCCAGCCCAATGACGGCGTCCAGCTTCAGCTGATGATGAAGGTGCCGGGCTCGGGCCGCCTCAAGGTCGTACCGCGCCAACTCGACCTGCGCTATTCCACCGCCTTCGACGAGCGCACGCCCGATGCCTATGAGCGCCTGCTGACCGATGTCATCCGCGGCGACCAGACCCTGTTCATGCATCGCGACGAGGTCGAGCAGGCCTGGGCCTGGGTCGATCCGATCATCGCCGGCTGGCAGGATTACAGCCTGCATCCGCATCGCTATACCGCCGGCTCCTGGGGCCCCTCGCAGGCGATCGGCCTGATCGAGCGCGAAGGCCGCTCCTGGGCCGATCCGGACCTGATCTGATGATCACCTCCGGGCCGTTGATCTGGCATCGCTTCGAGACGCTGGCCGACGCCTCCGAGGCGCTGGCGGAAGCGGTTGCGGTGAGGCTGCGCGCCGTCATTGCCACACGCGGTTCCGCGCTTCTCGCCGTACCGGGCGGCACCACGCCGGCGCGTTTCCTGACGGCGCTCGGCGCGCATGACCTCGCCTGGGACAAGGTCACGCTGCTGCCGACCGATGAGCGCTTCGTCTCCGCCGACGATCCCGCCTCGAACGAGCGCATGATCCGCGCAGCCTTCGCTCCGCTGGGCGAGGGCAGGGCGCGCTTCCTCTCCTTTCATCGCTCCGCCGGCGACCTCGACGCCGCGGCGGGCGCCGTATCAGCGGAGCTTGCACGCCTGCCGGCGCTCGACATCCTGGTCAGCGGCATGGGAGCGGACGGCCATGTCGCCTCGCTCTTTCCAGGCGAGCCGGCGGCCGCGATGACCGGGCGTGGTCTGCATGCGGTCGCGGCCCATCCCGCCGGCCTGCCGGCGCGCATCTCGCTCTCGCCGGCGCGGCTTGCAGGCGCTGCCTGGGCGTCGCTTCTCGTCTCCGGTGCGGAGAAGGCGCAGGTCCTGACCACGGCGCAGGCTCTGCCCGGCGCTTATCCGGTCGGATTGCTGCTTGGCCGGCCGCAGGGGCTCGACGTCTACTGGGCGAAGGCCTAGAGGGCTTCTGAGCGAGCCCGAGCTTCACGGAGTGCCACCCATGTCGAATGAACCCGAAATCGCGCGGCTCGCCGCCTGCGGCGTCGTGCCGGTCGTGGTGATCGAGGACGCGCATCTCGCCGTGCCCTTGGCGCGCGCGCTGCTGGCGGGCGGCATCGACGTGATCGAGGTCACTTTGCGTCGTCCAGCCGCCCTGGCCGCGCTCGAGACGATCGCGCGCGAGGTGCCCGAAATCCTGGGCGTTGCCGGCACGGTGGTGACGCCGGCCCAGGTCACCGACGTCAAGGAAGCCGGCGCCCAGGCCGTGGTCAGCCCCGGCTTCAGCGAGGCGGTGGATGACGCCATGCGCGCGGCCGGCCTGCCCTGGCTGCCCGGCGTCGCAACGGCTTCCGACTGCATGCGCGCGGTTGCAGCCGGGCGATTGACCTGCAAGTTCTTCCCGGCCGAGCAGGCCGGCGGCACCTCGGCGCTCAAGGCGTTGTCGGGGCCGTTCCCGCAGATGAAATTCTGCCCGACCGGCGGCGTCGGCTTGAACAATCTCGCCGATTACCTGGCGCTGAAGCAGGTCATCTGCGTCGGCGGCTCCTGGCTCGTGCCGGCGGACGCGATCGTCAATCGCGACTGGGCGCGGGTGACGCAGCTCGCCAAAGAGGCGCGCGAGCGCGTCAAGGCGCTGCGGGGCTGACGCGGACTTACGTGCTCAAGGGTTGAGGACGGCAATATCGACGCCGGCTTTGCCGGCGACGCACGCGGTCGAGCAGACAGGGTTGTCGAAGCGCGAGAAGACCGAGCCGTCGATCATATGCCGGCAGGCTTGTGCCGCCGTCGTTGCCGCGAAG
Source organism: Allobosea psychrotolerans (assembly GCF_002917105.1). Taxonomy (GTDB): domain Bacteria; phylum Pseudomonadota; class Alphaproteobacteria; order Rhizobiales; family Beijerinckiaceae; genus Allobosea; species Allobosea psychrotolerans. Next base: position 46,525 of record NZ_PQFZ01000011.1, read on the forward strand.
GCGGGGTCGGTCCGGTCTGAGGCCGGCAACGGGCTGCCATAGGTCGAGATATAGGCCATCGTCCCCGGGCGCAGGACGACCGGCATGACGGAGAGGGCGTCTGCGGTGACGCTGGCGAGATAGGCCACATCGCTGCTTCGATCCAGAACGGCGCAGATTCGTGGCGTGTCATGAGCGTCGAACTCCCTGTCGAGGCCGGCGAGGACAGCGGCGAGCGCATCCCTGACCGTGTTGCCTGCCTTGAGACGCTCGAAAATCGGCCTTGTCTGCGTGCCGTTGCTCGCCACGATATGATGCTCGTTCCAGAGCAGGCATTCATAGGCGATGTAGGGGCTGTCCGAGGTTGCATCGGCCGAGCCCGCGCGCGGCACGATTCGGACCGTGTCGCCGATACGCTCCGCGTTTCGGTTCGGGAAGGAGCGGCTGGATACGCGGTAGGCGACGGTGAGGTTTCCGTCAGCCGTTCGCCCGGCGCCGATGATCCGCCCGACATAGGAGGACGCGACCTGGCTCATGCCGCCAGCCTCTCCACCACCATCTCCGCGATCGCCAGCGAGCTCGTCAGCCCCGGGCTCTCGATACCGAGCAGGTTGACCAGATTGTCGACGCCATGGACCTGCGGCCCGTCGATGCGGAAATCCGGCATCGGTTCGCTCGCCGAATGCAGTTTGGGCCGGATGCCGGCATAGTCGGCGACGAGCGCGCCGTCCGCCAGGCCTGGCCAATAGGTCCGGATCGCGGCATAGAATTTTTCGGCACGCGCCGGGTCGACCACCAGGTCTTGATCATCCGCGACCCATTCGACATCGGGCCCGAACTTGACCCGCCCGGCCATGTCGATCGTGGCGTGGATGCCGAGGCCGGCCGCCTCCGGCACCGGATAGACCAGATGCGAGAAGGGCTGCTTTCCCGTGAGCGAGAAATAATTGCCCTTGGCGAAGTGCTGGACCGGCACATGTTCGGCGGGAAAGCCCTCGAGCTTGCCGAGCAGGCGCGGCGCGCCGTGCCCGGCCGAGTTGACGATCGTGCGGGCCGTATAGGTCGCGGGATCGTCGCCGCCGAAATCGACGCTGAAGCCTTCCGCCTCGCGCCGCCAGCCCAGAATCGGCGTGTTGAGCGCCAGCGAGCCGCCGGCCGCTTCGCATTCTCCGAGCAAGGACAGCATCAGGGCGTGGCTGTCGACGACGCCGGTCTCGGGCGAGAGCAGGGCGATCTCGCAGGTGACCTCCGGCTCCAGCGCCCTGGCCTCGCTCGCATCGACCCAGCGCACGGTCTCGACGCCCGAGGCCTTGGCCCGCGCCAGGATCGTCTCGAGCGCGGGGCGCTGGCTGGCCGAGGTCGCGACGATCAGCTTGCCGCAGGCCTTGTGCGGCAGGCCGCGCTCCGCGAGATAGGCGTAGAGGCGCTTGCGGCCCTCGACGCAGACGCGCGCTTTCAGCGAGCCCGGCGGGTAATAGATCCCGGCATGGATGACCTCGCTGTTGCGCGCCGAGGTCTGGGTGCCGATGCCCTCAGCCGCCTCCGCGATCACGACCTCGCGACCGGCGAGCGCAAGCGCCCGCGCGGCGGCGAGGCCGACGACGCCGGCCCCGATCACCAGGCAATCGATGTCGCTCATCGCAGGCTCAGGCGGCCCGCTGCGGCATCGAGATTTCGATCAGGCTCGCCCAATAGGTGACGCCGACCGGGATCGCCGTGTCGTTGAACTCATAGGCGGGGTGATGCAGCCCGGCGGAATCGCCGTTGCCGATATTGATGAAGGCACCCGGGCGCGCCTCCAGCATGTAGGAGAAATCCTCGGAGCCCATCGTCGGCGGCACTTCGGTGTCGATCGCATCCTTGCCGAAGACGTTCTTGGTCACGCTGGTGACGAAATCGGTCTGGCCGGGATGGTTGACGGTGACGGGATAGCCGAGATGGTATTCGAGGTCGTATTTCATGCCGAAGGCCTTCATCAGCCCATCGGTGATCTCGGTGACCCGCTTCTGCGCCAGCTCGCGCATCTCGCGCGTCAGTGTCCGGATCGAGCCCTTGATCTCGACCGTCTGCGGGATGACGTTGAAGGCCTCGCCGGCATTTACCGCCGTCACCGAGACGACGACGGAGTCGAGCGGGTCGGCATTGCGCGAGGAGATCGTCTGCAGCGCGGTCACCAACTGGCAGGCGGCCACGATCGGATCATTGACGCGGTGCGGCGCAGCAGCGTGTCCGCCCTTGCCCTCGATCTTGATGTGGATGCGGTCGGCGGCGGCCATGGTCGGCCCCTTGCGGATCTCGAATTGTCCGATCGCCAGCCCCGGCTTGTTGTGCATGCCGTAGACTTCCTGGATGCCGAAACGGTCCATCATGCCGTCGTCGATCATCGCCTTGGCGCCGGCGCCGCCCTCTTCGGCCGGCTGGAAGATCAGCACGGCGGTGCCGTCGAAATCGCGGGTGGCGGCGAGATATTTCGCGGCGCCGAGCAGCATGGCAGTGTGCCCGTCATGGCCGCAGGCATGCATCTTGCCCGGTACGGTCGAGCGGTGCTCGAGATTGGTCTCCTCATGGATCGGCAGCGCGTCCATGTCGGCGCGCATCGCGATGACCTTGCCCGAATTCTGGCCCTTGCCCTTGATCACGCCGACGACGCCGGTCTGGCCGACGCCGGTCACGACTTCGTCGGCTCCCCAGGCCTTGAGCTTTTCGGCGACGATGCCGGCGGTGCGGTGGACGTCGTATTGCAGCTCGGGATGACGGTGGAAATCGCGACGGATCGCACTGATCTCGGGGGTGAGCGCGGCGATGAGTTCGGATTTCGGCATCATATCCTCGAAAGGGTTGCGGGGCGCTTCGCAGGAAACGGGTGGCCCAGGCGCGCAAGCTAGCGCGGCTCGCCTGCCCCGTCCAAGCCGTTTGCGGCATGAGGGGGCGGAGGTGGCGGCATGGTGAATGCGCGAGCTGGATGCCGGCTCCTGCCATAGCCCCGCCGCCCGGATTCTGAAGTCGAAATCCCGCTGCCCGTAGCGCCGTCATGGCTATTTCCGAGCGAGACGCAATCCGCCGGAAGGCCACTGGAACGATCTGTTAAGATGAGCCTTGGGGGCTCAGCCATGATTTGGCCTTATCGGTAGAATAGGTCCGCAATCACATGCTCTGCCAGACCAGAATTTGGTGGCTTGAGCCTTCCTATCATCCCCAATTGTACCTGGTAGATTATGCGTCGTTTGATCTTGGCTGTGTCTCTCACAGCTTGCGTACCTGTGGCCGCCTGGGCCAACCTTCCCATCGAGAAAATTTCCTTCCAGCCGCAGGTCAAGGGGCTGGGCTGTCTCAAGCCCGAAACGCTGGCGATGATCAGCGAACTCGTGGCCAAGATCGGCCCGATTCAGATCACCTCGACCTGTGGCGGCCGTCATGCCCGCCACTCCCAGCATTACGGCGGCAAGGCCGTCGATTTCAGGCCGCTGGCGACCTCGACACGGGCTGCGGTCGCGGCAGCCAAGGCGCTGGAGAGCACCGGCGGTGTCGGCTCCTATCCGGGCGGACTCGTGCATGTCGATGTCGGGGATCGCGAGGCCTCGTGGTTCGGCCACAAGCGCGCAAGGCGACAATACGCGCAGCTGGCGCAGCGCCGGCGCTGAGACGGGGGCGCCGGCTTTCCGTCATTCTCGGATGTAGCGAAGCGAAGATCCGAGAATCTCATGACGAGAAGGCACTGGTTTCCAAGATGCTCGGGTCAAACCCGAGCATGACGTGGTCATCATCGAGCACTCCTCTCATCCCGGTTCCGGGCCGACATAGCGGGCGCGGGGGCGGATCAGGCGTCCGGTCTGGAATTGTTCGAGCGCATGGGCGATCCAGCCGGTGCAGCGCGCCGTCGCGAAGATCTGGAAAGGCGCGTCCTCGGGAAGCGCCAGCACGGAGGCCAGGGCCGTGAGCGCGAAGTCGATGTTCGGCAGCGCGCCGGTGATCGCCTCGATCGCGAGGCGGACCTCCTCATAATCGGCCGGCAGGGCGAACGCCGCCATCAGCGCCCGCGCCCGCGGGTCGCCCTCCGGATAGATCGGATGCCCGAAGCCTGGGATCGGCATGCCGAGCCTCAGGCGCGCGCGGATCGCGGGCTCGATGCCGTCGCGCCGGCATTCCCCGAGCAAGGCGCGCACACGCGGCGCCATGCCGCCATGCAGGGGGCCCGACAGTGCCGACAAACCGGCCAGGGCGCAGGCGGCGAGCGAGGCATGGGTCGAGGCGGTGACGCGGACGGCGAAGGTCGAGGCGTTCAATTCATGGTCGGCGAGCAGGACGAGGCTGCGGCGGATGAGATCGGCGCCGGTCGCGTCGCAGGCCCAGGCCGCCGCGAGGCGCTCATGGATCGGGCCATTGCCCGAGCTGCCGGCGACGGCGTCGACGAGCGCATCGAGCACGGCCGCCGCCTCGAAATAGAGCGATCTGGAGCTTCGCCCGCCAATGACCGGGTCGGTGGCGGCGCGGGCTGCGATCGCGGCGAACATGCGCTGATTGCCGCTGCCGGGCGCGATCGCGTTGCATTGCGTCGGGAAACGCGCATCGCCGCAGGCCCAGAGCAGGCGCGCGACATCCTCGAGCCGCGCCGTTTGCGCCAGGGCCTCGGCGTCCCGCCCGCGATACCAGAGGCGGCCATGGGCGATCGTCGTGATGCTCGAGGCCAGGACGGGCTCGCCCCAGGCGATCGTGTCCTCGGCGATCGCGGCATTGCGCCTCCCGCGCGCCTTGCGATGCTCCAGCCGGGAGACATCCGCCGCCCGATAGAGGCTGCGTCGCGGCTCTTCGGGGTCCGCTTTCGCCTCGATGCGGCCGCGGCTGACATAGGCATAGAGCGTCTGCGGTTTGAGCCGTAGACGGGTCATCACCTCCTGCGCCGTCAGCCAGTCATTCATCGCGATACATTGCATCTCGATATGTTGATTATATTGTTCAAGATTGATTATGCTGCATCGCAGCGCGATCCTCAAGGCCTTGTTGATGGAGGATCCGATGTCGGATGGACTTGATGATGTTGTCGCTGCGGAGACGATCCTGTCGGATGTCGATGGGGCTGCCGGCCGCCTGATCATTCGCGGCCATCTCCTCGACGACCTTGCCGGCCGCACCAGCTTCGCCGAGGCCGCCGAGCTTCTGCTGGACGGCTTCTTCGACGATTTGCCACGCGGCGCGGCTTTTGCTGCGGCGCTCGGCCGGAGCAGGCTGGAGGTCTTCAACGAGGTGGCGGGTCTCGATGCCGGGCTCGTGCGGCTAAGCCCTGTCGAAGCGATGCGCGCGCTGACGGCACGACTGGCGGATGGCGATGATGTCGCGACCGCGCTGCGGCTGATGGCGGCGCCGGCGGTCTTCACGCCCGCTGTCATCCGGATGCAGCGCCACCTGGCGCCGGTCGCACCCGATCCGGCGCTGCCCCATGCCGCCGATATCCTGCGGATGATGCGCGGCGAGGCCGTCGATCCGTCGCAGGCCGCCGCGCTCGATACCTATCTCGTGACGGTGTGCGATCATGGCCTCAACGCCTCGACCTTCGCGGCCCGTGTCGTCGCCTCGACGCGGGCCGGTTTGACCTCCGCCGTCCTGGCGGGAGTGAGCGCCCTGAAGGGGCCGCTGCATGGCGGGGCGCCGGGGCCGGTCATCGAGATGCTCGACGAGATCGGCGAGGCTGCCAACGCCCGGGCCTGGTTGGAGGCGGCGTTGCAGAGCGGCGACCGCTTGATGGGCTTCGGCCATCGTATCTATCGCGTGCGCGACCCGCGTGCCGATGCGCTGAAGCGGGCGATCCGCAGGCTCGATCCGAACTCCGGCCGCCTCGCTTATGCCGAGGCGGTCGAGACCGCGGCGCTCGCGATCCTGCGCGAACGCAAGCCCGCCCGCTCGCTGCAGACCAATGTCGAGTTCTACACGGCGCTCCTGCTGGAGGCCCTGGCCTTTCCCCCGGAGAGTTTCACCTGCGTCTTCGCCATGGGCCGCGTCATCGGCTGGATCGCCCATGCGCAGGAGCAGCTCGCGGGAGGACGGCTCATCCGCCCGAAATCGAGCTATATCGGCCCCGAGCCGAAGCAGGCTGCTTGAGGGGCGGGGAGGGCGCTTTCTCTTAACCGAAGGAGGCACGGGCCGCCGACGAATTATGCGCAACCCCCACTCACTCCCCCTGCAGGCTCGCCCATAATGCGTCTGCAGCCCCGTTGCGGCAGTCGGGGCTGCGGAAGAGCCGGATCTCGATGGGGATGTCGAAGCGCTCCGGCCCGGCCCGAACCAGGCGGGCGCGGGCGAGGTCCTCTTCCGCCAGGGTGAGCGGCAGCCAGGCGATGCCGTGCCCGTCCCGCGCCATGGTCAGCAAGGTCGCGGCCAGGTGCGAGGTGAAGACGGTCGCCATCCCGGCGGCGTCCCGCGCCAGGGCCGTGTCCTGCGCCAGCGCCATCTGGGCCGAGAGGATGCGGCCGAGCCCGGAGGCCTGGCTGTAGGCGAGGAGCCGCGCCGGCCGCTCGCTCGTTCCCGGGAGCGGCCAGAGGGGGCGCTCTTCTGCATTCGGCGCGCAGAGCGGTACCAGCACGTCGTCCCCCACCCGGATGCTCGGGAAGCGCTCGGCCTCGAAACGCGTCGGCGCCTGCGCATGATGGTGGCAGAGCAGGAAATGCACCTCGCCGCCCAGCATGATCTGCTCGCAGGCTTCCAGGCTGTCCGAGATCAGGTTGAGCGTGCCGAGCGCCTCGAAGCGCATGTGCCGGCGAATCCAGCCGGGGAAGAAGGTGAAGGAGAGCGCATGCGTTGCCGCGATCGACAGGGCTCCCTTCTCGCGCTCGCCGACGGCCCTGGTCTCGCGCTGCAGCTGCTGCAGGTTGCGCAGCAGGTCCTGGGCGAGGGGCTGGAAATAGGCGCCGGCCGGGGTCAGCGTCGCGCCCTGGGCGCTGCGCAGGAACAGCGGCACGCCGATCCAGTCCTCGAGCGCGCGGATGCGCCGGCTGAAGGCCGGCTGCGTGACGTTTCGAATCTCGGCCGCGCGCGAAAAACTCTTCTGCTCGGCCAGCGCCAGGAAATCCTTCAGCCAATCCAGATCCATGATGCCGCTCGCGCATGGGGTGAACCGATCTTGGCATTGGCCGACCGGCAGGGTCCAGATTTAGAGGACGGCGCATTGCCAGCCCCGAGGGAGACCGCCATGCGCATCGTCGATGTCCGCGAGATCACCAAGCCGATCGCCTCGCCGATCCGCAATGCCTATATCGACTTCTCCAGGATGACGGCGAGCCTCGTGGCGGTGGTGACCGATGTGGTCCGCGAGGGTCGGCGCGTGGTCGGCTACGGCTTCAACTCAAACGGCCGCTACGGCCAGGGCGGCCTCATCCGCGAGCGTTTTCGCGGCCGCATCCTCGAAGCGGCTCCCGAGAGCCTTGTCGACGAGAGCGGCGACAATCTCGATCCCCACAAGATCTGGGCGACGATGATGACGAATGAGAAGCCGGGCGGCCATGGCGAGCGTTCGGTGGCGGTCGGCACGCTCGACATGGCCGTCTGGGACGCTGTCGCCAAGATCGCGGGCAAGCCGCTGTTCCGCCTGCTGGCAGAACAGAAGGGCCGAGAGGCCGATCCCCGGGTCTTCGTCTACGCGGCGGGCGGCTACTATTATCCCGGCAAGGACGACAGCGCCCTGCGAGCCGAGATGCGCGGCTATCTCGACCGCGGCTACACCGTCGTGAAGATGAAGATCGGCGGCGCCGGCCTCGGTGAGGATCAGCGCCGCATCGAGGCGGTGCTGGCCGAGATCGGCTCGCAGGCTCAGCTTGCCGTCGATGCGAATGGGCGCTTCGACCTGGAGACCGGGATCGCCTATGCCAAGATGCTGCGCCACTATCCGCTGTTCTGGTACGAGGAGGTCGGCGATCCCCTCGACTATGCCCTGCAGGCGGCCCTCTCGGAGTTCTATCCCGGCCCGATGGCGACGGGCGAGAACCTGTTCTCGCATCAGGATGCGCGCAATCTCCTGCGCTATGGCGGGATGCGGCCCGACCGGGACTGGCTGCAATTCGACTGCGCCCTGTCCTATGGCCTGGTCGAGTACCTGCGGACGCTCGATGTGCTCGCGCAGTTCGGCTGGTCGCCGTCGCGCTGCATCCCGCATGGCGGCCACCAGATGTCGCTCAACATCGCGGCCGGCCTCGGGCTCGGCGGCAATGAGAGCTATCCCGACCTGTTCCAGCCCTATGGCGGGTTTCCCGACAGCGTTCGCGTCGAGAACGGCCATATCGTGATGCCGGAGCTTCCGGGCATCGGCTTCGAGGGCAAGTCCGACCTGATCAAGGTCATGCGCGAATTGGCGGAGTGAGGCAGCGGGACCGGTGGGCGAGCTGGGGCTGGTAAGGACGCACTGGAACCACACCGTCATTCCGGGGCAGGCCGCAGGCCTGAGCCCGGAACCCAGAACCGATGCGCCCGACATTTGAGGCTCGCCATGCGAGCGCCTCATGGAGATCCCGCATCGGCTCTGGGTTCCAGGCTCGATCCTTCGGATCGCCCCGGAATGACGGCGGCACCAGCACAATCAATCCTTGCTGACGACCGTTGGGCTTGAAGGTGGAGCCGCGACCTTCGGCATCGACCAGGAACTCGTCCAGGTCTCCGTCAGGGTGCGGGATCGCGATTTCAGGAAGAGGCGCAGTTCGGCGGTTTCGCCGGCGGGCAATGTCGCGTCGACGATGGCGCGGAAGCCCTTCGCCGCCGGGTTCGCATCGACGATCGTCGCGGCGATGGCTCCGGCCGTGGTCGATGCGACGATTTCGACGCGCTTGGGGTCGGACAGGTAGTATTCGAGATCGCCATCGCTGAAATCGACGATGAACCGCTTCTTGCCGACGTCCTTGGCTCCGCTATCCTCGGTGTTCGAGCCGTCGAAGCTGTTCCGGACCTGCCCGTAAGGGTGCAGAGCCTTCGTCGTCGAGAGAGCCGAGATGCGATAGCTGAACTGGCTGACTTTCCTGGGTTCGAGCGGGGTGCTCGGCGTCCAGCAGGCGACGATGTTGTCGAAGGCTTCGCCGGTCGTCGGAATCTCGATCAGGTCGACGCGCCCTTCGCCCCAGTCGCCGGCGGGCTCGACCCAGTATCCCGGTCGCGCATGGTACTGCGCTTCGAGATCCTGGTAATGGCCGAACTCACGGTCGCGCTGCATCAGGCCGAAGCCGCGCGGATTGGTGTCGCCGAAGCTCGAGATCCGCAGCGATTTCGGGTTCCGGATCGGCCGCCAGACCCATTCGCCGCCACCGGTTTTAAGCATCAGCCCGTCGGAATCATGGATTTCAGGCCGGAAATCGGTGCGCTGGCCGAGGTCGCCCTCGCCGGCGAGGAACATCGAGGTGAGGGGGGCGATGCCGATGCGGGGGAGCTTTACGCGCGGGATGATCGTCGCCGTCACGGCAACGCTGGTCTGCTGTCCCGGCGTGACGACGAACCGATACGCGCCGGCGACGGAGGGCGAGTCCAGCAGGGCGTAGATCACGAGGTCGGTGCTGTCGCGCGTCGGCTCCTCCAGCCAGAGCGCCCTGAAGAACGGAAACTCTTCCGGCTGCTCGCCACCGACATCCAGCGCCAGGGCACGCGCCGACAAACCATAGCGATGGCCGCGCCCGATCAGTCGAAAATAGCTCGCGCCGAGAAAGGCGATCAGCTCGTCCTGCACGTTCAGGGCGTTCAGCGTCGTCGTCACGGCAAAGCCGGCGAAGCCCAGCGCAGGTGAGAGCTGCTTGGGAACGGGAACCTTGCCGTATTCGAACAGGCTCGTGGTGAAGGCGAGCGGGATGGCGCTGCCATCCTTGATGACGTGCAATTGCACCGGCTTGTCGTGAAGAAACCCGAGATGGAAGGGATGGAGCCGGAAGTCGGAGCCGCTGTCCCGCCAGAACGCCTTTTCCCTGCGGAAGCGGATTTCCCGGTAGCTGTCATAGGTCAGCTTCGACAGCTCCGGCGGTATCGTCAGCCCCTCGGCATCGAAGGCGCGCTCGCCCAGCGCCCGCGCCTGTTCGACGACGTCGTCATAGCTGAACGGACTGCCGCGCGGCGAGGCCGGCGTCGCCGCCGCGCCGGGCTGGGCTGTGGCGAACAGGCCTGTCGATGCGAGCATGGCCAGGGCCGTGCGGCGCGAAGGCAGCTGCCCGGCATGGCGATCGGGCGCCATGGCGTGCGCGCTCTCCGCAGCCATCGATGCGTCTCCTGCTCGGATCATGCCGGTGCGGCGAGAGTCGGTCATGGCGCGTAGGGTGACGGAACGATCACACGTATCTTACGGACAGGGGCGATCACGGTTTTCGTTTCGACGGCTTGCGGTGAGGCCTGGTCGAGAGGCCTGGCGAGAAGCAGATCGATCTCTGGCTTTTCGCCGAGGACGACGGACACCCGCGTGTCTTCCCCCGCCGGGCGTTGAGCCTGCGCATGAGCCAGGTCCCCAGCAGCCAAGCCCGCAGCGACCACCATCGCCGCCAGCGCTCCGGCACATCTTATTCGCATTTTCATTGTCGATCCGCCCAGTGATGCCTTGTGCATTGTGAACCGGTCAGCGCCGCTAAAGTTCCTCTGTCTTGGGCGGGGCGGGCTGTCGGAGCCGGCAATTGCGAGGGCCGGTTTCGATCCTAGGCAGAACCTGCGGGCTCAGCTCGCGCGCGCGATCGAAGCGCTAATTCTTCCAACGCGCCGGAAGCGAACGACCAATTGCCAGCATATTGCGGGCCTTGAATTTGGATAATGTATCGCCCCTTGCGCCTCCCAAGTTGAGAGCCTGAGATATGAGTGACCTCGACGCGGTGATTGGGAAGAACGGCGCCGTCGGCTTTTGACATGCGCAACAGAGTCTCTGGATAGAGCCGATCCGACGTGATGGCCTTCCCTAGTTCGGAAAAAACCGTGCGGACGTGCTCCGGCCAAGAGTCTAGCGGGAAACGCTGAAGCGCCATCGAATGCTTGCTCGGTGCAGCGACCGTTGGATGCTCAGAATAAACGGAAGCTGTCGATCGACAACTTCCGCTCCCTACGCCAGAGCTGCCATCGCAAGCAATCCAGCTGATTGGTCGGGTCGGCCCAAAACCGACGCCTGATCTCACACCCCGAACTGCGTCCGCCAGGCCGCGATGTCCTCCAGCGCGACGTTCGAGCCGCAAAGCACGAGGCCGACCCGCTCGCCCGGCTTGAACTTGTCCTTGCTGGCGATCGCGGCGGCGACGACGCAGGCCGCCGCCGGCTCGAGCAGGACGCGGCCGTTCTGCAGCACCCAGACGATCTCGCGCACCGCCTCGAGATCGGGCACGACGACGATGTCCTCCAGGAACTGCCGCGCCGCCGCCATCGTCCGTTCGGTCGCGAAGGGGGCGTTCAGCGTGCGGGCGATCGAGGTCGGGCGCAGCGGCACGGGCTTTCCCGCCGCAAGCGCCTGCGTCATCGTCGTGGCGCCTTCGGTCTCGACGCCATGGATGCGCACGGCCGGGTCGAGCCCTTTCAGCGCCGCGCCGACGCCGGCCGAGAATCCGCCGCCGCCGATCGAGATGAAGACATGGTCGAGCCGCCCGCTGGCGTCGCTGGCGAGTTCGAGCCCAAGCGTCCCATGGCCGGCGATGATGGCGGGATCGTCGAAGGAATGGATGTTGGTCATGCCCTGCGCGGCATAGTCGGCCGCCTTGGCGAAAGCCTCGATCGCGTCCTCGCAGAGCTCGACCTCGCCGCCGGCGCCCTTGGTCAGCGCGATGTTCAGCGGCGCGACGTCCTTCGGCATCAGCACGAGCGCGCGTGCGCCCATCGCGCGGGCGACCATCGAGACGGCGATGGCGTGGTTGCCGCCCGAGACCGTGACGACGCCGCGCGCGAGCTCCACCTCGCTCATGCCCATCAGCTTGTTGAAGCAGCCGCGCACCTTGAACGAGCCGCCAAGCTGCAGCGCCTCGACCTTGACCACGGTCTCGACCCCGAGCCGGGCCGACAGGCCCGCGCTGTGATAGGTCGGGGTGCGCCGGATCTTGCCGGCGATCCGGGTCGCTGCGGCCTGGATGTCTGCGAGGGTGACGTCGAAATTCATGGGCATCCGCCTTTTTGCTGGGCTGCTGCCGTTATAGGCGATCAGCGGCTGCGGGCGAGGGGGCATTTGCAGGTCGCTCACGCACTGCACGACTGAGCCGGCGCGTCGGTGCGCGGCCGGCTTGCCACGAGCGGCCACGCGCCAAGCCATGCAAAGATCACGCGGATGGCTCCGATTCGGCCGGGATAATCATGGACCCCGGAGCAGAGCCGGATTCGGGGAAAACCATGTCTCGGCGCGCTTTCATTATCGGTGGAACCGGCCAGATCGGCCGCGCGGTTGCCGATGAGCTGCTCACGCATGGCTGGGAAGTGATCCTGTCCCATCGCGGCCACCGCCTGCTTCCCGAGGAGATGGCGGCGAGGGGGGCGAAGCAGGCCGTGCTCGATCGCGATGAGCCGGGAGCCCTGGCGCGCGCGCTCGCAGCGGGCGCGGATGCGGTCATTGATACGATCGCCTATACGGACGCGCATGCCGACCAATTGCTCGAGATCGAGCGGAGCACCGGCGCCTTCGTCGTCATCTCGTCCTGCAGTGTCTATTGCGACGCGGCCGGCCGGACGCTCGACGAGGCCCGCACAGGTGGCTTTCCGGACCTGCCCTTGGCCATGACGGAAGACCAGCCGACGGTCGATCCCGGTCCAAAAACCTATTCGACCCGCAAGGTCGCGCTGGAGCGCCGCCTGCTCGACCATGCCAGGCAGCCGGTGACGGTCCTGCGGCCATGCGCCATTCACGGCCCGCATTCCGTGCATCCGCGCGAATGGTGGTTCGTCAAGCGCATGCTCGATGGGCGAGGCGCGATCCCGCTGGCCTATCGCGGCGAGAGCCGGTTCCACACTTCGGCTGTCGTCAATCTCGCCGCTTTGGTTCGCAGGGCGCTGGAGGTTCCCGGCACGCGCATCCTCAACGCGGCGGATCCCTCGCCACCGACCGTCGCCGAGATCGCGACGACGATCGCGGGCCATCTCGATTACCGAGGGCGGCTGCTGCCCGTGGACGACGACAGTTATCCGCCGCTGATCGGGGCGACGCCATGGTCGGTTCCCGCGCCGTTCACGCTCGACACCAGCGCTGCTCTCGCCTTGGGCTACAGGCCCGTCGCGACCTATCGGGACGCAAGCAAGGCCGCCTGCGACTGGCTGGTGAAAACCGCGCCCGCCGATTGGCGAGAGGCATTTCCCGTTCTGGCCAGCTATGCGCGCGATCTCTTCGATTATGCCGGCGAGGACGCCCATTTCGAGCGGGTCTCGCCGGGCAGGACCTGATCCCTGCGTCGGGCTCGGCCCCGCCCGCCGCGGCGCATGATTGACCCGGCGCTCCAGCAGCGTAGCCTGCCGGCACGAAACCTGCCTCTCGCCCGACCTTTGGAGACTGTGACCCGTGACCCTGACGCCTAAGGAGATGCTCGCCAAACTGGTTTCGTTCAACACGGAATCGCAGCGCAGCAATCTCGAGCTGATCCATTTCTGCCGCGACTATCTCGCCTCGCTCGGCGTCGAGAGCACGCTGGTGCCAAGCGAGGACGGAGAGAAGGCCAATCTCTACGCAACGGTCGGGCCGAAGGTCGAGGGTGGCGTCGTGCTGTCGGGCCATACCGATGTCGTGCCGGTCGCAGGCCAGGACTGGACCTCCGATCCCTGGACGCTGACAGAGCGCGACGGCAAGCTTTATGGCCGCGGCGCCTGCGACATGAAGGGATTCGACGCCATCGCGCTCGCCCTCGTGCCGGAGATGCTCAAGGCGCCGCTGAAGCGCCCGGTCCATATCGCCTTGTCCTATGACGAGGAGGTCGGCTGCCTGGGTGCGCGCATCCTGGTCAAGGCGATGGCGGCGGCCGGCATCAAGCCCGCGGCGGTGATCGTCGGCGAGCCTTCGATGATGCAGGTCGTCACCGGCCACAAGGGCGGCACCCGGATGCGCACCACGGTGAAGGGCCATGCCGTCCATTCCAGCCGCGTCGATGTCGGCGTGCCCGCCGTCATGATCGCGGGCAAGCTGATCGAGTGGCACAACCAGACCATGGCGGAGAATAAGGCGCGGGCGAGCAACGAGAACCCCTTCGAGCCGCCTTACAGCACCTTGCATGTCGGGGTCGTCCAGGGCGGCACGGCGGTCAACATCACCGCCGAGCATTGCGTGTTCAGCCATGAGGTCCGCGTCGTTCCCGGCGATGAGGGCGTCGATTTCGTCGGGCGCTACAAGGCCAGGGTCGCCGAGATCGAAGCCGAGATGAAGGCGATCGCGCCCGAGACGGGCATCACCGTCGAGATCACCTCCGCCACGCCGCCGCTCGCCCCGGAGCAGGACGGCGCGGCCGAGGCGCTGTCGCGCCGCCTGACCGGCGATAATGGCAGCCATGTCGTCGCCTACGGCACCGAGGGCGGCCTGTTCCAAGGCGAGGGCTGGTCGACCGTGGTCTGCGGCCCCGGCGACATCGCCCAGGCACATCAGCCCGACGAGTTCATCACGATAGCCCAGCTCGAGGCCGGCACGGCCTTCGTGCGCGGCCTGATCGCCGATCTCTCGCGCTGACCCCAAGGCATGGCCCTTGCATCGCCGGCAACGCAAGGGCGGTGGCCGGGACTCTCAAATAAAAGTTCAATCTGGAACGAAAAGGCGGCGTCAGGCTGGACGCCGCTGCCAGGGCGTCTCTAAGCTGTCGTCTTCTTCGATCGTCTGCCAACGCATGTGGACGGTCGGAAAACCGCTCCCGGGAGGGGTGGGCGTCTTGGAGCTCCGGTTCCATTCGGGGCTCTCAACCAGAGGGGAGCAACCGATCATGTCGTTCAAGACGCATTGCCTTGCCGCTGTCGCCGCCATGGCGCTGATCTGCGGCTCCGCGCAAGCTCAGACCTTGCGCTACGCCAACCAGGGCGAGCTCAAATCGCTCGATCCCTACACCGTCAACGAGACGACGACGCATGCCCATCTCGGCCACCCCTATGAGGGGCTGATCCGGCGCGGCAAGAACCTCGAGATCCTGCCCGGCCTCGCCGAGAAATGGGAGGTCTCGGCTGACGGCCTGACCTGGCGCTTCTTCCTGCGCAAGGGCGTGAAGTTCCATGGCGGCGAGGATTTCACCGCCGACGACGTGGTGTTCTCGGCCGACCGTTCGCGCGCGCCGGGCTCCAACGTCCAGACCCGCGTTCCCACCGGCGCCAAGGTCGTCAAGATCGACGACTACACCGTCGACTTCCAATTGCCCTCGCCCAACCCGATCCTGCATTACCAGTGGGACACCTGGTACATCATGTCGAAGAAATGGGCCGAGGCGAACAACTCGACCCAGCCGACCCCGGCCAACGCCACCACCCCGACCTTCGCCTCGCTCAACGCCAATGGCACCGGCGCCTTCAAGGTCGAGAGCCATCAGCCGGGCGTCAAGACCGTCTTCAAGGTCAACGAGAACTGGTGGAACAAGAACCCGGAGCATAATCTCAAGGAGATCATCTTCACGCCGATCGCCTCGGACGCCACGCGCGTCGCGGCGCTGCTGTCGGGCGAGGTCGACGTGATCGAGCCGGTGCCGATCCAGGACATCCAGCGCGTCAACGCCTCCGGCAACGCCCAGGTGCTGACGGGGCCGGAACTGCGCACGATCTTCCTCGGCATGGACCAGGCTCGTGACGAATTGCTTGAGTCCAGCGTCAAGGGCAAGAACCCGTTCAAGGATGTCCGGGTCCGCCAGGCCTTCTATCAGGCGATCGATATCGAGACGATCAAAAGCCGCGTCATGCGCGGTCTCTCCACGCCATCGCCCCTGATGATCGCGCCGGAACTCTTCCCCAGCACCGGCTTCACCCGCGCCAAGTTCGACAGCGCCGCCGCCAAGAAGCTGCTGGCCGATGCTGGCTATCCCGACGGTTTCGAACTCGGCATGGACTGCCCCAATGACCGCTACGTCAATGACGGCGCGATCTGCCAGGCGGTGGTCGGCATGCTCGCCCGCATCGGCGTCAAGGTGAACCTGAACGCCCAGCCCAAGGGCCAGTATTTCGCCAAGGTGCTGAAGCCCGGCGGCTACAAGACCTCGTTCTATCTGCTCGGCTGGACGCCCGGCACCAGCGACGCCCACAACGTGCTCTTCGACATCATGGGCTGCCGCGACAACCCCGCCTCCTCGCGTGGCGAGTCCAATGTCGGCGGCTACTGCAACAAGAAGCTGGACGCGCTGACCGACAAGATCCTCGTCGAGGTGGACAAGGCCAAGCGCGACGCGATGATCCGCGGGGCCTTCCAGCTCTCGATCGACGATTTCGCCTACATCCCGCTGCATCAGCAGGCGCTGGCCTGGGGCGTCTCGAAGAAGGTCAAGCTGCCGCAGCGCGCCGACAATGCGGTGAACTTCCAATACGCTATCAAGGAGTGAACGGGAGCGCAGTGTTCGAGCTGCGTGTCTTGCCCGTCCGGTTGCCCCACGCGATCGTCATCCCGGACAAGCCGCGCAGCGGCGCTGATCCGGGATCCATCCTAGAGCTCAGACGCCCTTCGATGGATCCCGGATCTCCGCTTCGCTCCGTCCGGGATGACGCGGAGGTTCGGTTGCGAACCATCAAACCTTAGACTTTCAAGGCGTTCATGCTCGCTTTCATCCTGCGCCGGCTCTTCCAGTCGCTCATCGTCATGCTGAGCGTGGCGCTGATCGCCTTTGCGATGTTCCGCTTCGTCGGCGACCCGGTGAACCAGATCGTCTCGATCGACACGCCGCAGGCCCAGGTCGCCGAGATCAGGCGCTCGCTTGGGCTGGACGATCCCTTCCTCGTCCAGTTCGCCCGCTACATCTACAATGCGGCGCGGCTCGAATTCGGCGTGTCCTATCAGTTCCGCCTGCCGGTGATCTCGCTTCTGGGCGAGCGCGCCCCGGCGACGCTGGAGCTTGCCTTCTGTTCGGCGCTGTTCTCGCTCGCGGTCGGCATTCCCATGGGCGTCTATACGGCGCTGAGGCGCGAAAGCCCGCTCGCCAAGCTTTTCCAGGCGATTTCGCTCGTCGGCATCAGCCTGCCGACCTTCCTGATCGGCATCCTGCTGATCTACCTGTTCTCGGTCACGCTCGGCTGGCTGCCTTCCTTCGGGCGCGGCGAGGTCGTCAAGATCGGCTCCTGGTGGACGACCGGGCTCCTGACCGGCTCGGGGTTGAAGGCGCTGATCCTGCCCTCGATCACGCTTGGCCTGTTCCAGATGACGCTGATCATGCGACTCGTCCGGGCCGAGATGCTGGAGGTGCTGCGCGCCGACTACATCAAATTCGCCCGGGCGCGGGGCTTGACGACCCGCGCCATCCATTTCGGCCATGCTCTGAAGAACACGCTGGTGCCGGTCATCACCATCGCCGGCCTGCAGCTCGGCTCGATCATTGCTTTCGCCATCATCACCGAGACCGTCTTCCAGTGGCCGGGCATGGGCCAGCTCTTCCTGCGCTCGGTGCAGAACGTCGATATCCCGATCATGGCGGCCTATCTGATGCTGATCTCCTTTCTGTTCGTCAGCATCAATCTCGCGGTCGACCTGCTCTATGCGCTGGTCGATCCGCGCCTGCGCGCCACGGTCGGCGCGTGAGTGGGGAGGGCGAGAGAATGAGCATGATCCCCCCACCTGCCGCCGCCCCCTCGCGCTGGAGCCGCTTCCGCGACAGCGACATCCTGGCGAGTTTCCTGAAATCGAAGGTGACGATGGTCGCGGGCCTCGTCGTGCTGCTGCTCTTCCTCGGCGCGGCCTTCTCCCCCTGGCTCGCGCCGACCAATCCGTTCGATCCTGCGACCGTCTTCCTGGCGGATTCGATGATCCCGCCCGCCTGGCAGGATGGCGGCGAGGCGCGCTTCATCCTCGGCACCGACGACCAGGGCCGCGACCTCTATTCCGCGATCCTCTACGGCATGCGCGTCTCGCTGGTCGTCGGCGGGCTCGGCTGCCTCCTGGCGGCCTCGATCGGCATCACGCTGGGGCTGCTCGCGGGCTATCTCGGCGGCCGCACCGACGCGTTCATCATGCGCATCGCCGATGTCCAGCTCACCTTTCCGGCGATCCTGATCGCGCTTCTGATCGACGGCGTCGTGCGCGGCGTCTTCCCCAAGGCCTCGCGCGAGGACACCGCGATCTATGTGCTGGTGATCTCGATCGGCTTAAGCTTCTGGGTGCAGTACGCCCGCACCATTCGCGGTTCGACGCTGATCGAGCGCAACAAGGACTATGTCATGGCGGCCCGTCTCGTGGGACTGCCGGCGCCCTTGATCATGCTGCGCCATGTCCTGCCCAACGTCATCGGGCCGGTGCTGGTCATCCTGACGATCAACCTCGCGCTCGCCGTGATCACCGAGGCGACCTTGTCCTTCCTTGGCGTCGGCCTGCCGGCGACGCAGCCCTCGCTCGGCACGTTGATCTCGATCGGCAACAAATACCTGTTCTCGGGCGATTGGTGGATCGTGACCTTTCCCAGCGTGACGCTGGCGGCGCTGGTGCTGGCGGTCAACCTGCTCGGCGACTGGCTGCGTGACGCCCTCAATCCAAGGCTGAGGTGATCATGGCCCCATGCAGCCGCTCGCGTCCGGAGGCCAGATGACCGTCCCCGTCCTCTCCGTCCGCGACCTCACGGTCGAATTCATGGCGCGGCGCGGCACCCTGCGTGCGCTCGACGCCATCTCCTTCGACATCGCGCGCGGCGAGGTGCTTGGCGTCGTCGGCGAATCCGGCGCCGGCAAATCGGTCACCGGCTCGGCCATCATCGGCCTGATCGATCCGCCCGGCCGCATCGCCGGCGGCGAGGTGGTTCTGTCGGGCGAGCGCATCGACAATCTGCCGCCCGACGCCATGCGCAAGGTCCGGGGCAAGCGCATCGGCATGATCTTCCAGGATCCGCTGACGAGCCTGAACCCGCTCTACCGCATCAGCGAGCAATTGATCGAGACGATCCGCACCCATACCGATCTCGATGCGGCCGACGCCCGCAAGCGCGCCATCGCCTTGCTCGACGAGGTCGGCATTCCCGCGCCCGAGCGCCGCATCGACGGCTATCCGCATGAGTTCTCCGGCGGCATGCGCCAGCGCGTGGTGATCGCGCTCGCGCTTTGCGCCGAACCCGAATTCATCATCGCCGACGAGCCGACGACGGCGCTCGACGTCTCCGTGCAGGCGCAGATCATCGCGCTGATCAAGCGGCTCTGTCAGGAGCGCGGCACCTCGGTGATGCTCGTCACCCACGATATGGGCGTCATCGCCGAGACTGCCGACCGGGTCGCGGTGATGTATGCCGGGCGCATCGTCGAGATCGGTTCGGTGCGCGACGTGGTCAAGCAGCCGCTGCACCCCTACGCCAAGGGACTGATGGGCGCGATCCCCTCGCTCGAGGGCGATGCCGAGCGCCTGGTGCAGATCCCGGGCGCGATGCCGCGTCTCCAGGCGATCCCGCCGGGCTGCGCCTTCAATCCGCGCTGCGAGAAGGCGTTCGCGCGCTGCCATGCCGAGCGGCCCGAACTGGTCCAGCTCGGCGATCGCCAGGTCGCCTGCCATCTCTACGACCAGCCGCAATCCTCGCGGGACAAGGCGGGGATCGCAGCATGAGCCGAGGTCCTGAATGAGCCAAGGTCCCCCCGAGCGCCCCTTCGTCCAGGCCCGCGACCTGCGCCGCATCTTCGACGTCTCGAAGCCATGGCTCAACCGTGTGCTGGAGCGCGCGCCGCGCCAATATCTCAAGGCGGTCGACGGCGTCTCCTTCGACATACGCCGGGGCGAGACCTTTGCCTTGGTCGGCGAGTCCGGTTCGGGAAAATCGACCGTGGCGCGCATGGTCGTCGGCCTGTTGCCGCCCTCGGACGGCACGGTCTCGATCGCCGGCATCTCGATGAACGATGTCAATGTGGCGCAGGAGCGCCAGCGCCTGCGCCGGCGCATCCAGATGATCTTCCAGGACCCCTATGCCAGCCTCAATCCGCGCTGGCGCGTCGGGCGGATCATCGCCGAGCCGATCCGCGCCTTCGGCATCGTCCATGGCGAGGCGGACATCACCGGCCGCGTCGGCGAGTTGCTGACGCTGGTCGGCCTGCATCCCGACGACGCCGGGAAGTTCCCGCATGAATTCTCCGGTGGCCAGCGCCAGCGCATCGCGATCGCCCGCGCGCTCGCCGCCAATGCCGAGTTCATCGTCTGCGACGAGCCGACATCGGCGCTCGACGTCTCGGTCCAGGCCCAGATCCTCAACCTGATGCGCGATCTGCAGCAGAGATTCGGGCTGACCTATCTGTTCATCTCGCACAACCTCGCGGTCGTCAGGCACATGGCGACGCGCATCGGCGTGATGTATCTCGGCCGCCTCGTCGAGGTCTCGGAGGGCAAGCAGCTCTTCTCGCATCCGCGCCATCCCTATACGCGCATGCTGCTCGACGCGGTGCCCGACCTCGCCATGGTCGGCAAGGCGCGCGAGGGTGTGAAGGGCGAGATCCCCAATCCGATCAGCCCGCCCTCGGGCTGCACCTTCCACCCGCGCTGCCCCCTGGTCTTCGAGCGCTGCCGCATCGAGAGCCCGCCGGTGATCGACGGGGTGGCCTGCCACGCGGTCAATCAGGGCCGCATTGCTGCGGCTTGAACTGGGATCTTCCGCACGGCCTCTCCCGTCATTGCGAGCGCAGCGAAGCAATCCAGGGGCCGTCGAGCGAGCCCTCCTGGATTGCTTCGTCGCTCACGCTCCTCGCAATGACGGTTTAAGCCGGCTCAGTTCTCGGGAGCGGGCGCCAGCGGTCTGTCGTTCTTGCGCCGGTTCTGCAATTCGGCCGGCAAGGGCGCGACCGGCCGCTCGGTGCGGTATTGTCCGCGCGCGATCGCCGCGAACAGCAAGACCACTGCCGCCAGCGTCATCAGCCACCAGGGCTGCAGCGTCGCGAAGCCGAGCGCGGTCAGCGCGAAGGCGGTCGTATAGGCCGCGACGCCGCCCGCCGCCAACGCGACGGGCATGTGGCGGGCGGCGCGGATGGCGAAATACAGGCAGGCCGCCGCCGCAGCCGCTCCGACGATGCCGAGCTCGTACCAGGTCTCGAAGAGCAGCGTCGTCGGCGTCGTCGTCGGCAGGGCGCCGGTCACGCGGCTGCGCAGGACCGTGTCGAGTCCGTGGCCGGTGATCAACTGGACCGGCTCGCGGCCGACAACGTCGGCCCAGACGCCGAGCGCCTGAACGAAGTCGCTGGTGCTCTCGGGAAAGTGCGAGACGATCGGGATCAGCAGAAAGGGCAGGATCGGCGCGAGCAGCATGACGCCGCCGATCAGCGCGGCGATGATCGGGACGGCCTTCTCGCGATTGGCGCTGACGGCGCCGAAGGCGACCGCGCCGCAGATCATCGCGACGGCCTCGCCATCCTCGAAGCGCGTCAGCGCGAGCAGGCCGACGACAAGGGCAAGCCCGAGCGCGCTCAAGCCGCGGGCGCGCGACAAAAGCCAGGCCAGCGCCGGCCAGGCCATGATCAGCACGACACTGATGCCGCGCTCGACGCTGCCGATCTCCGCATCGGAGCGGCGCAGGGCCGCTACGACGATGAGCGCGAGCGCGAAGATGGCGGCCAGGCCCGTACCGAGCGCGGCGAGATTGAGGTTGGAGGCGCGCATGCGCTCGGGCAGCGCGGAGGTGCCGCAGAAACCGAGCGTGACAGCGAGCACGAGATTGCCGGCCTTCTCCGTCGCCGAGGAGGTATAGGGGCTCCAGATCAGCGAGAGCACCGACCAGGCGACGAGGCCGACCAGAATCATGCCGGGCCGGCTCAGCAGGGCGCGCTTGAGCGTGCCGGTGAACCAGCCGGGCTCCTCGACCAGCGAGGAGATGACGAGCAGGACGACGCCGATCGGCACGAGCACGACTGCGGCGCGGCGCGACACCAGCGAGGCGAGCGGCAGCGCGAGCGCCAGCGTCGCGAAGCCGATCCGGCGCAGCAGCACCGCGGCGTCCACGGCGGGGTCGCGAGGTCCTTGAGCATTAGGGCGGATCATGACGATAAACCAGCGGCCAGCCTCATCCGGAAAAAGCGCCGGACATCAACCTGTCCGCACCCTAGCGGGCCGCCGCGCATGCGGCTGTAGGTGCGGCGCAACACTAAGCCGGCATCTCGGCCGGCATCGCGAAAGCCGGCTCAGTCGGGCTGATCGCTCTGCGACGAAAGCACGCTGGCCTTGGACGGGCCTTTCGTGGGATGAATCGGCATGACTTTGCTTGCGGCCATTCCCTATTCCCAGGGCTTCCCGATCGACGGCTTCATGGCCGGCCTGGCGCGACGCCTGAAGGATCGTGGCGTCAGGCTCGGCGGCGTCGTGCAGCTCAACACCGATGACTGCGAGAGCGGTTGCGCGGCGATGATGCTGGAGGATCTGGCGAGCGGCCGGCATTTTCCGATCAGCGAAGCTCGCGGCTCGGGCTCGGCCGGTTGCAGGCTCGACGCGACCGGGCTCGCGGCTGCCGGCGGTGCGATGGCGTCGGCGCTGGCTGGCGGGGCCGAACTGGTGATCGTCAACAAATTCGGACGGCAGGAGATGCTAGGCCAGGGCCTGCGGCAGGAGATCGCCGCCGCTTTGCTGGCCGGCCTGCCGCTGCTCATCGCCGTCCGCCGTGATTTCCTGCCGGCCTGGCGCGATTTCGCCGGCGAGGACTGGGTCGAGCTCGCGCCCGAGGAGGCTGTCGTCGAGGCCTGGGCCGCTGCGCAAGCGCGCATCGCGGCCTGACGAAACCGCCGGAGCAAGCGCCGTGGCGCAGGATATGAGCTTTCTCGACGATTATCTGGTGCGCCCGGACCCTGCTGCGCCGCGGCTGGGCGCGAGCGTCTCCGGCATCGACCAGACGGGGGCGAGCGTCGAGACCCGCGTCGTCACCGAGCGGGCGCTGACGCTCTATCTGAACGCCCAGGAGATCGTCACCATGATGACGATCGGCGATCATCCCGACTATCTCGCGCTCGGCTATCTCCTGAACCAGAACATGCTGAAGCGCGGCGATGTCGTCGAGGCGGTCGATTATGACGAGGAGCTCGAAGTCGTGGTGCTGCGCACGCCGGAGCGCACCAATTTCGAGGCGAAGCTGAAGAAGAAGACGCTGACCTCCGGCTGCGCTCAGGGCACCGCTTTCGGGGACCTGATGGAGGCGATCGACGAGATCAAGCTGCCGAAGGCGCAATTGCGCACGAGCTGGCTCTATGCGCTGACTCGCAAGATCAACACCACGCCCTCGCTTTATCTCGAGGCCGGGGCGATCCATGGCTGCGTGCTCTGCGAGGCCGACAGGCCCCTGGTCTATATGGAGGATGTCGGCCGCCATAACGCCGTCGACAAGGTCGCCGGCTGGATGTTCCGCCACGATGTCGATCCCGGCAGGATGATCTTCTACACCACCGGCCGGCTGACCTCGGAGATGGTGATCAAGACCGTGCGCATGGGCATCCCCGTGCTGGTCTCGCGCTCCGGCTTCACCGAATGGGGCGTCGAGCTCGCGCGCAAGGCCGGGCTGACCCTGATCGGCCGGGCGCGCGGCAAGCGCTTCGTCGCTCTTGCCGGTGAGGCCAACATCGTCTTCGACCAGGACCCAGAGAGCGTCGAGGAGGAGGGCGGCAAGAGCCGGCGGAAGGGGGCGGAACGTGATGACTGACCCAACGTCCCCCTGTCATTCCGGGGCGCCGCAAAGCGGCGAACCCGGAACCCACGACTGGGCGCGCCCCGAAACAATGTCTGCACGACCGGTCTCACCCGGTCGTGGGTTCCGGGTTCTTCGCGGAGTTTATCCTTGGGCCGACCAAAAGTCGGCCCCGAGGGCGAAGCCCCGGAATGACAGGGGTGGATGCACATGAACACACCCCCCACCCTCGGGCTGCTGCTGGCCGGTGGTCTCGCGCGCCGCATGGGCGGCGGCGACAAGCCGCTGCGGACGATCGCGGGCAGGACCATCCTCGCCCATGTCGTCGAGCGGCTCGGCCCGCAATGCGAAAGCCTGCTGATCAACGCCAATGGCGATCCGGCGCGCTTTTCCGATTACGGCCTGCCGGTCGTCGCCGACAGCGTGCCGGATTTCGCCGGCCCGCTCGCCGGCATCCTCGCCGGGCTCGACTGGATGGCGCAGCACCGGCCCGGATCGAGCTGGATGGTCAGCGTCGCCGCCGACACGCCCTTCATCCCGCGCGATCTCGTCGCCCGCCTGCACCTTGCCCGCGCCGAGCTGAATGTTCCGCTTGCCTGCGCGGCATCGGGTGGCTGGATGCACCCCGTCATCGGACTCTGGCCGCTGGCATTGCGCGAGGAGCTGCGCCATGCGCTGACCGTCGAGGACGAGCGCAAGATCGACCGCTGGACGGCGCGCCATGGCTGCGCCGGCACGGAATGGCCGGTCGATCCGGTCGATCCGTTCTTCAATGCCAACCGGCCGGAGGATCTGACCGAGGCCGAGCGGCTTTTCGCTGGCCTGAACGACAAGGATCTTCAGCCCTCGTCCTGAGGCTACGCCCCCGGCGGCGCTTGCGAGGCCTCCGGGGAGCGGCCTTCCGCCACCCCTCGGTCTGCTTGATACGGACCGCGCCGCTCGCTATCTCTCATAGGAATAAGGACAGCTTATCGCTGCCGCGCCTTGGGGGAAGATCGTGAAATCATTCGTTGCCGCCGTCATCTTCGCCATGGTCGCCGCTTTCGGAGCGAGCCTCGTGCTGAACGACTTCTTCCAGAAGCCTGTGGAAACAGCCTATTCGACCGGCAGCGTCAGGCTCTAGAGCATTTCCGCGTTTCTCGGGACTGCGGAAATGCTCTAGCTCCCTGTTTTAACGCGTTTTCTTCACGCGAACCGGTGTCCGCTTCGCTCGAAAACGCTCTAACCCTCCAGCAGCGCCTTCAACGCCGCCAGGTCGCGCGCCACCATGCCTGCATCGCGCGCCATTTCGTCGTCGGACATGTCGCGCTGGAACAGCGTGAACACGACCTCGCTGCCCTCGCCATTGGCCATGACGCGCATCGGATTATGCATGGCCTTGCCGTTGTCGGGAATGACGGCATGGTCGAGCACGCCGTAGCGGTTGGGCTCGCTGAACAGGATCCGCATCCGGCCCATCGGCGTCTCGGCGATCCAGGTCATGCCCTCGACATGGCTGAAACTATGCCCGAGCCCCTCGGCCCATTTCGGAAAGTTCAGCGGTTCGGCCAGGAAGGCATAGACCTCGTCCGCGGGACGATCGATACCGATCCCGATATGGCGCGCCTGGCTCATGGACATGGGCCGCTCCTTCAGTTCGCAAAGAACAAAAGAAGAACATCATGAGCTATCTGTCAACCACTCTGTGACCCGGCAGGAAAACGGGATCCGCTTCTCCAGCCCTCATCCTGAGGAGCAAGGCGTGAGCCTTGCGTCTCGAAGGATGGTCCAGATCGCGATGGTGCCGCCCCCTGGAGCATCCTTCGAGACGCGCCTTCGACGCTCCTCAGGATGAGGGCTGTGGGGCTACGCTATGACGTTGGTGCCACTCACTCACTCGATGACGATGCGGGGCGCCGCCCTGGCGGCGCCGCCGAGCCCCGCCTGCACCTGCCGCGCGATGGCGAGATAGGCCTTGGCATGGGCGCTGTCGGGGTCGCTGGCGACGATCGGGCGGCCGCCATCGGAGGTCTCCCGGATCGACATGGCCAGCGGCACCTCGCCGAGGAAGGGCACGCCGAGGCGTTCCGCTTCATGCCGCGCCCCGCCATGGGCGAAGATGTCGGAGCGGTGGCCGCATTCCGGGCAGATGAAATAGCTCATATTCTCGACGACGCCGAGGATCGGCACCTCGACCTTGCGGAACATCGCGACGCCGCGGCGCGCATCGAGCAGCGCCAGATCCTGCGGAGTCGAGACGATGACGGCGCCGGCCAGCGGCGTCTGCTGCGCCATGGTGAGCTGCGCGTCGCCGGTGCCCGGCGGCATGTCGACCACGAGCACGTCGAGCTCGCCCCAGGCGACCTCGCGCAGCATCTGGGTGATGGCCGAGATCACCATCGGCCCGCGCCAGATCATTGGCGTTTCCTCGTCGATCAGGAAGCCGATCGACATGATCTTGAGGCCATAGGCTTCCATCGGCGCGAGCGTGCGGCCCGAGATCAGCTTCGGCTTGCCGGTGATGCCGAAGATTTTCGGCACGGAGGGGCCGTAGATGTCGGCGTCGAGCACGCCGACCTTGAGGCCGAGCACGCTGAGCGCCACAGCGAGATTGGCGGTCGTAGTGGATTTGCCGACGCCGCCCTTGCCGCTGGCGACCGCGATGATCTGCTTCACGCCGGGAACGCCGGCGGCCTTGGGAGGCGGCCCGCCCGGGCCGGGTGCGGGGCGATGCGCTTGCTGCCGTGCTTGCGCGGCTGCGGAGGCAGGCGCCTTGTCGGCGGTGAGGCCGACCAGCACCTGCGTCACGCCCGGCAGGCCGGAGACGGCGCTTTCCGCCTGTTTGCGCACCGGCTCCATCGCATCGGCCTCGGTCGCGTCGATGCCGATCGCGAAGATCACCTTGCCGCCGTCGATCAGGATGTTGTTGACGCGGCCGGAGGCTGAGAGCGATTGCCCGCTCGCCGGCAGCTTCACCAGTTCGAGCGCGCGCAGGATGTCGGCTTGGGTCAGGGCCAATTCGGCAACTCCAGTCGGGGCGGCGTCAGGCCGCCGCCTTGCGAATATGAAAGACGAGGAGGTCGCCCTCGCTCGCGCTGCGTTCGATCGCGTCGCCGGTCTCGCGCATCAGATTGGGAATGTCGATCGCCGCCATCGGGTCGGTGCATTCGACCACGAAGAGCGCCCCGGCCTCGGCGCCCTTCAGCGCCTTGCGCACCCTGAGCGCGGGCAGGGGGCATTTCAGGCCGCGCAGATTGAGCGGGATCGGGGTCATGGAACTCGGAGCTCGGCGAAAGGGCTGCGCTTCATATGATGGCTGATCGGGCTGGGGCAACTGCGCGCCTTGCCAATCCGCTTCGCCGTTACATGATAACGGCATGCGCTCCATCGGTCTCGCCTGCCTCGGTCTTGCAATGCTTGCCGCACCCGTCCCCGCCCAGGAGCTGCGCGGCCATGGCGGACCGGTGCGCGCGGTTGCGGTCTCGGCTGACGGGCAGTTCGCGCTGACGGGCTCCTTCGACCAGTCGGCGATCCTCTGGCGGTTGAGCACGGGCAGTGCCGAAAAGGTGCTGCGCTTCCACCGGGGCGCGGTCAATGCGGCTGCGACCGTGACCGGCCTCGGCTTCGCCACGGGCGGGGAGGATGGCCGCATCGCGCTCTGGCAAGGCGAGGCGAACGAGCCGGCGCGGGTGATCGAAGGGCATAAGGGGCCGGTTGCGGCGCTCGCGGTCTCGCCCGATGGCGCGAGCATCGCCTCTGCCTCCTGGGACGAGACGCTGCGCGTGACCTCGCTCGCGGATGGCTCCGTGCGCGTGCTGGAGGGGCATAAGGGGCCGGTGAACGGCGTCGCCTTCGCGCCCGGCGGGGCCGTCGTCAGTTCCGGCTACGACGCGACCTTGCGGATCTGGCCGGCGGGACGCGGCGTACCGAAGGTCATCATGCTGCCGGCACCGCTGAACGGCGTCGTGGTCGCGCCCGATGGCGAGATCGCGGTCGCTGCCGCCGATGGCAGGCTCAGGCTGTTCGGTCCGGAGGGCGAGGCCCGCGCCGAGATCGAGATCGGGCAGACGCCGTTGATCGCGCTGGCGCTTTCAGCCGATGGCGCGACGATCGCTACGGGCGGCCTGCGCGGGCAGGTCGCGCTGATCGAGCGCAGGACGCGCGCGATCCGGGCGACACTGCTCGGGCCCGGCTTGCCCGTTTGGTCGCTGGCCTTCCTGCCCGGTGGCGAGGAACTGCTTTCGGGCGGCGCGGACCGGCTGGTCCGGCGCTGGAACGCGGTTACCGGCGAGCACATCGGTACTGTGGTTCCGCGTGCCGGCGCGGACGTGCTGGCGGCCTTCCAGGGCGAGCGCGGCGCGCAGCTCTTCCGCGCCTGCGCCGCCTGCCACACCCTCACCCCGGCGGACGGCAATCGTGCAGGGCCGACGCTGCATGGCCTCTTCGGGCGCAGGATCGCGACCGCGCCCGGCTACGCCTATTCCGACGCCTTCAAGACGATGGACATCGTCTGGAGCAAGGAGACGGTGGCGAAACTCTTCGAGCTCGGGCCGAATGCCTACACGCCGGGAACCAAGATGCCGGAGCAGACGATCGGCTCGGCCGAGGATCGGCAGGCCCTGGTGGAGTGGCTGGAGAAGGTGACGCGGTGAGCCGTCTGTCATTCCGTGCCATCGCCCTCGGGTCCGACCTTTGGTCGGCCCAACGATAGACTCCGCGATGAACCCGGAACCTACGACCGGGCGAGCGGCACACAACAGCGGAGCCAGGGCACACCCAGTCGTGGGTTCCGGGTTCGCGGCATTGCCGCGCCCCGGAATGACAGACCGCGTTCCTACTGCAACGGATCCTCGCCCCGCTCGGCCCGCTCGCGCAGGTAATCGTCCGTGGTGCGCACCGGTGGGCGCTGCGGCGAGAGATGCGGGTCGAAGCTCTCATTGACGACGACCTCGACGCGGCAATCCTCGCACATCCTGATCACCGAGATGCGCTTGGCGGCGTCGCCCGAGAACATCCAGTGCTTGTTCTCCAGCTTGGCCGCGATCTTCTCGATCGTGCTCCTGACGCCGAAGGGTTTTGCGCAGTTGATGCAGTGGAAGGGTTCCTCCTGCTTCAGCACGCGCTTGCCGCCGGACCAGGCGTCGAAATCGATGCGCGGCTCCAGCGTGATCACCTTTTCCGGGCAGGTCGCGGCGCAGAGCCCGCATTGCACGCAAAGGTCTTCCTGGAAGGCGAGCGTCGGGCGGTCGGGATTGTCCGAGAGGGCCTGCGCCGGGCAGGCGGAGACGCAGGCCAGGCAAAGCGTGCAGCCCTCGCTATCGACATGGATCGTCCCGAAAGGGGCGAGCGGCGGCATCGCCACGGCCGCGATCGGCGCCGGTGCGGCAGCGTGCAGTTCCCCGATCGTCTGGCGCAGCAATGGCCGGCCATCGCCCATCGGGCGGAAGCGGGCCGGCGTCGCGCCCGTCGTGCCGGGTGCGATCCGCGCCAACGCTTGCGCCAATTGGTCGGGGTCGTCGGTCTCGATCAGCCCGGCGCGGCCCTCGCCATAACCGAGCGCGCCTGCGAGCGCGTTGGCGTAGTCGAGATTGCGGGTCAGGCCGGAGAGGTCGTGCTTGGGTTTGGCACGGCCGAGCACACGGATGGCGCAGGCCCCGAAAGCCAGCGCCGCCGCATGGGTCTCGAGCCCGATCTGCGTGATCTCGTTGACGCGCAGCGGCAGCACGCGTGCCGGCAAGCCGTCGCCAAAGCGGGCGAGCGCGTCGATCAGCGCCTCGCCATGCTCGCCATCATGCAGCAGCAGCACGGCCTCGCGGCCGCCGGCCTCAGTATAGGTGGTCAGCAGGGTGCGCAGGCGGCGCAGCAGCGCGTCGGTCGGCGGCAGGGCGTAGGTCACGGCGCCGGTCGGGCAGACGGCCGCGCAGGCGCCGCAGCCGGCGCAGATCTCGGCCGAGATCGCGACATGGTCGCCCGCTGGCGTGATCGCACCGGTCGGACAGAGCTCGAGGCAGCGCGTGCAGCCGGTCTTGGACGAGCGCGAATGGGCGCAAAGATCCTGATTCAGCCGGACGTAGGCCGGCTTGTCGAATTCGCCGACGAGATGGCTGGCCTGTCCGATCAAGCGCTCGACCGCCGCTTGGTCGCGCGGGTCGGCGCGCAGATAGCCGGCGCGCAAATCGCCGGCCGGGAAGAGCGGCGCGCCTCCGGATACATCGATGACGATGTCGCATTGCGAGTTCGCGCCGTTGCGCGCTTCGCCGAAGACGAGCTTGCTTCGCGAGGAGGGGGAGGGCGCGGCGTAATCGTTGACAGTCAGATCGAAGGCGCCAAGCCAGCCGGTCGCTGCGACGATCATACCCTTCAGCACCGGGATGTCGGAGACGCGCGGCGGCGTGATCTCGCCGGGCCGTGAGAGCAGGATGGTGACGTCGAGATGGTCTGCCAGCCTCTGCCCGACCGAGAGCGCGACGTCGTCATGGCCATAGACCAGCGCCACGCCCTTGCTTTCCAGTGTGGTGAAGCTCGCCGGCGGCATCGGCTCGGCAGCGGCCGCCAGCAGAGCCGCCATTTTGGGGCCGGCCGACTTCGCCTCGCGCGCCCAGCCGCCGGTCTCACGGATATTGGCGAAGACGAGATCGCCGGAGTAGTCGAGGTCCGCAGCGATTTCCTCAAAAAGCGGGGCCTCCTGCGTGCAGCCGACGGTGATGGCGTCGCGCTCGCCGAGCAGCTTGGTGAAGATCTCCGTCTGCGTGCGGCAGAGATGCCGCGCCGTCCTGATTTCGCCGCCCTTGCAACCACGCGCCAGCGCCTCGCCATCGAGCGGCATGGTGTCCTCGCAGGAGCAGACCATCAGCGTGCGTGCGGTGCCGGTCATCGCGTTCTCGTCCTTGGCCGATCCGCCGGGAGCGTCTTTTCGTCTCCCTTGCGAGTATCGAGGCTTATATGGAATTGGACAGGTTCAAAAGAAACCGGCGATGAGCAATTCGTCGCGCCACCGGGGAGCAGGAGGTCGATGGCGGTGAATGTCCCGCGCCCTGACGATCTGCGGCGGGAGCCTGTCCTGCCGCCGGGCTTCTCGCTCGTGACCCTGCGCGAAGCCGGCGACGCCTTCGCCCATGCTCAGGCGATCGCCGCCGAGGCGGGGGCTGCGACGCTGGTCTGGGTGCGCCGCTTCGATATCGTCGAGTTCGCCGTGGTGCTGGAGCCAGACGTCGTGCTCGGCGAGGCGCGCCTCGCCCACTATCTTGCGATGAATGCGCTGGCCGACGCGCTGGCCGTGCATTGTCCGCCGGAGCGGCCGGTCCTGTTCCGCTGGCCTGACGCGCTGATCTACGACCATGGCCTGATCGGCGGCGGGCGGCTCGCCTGGCCGCAGGGTTGCGGCGAGGGTGATGTGCCCGATTGGCTCGTCTTCGGCGCGATGCTGCGCGCCACCACCATGGCGCCCTTCGCGATGGGGCAGACCGGCGTCGGCATGGCGGAGGAAGGTTTCGAGGAGGTCGATGCGGTCGATCTGATTGAATCCTTCGCGCGTCATCTCATGCTCGGCGTCACGTATTGGCAAAGCGATGGTCCCAAGGCCGCGGCCCGCCGCTGGCTCGACCGGCTCGACAAGGTCGTCGGCACCCGCCACGGCATCGAGGCGAATGGCGATCTCATCGCGACCTCGCAGAGCGGCATCGAGCGCCGGAGCCTGGTCGAGGCACTCGGCCGGGCCGACTGGCTCGACCGCGACAGCGGCGGGCCCAAGCTGTGAGCGCACTCAGACTGCCGCGCGCCATCAGGCTCGACCCGTCGGACAGCTTCGTCTTCCGCCGCGCCGCCGAGCCCGGCGAATGGCTGGTGACCGGCTCCTTTCTGTTCGATCCCACCGGGATCGCGGCGCTCGACGCCAAGGGGCGCGCAGCCTTCCGCTCCGGCTTCCTCGGCATTGCGAGCTTCGGCTGGAGCACGCTGGCCGTGGTGAGCGAGGCGACGGAGGAGGAGCGCGAGGTCGCGATCGCGCAGCTCGCCGGCCATCTCGTCGCAAAACTCGGCGCGCCCGATCTCGCCATGGCGCGCGCTGCTGCGGCCGAGGAGGTCGCCTTCGCCGCCTCGCTCTGCGACCATCCGGCGCAGACGCTGATCGCCTTGCATCGCACTCTGGAGGATGGCGAAATCCGCGAGCGTTTCCGCACGCTCACCCCGCGCGGCGAGCAGGACGCTACGGGCTTCCGTGCCTTCGAATTTATGGAGGTCGAGGGCGAGGACGGGCCGCAGGATGAGGTCGACTTGCTGGCGCTCGGCAAGACGCCGGTATCGGGAAAGAAGACGGACGCATCATGATGCATTTCTGGGCGACCTCCGGCCATGTCCTGCTGGACCGCGCCGCCGGCGGCGGGCTCGTCGTCACCGATGATTTCCTCAAGGCCTATCTGGCGCGGCCGGAAGTGCTGCCGCCGGAGGAGGCCTGCGCGGATGAGCGCGCGTTGCACGCCAAGCTGATGGCGACGCCCCAGGCCGAGGTGGCGGCGGCCGAGATCGCAGCGATCGCAGACGAGGATGCCCGCGAGAACTGGCGCTTCCTCATCGGCTGGCGCGACCGCTTGCTGGCTGCGCCGACGCTGGAGGCGGCTTATGCGCGGATCATCCGCGAGGGCGTCGCGGGCGTGCCGCCCTTGTTTCTAGACCAGCTCGTCCATGTCATCCTGCGTGGCGCGCTCGATGAGGTCGAGGATCCCTATGTGGTGCGCGCCGCCGAGTGCCTGTTCCGGCCGCAGCGCGTCACCCTGCACGAGAACACCATCCTGCTGGCCGATGCCGAGATCATTGAGGGCCATGAGGCGGATCGTCATGCCTCGCCCCTGCTCGCTATGCTGGGCGGTCCGGCCGTGACCTCGCTCGACATCCTCAAAGCCGCCAATGCCGAGCGCTATTGGCAGCGTTCGGACGGCTTCGACATGGTGCTCGATCTCGGCGGTTCGCCATCGGGGCGTGGGGCGCTGGCGGCGGCGCTGCGCCATTGGGTGCACGCCCTTCACGGTTTCGATGTCGCGATCGAGCCGATCGAGAACCTCAGGGATGCCGACTGGCGCTGGTTTGTCGGGCTCGATGCGCAGGCGACGGCGATCGGCAACGCGCTCTGGCAGGGCAAGAGCGTCGGTGAGCCGGAGCTGTCGCGCGTGCTGGCGCTCTACAGGATGACGTTGCCGCCCGATGTGCCGGTGTTGGCGGCGGCGCAGGCAAGGCCCATCTATCTCATCATGGCGATGTCGGCCGACAAGATCCTGCGCCTCAAGCCGCAAAATCTTGTGACCGGCCTGCCCCTGTCGGGCAACGCGATGACGAACTGAGGATCGCGACATGACGCAAGCGCACATCGAGGTCGGGATCGTGGTCGAGCGGCGCGCGATCGATTCGCCCTGGGCCGACCATGCCTGGAGCCCGCTCGCCGTGCTGCCCGAGCCGCCGGCGCTCGCGCCCTGGACCGAACTTGCCAGCGAGCCCGGCCGGCGCAGCGTCTATCTCGGCCCGGCGACGCTGACGCTGCATTCGGTCGACACCGCGCATTTCCGCGAGAACTTCCAGACCGGCCGCGCCAAGCTCTGGGTCGCGATCCGGCCGACCGGGATCGAGCCCGAGCTGGATTTCGTCGGCGTCACCGCCGACCCGTTCGAGGGCGAGGTCTATGCAGAGAATGTCGGAGACATCGTCGAGGCCCTGCCGATGCCGGCCCTGATCGCCGAACAGGTGCTCGCCTTCTTCGAGGCGCATCATGTCGAGCGCGAATTCATCAAGCGCAAGCGCAGCGAGCATGATCCGCGCAAGGGCGGCGGGCCGCGTCCCGAGCCGGGCCTGCGTCGGGGCGAGGGCGAGCGATGAGCCCGCGCGCAGGCGATCTCGACGAGGAAGGCTTCCTGACGCGCTGGTCGCGGCGCAAGCGCGCCGCGGCGGAGCAGGCCGAGGTTCTGCCGCCATCGCCTGTGAGCGAAGCCCTGCCGGCGGAGGTTGAGCCGCAGGCCGACGCAGCTCAGCTCGAAATGGTCGAGCCGCCCTCGCTCGACCTGATCGACAAGGATTTCGACGTCGCCCACTGGCTCAAGCAGAACGTGCCCGAAAGCTGGAAGCTCGCGGCGATGCGGCGGGCCTGGGAGAGCGATCCGACGATCCGCGATTTCGAGAATCCGGCGCGCGACTATGCGCTCGACTGGAACACGCCGGGCGGCGCGCCGGGCTACGGCCCACTGACGGAATCGGATGATGTCGAGGCGATGGTGCGCGGCATCTTCGGCGACGCTCCGGAGCCCGGGATGGCCCTGTCGGATGTGGATAAGAGCGCCGGCGACAGCATGTCGCATGCACTTTCGTCGCATGACGAAAGTCGCAAGTCTGACGCTGCGCTGCAAGATGAACAGCCTGCGGCGACCTCAGCCGGATCTGTCAGGGTGAGCGAGGCTGGCGCAAACCCGGTGGAAGAGGCTGAAACAGGCCGGATCGCGCCGGATCGAGTCTATGCTGCGGCGCAAAATAATCCTGAGCCGGATATGCGTTCCATGCGGATCCGCAAGCGCAGAGGCGGAGCCGTTCCAGTCTGACCCTAGATTGGAATGCTTGTATTCTGGGGCGATAAGCGTTCATTATCACCGGATTGAAGCGGGCAGCGGCGAAGGAACGTCGCGCGATGAGAGGAACGCCGCAAACGATGCGTGATCCGGCACTCGAGAGAGCAATCGGGGTTGCCGGCGGGGTGCGTGCATTGGCGCGCAGCCTGGGCGTGTCGCAGCCAGCGATCTCGAGCTGGAGGCGCGTTCCCGCCGACCGCGTGCTCTCCGTCGAAGCCAATACCGGCGTGCCACGCTCCGACCTGCGCCCCGATCTTTATCCCATGGAGACCGCGCTGCACCAGCCCGCTTCGATGAACGGCGGTTCGTCGCTGGCGATCGATGAGATCGACGAGGCGCGCGCCCAGGAATACCAATTGATCGGAGCGCTGCTCTGGCGGGCGCCGACGGCCGAGACGCTGGCTGTTCTGCAAGGCCTGCGCGGTGACGCCTCGCCGCTCGGCATGGCCCATTTCGCCTTGGCCGAGGCCGCCGCCGAGCTCACGCCGGAAGCGGCGCGCGACGAATTCTTCGAACTCTTCATCGGCGTCGGCCGTGGCGAGATCCTGCCCTACGCTTCCTATTACCTGACCGGCTTCCTGCATGAGCGCCCGCTGGCGCTGGTGCGCGAGGACATGGGCAGGCTCGGCATCGCCCGGGCCGAGCGCGCCGGCGAGCCGGAAGACCATATCGCCATCCTGATGGACATCATGGCCAACCTGATCCGCGGCGCCTTCGCGGGCGAGGGCGTCGATGCGGGCGCCTTTTATGCGCGCCATATCGAGCCCTGGGGCGAGCGCCTCTTCGCCGATCTGGAGGTCGCGAAGGCCTCGAAATTCTACCGGGCCGTCGGCCGTGTCGGCAGCCTGTTCCTGTCCATCGAGACGGAAGCCGGAAGGCTGCCGTCATGACGTCCGCCAGTCTGCCCGGCGCGGAGGAGGCGACGATGTCGCAAAAGCCCAAAGAGACCGTGACGCCGGCCTTCGACCGCCGCAGCTTCTTCAAGGCGCTCGGCGCCGGCGCGGCGGTGGCCGCGACGCCTGCCATGGTGACGCCGGCGGCAGCCGTCGATCCGGGCAAGGAAGAGACCAGGGCGCGCTACCAGGAGTCGGAGCACGTCAAGGACTACTACCGCGTCAACCGCTACTGAAGGCGCAACACCATGCTCATCAAGCGCAAATCGGCCGATGTTCAGCGCGGCAAGCTCCGGGCCGCCATGGCGGGCCTGTCCTCGGGCGTGATGGACCGGCGCACCTTCCTGCGGCGCTCGGGTCTCGTCGCCGGCGGCGTCGCGGCCGCAAGCGCGCTCCAGATCGGCTCCGTCCGCAAGGCGGATGCGGCGGAGGGGCTGGGCCCGGCGAGCGGCACCAAGATCGTCAAGAACATCTGCACCCATTGCTCCGTCGGATGCACCGTCAAGGCCGAGGTCTCCAACGGCGTCTGGGTCGGCCAGGAGCCGGCCTGGGAAAGCCCGATCAACCGGGGCAGCCATTGCGCCAAGGGCGCCTCGGTGCGCGAGCTGACGCATGGCGACCGCCGCATCAAATACCCGATGAAGCTGGTCGACGGGCAGTGGCAGCGCATCAGCTGGGATGTCGCGATCAGCGAGATCGGTGACAAGATGATGCAGATCCGGGCCAAGTCGGGCGCCGATTCCGTCTATCTGCTCGGCTCGGCCAAGTTCTCCAACGAGGGCGCCTATCTGTTGCGGAAGTTCGCCGCCTTCTGGGGCACGAACAATGTCGACCACCAGGCGCGCATCTGTCACTCCACCACGGTTGCAGGTGTCGCGAACACCTGGGGCTATGGCGCGATGACGAACTCCTACAACGACATCCGCAACTCCAAGACGATCCTGTTCATGGGCTCGAATGCGGCCGAGGCCCATCCGGTCTCGATGCAGCACATCCTGAGCGGCAAGGAGATCAACCGCGCCAATGTCATCGTCTTCGATCCGCGCCTGACCCGCACGGCGGCGCATGCGACCGACTATATCCGCATCCGCTCCGGCACCGACATCGCGGTGATCTGGGGCATGATGTGGCACATCTTCAAAAATGGCTGGGAGGACAAGGACTTCCTCGCCGCACGCGTCTACGGCATGGACGATGTCCGCAAGGAGGTCGAGAAATACGACCCCAAGACCGTCGAGGACATCACCGGCGTCCCCGAGGCGCAATTGAAGCGAGCCGCCGAGACCTTCGCCAAGGTCAAGCCGGCGACCTTCATCTGGTGCATGGGCGTGACCCAGCACTCGGTCGGCACGGCGAATGTCCGCGCGATCTGCAACCTCCTGCTCGCCACCGGCAATGTCGGCGGCATGGGCAACGGCGCCAACATCTTCCGCGGCCATTGCAACGTGCAGGGCGCGACCGATTTCGGCCTCGATGTCTCGAATCTGCCTTGCTATTACGGGCTGGTCGAAGGCGCCTGGCGCCATTGGGCCCGCGTCTGGGGCGTCGATTACGACTATTTCGTCACGCGCTTCGATGCGGTGCCCGCCAAGGGCGGCCGCCCCGCCCGCACGGCCAAAGCCAATATGGAAACCTCGGGCCACACCTCGACGCGCTGGTTCGACGCGGCCAACATGCCCGCCGAGCAGGTCGACCAGAAGGACAATCTCAAGGCCATGATCGTCATGGGCCATGGCGGCAACACCATCCCGCGCATGCCCGACGCCGTGAAGGGGCTGGAGACGCTCGAATTGCTGGTCGTGGCCGACCCGCACCCGACCAATTTCGTCTCGCTCGGCCAGCGCAAGAACGGCACCTATCTCCTGCCGATCGGCACGCAGTTCGAATGCTCGGGCTCGCGCACCTGCTCCAACCGCTCGGTGCAATGGGGCGAGAAGGTCGTCGATCCGATCTTCGAATCGGCCAATGACTACTGGGTCATCTACAAGCTGGCGCAGAAGCTCGGCTTCGCCGAACCGATGTTCAAGACGCTCGAGCTGGTGCAGGGCAAATACGGCCCGGAGCCCTCGGCGGAATCGATCCTGCGTGAGATCAACAAGGGCGGCTGGTCGACCGGCTATACCGGGCAGTCGCCCGAGCGCCTCAAGCTGCACATGCAGCACCAGGACAAGTTCGACGTGGTCTCGCTGCGCGGCGCCAAGGGCTCGCCGGTCGAAAACGACTTCTACGGGCTGCCCTGGCCGTGCTGGGGTACGCCGGAACTGAAGCATCCCGGCACGCATATCCTCTACAACACGGCGCTCGAGGCCAATAATGGCGGCGGCACCTTCCGCCCGCGCTTCGGCCTGACGCGCGAGCGCACCTTGCCGGATGGCAGCAAGGTCAACGACACGCTGCTGGCCGAGAACGGTTCCTACTCGCTGAATTCGGAGATCAAGGACGGCTATCCTGAATTCACCATGGGCATGCTGAAGAAGCTCGGCTGGGATCAGGACCTGACGCCGGCCGAGATCGCGACCATCACCTGGATCGGCGGCAACGCGGTCGACACGGTGAACTGGGCCAACGATCTGTCGGGCGGCATCCAGCGCGTCGCGCTCAGCCATGGCTGCGTGCCCTACGGCAACGGCAAGGCCCGCGCCAATGCCTGGAACCTGCCCGATCCGGTCCCGACCCACCGCGAGCCGATCTACTCGCCGCGCGTCGATCTCGTGGCGAAATGGCCGGCGCGTCCTGACGAGCGGACTTTGCGCATCCCCAACCTCCACACCACCATGCAGAAGGCGGCGGTGGAGCGCGGCGTCGCGAAATCCTTCCCGATCGTCCTGACCTCGGGCCGGCTCGTCGAATATGAGGGCGGCGGCGAGGAGACGCGCTCGAACAAATGGCTGGCCGAATTGCAGCAGGACATGTTCGTCGAGATCAACCCGGCTGATGCGACCGAGCGCGGCATCAAGGACGGCGCCTTCGTCTGGGTCTCCGGGCCGGAGAACAACGCCAAGGCCAAGGTCAAGGCGCTGGTGACGGAGCGCGTCGGCAAGGGCGTCGCCTTCATGCCCTTCCATTTCGGGGGCTTCTACCAGGGCGTCGACCAGCGCGGGAACTACCCCAAGGGGCTGGATCCGATCGTGCTCGGCGAGTCCGTCAACACCCTCACGACCTATGGCTACGACCCGGTGACCGCCATGCATGAAGGCAAGGTCACGCTCTGCCAGATCGCCGCGGCGTGAAGAGGAACTGAACCATGGCCCGGATGAAATTCCTCTGCGACGCCGACCGCTGCATCGAATGCAATGCCTGCGTCACCGCCTGCAAGAACGAGAACGAAGTACCCTGGGGCATCAACCGGCGCCGCGTCGTCACCATCAATGACGGCAAGCCGGGCGAGCGCTCGATCTCGATGGCCTGCATGCATTGTACGGACGCGCCTTGCATGGCGGTCTGTCCGGTCGACTGCTTCTACAACACCGCCGACGGCGTCGTGCTGCACAACAAGGACCTCTGCATCGGCTGCGGCTATTGCTTCTACGCCTGTCCGTTCGGGGCGCCGCAATATCCCAAGGTCGGCAATTTCGGTTCGCGCGGCAAGATGGACAAATGCACCTATTGCTCGGGCGGCCCGGAGGTCGATCTCTCCCCGGCCGAGTTCCAGAAATACGGTTCGAACCGCCTGGCCGAAGGCAAGCTGCCACTCTGCGCCGAGATGTGCTCGACCAAATCGCTGCTCGCCGGCGACGGCGAGATCATCGCCCAGATCTACAAGGAGCGGGTGGTCAAGCGCGGCTATGGCTCAGGCGCCTGGGGTTGGCAGACCGCCTACAAGGAAACGATCGCCATCTGAGCATGATGCCGAGAAATGGTCCCGGTTTTCGGGCGACATCATGCTCCGAGACGAATGAGCATGATGCCGAAAGGTGGTCCCGGTTTTCGACAACATGCTTCGTGAAGAACCAGCTCGGGGGAGGGACGCGTCTCGGCCGCAAGGTTGGGCGCGTTCCCCCGAGCAGGATGTCCGGTTCATCTCGCGAGAGGAATTTCGCAATGCGTCTCGGCGCTCACCTTCGTCTCCTGGTCACCGGCCTGCTGCTGACCTTCGCTGTCGCGCTGGCGGTCCCGGCTTTCGCGCAGCAGGTCAACCCGACCGCGGACTCGGTCAAGGAGCAGCAATTCCTCGACGCCCTGAAGGCCGACCCTTCGGCCGAGCTCAAGGGCCGCATCACCATTCCCGACGGCAAGGCCGCCACGCTGGAGCGGCCCGCCGGGCGCGATTGGCGCGCCTTCCATCAGGGCACCATGGTCAAGGTCGGTGCCGTCGCGGTGCTCGGCATGCTGCTTCTGCTGGCGGTGTTCTACCTGGTGCGGGGCCGCATCCGGCTCGAGTCCGGCCTGTCGGGCCGCACGCTGACGCGCTTCAACGCCTTCGAGCGCTTCATGCACTGGCTGACGGCCGCGTGCTTTATCGTGCTGGCGCTGTCAGGGCTCAACGTCACCTTCGGCAAACTGCTGCTGCTGCCATTGGTCGGGCCGCAGACCTTCACCAATATCTCGGTCGTGGCGAAATGGGCTCATAACTATCTCGCCTGGC
The DNA here is from genome assembly GCF_002917105.1 of Allobosea psychrotolerans. Classification (GTDB taxonomy): domain Bacteria; phylum Pseudomonadota; class Alphaproteobacteria; order Rhizobiales; family Beijerinckiaceae; genus Allobosea; species Allobosea psychrotolerans. Next base: position 86,225 of record NZ_PQFZ01000011.1, read on the forward strand.
CGTTCATGCTCGGCATCGCGCTGATGTTCGTCGTCTGGATCAAGGACAACATCCCCGGCATGGTCGATCTCCGTTGGCTCGCCGCCGGCGGCGGCATCGTCGGCAAGGGGCACCCGCCGGCCAAGCGCTTCAATGGCGGCCAGAAGATCATGTTCTGGACGGTGGTGGTTGGCGGCACGGCGCTCTCGCTGTCTGGCCTCAACCTGCTGTTCCCGTTCTTCTCCGGCGGCGTGCTGGCCATGCAGTTCTGGAACGTGGTGCACGGCATCGTCGCCGTGCTGATGGTCGCCGCGATCATGGCGCATATCTATATCGGCACGATCGGCATGGAGGGTGCCTTCGACGCGATGGGTTCCGGCGAGGTCGATCTCAACTGGGCCAAGGCGCACCATTCGCTCTGGGTCGCCGAGGAGATGCGGAAAGGCCATGTTCCGGGCGCCCCGGCGCTGCAGCCGGCGGAGTGAGCCCGTTCTCGCCAAGCCTGGCCTGGCCAAGCCTGTCCTGGCCAAGACTGTCCTGGCCAAGACTGTCCTGGCCAAGACGGATTGCTTGACCGCGAGAGGCAATCTGAAAGATGACAGCCGGGCGCTTTCGCGCCCGGTTTTTCTTTGGAGACCGGCTTTTGTTTGGAGACATGGCCTTCGATGCGCGTGATCGGTCTGGCGGGATGGAGCGGAGCGGGCAAGACGACGCTGCTGACGCGATTGATCCCGGAACTCGGCCGTCGCGGCGTCGGCGTCTCGACGCTCAAGCACGCCCATCATGCCTTTGATCTCGACACGCCCGGCAAGGATTCCTACGCGCATCGCCAGGCCGGCGCGCGCGAGGTCTTGATCTCCTCGGAGCGACGCTGGGCGCTGATGCGGGAGTTGCGCGGCGAGCCGGAGGCGAAGCTCGGCGAATTGCTCGGGCGGCTGTCGCCGGTCGATCTCGTCATCATCGAGGGCTTCAAGCGCGACCCGCACGCCAAGATCGAGATCTATCGCGTGGCCAACGGCAAGCCGCCCTTGCATCCCGACGATCCAAGCATCGTGGCAGTTGCGAGCGACAGCGCTTTTCCCGAAGCGGGCCGTCCGGTGGTTGCTCTCGACGACATTGCGGCAGTTGCCGATATCGCATTGGCGGCGGCCGAGCCGCTCGCTGCCGTGCTGGCGCGGCGACAGGGGTAAGGGTGAGGACGTCATGGCCCAGCTCAGCAAGGACGAGGAAGCCTTCGGCGCATTGATGAGCGTGGAGCAGGCGGCCGAGCGCGCCGGCTCGCTGGTCGCGCCATTGGCCGGGGCGCAGACTATCGCGCTTGCCGAGGCCGATGGCCGCGTCCTGGCGCAGGATGTCGTGGCGAGGCTTGACCTGCCGCCTTTCGCCAATTCCGCTGTCGATGGCTATGCGGTGCGCTTCGCCGATCTGGCTGCCGCTGGCGAGAGCCGCCTGCGCCTGTCGGGCCGGGTCGCTGCGGGGGCGGATGCGTCCCGCACCGCGACGGCGGGCGTCGCGGTGCGGGTCTTTACCGGCGCGCCGATGCCACCGGGCGCCGATACCGTCTTCATGCAGGAGGATGTCGGGCTCGACGACGGCTTCGTCAGGCTGCCGGCCGGGCTGAAGATCGGCGCGAATGCCCGCCCGGCGGGAGAGGATATCGCGTGTGGCGAAACCGCCCTGAAGGCCGGCCAGCGCCTGCGGCCGCAGGATCTCGCGCTCCTGGCGGCCCTTGGACTGATCGAAGTGAGCATTCATCGCCGGCCGCGTGTCGCGATCTTTTCGACCGGCGACGAGCTGACCGAGCCGGGCGAAGTGCTCGCGCCCGCTGCGATCTACGACGCCAATCGCAGCCTGCTGCGCGCGATGGTCGCTCGCGCCGGAGCCGAGGTCGTCGATCTCGGCATCCTGCGCGACGAGCCCATCAGCCTGGCGCGGCGCCTCTCCGAGGCCACCGCGTCCTGCGATCTCATCCTCACCTCGGGGGGCGTCTCGACCGGCGAGGAGGATCACGTCAAGGCGGCGGTCGAGCGCGCCGGCTCGCTGGCGTTCTGGCGCATCGGCATCAAGCCCGGCCGGCCCGTCGCGATGGGGCTCGTCGGGACCACCCCCTTCATCGGCTTGCCCGGCAATCCTGTTGCGGTCTTCGTCACCTTCGCCTTCGTCGCGCGGCCGCTGCTCGCGCGGCTTGCCGGCGCCCATTACGTCGCACCGACGCCGCTGCCGGTGCGGCTCGGCTTTCCCTACGCCAAGAAAGCGGGCCGGCGCGAATATGTCCGGGTTTCGCTGACGCCTGCGCCTGACGGCGTCATGGTCGCGCGCAAGCACCCGCAGGACGGGGCCGGCGTCCTGACCTCATTGACCCGCACCGACGGGCTGGTCGAACTCGCCGAGGATCTGACGCGGATCGAAGAGGGGGCGACCGCGCCCTTCTTCGCCTATGGCCTGCTGATCGGCTAGAGCCTTGCGCGAAAAAGTGGGGACCGGTTCTTCGCTGGAGCAATGCTCTAAACTTTTAGAGTCGATCACGTGAGGGACTGCACGTCTCCGCGCTTGAAAAGCCTGCTTCAGCGCTCAATCCTTGCGGAAGACGACGCTGGACAACCAGCCGAAGAACAGCGCCAACGCAACGGTCGCGAGGCCGTAGAGCAGGGAATGTTCATAGGCGCCGGTGGCGAGGCGCTGCTCGATGCCGGATTTGACCACTTCGAAATTGGTCGATTGGCGGGCCAGCGGCACGCCGCCGGCATAGAGCACGATGTCGATCTCGTAGGAGCCGGTCGGAGCCGTGGCCGGCACCGGGATCGGCGCGCTGAACAGCGTGTTGGAGAGGAAGGTCACGCCGCGCGCCTCCTGGGAATAGAGCCCCTTCTCCTCGAGGATGCGGATCATGCCCGTCTTGAAGCGCGCGGTCGTGCGGCCGAAATCGAGCCCCGAACCGGGGAGGCTCTGGGCGTTCTCGAGGCCGATGCGCTCACGCCGCGCGGTTTCCTCGCTCATGATCTCGTTGATCGGCCGGTTGCTCGCCACCGCCAGGAAGATCGAGTTGTCGGGAAAGCGCCGCTGGGTGCGGTTGATCCAGATCGGCCCGAGCCGCTCCTTCTCGCGCACCAGGAGCATGCGCCGCGGGCCGCGCACGGTGACGATGATGTCGTAGGGATCGCCGCGCGCGGCGGTGCGCCCGTCGCGCTCGACCAGCCCGAAGACCGTGAGCTGGTCGCCGGTGTAGTTGGAGTTGATCTGGATCTGATGGCTCGACATGGCCGCGATCAATGTCTCGGCGTGCGCCGAGGCGGCCGTGAGCGCGGCCAGTGTCGCCAGCAGCAGGATTGCACGGGAGCGTCTCATCGGATGCCCTCCGTCACGATCACGGAGAAGGGCTCGGTCGGCGCGATGAACAATTCGATGGCGAAGCGCAGGCCGACGGAGAGGATCAGGAGCGCCAGCAGCAGGCGGAAGGATTCGACATTGAGGTTGCGCGCCGCCCGCCCGCCGAACTGCGCGCCGATGACGCCGCCCAGCAGCAGGAAAATCGCCAGGATCAGGTCGACCGACTGGTTGGTCAGCGCGTGCAGGATGGTCGCGCCGGTCATCGTCACCAGGATCTGGAACAGCGAGGTGCCGACGACGACGGCGGTCGGGATGCGGAAGAAATAGATCAGCGCGGGCACCAGGATGAAGCCGCCGCCTACGCCCAGCACCGCGCCGATGAAGCCGATCACGACCGCAAGCAGTGCTATCGGGATCACGCTGGCATAGAGCTGGGAGCGGTAGAAGCGCATCCGCAGCGGCAGGCCCATCCACCAGGGATGCGTCCCGGCCCGCCGCCGCAACCGCGCCGGCCTGCCCGCCCGCACGCGCCACATCGCCCGCAGGGCGTCGTAGAGCATCAGGCCGCCGATGATCGTGAACAGGGTCACATAGGACAGGGTGATGACGAGCTCGAGCTGGCCGAGCCTGCGCATCAGGTTGAAGAACAGCACGCCGAGCACTGTGCCCAATATGCCGCCGGCGACGAGCACGCCGCCGAGCTTGAAGTCGAGCGCGCGCCTGCGCCAATAGGTCAGGACGCCGGTGGTCGAGGAGCCGGCGACCTGCGCTGCGACGGTCGCGACCGCGACGGCGGGCGGAATGTCGAGGAAGATCAGGAGCGGCGTCAGCAGGAAGCCGCCGCCGACGCCGAACAGGCCGGAAATGAAGCCGACCGCGCCGCTGAGGCCCAGCACCATCAGGATGCTGATCGGGAGTTCGGCGATCGGAAGGTAGATCTGCACCCTTGGTCCTCGCGTCCCGGCGCGCTCTTGCTGAAGCCCGGCGCCGGATCGTCCCAGATTGCACCAATCGGGTTAGACAAATCCTTATCGTTGCGAAAAAGGGAGTTTTGTCCCGGCCGGTGACTGGAGGCCTCGTCCTGTCATGGCGCTCCAACGCGTCGAAACCGTGACATTGAACGCGAAAACAGGCGCTTTCGCGCCTGTGATGTCGTCGGTTCAGCCGTGCGCCGGCTTGGCGGGCTTCTTGGTGGTCGCGCTCGGCGCCTCGTCCCAGCCCTTGGAGGGTGGGGTCACGTCGTTGGCGGCGGCTTCGAGCGCCTTCGGCTTCCAGCTCTCGGCGGCGGCCTTGGCGGTGGCGAGATCGCCGGGGCTCAGGCGCTGGGCGACCTCGTCGCGCTTGCGGCTGGCATCCTCGTCGCCCTGGGCGGCGGCGATGGCGAACCAGAGATAGGATTGGCCGAGATCGGTCGGTGCACCGAGGCCGCGCCCGAGCAGGATGGCGAGATTGTACTGGCTGTCGCGCACGCCGAGTTCCGCGGCCTTGCGGAACCATTCCGTCGCGGTGGCGTAGTCGGGCTTGCCGGCGGCGCCTTCGGCATGCAGCACGGCGAGGTTGTGCATCGCCTTGGCGTTGCCGCGCTCGGCGGCGCGCGTGTACCAGACCCGCGCCAGCGAGGCGTCGCGCGTGGTGCCGATGCCCTTCTCGAACATATTGCCGAGGCGGAACTGGGCCGGGGCGAGCCCGGCCACGGCGGCGCGCTCGAACAGGCGCAGCGCCAACTTGGGGTCGCGGCCGGGGCCCGGGCCGTCTGCCGCGCGGCTGGCGACCTCATAGACCGCACGTGCATCGCCCGCGAGCGCGGCCTTGCGCAGGCCCACGCTGCCGAGCCCCGTCGGGAGGTCGTCGATGCCCGTGACCGTCAGGACGGCGGTCTGGGCGGGAGGCGCGGAAGCGGTCGCAAGCGGTTCCGCAGCCGGAGCCGTTTCCGGAATGGTGATGGCGGCCTGGGCAGGGCTCACGAAGGAGGGCGCCGTGCTGATCGTCGGAGCAGGCACGGGCGGGAGGGCGGAGGTCTGGTCCTTGGCGGGCGTCGGCGTCGCCGGGACGGGAGTCGTCGGCGCCGCGGGAATGTCGACCGCCTCGGCGCTGACCGGCTTCGCCGTACCGCCGCCGCCTTGCAGCGCGCCGGTCACGACATGGGCGGTGCCCATGGCGAGTACGATCGCGGCGAGGCCAAGCAGAAGCGGCTTGCGGCGCTTCTCCATGATCTCCTTCAGGCGGCCACTGCCCTTGGTGGGCTCGCTCGTCGCGGCTGGCGCCGTGGTGGCGGCTTCGGTCGCGGCCTTGGCGGAGCGCCTTGCCGCGGCGATCAGGCTCTGGCGGACCGATTGCGCGTCATGCGGCGCGGTGGCGGTGCTGACGCGCGGCCGGCCCGAGCCGGGCTCCAGCGGCAGGTCGAGCGAGGCTGCGATCGGCGAGGATGCCTCGGGCTGGCCCGCGCGCGGGCGCTCGGCGACGATGCGGTCGCCCTCGGCGATGCTGACGCTTGCGGCCGGCTCGGGCGTACGGGCGGCGGATTGCGCTTGTTCGGCATGGCGGGGCGGCATCACCGGGCGCGGGGCCGGGCCTTGCCGCTCGGCGGCAAGCTCGGCTTCGATGCTGGCGAGCCGCGAGATTACGGTTTCAAGCGTCTGGTGGACGGCGCCGATCGCGTCCTGCGTCTCGCGCCCGGAGGAGACATGGGTGTCGCGCAGGCCCGAGAGCAGGTTGCTGATCTCGGCGATGCCGCTGGCCGGCCCGCCCTTGGTCCCCATATCGGCCATGGCGGCGCGCGCCGCGCGCTCGGCGGCGGCGGTGGTGTCCTGCCGCAGCGTCTGCAGATGGACGACGAGGTCCTGCAATGTCCGCTCGATGCCGGTCTCGGCGGAGCGGGTCGCCGCGGCGGCGTCGAGCCGCTGGGCGAGGCCGGAGATCTGCTGCTCCAGCGCATCGAAGGCATCGGTTTCCGCGCCGGGGCGGCCAGCCTCGTCGATCTTCTCGGCGAGGCCGCGCAGCATGTCCTCGATCGGGCGCAGATCGACGCGGGCGACTTGCGGGCCTTTGCCCTCGCTGATGATCTGGGACAGGTTGCTCGCCGCAGCCAGGCTCTCGATGCGGCCGGCCAGGGCCTCGATCTGCCGTGTCACGGCGACCGGGCCCTGCTCGGCCAGGGTCTCGATGCTCTCCTGCAGGGCGTCGATGCGGCTCTCGAGCTGGCCGGGCTGTCTGCCGGCCATGTCCTCGAGCCGGATAACCAGTGCCTCGATGCGATCGGACAGGACGTGCGAGACACCGCGTCCCGAGGCGTCCATTTCGCTGAGCCGCGCCGCGAGCAGCTCTGCCTGGGCGTTGATCACCTCGGGCCGCATCGCCGGCAAGGTCTCGATCTTGTCGGCCAGATTCTCGATCTGCCGCGACAGCGAGGTCAGCTGCGTGGGGTCGGCCTGCCGATCATGGGCGCGGTCGGACAGGATGGCGTCGCGCACATCCTCGATGGCCTGCGAGAGACCGCGGATCTCGCGCCCGTCCGGCTGCGCTTCGCGCAATTGCGCCAGTTCCGTGGACAGCGACGAGATCTGCCGCGAAAGGGCGTCCATGCGGGGGTCGGCGGCCGGCGCCCGCACCATGTCGCGCAATTCGGCGATATCGCGCAGGACAGGGGCAATGACGTTGCGGTCGCCGCCGCGCGCGACGAGCGCGTCGACCTTGGCTGCGAGATGGGCGATTTCGAGCTCGAAGCGCTGATAGCTCTCGGCCGAACGTTCCTGCGACAGGCGCGAGACGTCCGACTCGATCCGCGCCAGCGGCTTCATGATCGGGTCAAGGCGCTCCTGCTTGTCGAGCTTGTCGAGCCGTGCGCCGAGATCGGCCAGCATCGCTTCGATCGGGTTGCCCTGGATCGGGGCTGACGCAGGCGCCGGGCGCTGGTCCGGTGTGGTCCTCATGCGCTGAAGCGGCGCCTCCGCCTCCGGTGAGGCGGGCACGATCCGGTTGCTCAGCTCGCGCAGATCCTGACGCAAGGCCGCGATCCGGCTTTCCGGGACCGAGTGGCGCGCCGGCTGGGCTTGTCCGTCGACGTCGAGGGCCCGCTGGCGGGTGCGGATGTCGTTCACGGCTTCGGCCAGGCCGTCGCGGCTGAAGGCCAGGCGCGGGGCAGGCATTGCCTTGGGCTGGGCTTGGGCTTGGGCCTGCTGCGCTTCGCCGGCCCTGCGTTCCATCTCGACGAGGCGCTCGCCCATGGTCTTGATCGCATCGGCGATGACGCTGGTCGCGCGCTCCTGGCGCTCGGCGGCGGCGCGCTCGCTGGAGGTGATGCGGCTTTCGGTCTTCTCGATCCAGCGGGTGATCGAGTCGAGCGCACCGGCCGTCTTGGCGCTGGATTCGCGGGTCAGGCGCTCGACGGCGGCCGCCTGATTGATCACGGCGTCGATCTCGCCGCGCGAGAGCTCGCTGGTGCCCTGCTGGGCGACGCTGGCGGCCGCGCGCGGCGAGGTGTCCATTTGCCCCTGGGACAGCTTGGCGAGACGTTCCGAAAGCGCTGCGATGTCGAGCTGCTCGGGGGCGGCCTGCTCTGGCTCTGCCTCGGCGGCCTCTTCGCGAATCTTGTTGTCGAGCCATTCGCCAAGCGTCATGCCGGCGCGGCGGGCTGCGGCTTTCGCTGCATCGCGGGTGCGCGGATCAACGCCCTTGACGCTCCAGGGCAAGCTAGTGGCCATGTTGTCGCTCGCCTACGGGGCTCGTCCTCATCGGAAAGGCGCGGGCCCCTGACACCGCTGCTTTCCTTGCGAATGTGGCGATCCGTGAAGATTACGTTGCTGCTGACGGGACGCCGATCCGCAGAGCAGACTTTTGGCGACCGTGGTAAACAGTCAGTTAAGATTGTGGGGTCGGGAGTTAATTTTTTACGAACGGGCGCTGAGGCCGGTCCGGGCAGGGCGCGTATAACCGTAACTTACCTGACGGAAGCGTCACATTACCTGACGCAAGGGGAAGCAGCCGGCTACCTGTCGGCGAACGGATGATCGCCGCCTGCATGGTCGGCGTTCCCGAGACCCAACCCGCAAGGAATGCACCCTTATGTCGCGCCCAAGCTTCGCTTTGGCGGCTGCTTCGACTCATGAAGGCCGCTCGTCCAACCCCGCCGCCACCGAGACCGAATCCGCCGGTGGCTTTACCATCAGCGATCTCGCCCGCGATTTCGATGTGACCTTGCGCACGCTGCGCTTCTATGAGTCGCGCGGCCTGCTCGCCCCAGCCCGCTCCGGCATGACCCGGATCTATTCGAGCCGCGACCGCGCTCGCCTGGCCCTGATCCTGAAGGGCAAGCAGCTCGGCTTCACCCTGGTCGAGATCCGCGCGATGCTCGCCAATGAAGAGAAGAAGGGCGAGGCAGCCGAGGATTCGGCATCGGTCGGTGGCCTGCAGCTCAGCCATGAGCAGGTCACGGAGCAGCTCGAATTGCTGCGCAGCCAGCGCAAGGAGATCGAGGAAGCGATCGCCGAGCTGGAAGCGACGCAGGCTCGCTTCCGCAAGGCCTGAGCGTCGTCGATCAGGATACGCGGCGTCTTTGCAGGGCTGCATGCGAGAAGTGGGGGCCGATTTTTCGCAGCAGCCAGCCTTCAGGGAATTCCGTCTCTCCGCAAGAAGCCTCGGGCAGCCGCCCGGGGCTTTTCGCTGTCTGGCGGTTGTTGCACGCCAGGCGGAAGGGTGGTCCGATTGCGCATGAGGCAGTTGCCTCTTTTCCGGACTCGCCTTGCCAAGCTTGTCCAAATAGTTTATATGTGAACTATTCTGATGTGGCCCCGCAACGATCTGGCGGGCCGGCGTCGCGACGAGAGGGAGGATGAACATGCCGGTCTACAAGGCACCCGTCGAAGACACGCTTTTCCTGCTGAACGACGTCTTCAATATCGAGCGCTACAACAACCTGCCGGGCTTTGCCGACGCCACGCCCGATGTCGTCGAGGCCGTGCTGGCGGAAGGCGCGAAGGTCTGCGAGGAGATCCTCCAGCCATTGAACCACTCGGGCGACCAGGAAGGCTGCACGCGCAACGCCGACGGCTCCGTGACGACGCCCAAGGGCTTCAAGGCGGCTTATGAGGCCTATGCCGGCGCCGGCTGGATCGGCCTTGCCATGGACCCCGAATATGGCGGCCAGGGCCTGCCCTACACGCTGGGTGCCGTCATGAACGAGTTCGCCTCCTCGGCGAACATGGCTTTCGCGATGTATCCCGGCCTGACCATGGGCGCGATCGCCGCGCTCTACGTCCATGGCTCGGACGAGCAGAAGCGCACCTATCTGCCGAAAATGATCGAGGGCGAGTGGTCGGGCACCATGAACCTGACCGAGCCGCATTGCGGCACCGATCTCGGCCTGATCAAGACCAAGGCCGTGCCCAATGGCGACGGCTCCTATGCCATCAACGGCACCAAGATCTTCATCTCGGCCGGCGAGCAGGACATCACGCGCAACATCATCCATCTCGTGCTCGCCCGCATCGAGGGCGCCCCGGCCGGCGTGAAGGGCATCTCGCTCTTCGTCGTGCCGCGTAACACGATCGGCGAGGATGGCTCCGTCGGCGAGAACAACCGCGTCTCCTGCGGCTCGATCGAGCACAAGATGGGCATTCACGGCAATTCGACCTGCGTCATGAACTATGACGGGGCGAAGGGCTGGCTCATCGGCACCGAGAACAAGGGCCTCAATGCCATGTTCGTGATGATGAACGAGGCGCGCCTCGGCGTCGCGATCCAGGGGCTGGCGCAGTCGGAGGTCGCCTATCAGAACGCCGTCGTCTACGCCCGGGACCGCATCCAGGGTCGCGCGCTGACCGGCGCGACGAGCCCCGACAAGGCTGCCGATCCGATCATCGTGCATCCCGATGTGCGCCGCACCCTGATGTCGATCAAGGCCTTCAACGAAGCCGCCCGCGCCTTCGTGATCTGGAACGCGATCAAGTCCGATATCTCCCATCGCTCCAGCGATGCCGCCGAGCGCCAGGCGGCCGATGACCAGCTCGGCCTGATGACGCCGGTGCTCAAGGGCGTGCTGACCGATATCGGCTTCGACAATGCGGTTAAGGCGCAGCAGATGTTCGGCGGTCATGGCTACATCGCCGAGACGGGCGTCGAGCAATTCGTCCGCGATGCCCGCATCGCCATGATCTATGAGGGCGCCAATGGTGTGCAGGCGATGGATCTCGTCGGCCGCAAGCTCGGCCGCGATGGCGGCCGCGCCATCATGGCCTTCTTCAATGAGGTCGCAGGCTTCCTGAAGGACAATGCCGAGGATGAAGGGCTGAAGCCTCTGCTCGGGCCGCTCCAGCTCTCGCTCGGCCATCTCCAGCAGGCGACGATGTGGTTCATGAACAACGCCCTCGCCAAGCCCGACAATGCCGGTGCCGGCGCGACCGACTATATGCATCTGCTCGGCCTCGTCTCGCTCGGCTATATGTGGGCGAAGATGGCCAAGGTCGCGCAGGACAAGCTCAAGGCAGGCGCCAATGGCGCGACCGAGCGCATGAACACCAAGCTGGTGACGGCGCGCTTCTTCATGGAACGCAGCCTGCCGGAGACGGCGGCGCATCTGGCCCGGATCACCGCCGGCGCCGATTCGACGATGGCGCTGAGCGCCGAGCAGTTTTGAAGGGCAATAGGCAGTCGGCGGTAGACAGTCGGACCCACTGAAACCCGACTGCCTACTGCCTATTGCCGACTGCCCGAACAACAAGAACCCGGGAGGCCCTTGATGGCTGATGCATTCATCTACGACCACGTCCGCACGCCGCGCGGCAAGGGCAAGGCCGACGGCTCGCTGCACGAGGTCACCGCGATCGAGCTCGGCACGCAGACGCTGCGCGCGATCAAGCAGCGCAACAACCTCGACACCAGGCTGGTCGAGGACGTCGTCTTCGGCTGCGTCGATCCCGTCGGCGAGGCCGGCGCCGACATCGCGCGCACCGTCGCGCTCAAGGCGGGCTACGGCAAGGAAGTGCCGGGCGTGCAGATCAACCGCTTCTGCGCCTCCGGGCTGGATGCGGTGAACCTCGCCGCCGCGCAGGTGATGTCGGGCCAGAAGGAGATGGCGATCGGTGGCGGCGTCGAGAGCATGTCGCGCGTCGGCATGGGCGCCTCCGGCTTCGGCATCGCGGTCGATCCCAGCGTCGCGATCGACACCTATTTCATGCCGCAGGGCGTCTCGGCCGATCTGATCGCGACGAAATACGGCTTCTCGCGCGATGATGTCGATGCCTTTGCGGTGCGCTCGCACAAGCGCGCCGCCGCTGCCTGGGAGGCCGGGCGTTTCAAGAATTCGGTGATCCCGGTCAAGGACGTCAACGGCCTGATCCTGCTCGATCGCGACGAGACCATCCGCCCCAACACCGACATGCAGACGCTGGCTGGCTTGAAAGCCTCCTTCGTCCAGATGGGCGAGATGGGCGGGTTCGATGCGGTCGCGACCGCGGCGCATCCCGATGTCGAATTCGTCAACCACGTCCACCATGCCGGCAACTCCTCGGGCATCGTCGATGGCGCGGCAGCTGTGCTGGTCGGCTCGAAGAAGGGCGGCAAGGCGGCGGGCCTGAAGCCCCGCGCCCGCATCAAGGCCTTTGCCACTATCGGCTCCGACCTCGCCCTGATGCTGACGGGTCCGGTCGATGTCACCGAGCTCGTGCTGCGCAAGGCCGGCATGACGATCAAGGACATCGACCTGTTCGAGCTGAACGAGGCCTTTTCCTCCGTGGTGCTGCGCTATCAGCAGGCCTTCGACATCGATGACGCAGTCCTCAACGTCAATGGCGGCGCGATCGCGATGGGGCACCCGCTCGGCGCCACCGGCGCGATGATCCTCGGCACTGTGCTCGACGAGCTGGAGCGCACCGACAAGAACACCGCGCTGGTGACCTTGTGCGTGGCGGCCGGCATGGGCGTCGCAACCATCATCGAACGCGTCTGATCGGCGAAGGGGAGAGAAACCATGAACCTCACCAATTTCCGCTTCGAAACCGATTCCGACGGCATCGCCACCGCGGCCTGGGACATGCCCGGCCGCTCGATGAACGTCATCACGCCCGAATTGATGGGCGAGCTCGACCAGATCATCGACAAGGTCGCGGGCGATGAGGCGATCAAGGGCTGTGTCATCACCTCCGGCAAGGAAAGCTTCTCCGGCGGCGCCGACCTGACCATGCTGCAGGGCCTGCGCGATCTCTTCGTCAAGCTGGCGAAGGAGAAGGGCGAGCAGGTCGCGATGCAGAGCTTCTTCGACGAGAGCCGCAAGCTCTCTCTGCTCTACCGCAAGCTCGAGACCTGCGGGAAACCCTTCGCGGCGGCAATCCATGGAATCTGCCTGGGCGGCGCCTTCGAGCTGTCGCTCGCCTGCCAGTATCGCGTCGTCTCGGACGACGCCTCGACCCGCGTCGGCCTGCCCGAGATCAAGGTCGGGCTTTTCCCCGGCGCTGGCGGCACGCAGCGCGTCTCGCGCCTGATGCAGACCGGGGACGCGCTGCAGATGATGTTCAAGGGCGAGCAGATCAAAGCCTTGCCCGCGCGCAATACCGGCCTCGTCCACGCCGTCGTGCCGCGCGACCAGCTCGTCGCCAACGCGAAGGAGTGGCTCAAGGCCAATCCGCAGGCCAAGGCCCCCTGGGACGATCCGAAATTCAAGCTGCCCTCCAACAAGGTCTATTCGCCGGCCGGCATGCAGATCTGGCCGCCAGCCAATGCGATCTATCGCCGCGAGACCAACGACAATTACCCGGCGGCCCGCGCCATCCTCTCGGCGGTCTATGAAGGGCTGCAGCTGCCGATCGATCTCGCTTTGAAGGTCGAGAGCCGCTACTTCGCGAAAATCCTGCGGACGAAGGAGGCGGCCTCGATGATCCGCTCGCTCTTCGTCTCGATGCAGGAGCTGAACAAGGGCGCGCGCCGCCCCGCCGACGTGCCGCCGAGCAGGCTCAAGAAGGTCGGCGTCGTCGGCGCCGGCTTCATGGGCGCCGGCATCGCCTATGTCACGGCGCAGGCCGGGCTGGAGGTCGTGCTGGTCGACCGCGACCAGGAGGCGGCCGACAAGGGCAAGGCCTATTCGCACAAGCTGGTCTCCGACCAGATCATGAAGGGCCGCGCCAAGACGGCCGACCGCGACGCGCTGCTCGGGCGCATCCACGCCACCGCCGACTATGCCGCGCTCAAGGGCTGCGATCTGGTCGTCGAGGCCGTATTCGAGGATCCCAAGGTCAAGGCCGAGGTCATCGCCAAGGTCGAGGCCGTGATCGGCCCCAAGGCGATCTTCGGCTCCAACACCTCGACCCTGCCGATCACGGGGCTGGCCGAGCACAGTGGGCGGCCGAAGAATTTCATCGGTATCCACTTCTTCTCGCCGGTCGAGAAGATGCTGCTGGTCGAGATCATCATGGCCAGGAAGACCGGCAAGAAGGCGCTCGCCATGGCGCTCGACTTCGTCCGCGCCATCAAGAAGACGCCGATCGTGGTCAACGACACGCGCGGCTTCTACGCCAATCGCTGCGTCGGCAACTACATCCGCGAGGGCCATTTGATGCTGATGGAAGGCGTGCCGCCGGCGATGATCGAGCAGGCGGGCAAGCAGGCCGGCATGCCGGTCGGCCCGCTCTCTCTGAATGACGAGGTCGCTGTCGATCTCGCCTACAAGGTGCTGAAGGCGACCAAGGCGCAGCTTGGCGAGGGCGCGGTCGATCCGGCGCAGGAGAAGCTGCTGACCGAGATGGTCGAGACGCATGGCCGGCTCGGCCGCAAGAACAAGAAAGGCTTCTACGATTATCCCGAAGCCGGGCCGAAGCGGCTCTGGCCGGGGCTGGCGGATCTGGTTGCGACGCGTCTCGACCCCGAGAGCATCGACATGCAGGAGCTCAAGCACCGCCTCCTGGTGACGCAGGCCCTGGAGGCGGCACGCACCTATGAGGAGGGGGTCGTCACCGATCCGCGCGAGGCCGATGTCGGCTCGATCATCGGCTTCGGCTTTGCGCCCTATTCGGGCGGGACACTGAGCTATATCGACAATATGGGCGCGGCCGCCTTCGTGAAGCTCTGCGAGGCCCTGGCGAAGAAGCATGGCGAGCGCTTCAAGCCGAACAAGCAGCTCAAGCGCATGGCCAAGATGGGCGAGAGCTATTACGGCACGGCGAAGAAGGCGGCCTGAGCCTCCTCCCTTCGGATCAGCGAAGACTCTCGACAGAAAAAGAAAAGGGTCGCGCGAGCGACCCTTTTCTCATTTGCTTCGCTGTGTTCGGCGGCTTCTCCCACCCCTGCCGGATGTGTCCGACAGGGACATGAATTTTGCCAGGGATCGGGCAAGCCCGATCCTGATGGGGAAACGGAAAGCGCTCAGGCTGCCACTGCCCGGATCCCCCGGCGCAGCTTGTCGACCAGCTCCCCGACCTGGCTTTCGGTGATGATCAGCGGCGGCGAGAAGGCGATCGTGTCGGCCGCGGTGCGCACCATCAGCCCTTCCTCGCGGAAGAGGCGGTCCATCGCCTCGAAGGCGCGCTTGCCGACGCCGTCGGCCCGCGGCGCAAGATCGATGGCGCCGACCATGCCGACGGTGCGGATGTCGACGACATTGGGTTCGCCCTTCAGGCTCATGATGGCGTCGGCCCAGGCTGGCTCCATCTCGCGGGCACGCTCGAACAGTCCCTCCTCGCGATAGACGTCGAGCGTCGCCAGGCAGGCGGCGGCCGCCAGCGGATGGCCGGAATAGGTGTAGCCGTGGAACAGCTCGATGGCATTGTCGGGGCCGTTCATGAAGGCGTCGTAGATGTGCTTGCGCACGATCACGCCACCCATCGGCACGGTGCCCGAGGTCACGCCCTTGGCGAAGGTGATCATGTCGGGAATGACGCCGTAGCGCTCGGCGGCGAAGGCATAGCCGAGGCGGCCGAAGCCGGTGATGACTTCGTCGAAGATCAAGAGGATGCCGTGCTTGTCGCAGAGTTCGCGCAAGCGCTTGAGATAGCCCTTCGGGGCCGGCAGCCCGCCGGTCGATCCGGCCATCGGCTCGACGATCACGGCGGCGATGGTCGAGCCGTCATGCAGTGCGACGATGCGATCGAGATCATCGGCGAAATGCGCGCCGTAATCCGGCTCGCCCTTGCTGAAGGCCTGCTTCTCGCGATCATAGGTATGCGGCAAATGGTCCGTGCCGGCGAGCAGGCTGCCGAAGAATTTGCGGTTGTTGACCATGCCGCCGACCGAAATGCCGCCGAAGCCGACGCCGTGATAGCCGCGCTCGCGGCCGATCAGTCGGGTCTTCGAGCCCTTTCCGGTGACGTTCCAATAGGCGAGCGCGATCTTCAGCGCGGTGTCCGCGGCTTCCGAACCGGAGCCGGCGAAAAAGACATGGTCGAGATCACCCGGCGCCAGGGAGGCGATGCGGGCGGCCGCCGCAAAGACCTTGGGGTGGCCGAACTGAAAGGAAGGTGCGTAATCGAGCTCCTCGGCCTGGGCCTGGATAGCCTGGATGATCGGCTTGCGGGCGTGGCCGGCATTGCAGCACCACAGGCCTGCCGTTCCATCCATTACCGGCTTTCCTTCCGGCGTGTAATAAAACATCCCCTCGGCGCGCGCGATCATGCGTGGATTTTGCTTGAACGAGCGGTTGGCCGTGAACGGCATCCAGAAGGCTTCGAGATTGTTCGGCGTGCCCAGCGGCTGCGTGGCGGATGTCATCAAGGCGTCCTCGTGGGGTTAAGCGTCTCTCAACCTAACAGTACGATCCGGGGTGTAAATCGCCGTCGCGTCGGGGCATCCCTGCGCGCCACGAGAGTCGCCCCGTCATTCCGTGTCAGATGACGTTACGTCGGCTTTGAGCTAACCTGAACAAGGGGGGCGACAAACTGGGCCAGACCCCAATGGTCTCAAGCGGTCAATCCGGCGTCAGGCTGGACGAGCAGAGAGCCGCACTGATTCGCGCGGGGCTCGATCGCGTCCTGGCTTCGGACCTGTTCCGCGGTGCGCCTCAGCTTTCCGCCTTTCTGAGCTTCATCGTCGATCGCGCGCTCGATGGGCGCAGCGCCGAGCTGAAGGGATACACCGTGGCGGTGGAGGCCTTCGGCCGCCCGCCCGATTTCGATCCGCAATCGGACCCGATCGTCCGCGTCGAGGCGGGCCGCCTGCGCAAGGCGCTCGGGCAATATTATCTCGGCGAGGGTGTCGACGACCCGGTCCGCATCACGATCCCGGTCGGCGCCTATGTGCCGGCATTCGAGGTCGATGAGCGCGCTATGGCCGAAGCCGAGCCCGCGACGGCGACTGCGGGCGATGTCGTGGCGCCGGAGGAGGCGCCCCGGCGTCCCGATGCCGCCGTATCGCGCCGCTGGCTGCTGGGGGCCGGCCTGGCGCTCCTGCTCGGATTGGCGTCGCTGGCCTCGTGGTATCGTATCCGGGACGATGAACCCCCGGTGCCCGGCTCGCGATCCTTGCAGCCAAGTGTCTTGCAGCAAAGCGTTTTGCAGCAGAGTGTTCCGGTCGAGCGGGCGGTGAAGCCGACGACGTCCACCGCTGCAGCGCATCTGCCCGTCCTGGCGATCGTGATCGGCGAGTTGCCGCCCGACCCCATGGCGAACGAGATCGCGCGCCGGTTCGTGACGCTTCTGGCCGACGCGATCGCCGGTTTCGACGATCTCGTCACCGTGAAGGCCCCGCTCGACCCACGTGCGACGACGGTCGATGCCGACTACGTCTTTGAGCTGAGCGCGACGCGTTTCGGCGATGTCACCGAGAGCGCGGCGAGACTGCGCGCGGTGAAGGATGGGCGCATCGTCTGGACCGGCTCCAGCAACAGGAAGTTCCGGTTCAATGCAGAGGATCCCGAATTGCCGGACATCGCCCGGCGCCTGGCGATCCGCCTGGCCGAGCCGTTCGGCGTCATCCATGCCGATTTCAGGCAGTCCTCGATCATGTCGCCGGCGATGCGCTGTATCTTCCGGGCGCTCGATTTCCGCCTGACGATGAAGGCCGAGGACCATCTGGCGGCGCGCATCTGCCTGGAGGGTGTGCTCGAGAAGGATCCGAACTTCCACGCGGCCTGGTCGCAGCTAGCCCTCCTGACCCTGGACGAATACACAGCCGGCCTGAATCTGCAGCCCGGCCCGCCGCTCGACCGGGCGCTGAGTGCGGCGCTGAACGCAGTTCGCCTGGCGCCGTCCAGCGCCCGGGCCCAGCAGGCGATGATGGATGTGCTCTTCGCGCGCGGGCAGCCCGACGAGGCGCTGGCGGCCGGCCGCGAGGCCTTGACGCGCAACCCCTACGATCCCGACATCATGGCCGATCTCGGGGCGCGTTTCGTCCAGCTCAACCGCCCGGCCGAAGGCCTGCCCCTGCTGGAACGTGCAGTTTCGCTCAGCAGCGGCCGGCCGCCCTGGTATGATTTCTTCGCCTTTCTGGGCGCGCGGCTGACCGGCGCCAGCAAACATGCCGAAAGCCATGCCGCCCGGCTCCTGGCCAATGAAGGGCCGCTGAGCCTGCTTGGGCGCGCGCTGCATTATGCGGGAGCCGGAGACCAGGCTGGATTCGCAGCCGCGGTGTCCGGTCTCGCCGAGGCGTCTCCGTTGTTTCGCGTCGATCCGCGCCTCTTCCTCGAGCGCCGGGGTTTCAGCCCTCCGGTCATAGAACGGATCATGAGCGATCTGGGACCGACGATCCTGGACCTGATCAAGCGCCCCTGATCTGTCCTGGTGGCGCGATCCACTGTTTTTCCCGCGTTTACGGCCGCAAAGCCTCCACCCGGCGCTCGCAAGCCGTCCGACCTATGGTTAAGGTTGCGGAACACCCGTGATTCGCCGATTCGTCCCGATCAACCCAACGCGCGAATGCTGCCTTGGCCCCTGTCCGCCTGAATGCATTGCACCCTCTCGCCGCAGCCGTCACAGGCGTTTCGGCCGGCGCGATCACGACTTTGCTGCTGCCGGGTGGATTGGGCGCGGCTGCGGGGCTGCTGCTCTGCGGCGGCGGGTTGATCGGTACGGCCCGGCTCTATGAGCGGCGCCTGCTGGCGCAGCGCGAGCAGGTCTTCGCCGGCCTTGGCGAGGTCAAGGTCAGGCTCGCCACCAATGCCATTCGGCTGGATAACCTGTCGCAGCGCGTCGAGCAGATGCCGATGCGCGAGGCCGACGCGGCGCCGGCGCGCGCGGCGATCAACGAACTGACAGCCGAGGTCGGTCTGCTCGGCGATCTCATCCATCAGGTCGCGACCACGCTCGCCGACCACGATGCCCAATTGACCGTGGCGCAAGCGCGGCAGGCGCCGCCCGCCAAGCCGGCGCCGGTTCCGGTGATCGATCCGGAGGCCGCGCGCCAGGCGCGGCTCGACGCGATCGCGGCCGAACGCGAGGAGGCCGAGCGCGCCGCCCAACGTCGCGCCGCCGACAAGCGCGCTGCCGTGATCAGCACGGCCTTGTCCGAGGGCAAGGTCGAGGTGCATCTGCAGCCGATCGTGCAATTGCCGCAGCGGCGCACGCGTGGCTATGAGGCGCTGGTGCGCCTGCGGGTCGATGAGAACACGCTGCTCCTGCCCGAGGATTTCCTGGCGATCGTCGAGCAGCGCGGCTTCGGTCCGACGCTCGATGCGCTGGTGCTGACGCGCGCTCTGGCGATTGCGCGCCATCTCGGCACGAAGCAGGGCGGGCTCTTCGTCTCCTGCAATTTCAGCGACGCGACCTGGGGCTCGTCCAAGGCGCTGGCGACGCTGTCGCGCATTCTCGACAAATATCGCGAGCACAATGGCCATCTCGTGGTGGAGATGCCGCAGCGCGTCTTCCGCGCGCTCGACCCGGCGAGCCTGGGATTGCTTGGTGCGATGTCGGCCAATGGCGTGCGTTTCGCGCTCGATCAGGTCGCCGATCTGCGGTTCGACCCGATTGCTCTGTTCGATCGCGGCATTCGCTTCGTCAAGGCGCCCGCGACGCTGTTCCAGGCCGAGATGGCCGGCGAGGGTTCGCTCGACATCGCGGCTGGTGATTTGGCGTCGATGATGGCGCGGGCCTCGATCGCGCTGATCGCGGACGAGATCGCCGACAATCCGACAGTCGCCGACATGATCGAGCTCGGCATCACCTATGCGCAGGGCCTGATCTTCTCGCCGCCGCGCCCGGTGAAGCCGGAGGTCTTCGCCGAGCCGGAGGTCGCGCCGCCCGCTGCCGAAAGCGAAGCCGCACTGGCGCGCCCGACCGCCGAGGTCCTTGGCTATCCGCCGCCGGCGGCGAGCCCGGCGCAGGACGAGGCCAAACCCGAGCGTCAGTCGTTCCGGTCCGTACTGCGCCGCGCCAGCGCCTGAGCGTCGGCATGGGCCTTGGGCCTGCGTGCCTCATCGGTGCAAGTCTCATCGATGCATGCATGGGAGCTCGGTGCCGAGAAGCGGTTGTCATTTTCCGGCATCATGCTTTTCCTTCGGTCGGTAGAATCTTTTTTCAGGCGATAGAACCTGCCGACGCCATCCGGAGTGACCGCGATTTGAGTGACCAAGATTTGCCGCCATCGAAGAGCAAAGCCACCACGGCCCTGACCGGCTTTTCCGAGATCGCCGACCGCTTCGATCTCTGCCTCTGCGATGTCTGGGGCGTGGTCCATAACGGCGTCGTGGCGCATCGCGATGCCGTCGAGGCGCTGGTTGCTGCCCGGCAGCGCGGCGTCTTCGTCGTCCTCGTCACCAACGCGCCGCGCCCGCGCGCCGAGATCGAGCGCCAGCTCGCGGGCTTCAACGTGCCCAAAGACGCCTGGGACGCGATCGTGACCTCCGGCGATGTCTGCCGCGCCTTGATCCAGGAGCGCGCGGGCGAGCCTGTCTTCATGCTCGGCCCCGACCGCGACCTGCCGCTGGTCGCCGGGCTGGATGCTCCGCGTGTCGGGCCGGCGGAGGCGAATTACGTGCTCTGCACCGGCCTGTTCGATGACGAGACCGAGACGGCCGGGAGCTATGCCGGCATGCTGGCCGATTTCGCCCGGCGCGAACTCACCCTGATCTGCGCCAATCCCGATCTGGTGGTCGATCGGGGAGGGCGCATCGTGCCTTGCGCGGGCTCGATCGCGCTCGCCTATGAAGAGGTCGGCGGCAAGGTCATCTATGCCGGCAAACCGCACCAGCCGATCTACGAGGTGGCGGTGGCGATCATGGAGCGCGAGCGTGGCGCCCCGGTCGAGCGATCGCGCATCTGCGGCATCGGCGATGCGATCCGCACCGACATCGCCGGAGCCAATGGCTTTGGCGCGACGAGCGTCATGGTGCTGGCCGGGATCCATGCGCAGGACCTGCTCGAGGCGTCCTGGGAGCACAGGCATGATTGGTTCGCCGAGCAGAGCCACCGGCCGGACTTCGCATTGCCGCATCTAGTGTGGTGAGAGGGCGCCGCCATGCGGCCCTCACCCTGAGGCGCGCGCTCAGGCGGCGCAGACCGATTCGATCTTGGTCTTCAGCGTCTGGGCGTTGAACGGCTTGACGATGTAGTTGTTCACGCCGGCCTTCTTGGCGGCGATGACGTTTTCGGTCTTGGATTCGGCGGTCACGATGATGAACGGCGTCTGCGACAACGCGTCTTCCTCGCGCACGCGGCGCAGCAATTCGAAGCCGGTCATCGGCTCCATGTTCCAGTCCGAGATCACCAGCCCGTATTTCTTGTCGCGCATCTTGGCGATCGCTGCGGAGCCGTCGGACGCATCATCGACATTCTCGAAGCCAAGCTGCTTCAGGAGATTGCGGATGATTCGGACCATGGTCTGATAATCATCGACCACCAGGATCGGCATGGAGGGGTCGAGAGCCATTATGGTGCTCCAAGCATCAAATTCGCAGGGCGGGGCGATACCCAGGCCGCGTGCCGTCTCTGACGGGCTGCCATGGATCAACTCTCTTAGGCCCGCGGCGTTTCAAAGCGGTTAATCCAATGCGGAAGTGACCTAAGGGCATTATCCGTTCGGCCGGCAGCAATCGCCGGCGATCACCAAAGTTCAATGGTCGAAACCGGGTGGCTGTGACAGGCTTTCGCAGATGCGAGATAAAGACCGGGTCGCGCCGACGCGCTGGCCTGGAGCACCGGGACGACCAGGACGATGACCAGCTCTCTTTATCAGGTCCATGCCTTCGAGGATCTGTCGATCGGGCAGAACGAGAGCCTGATGCGCACCGTGATGGAGCGCGACATCTCGCTTTTTGCCGATCTCTCGGGCGATGCGAATCCCATCCATCTCTGTGACCGCTATGCCGCCAGCACCAAATTCGGCCAGCGCATCGCCCATGGCATGCTGACCGCGAGCCTCGTCTCGGCACTGCTCGGCACGCGCCTGCCCGGGCCGGGCGCGGTCTATCTCTCGCAGACGCTGACCTTCCTCGCACCTGTCAAGATCGGTGATGTCGTCACTGCGCGCGTCGAGGTGGTCGAGCTGGTGGCCGAGCGCAGGCGGGCGCGGCTGTTCTGCGAATGCCTGGTCGACGGCAAGGCCGTGCTGGAGGGCGAGGCCTGGGTCGCGCTGCCTCCTGCGCGGTCGAAGGTCTGAGCATGCTTTAAGGTCTGAGCATGCTTTCGCGTCATGGTCGGGCTTGACCCGGCCATCTCAAGCAGGAAAGCCCCTTCTTGAACAAGGTTCCCGGGCCTGCGCTTTGCTTCGCCCGGGAATGACGGTCTCGCTCTTGGTCTTGACGCCTCTGCGGCCTTGAGGCCAAACACTGCTCCGGCCCGGGCTCCTCGGGCGCCCGGACGCTTGCGATCGATGACCTTTCCCGCCGATGCGCCGCCTGCCGACGTGCAGCCTTCCCAAGCGCATGCCGCCTTCGTTCTCGACATCGAGAAACCGGTTCCCGATGCCTTGCGCGGCGCGGTCCTGGCGCTCGGCAATTTCGATGGTGTCCATCGCGGCCATGTCGAGCTTGCCCATGTCGCGGTCGCGATGGCGGCCGAGCATGGCGCGAAAGCCGCCGCACTGACCTTCGAACCGCATCCGCGCAGCGTCTTCCGCCCCGACCAGCCGGTGTTTCGTTTGACGCCGCCGGCCGTGAAGCTGGAGCTGCTTTGCCAGGCCGGCCTGCCATTGACCTTCGTCCTGCCGTTCGACCGTGGCGTCGCGGCGATCAGCGCCGAGGCCTTCGTCGATGACCTGCTGCTCGGCAAGCTGGGCGCGGCCGGGCTCGTCTGCGGCTATGACTTCCATTTCGGCCGGGGCCGCGCCGGTTCGCCCGAGATGCTGCAGGCGCGCGCAGGCGTGCGGGGCGTGCCCGTCGCGGTCGTACCGCCCTATGCCTGGGCTGGCGAGCCGGTCTCCTCGACATTGATCCGCATCGCGCTCGAGGCCGGCGATGTCACCCGCGCGGCGGATTTCCTGGGCCGGCCCTGGTTCGTGCGTGGCGTTGTCGCTCACGGCGACAAGCGCGGGCGCGATCTCGGCTATCCGACGGCCAACATGCACCTCGCCCGCGATTGCAAGCTGCGCTACGGCATCTATGCGGTCAGGATGAAGATCGACGACGCCTGGCATGACGGCGTCGCCAGCTTCGGCAGCCGCCCGACCTTCGATGACGGCGCGCCGCGATTGGAGACCTTCGTCTTCGATTTCTCCGGCGACCTCTATGACAAGCAGGTCGATGTCGCGCTCGTCTCCTGGCTGCGCGGCGAGGCGAAGTTCGACACGCTCGCGGCGCTGATCGTGCAGATGGACGCCGATTGCGTGGCGGCGCGCGACATCTTGGCGAAAACGCCGCCCTTCCTTCCGTAGACCGCGTTTGCTAGAAGCCGCAGATGCTTGCTGATCGCGCCACGTTCATAGACCTCCGGCGAATTACGGGCCCGGCTGCCGCCCTGCGCTGACGCGCGGGCGCTTGCGCAAGCCGGGTGACCATCGCTTCCCAGTTTCACGATGGACCAGCGCCGCGCCAGCCTCGAATGGCCCGCTTGTCCGCATTGCCCGAGCCGGACCCGAGATGACCGACAAAGCCGCCGACAAGACCGAAACCGTCGACTATTCCCAGACGCTGTTCCTGCCCCAGACCGAGTTCCCGATGCGCGCGGGGTTGCCGCAGCGCGAGCCGGAATTGCTCTCCCGCTGGGCCAGGATCGACCTTTACAAGAAGCTGCGCGCCACCGCGAAGGGGCGCGACCGCTTCGTGCTGCATGACGGCCCGCCCTACGCCAATGGCAACATCCATATCGGCCACGTGCTCAACAAGGTGCTGAAGGATCTCGTCGCGCGCTCGCAGCAGATGCTCGGCTTCGATTCGAACTACGTGCCGGGTTGGGACTGCCACGGCCTGCCGATCGAATGGAAGATCGAGGAGCAGTACCGCGCCAAGGGCCTCAACAAGGATGATGTGCCGGTCGTCGAATTCCGCAAGGAATGCCGCGCCTTCGCCGAGAAATGGGTCGATATCCAGCGCGAGGAGTTCAAGCGCCTGGGCGTCGAGGGCGATTGGGCCGATCCTTATCTCACCATGGCCTATCCCGCCGAGGCGCAGATCGCCCGCGAGATCATGAAGTTCGCCGAGACCGGCCAGCTCTATCGCGGCTCCAAGCCGGTGATGTGGTCCGTGGTCGAGAAGACCGCGCTGGCCGAGGCCGAGGTCGAGTATGAGGAGCATGTCAGCGACACGGTGTTCGTGGCGTTCCCCGTCGTCGCACCCGCCGGCAGTCTCGCCGATGCCTCGATCCTGATCTGGACGACCACGCCCTGGACCATCCCCGGCAACCGCGCGATCTCCTTCCACAACAAGATCGCCTATGGGCTCTACCGCATCACCGCAGCGCCGGAAGGCAACTGGGCCAAGGTCGGCGCGACCTACGTCCTCGCCAAGAACCTCGCGGAAGGCGTCTTCAAGGCGGCGAAGGTGGACGCTTTCGAGCTGGTTTCGGATGTATCGGCCCATGAGCTTGCCGGCCTGACCTGCGCTCATCCGCTGCGCGGTCAGGGCTATGATTTCGACGTGCCGCTGCTCGACGGCGACCATGTCACCGACGATGCCGGCACGGGCTTCGTCCACACCGCGCCCGGCCATGGTCGCGAGGACTTCGACGTCTGGATGGCCAATGGCCGGATGCTGGCCGAGCGCGGCATCGAAACGCTAATTCCCTACACCGTCGATGCCGATGGCCGCTTCACCAAGGATGCGCCGGGCTTCGAGGGCAAGCAGGTCATCACCGACAAGGGCGAGAAGGGCGACGCCAACGAAGCCGTGATCAAGGCCCTTGCCGCGAGCGGCCATCTCGTCGCGCGTGGCCGGCTGAAGCACCAGTATCCGCATAGCTGGCGCTCGAAGAAGCCGGTCATCTTCCGCAACACGCCGCAATGGTTCATCGCCATGGACAAGGCGGTCGAGGCGCTCGGCAACCGCACCCTGCGTGAGGTTGCGCTCGGCGCGATCAAGGACACGCAATGGGTGCCCGCCGCCGGCGAGAACCGCATCAACGGGATGATCGCCAACCGCCCCGACTGGGTGGTCTCGCGCCAGCGTGCCTGGGGCGTGCCGATCACCGTCTTCGTCGAGAAGGAGACCGGCGCGATCCTGGTCGATGCCAAGGTCAATGCCGCGATCGCCGATGCCTTCGAGCTGGAAGGCGCCGACGCCTGGTTTACCGACCTGGATGGCGCACGCTTCCTGAAGCCCTTCGGCTACGACCCGGCTGCTTACGAGCGCGTCACCGACGTGCTCGACGTCTGGTTCGATTCAGGCTCGACGCACGCCTTCACACTGGAGAAGCGGCCGGATCTGCGCGCCCGCCGGCGCGGCGATGGCGGCAATGACCGGGTGATGTATCTCGAAGGCTCTGACCAGCATCGCGGCTGGTTCCATTCGAGCCTGCTCGAAAGCTGCGGCACGCGCGGCCGGGCGCCCTTCGACATCGTCCTGACCCACGGCTTCTGTCTCGACGAGAAGGGCGAGAAGATGTCGAAGTCGAAGGGCAACGTCACCGCCCCGCAGGACATCATCAAGGATTCGGGCGCCGACATCCTGCGCCTCTGGGTCGCTGCGGCCGATTATTCCGACGATCTGCGCATCGGCAAGGAGATCCTCAAGACCTTCGTCGAGACCTATCGCAAGCTGCGCAACACCACGCGCTGGATGCTCGGCACGCTCGCCCATTTCAGCGAGGATATCCGGGTCAACGAGCCGCAGACTATGCCGGAGCTGGAGCGGTTGATGCTGCATCGGCTCGCCGAGCTCGGGCCGCAGGTCGAGGAGGCCTATCGCACCTACGACTACAAGAAGGTGGTGAACCTGCTCTCGCAGTTCATGAACACCGAGCTTTCGGCCTTCTATTTCGACATCCGCAAGGACGCGCTGTATTGCGATCCCTTGTCGAGCCATGTCCGCAAGAGCGCATTGACGGTCGTCGACCATCTCTTCCGTTGCCTGGCCACCTGGCTCGCGCCGATCCTGGTCTTCACCACGGAAGAAGCCTGGCTGGAGCGCTATCCCGAGCAGAAGGCGATGGACGGCTCGGTGCATCTCGAACTCTTCGCGCAAGCGCCCGAAGGCTGGCTCGATCCCGAGCTCGCCGAGCGCTGGAGCAAGATCCGCCGCGTCCGCCGCGTCGTCACCGGCGCGCTGGAGCTGGAGCGGGCGGGCAAGCGCATCGGCTCCTCGCTGGAGGCCGCGCCCCAGGTCTATATCGACGACCCCGATCTGAGGGCTGCGCTCTCGGGCGTCGATCTCGCCGAGATCAGCATCACCTCGGGCATCGCGATCAGCGCGGGCGAGGGCCCCGAAGACGCCTTCCGCCTGCCCGACGTGCCGGGCGTCGCGGTCGTCTCCGCGCGGGCGCCGGGCGTCAAATGCGCCCGCTCCTGGAAGTATTTCGATCCCGCCCTGGCCGATCCGGCCTATCCGGAGGTGACGCCGCGCGACGCCAAGGCCTTGCGCGAGCTTGGGCAGCGCGCGCGATGATGCCGGCGCGCCGCCTCGGCATCTTCATCGTCGCTCTGGTCTTCGGGCTCGATCAGGCGCTCAAGCTCTGGCTGCTCTTCGGGGTTCGGCTGGCCGAGACCGGCCCTTTCGAGGTCGCGCCCTTCATGGAGATCGTGCTCGCCTGGAATCGCGGCATCTCCTATGGCCTGTTCCAGCAGGATGGCGACCTCGGCCGCTGGCTCCTGGTCGTGATCTCCTTCGTTGCCGCGATCTGGCTCGGGCGCTGGATGTTGCGCGAGACGCGGCGATTGACCGTCGTCAGCCTGGCTCTGATCGTCGGCGGAGCGCTGGGCAACGGCCTCGACCGTGCGGTCTACGGCGCCGTCGTCGACTTCGTGCACCTGCATCACGGCAGCTTCAGCTGGTACATCTTCAACATCGCCGATGCGGCGATCGTTGTCGGCGTGGCCGCTCTGCTATATGAGTCCTTCCGTTCCAGCTCGGATAAGCCGGCATGATGGGCGCTTCGCCATCGTTTTGCCGCGCGCCTGAGGTTGAAGTAGGGATGAAAAAATCCCGAGGGAGGTTTGAGATGGCTCACCGCATCCGCGTGACGCATTGGCTCCTGGCCGGTGGGCTGCTGCTTGCGGCCTCGCCCGCCTTCGCGCAGGAAGGCATGCTCTTCAAGAATCTGATGGAGGGCGTCATCGGCGGCAAGGGCAATAACGACATCGAATACCGGCAGCGGCCGCCGCTCGTGGTGCCTCCCGGTTCGACCCTGCCGCGGCCGCAGGACCCGGCGAGCACGCGCAATGCCGCCTGGCCGAACGATCCCGACATCGCAAAGCGTCGCGCCGAGGATGCGCGCGCGCTGGTGCCCGCGACTGAACGCGAGAAGTACAAGGACAATCAGCGCCCGCTGCTGAGCCAGGAAGAGCTGCAGAAGGGCCGTGTCGCCGGCCGCAACAGCCGGCCGTTCCAGCCGCAGCAGTCGAAGACCTATGAGGAAAACATCGCCCCGATCCGGACCGGCCGCGACATTGCCGCGAGCAAGAATGCCGAGGATCTGGCGAGCCTGACCTATGGCAGCGAGCCGGAGCGGAAATATCTCTACGAGCCGCCGGTCGGCTATCGTCGCCCGGCCGGGACGGCGCCGGTCGGACCTGGCCGGAATGGCCCGCGCGAGGACACGCAGGCCGTGGGGCAGAAAGAATTCGTTCAGGGTACGCCCATGCCGACCCTGCCCGCGCTCAACTGAGACGGGCGTCGCGTCTGGTTCTCCGGGGGATGGCGGCTTATATGGGGTGGATGCCCCGCCGCCAACCCACGGTCCCGCGATGACGATCCATATCCCGCCGACCCGCATGAGCGCGCCTGTCGAGTCGTTTCGGCTCGGCAACGGACTGGAGGTCGTGGTGGTGCCCGACCATCGCGCCCCGGTCGTCACCCATATGGTCTGGTACCGCAACGGCTCGGCCGATGATCCGGCGGGCAAGTCCGGCATTGCCCATTTCCTCGAACATCTGATGTTCAAGGGCACGGCGCGCTGGCCGGCCGGCGAATTCTCCAAGATCGTCGCCGGTTTCGGCGGGCAGGAGAACGCCTTCACCTCCTACGACTACACCGCCTATTTCCAGCGCGTGCCGAAGCAGCATTTGCGCGCCATGATGGATTACGAGGCCGACCGGATGACCGGGCTCGCCTTCGACGAGAGCGTCGTGGGGCCCGAGCGCGACGTCGTTCTCGAAGAGCGCCGCATGCGCGTCGATTCCGATCCGGCGGCCCAGCTCAGCGAGGAGTTCTCCGCGGCGCTGTTCGTGCATCACCCCTATGGCACGCCGATCATCGGCTGGGAGCACGAGATCGAGGAGCTGAACCGCGACGACGCCTTCGCCTATTACCAGCGCTTCTACACGCCCGAGAATGCGATCCTGGTCGTTGCCGGCGATGTCGAGGCGAAGGAGGTGCGCGAGCTCGCCGAGGCGACCTATGGCCAGATCGCCGCACGCGGCGAGGCGCCCTCCCGCAAGCGCCCGGCCGAACCCGATCCGCGTGCGGCGCGGCGCGTCACGCTGAGCGATCCGCGCGTGCACCAGCCTTCGCTGCGCCGGGGCTGGTTGACGCCGACCTATCTCAGCGGCGATCGGACCGAGGTCTTCGCACTGGAGATCGCTGCGGAGATCCTGGGTGGGGGGACCACATCGCGACTTTATCGCAGCCTTTGCGTCGAGCAGGAGCTCGCCGCCGGCGCCAGCGCCTATTTCATGGGCTCGATGGTCGATCGCTCGGCTTTCCAGCTCTCGGTCAGCCCGCGCCCGGGCGTGGAGATGGCGGTACTCGAAGCTGGCCTCGATGCCGCACTTGCGACCTTCCTGGCGGAGGGGCCCAGCGAGGTCGAGCTGACGCGCGCCCGCACCCGGCTTGTTGCCGAGACGATCTTCGCCCGCGACAGCCAGTCTTCGCTCGCCCGCATCTTCGGGGCCTCGCTTGCCGTCGGCGAGACCGTCGAGGATGTGCTGACCTGGCCTGAGCGCATCGAGGCGGTTCCGCGCGAGGCGGTCGTCGAGGCAGCGCGCCGTTATCTCCGGCCCGACCGCTCGGTCACCGGCCTTTTGCTACCGGTCGCCTGACCGCCTGCCCTCCTTTCAACCGGGCGGAGGTGTCACGCCCCGCTTTCAGGAAGCGACATGAACGCGCCCATCCCCGTTGCCCTTTCCGCGATCACTGGCCCCTCCGTGGCGGTGCAGAAGGTTCGCTCCGCCGCCGGCGTCGAGGCCTGGCTGGTCGAGGAGCATAGCCTGCCCCTGATCGCGATCGACTTCGCCTTCGACGGGGGCGCGACCCGGGACCCCGAGAACGCGGGCGGCAGCGCTTATACGATCTCCGGCCTGCTCGACGAAGGCGCTGGCGATCTCGATGCCGAGGCCTTCCAGGGCAAGATGGCCGATCATGCCATCAGCCTCGGCTTCGATGCGCGCCGCGACGATTTCCACGGCCAGCTCCAGACCCTGTCGCGCCATCGCGATACCGCTTTCGAATTGCTGGCGCTGGCCCTCAACGCGCCGCGCTTCGATGCGGACGCGGTCACGCGGGTGAAGTCGCAGATCGTCGCCGGGCTGCAGCGCCAGGCACAGAATCCCGAGACGCTCTGCCGCAATGCGCTCTATGCGGCGGCCTATCCCGGCCACCCCTATGGCCGGCCCGAGAAGGGCGATATCGACAGCGTCTCGAAACTGCAGGCCGCGGGGCTCAAGGCGCTCACCGGCGATCTGCTCAGCCGCGGCGGACTCAAGATCGTCGTGGTCGGTGACATCACCGCCGACGAGCTGGCGCAGCGTCTCGACCAGATCTTCGGCGCCTTGCCCGAGGGCAAGCCGCGCGCTTTGCCGGGCACGCCGCTGCCGATCCAGGGGCTGGGCCAGACCCATGTCATCGATCTCGACGTGCCTCAGACGGTGCTGCGCTTCGTCGGCCCGGGATTGATGCGCAACGATCCCGATTTCATCGCGGGCAGCGTGCTGAACCATATCCTCGGCGGCTCGGCCTTCACCTCCCGCCTCTTTCTCGAGGTGCGCGAGAAGCGCGGCCTCGCCTATGGCGTCTCCTCCAGCCTGCTGCCCCTGCGCGAGAGCGCCATGCTCGTCGGCGGCACCGCGACGCGCAACGACCGCGCGGCGGAATCGCTTGCCGTCATCCGCGAGGAGATGGCCAAGCTCGCAGATGAGGGGCCCAGCGAGCATGAGGTCGAGGAGGCCAAGCGCTACATCATCGGCTCCTATCCGCTGCGCTTCGACACCTCGCCCAAGATCGCCGCCGAACTGCTCAGCCTCGCCGTCAACGGCTTCGAGCCGGAGTTCCTGAGCGAGCGCAACCGGCTCTTTGCC
Source organism: Allobosea psychrotolerans (assembly GCF_002917105.1). Lineage (GTDB taxonomy): Bacteria > Pseudomonadota > Alphaproteobacteria > Rhizobiales > Beijerinckiaceae > Allobosea > Allobosea psychrotolerans. Next base: position 116,255 of record NZ_PQFZ01000011.1, read on the forward strand.
GAGGTCACGCTCGCCGATATCGGCCGTGTGGCCAAGCGTCTGTTCGGCGATCCGCGCTTGCTGGTGCAGGCTGTCGGCCGGCCGGTCGGCCTCGTCTGAACCCTCTCGTCCTTTCCCTTAGGCACCGCGACGGACCTCATCACCATGCTGCAGCAAAGCTTCGATCTCGCGCTCGAATCCGGTGTCGGCAAGGGGGGCATTCCCGATGCCGCTTTCGAGCAGGCACTGGCCGATCTTGCTCCCGCCTTAGCGCGGCTGCAGGGCCAGGCGCGGGATCATTCGCTGCCGCTGCTCGGCCTGCCCGCCGACACGGCCGATCTGCCGCCGGTCCATGCCGCGGCCAAGCGCCTCAAGGCAGGCGCGACCGACATTCTCGTGCTCGGCACCGGCGGCTCCAGCCTCGGCGGCCAGACGCTGGCGCAGCTCGCCGACTACGGCATCTCCGGCCTGTCGCGCTTCGCGCCTGAGCCACGCGTCCACTTCATCGACAATCTCGACCCCGAGACCTATTCGGAGCTGCTCGCCAAGCTGCCGTTCGAGACGACGAAATTCGTCGCTATCTCGAAATCGGGCGGCACCGGCGAGACCCTGCTGCAGAGCATCACGGTGATCAGCGCCCTGCGCGCCGCAGGCTTCAGCGATGCGCAGATCGGCGAGCGTTTCCAGGGCCTGTCCGAGCCAGCGATCCCCGGCAAGCTGCATCCGCTGCGCGCGCTGCTGGAGCCCTTCGGCGTGCCCTTCCTCGAGCACCACACCGGGGTCGGCGGGCGCTATTCTGTGCTGACCAATTGCGGCCTGTTGCCGGCCGCCGCGCTCGGTCTCGACGTCGAGGCTCTGCGCGCCGGCGCGGCCAAGGCCGTGGCGCCGGTCCTGGCGGGCAAGAGTGTGCGCGAGACGCCTGCCGCGGTCGGTGCCGCGCTGCATCTCGCCGCGATGCGCTCAGGCAAGAATATCGCGGTTCTGATGCCCTATGCCGATAAATTCGCGCTGCTGACGCGCTGGTGGATGCAGCTCTGGGCCGAGAGCCTGGGCAAGGACGGGCAGGGCACGCAGCCTGTCGGTGCGCTCGGCCCGGTCGATCAGCATTCGCAGCAGCAGCTCTATCTCGCCGGCCCGAAGGACAAGTTCTTCACGGTGCTGACGGTGGGCGCCAAGGGCAAGGGGCCCAGGATCGATGCCGAACTCGCCGGCAAGATCGGCCAGGACGATTTCGCCGGCAAGACGATCGGCGACCTGGTCGCCGCTCAGGGCGTCGCGATGATCGACACCTTCGCCAGGAATGGCTGCTCGGTGCGCCGCTTCCATGTCGATGAGATCGACGAAACCATCCATGGCGAAGTGCTGATGCACTTCATGCTGGAGACGGTCCTGACCGGCTATGCCATGGGAGTGGACCCGTTCGACCAGCCGGCGGTCGAGGAAGCGAAACTCCTCGCCAAGCGCTATCTTGCCGAAGCGCGCAGCTGAGTCGCCCTGTCGGTCCGGGCCTTCGCCCTGGGGTCCGACCTTCGGTCGGCCCAAGGATAGACTTGGCGAAAAACCCGGAGCCCCTGACGGGGGGATCGGGGACCGCTGACGGCCGGTTCGTCCGGTCGTGGGTTCCGGGTTCGGCTCTGCGAGCCGCCCCGGAATGACTAATGGAGCGTCATGACCGTTCGCCGCCTCGATCCCGTTCTCGTCGACCGCATCGCCGCCGGCGAGGTGATCGAGCGGCCGGCCGCTGCCGTGAAGGAGCTGGTCGAAAACGCGATCGACGCCGGCGCGCGCACGATTTCGGTCACGATCGCAGCCGGCGGCCGCGAATTGATCCGCGTCGTCGATGACGGCTCCGGCATGTCGCCTGAGGATCTGGCGCTGTCGGTCGAGCGCCACGCCACCTCCAAGCTGCCCGACGGCGACCTTTTCGCGATCAAGTCGCTGGGTTTTCGCGGCGAGGCCTTGCCCTCGATCGGTTCGGTTGCGCGGCTTTCGATCGCGACCCGCCGGCATGATTCCGCCCATGGCCATGGACTCGTCGTCGAGGCTGGTGAGAAGGGGGTGGTACGGCCGGTCGCTGCCGCGGCCGGGACGCGCATCGAGGTCAGCGATCTTTTCGCCTTCACTCCGGCGCGGCTCAAATTCCTGAAGAGCGATCGCGCCGAGGCGCAGGCCGTCTCCGAGATGCTGCGTCGGCTCGCCATCACCCATCCCACGATCCGCTTCGCGCTCGATGGCGATCACGTCACCGGGTTCGACTGGCCGGCGGAGGCGCATGGTGAGGATGGCATGCTGCGCCGGCTGGCGCGCGGCCTTGGGCGCGATTTCCCCGAGAACGCGCTGCCGCTAGACGTGGCGCGCGAGGGCTTCCGCGTCACGGGCTTTGCCGGCCTGCCGACCTTCCATCGCGGCACCTCCGCCGGGGTGCATCTGGCGGTGAACGGCCGGCCGGTGCGGGACAAGCTGCTGCTCTCGGCCGTGCGCGGCGCCTATGCCGATGTCGTGCCCTCCGACCGGCATCCGGTGCTGTTCCTCGATGTCGCCTGCGAGCCGCGCCTCGTCGACGTCAACGTCCACCCGGCCAAGAGCGAGGTCCGCTTCCGCGATCCCGCTCTGGTGCGCGGCCTCGTCGTCTCCGGGCTGAAGGCGGCCCTGGCCGAGGCCGGCCATCGCGCCACCACGACCGGCGGGGCGCGGACACTCGAGGCCTTTCGCGCGGTGTTTGCGGGCAATGGAGTGGCCTCCATCCCGCGTCCGCATTTTCCCGAGACGCCGGCCTGGCCCCGGCCTGCAGCCGGCTTCGCCGAGCCGGCCCAGGCAGGTTTCGAGAGCTTCGCGACCCCTTCCGCCGATGCGCGCGCCCATGCCGCCGAGCCAGCCGCCGATGCGCTCGACCGGCCGCTCGGCGCGGCACGGGCGCAATTGCACGAGACCTATATCGTCGCCCAGACGCGCGAGGGCGTCGTCATCGTCGACCAGCACGCTGCGCATGAGCGATTGGTCTATGAGCGGTTGAAGGCCGAGCGCGCCAGGTCTGGCATCGCCCGGCAGGCGCTATTGCTGCCGGAGGTCGTCGAACTCGACCCTGTCGATGCCGATCGCCTGAATGCGGCCTCCGACGAACTCGCGACGCTCGGGCTCGGCATCGAGGCCTTCGGGCCCGGTGCGGTGCTGGTGCGTGAGGCCCCTTCCCAGCTCGCCGGCGGCAATCTCCAGAAGCTCGTGCGCGATGTCGCCGACGCACTGGCCGAGCACGGCCAGATCTCCTCGATTCCGGGTTCGCTGGAGCGCCGGCTCGACCATGTGCTGGCGACGATGGCCTGCCACAATTCGGTGCGCGCCGGTCGCAGGCTGCGGCCGGAGGAGATGGACGCGCTGCTGCGCGAAATGGAGATCACGCCGAATTCGGGCCAGTGCAACCATGGCCGACCGACCTATGTCGAACTGAAGCTCGCCGATATCGAGAAGCTGTTCGGGCGAAGGTGAGGATCAGGTGGCGATCTCATGAGACCGCTACGACGCCTCTGGCGTCATGCGCGCCTCGGTCTCATAGCCATGGCTGCGGTATGTGTTCTTGTGCATGGGCACGCTGGACGGCTGGCCGCTCGAGCACGCGTCGTAAATACGCGCCCAAATGCGCTCGGCTGGTGGCGGGCCGGGGCATGGCGCGAGACCAGCGCGCGAGGGTGAACACATAGGCGTCGACGGCGGAGTAAGTATCGCCCAGGAACCACGGGCCGCCATGACGCGCCAGCTCGCCTTCCAGGCGGTCGAACTGGCTGTTCACCCGCTGCTCCGAGGCCTGTTTGATCTCCGCCTGGGCCGCGACGGAGACGGCGACCTTGTTGGGATGCAGGTAGAGCGACAAGTTCGCGTGCAGCGCGGTCGCAAGCCACATAAGCCATTTGTAAAATTGCGGCCTGAGCACGCTGCCTTGCGCAGGTATGAGCGCTGCCCCTCCCTTCAACTCGAGCAAATGAAGGATGATGGCCGTGCTCTCGTAAAGAGAGAGGCCGTCGCTTTCCAGCACAGGCACGAGCCCATCTGGGTGCAAGGCGCGATAGGATGGGTTGTTGCTCGGGCCTTTGTGCAAATTGACGAAGGAAAGTTCGTATTCCGCGCCGATTTCCTCAAGGACAATATGGGCGGCGAGGCTGATAAAGCCGGGGTAATAATGAAGTCGCAGCATCCAGACCTCGCAATCCGAGACGGTCTCAATCTGGCTTCTCCTGAGGACCGACCTGGAAGAGGTCAAGTTGCGTCCACAGGCTGAAGCGCTCCAGCTTCCGGTACAAGGTCGCCCCCGCGGGCCGACGTCCTATCCCGCCCGCAGCAGAACCACCTGGGTCTCGCCATAGTCGCGGCGCTCGACCACGGCGAAGCCCTCCGGCACGGCGATCTCCACGCCTGCCGCCTCCTCGAGCACGATGAGCGCGTCCGGCGTCAGCCAGCCGCCGAGCTGGGCCGAGACAAGCGCCTTTTCGCCCAGGCCCTTGCGATAGGGCGGGTCGCAGAACACCAGCCCGAAGGGCGGCATCGGGCTCGCCGGGCCGAGCTTGGTGGCGTCGCGCCGGAAGACGCGGCTATGGCCGGCGAGGCCGAGATTCATCTGGTTCTCGCGGATCAGGCCGCGCGCCTCGGTGCCGTCATCGACCAGCAATGCGAACTCCGCTCCGCGCGAGAGCGCCTCGAACGCCATCGCGCCCGTTCCGGCGAAGAGATCGAGCACGCGCGCGCCATCGACCACATCGTCATAGGCGTGGGCGAGCACGTTGAAGAGCGATTCCCGCAAACGGTCGGAGGTCGGGCGAATGGTCCCGATTCCCGGTTTGGGGCCGGCGAGCGGCCGCCCGCCGAAGCGTCCGCCGACGATCCTCATCGCTTTAATCCTCAGTCGCCATTGCCCCAGTCACGTTTGCCTTAGTCACGCTTGCCGCGCCCGGCACCGCCTGGACGCGGACCCTTGCCGCCGCCACCCGGGCGACCGCCGCCGGGCTTGCCGCCGAAGGGGCGACCCCCGGAGGGTTTGGCTCCGGAAGGTTTGCCCGCGAACGGCTTGCCGCCGCTGCGTTCGCCGCCTGCGCTGCGACCGGCCGGCCGCTCGCTCGAGCGCGCGGCATAGCTCTTGGGCGCGCCGCCCGGCTTGTCACCGAAGCTGCGGCTGCGCGGCCGTTCATCGCCACTGCGCTCGCTGAAGCGGCGCGCGGGGCGCTCCGCTCCCTCGCGCGGCGCGCGGTCGGGCCGCTCGCTGCGCGGCGCTGCATCCTGCCAGGGACGCTCGGAGGCGCGGTCGCGGCCAGCGGCCTCCTCGCGCGGGCGGCGAGGCGGACGTTCGCCGCTGCTCGCGCGCTCCTGTGTGCGTGGCGGACGCCCCCCGGCCGCGCCGCGCTCGCTGCGTGGCAGGCGGTCGGGCCGGCGCTTGGGGTTGACGCCCTCGCGGGCCGGGCGCTCCTCGCGGGATGCGGCGCTGACGCGCTCGACCAGCACGCGGCGGCCATTGGGATCCTCGATCGCCTTGTCTCGGCGGCGGACCACCTCGCCGGTGGCCTCGCGCGCCTGGCGCTCGATCTTGGGGTCGGCGCCACGGCGCGGCGGCGCCTTGCGCTCGCGCTGCGGCTCGGCCTCGGCGTCGCGCCAGACGGTGCGCTTCCATGGCTTGTCGCTGCGGTCGTCCTTGGACGGCGTGCGCACGGCGTCGCTCTGCCAGCGCTCCCGCTCGGGCTTGCCGTCGCGGTCGCCTGCCTCACGCCGGCGCGGCCGGTCGTCGCCGCTGGGCGCGCGCGGGGGGGCGGCCGGCATCTCGTCGCGGCGCGGCGCCTCCAGATCGACGCCGGCCCTTGCGATCAGATCTTCGCCGAGCTGGTCCCTGAGCACGCGCGAACGGATCTCGTCGACCTCCCCCTCGGGCAGGTCGCCGAGCTGGAACGGCCCGAACGAAACCCGGATCAACCGGTTCACGTCGAGGCCGAGATGCTCGAGCACCGTCTTGACCTCGCGGTTCTTGCCTTCGCGCAGATCGACCACGAGCCAGGTGTTCGAGCCCTGCTGGCGCTCGAAGCGGGCGACGATCGGGCCATAGCTCACGCCCTCGATCGTCACGCCATCGCGCAGCGTGTCGAGCTTGTCCTGCGTGACCGAGCCGAAGGCGCGCACACGGTAGCGCCTGAGCCAGCCGGTCTCCGGCAGCTCCAGCATGCGCGCGAGACCGCCGTCATTGGTGAGCAGCAGCAGGCCTTCGGTGTTGATGTCGAGCCGGCCGATCGAGAGCACGCGCGGGAGCTCTTCCGGCAGCGAGTCGAACACGGTCGGCCGCCCCTCCGGATCATGGTTCGTCGTCACCAGCCCGCGCGGCTTGTGATAGAGCCACATCCGCGTGCGCTCGCGCGCCGGCAAGGGCTCGCCATCGACGAGAACGACGTCATTGGGGCCGATATCGAGCGCCGGGCTTTCCAGCACCTTGCCGTTCACGCTGACGCGGCCTTCCACGATCATCGCCTCGCTGTCGCGACGCGAGGCGACGCCGGCCCGCGCCATCACCTTGGCGATGCGCTCGGGCTCCTGCGCGGCAAGCGAAGCGAGAAGCTTGGGCTCGGCGGCGGCGTCCTCGCGGCGCGGCCGTTCGTTGCGTTTATCGTCACGCTGGCTGAAGCTTTTGCCGCCAAAGCTCTTGCCACTCGGCGCGGCGCCGTCGCGGGGCGGACGGCTGGAGCTGCGCTCACCCTCGGCTCTGGCGCGGAACGGCCTCTCGCCGCCCTCGCGTGGTGGCCGGCTCGTGCTGCGTTCGCCCTCGGGCCTGGCGCGGAAGGGCCGCTCGGCCCCGCTGCCTGCGCTGCGGCTCGGACGATCGTCGCTGCCGCGCTCGCGATAAGGCGCGCGCTCGCCCTCAGGCCTGGCCCGGAACGGACGTTCGCCACCGGCGCGCGGCGGGCGCGGAGCGCCATCGCGCTGGCCGGCCGGCTTGTCGAAACGACGCTGTGGGCGCTCACCACCCTCGGACGTGACCCGGGCCGGACGCTCGCCACCCTCGGAGCGGCTGCGGAACGGCTTGCGCTCGCCACTTGGCGCGCCGGAGCGCGCAGGTCCGCGACCCGCACCATCGCGTCCGAAACCGCCGCCGCGAGAGCCGCCATCCTTGCCGCCGCCTTGTCCGCCACTGCGGCCGCCGGCACCGCCGCCCTTGCGCGGGCCACGGCTTTTCTGGTTGTTGTCGTCGCTCATGATCGCTCCGAAGCATGGTCCGCAGAAGTGGAGTGCACTTTCGCGAAAGGCCGATGCTCAAATATTTGATGTCGCGCGCGTCCCCGACCGGCCCAATCAAGCCGGACGGAACGCTGACTGATAGCCGGCGCTTGTAGCAGAGCGCCTTGCCGCTCGCGAGCGGTAAAGCAGGGTTTTTGATGGTGCGGGCAAAGGCAAATGGCGTGGACGGCATGGCGCTCGCCTTGGCGGAGGCACGGGCGGCCGCCTCACGTGGCGAGGTTCCGGTCGGGGCGGTTGTCCTGCGCGAGGGCGTCGTGCTGGCAAGCGCGGGAAACCGCACGCTGGAGCTGAGGGACCCGACCGCCCATGCCGAGATGCTGGCGCTGCGCCTGGCTTGCGCGGAAATCGGCAGCGAGAGGCTGATCGGCTGCGATCTCTACGTCACGCTCGAACCCTGCCCGATGTGCGCCGCCGCGATCTCCTTTTCCCGCATCCGCCGGCTCTATTTCGGTACAGGCGACCCCAAGGGCGGCGCGGTCGAGAATGGGGTCAGGCTCTATGCCAGCCCGACCTGCCACCACGCGCCGGAGGTCTATGGCGGCTTGAGCGAGAGCGAGGCTGCGGGGCTGTTGCGGGAGTTTTTCAGGGAGCGGAGATAGCCGGTTGGGTCGAGCGAGACGGAGCGAACGCTTCTCCAGTCGCCGGCTGCATCTGTCCCGAGCATTTGACGCGGGAGCGTCACGTTCATGTAGGTCGATCGGCCGGCGGTCTAGGCGGAAGCCTCCGGATGCGGCCTTTTGGGGGGCATGGAAGACCCCAGGCTGAGTTCATTCAGGCCGCGATCGCGTCGGTCGGCCGAAGGCGTTTGATTTAGATCAAATGCCGCTCCAGTCTAGTAGCGGAAATACCGATCGTTAAGAGCTTGGGGTGGTAGTTGGACAAGGGCGCGGGCCCATAATCAAGAATAACTCTAATGATAGCTGCCACGCCACCGTCATTGTTCAAGCCGGTTTCCTGGCGCGTCGGCACCAAGATCGCGGTGATCATGGCACTTCTGATGCTTCCTATAGGGCATCTCACTGTGCTGTTCGTCCAGCAGGTCAGGAAGGATATCACCTCGGTGAAGGCCTCCGCCCAAGCATCGAAGCAGGCAGCCGCGATCGCAACCGAGGCGATGGAGGCGGCGCAGTCGGGCGGCACGCCGGCGACGCCGGCTGGCAAGAGTTTTGAACCTTGAGCAGGCTGGCCGCCCGCCGACTGTGCGCCTTGTCTCGCTGGACTGAAATAGGGGTGCTTCATGGACGACACGGAAAGACTGAAAATCTGTCAGCAGGCATTGGGCATGATCCTGATCGAGCATGACAAGGCGCTGGAAAGGCTGCGGCGCGAAACAAGTCTCTACGAAAGCGCGCGCTTCAGCCAATCCGCCGACGCGGCGGCGATCGCCACACGGGCGCTCTTTCAGACAAGCGCACTCAGCGCCCAGAACGCGCTCATGCGTATGCACACCGCCCGGCTGGCCGTAACCACCGCGCAGGCGATCATGAAGGCTGACGAGGTCGAAGCCTGTCTGTTGGACAGTGGCTATCAGTGCAGATCCAGGCCCCCGGCACGATCATCGCTCTGAGCTTGGTGGTGTGTCATGCACGCCTCTGAAAGCCGAGCCGGACTTGAAACGGGCTCGCCGAAGGCCGACGGGCCGCCGGCGCAGCGCTTAACCTTCAACGGCTCCGGCTCTTCGTTTCAACGCGTTTTCTTCGCCCGAACCGCTGTCCACTTCGCGCGAAAACGCTCTAGAATGGCTTCATGCATATTTCCCAACCGCGGCCGGCCGCATGAGCGAGCGCCTCATCCGCACGCTCGCATTGGCAGAGGTCGGGCAGCTCATCGACTGGGCTGGTACCGAGGGCTGGAATCCCGGCCTCGATGACGCCGCTGCCTTTCGCGCGAGCGACCCGGAGGGGTTCATCGGCGCCTTCGTCGATGGCGAGATGGTCGCCGGCATCGCGGCGGTCGCCTATGGGCCGAGCTACGGTTTCATCGGGCTCTATATCAGCCGCGCGGGCATGCGGGGCCAAGGCCATGGCAAGGCCGTCTGGGATGCCGGGATGGCGCGGCTCGCGGGGCGCACGATCGGGCTCGACGGGGTCGATGAGCAGTTCGAGAATTACCGCCGGAAAGGTTTTGCCCCGGCCTACCGCACCATCCGTTTCGGCGGCGTCTTTGCCGGCGCGCCGGTGGAGCGACGGGATCTGCGCGTCGTCACGTCCGAGCTCTTGCCTCAAGTCATGGCCTTCGATCGCAGGAGCTTTCCGGCAGCACGGGAGGCCTTCCTCGCCCGCTGGCTCGCGATGCCGCATCTTGCTTGCGTTACGACCTCGCAGGGCGCGGTCACAGGCTATGGCGTGGTCCGGAAATGTCGCGAAGGCTGGAAGATCGGCGGATTATCGGCGCTGGATGACGCGACCGCTGTTGCGCTCGTTGCGCATCTTGCGTCCTCCGTCGAAGGCGAGGTCTTCATCGACGTGCCTGCCGCGCGACAGCAATTCATCGATCTGCTGACGCATGCAGGGCTTCGGCCGGGCTTTGAGACGACGCGCATGTATCGGGGCGAACCGATCCCGCTCGCGCCTGAAGTGTTCGGCGTGACCACGCTGGAGCTCGGCTAGAGATTTACGCCGTCGCCTCTCGACGTCGTTGCGAGGAGCGGTAGCGACGAGGCAATCCAGCAGCTCTCGCCCGATGGCCCCTGGATTGCTTCGGCTCACGCTCGCAATGACGGTTCGGCCTGGAGGCGCCCTGGCCGGCTCCCGGATCAGGGCGCTCGGGCAAGTGTCCCTCAGCCGAGCGTCCTGGCGACCAGGTAGCAGCCCAGCGCCAGCAACCCTGCGAAGAAGCACATCTTGAAGGTCGAAGCCGAGATCCGCAGCCGGATCGCGGTGCCGAGGGCCATCCCGGCGATCGCTGGAGCCAGCGCCAGCAGCGAGTGCCAGGCGACGCCCATATTCAGTGTGCCGGCGCCGAGCAGCCCGAAGGACAAGGCGAGCGTCGAAACGATGAAGGAAATGCCGAGCGCCTGGATCAGCTCGTCCTTGTCGAGGCCGAGTGCCTGCAGATAGGGCACGGCCGGCAGAACGAAGACGCCGGTGGCGGCGGTTGCGACACCGGTCGCGATACCGATGATGGGTCCGAGCCAGCGTTCGGCATGGGCGGGCACGCGTAGCTTGGCGGCCTTCAGGCCAACCAGCGCATAGAGCACCAGCGCGATACCGAGCCAGAGCGTGGCCGAGCCGTCCTTCTGCTGCTGGAGAAGCCCGGCACCAGCCCAGGTTCCGATGCAGATGCCCGCCAGCATCGGCCAGAGTCGAAGCAGGATGGTGTTCAGGCCGGGGCCGGTGGCGATCTGCCAGCCATTGGTGATCAGATTGGGAACCACCAGGAGGGCGGCGGCCTGGGCCGGGGCCATCACCACACCGAGAATGCCGACCGCGATGGTCGGCAGGCCGAGCCCGATGACCCCCTTGACGAAGCCGGCAAGCAGGAAGGTTGCGGTGATGAAGAGGATGAGGTGCAGGTTTTCCATGGCCGGCTTTCTGGCATTGTTGCCGCGTCCTGTCGTCGCTCGATGCTACGGTCGCGGCCGTAGCATTCCGGCTTGGTCCTGCCCGCGCCGAGGAGCAAGATGCCGGCATGAGCACGCACGGTCCTTATCTCGCCGAGATCGCCCATCTGATGGGAGACCCCGCCCGCGCCAACATGCTGCACGCGCTGATGGATGGGCGGGCCCTGACCGCCAAGGAACTGGCCTATCTCGCCGGCGTCGCGCCGCAGACCGCGAGCGGCCATCTCGCCAAGCTGATGCAGGGCGGCCTGCTCGGCGTCGCCGCGCAAGGGCGCCATCGCTATTACCGGCTGGCAAGCGCCGAGGTCGCGACCGCGCTGGAAGGCTTGATGGTACTGGCCGGCACGCAGCCCACCAATCGCCGCCTGCCTTCGCGCGTCGGCGAGGAGTTGAGCCGGGGCCGTACCTGCTACGATCATTTTGCCGGTCGGTTGGGCATCGGCATTCATGACGCGCTCGTCGCGGGCGGGCATCTCAACGTCGCCGATGGCGGCTATGGCCTCAGTGTCTCCGGTGAGGCGGTGTTCGCCGCGCTCGGCGTCGATCCCGCGCTGCCGAGGGGGCGCCGCGCTGCCCTGCGCCCCTGCCTGGACTGGAGCGAGCGCAAGCCGCATCTCGCCGGCAGCCTTGCCGCCGCTCTGGCCTGTCGCTGCTTCGAGACCGGCTGGGTGCGCCGCAAGAAGGACAGCCGCGCCGTGGTCCTGACCGAAGAGGGCAGGGCAGCCCTGGGCACGGCGCTGCCGGGCTTCCGCTGCGACGAACCGGAGGTTGTCAGCCCCGCCGTTCGAGCGCCTGAGACAGCCTTCGTTTGACCTCATCCTTGACCGGGGCGGAGGCTTCCAGGATCGCTTGCGCCTTGAAGAAATCGAGCCCGCCGATGCCGTCGACGCCGGCGCGGATCAGGATATCGGGCGGCTGGCGCTCGACCATGCGCTGCACGATCGTCCGCGTCAGGATCTGGCTGACGCCGAGCATCGCTTCCAGCGGCTCGGGGATGCGCGTCTCGCTGACGGTTGCGGGCGCGCTGGTATCGACCGCCATGACGATGCGACCCGGCGCCAGCAGGCGGTCATAGGGCAGGGGATTGATCGCGCCGCCATCGATCAGCACATGGCCGTCGATGACGACCGGCCGGATCAAGCCCGGGATCGCAAGCGAAGCCGCGACCGCCGGCGTCAATGGCCCGTCGCGCAGCAGGACCTCGGCATGGAGGTGATAGTCGGTGGCAAGCGCCGCGAAGGGGATCTGCAATTGATCGAAGCGGTCGGGCACGGCTTCCGGCCAGAACAGGTCGAGCATGCGCTCGCCATCGATCAGCACGGGGTTGCCGAGGCCGCGCATCAAATCGGTGAACTTGCCGATGCGGGCGTCCAGCAGCCTTGCGATCACCCGGGCACGGTCGCGGAAGGTCAGTGCGACATGCTCGCGCAGCTCCTTGCCCGAAAGCCCTGCCGCATAGGCTGCTCCCACGATCGCGCCCATCGAGCAGCCGGCGATCAGAGCGGGTCTGACGCCGAGCTCATCGAGCGCTTCCAGCACGGGAATATGGCTCAACCCTCGCGCCCCGCCCGCGCCGAGCACCAGGACGAGTTCGGGTTCGCCGGAAGCGGGCCGGGACGGCGTGGGTGAGGGTAGCCGCGACATGCCGGCGCCTCAGGCGCGCCCCGCCTCGGCCTTCACCGCTGCTGCGAGATCGCCAAGGCTGGTGAAGCGGACATCGTAATGCGGCATCGCGCCCGGGTTCATCGTGGCGCCGAAACCCTCATCGGCATGGCGTCGATAGATCCAGCAGGAGGCGAGGCCGATCGCATTCGCCGGCTTGTGATCGTGGAACATGCTCTCGGCGGTGTGGAGGATGTCGGCCTTGGCGATGCCGCGATCGGCAAGCGAGGTCAGCATGTAGTCGAAATTGGCAGCCGCCGGCTTGTAGCTGCCGATATCCTCGGCCGTATAGATCGCGTCGAAGGCCACGCCGAGCCTGGCATTGCTGAAGGCGAAGGATTCGTTGTCGACATTGGACAGGATGACGAGCTGATAGTGCTGCTTGAGTTCGCGCAAGGCTTCGACCGTGTCGGGAAAGGCCGGCCAGTCGCGGACCGAACGGCCATAAGCCAGGCACTCCTCCCAGCTCACCGTCACGTTCCATTCTTCCGCCAGCCGCTTGTAGACCACGGCGAGAAGCTCCCGGTAGAGCTTGCCCGGCGTCTGCAATTGCTGGCGCGATTCGTGCCGGGCATGCGCCTCGAGCACGTCATTGCGGCTCAGCGGCCGCGCGACCTTGCTGACGAGCGGCTGCAGCGCCGCGACCATCCCGCTCTCCCAATCGATCAGCGTGCCGTAGCAATCGAAGGTCAGGGCTTTGAAATCGGTCAGTTTCATCGAAAGCTCCTGATCGGAATGCGGCGGAGGTTAGGGCATCGGCCCGAAAAGTGGGAACCGGTTTTCGGGACAGGCCGATGCATGATCACTAGGGCATCGGCCCGAAAAGTGGGAACCGGTTTTCGGGACAGGCCGATGCTGTAGGGCAGCCATGCCGGCCGAGGAACCCCGATCCGGCGACGCCCAGCCATTCCTCGCAGGCGGTCAGGCGGCGGGCTTGGACAAAAACGGAAGCAGGGCCGCGAGCGTGGCCGAAGGGTTCTCCTCGGGCAGGAAGTGGCCGCTCTCGACCGCCAGCCCCTCCGCCTGCGGGGCGAAGGTCGTGCGCCAGATCTCGAGCGGGCTTGCTCCCTTGGCCGGGATGCCGGCCTCGCCCCAGAGCGCCAGCACGGGGCAGAGGATCTTTTTACCGGCTGCGAAATCGACCTGGTCCTGGGCGAGATCGGTCGTCGCGCCGGCGCGGTAATCTTCGCAGGCGGCATGGATGCGGGCAGGGTCGTTGAAGGATTCGCCATAGGAGGCGAGGGCGAGCCGGTCGAAGAGCTTGAGGTCCTTGGCGCGGGTCCAGCTTGCGATGGTGTGGTCGAGCCAGCCGAGCGGGTCGGCCTTGATCAGGTTCTCCGGAACCGGCTCGGGCTGGGCCAGGAAGGTCCAGTGATAGACCTGCATGGCGCGTGCCGCATTCATGCCCTCCCACATCGAGAGCGTCGGCAGGATGTCGAGCAGGGCCAGGCGCTCGACCCGGCCGGGATGGTCGAGCGCCAGCCGGTATGCCACGCGCGCGCCGCGATCATGCCCGACGACGGCGAAGCGGACATGCCCGAGCGCCTGCATGACCGCGACGATGTCCTCGCCCATGCCGCGCTTGCTGTAGGTCTCTCTGCCGCCATCGCCATGCGGCGCCGCCGACCAGCCATAGCCGCGCAGATCCGGGCAGATGACGGTATGCGTCTTGGCGAGTTCCGGCGCGAGCTTGTGCCATTCGGCATGGGTCTGCGGAAAGCCGTGGATCAGCACCACCGGCGGCCCCTCGCCGCCGACGCGAGCAAAGATCCTGCCGACCGGCCCGTCGATCCAATGCGCCTTGAAGCCGGGAAAGAGGGAATCGAGATTGCTCATGTTTCGATACTCCGATGAGCGGCGACCGTGCCGCTACGGCTGCAAGCATGGCTCCTTTTACCAGCTTCGCGAAACGATCATGGCAGCAGCCGTGCGCAATCGGACGCTGCGGCGTGTCGCGATCTCAGCCTTGCCGCTCGCGCTTCACCGCCTGCCAGCCGATGTCGCGGCGGCAGAAGCCGCCCGGCCAGTCGATGAGATCGACCGCCGCATAGGCGCGGCCTTGCGCCTCGCTGACGGTCTTGCCGAGGCCGACGACATTCAGCACCCGCCCGCCATCGGCGACGAGGTCGGTGGCCGTCTGCTTCGTCCCGGCATGGAAGACGAGCACATCGTCCAGCGCCGCGGCTTTTTCGACGCCCTTGATCACGCTGCCCTTGTCGGGCTTGGCCGGATAACCCTTTGCCGCCAGAACGACGGTCAGCGCCGCCTCCTCCGACCAGCGCAGGTCGAAGGATGCGAGCACGCCGTCGCAGGAAGCGAGCAGCGCCGGCACGATGTCGCTCTTCAGGCGCGGCATCAACACCTCGCATTCGGGATCGCCGAAGCGGACATTGTATTCGATCAGCTTCGGCCCCTGCGCCGTGATCATCAGGCCGGCATAGAGAATGCCCTTGAACGGCATGCCGCGCTTGATCATGCCCGCGAGCGTCGGCCGGATGATCTCGGCCATCACCCGCTCCTCCAGCGCCGGTGTCATCACCGGGGCGGGCGAATAAGCGCCCATACCGCCGGTATTGGGGCCGGTGTCGCCGTCGCCGACGCGCTTATGGTCCTGGGCGGACGCCATCGCGATGGCATGTGCTCCGTCGCAAAGCGCGAAGAAGCTCGCTTCCTCGCCGATCATCCACTCCTCGATCACGACCTCCGCGCCGGCCGCGCCGAGCCCGCCCGAGAACATCATGTCGATGGCCTCGTTCGCCTCGGCCAGCGTTTCCGCCATGACCACGCCCTTGCCGGCGGCAAGCCCGTCGGCCTTGATCACGATCGGCGCGCCCTGGCGCGCGACATAAGCCTTGGCCTCGTTCGCATTGGTGAAGCGGCCGAAGCCGGCGGTCGGGATGCTGAATTCGGCGCAGAGCTCCTTGGTGAAGGCCTTCGAGCCCTCGAGCTGGGCTGCGGCCTTCGAGGGGCCGAAGGTCTTGATGCCGGCGGCGATGAGATCGTCAGCGATGCCGTCGACCAGCGGGCCTTCCGGGCCGATAACGGCGAGATCGACGCCGTGCAGCTTGCAGAAGGCCGCGACGGCCGAATGGTCGGCGATGTCGAGCACGACATTCTCGCCGCATTGCGCGGTGCCGGGATTGCCCGGGGCGATGTAGAGCCGGTCGCAGAGCGGCGAACCCGATATCGCCCAGGCCAGCGCATGCTCGCGTCCGCCCGAACCGATCAGAAGGATGTTCATCGTGGTCTCCTTGCGTGTGGACGTCCGTCCACCGTCGTCACCCCGGGCGACCCACCGGGTCCGGCTTTCAGCCGGCCCGATGGCAAGCTCCGCGAGCCCCGGGATCCATGCCGGAACGGTTCAGGCATGGATCCCGGATCTGCGCTTCGCTCCGTCCGGGAAGACCCGCACTGGTTCCGGATCTAAGATCTGAAGGCGGCAATAGCCGCCGGGCGCGCAGACGGCAACGCTTCTGCTCGGCCATCCACGCCGCTATGCTCGCGCCATGGATATCGAATCGCCTGACGTAAAACCCTCCAACACACCGGAATGGTCGGTTTCCGATCTGTCGGGCGCGCTCAAGCGCACATTGGAGGACGCCTTCGGCTTTGTGCGCGTGCGCGGCGAGATCTCGGGCTATCGCGGCCCGGTCGGCTCCGGTCATGTCTATTTCTCGTTGAAGGACCAGAACGCCAAGATCGACGCAGTGATCTGGAAGGGCGTCTTCGGCCGGTTGAAGACGCGGCCCCAGGAGGGGCTGGAGGTCATCGCCACCGGCAAGATCACCACCTTCGCCGGCAAGTCGAGCTATCAGATCATCATCGACTCGCTGGAGCCCGCCGGCATCGGCGCCCTGATGGCGCTGCTGGAAGAGCGTCGCAAGACGCTCGCGGCGGAAGGCCTGTTCGATGAGGCGCGCAAGCAGCTCCTTCCCTATCTGCCGGGTGTCATCGGCGTCGTCACCTCACCGACAGGCGCCGTCATCCGCGATATCCTGCACCGGCTGGAGGATCGGTTCCCGCGCCATGTCCTGGTCTGGCCGGTGCGCGTGCAGGGTGAGTCCAGCGCCAACGAAGTGGCCGCAGCCATCGCCGGTTTCAATGCACTGCCCCGGGGCGGTCGCATTCCGCGTCCCGACGTCATCATCGTGGCGCGCGGCGGCGGCTCGCTCGAAGACCTGATGGGCTTCAACGAGGAGGCGGTGGTGCGCGCGGCCGCCGCCTCGCAGATTCCGCTCGTCTCGGCCGTCGGTCACGAGACCGACTGGACCTTGATCGACCATGCTGCCGATCTGCGCGCGCCGACGCCCACAGGCGCGGCCGAGAAGGTCGTGCCGGTTCGCTCCGAACTGATGAGCCTGGTCGCTGACCTGTCGCGCCGGCAGGCAGGCGCGATGCGCCGCCTGTCCGATCGCCGCCGCAGCGATCTGCGCGCGCTCGCCCGCGCCTTGCCGGCGCCGGAGGCGGTGCTGTCGGGGCCGCGCCAGCGGCTCGATCTCGCGGCGACGCGGCTCGCACCGGCGCTGGCGCGCAATGCCCGCGCCCACGAAATGCGTTTGGCTGGCCTTGCGCAGCGGCTCGGTCGGCATTCCCCGTCTGCGCGCCTGGCCGGTTATGCAGCCAGGCTCGATGGCTTGTCGAACCGCTTGCGTGCCGGCCGCGATGCCTTGCTGCGCGCTGAGAAACTGCGGGTTTTGCGCGCGAGGGAGCGCGTCGGCGATCTCGCCCAGCGCTCCCGCCGTGCTTTTGCCCAAGGCGTCACGCGCCGCCGCGACGGGCTCGGCTCGCTCTGGGCGCTGATGCGTTCGCTGGGGCCGGACTCCGTCCTGGCGCGCGGCTATGCGCTGGTGCGCGATGAGGCCGGAGCGCTGGTGCGTGGCGTCGCGCAGGCGCATGCCGGCCAGGGCCTGAGCGTTCAGGTCAGCGATGGCCGCTTCGCTGTCACGGTCTCGGGAGGAGGGGATGCACCGCCACCCCGGCCCGCGCGCCCGCTGCGCAAGGAGGCGCCGCAGGGGGGGCAGGGCGATCTGTTTTAGCTCGATTTCGCGTGGAACGGGGCCTCACGGGGTCAGAGCCCCTTCAGGAAGGCCTTTACGCGCTTGAGCGCATCCTCGCGCGCGGCGGGGTTGGTGCCGACCATGGCCTTGCCCGTCCCTGTCGCCGAATAGGCGATGTCGGAGCGCTCCTTCACCTCCAGGCGGGGATGGTCGAAATCGTGCAGGGCGCCGGCATAGACCACGAGGTCGATCTTTTCGCCGCGAGCTTGCGCGGCTTTCGCCAGGAAGTCGCAAGGCGCGGGCGGTGTCCAGTCATCGGCTTCGCCCGCCAGGATCAGCGCCGGCAGCCTCGCGGCGAAGCTGGCCGATTCCGATTGCAGGCGGCAGCTCGGATAGAAGGCGACCGCGCGGGCGAAGTCCGGCTTGCCGTCGGCGGGCCGACGGTCCTTGCGGATCGCCGCCAAGACGGCCGATCCGCCACCCGACCAGCCCATCAGTGCGATCATATCCGCTCGGACATCCTCGCGCGTCTGCAGCCAGCGGCGTGCGGCGGCCGCGTCCGCAACGCGTTCCCGGCTTGGGCGTACGGTCACGTCCTTGACGCCGCATTGCGAGCCGAGCCGGCGTGAGCCGTAGCTGTCGGGCATCAGGACCATCAGCCCGGCTTGCGCGAGTTGCTCGCCCCAGTCGGAATGCCGCAGCGACAATGTGCCGTTGTCGCGCCATAAACCGTTGCAACCATGCAGCGCCACGACAGCCGGAAACGGTCCCGGCCCCGCCGGCCTGTAGAGCACGGCGTCGATCTGCCCGTCGTCATTGGGAATGCGCACATGCTCGTAACCGCCGGCTGAAGCGGCCGAAGACAGAAGCAGTGCAACTCCGGTCAGGGCTGCGAGAGCATTGCGCGAAAAAATGGATGCCGGTTTTTCGCTTGAGCAATGCTTTGAGCTCTTAGAATCGATCACGTTTTTCGCCTTCGGACGGAAACGTCCGAAGGCGACGTGATCGAGGAGACGCATCAAGCTGGACATCATTGACGGGCACGCTATCACAGAGGGAGGATTATTTCGATAATCCGTTTTCCGATCAACGGTTTCGATGCATTCGAGATGAATATCAGCGAACGTCCCCCGATGCCTGGGCCAGAGGCCGCCATCGATTACGGCCATGGCGAATTCCGCGTCGTGCGGCCCGGCGCCTTCGTGCGCTGCGCGGTCACGGGTGCGCCGATCCGTCTCGACGATCTGCGTTACTGGTCGGTCGAATGGCAGGAAGCCTATGTCTCGCCGGAGGCCGTGCAATTAAGGCTGCGCCGCGCCGGCCGCAGCTGAGGCCAACACGCTCCTCACCAGGCCCGCAAGGCGCGCCGTATCCTCGAAGACGAGCGCGACCGGCACGACGACGAGCCGCTCCCGCTCGGTCTCGGGCCAGAGCGGGCCGAGCTTGGTCATGTCCTTCTCGGTCGTCGCGATCAGGCAGCCCAGCCTCCGCGCCTCGGCGATCAGGCTGGAGACATCGTGCGCGCTATAGGGATGGTGATCGCCAAAGGCGCGTTGCGACAGGATCTTGGCCTTGGCCGCGAGAAGGGTCGCGGCGAATTTCTCCGGCCGGCCGATGCCGGAAACGGCGATGACCGGATGTCCCTCCAATCGCGAGGCTGTCTCGCGCGACGGCTCGAGCCGGGCCCGCAACAGCTCCAGGCCCGCCATTTGCGCCGCGAGCGCCACGGCGTCTCCCGCCGCGCCGTCGCCGATCATGAGGATGGCGTCGGTCGCCGCGAACTGGCCGGCGAGCGGCGCCCGCAGCGGCCCGGCGGGAACGCACAGGCCGTTGCCGACCCCGCTCGCGCCATCGACCACGGCGATCCGCAGATCCTTGGCGAGCGAGGGGTTCTGCAGCCCGTCATCCATCACGATGACGCTGGCGCCGAGCCGCTTGGCGAGGCCCGCGCCGGCGGCTCGCTCGCGCGCCACGATCGTGCGTGCTTGAGCGGCCAGAAGCAGCGCCTCGTCGCCGACATCGTGGGGGCCGTGGCGCGGCTCGACCTCGATCGGCCCGGCAAGCGCGCCGCCATAGCCGCGCGTCAGCATGAAGGGCGTCTCGCCCAGGCTCCGCAGCAGCGCCGCCAATGCGATTGCGGTCGGGGTCTTGCCGGCGCCGCCAGCGACGAAATTGCCGACGCAGATGACGGGGATGCCGGCATTCGCACCGCGCCTGCACATGCGCAGGCGCGTGATCGCGCCATAGAGCCAGCCGAAAGGTTGGAGCAGACGCGCCGGCGCTCCGGGGCGTGGCCGCCACCAGAATTCCGGCGAACGCATCAGGACGCCGTCTCGCGCTGGCCGATCGCGACGCGCATCAGCAAGGGCTCGATCGTCTGCATCGTGCGGTTGAGCGCTCCGCCGAGCTGGTGACTGGTCTGGGCCGCCGCGCGCGCCGCTTGCCGGGCCGCGGCAGGGTCGCTCAGCCAGCGATGCACCGCGCCGGCCAGCGCCTGCGTATCGGCGACCTCGCGAGCGCCGCCGCCGCGGTCGAAGGCCGCGAAGACGTCGGAGGCGTTATGGACATAGGGCCCGTGCAGCAGGGCGCAGCCGAGCTTGGCCGGTTCGATCGGATTATGGCCGCCGACGGGCGTGAGCGACCCGCCGATGAAGGCCACTTGCGAGAGGCGGTAGAACAGGCCGAGCTCGTTGACCGTGTCGGCGATGTAGAGTTCGACATCGCGCTCCGGCATGCCGCCTTGCGAGCGCTGCGCCGTCGCGATGCCGTTGGCCTGCGCCAGCGCGTCGATCTCGGCGCCCCGCTGGGGGTGGCGCGGCGCGATGATGGTGAGCAGCTTCGGCAGATGCGCCTTGAGGCCGAGATGCGCCGCGATCACCTGCTCGTCCTCGCCCGGATGGGTGCTGGCCGCGATCCAGACGGGCCGCCCGGTGGTCAACCCGTCGAGGATCGCCAGCGTGTCGGCATCGGCGGGCGGGGCGGGCACGTCGAATTTCAGATTGCCGGCGATGCTGACCCGGGGTGCGCCGAGCTGCGCCAGGCGTTCGCCGTCTCCCTGGGACTGGGCGAGACAGGATTCGAAGCAGGAGAGCAGATAGCGCGAGGTCTGCGGCAGCTTGTACCAGCGCTTGAAGGAGCGCTCCGACATGCGCGCATTGACCAGGACCAGCGGGATCGCGCGCTTGCGCGCCTCGATCATCAGATTGGGCCAGATCTCGGACTCGCAGATCAGGCCGAGTTCCGGCCGCCAATAGTCGAGGAAGCGGCGCATATAGCGTGGCACGTCGAGCGGCAGATATTGATGGATCACGCCGGCCGGCAGCCGCGCGGCGAGCAGTTTCGCAGAGGTCACCGTGCCCGAGGTCACCAGCACCGCGAGCCCGCGCCGCTTCAGCTTCTCGACCAATGGCAGCAGCGTCACCGTCTCGCCGACGCTGGCGCCATGCAGCCAGACCAGGGTCTTGTCGGGGCGCCGGACGCCTGGATAGCCGCGCCGCTCGGCAAAACGCGTCGGGTCTTCCTTGCCGCGCCGCCGCCGCCAGAGCAGCAGCCCGGCCGCCGCCGGCTCGAGCAGCGCGCTCATCACGCGGTAGCTCTGCAGGATGGAGCCCTTGCCGATCATGCTGCTTCGCCTGCGGTCGCCCGTGCGGCCGGCTGCGCCTGCCTCAGCCCTTCGCCAGGGTCGCGCGCGCCGATGAGCGCATAGGCGCGGGCATGAACGGCGTCGAGCCCGGCTTCCAGGGCGAGGCGCGCGGCCTCGCAGGTCGCCTCATCCGCCTCCCGCTCGACGCGGATCGCCTCGCCGACGACGATCGCGCCGCGCCCAAAGGGCAGGCCGATCGAGGCGCGGTCCCAGCTCTTGAAATCGATGCGCCGGCTGGTGACGACGGCGATCGGGTGGATCGGCCGGCCCGATGCGCGCGCCAGGGCGATGATGCCGGGGCCGGCGATGCGGGCGCGCTTGGGAATGTCGGCGGTCAGCACCATGGTTTCGCCGGCGGCCAGCCGCCGCATCATGGCCAGGAAGGCGCTGGCGCCGCCCTTCTCCCGGATCTTCTTGCCGAGGGCGCCCGAACCCCGGATCGCGCCGATGCCGAGCTGGCGCAACGCGACAGCGTTGAAGCCGCCATCGCCATGGCGCGAGACCAGGGAGCAGGCCGGCATCCAGTCCGGCCGGGAGAACGGAATCATGATGTGCTGGCCGTGCCACATCGCAATGATCAATGGCAGTTCGGGGCGCACCTTCTCATAGATGTCGGCCGGCTCGACGACGAACCGGTTCGTGCGGCGCACGAGCTTGAGATAGCCGGCCAGGAGCCGGCCGAGCGTCTCTTGCGCCGCGCGTGTCTTGAGAAGGGAAAAGCCCATTGCTGATGATTGAACCGATAAGGGAAGATTGAGGCCGCGATCTGACCAGGAACGCCAGAGCAGGATGCGAAAAAGCGGGAACCGGCTTTTTTGCATTGATCCGGCTCTAGCGCGCCTGTCGCTGCCTGACGGTTCAGGATTTGGCGGGTTCGGGATCGAGCAGGCGGTGCAGGTGCACGATGAAATAGCGGGTCTGCGCCTGGTCAACGGTCGCCTGTGCCTTCGCCTTCCAGGCGGCATGGGCGCTGGCATAGTTCGGGAACACGCCGACGACGTCGACCTTGGCGAGATCCTTGAAGGTGATGCCTTCGAGCGAGCTCAGCTCGCCGCCGAAGACGAGATGGAGAAGCTGTTTCTGTTCCTGTTCCATATCGATTCCTGCAGCCATGTGCGTCCGATTGCGGCACCAGATAAGCCATTCACGCCGATGGCGCGAGTGCCGAACGGCCTGCGTTCTGCAATTCCCGGTCCGCAGAGGCCGTTGTGATCCATGGGGCCGATTTGACGCAGGCGATTTTGCGCGAATGTCAGGAGTTCGAGGGCGCAAGCCCTCCGGCTTGCCAGGAAGAACGCCGCCGCAGTCGCGCAAAAGCGCCGCGCCCTGCGGTGAGGTGAAAACGACGGAGCTGCAGCGTCGCATCGCTTGCCGATACCAACGGTAGCGCCGGCGCAATGCTCCTCCCATCTCCGCCGTTTTGACCTCATCAAATCGGCCTCATGGCTCATAACAGCCTCTAGACTGCTTGAAGGTCAGATGCGCTGCGGCTGTCCGTCGCGCAGGCGCTGCAAGGCGCTCAGCAGCGGCTCCGCCAGGCCGTTGCTGCTGGCGACGAGCAT
The DNA here is from genome assembly GCF_002917105.1 of Allobosea psychrotolerans. Classification (GTDB taxonomy): domain Bacteria; phylum Pseudomonadota; class Alphaproteobacteria; order Rhizobiales; family Beijerinckiaceae; genus Allobosea; species Allobosea psychrotolerans. Next base: position 138,917 of record NZ_PQFZ01000011.1, read on the forward strand.
GCCGTGAACGGGCGTCTCGCGGTTGTAGATAGCAGGCTGGCCCTCGCCGCCGGTCATGCGGCCGCCGGCCTCATTCAGAATCAGGTCGGCTGCGGCGAGATCCCAATCGCGCGCGTCGGGCGAGATCAGTCCGGCATCGATCGTGCCGTCGGCGATCCGCGCGAGTCTGAGCGCGAGCGAAGGAATCTTGTCGGCGGGCTCGAAGGCTTCCAGCCTCGCCAGCGCGTCGAGCATCGGCTTGGGGCCGGCAATGCGCGCCTCCTTCAGGCTCGCGACTTTCGAAACCGAGATTGCCGCATCGTTCAGGAAGGCCCCGGCGCCGCTTATGGCGGTATAGGTTGCGTTGCAGGCCGGCGCATGCACCGCGCCCAGGATCGGCACGCCCTCGTCGAGCAGGGCGACGCAGACGGCCCAATCCGGCGAGCCGCCCATGAAGGCGCGCGTGCCGTCGATCGGATCCACGACCCAGACGAAGCGGCGCGACAGCCGCAGGGCATCGTCGACGGTTTCCTCGGAGAGCCATGCCGCGTCGGGCAGCAGGACCGAGAGCTGGATGCGCAGGAAGGTGTCGACGCCGATATCGGCTTCGGTGACGGGCGAGCCGCCGCTCTTAGACCAGGTCCGCGCCGCGGTCTTCTCGCCGGGTCGAAACAGCGCGAGCGCGATCTCGCCCGCTGCGATGCAGCTTGCGCGAACCGCCGGCAGGAGATCTGAGGCGATGGGCATCGGGAGCCTGTTCATGATGCTTTCCGTATCGAATGCGGAGCCTGCGGACACAAGCCGAAAATGCGCTCGCGCACCGAAAGATTCCGTCAATCATCATGCATGAAACAGGCCATTCGGCGGCATTCAGGCCGAGAAACACGCTCCTTTAACCCAACCGCTTAAGCGCTCGGAGAGAGCTTGGACGCAATCTCGACCTGCAAGCACGAGAGCCCCGGACTGCACAGAGGGCTCCGTAGCGGCAGGGACATAGAGAGGCGTTATACCGATGGCCAGCGTCACGCCGGCTGCCGGAGAGACCGGCTTTGCGTCAGGTCTCTCCGGCCGCCCGACACACACGACCACCGTTCCGAAAAACCCGATGCCGGCGCAGCCAGACGCGCCGCGGGTCGAACGCATCGCCTCGGTCAGGATCTTGCGCGGCGGCGCCGGATGGCGCGGCATCGCGATGCGCATGACGAATACCGCACGCGAGGACGAGCGCTTCGAACTGGCTCTGACGGCCGGCGACGGCCGCTCGATCACGGTTGCGGTGCTGGATCAGGACGATGTGGTGGCGCTCTGGCGCGATTGCGGCCGCGCCAGCGGCCTGCCCTTGCTGATCGAGACCAGCGATGGGGTGATCTCGGAGCCCTATCCGCAGCTTGGCCGGCTCGCGCTCGGCCCGGTGCGGATCAGGCGGCGTCATTCCTTCCTCAACGGTCGCCGGCCGCGCTTCCTGGTGCGGCGCAAGACCGGCCGTCTCGGCGAACGCCCGGTCGTCGTCGCCGGTGAGCGCCTGACGGATTGAAGGCCCGGCCGGGCCCTCCATGCATCAACAGTGAAAGCAGCAGCAGGCTCTCGCCGTTTGGCACGGTCTCCCCCGTCTCCCTGAATCCGAGCGAGCGATAGAACTCCAGGGGCCCCGCGCTCCCCTGCACGATACTCGTTTTCAGCAGGTGGAATCTCTGGTCGCGCAGCGCTTGAAAGAGCAGCTTCAGCGCCGTCTTGCCGTAACCGTTCCTCTGGTGCCTGTGGTCGATCATGAAGCGCCACAGATAGCAGACGCCGGATTCGGAACCCGGGCGCCACATCAGGAAACCGACCGGAGTTTCGGCGGCGTAGATGGCTTTGAAGCGCGCCGCGGGCTCGAAATACGCCTGCGCGATCGAGATGGCATTGGGCGCGACGAAGCCCTTTTGATCCTGCCGGACTTCCAGCGCGCAGATCGCGCGGACCGTCGCCGCGGTTATGTCGCGCAGGGCAACGTCAGACATGCCGTATCATCGTCGAGGGCGTGATCGCCGGCGATCCAGCATCGCCAGCGCGGTAAAGCGCGGGGCGTTCACAGGCCGAACCGAACCAGCGCATCGAGCGCGAAGCCGGCCGCCAGCAGCAGTCCGGCGTGCCAGTTCGAGCGGAACAGGCGCAGCGCCAGCATCGGCGTCACGGCGCTGATCTGCGAAACCTGCCAGCCAAGATGAGCCGCGAAGCCCGCGACGCCGAGCCAGGCGAAGACGCCGCCGCCGACCAGCCAGGTCGCGACAGCGATCAGCAGCGCGGCGAAACCGAAGCAGGCTCCGATCGCCTCCCGGCCATATCGCCCGAAATAGCGCGCGCTCGACTTGATGCCGGCGATGATGTCGTCCTCAATGTCCTGCAGCGCGTAGATCGTGTCGTAACCGATGGTCCAGAGGATCGCCGCCGCATAGACCAGATAGGCCGGGGCATCGAGCCGGCCGAAGACCGCGCTCCAGCCGAGAAGCGCGCCCCAGGAAAAGGCCAGGCCGAGCACGAATTGCGGCATCTGGGTGATGCGCTTCATGAAAGGATAGATCGCGACGATCGCCAGCGAGGCGATGCCGGTCAGAATCGTGAACCGGTTGAACTGGAGCAGCACGAGCAGGCCGACAAGCGAGAGCCCGACCATGAACAGCGCCGCCGCCTGCACCGAGACCTGGCCGGAGGGGAGCGGTCTGCCGCGTGTCCGCGCAACCTGCGCGTCAAGCTTGCGGTCGACGATGTCGTTGAAGGTCGAGCCGGCGGCGCGCATCACCACGGCGCCGATCAGGAACAGCAGGCAGTGCCAGGGGTTGGGGAAGGCCTGTCTGTCGGTGATCGCCGCGAGGCCCGCCGACCACCAGCAGGGCAGAAGCAGAAGCTGCCAGCCGATCGGGCGCTCGATTCGCGCAAGCTTGAGATAGGGCCTGAAACGTCGCGGCGCCCGCGTATCGACCCAATGGTCCGTCAAGGCGTCGGGAAGCGGAGCATCCGCTGTCGAAGCCACATCCCTCGTCGAAGCCATGCACCGTGCCGGGTCAGGAGCGAAGGTTACAAGGCGGTCAGAGCGCGCCCTGGGGAATCCGCAGCGATCCGCCGGTGATCGAATCGGCGCCGCCGAACGGGCTGCCGCCGCCCTGCTGCTGCGCCTGCTGCTGGGCGCGCTTCTGCATCGCCGCCTGCTGCTTGACCGCGTTGCAGGCATTGTTGCGGATGCCGGCAGCCTTGTCGTTGTCGGCCTTCAGGCCATCGACGAAGCTGGCCGGAATCTGGCACCAGTCCTGGTTCGCACTGGCGAATTTCAACGCCGCATTGCCATTCCCGACCAGGCGGCCGAGCGTGCTGCAGGCTTGCGCCGGGGTCAGCTTCTTCTTGGATTTCGACGACGAGTTCAGCGAGGCCACGATCGACTGGCGCTCCGCCAGCAGCTTCTGGATCTGCTCGCAGCCGGAAGCCTGCGCCGCGGCCGGCGCGGCGTCGAGCAACGATACCGCCGCCAGACCGAGCGTCGCGATCACTCCCGAAGCGATCTTGCTCGAAGTCCTCATGCGCCGCATATGTCTTGCTCCGAATTGTTCGTGCTGGGAGCGCTTCCGCTCCGGAATGTTCATAACAGCCGCACCGTGTTAGCGCCAAGCGCCTATGCGAGTCCACTTGCCGTTACGCCTGGATTGTGGCGGTTTTCGCGCTGGTTCGGCGGCGCGGCGGCGGGTGACAGGAGATGACCGCGCCGATGTCCGCCCCCGATTTTGCTCGCTACCGGCTTTATGTCGCCGACGATCTCGCCATTGGCAAGCGCCTGCCGCTGGCGCGCGAACAGGCGAATTACCTGCTCAACGTGCTGCGCCTGAAGAGTGACGACACCATCATCGTGTTCAACGGCCGCGACGGCGAATGGCTCGCGGCGCTGACCGCGGAAGGGCGCAAGCAGGCAAGCCTCGGCCTGCTCCGGCAGACGCGCCCGCAGCCGGAAGCCCCCGATCTGCATTACCTGTTCGCCCCGCTGAAGCATGCGCGGCTCGACTATATCGCGCAGAAGGCCGTCGAGATGGGCGCGGGCCTGCTGCAGCCGGTTCTGACCCGCAGGACGCAGGTGTCGCGGCTCAATCTCGATCGGCTGCGCGCCAATGCGATCGAGGCGGCCGAGCAATGCGGCATCCTGTCATTGCCCGAGATCCGGGGCGAATGCGGGCTGGACGCGGCGCTCGAGGCGCTCGAACCCGAAAGGCTCCTGATCTTCTGCGACGAGGCGATGGCGCAGGAGAGCCCCGTCAAAGCGCTGGCTGCCGCCGCGCCCGGCCCACTGGCCGTGCTGATCGGCCCTGAAGGCGGCTTCGACGAGGCCGAGCGCGTGCGCATCCTGGCGCGACCGAAAACGCTGAGAATCTCGCTGGGACCACGCATCTTGCGCGCCGATACAGCCGCCGTTGCGGCGCTCGCGCTCGTCCAGGCGGTTTTGGGCGACTGGCCGCGCGGCTAGGGCAATGTACGATCCGGTCGTTGATGCCGGTGGGGTCATGACGGCCTTTAGTTCTTTGTCGGCACGCGTTTTCTTCACGCGAGCCGGTGGCCGCTTCGCTCGAAGGCGCTTTGGCGCTGCAGGCGGTCGGGAACGCCAGGGCGTCTCGGACGTTTTCGCGATTGTGCGAAGGGAGCCGTATTCTCGACTCATTGGCCGCCAGGCTGTGGCGCGATTCCTGCCGAGGGGCGCGATGGCGCAAGCCCACCCCTCCGCACGGCCTGCAGCCCTTTGCCCGACGAGGATGACGCCATGAACGAAGCCAACCGCTTCGGCATCGAAGAAGAATATTTCCTGTCCGATGCCGGCAGCCGCGGGATCGCCCGCAAGGTTTCTCCGAAGTTCTTCGCCGCGGTCCAGGACGCCTTTCCCGACGAGGTGCAGCGTGAAATGCTGCAATCGCAGATCGAGGTCGCGACGCCGATCTGCGAATCGATGGCGCAGGCGCGGCATTCGCTCTCGACCTTGCGGAAGGGTCTGGCGGGGCTCGCGCTCGAACATGAGATGCTGCTGCTGGCCTGCGGCACGCATCCCAGCGCCGTCTGGTCGCGCCAGCGCGCGACAGAGGCCACGCGTTACGACCAGATCATGCGCGACCTGCAGATGCTCGGCAGCCGCAACCAGCTCTGCGGCCTGCATATCCATGTCGAGATCGAGGATGAGGACGAGCGCATCCGGTTGATGGTGCGCATCCTGCCGTTCCTGCCGCTGCTCCTGGCGCTGTCGACCTCGTCGCCCTTCTGGCAGGGACAGCGCACCGGCCTGATGGGTTACAGGCTCTCGGCCTATGCCGAATTGCCGCGCACCGGCCTGCCCGAACTCTTCACCGATGCGGCCGATTACCGGAGCTATGTCGAGACCCTGGTCGCAGCTGGCGCGATCAAGGATGCGAGCTATATCTGGTGGGCGATCCGCCCCTCCGACAAGCATCCGACGCTCGAACTGCGCATCGCCGACAGCTGCACGAGGCTTGATGACACGCTCGCCATCGCTGCGCTGTATCGCTGCCTGATCCGCCATCTGCAGCGCCATCGCGGGCTGAATGCGGAGCTCACGCCGGCGGCGCGTGCGATTGCCTCGGAGAATATCTGGCGCGCGCAGCGCTACGGCATCCACGGCGGGCTGATCTGCGCCCAGAGCCGGACCATGCGCTCCGTGCCGAGCCTGATCGACGAGCTGCTCGGCGACCTGGCCGATGACGCCGCCGCGCTGGGCTGCAGGGCCGAGCTCGCATATTGCCGCAGGCTGGCGGCGAATGGCACCAGCGCTGACGTCCAGCTAGCTGTCTTCGAGGAGGCTAGGGGGAGGGCAGGGGGGCAGGCCGCGGGGCTTGCCGCCGTGGTCGATTGGCTGGCCTCCGAGACCCGTCTCGATGGCGTCGCCCTCTCGCCGGGCTGGCAGCCGGCCATGCGCGGCGCAGCCTGACGAACGCCCGCCAGAACCGGATGATTTCAGATGCAATCACAAGGTGATCCCAGCTGAAATCTGAATCCGGCTCTCATCTGAAAGTGAGAGCAGGATCGAAGCGAAAAACCGGTGCCCACTTCTTCGCATCCTGCTCTAACGACCGGGCGCGCCGCGCCGCCTTGCGTTGGCGCGGGGATCACTCTTGCATCAATGCGTGACGGGGGTCGTTGTCGAGCGCTTGAGGCTCGCCTATGTCTGGCGCTCCCGAGCCTGATCCGCCCGCGCCGAAATGCGCGGGCGGCCGCATGGCTGCATGCCTTACTCTGCCGGAGCGCCCATGGCTCGCGATGTGTCCGATTCGACCCCGATCGGTTCCAAGAACGAATTGATTTCCTGGATCGCTGCCGGCGAGAAGCCGGCCTCCGCGTTCAGGATGGGGACGGAGCACGAGAAGTTCCCGTTCTATGCGCATGACCTTTCCCCCGTGCCCTATGAGGGACGCGATGGACGGGGCGGCATCCGCCATCTGCTGGAAGGCATGCAGGAGAGGCTGGGCTGGGAGCCGATCGTCGATGACGGCCACATCATCGGCCTTGCCGGCCCCGAAGGCGGCGGCGCGATCTCGCTGGAGCCCGGCGGCCAGTTCGAGCTCTCAGGCGCGCCGGTCGAAACGCTGCACGATACCGCCGACGAACTCGCCGGCCATCTCGCCGACGTCAAGGCGGTCGCCGCGCCCCATGGCATCGGCTTCGTCGCGCTCGGCCATTCGCCGCTCTGGACGCGCGCCCAGACTCCGGTGATGCCCAAGGGCCGCTACAAGATCATGGCGAACTACATGCCCAAGGTCGGCACGCGCGGCCTCGACATGATGTTCCGCACCTGCACCGTGCAGGTGAACCTCGATTTCGCGACCGAGGTCGATATGGTCAGGAAGCTCAGGGTCTCGCTCGCCCTGCAGCCGCTGGCCACCGCCTTGTTCGCGGCCTCGCCCTTCACCGAGGGCAAGCTCAACGGCCTCCAGTCGGTGCGTTCGGAAATCTGGCTCGATACCGACAAGGCGCGCTCCGGCATGCTTGCCTTCGCCTTTGACGAGGGCATGTCCTATGAGGGCTATGTCGACTGGGCGCTCGACGTTCCCATGTATTTCGTCAAGCGCGGCGCGGTCTATCACGACGTCGCCGGCGCCTCCTTCCGCGACCTGCTTGCCGGCAAGCTTGCGCAACTGCCGGGCGAGCGCGCCACGATCTCCGATTGGGCGAACCATCTCTCGACGCTGTTCCCCGAGGTCAGGCTCAAGCGCTTCCTCGAGATGCGCGGCGCCGATGCCGGGCCGCCCGAAATGCTGAATGCTCTGCCGGCCTTCTGGGTCGGCCTGCTCTACGACCAGGTCGCGCTCGATGCGGCCTGGGATCTGGTCAGGGGCTGGAGCGCCGAGGAGCGCCAGGCGCTGCGCGATGTGGTGCCGAAAGCCGGCCTCTCCGCCCGCATCGGCGGCCGCACGCTACGCGATCTGGCGCGGGAGGTGCTGGCGCTGGCGCGCGGTGGCCTCGCCCGGCGGGCCCGGCTGGATGGTGCGGGTAGGGACGAGACGGGTTTCCTCGCGCCGCTCGATGCGATCGTCGCGCAGGACCGCACGCTTGCGCAGCAACTCGCATCACGCTTCGAGGGCGAGTGGTCGGGCGAGATCGCGCCCCTGTTCTCGGCGCTTGCGCTGTAAGGCATTCCAGTCAGTTTCGGCAGTCATGTTAACGAATTGGCCGAATTTATTCGGTATTTCGGAGACATGGAACGGATCAGAATGGCCATGTCCGACTTTGCCAGCGATGCGCGCGGCGCAACGGCGATCGAGTATGGCCTTGTCGTGAGCCTGATCTCGCTCACGATCGTGGTTTGGGCGACGCAGATCGGCCAGTCCGTGCTCGGCTTCTTCCAGTCGGTCGCCGCCGGCTTGACCACTCCCTGAGGGAATCGCTCAGGCTTTCGACCGGCACCTTGACCGTTGCGGCGGTCTTTACTCCGCCGCCGTCTTGAAGCTCTGCAGATTGTCGAGGCTCTGGATGATGTGCTCGGCCAGCGCATTGGACAGAACCGAGGGGTCAAAGCGCGTACGCAGCAGACCGATCTTGCAGGATGGCAGCGTCGCATAGCCATCTGCCGGCCCCAGGATACGCATGCCGGGCCTGACCGCGCTTTCCGGCAGGACCGAGACGGCGAGCCCTGCGATCACCGCCGCGCCCACCGCCGTCGAATTCCAGCTCGCATAAAGCACTCGGAAGCGCCGGCCCTTGGTCTCCAGCGCTTCGACGGCGGCCTGCCGCCAGTTGCAGGTCGGGCGGCCGAGCGCCAGCGGCAGCGGGTCCTCCTCATGCACGCCATGGCGTGCCGAGGTCACCCAAAGCAGCGGCTCGATGCGGATGATCTCGCCCTGGCCGCGACTCTCGACATGGGTGATGATGGCGAGGTCGATGTCGCCGGTGGCGATCCGATCGGCCAGCATCGGCGTCGGCTCGCAGACGACGGTGACCTCGGCGCGCGGGTTGGAGCGGGCGAAGCGGGCGAGAATTTCAGGCAAATAGCGGTCGGCATAGTCGTCGGGCACGCCGAGCCGGATGCGGCCCTTGAGGTCGGCATCGGTGAAGCTCGCGACGCATTCGAGGTTCAGCCGCACGATCCTGCGGGCATAGTCGAGCAGGCGCTCGCCATCCTCGGTCAGCTTGGCATGACGGCCGTCGCGCCCGAAGAGCGGCCGGCCGACGCGCTCCTCGAGCCGCTTCATCTGCATGGAGACGGCCGATTGCGTCTTGAATACGATCTCGGCGGCGCGGGTGAAGGAGCCGGTATCGGCGATGGCGACGAAGGTCTTGAGCTGGTCGGCGTCGAGCACATGCGCCATGGCGGCCCCCAAACTGGATCATCAATATCCGTGCTGCAAAGCATCATAAGCATTCGTTTGGCTGATGACCAGCGGAAAGCTATCCTTTGGTCAGTTTCGAGGTCTTGCCAGCGGTGCGTCCGGGCGGGGCTTGGGAATACCCGTTATTTGGACCCTTAGGAGGTCGTTATGCTGATCTTGACCATTGCCACGAAGCCGTTCGCGTCCGTTTTGGGTGTCGTTGCGCGCATCGCTGCGCGAGGGTTTGCCGGCGTAACGTCGCTCACGAAAGCGATCATCCATCGCCGCGAGGTCCTGCGCCTGACTGAGCTCGACGAACGCGGCCTCAAGGATATCGGCCTCGTCCGTTCCGATGTCGAAGGCGCGCTCGCCACCTCCTGGCTCGACGATCCCTCGACCATTCTCGCCGCCCGCTCCGGTGCGCGTTCGGGCGTCGCCTCGGCGCGGCGCGCGGAAGGGGTTCGGCAGGCTCAGGTGAAGGCTCCCGCCATGAAGGCCGGGCCGGTCGCCAGGCAACCAGTCGCCAAGCAAGCGGTTGCGTGCAGCGCCTGACCCCTTGGGGCTGCGCGTTCCTGTGGGCGGAGGCTTCGTGCTTCCGCCCTTTTTCGTGTCTGGGCCGCAGGCGGCGCGTCATCCCGGTCTCGTCCCTGGGTGCAATTCCTACCTCCGCGGCGGCGTACGTGCCGATGCTTGTGCCGCTTGATTGATTTCCTGCTGATTTGAGCGCTTTTGTGCGGCCGAGAAGCCAAGACTAACTCAAAATTCACCAAACTCGGCAAACTCTCCTGTCCATGCCGCGCCGGGAGAGCGCGTATCATTGCGATGCGGGGATGTCGGACATGCGGTTTTCGGTGCGCCTTCAGGATCTGGCCATTCGGACGAAAATCGCCATCCCCCTGATCATCATCGGGGCGATCAGCCTGGCGACCGCCATTTATGGCGGTCGCGAACATGGCCGGATCCAGAAGACCTATTCCGACCTGATTTCCCAGCGCGCCACCGCGATCCTCGATGCGGCCCGCGCCACCCGCGCGATGAGCGACATCTCGCGCGATCTCTACAAGTCGATCGCCTATCCCGACTACATGAAGCAGAACACCACCGCGATCGAGGACGTGCGCAAGTCCTATGATCGTGCGCTGGCTCGATTGACCGACGCGAAGATCAGCTTTCCGCAGAAGGCTGCGGATTTCGACGCGCTGGCGCGAAATTTCACGGCGTTGAAGGCGCAGGTCGACGATATCGTCGCCATGGCGGGGCGCGACGAGGATCTCGCCGCCCTCTCCGTGATGTCGCAGCTCGACAAGATGATCAGCGAGATCGTGACGGCGGCGGACACGCTGAACGACAGCGTCAAGGCCGATACGGAAACGACCTCCGGCCAGCTCGACGCCGAGGCCCAGACGCTCAATCAGCTCGTGCTCGCCTTGTCGGCGCTCGGCATGCTGCTTGGCCTGGTTGGAGCCATGGTGCTGGTGCGTCAGTCGATCACGCGGCCGCTTGACCTGCTGAAGCAGCGCATGGGCGATCTCGCCGGCGGCGACTACCGGATCGCCATCGACGGCCAGACCCGCAAGGACGAGATCGGCGCGATGGCGCGCGCCGTCCAGATCTTCAAGGACAATGGCCTGGCGGTCCAGCGCCTCGAGGCCGAAACGGCGGAAGGTCGCGAAGCTTCGGATGCGCAGCGCGTGGAGATCGAGCAGGAGCGGGCCGAGCATGCGCGCGAGCAGGAGCGGCTGGCGGCAGAGCAGCGGCAGGTGATGGATCTGCTGGCGAACGGGCTCGATCTGCTTTCGCAGGGCGATCTCACCTATCGCATCGATGCCGAGGTGGCGGCTGAATACGAGAAGCTGCGCGACGATTTCAACCTCGCCGTCGGCCATCTGTCCGAGACGGTCAGGACGATCCAGGCGACATCCGGCGATGTCGGGAATGCGGCGCGCGAGATCAATATGGGTGCCGACGACCTGTCGAAGCGGACGGAAGAACAGGCCTCCTCGCTGGAGGAGACGGCGGCCACCACGGAGGAGCTCGCGGCCTCGGTGAAGGCCTCGGCGACGGCCTCCAGGCAGGCTGTTGCGCTCGCCGACGAGGCGATGGACGTGGCGCGAAAGGGCGGGGTGATCGTTGGCGAGGCCGTCGACGCGATGGCGCGGATCGAGGCCGCCTCCCGCAAGATCTCCGACATTACCTCCGTCATCGACGAGATCGCCTTCCAGACCAACCTGTTGGCGCTGAACGCCGCGGTCGAGGCCGCTCGCGCCGGCGATGCCGGCAAGGGCTTTGCGGTCGTCGCCTCCGAGGTCCGCACCTTGGCGCAGCGCTCGGGGGCAGCGGCCAAGGACATCACCGCCCTGATCACCGAATCGGGCGCGGAGGTCGCGCAGGGCGTCGGTCTCGTCCGCTCCGCCGGCGAGGTTCTGGAGCGCATCGTCGAGGCCTCGCGCAAGGTTTCCGCCACCGTCTCCGACATCTCGGCTGCGTCGGCCGAACAGGCCAACGGCATCGACGAGATGAGCCAGACCGTGGCGCATATGGATGAGATGACCCAGCAGAATGCGGCCCTCGCCGAGGAAAGCGCGGCCTCGGCCACGGCCTTGTCGGATCAGATTCGACGCCTCAACGCGCTGGTCGCGAGTTTCCGCACCAATGCCGATACCCAAGGATTGCGCGAGCTCGCCGCGGTCATGACGCGCGAGGACGCGAACTGGCAGTCGCGCCGCGTCGCCTGACGAGCCTCGGTTCCAAGACCGGCAGGGCGGCGCCCGTCCTTTCTGGTGAGGTCAGCGCCGGCCCGGACCGCCGAACATGCCGTCGAGGATCGATTTCAGCGCGTCCTGGTGGCTGTCCTGCACCTGGCGGCCATGCTCGAACATCTGGTTCAACGCATCGAGCCCGATCGAGCCTGGTCCGGTCGCCGAGGAGGGTGGTGGCGCGTCGTCGGGCTGCTCCTGCGGCTGGGCCTGGGCGTTGCGGCTCGTCGGGGCCGGCGCGGGCTCGGCGTCCGGCTGCTGCGCGCCGCCCAGCATGCCGGTCAGGATCTGGCCGAGAAGCCCGCCATCCAGCGGGTTGAGCGGGTTGCCGCTGGCCTGACCGCCCGGCATTTGCCCGCCGCCGAAGGGGCCGCCCCCCTGGGCCTGACCCGTCGGTGCTTGGTTGCCGAACAGCCCGCCGAGGATGGTGTCGAGCGGGTTGGCGGGCGCCTGCTGGGGCGGGGGCGATGCGGGCTGCTGGCCCGGCATCTGCCCGCGCATCATCTCGGTGAACTGGCCCAGGATGCCGCCGAGGCCCTGATTATTCGCCGATTTGAACAGCCCGCCCATCACCATGGAGGCGATCACCGGCAGCATCTGCTTGAGGATGGCCTGGCCGACGCCGCTCGTCGCGGCTGCCTGCGCGGCGACGGCGTTACTGATCTCCTTGGAGCCGAAGAGCTGGCTCAGCACATCGTTGCCCATCGTCTGGGCATGGGCGGGAATGGCACCGCCGCCGGTCTCGAACATCTGGCCGAAGGGCGTCGCGGTCATCATCTGCGCGAGGTTCAGGAAGGCCTGGGGATTTTGCGTCTGGCGCTGCAGCCCCATCGAGAAGGCGGGCAGCAAGGCTTCGATCGCCGACTGCGTCTGCTGCTGGCTGAGCCCGTATTGCCGGGCGATGTTCTGCATGGCCTGCCCGTTCTGGGCCTGCTGCATCATCTCGAACAGGTTCATCATGGCGCGCCTCCGGTTCAGGCATCGCGCCGGAAATGCGGGAGCGATGCGATGATCTATCTGCGGTCTGCCGCCGCCTGGAGCGGAACGATAGCAGCGCCAGTTCGCGAGGCAAGCGAGCCTGCCCGTGACGCGCCCTCGCGCTCCAGCCGGGCGATGCCGCGATAGGCGAAGACGAGCGCGATGACGCCGAAGACGACGGCGCCGAAGACGCAGCCTACCAGGGCGCCCTTCGGCCCGGCATAATGGGCTCCCACGAAGGCGAGCGGTATCGTGCCGAGCGTGGCCCGGCCCCAGCTGAACAGCGTGGAGAGCAGCGGCATGCCGAGATTGTTGAAGGCGGCGTTGGCGACGAAGAGCAGGCCGACGAAGATCCACATCGGGCCCGCGATCAGGCAGAAGAATGCCACCAGCTCCGCCGTCAGTCCCGTCGCGCCGAAGATCGTGACGATCTGCCCGCGCAGCAGCACGAGCAGGAGCCAGGCGACGACGACGCAGGCGACCGCGAAGAGCGCCGAGTCGGTCAGGCCGCGCCGCATCCGGTCGAAGCGGCCGGCACCCCAGTTCTGGCCGAGGATCGGTCCGACCGCGCCCGACAGCGCAAACAGCGCGCCGAAGGCAACGGGGACGAGCCGGTCGATGATCGCCAGCGCCGCGATCGCGGCATCGCCGAAGCGCGCCATCAGCCCGGCGAAGACGGCGTTGGCGATCGGCGTCGACAGATTGGTCAGGATCGCGGGCCCCGCGATCGCCATGGTCTTTCCCGTATCCTCCGCAAGCGCGGCATAGGTGGGTCTGGCGACGATGTCGTGAACCTTGACCGCGCCATGGAAGCCGACCGCCGCGATGATGATGCGCGCCAGAACGATGGCGCAGGCCGCGCCATTGGGGCCGAGGCCGAGGCCGAAGATGAAGAGCGGGTCGAGCACTGCGGTCGCCAGCCCGCCGCCGAGCGTCACGAACATGGCGCGTCTCGCATCGCCGACGGCCCGCAGCACGCCGGAAAAGCCCATGCCGAGCGCCATCAGCACATTCGACGGCAATACGATCCAGAGGAAGGAATAGGCCACCACATAGGATTCGCCATGGGCGCCGAGCGTGCGCAGCAGCCAGGGCAGTCCGGGCAGGACGATGATGCTCAGCGCCAACGCCGCCAGCGCCATCAGCGCAAGCGTCGAGCCGGCGAGGCGCCTTGCGCTGCCGCGGTCGCCTGCGCCGAGCGCGCGCGCCGTCAGGGCCGTGACCGCGATCATCAGCCCGATATTGATCGAGATCATCAGGAACAGGACGATGGTGGCATAGCCGACGCCCGCCGTCGCCTCCGGCCGGCCGAGCCAGGAGACGTAGAGCAGAGAGAGCAGGTCGACGACGAAGACCGCCATCAGCCCGGCCGAGCTGGTCGCGGTCATCACCGCGACATGGCGCATGATCGGGCCGCTGACGAAGACCGCCTGCGGCCCGGCCGGGCGCGGGCTCACCGCTCGGGCTCGCCGACGCCGCCGACAGCGACCTCGGCTCCGCCATCCTCGATGACCTCCTGGGTCTCGGGCGTGAGCGCCTTGGATTTGCCCTTGGGCTGGACCAGCGGCTCGGGCGTGACGCGCGGCACCTTGTTGAGCGCAGCGGCGATGCCCTCGGTGAACTGGATCTCCATGCGCTGGGCGTCGCGGTCGCGGACATGGTCGATCACCAGGCTCGCCTCGTCATAGTTCAGCCCGAGCCCTTCGAGCGTGACGCGGCCGAAGCCGAGCGCGGATTCGAAGGTCTCGCGCATCTGGTAGTCGACATTGGCCTTCATCAGGTCGATGGCGTGGATGCGGTCATAGGCGCGCGCATGCAGGCGCACATTCGGGAACTCGGCCTTGGCCATCTCGACGATGCGCAGGGCTGCATCCTTGTTGTCGATGCAGACGCACAGGATGCGGGCCTTGCCCGTCCCCGCCGCGCGCAGCACGTCGAGCCGCGTGCCGTCGCCATAATAGATCTTGAAGCCGAACTTTGCGGCGGAGCGGATCCGCTCGACATCCGAATCGATGATGGTGACGTCGACATGCTGCAGCAGCAGCGCCTGCGTCACGATCTGGCCGAAGCGCCCGAAACCGATGACCACGACGGAGGGCGCGTCCACGCCCTCGAAATCCTCCTCCATCGTCTCGGGCGCGGCGCGCGAGAGCAGGACGCCGTCGATGAGCTTGGCGACGACCGGGCCGATCAGCATCGAGATCGCCGCCAGCGCCGTCGCGATCGCGCCCTGACGCTCGTCGAGCAGGCCGAGCGAGACGCCCAGCGGCAGCAGCACGAAGGCGAATTCGCCGGCGGGCGAGAGCAGGGCGCCGGCCCGCACGGCCTCCGTCATCGAGGAGCAGGACGCGCGCAGGATCGAGGCCGCGACCGCGATCTTGAACAGCACCAGCAAAGGCGCGGCCAAGGCCAGCAGCAGCCAGTTGTCGAGCACGAGCTTCAAGTCGAGCGACATGCCGACCGCCATGAAGAACAGGCCGAGCAGCACGCCGCGGAACGGCTCGATATCTGCTTCCAGCTCATGGCGGAAATGCGAATCGGCCAGCAGCACGCCAGCCAGGAACGCACCCATCGCCATGGAGAGCCCGACATGTTCCATCAGCAGCGCC
The DNA here is from genome assembly GCF_002917105.1 of Allobosea psychrotolerans. Taxonomy (GTDB): domain Bacteria; phylum Pseudomonadota; class Alphaproteobacteria; order Rhizobiales; family Beijerinckiaceae; genus Allobosea; species Allobosea psychrotolerans. The sequence goes on from NZ_PQFZ01000011.1 coordinate 154,061, forward strand.
GCACCCAGCACGATGAAGAGGGCGGCTGCCGTCATCACCTCCTTGGCGCCGGTCTTGGCCAGGATGCGGAAGAACGGGTTCAGCACATAGCGCCCCGCCAGCACGATCACGGCGATGGCGAGGAAGGCTATCCCCAGACCCGTCAGGGCCTGGCCGGCGCCGCCGGGCTTGGCCTCGGTCGTCGTCGCCAGCAGCGGCAGGATCGCCAGAGCGGGCGCGATCGAGATGTCCTGGAACAGCAGGATCGAGAAGGTGCGCCGGCCATAGGGCTCGTTGCCGTCACCGCGCTCCTCCAGCAATTGCAGCGCGATCGAGGTCGCAGACAGCGCCAGCGCCAGCCCGACCGCGACCGCCCCGCCGACGGACAGGCCAAACCACCAGGCCGCCGCGCCGATGACGCCTGCGCTCAGCGCCATCTGGGCCAGGCCCGCGCCGAGAATGTCCTTGCGCATTGAATAGAGCCGCGACGGCTGCAATTCGAGCCCGACCAGGAAGAGCAGCAGCACGACGCCGATCTCGGCTGTGCCGCGGATCGCGTCGGGGTCCTTGATCACCGCCAGCACCGAGGGGCCGATGATGATGCCGGCTGCGAGATAGCCCAGCACCGCCGAAAGCCCGACCCGCCGGAACAGCGGCACAGCGATCACGGCGCCGGCGCAGAAGGTGAGGATCGGCGGCAGATAGCTGGTATGGGAGACGTCGGCCATGAGGTACTCGTCGCGGGCGGGATGGGGCCTGCGCCCGCATGCGGAACCGGCCTGCGGACAATCTAAGGTCGCCCGTTCGTTTCTGCGAGGGGTTAGTGAGGGGGCACAGCCTGGTTCCGTGCCGCAGGAATTCGGTCGCGATCCTATCGACCTTTCGCCACGAGGCCGCAATATGCGTCGCACCGGCCGCGCTATGTCGGCTCCGCCGATGTGGCTTGGCGTTGCCCTGACACGCCGCGCTCACGCCGGCAGCCCCGATCACTTGGCCGATGGCGAGCCGGGGAGGGCCGTGCGCCCTCGACCATGATGTCTCGCAAGGCCAAGGCTGCGCCCGCGGCCGGTCAGGCGGCGGCCGGCGCGTTCTGGCGGAACGGCGCCATCTGCGCTTCCAGCGCGCGGGCGAAGGCTGGGCGATTGAGGCAGCGCGCGCGATAGGCTTCGAGCGTGGGGAAGCGCGCGAGGATGTCGTCGGGCACATCGCGCAGCACCGTCGCCATGATGAGATCGCCGGCCGTGAAGCGCCCGTCGAGATAGTCCTTGCCGGCGAGCCAGTCGCTCAGGGCCTGCAGGCGCATCACCACCATCTCGACGATCTGTGGGCGGCGCTCGATCGTCCAGGCCTCGCCCTTGTGGAAGATGTCGGTGCTGGCGAGCCCGGAGACATGCGGCTCGATCGAATTCAAGGCCGCCAGGACCCAGGTCGTCACGCGGGCGCGGCCGGCCTCGTCCACGGGCGCAAGCGCCGAAGATTTCCGCGACAGGTAGAGCACGATCGCGCCCGATTCGAACATCTCGACGCCGCCGTCGCGATAGGCCGGCACCTGGCCGAAGGGCTGCCAGGCGCGATAATCCTCGGACGTCTGGTCGTCGCGGCCGATCAGCGTCGCCTCATAGGGGATGCCGGCTTCTTCAAGCGCCCAGCGCACGCGCAGGTCGCGGACATGGCCCTGCGCGAAGGACGGAACCCAGCGAAAGGCGGAGACATGGGGCGTGGAGACCTGGGGCGTCATGACGTTCTCTCCTGGTTGTGCGAACTTGCGGTCATGCCCGGCCAAGTCATGCCCGGCCAACTGGCCAGGAGGGTGAGACCGTGTCGCGTTTGTGCCGGGTCTGGAGCGTCGAGCGTCGCTTCCAGAGCCTCGTGCATGGCAAGCCAGACCGGCAGTGCGGCCGCGAGCCGCTCATGGCCGGCTCGCGTCAGGGCCGCGCGGCGAGCCCGGCGGTCCCTGGTATCGGCGTGGATCGTCGCAAGCCCGTCGCGCATCAGCGGCTTCAGGGCGGCGGTCAAGGTCGTGCGGTCGGCGCCGAGCACGCTGGCGATCTGGCTGATCGAAGCGGCGACCGGGCGGTTGAGCGCCATCAGCAACGAGAATTGCTCGTTGGTCAGGCCGTATGGGCGCAACGCCTCGTCGAAGCGCCGCGCCAGAACGCGTGCCGCGCGCTGCGCGTGCAGGCACAGGCAACGGTCACGGACCGTCAGGGTCGTCTCGAACGGGATCATCGCAGCCAGCATGCGACGAAAAAGAGGTTGATATCAACTTATATGTCAACAGGCCGTGCCCGCTGCGATGGCTGCCCGGCTATGCGGTCGCCGTTGAGCGGTTTCCTTGACATCGTCCCTTTCACCCCGAAAGAAGGCGCTCATTCTCTGGAACGATATCCGCGCGTGAAACCGCCGCTCGACATCCTGCTCTGTGCCCCCCGCGGCTTCTGCGCCGGGGTTGTGCGCGCCATCGACGCGGTCGAGAAGGCGCTGATCCTGCATGGCGCGCCGGTCTATGTCCGCCATGAGATCGTGCACAACAAATACGTCGTCGAATCGCTGAAGCGGAAAGGTGCGGTCTTCGTCTCCGAATTGTCGCAGGTGCCCGATGCGACGCGGCCGGTGATCTTCTCCGCCCATGGCGTGGCGAAATCGGTTCCAGCTGAAGCGGGCGCGCGCAATCTCTTCGCCATCGACGCGACCTGTCCGCTGGTCACCAAGGTGCATCGCGAGGCGGAGGTGCATCACAAGCGCGGCCGCCACATCCTGCTCGTCGGCCATGCCGGCCATCCCGAGGTGATCGGCACCATGGGGCAATTGCCCCCGGGCGCGATCACCTTGATCGAGACGCTCGACGATGTCGCCGCGCTCCAACCGCCGGTCGGCCAGCCGCTTGCCTATGTCACGCAGACGACGCTCTCGGTGGACGATACCCGCGAGATCGTCGCCGCCTTGCAGACGCGCTTTCCCGATCTGATCGCGCCGCACAAGGAAGATATCTGCTACGCCACGACCAACCGCCAGGAGGCGGTCAAGCGCGTCGCGCCGCAGGTCGATGCGCTGATCGTCGTCGGCTCGCCCAATTCCTCGAATTCGCAGCGCCTGCGCGAGGTCGCCGAGCGCGCCGGCTGCCCGGCGGCGCGGCTCGTCCTGCGCACCGACGAGATCGATTGGTCGGTCTTCGGCGCCATCCGCAGCCTCGGCATCACGGCCGGCGCGAGTGCGCCGGAGGTGCTGGTCGAAGAGATCATCGATGCCTTCGCGCAGCGTTACGACGTGCGTGTCGAGACGGTCTCGACGGCCGATGAGAACGTGTTTTTCCCGCTGCCGCGCGAATTGCGTGGCGAAGCGGCGCCGACCGCGGCCGAGTGAGCGCAAGCAAGAGAGAGCGAGCTTTGGCCGTCTATACCGAAGTACCTGATGATGAACTGGCCGCCTTCGTGGCGCGCTACGGCATTGGCGATCTGCTGGCCGTCAAGGGCATCGCCGAGGGTGTCTCCAACTCGAATTTCCTGCTGCACACGACGCAGGCCTTCTTCATCCTGACGCTCTATGAGGAGCGGGTGGATGCCGGCGACCTGCCCTTCTTCATCGGCCTGATGGAGCATCTGGCCAGGCGCGGGCTGATCTGCCCTTTGCCGGTCAAGGATCGGGACGGGCAGGCAGTGGGCCAGCTTGCGGGCCGCCCGGCCGCGATCGTCACCTTCCTCGACGGCATTTCGGTGCGCCGCCCCAACGTGACGCATTGCGCCGAGGTCGGGCGTGGACTCGCCCTGCTGCACCAGGCCGGCGCGGATTTCGGCATGGAGCGGGTGAATTCGCTGGCGGTGCCGGGCTGGCGGCCTCTCGCCGAGCAGGCTGGCGCGGCGGCCGACACGGTCTCGCCGGGGCTCGGGCGGCGCGTGATGGCCGAGATCGAGGCGCATGAGCGTTCCTGGCCGCAGGACCTGCCGCGCGGCGTCATCCATGCCGATCTCTTCCCCAACAATGTCTTCTTCATCAAGGACAGGCTCTCGGGGCTGATCGACTTCTATTTCGCCTGCACCGACGCCTTTGCCTACGACCTTGCCATCTGCCTGAACTCCTGGTGCTTCGAGGCCGACGCCTCCTTCAACCTGACCAAGGGCCAGGCGCTGCTGGCCGGCTATGAGAGCGTCCGCACGCTGACGCCGGCCGAGGTTGGGGCGCTGCCGCAGCTCTGCCGCGGCTCGGCGCTGCGCTTCCTGGTGACGCGACTGGTCGACTGGCTGAACGTGCCGCCCGGCGCCCTGGTGAAGCCGCTCGATCCGCTCGAATATGATCGCAAGCTCGCCTTCCACCAGCGCGTGACGGATGCACGGGATTATGGATTGAAGCGATGAGCGACGTGGTCGAAGTTTGGACGGACGGGGCCTGCTCGGGCAATCCCGGCCCCGGCGGCTGGGGCGCGATCCTCTCCTTCAAGGGCATGCAGAAGGAGCTGTCGGGCGGCGAGGCCATGACCACCAACAACCGCATGGAGCTGATGGGCGCGATCTCCGCCCTGGAGACGCTGACGCGGCCCTGCACCGTGGCGCTGCACACCGACAGCCAGTATCTGCGCCAGGGCATCACCGCCTGGATCCATGGCTGGAAGAAGAACGGCTGGAAGACCGCCGACCGGAAGCCGGTCAAGAACGAGGAGCTCTGGAAGCGCCTCGACGTTGCGCTCGGGCGCCACAAGATCGAGTGGAAATGGGTCAAGGGCCATGCCGGCAACGAGATGAACGAGCGCGCCGATGCGCTGGCGCGCGCGGGCATGGCGCCGTTCAAGCCGGGGCGGTGAGCTGAGTAGGCGTGCCTGTGCCGCCTATGGCTTCGCCACAGCCGGGCATTTGCTCTCGGATAGCGGCCAGACAGTCTCCTCCGGAGCGATCGTCCGGACGATCTCGAAATAATCCCAGGGCCCCTTCGAATCCGCCGGCTTCTTGACGCGGGCGAGATACATCTCGCGCAAGACACGGCCGTCGCCGCGGATCGTCGCGCCCTTGGTGAAGGCGTCGTTGATCGGCATGGCTTTCATCGCGGCGGCGACCTTATCGGGATCGTCGGTGCCCGCTTCCCTGATCGCCTTGAGATAGTGCAGCACGGAACCGTAGACCCCGGCATGGAGCATCGAGGGCATCATGCCCGTGCGCTCCATGAACAGCTTCGACCAGGCGCGCGAGGCCTCGTCCCGATCCCAATAGGAGGCGGTGGTCAGATAGGTGCCCTGGGTCGCCTTCAGCCCGAGGCTGTGGACGTCCTGCAGGAAGAAGATCAAGGCCGCCAGGCTCTGCCCCTGTTCCGTCAGCCCGAATTCGCCGGCCTGCTTGATCGCGTTGATGGTGTCGTTGCCCGCATTGGCGATGCCGATCACCTTCGCGCCGGAGCTCTGGGCCCGCAGCAGGAAGGACGAGAAGTCGGCGTTGTTCAGCGGGTGACGCACGGAGCCCACGACCTTGCCGCCATTGGCCTCCACCACATCGGTCGCGTCCTTCTGGAGCTGGTGGCCGAAGGCGTAGTCGGAGGCCAGCATGAACCAGGAGCTGCCGCCGGCCTTCACCACCGCCGCGGCCGTGCCGTGCGACACCGCATAGGTGTCGTAGGTCCAGTGGAAGCCGTAAGGCGAGCATTGCTCGTTGGTCAGCGCCGTCGTGCCGGCGCCGGAATACATCACGATCTTCTTCTTTTCGCGGGCGAGCGACTGGATGGCCAGCGCCACGGCGGAATTGGGCACGTCGACGATCGCATCGACCTTGTCGATATCGAACCACTGGCGCGCGATCGTCGTGCCGAGATCGGCCTTGTGCTGATGGTCGGCGGCGATGATCTGGATCGGCTTGCCGAGCACAGTGCCGCCGAATTCCTTCACGGCGAGCTCGGCCGCCACGACCGAGCCCTTGCCGGTGATGTCGGCGGTGACGCCGGCCATGTCGGTGAGCACGCCGATCTTGACGACATCGTCGCTGACCTGCGCCTGTGCGGTGCCCAGGCCGGTCAGCGCCAGCAGCGCTCCGGCCAGCAGAGTGGTCTTCATGGTGTTTCTCCCCGTTTTTTCGGCCGCTTGCCGCGGCGTCTCGATTGAGTGCGGTTTTCAGAGGCCGCGGCCGCGCAGCCAGCCGATCAGCCGGTCGGCGACGACGTCGCTGTTGTCCTCGATCATCGGCATATGGCCGTTGCCGGTGATGCCCTCATCCGGCAGCCAGACGAATTCGGCGCCGAGATAGCGGGCCGTCGCCTCGTCCATGGCGCGTGGATGGCGCGGGTCGTGCTCGCCCGTCACGATGAGGATCGGGACGCGCGCAAGCGCGGCCGGGTCGGCGATCCGCAGGCCGCGTCCGCCGATGTTGAAGCGCTCGTTGAAGAGCCGGGCGCTCTCGGGAACGATCGAGAGCCGATATTGCGCGAAGGCCTCGTGCGGGAAGCGCGGCGCATTGGCCCAGAAGCTGCGCATGAACGCATCATCGACCGTGACGGGGCGATCCTCCGGCAGCATCACCGGGCAGCCGAGGCTGACATCCTGGCTCAGCCGGGCGACGGCGGCGGGATCGTCCGGCAAGACCGGCAGGATATTGGCCGGAGCCCCCGGCGCGACGCCGATGAGGGCGGCAACCGCATGTGGCGCGCGCTCCGCGATCCACCAGCCCATCGGCCCGCTGGCGGAGTGGACGAGCAGGATGGCCGGGCCGACCCTGTCGAGGAGAACAAGCAGAGCCTCGGCGATGTCGCGGGTCGACAGCCGCGCTAGGTCCCTGCAAGCCGGAGAGCGCCCATGTCCCGGCCAGTCGACGACGAAGGCGTCATGGCCGGCGGCCGTGAAATGGGCCGCCCAGCCTTCGCGGCCGTCGGGCGCTGCGAGATAGCATTGCCCGGTATGGCATCCGCCATGGACCATGACGACCGGCAGGCGAGGCGGCGCCGTCATGGCCGGGAGATGGTCGACATAGATCGGATGCGCCGGCGTGCCGCTGAAGAAGGCGCGGCCATACAGGATGGGCGGCGCGACAACGTGGGAATCGGCAGGAGCCGTGACGTTCATGCGATCCTCCCCGGGAGATCGCTACGAGGCGATGTCCTCTCATTGCCGGGGATGGTAGGACTGCCGCGCCATGACAGCAACAAAAAAGTCTCATATGAGACCTATTTCAGAACCCGATGATGCGGGCCACGGCGAGGATGGGCTGCGGGCCATCCTCAACGGCACCGATATCCCGACCGCATACAAGATCGGCTACATCCTGAACTTCTACCGCGAGCCGTCATTCCGCCGGATCGAGGCGGAGTTCGGGCTGACACGGCCGGAGATCGTCATCCTGCTTGCCCTGCATTTTCGCGACGGGATCACGGCGGCCGAGTTCTGCGAGTTCTCCGGCCATCTCAAGGCGGGCGTCAGCCGGGCCGTCATAGCGCTGGAGAGGAAGCAGCTCATTCGCCGCCAGGCCGACAGCGCCGACAGCCGCCGCCAGCGCCTGTTCATCACCGATGCCGGCCGTGCGCTCTATCAGCGTTATGCGCCCGCCTTGCGCACCCGCGAGGCGGCCATGCTGTCCTGCCTGTCACCGGCAGAGCGCGAGCAGTTCGACCGTCTGCTCGACAAGCTCGCGGCGCATGTGCCGCATTGGGGCTCGCTCTCGGAGCTGTAGTGGGGGAAGCGCGCTTGGCCGCCACAAGATCGAGTGCAAACGAGTCAAGGGCTATGCCGGGCCGGATGAATGAGCGCGCCGACGCGCTCGCCCGTGCCGGCATGGCGCCATTCAAGCCGGGTCGGTAGGGCGCACGGGCATGGCGCCGCCCCTTCCCAGCTCGGACCAGGTTGTGAGAGGATCGTCGGCCTGAACGGTTCATGTCCACGGAGTCTCGCGATGCCCAAAGCCTATTGGCTCAGTTCCTATCGCTCGGTCAGCAATCCCGACGCGCTCGCGGCCTATGCCAAGCTGGCTGGCCCGGCCATTGCCGCCGGCGGTGGCAGGTTCCTGGCGCGCGGCTTGCCGGCACAGGTCTACGAGGCCGGGCTCCAGGAGCGCACCGTGCTCATCGAGTTCGACAGCGTCGCGCAGGCGCAGGCGACCCATGACAGCCCGGCCTATCAGGAAGCCCTGGCCGCGCTCGCCGGCGGAGCGGAGCGCGATCTCCGCATCGTCGAGGGCGTATAGAGCACGCTGATTATCCACGGAAACAGACCGTCATTCCGGAGCGGCGAAGCCGCGCCGCTTCGGAAGCCTTCGTAGAGCGCGGGAGCCCTCCGGTGGATCGCGGGGCAAGCCCGGAATGACGGCGATGGCTGAGCCTCACCTCCAGCCCAGCCCCGGCGCGACATGCTTCAGGATCATCTCGATGACATGGGTGTTGTAGGCGACGCCGAGTTGGTTGGGCACTGTCAGCAGCAGCGTATCGGCTTCAGCGATCGCCTCGTCCTGCGCCAGCTCCTGGATCAGCTTGTCCGGCTCGGCCGCGTAGCTGCGCCCGAAGATCGCGCGGGTGCTGTCGTCGATGAATCCGACCTGATCGTCGCTTTGGTTGCCGCCGCCGAAATAGGCGCGGTCGCGGTCATCCACCAGCGCGAATATGCTGCGGCTGACCGAGACGCGCGGCTCGCGCGCATGTCCGGCCTCCTTCCAGGCCGCGCGATAGGCGCGGATCTGCTTGGCCTGCTGGATGTGGAAGGGCTCGCCGCTCTCGTCGTTCTTGAGCGTCGAACTCTGCAGGTTCATGCCGAGCTTGGCGGCCCAGATTGCGGTGGCGTTGGAACCGGCGCCCCACCAGATGCGCTCGCGCAGCCCCTCGGAATAGGGCTCGAGCCGCAGCAAACCGGGCGGGTTGGGAAACATCGGCCGGGGGTTGGGCTTGGCGAAACCCTGTCCCCGCAGCAGGTCGAGGAAGACCTCGGCGTGCCTGCGCCCCATATCGGCGTCGCTCTGGCCCTGCGCCGGCTCATAGCCGAAATAGCGCCAGCCATCGATCACCTGCTCCGGCGAGCCACGACTGATGCCGAGCTGCAGGCGCCCGCCGGCGATGAGATCGGCGGAACCGGCATCCTCCGCCATGTAGAGCGGGTTCTCGTAGCGCATGTCGATGACGCCGGTGCCGATCTCGATGCGGCTCGTCCTGGCGCCGACGGCGGCAAGCAGCGGGAAGGGCGAGGCGAGCTGGCGCGCGAAATGGTGCACGCGGAAATAGGCGCCGTCCGCGCCCAGCTCCTCGGCTGCAACAGCAAGATCGATCGATTGCAGCAGCGTGTCGCCCGCCGAACGCGTCTGGGATTGCGGCGAGGGCGTCCAATGCCCGAACGAGAGGAAACCGATTGTCTTCATGGCTCGACGCCTGTCGCTGCCCGCGAACGCAGCTGCGCTCCGCGGAAAGAGGGATGTCCGAGCGGCTGGCGCGGGCACCATGCCGTCCGACGGATGTGTCCCTCATATAATGGGCCGCAGCAGTGCCAGGGTTGCATGCACGCACACGCCCCCATGCGCCGGCGCAGTGCTGACCGGTGCAGTCCTGGCTGGCGCGGTCTTGGCTGGCGCGGTCGCGGCAGGGACGGCGACAAGCCGTGCGGAGTTCGTCAGCTCAGCGCCTGCCGATAGACGATGAAGCCGGATTTGTCCGCGACCTTGTCGTAAAGCTCCTGCGCCTGCAGGTTCGTCTCATGGGTCTGCCAGTAGACCCGGAAGGCGCCCTTGGCCTGGGCCATCTCGCGCACGGCCTCGATCAGCTTGCGCCCGACGCCACTGCCGCGCGCCTCGGTCACGGTGAAGAGGTCCTGCAGGTAGCAGATGTCCTTCGCGCTCCAGGTCGTGCGGTGCAGCACCCAGTGGACGATCCCGAGCGCTTTGCCGTCGCGCTCGGCGATGAAGCCGCCCATCGGCTCCGTGCCGCCGGTGAGGCGGGCGAAGGTCAGGTCGTACAGTTCCGGCGACAGGGCGCTCTTGTAGAAGGTCAGATAGCCTTGCCAGAGCGGCTCCCAGGCGGCGCGGTCGCTCGCAACGAGCGGGCGGATGGTGATGTCTGACATGGCTCGACCCCCAAGATAGGTGCGAAGGCTAGCGCGCTCCTCGGGAGCTGTCTCATGACAAGGCGAGATCGCATCGATCAGCGCGGCATGGGCATCGAAACGGCCCGAGCCTTGTCCGGCAGGAGCCCGCCCGAATCCGCTGCATGAAAAAGCCCGCGACGCGGTGCGTCGCGGGCTCGCATCTGCGCGGCCAGGGGAGGCTCAGAGCTGCGTCAGCAGATTCTCGGCACCGGAGATCTCGGCCTTGCCCGGGCCTTCCTCGATGTTGAGCGAGGTCACGACGCCGTCCTCGACGATCATCGAATAGCGCTGCGAGCGGGTGCCGAGGCCGAAGCCGGAACCGTCGAGCGAGAGGCCGATCTCCTTGGCGAAGTCGCCATTGCCGTCGGAGAGGAACTCGATCACGCCCGCGCCGCCGGTCGCCTTCGACCAGGCGTCCATGACGAAGACGTCGTTGACGCCGGTGACCATGATCGCGTCGACGCCCTTGGCCTTGATGTCGGCGGCGTGGTTGAGATAGCCCGGCAGATGGTTCTTGTGGCAGGTCGGCGTGAAGGCGCCGGGAACGGCGAACAGCACGACCTTCTTGCCCTTGAACAGATCGTCGGTCGTCTTGGCGGCGGGGCCGTCCGCGGTCATCACCCGGAACGTCGCCTGGGGAAGCTTGTCACCTACCTTGATGGTCATAGCGCCTGTTCTCCGTGAAGCCTGCGGCTTGCGCCGCGAGGTTCACGAATTAGGGCTTGGCGGCGGGGATGTCGAGTTCCAGCCGCGTCTCGACCGCATTCGGCGAGCCGCGCACTGTGACGATGAACGGCGTCGGCCCCGAGGCGCCCTTGGGCCTGTCCTTGAGCCTGACCTTGGCGAGAACGGTTCCGTCGGCCTGCGGGAACAGCATGGCCTTGCCGAAGGACCACATGCCGGGCCCCTCGACGAAGACATCCTCGACCTTGCCGTCGGGCGGGGTGCGCAACACGAATTTGAGGCCCTGTACCGGCGAGGTTTCATCCAGCCGCGCCTCGGCGATCGACAGCATGTCCTTGTGCTCGCCGAGCTTGGCGCGCACCGGGACACGCGCCTCGAACTGCTCCAGCCGTGGTGAGGTCACGGATGTGACACCGGGCTCCAGCCAGAGCCGGGCCTCGCCCTTTGTGGGAATGCAGATCTTGTCGCAGACGGCATAGTCGAGCTTGAGCATCAGCATGACGGGCTTGGCCGGGTCGACCGGCTGCACCGAGACCGGGATGACGACCTCCCCGACATAGCCCAGCGAATAGCCCACGCCGTCGGGGAAGCGTTCGGGCGCCGGCCAGCGCACGTCGAGGCCGCCGACATTGTCCGAGCCGCTCCAGTCGAACACCGGCGGCACGCCGAAGTCGCCTGGGCTGCGCCAATAGGTCTTGTAGCCGGGAGCCAGCGCGATCTCGATGCCGACGCGTTGCTTGCCGGACGGCGCGGTCGCGCCCGCGATCAGGCGCAGCGACGCATTGTCGCCCTTCGACCAGGACGACATCACCGCCTCCTGCGCGAGGGCAGGGGCGCTCAGCGCCGAAGCGGCGATCGCGAGCAAGGTCAAAACGAGTTTCACGATGCTGACTTATGTGTTCCGGCGCGAAATAGCGAATACCGTCCACTCATTTTCGGCAACGATTGCGTGAAGTGCATGCGTGCAGTGGATGCAGCATGATTGGGGCGCAATCGCGATCTCCGATTTTCATGCGCGCCCCCCGGTTCCCAGCGCGGGGGAAAGTGATCTAGCATGGGCTTATGAAGATTGGCTCAAATCAGCGCGTCAGCGGCCGCAGCTATCTCGACGGGCAATGCTTGATCGCAATGCCCGGTATGACCGACGCGCGTTTCAGTCGCAGCGTCATCTATGTCTGCGCCCATTCCGAGGATGGCGCGATGGGGATCATCGTCAACAAGCCGGCCGCCGACACCAAGTTCCCGGACCTCCTGGTCCAGCTCGACGTCATTCCCTCGGACGAGCTGATCCGCCTGCCGAGCCAGGCCGAGCGCATGCAGGTGCTGCGCGGCGGGCCGGTCGAAACCAAGCGCGGCTTCGTGCTCCACACCGCTGATTTCTTCCTGGAATCGGCGACGCTGCCGATCGATGACGGCATCTGCCTGACGGCGACGCTCGACATCCTGCGCGCCATCGCCATCGGCAGCGGGCCGGAGAACGCGATCCTTGCGCTGGGCTATGCCGGCTGGGCTGCAGGCCAGCTCGAGAGCGAGATCCAGTCGAATGGCTGGCTGCATTGCGCGGCTGACCCGGAGCTGCTCTTCGACGACGGCATCGAGACGAAATATCACCGCGCTCTCGGCAAGATCGGCATCGACCCGGCCTTCCTGTCGAGCCAGGCCGGGCACGCCTGAGCCTCACCGTCATTCTCGGGCCCGACCCGAGAATCTCTGGCACGAGATGCTCGGGTCGAGCCCGAGCATGACGCGCGTGCCTCAAGCCGCCTCGGACGAGCTCGCGGCGGCAGCCCCGACGAGGCGCCTCGCCTCGGCCGCGCTCATCGGCTGGCCGAAGATGTAGCCTTGCGCGTATTGGCAGCCGAGCTGGTAGAGCTCGATCGCGTCGGACTCGCTCTCTGCGCCCTCGGCGACCACGTCCATGTGCAGGTCGGCGGCGAGCTGGACGATCGAGCGCAGGATCACCGGCGGCTTGCCGTTGCCCATCTGGCGCACAAAGCTCTGGTCGACCTTGATCGTGTCGAAGGGGAAGCGCTGCAGATAGGACAGCGAGGAGTAGCCCGTGCCGAAATCGTCCAGCGACAGCCCCGCGCCCAGATCGCGGATGCGGCTGAGCATCTGGGCGGCGTATTCCGGGTTCTCCATCACCAGGCTCTCGGTGATTTCGAGCTTGAGCGTACCGGGCAGCACGCGCCGGCGGCCGAGCACGGTCTTGACGTCATGCAGCAGGTCGTGGCGCAGCAATTGCCGGCTGGAGACGTTGACGCTGGCGAAGATCGGCGGGTCGACCTCGAGCGCCGCCTGCCAGGCTTCCAGCTCGCGCGCCGTGCGGTCCATGACATAGACGCCGAGATCGACGATCAGCCCGGTTTCCTCGGCGATGGCGAGGAAGTCCTGCGGCATCAACCGCCCCTCGCGCTGATGGTCCCAGCGCACCAGCGCCTCGAAGCCGGCGATGGTGCGGTCTTCCAGCCGGACGATCGGCTGGTACATCACCTGGATCTCGCCGCGCTCGATAGCGCGACGCAGATCGCTTTCGAGTGCCAGCCGGTCGTTGCGGTCGGTCCGCATCGCCGGCACGAAGACCTCGATCTTGTTGCCGCCCTGGCGCTTGGCATGGGCCATGGCGAGCTCGGCGTTCTTCAGCGCATCGTCCTTGCGCGCAGCGGGCGCCGGGTCGAACAGGGCGAGCCCGATCGAGGGCGTCAGGAAGATCTCCCGCTCCGCGAAGGTCACCGGCGTCGAGACGGCGCGGCGCACCAGCTCGGCCAGCGCCAGGATGCGCTCGGGGTCGCGCTCCGAGACCAGGATCATCGCAAAGGTGTCGCCGCCGATGCGGGCGAGCGTGTCCTGCGCCCGCAGCAATCGCCCGAGCCGGCGCGCCAGCGTCAGTAGGATCGAATCGCCGGCGGAGAAGCCGACGGATTCGTTGACCTGCTTGAACCGGTCGATATCGATCACGAGCACGGTGGGGCGGATGTTCTCGTCGGCGCGGCAGAAGCCGAAGATCGCGCCCAGCCGGTCCTGGAAGAGCTTGCGGTTGGGCAGGCCGGTAAGGTTGTCGTGGACCGCGTCGTGCAGCAGCCGCTCCTGCGCGGTGCGCTGCTCGGTGACATCAGACAGCGTGCCGATGACGCGGATGACCTCGCCGTCGGAGCCGATGACCGGCCGCGCCTTGAGGTTGAACCAGTGATAGGCGCCATTGGCCGAGCGCAGGCGGGAATCGAGGTTGAGCTTGCCGCGGCGCTGCTCCAGCACCGCGTCGAGCGTCACGCGGTAACGATCGCGGTCGGCGACATGCATGTGTTCGAGCCAGCGCGCGGCCGAGCCTTCGAGCGAGCCGCGCGGCAGCCCGAGCAGCGACTCGATCTGCGGGGAGACGAAGATCTTGTCGGCGGTGACGTCCCAGTCGAAGACGAGGTCGCCGGCGCCCGAGAGCGCGAGCGCCCGCCGCTCCGTATCCGAGACCAGGCCTTGCGACACCGCGCCGCCCGCAAAAGCATGCTGGATCACGGTGAAGCCGATCAGCAGCACGATCAGCACCAGGCCGCCCAACAAGGCAGGCGCGACCAGATCGCGTTGAAATTGCCCGGTTACGGTGAAGCCGGCGGCGGTGACCCAGACCGCGAGCAGGAACCAGGTCGGGATCAGCATCACGGCGCGCTCATAGCCATGCGTCGCCAGATGCAGGATCAGAACGAAGCCGACTGCCGCGACCGCGGCGATCGAGATCCGCGCGATGCCTGAGGCCATCGGCGCGTCGAATACGGCAAGGCCGAAGAGCCCGGCAAGGCCGAGGATCCAGACGATGGTGACGTGGCTGTAGCGCACATGCCAGCGCGCGAGATTGAGATAGGCGAAGAGGAAGACGAGCAGCGTCGCCGCCAGCACCACCTCCGCCCCGGCGCGATAGATGCGTTCGATCGCGGGAGTCAGTGGGAAGATGCGCTGGAAGAAGCCGAAATCGAGCCCGGCATAAGCGAGCACGGCCCAGGCGAGCGCAGCCGCGGCCGGAAAGATCACCGCGCCCTTGACCACGAAGATGATGGTCAGGAACAGCGCCAGCAGGCCGGCGATGCCGATGATGATGCCCTTGTAGAGCGTCAGCCCGTTGGTCTTCTGGCGATAGGCCTCCTGCTCGTAGAGATAGAGCTGCGGCAGGTTCGGCGATTTCAGCTCGGCGACAAAGGTCACCGTCGTGCCGGGGTCGAGCGTGATCAGGAAGACGTCGGCATCCGGGCTCGCCTCGCGGTCGGGGGAGAGGCCCTGGCTCGCGGTCACAGCCTCGATGCGGCGGTCGCCGAGATCGGGCCAGATCACGCCTGAGCCGATCAGCCTGTGGAAGGGCGCGACCAAAAGCCGGTCGATCTGCTCGTCGGAATCATTGGTCAGCGCGAAGACGATCCAATCCGGCCGCGCACCGGATTCGCGCGCCCTGACCGCGATGCGGCGCACGATGCCGTCGGGCCCCGGCGCGGTCGAGATCTGGATGACGTCGCCGTCCGACTTGTTGCGCTCGACCACATTGGTCAGGTCGATCACCGGCGTGTCGACGGGAACGCGCACGGCTTCGACGGCAAGCGCCGGGCTCGCCGTCTCGACGGCGAACCAGAGCGCGAGGCCGGCAAGCGCGAGGCCAATCCGGAGAAGTCGATCAGGAAGGGACAAGCGCGGCTCGGAGCTGGGACGGAAAGCGATCATTCGAATGCTAGAGCCTTGCGCGAAAAAGTGGGTACCGGTTTTTCGCATGAGCAATGCTCTAAACTTTTAGAAGCGATCACGTCGCATTCGGAGGGAACCGTCCGAATGCGACGTGATCTAGTAACCAGTCGTATCGGCGGCTCATGGCGAGGGCAAGGCGAGGAATCGGCCAGCCCACCGTCACTTTTCCATCGGCAGACGGTCGCTGGACAGGGCAGCATAGAGCAGATGATCGGCCCAGGAGCCGTTGATGCGCAGATAGGCCCGCGCCATGCCCTCGCTTTGGAAGCCGACCCGTTCCAGCAGGCGCTTCGACGGTTCGTTGTTGGGCAGGCAGGCGGCCTCGACGCGGTGCAGCGCGAGATCCTGGAAGGCGAAGCGCAAGGCGCCGCGCACGGCTTCGGTCATGTAGCCCTTGCCGGCATGGCGCTCGCCCATCCAGTAGCCGAGCGTGCAGGCCTGGGCGACGCCGCGCCTGACGAGCCCGAGCGTCAGCCCGCCGAGCAGGATTTCCGAGCGCGTGTCGAAGATGAAGAGCGAATAGGCCTCGTCGGTCGCGATCTCGCGGGCGGCACGCTTGACCCGCAGGCGGAAGGAGGTGCGCGTCAGGTCGTCCTCGTTCCAGACAGGCTCCCAGGGCGTCAGGAATTCGCGGCTTTCCATGCGCAGCACGGCCCAGGCGGCGTAGTCGGTTGCAACAGGCGCGCGCAGCACGAGGTTTTGCGTGCGGATCAGCGGGCGCGTCGGTGGATCCGTCGAGAAGCGGAAGAGCGCCATCGCGGTTCAGTCCGGGACGCGGGCTGCGTGGAGCAGGCGCTGGGCCGGCGGCAGGCCCTGCAGCGGTCCGACCGCCGCGACCGTCGGCTGGTGGCCGAGCAGCGAGCGCCCGGCGGCGCGGACGTCTTCCAGGGTCACCGCATCGAGCCGCGCGGCAAGCTCTTCGCGCGGAATGGCGCGGCCGAAGAGCAGCACCTGTCGCGCCATCTGCTCAAGCTTGCCGCCGGGGCTTTCAAGCGAGGCCAGAAGCCCGACCTTCATCTGCGCCCGGGCGCGCGCGACCTCGATTTCGCTGACGTCCTCGGCCGCCTGGCGCAGGCAGGCGAGCGCGACGTCGATCAGTTCGCCGACATCCTCGGGCGCGGTGCCGGCGCTGATGCCGAACACGCCGCAATCCGAGAAGGGCCAATGGAAGGCGTCGATCGCATAGGCGAGGCCGCGCTGCTCGCGGACCTGCTGGAACAGCCGCGACGACAGCCCGCCGCCGAGCACCGAGGAGAAGATCTGCAGCGGGTAATGTGCGCCATTGCTGAAGGGCTGGCCGGGAAAGCCGAGGACGAGATGGACCTGCTCTTCGTCGCTCTTGATTCGGGCCTCGCCGCCGCGATAGTGGCCAACGTCGCGGGGGGGAGCGGTGGCGGGCCCCGGGGGCAGGGCGGAGAGATGCTTTTCCGCCAGGGCGACGAGTTCGGCATGGTCGACGGCGCCCGAAGCCGCCAGCACCATGTTGCCGGCATGGTAGTGCCGCGCCAGATAGGCGCGGATCGCATCGGGTGTGAAACCCTTAACCGTCTTGGCCGTGCCCAGGATCGGCCGGCCGAGCGGCTGGTCGGGAAAGGCGGCCTGCAGGAAGCGATCATAGACGAGGTCGTCGGGCGTATCCTGGACGGCGCTGATCTCCTGCAGGATCACGCCCTTCTCGCGCTTGAGTTCCTCGGCGGTCAGCGCCGGCGCGGTCAGGATATCGGAGAGGATGTCGACGGCCAGCGGCAGGTCGGAGCCGAGCACGCGAGCGGTGTAGCAGGTATATTCGACCGATGTCGCGGCGTTCAGATCGCCGCCGACACTCTCGATCTCCTCGGCGATCTCGAGCGCATTGCGCCGCGCCGTGCCCTTGAAGGCCATGTGCTCGAGCAGATGGGCGAGGCCGTGCTCATGGGGCAGCTCATCGCGCGAGCCGGCGCCGATCCAGATGCCGAGCGAGACCGTCACGGCATGGTCCATATGCTGCGAGACGATGCGCAGGCCCGAGGGCAGCGTCGTCAGCCCGACATCGGGATCGTGCATGCCATGGCCGTTGCCGGTCGGCGCCGCGATGTCGGCTGTCTCGGCCGGGCCGGTCGCGCTCATGCCGCCGCTCCCCTGACCGCCCGCGCATTCTGCCGGACGAAATCCTCGATTCGGGCGAGATCGTTCGGCAGCAAGGTGAAGCGCTCCTGGCGCTCCATCAGATCGGCGAGATGGGCCGGCAAAGCAGGTGAGATGCCGCTCGCCGCCTTCACCGCCACGGGGAATTTTGCGGGATGGGCCGTACCGAGCACGATCATCGGTGTGGCCGGATCGGCCGTGAGGCCGCGCCGCGCTGCGCCGACGCCCACCGCCGTATGCGGATCGAGCAGATAGCCCGATTCGCGCCAGGTCCGGTCGATCTCGGCGGCGGTCTGCGCCTCATCGATCGCGGTGGCGTCGAACTCGTTGCGGATCTTCGCCAAGGGCCCGGCTGCGATCTCGAAACGGCCGGATTGCTGCAGCGATTGCATCAAACGGCGCACGGCAGCGCCGTCGCGGTCATGCGCCTCGAACAGCAGGCGCTCGAAATTCGATGAGATCTGGATGTCCATCGAGGGCGAGGTCGTCGCGGCGACGCCGCGCATCTCATAGACGCCGCTCGCCAGCGTCCGCGCCAGGATGTCGTTGCTGTTGGTACCGATCAGCAATCGTTGGATCGGCAGTCCCATGCGCTTGGCGACGAAGCCGGCGAGGACATCGCCGAAATTTCCGGTCGGCACGGCGAAGGAGACCTTGCGTGCCGGCCCGCCAAGCGCCACCGCCGAGGTGAAGTAGTACACGCTCTGTGCCGCGACCCGAGCCCAGTTGATCGAGTTGACGCCGGAGAGGCCGATCTCGTCGCGGAAGGCGTGGTGGTTGAACATCGCCTTCAGCAGATTCTGGCAATCGTCGAAGGTGCCGTCGACCGCGATGGCGTGGACATTGGGCGCGTCGACCGTCGTCATCTGCCGGCGCTGCACATCCGAAACCCGCCCCTGCGGGTAGAGGATGAAGACATCGACGCGGGCAAGGCCCTTGAAGGCGTCGATCGCCGCCCCGCCGGTGTCGCCCGAGGTCGCGCCGACGATGGTGGCGCGCTCGCCGCGCAAGGCCAGGACATGGTCCATCAATCGCCCGAGCAATTGCATCGCCACGTCCTTGAAGGCGAGCGTCGGGCCGTGGAAGAGTTCGAGCACGAAGAGATTGTCGGCCAGCTGCGTCAGCGGGCAGACGGCCGGATGCCGGAAGCTGGCATAGGCGGCCTCGATCATCTCACCCAGCGCCTTGGTCTCGATGTCGCCATCGATCAGCGCGCCGAGCACGCGTTCGGCGACCTGCGTATAGGATTTTCCGGCAAAGCCCGCGATCTCGGCCTGCGGCAGGACAGGCCAGGATTTCGGTACGTAAAGTCCGCCATCGCGGGCAAGCCCGGCGAGAAGCGCATCGGAAAAGGAGAGCGCGGGCGCTTCCCCGCGAGTGGACACATGCAGCACGGCGTTTGGTCTCGGTGATCTCAGTTGAAGCTATAGGCTGCTCTGCCAGTTTCGGCAAAACCGGCTGTGCATCACGGCACTGCGTCGCCGGGCTTGCGTGCCTGCGGAATCTTGCGCGCCTGCAGGGCGAAGGCCGCGAACACCCCAAGCAGCGTCAGTGCCAGCCCGAACCAGGTCAGCGCATATTGCAGGTGGTTGTCGGGAATCCGGGCGATCAGCTCCTTGGGGTCGACCCCGGCGGGCGGGGTCAGGCCGTCGCCCTGGCGCTCGGCCTCGAGATAGAAGGAGGGGCCGCCGCTCAAGCCCAGCGAGGCCGCGATGGCGGCAGGATCGCGCGTATAGAACTCGCGCTGGGCGGGCAGGTCGGTGGGCGTGAAGGCGTTGCGCGCCTCCCCAGCGCGCAGGAAGCCGGTGACCGTCGCCGGACCGGCCGCGGGCTTGATCTCGCCGAGCCTGTTCTCCGGCACGAAGCCGCGATTGACCAGGATCGTGCCGCCATCCGCCAGCCGGAAGCCCTGGAAGATCCAGCGGCCGAAGCCGGAGAGCTGGCGCGTGCCCGGTCCGCCCGCGGCGATCGTGGTACGCACGCTGGCGAAGGGACCGTCGATGAAGGCTCCGCTTGCCGCGACGCGCGTCAGGTCGAGCTTGGCCAGGTCGAGCGTGGCCCAGTCGGCGGTGGTGGGCATGGCGGCGGGGACGCCGGCGGCCTGCGCCTCCAGCCTTGCGATGAAGTCGTGCTTCTCGGTCATGCGCTCGAGCTGCCAGGCTCCAAGCGCGCAAAGCACCAGTGTGCCGATGACCGTCAGGATCGCCGGAGCGACCAAGCTGGGGCGGCGCCGGGCGGGGAGGGCCTCGCCGCTCATTTCTCCAGCCTGCCCTCTTCCGCCTTGTTGACATATTGCAGGGCGACCGCGAGCCCCTTCATCGGGCGCAGCAGGGCCAGGCAGACGATCACGGCGAGCGGCAGCCAGATCACCATATGCACCCAGATCGGCGGCTCATAGGCGATCTCGACATAGAGCGCCGAGCCCAGCACGGCGAAACCCGCGATCAGCATGATGAAGACGGCAGGCCCGTCGGCCGAATCGGCGAAGGAGAAGTCGAGCCCGCAGGCGCTGCAGCGCGGGCGCACCTTGAGGAAGCCGTCGAACAATTTGCCTTCGCCGCAGCGCGGGCAGCGTCCGGTCAGCCCCGTGGTATAGGGCGAGGGCAGATTATGGTGTTCGTCGGCCATGGCGGCCTCCATCAAAGCATGATGCCGAAGGGTGTCTTTCGGACGAGGGCATCGTGCGGCTTCAAAGCACAAAGGCGGCCTTGCGGCCGCCTTTGCCATATCAGTGCTTGCGGCCGTTCGTCAGTGCGCCGCCGCGGCGACGTGAGCCCCCGCGCCCCAGACATAGATCGAGGCGAACAGGAACAGCCAGACCACGTCGACGAAATGCCAGTACCAGGCGGCGAATTCGAAGCCGAGATGCTGGTCGGGTTTGAAATGGCCGAGATAGGCCCGGTAGAGGCAGATCGCCAGGAAGATCGTGCCGATGATGACGTGGAAGCCGTGGAAGCCGGTCGCCATGAAGAAGGTCGCGCCATAGACATTGCCGCTGAAGGCGAAGGCCGCGTGCGAATACTCATAGGCCTGGCAGAGCGTGAACAGCATGCCGAGGATCACGGTGAGCCAGAGGCCTTGCTTCAGCCCCTTGCGGTCGCCCTCGATCAAAGCGTGATGCGCCCAGGTCACGGTGGTGCCCGAGGTCAGCAGGATCAGCGTGTTGAGCAGCGGCAGGTGCCAGGGGTCGAAGGTCTGGATGCCCTTGGGCGGCCAGACGCCGCCGGTGAACTCCTGGCGCGTGAAGTTGATCGCCTCGTAGCTGAACAGGCTGGCGTCGAAATAGGCCCAGAACCAGGCCACGAAGAACATCACCTCGGAGGCGATGAACATGATCATGCCGTAGCGATGGTGCATCTGCACCACCTTGGTGTGGTAGCCTTCCTTCTCGGCCTCGCGGATCACGTCCATCCACCAGGCGAGCATGGTGTAGAGCACGCCAAGCAGGCCGATGCCGAAGACCATTGGGCCGAGCTTCATGCCGCCCAGCAGCATGGCCTTCATCCACATCACGGCGCCGATCGCCATCACCGTCGCGCTGGTGGCGCCGACGAGCGGCCACGGGCTCGGGTCGACGAGATGGTAGTCGTGGTTCTTGGTATGGGCCCCGGCCATGTATCAGTCTCCGCGTCCGACTTTATCTGCGCAGCGCTTCGGCTTCGCTCGTATTAGGTTCGACTAGTTACAGGTTTGACTTGGCCGCGTCACCCTTGCCCTCGGCGACGGGCTGGCCCGCCTTCGACTGGAAATAGGTGTAGGACAAGGTCATCGAATTGACGCCGTCGAGGTCGCGGTTTCCTGCGATCTCCGGGTCGATGTAGAAAACCACCGGCGCCTCCAGGCTCTCGCCTGGCTGCAGCGTGTGCTCGGTGAAGCAGAAGCACTGGATCTTGACGAAATAGGCCGCGCCCTTCTCGGGCGCGATGTTGAAGGTCGCGATCCCGGTCGAGGTGCGGCTGGAGCGGTTGGTGATCTTGTAGAACACCGTCTGCGTCTGGCCGACGCGCAAGGTGATCTCAGGGCTCTCGGGCGTGAAGGCCCAGCCCAGCCCGGGCGCGACATTGGCGTCGAACCGCACGGCCATGGTCCGGTCGAGGATCACGCCGGCGCCGGCTGTGCCGACCATCGGCGTGCCGCCGAAGCCCGTCGCCTTGCAGAACATGTCGTAGAGCGGCACCGAGGCGAAGGCCAGGCCGGTCATGCCCATGGCGACGCCGGCGCAGATCAGCGCGGTGCGCCGCAGATGCGCAGGCTGTCCCTGAGGCGCGGGGGCGGGCGCCATCACAGCGGCCTGTTCATGATGGCTGGGCCGGTCTTCACCAGCGTCACCACGAAGAAGAACACGACGAGGCCGGCGAGCACCAGCGCCAGCGCCACCGAGCGGCGCCTGCGGCGCGCCAGATCCTCTGGCGTGAAAGCCGGCGCTTTCGGGCGCTTGGGAGCCTCGCTCATCCGATCACCTTGGGCAGCGCCCACATCAGGCCGAGGCTGTTCTCGGCGAGCAGTACGGCAAACAGCAGGAAGAGATAGAGGATCGAGAAGCCGAACAGCGCATAGCAGGCCTTGCTCGCGGCCTCGCCCTGCGTCGTGCGCAGCACGCGCACCGCAAGTCCGATCATGGCCAGGCCCGTGATCACGGAGACGACGAGATAGATCAGCCCGCCGAAGCCCATCAGCGCGGGCAGCACGGCGACGGGCGCCATCACCAGCGAATAGGCCATGATCTGGCGGCGCGTCGCGGCGGCGCCGGCGACATTGGGCAGCATCGGGATGCCGGCGCGGGCGTAGTCGTCGGACTTCACCAAAGCGAGCGCCCAGAAATGCGGCGGCGTCCACAGGAAAATGATCGCGAACAGCACCAGCGAATGCATGCCGAAATCGCCGGTCACCACGGCCTCGCCGATCATCGGAGGGAAGGCGCCGGCCGCGCCGCCGATGACGATGTTCTGGGGCGTCCAGCGCTTCAGCCACATCGAGTAGACAACGGCGTAGAAGAAGATCGTGAAGGCGAGCATGCCGGCCGCCAGCAGGTTGGCGACGAGGCCGAGCACGAGCACGGAGCCGACCGACAGCGTCAAGCCGAAGGCCAGCGCCTCCGAGGGCAGGATGCGGCCGGCTGGAATCGGGCGCTTGGCGGTGCGCGTCATCAGCTTGTCGATGTCGGCGTCGTACCACATGTTGAGGCAGCCCGAGGCGCCGGCGCCCACAGCGATCGCCAGCAAGGCGGCGAGGCCGAGCACCGGATGCACGGAACCCGGCGCGGTGGCCATGCCGGTAAGCGCGGTGACCACGACGAGCAGCATCACGCGCGGCTTCAGCAGCTCGAAGAAGTCGCGCGCCTCTCCCGTGGAGGTCAGCGCGCTGCCTTCGGTGCGAGGATCGATCCTGTCGAACACGGCGGACATCGGATTCAGGTCAATTCACTTGTTGCGGCGCCCCTGGTGGGCGCGATGGGCTTTAGACGGAAGCGAGCCAGGGCAGAAGAAGCTTTGGCCGCCCGTCTCCGGAACGCCTCGACAGGCGCTCGGGAGAGGGGCGGCGGCGGGCCTGGGAAGGCCCGCCGCCTGCTGGATCAGTGGTCCGAGCCGGTGATGCGCGGCAGGGTCTCGAACTGGTGGAAGGGCGGCGGCGAGGGCAGCGTCCATTCCAGGGTGGTGGCGCCTTCGCCCCAGGGATTGTCCCCGGCGAGGACCTTCTTCGAGAAGGCGGTGTAGACGCCGTAGAAGAAGATCAGCAGGCCGGCGGCGAAGATATAGGAGCCGATCGACGAGATGAAGTGCCAATGCGTGAAGGCGTCGGGATAGTCGGCATAGTGACGCGGCATGCCGGCCAGGCCGAGGAAGTGCTGCGGGAAGAACAGCACGTTGGCGCCGATGAAGGCGACGTAGAAGTGCAGCTTGCCGATCCAGTCCGGGATGACATAGCCGCTCATCTTCGGGAACCAGTAGTAGAAGCCCGCGAAGATGCCGAACACGGCGCCCAGCGACAGCACGTAGTGGAAATGCGCCACGACGTAATAGGTCGCGTGCAGCGAGCGGTCGACGCCGGCATTGGCCAGCACGACGCCGGTGACGCCGCCGACGGTGAACAGGAAGATGAAGCCGTTCGCCCACAGCATCGGCGCGGTGAAGCGGATCGAGCCGCCCCACATCGTCGCGATCCAGGAGAAGATCTTCACGCCCGTCGGCACCGCGATGACCATCGTCGCGAAGACGAAATAGCGCTGCGTGTTGAGCGAGAGGCCGGCGGTGTACATGTGGTGCGCCCACACGATGAAGCCGACGACGCCGATCGCGACCATGGCGTAGGCCATGCCGAGATAGCCGAAGATCGGCTTCTTCGAGAAGGTCGAGATGATGTGGCTGACGATGCCGAAGGCCGGCAGGATCATGATGTAGACTTCGGGGTGGCCGAAGAACCAGAACAGGTGCTGGTAGAGGATCGGGTCGCCGCCGCCGGCCGGGTCATAGAAGGTCGTGCCGAAATTGCGGTCGGTCAGCAGCATGGTGATGGCGCCGGCGAGCACCGGCAGCGCCAGCAGCAGCAGGAAGGCGGTGACCAGCACCGACCAGGCGAAGAGCGGCATCTTGTGCAGCGTCATGCCCGGAGCGCGCATGTTCAGGATGGTGGTGATGAAGTTGATCGCGCCCAGGATCGAGGCCGCGCCGGCAAGGTGGAGCGCCAGGATGCCGAAATCGACGGAGGGTCCGGGATGGCCGGCCGAGGCGAAGGGCGGATAGATCGTCCAGCCGGTGCCGACGCCATGGGCGCCGGGGGCGCCTTCCACGAACATCGAGATGATCAGCAGCACGAAGCCGGCGACCGTCAGCCAGAACGAGATGTTGTTCATGCGCGGGAAGGCCATGTCCGGCGCGCCGATCATCAACGGCACGAACCAGTTGCCGAAGCCGCCGATGACGGCGGGCATGACCATGAAGAAGATCATGATCAGGCCGTGGCCGGTGACGAAGACGTTGTAGCTCTGGCCGTTGGCGAAGATCTGAAGGCCCGGCTGCTGCAGCTCGATGCGCATCATGATCGACAGGAAGCCGCCGACGAGGCCTGCCATGATCGAGAAGCACAGATAGAGCGTGCCGATGTCCTTGTGATTGGTGGACAAGAGCCAGCGGCGCCACCCGGTCGGGTGGTGCTCGTGGCCGGCATCGTCATGTCCGTGGCCATGGGCGTCGTGAGCCGCAGTTGCCATGGGGTCGTCTCCTTTTGCGAATCGGGTTCGCTACAGTCGGTCGATCAAGTTGCGCCGCAGCGGTGGCCGGGCGGCAAACGGTTCGTAAAACGGCGCCTATTGGCCGGCGGCGGCGACCTTGTTGGTCGCGTCGTCGGCATTGGCGAACTTCTTCTTCGAATCGGCGAGCCAGGCGGCGTATTTCTCGGCGCTGACAACCCGGAAGGCGATCGGCATGTAGGAATGGTTCTGCCCGCAGATGAACGAGCACTGGCCGTAATAGATGCCCTCGCGGTCGGCCTTGAACCAGGTCTCGTTCAGGCGGCCGGGGATGGCGTCGATCTTGATGCCGAAAGAGGGCACCGTGAACTTGTGGATCACGTCGGCGCCGGTGACCTGGATGCGCACGATCTTGCCGACCGGGACCACGGCCTCATTGTCGACGGCGAGCAGGCGCGGGGCTTCGGCGGCGGCGATCTTGTTGCTGCTGATCGCCTCGGCGCGCTGCTTCTCGTCCAGCATCAGCGAGTCGAAGCCGAAGGCGCCGCCATCCTGCGGGTACTCATAGGACCAGTACCACTGCTTGCCCGTGACCTTCACGGTGAGGTCGGCCTGCGGAATCTCGAGCTGCAGCTTGAGCAGGCGGAAGGAGGGGATCGCGATCACGACCAGGATCAGGACCGGAATCACCGTCCAGGCGACTTCGAGCAGCGCGTGATGCGTCGTCTTCGAGGGAACCGGGTTCGCCTTCTCGTTGAAGCGCCAGGCGACATAGACCAGGAGCCCGAGCACGAAGATCGAGATGATGAAGATGATGACGTTCAGCCAGTTGTGGAACCAGTGAATGTATTCCGAGACCTCGGTCGCCGGGCCCTGCAGATTCATCTGCCAGTCGCTGGGCATCCCGGTGCCGGCCAGGGCGGCGTCGGGGAGGAGCGCTGTCGCGCCAGCCGCAAGGGCCATGGCGGCCACGGTTGCAAGGGTCCTGCTCAGAAATCGCATCGGTCCGACCTAGCTCCTCATCATGCCCGCTTCGGAACGCCCTGATCGAAAGGCGTCCGTGCGACAAGGTTACGACCCAGCGGCCCACCCTGCACTTCGGCATTGCGATAAATCAAAGATCACGCTTGCGCCAGTGGGGCAATGCGGGCCTTCCACGCATGCCGTGCGGCATAATCGCGCGAGGTCGTATGTCGCGGCGGGCTTGGCTTTGGGCTCTCGCCTTGACAGGACAGGGTCTGCATGGTCCCAACACGGGCATGATTTGGCGAGGGCGGCGCGCGCCGGGGCGCTGACCGGCTTTTCGCCTGAATTCGGCTGCTTTATTCGTCACGCCCGGCGGCGTGCGCCGGTTTGGAGGTTAGGCAGGGATGGGCAAGATGATCGGACGCGTCTTCGCGACCGCGCTGGCCGCCTGCGGCGTCAGCGGCGCTGCGCTGGCGCAGGGCGCGGTCAAGTCGACGCATGGCGACTGGCAGATGCGCTGCGAGGTGCCCCCCGGCGCCAAGGCCGAGCAATGTGCGCTCGTGCAGAATGTCGCGGCCGAGGACCGGCCGAACCTGACGCTGCTCGTCATCGTGCTCAAGACGGCGGATCAGAAGAGTCGGCTGTTGCGCGTGGTCGCGCCGCTCGGCGTGCTCCTGCCCTCGGGGCTGGGCTTGAAGATCGACGACAAGGATATCGGCCGGGCCGGCTTCGTGCGCTGCCTGACCACCGGCTGCGTCGCCGAGGTGGTGATGGACGATACGCTGCTCGGCCAGCTCAAGACCGGCAAAAGCGCCACATTCATTGTGTTCCAGACACCGGAGGAGGGCGTGGGCATCCCCGTCTCGCTTTCCGGATTCGGCCCCGGCGTGGAGACCTTGCCGTGATTGACGCGACATTCAGCCGGCCGCACTGGCTGATTCTTCCTGTCTTGTGTGTCGGCCTCGCCGGCTGCGGTTCGTCCGGCTCCTCCTCGGGAGAGCCGAGCGCATTCCAGAAGTTCAGCAATGTCGTGATGTTCCAGTCCACGACCGTGCCGCCGGCTCCGCCGAAGACGCAGGGCGAGGTCCAGAAGGAGCGCCAGGACGAGGAGGACGCGCTGGTCTGCCCGGAGGTGATCATCGCCGATGGCGGCGCCGCGATGCGTGCCCAGTCTGGCCCCGACAGCGGCAGCCTGCGCCATCAAATTTCGATTCTGAACGTTGCGCGCGAATGCGTGGCGACGGGCAATGGCGGCTACAATCTCAAGGTCGGCGTCGAGGGCCGCGTGCTGCTTGGCCCGGCCGGAGCGCCCGGCAGCTATTACGCGACCCTGGTGACCACGGTCACGCGCGGCACGACGACGGTGGCGCGCCGCTCGGCCCGCGTCGGCGGGACGATCGCCAGCGGCCAGGGCGGCACGGATTTCTCCTATGTCGAGCAGGGCATCGTGGTTCCGCCCGGCCGCGGCGATGTCGAGATCACCGTCGACCTCTCGCCCGCCGGCGCCGCGACGGCCGCCCACAGGCGGCGCAGGTAAAGCGTCTTCGAGCGAAGCGGGTAGCGGTTCGCGTGAGGAAGCCGCTCGAGCACTGCGTGGAAAATCGCGGTGCTTGCCGCGAAAGAAGGCAGTCGCCCGATTGACTCAAGGGCTGCCTCCAGTATGTCTGCCTTCAGCCGCACATCCCCGCGGGAGAGACCGGGTTCGGACTTGTCCGGATTCGGCGCCGAAGGCGCAACCGCCCCGGAAACGCTCAGGCAAAAGGACCGCTAGGGGAGTTGGCGCTCTGGAAAGTGGCGGAAGCGATTCCGCCCACCGACGGGTGTAACCTGTCCGGCTGACGACGCCGGAATGGGGAAATCTCTCAGGTTCCGAGACAGAGGGGGCGCGCTCCGGACAGTTCCGTCCGGGGCTTGCGCTTGACTCTGGAAGGGGCCCTCCATGGCTGCCGAAGCCGATACCGCGATTGCTCATGCATCGCCCGAGACCCCGTCGCTCAGGACAGCGCTCCATTCCCGCCATGTCGCGCTCGGTGCCCGCATGGTGCCTTTCGCCGGCCACGACATGCCGGTGCAGTACCCGAGCGGCATCCTGACCGAGCATAACTGGACGCGTGAGAAGGCCGGGCTCTTCGACGTCTCGCATATGGGCCAGGCCTTCCTGGTCGGTCCCGATCACGAGACCACGGCACGCGCGCTGGAAGCCCTGATTCCCGCCGACATCCTCAATCTCGCCCCAGGCAAGCAGCGCTATTCGCAGCTCCTGAACGAGGAGGGCGGCATCCTCGACGATCTGATGGTGACGCGCTCGCTCGACCCCGATGAGGACGGCGCGCTCTATCTCGTCGTCAACGCTGCCTGCAAGACCGCGGACTACGCCCATATCGAGGCCAGGCTGCCGGCCAATGTGAAGCTGATCCGGGCCGAGCACCGCGGCCTGATCGCGATCCAGGGACCGGCCGCCGCCGAAGCGCTGGCCGTGCTCGCGCCCGAGGCCGCCGAGATGGGCTTCATGACCTCGCGCAGCATGAAGGTCGCCGGCATCAAGGCCAATCTCAGCCGCTCCGGCTATACCGGCGAGGATGGCTACGAGATCTCGGCTGCCGCGAGCAAGATCGGCGAGATCTGGGACACGCTGCTGCTCGACGCCCGGGTCAAGCCGATCGGGCTCGGTGCGCGTGATTCGCTGAGGCTGGAGGCGGGGCTGTGCCTCTACGGCCATGACATCGACACCACGACGTCGCCGGTCGAGGGCGCATTGACCTGGTCGATCCAGAAACGCCGGCGCGAGGAGGGCGGCTTTCCCGGCGCCGCCCGCATCCAGCGCGAATTCGCCGAGGGGCCCGCGCGCGTCCGAGTCGGCCTGCTGCCGGAAGGCCGCGCTCCGGCTCGCGAGGGCGCCGAGATCGCCACGCCCGAGGGCGAGATCGTCGGAAAGGTGACCTCAGGCGGCTTTGGCCCGACCCTGAACGCGCCCTGCGCCATGGGCTACGTCGCCAAGGCGCATTCCGCTCCCGGCACGCGGCTTGATCTGATCGTGCGCGGCAAGCCGCTGCCGGCGGTCGTCGCCGCGATGCCATTCGTGCCCAACCGCTACAAGCGCTGATCCCGATTCCCTTTCCAGGAGACAAGACCATGGCCGAGACCCGCTACACCAAGGACCACGAATATATCCGCATCGAGGGCGACACCGGCACGGTCGGCATCAGCGACTACGCCCAGGCCCAGCTTGGCGACGTCGTCTTCGTCGAATTGCCCGCCATCGGCAAGGCCGTGACCAAGGGCGGCGAAGCCGCCGTGGTCGAGAGCGTCAAGGCGGCGTCCGAGGTCTATGCGCCGGTCTCCGGCGAGGTCGTCGCCGTCAACAGCGAGCTCGAGGCCTCGCCCGGCACGGTCAATGAGGACCCGGCCGGCAAGGGCTGGTTCGTCAAGCTCAAGCTCAGCAACGCCGCCGAGCTCGAGGGCTTGATGAGCGAGGCCGAGTACCAGGATTACGTCAAGACGCTGTGAGGCTCGGCGCTCCGTCCTTCTCGGACGGAGCTAGCGGAGATCCGAGGATCTCCGGACGAGACGCCTCTGGTTCACGAGATGCTCGGGTCAAGCCCGGGCATGACGCCATTCAAGGGAATTCCCCATGCGCTACCTTCCCCTCACCGACACCGATCGGCTCGACATGCTGGCCCGCATCGGCGTTCCCGACGTCGATGCGCTGTTCAGCGACGTACCGGCCGGCAAGCTCCTGACCGCACCGCTCGATTTGGCCCCAGCCAAGGGCGAGCTCGAGGTCGAGCGCATCATGGGGCGCATGGCGGCCAAGAGCGTAGCTGCCTCCTCCGTGCCTTTCTTCGTCGGGGCCGGGGCCTATAAGCATCATGTCCCGGCGACGGTGGATCACCTGATCCAGCGCTCGGAATTCCTGACCAGCTACACGCCCTACCAGCCCGAGATCGCGCAGGGCACGCTGCAATATCTCTTCGAGTTCCAGACCCAGGTCGCAGCGCTCACCGGCATGGAGGTCGCCAACGCCTCGATGTATGACGGCTCGACCGGCACCGGCGAAGCCGTGCTGATGGCTCACCGCGTCACCAAGCGCCGCAAGGCCCTGCTGTCGGGCGGCCTGCACCCGCATTATGCCGAGGTGGTGAAGACGCTCTCCGAGATGGCGAGTGACGAGGTCGTGGCGCTGGAGCCCGATGTCGCGGCCAATGAGGACATCCTCGCCCAGATCGACGACGAGACCTCCTGCGTCGTCGTGCAGTCGCCCGACGTCTTCGGCAATCTGCGCGACCTCGCCCCGATCGCCGCGAAGGCACAGGCGCATGGCGCCTTGCTGATCGCGGTCGTCACCGAAGTGGTTTCGCTCGGTGCGATCACCTCGCCTGGCGAGATGGGGGCCGACATCGTCGTCGGCGAAGGCCAGTCGATCGGCAACGCGTTGAATTTCGGCGGCCCCTATGTCGGGCTCTTCGCCGCCAAGTCGAAATATGTCCGCCAGATGCCGGGCAGGCTCTGCGGCGAGACGGTGGACGCCGACGGCCAGCGCGGCTTCGTGCTGACGCTCTCGACCCGCGAGCAGCATATCCGCCGGGACAAGGCGACCTCGAACATCTGCACCAATTCCGGCCTCTGCGTGCTCGCCTTCACCATCCACATGACGCTGCTCGGCCAGGCCGGGCTGTCGCGGCTGGCCGAGGTCAACCACGCCAATGCGGTCAAGCTCGCCGACATGCTGGCCGGGCTGAAGGGCGTCACGGTGCTCAACGAGAGCTTCTTCAACGAGTTCACCGTGAAGCTCTCCAAGCCGGCCGCGCAGGTGGTCGAGGCGCTGGCCGAAAAGGGCGTGCTCGCCGGCGTGCCGGTCTCGCGGCTGTTGCCCGGCGCGGGGCTCGACGATCTGCTGATCGTGGCGAACACCGAAGTGAATACGGATGATGATCGTGACGCCTTCGTCGCGCGGCTGCGCGAGGTTCTCTGACGTTTAACGGAAGGAGCGGCTCACAATGTCCCTGCACGCCATCATCGCTCGCCGTCAGCGGGCGCTCATCGCCTCGTGGGTGCGCAGCCCGCTTGTGCAGGTGCAGGTCGAGTCGCCCGGCGCCCTGCCGGGGCTGGTCTTCATCTCGGATGCCGGCGAGGCCGGCATGGCGGGCGGAGTCGGCCGGCGCGACGAACGCAATGTCGCGATGGTGACCAGGCCCGGTGATGCCGATACGCAGGCGAGTTGCTGGGTCGCGGCGCGTTATTCCGGTTATCGCTCCGCCTATCTGGCTTTCATTCGCGAAGCCTATGGCGTCAGGGCGACACCCGCCGAGCTTGCCGGCTTCGATGTCGACCATCTGCTCAACCGCGCCCGAAGCCCGCAGGATTCGACCTTCATCCGCATCGAGGCGATTCCGGCAGCCGCCAATCAGGATTGGGGCCGGCTGTTCGAGAAGGCTGCCTCGGATCCGCGCTTCTATGCCAACCAGCAGCGCGAGCGGCGCACCATGAGCTGGGTGATCTGCGCCAAGCTCGCCGGCCAGGCGCCGCCAAACGGTCCCGGCGATCAGGCCGGGATCAATCGCCTCGTGCAGTATTTCGTTTCGATCGGGCTCGACGCGGCGGAAGCGCGCGACGGCCTCAACTCGATGCTCTCATTCGCCTACAAGTTTCGCTGATCGGACACAAACACCATGCTCAATCGTCAGGGACGTCCCACCCAGGCCGGCGAGGCTGCCAGCGAGCAGCACGCCACCTTCACCGGCAACAAGGCTCTGCAGCAGATCGAGCCGCTGATCTTCGAGATCGGCCATCACGAGACGACCGGCGTCGATATCGATGCGCCCGCGCCGTTCAAGTCGCGCCTGGGCAAGCATGCGCGCAAGGACGGCATCGGCCTGCCCGGTCTCTCCGAGCCCGAGGCGATGCGCCACTACGTCCGCCTCAGCCAGAAGAATTACGGCATCGACACCGGGCTCTTCCCGCTCGGTTCCTGCACGATGAAGCACAATGCCCGCCTGAACGAGAAGATGGCGCGGCTGCCGGGCTTCTCCGACGTGCACCCGCTCCAGCCGGTCTCGACCGTACCCGGCGCGCTCGACGTGATGCTGCAGCTCTCGCATTACCTGATGACGCTGACCGGCATGCCGGCGGTGGCGCTCTCGCCGAAGGCCGGCGCGCATGGCGAGGCCTGCGGCATGATGGCGATCAAGGCCGCCATCGCCGCCAAGGGCGAGGGCGCGACCCGCAATGTCGTGCTCGTGCCGGAATCGGCGCATGGCACCAACCCGGCGACCGCGGCCCTGATCGGCTTCTCCGTGAAGTCGGTGCCGGCCCGCCCGGACGGCACCGTCGCAGTCGAGGACGTCAAGGCGCTGCTCGGGCCCGAGATCGCCGCGATCATGCTGACCAACCCCAACACCTGCGGCATCTTCGAGCCGCAGATCGTCGAGATCGCCGCCGCCATGCATGAGGCCGGCGCCTATTTCTACTGCGATGGCGCCAACTTCAACGCCATCGTCGGCAAGGCCAAGCCCGGCGATCTCGGCGTCGACGCCATGCACATCAACCTGCACAAGACCTTCTCGACGCCTCATGGCGGCGGCGGGCCGGGTGCGGGGCCGGTCGTGCTGTCGCAGCGGCTAGCGCCCTATGCGCCGGTACCGTTCATCCATATCGAGAACGGCAAGCCGCGCCTGATCGAGAACAAGGACGACGCGCCTGCCGGCAACCAACCCTTCGGCCGCATGACAGCCTTCCATGGCCAGATGGGCATGTATGTCCGCGCGCTCGCCTACATGCTCAGCCACGGTTCGGACGGCATGAAGCAGGCCTCCGAGGATGCGGTGCTGAACGCCAACTACATCCGCGCCGGCCTGTCCGACCTGATGTCGCTGCCCTTCCCCGACCACCCCTCGATGCATGAGGCGCTGTTCGACGACGAATGGCTCAAGGGCACCGGCGTCTCGACGCTCGATTTCGCCAAGGCGATGATCGACGAGGGCTATCACCCGATGACGGTGTACTTCCCGCTCGTCGTGCATGGCGCGATGCTGATCGAGCCGACCGAGTCGGAATCGAAGGCCTCGCTCGACCTCTTCATCGCGACGCTGCGTGACCTCGCCATGGCGGCGCAGGGCAACGACAAGGCGCGCTTCACGGCAGCGCCCCATCACGCCCCGATCCGCCGCCTCGACGAAACCCGCGCCGCGCGCCAGCCGGTGCTGAAATGGGTCAAGCCGCAGCCGATCGCCGAAGCGGCCGAGTAGCCCCTCGTCATCGCGAGGAGTCTGGCGACGAAGCAATCCGGGGATCGCAGGGCGAATCCCTGGATTTGGCCTTGCGTGCAAGGACGGTCTCGCCCGGAAATGTTCCGATACGTAATTCTCTCCCCGGCCTTAAGGCTTCCTTGACCATATGCGAGGGAAGCTTCCGAGGTGCGCCTTCGGCGCATTGTGGGACACTTCCATGGTCGTGCGTTTCGTCAAGATTTCCGTCGCCGCTGCCTTCGCCCTTTTCCTGGGGGCGGCAGGCGCGCGCGCCGAGCAGCCGAGCTACGGCCCCAACACCTATGACCGCACGCTCGAGGCGCTGATCGCGCATGAGGACATCGCCAATCGCGGCGGCTGGCCCAAGGTGCCGGGCTCGGCTTCGAGCCTGAAGCCCGATGCGCAAGGGCCCGACGTCACGATCCTGAAGCAGCGCTTGATGCTGAGCGGGGATCTGGCCCCGGATGCGCTGCCGGGCGATGTCTATGACGCGGCCGTCGTCGCCGCGGTGAAGCGCTTCCAGCTTCGCCATGGCCTGTCGGATCTCGGCACGGTCGGCCGGCTGACGCTGAAGGCGATGAACGTGCCGGTCGAGGTGCGCCTGAACCAGCTGACCGCCACGCTGGAGCGGCTGAAGAGCAACGGCTTCACCTTTGCCGGGCGCTATGTCGTGGTCAACATCCCCGGCGCCAGCGTCGAGGCGGTGGAGAACGGCGTCGTCCAGCGCCGGCATCTCGCCGTGGTCGGGCGGCCGGACCGGCCCTCGCCGGTGCTGCAGGCGAACATCACCTCGGTGAACCTGAACCCCTATTGGACGGTGCCGACCTCGATCGTGAAGGCCGACATCATTCCCCATATGCGGCAGGACCCGGGCTTCATCGCCAAGTCGAACATGAAGCTGCTGGGCGCCGAAAACAAGGAAATCGACCCCGCGAGCGTGAACTGGGCAAGCCTGAAGTCGCCCTATTTCACCGTGCGGCAGGAGCCGGGCCCGACGAACTCGCTGGGTCAGCTCAAGATCGACATGCCAAATTCCGAGGCGGTCTACATGCACGACACGCCGAAGAAGACGCTGTTTCGTAACGATGTCCGCTTCAACTCCTCCGGCTGCGCCCGTATCGAGGGCGTTCGCGACCTCGCCGCCTGGCTGCTTGAAGGGACAGAGTGGACGCAACCGGCGATCGAGGCCGAGATCGCCAAGAACGAGCGCAAGAACATTCCCCTGAAGAAGTCGGTGCCGGTCGCCTGGGTCTATCTCACCGGCTGGCAGTCGGGCGATGGGCTCGTCCAGTTCCGTGAGGACATTTACGGCCTCGACACGCCGCAGGGCATCGCCACCTCGACGATCGTGGCGCGCAAGCACAAGCCCAAGGCGCAGCCTCTGATTGCCCCCCAGAAGCTCGAAGCCAGGCCCGCCGTGGTGGCGCCGTTGAAGCCCGTCGCAGCGAAGCCGGCTCCCGCGACGACGGCGACCGCCGTCAACTGAGCGGCTTCAAAGCGCCCTCCCGAACCTCACTGCCATCCTGGACAAGCCGTGCAGCAGAGCGCCGGGTTGACGGTGCGGCTTCCAGTTCAGACAGAATACCCTAGGGCGCAGCCAGGATCGCCATCACGCTGCTGATCGCCTGCTGGCGCGCCTCCGGATTCGTGCCGATCGTGACCTTGCCGTCCGGGCGCTGCGAGAAGGCGGCGTTGCGCTCGCGCAGCGGCAGGTCGGGATGGTCGAAATCGTGATAGGCGCCGGCAAAGCCGGTGAACTGCGCACCGCCGCGTTGCGCCAGTTCCTGGCAGGGGGCGGCCGGCGTCCAGTCATCGGCGAGGCCCTGCAGGATCGTGGTCGGCACCTTGGCGCTCCAGCCACGCTTCAAGATCACGCGGCAGCCTGGATAGAAGGCGATCACCCTGCGAAACCCGCCCGCGCCGGCTGCAGCAGCATCGCCTGCGACGCGCAGCACCGTCGAGCCGCCATTCGACCAGCCGATCAGGCTGGGGCGCCCGGCTGCGACGAAGGGCTGCTGGGCCAGCCAGTCGCTTGCGCCGAAGGCGTCCTTGGCGCGCCCGGCGGGCGTCAGCGCGCGGTCGCGATCATTGCAGAGCGAGGATAATCCGCGCGGGCGAAAACTGTCGGGCAGCAGCACGGCGTAGCCGGCGGCGTTGAGGCGCTGGCTCCAGTCGGTCTCGCGCGCATTCATCCTGCCGGAGCGCGTCCAGAGGCCGGCGCAGCCATGCATGGCGACGACGGCCGGGAAGGGCCCTGCGCCGGCCGGCTTGGCGAGCCAGCCCGTCAGGAGGGTGCCGTCGCGCGAGGGGAAGCTGACCTGCTCCATCGCGAACGCCGAGCCGGTGAGGCCAAGCAGGAGAGTGCTGGCGAGAACAGCGGTCCGAAGGAACTGCGTCATCGAACGGAATCCTCCCAAGGGCGCGAGAGTTGATCCGATCAGGGCGGATCGACCCGATCGGATCATGCATTCTCTAGGCGATGCCGGGCCAAAGAAAAACGCCGCGGTCCCAGGGGATCGCGGCGTCGGTCTGATGGCTGGCCGAGACGAACTCAGTTCAGCTTGGCCTTGACCTCTTGCAGGCCAGTGGAGAAGGCGGCTTCGCCGGCCTTCCCGGCCATCTGCCCGCGCAGGATGGCCTCGGCAGCCCGGGTCGCGGCCTCGGCGGCGGCGGCGCGAACCTCGGCCTCCGCCTGGATCTCGGCCTGAGCGATCTTGTCCTCCGCCGATTTGGTGCGGCGGGTGACGAACTCGTTCAGCTTGGTCTCCGCTTCGGCAGCGAGGCGCTTGGCCTCGTCATTGGCCGCGGCGATGATGCTGGCGGCCTCCGCTTCGGCGGCCTTGCGCTTGGCTTCGTATTCGGCGAGCAGCTTTTCGGCTTCCTGCCGCAAGCGGCGGGCCTCGGCCAGCTCACGGGCAACCATCTCGCCGCGCGAATCGAGCGCGGCGGTGATTTTCTTGTGCACGCCGAATTTGGCGAGCAAGCCCAGGAAGATGACGAAGGCGACGCCGACCCAGAAGGTATCCATCTGATCTCTCCTCAGCCCTGCGCCAGGGCCTGATCGACCGCGTCGGACGCCTCAGCCGTGCTGGGAGCCTGACCCGTCAACTTGGTCACGATCGCGACCGCGACTTCGCTGCCGAGCCCGCGGACATTGGACATCGCCTTCGACTTGGTGCTGGCGATGGCGGCTTCCGCCTTGTCGAGCTTGGCGGTGAGTTCGGCCTCGACCGAGCGGCGACGCTCATCCGACGCCTTGGCGCCGGCATCGCGGGAAGCCTGCGCGATCGACTGCGCGTTCTTGCGGGCCTCCGTGAGGGCCTTCTCATAGGCCTGGGAGGTTTCCTCGGCCTTCGCCTGCATTTCTGCAGCCTGGTCGAGATCGCGCGAGATCGTGCTCGCCCGCTCTTCCAGGATGGCGCCGACGCGCGGCAGGGCGACCTTCGACATCAGCCAGTAGAGGGCTCCAAACGAGATCGCCAGCCAGAAGAGCTGTCCGGCGAAGGTCCTGGCGTCGAAAGGCGGGAAGGAGGCCTTGGCGCCGTGCTCTGCCGCGGCCTGGGCCGCACCGGCCGCGAGCAGGGCAGCGGAAGCCACCAGTCCTCGTCCGAAGACAGTTGCAGAACGAAGCGGCATGGCAATGCCTTTCAGCCGGAAGAGCAGTGATGCCGGCACTCCGGCGCCACGAGACGCGCCGGAGTTCGACAAGGCGACGTAAGATGCGTGCGTCAGAGCACGAACATCAGGACGAGCGCGACGACGAAGCAGAAGATGCCCAGACCTTCCGCGAGCGCCGCGCCGATGAAGGCGCGACCGAACTGGCCGTCGGCGGCCGAAGGGTTGCGCAGCGCGCCCGAGAGGAAGTTGCCGAAAATGCTGCCGACGCCGATGGCGGCGAGGCCCATTCCGAGGCAGGCGAGGCCAGCGCCGAGATACTTGGCTGCAACAGGATCCATAGTCTTTCTCCGGTGTGAAAAGCTTGAGCGGGTGGGTGAACTCTCGCGATCTCGGCTCTGGGCTCAGTGGCCCGGATGCAGAGCATCGTTGAGATAGACGCAGGTCAGGATCGCGAAGACATAGGCCTGCAGGAAAGCGACGAGGAACTCGAGCGCGGTGAGCGCGATGGCGAGCAGCAGCGGCAGCGGCGCGATGACATAGCCGAGCACGCCGGCGCCGGTGGTCAGCGCGACGACGAAGCCGCCGAAGACCTTGAGCGCGATATGGCCGGCCAGCATGTTGCCGAACAGACGCAAGGAGAGCGAGATCGGCCGCGAGACGAAGGAGACCGCCTCGATCAGCACCATGAAGGGCAGGAGCCAGCCGGGAACGCCCGACGGCACGAACAGGCCGAAGAAATGGCTGCCATGCTTGACGATGCCATAGACCAGCACGACGCCGATGACGAGGAAGGCGAAGGCGGCGGTGACGATGATGTGGCTGGTGACGGTGAAGGAGCTCGGAACCATGCCAAGCAGGTTCGCCGTCAGCACGAACATGAAGAGCGAGAAGACGAAGGGGAAGAAGCGCATGCCGTCCTTGCCCATCACGCCTGTGACGGTCGAGGCGACGAATTCATAGGCGATCTCGGCAAGCGACTGCAGCCGGCCGGGCACAACGGCGCGCTGGCTCGAGCCATAGATCATGACCAGCGAGACGACGCCCACGATCAGGACCATCAGCAGCGAGGAATTGGTGAACGACAGGTCGAGCCCGAAGGGGCGCAGGCCCACGATCGGATGGATCTCGAATTGGTGGATCGGATCGATTCCGCCGCCAGCCGCCATGTCTCAAGCCCCTCGTCGCGCAGCCAGCATGGCTGCCTCTTCGGTTATTTCTTCGCCGCGTCGTCCTGAGACCCTGAGGTCGGACGCACGCCGAGCCGATAAGCGGAACGAAAACCGGCGATGGTGCCAAGCGCCAGGAAGGCGATCAGCAGGAACGGAGACGTTCCAAGCCACCGGTCTCCGAGGAACCCGAGAAGGGCGCCTGCGATGATGCCGCCTGCGAGATCGGTTGCTGCGCGAAACCCGGAAGACATCGCGCCCGCAAGCGCCTTGTCCTTCCCAGCCGGACTTGCGCCCGGCTTTTCACTCTCCTCCGCCCGCCCGATGGCGGACTTCAAAGAGTCCAGTCTTGCGCGCAACTCCGTATCTGAGGCGCTTTTGTCAGGTTCCGACATGGCGATGATCCCTCCCTGATCGCGAAATGGCCACGATCCGGTGAAAAACCACTCTATCCCTGTCCAGACCCGCGCATCGAGCCGTCGTCAGCACGGCCTCCTTTATTGCCCGGTCCCCGCCCTGTCAAGGCAGGGCAAAGTGGCTTAAAGCATTGGAATATTTATAAATTCAGGCGAGATGCGACATTCTTGCCGCATTGCCGCGTCGATTGTGGCAATTTTTCAACCGGCCTCGCGGATGCGTTCGGCGGTCGCGAGGTCGACGGAGACCATCTGGCTGACGCCGCGCTCGGCCATGGTGACGCCGAAGAGCCGGTCCATCCGGGCCATGGTGATCGGGTTGTGGGTGATCAGGATGAAGCGCGTCTGCGTATGGCGCGCCATCTCGTCGAGCAGGTCGCAATAGCGCTCGACATTGGCGTCGTCGAGCGGCGCATCGACCTCATCGAGCACGCAGATCGGCGAGGGGTTGGTCAGGAACACGGCGAAGATCAGCGCAGTCGCGGTCAGGGCCTGCTCGCCGCCCGAGAGCAGCGTCATCACTTGCGGCTTCTTGCCGGGCGGCCGGGCGAAGATTTCCAGTCCCGCCTCCAGCGGGTCCTCGGAATCGACCAGCTTCAGCTCGGCGGTGCCGCCGCCGAACAGCACGCTGAACAGGCGCTGGAACTGCTCGTTGACGATCTCGAAGGCGGCGAGCAGACGCTCGCGCCCCTCGCGGTTCAAGGCGCCGATCGCCTGGCGCAAACGCCGGATCGCCTCGCTCAGATCGTCGCGCTCGCCCGTCATGCCCTCGCGCTTGGCCTTGATCTCGGAGAGCTCGTCCTCGGCGCGCAGATTGACGGCGCCGAGCCGCTCGCGCTCGCCCTTGAGGCCGGCGAGGCGGCTTTCGACCGCGCCTTGCGCGGGCAGGTCTTCGCCGGGCTTCAGCCCGGTCAGCCCCTGCAGTTCGGAGAGCGTCGTCTCCAGCCCGTCCTCGATCTGGCGCGCCACGTCGGAGACACGCTGGCGGGCAGCCTCGAGCCTGGCCTCCGCCGAGGCGCGCACTTCGCGCGCGCCGGCGAGCCCCTCGAGCGCGGCTCGCGCCTGGCGATCGGCCTCAGCCAGGGCGGT
This sequence comes from Allobosea psychrotolerans, assembly GCF_002917105.1. Classification (GTDB taxonomy): domain Bacteria; phylum Pseudomonadota; class Alphaproteobacteria; order Rhizobiales; family Beijerinckiaceae; genus Allobosea; species Allobosea psychrotolerans. The sequence continues at coordinate 193,273 of NZ_PQFZ01000011.1, forward strand.
TTCGGCCTTGGCGAGGCTGTCGGCCGCCTCACGCCGGCCGGCCTCGGCGGTTTCGATTTCGGCGACGATTCGACGACGTTCGACCAGGAAGGTGTCGGGCGCCTCCAGCAGCGCCTTCTGCTCGGCAAAGACTGTCTCGATGCGGCGCCTGGTCTCCTCGGCCGTCTGGCTGGAGGTGGCGGCGCGCTGCTGCCAGGCCGCGACATCCTGCGCGATGGCGACGCGCCGCTTTTGGCGCAGCTCCGCCTCCCGCGCCAGGGTCTGGACCCGCGCCCGCGCATCGGAGGCTGCGACACGCCGTTCGCCCAGCTCGACGCGCGCCTTCAGCAGCACGGTTTCGAGATCGGTCGATGGCGCGAGCGCAGCATATGCCTCTTCATGGCCGACCGCCTGCGTCGTCGCTTCAGTGATGGTCTGGCCAAGGCGTTCGATCGCCTCGCTCAGCGCCGAGCGTCTGGCTGCCGTCTCGCTGGCCTCGCGCTCGGCGGCGGCGAGTTGCTCTCGCGCCTGGTCGAGGCCGCGCCGCGCCATGCGCACGGCTTCAAGCGTCACGGTTTCGGCCTGGGCGGCGGCTTTGGCTTCGTTCGTCGCCGCATCGAGTCCCTCCCGCGCGACTTCCGCCGCCTCGCGCGCGGCCTGGGCTTCGCGTTCGAGATCGCCGAGCCGGTTCTTCTCGGCGAGGCGGCGCGCCGCCGGGGAGGGCGCTTCGGCGGCGCTGGTGAAGCCGTCCCAGCGCCAGATGTCGCCTTCACGCGAGACCAGCCGCTGGCCGGGCTTGAGCTGATCGCGCAGATGCGCGCCGTCAGCGCGCGCCACGATGCCGATCTGCGCGAGCCGGCGTTTCAGCGCGGGCGGGCCGCGCACCTGCTGGCCCAGCGCCTCGACGCCGGCAGGCAAAGCCGGGTCGTCCCCGCCCGGGCCGGTGTCGCGCCAATGCGTCGGCGCGGAGGCCTCGGTGGCGGCGTCGAGATCGTCTCCCAGCGCTGCGCCGAGCGCGGTCTCATAGCCCTTGGCGACGCTGATCGCCTCGATGATCGCCGGCCAGAGATCGCCGCTCGCCGGCGCGAGCAGCTTCTGCAAGGTCTTGATCTCGGTCTCCAGCCGCTGCGCCTTGCGGTCGGCCTCAGCCAGCGGCGCGCGCAATTGCGTCTCGCGCTCGCGGGCGGCCCCAAGCGCGCCGCGTGCGGCATTGGCTCGGGCGTCGGCCTCGCCCATCGCAGTCTCGCCGGTCGTGACCGCATCCCGCAGCGCCGCCAGCGGCGTCGAGGCGGTTGCGGCGTCGAGCGCAGCCTGGTCGCGCAAGAGCCGGTCGCGCTCGCCCGAGGCCCTGGTGACCCGCTCGCGTGCCTCGCGCAAGGCGCGTTCGAGCGCGCCGCGCCGCGCTCCGAGATCGGAGAGGCGCGCCTGCGCGGCGGCGTGCTCCGTCTCGGCTGCGGCAAGGGCGGCTTCCGTCTCGGAGAGGCTGGCCGTTGCCGCCTCGGCGCTGGCTGCGGCGCCGGCGCTCTCGCGCGCCAGTTCGTCATCCTCTTCCGCCAGCCGCGACAGGCTCCCGCTCGCATCGCGCGCGACGCTCTCCTGCCGGGCGAGATCGCCCTGAAGCTCGCTCAATCGCCGGCCGAGCTCCTCGCCGCGCTGCCTGGCGCGGCGGTTGGCGGCTTCGATCTCGTCGAGGCCGCGCTTGAGCCGCACCAGCGTCGCGGCAGCCGCGGCCTCTGCTTCGCGCAGAGCAGGCAAGGCATGCGCCGCAACGGCCTGCATCCGCGCCGCTTCCGCCTGGATGCCGGTCTGCTCGGCGACGCCGCGCATGGCGGCCTCCAGCGCGCGCTCGCCCTGGGCCTCCTGCAGGCGCGCCTCGTGATGGGCGATCAGCGCCAGCACGGCTTCCGCCCGGCGGATATCGGCGGCCAGGCTGCGATAGCGCCCGGCCTGCCGCGCCTGGCGCTGCAGCGCCTCGATCTGCCCGTCGATCTCGCCGAGCACATCCTCGAGCCGCGTCAGATTTTCTTCCGCCCCGCGCAGGCGCAGTTCGGCCTCGTGGCGGCGGCTGTGCAGGCCGGCGATGCCGGCGGCGTCCTCGAGGATGCGCCGGCGCGATTGCGGCTTGGCCGAGATGATCTCGCTGATCTGCCCCTGCCGCACCAGGGCTGGCGAGCGTGCGCCCGTCGCGGCGTCGGCGAACAGGAGCTGCACATCCTTCGCGCGCACCTCCTTGCCGTTGACGCGATAGGTCGAGCCTTCCTCGCGCTCGATCCGGCGGGTGACTTCGAGGACATCGGTCTCGTTGAAGGCGGCGGGCGCCTTGCGATCGGCATTGTCGAGGGTGAGCGCGACTTCGGCCATGTTGCGGCCGGGGCGCTCATTCGAGCCGCCGAAGATGACATCGTCCATCCCCGAGCCGCGCATGTTCTTGAACGAGCTTTCGCCCATTACCCAGCGCAGGGCTTCGACGAGATTGGACTTGCCGCAGCCATTGGGGCCGACGATGCCGGTCAGCCCTGGCTCGATCAGGAACTCCGTCGGCTCGACGAAGGTCTTGAAGCCGGTGAGCTTGAGGCGCGTCAGCTGCATGAGCGCGCGCCCCGTTCCACATCTGAGGCCGTCATCCTGGACAAGCCGCGAAGCGGCGCCGATCCGGGATCCATCATAGGGTTCGTCGGCGGCCTATGATGGATCCCGGATCTCCGCTTCGCTGCGTCCGGGATGACGAGGAGGTTGTGAGAAAGTGGCCGAGCGTCCTCAGCCCGCCAGCAGCGGCTCGAGGATCTTGTCGAATTCGGCGATCGAGAGCGCACCTGAACGCTTCTGCCCGTTGATGAAGAAGGTCGGCGTCGCATCGACGCCAGCCTTGGCCCCACGATCCTTCACTTGCGTGACGGCGTCATAGATATCTTGCCTTTTCAAGCAGGCTTCAAACGAATCCTGTGTGAAACCGGCCTGTTTGACCATGCTCGACAGTGCATCGACCGGCTTGTCGGTGAAAGCCCAGGCCTTTTGCTGGCTGAACAGCATGTCGGTCATCGGGTAGTATTTGTCGTTGCCGTTGCAGCGGGCAAGCATGAAGCCCGCGGTTGCCAGCGGATCGAGCGGGAATTCGCGCAGCGTGAAGCGGATTTTGCCCGTGTCGATGTACTTCGCCTTCAGCGCCGGCCAGGTCTCCTGATGGAAGGCGGCGCAGTGGCTGCAGGTCATCGAGGCGTATTCGATCACCGTCACCTTGGCGTCGGCCGGGCCGAGCCAGACATCGCCGAGCGGGCCGGCCGTGGTCAGATCGGTCTGCGCCTGGGCACTGCGCGCGCCCAGCATCGCGGCGGCTGCGAGGCCGGCGCTGCCGGTCAGAAGCTGTCGCCTGTTCGTCATAATGCAGTGTCCTTGAGAGCGAAATCGGTTGCCGGACCATAGAGGCCATCACGATTGTGGCAAGATCGGTTCGGCGCGATCTTGCCGGCATTCACGAAGCTGTGTCGGGCCGGCCATGGCGGGCACCCGCGCCGACGGAACGGCCGAGCCGCTCCAGCGCTGCCCGCAATTCCGGGTCAGTGATGCCGGAGACCTGCTGCGCCACGCGTGCGACCGTCGCCGGGTCTGGCGCTGGCGGTGGCTGCCTGGTCACCGGCGCCTCGACCGGGCCCTGTTTCAGAACGAGCTTGCCGACGGCGCGCCAGCCGAGATGGGTGTTGACCCGCTCCAGCACGAGCGGCGCGAGCTGCTGCATCTCCAGCGCGAAGGCGCCCTCGACCCGCACCACCATCGTTGCGGGATCGGAGGTCTCGCCCGGCGCGGGCCGGCGGCGCGGCCAGTCGATCTTGAGCGGCCGCGATCGGGCGGCCAGCCGCTCGCCGACGATCTCGGACCAGAGCGAGACGATGGCGCGGCCGGCAAAGCCCTGCGCGGCGAGCGCCGGCGCAAGGCAGTCATCGATCAGGTCGGCGAGGGGTTTGGCAGCCATGCGCTATTGTGCAGGGGCGGCGTGGTGACACACAAGTCCCCTGTGACAACGACGTGAGCGATCATCTAAGGTTGCAGGGCGGCTGCGGGGGATTTGGGATGCGTATGGTGTCTGTGCTGGCGGCGTTCTGCGCCGTGACGATTCAGGCTGCCTCCGCGGTCGAGATCTCGCAAAAGGGCGCGATGGCGACCCTGAGCGGGCCAATCAACAATGGCGATGAGTTTCTGCTGCGCGATTTCCTGACCAGCCCACAAGGCGGGCAGGTCAAATTCATCCATCTCAACAGTCAGGGCGGGCGCGTTCTCGCCGCGCGTGAAATGGCCCGGCACATTCGCAGGGCCGGGCTGGTCACCGTCGTGGATGCGTCGCGCGCGCTCTGCAACAGCGCGTGCACGGCCCTGTTTACCGCGGGTGTCAGACGGCACTATCTCAACGCGACCTTCGCCGATGGCGCGGGCGGGCGCGGAGGTCTCGGCTTCCACGAAGGCAATAGTCTTCAGGCTTCCGGTGCGCGGGGGTATTCGGGCGGTGCAGTGGCCGAGATGAACAACATCTATTACGAAATGGGCGTGCCCGGTGCGGCATCCCTGACAACCAAGGCGGCCTTCGACAGACTGTACCGGATCTCGGGGCAGACTGCGCTTTCATTGGGAATCGCCTCATCGCTCTCGCCTCCGTAATGCCTGCGCCGAACGCCGCCGATCTCCTCGTCTGGTATGACCGCCATCGCCGCAGCCTGCCCTGGCGGGCGCTGCCGGGCGAAAGGCCCGACCCCTACCGTGTCTGGGCCTCCGAGATCATGCTGCAGCAGACCACGATTGCGGCGGTAAAGCCCTATTTCGAGCGCTTCATGGCGCGCTTCCCGACGGTGGAGGCGCTGGCAGTCGCACCCTCCGAGGAAGTCATGCAGGCCTGGGCCGGGCTCGGCTACTACTCGCGCGCCCGCAATCTGCATGCCTGCGCCAAGGCCGTGGCTGAGAGCCATGGCGGCCGCTTTCCCGACACCGAGGAGGGCTTGCGCGCCCTGCCGGGCATCGGCGCCTATACGGCGGGCGCGGTGGCCGCGATCGCCTTCGACAGGGCCGCAGCGGCCGTCGACGGCAATGTCGAGCGCGTCATGACCCGGCTCTTTGCCATCGAGGAGGCCTTGCCTGGCGCCAAGCCCCTGATTCGCGAGCAGGTGCTGGCATTGTTGCCGGCAGCGCGGCCGGGCGATTTCGCGCAAGCGCTGATGGATCTGGGCGCGACGATCTGCACGCCGCGCAATCCGGCCTGCGGCATCTGCCCCTGGCGCGAGCCCTGCCGGGCGCGAACTGCCGGAACCCAGGAGAGCTATCCGCGCAAGGCGGCGAAGAAGGCGGGCGTCACCCGCTATGGCGCAGCCTTCGTGCTGCTGCGCGAGGACGGCGCACTCCTGGTTCGCACGCGCCCGAACAAGGGGCTGCTCGGCGGCATGGCGGAAGTTCCGACCAGCGACTGGCGCGCCGATTACGAACTGGACGGCGCCGCGCAGGACGCGCCAATCGCGACGCGTTGGCGCAAGCTGGGTCTGCCGGTGCGCCATGTCTTTACGCATTTCCCGCTGGAATTGACGGTGCTGGTGGCGAGGGCACCGCTCACGGCGCAAGCCCCGCAAGGCATGCGCTTCACGCCGCATGGCAAGCTGCGCGAGGAGCCGTTCCCGAGCCTGATGCTGAAAGTGGTCGAGGCCGGGCTGGCGGCGCTCAAGCACCCGGGTGTCGATGCCTGAGTACGCCATTGACGTAGTCCGCCAGTGGCGTATATTTCGGTGATGCGCGGTCTCCTGTCCGTCGTCGAAACGCCAAGCTATCTGGCGCGGGCCGAGCGTCTGATGACGCCGGAGGAGCGAACTGCCGTCGTCGATGCTATTGCCGCTGACCCGAGGGTGGGGGTCGTCATTCAAGGGACGGGCGGTTTGCGCAAAGCGCGCATTCCCTTGGCCGGGCGAGGCAAGCGCGGTGGCGGCCGTGTGATCTACTGGTTTCACTCGGCTGGATTTCCGGCCGTGCTTCTCTGGGTTTTCGCGAAGAACGAAGCCGACGATCTGACATCCGCTCAGCGGCAGGCTCTGGCCGACGTGACGCGCGATCTTTTGGTAGATTTTAGGAGGCCGAGATGAAGGACGCGGATTTCGATGGTTTGATGCGCAGCCTCGGCGAGGCGCGCGCTCATGCCAGGGGCGAGGAAGTGCCGGGCCTGCGGGTGCGTGTGCCAGCAATAGTCGATGTCGCGGCGGTTCGCGCTCGGACGCAGTTGTCTCAGGTCGCCTTTGCCCGGCGGATCGGGGTTTCGCCGGGCACGCTGCGCAACTGGGAGCAGAAGCGGCGCGCCCCCGAGGGGCCGGCGCGCGTACTGCTGGCGATGATCGCGCGCAATCCGCGTGTGGTCGAAGAGACGCTTGAGGCCAGCTAGCGGCTCTAAGCCGCCGCCATCTGCGCCCTGATCTCGCCGCGCAGGACGTCGAGCAGCATCAGCCCGGCGGGCCGCTCGACATGCCAGAAGGTCCAGCCATTGCAGCTCGGCAGGCCCTGGGCGAGCGCTCCGACCTTGTGGATCGAGCCGACCGCCGGACCCAGCATCAGCGTGCCGTCGGCGCGGATCGTCGCCTTGTGGCGGCGCTTTTCGTCCGTGACGCTCTCGCCGGCCTTCACCAGCCCGGCCTCGACCAGGCTGAGGAAGGGCACGCGCGGCTCGCTGCGCTTGGAAGGCGCGGTCGAATAGGCTTCCGGCGGCAGCGGCTCGATGGCGGCGATGCGCTTGCGGGCGGCCGCGGCATAGACCGGATCGCGCTCCAGCCCGATGAAGCGCCGGCCGAGCGCCTTGGCGACGGCGCCGGTCGTGCCGGTGCCGAAGAAGGGATCGAGGATGACGTCGCCGGGATTGCTGGCCGAGAGCATGACGCGGGCGAGCAGGGCCTCGGGCTTCTGCGTCGGGTGGACTTTCGCCCCTGCCTCGTCCTTCAGGCGTTCCTCGCCGGTGCAGAGCGGCAGATACCAATCGGAGCGCATCTGCAGGTCGTCATTGCCGCCTTTGAGCGCCTCGTAGTGGAAGGTGTATTTCGACGAGGCGCCGCGCGCCGCCCAGATCAGCGTCTCATGCGCATTGGTGAAGCGCCGGCCGCGAAAATTCGGCATCGGGTTGGCCTTGCGCCAGACGATGTCGTTCAGCATCCAGAAGCCGAGATCCTGCAGGATCGCGCCGACGCGGAAAATGTTGTGATAGGAGCCGATCACCCAGAGCGCGCCGTCGGGCTTCAGCACGCGGCGGCAGGCGGCAAGCCAGGCGCGAGTGAAGGCGTCGTAATCGGCGAAGGACGAGAACTTGTCCCAATCGTCGTCGACTGCGTCGACGAGGCTGTCGTCGGGTCGGCGCAGATCGCCGCCGAGCTGCAGATTATAGGGCGGGTCGGCAAAGACGAGGTCGACGCTCGCCGGCGGCAGGCGCTCGAGCGCGGCGACGCAGTCGCCGACAAGCACCTGATCGAGAGGGAGTTCCAGAGGAAGGCCGGCCGCCTCGAGCCGTGGAGCCTTGATCGGTGACTGCAGCGCGGGCCGTCCGGTACGCGGAACTTGAATCCGGACGGCGGCGCTGGTGGTCCCGGTACGCAAAATACCCATGACGCCCCAAGACCGTTACGCAACTTGAACAGTCGCGATATTGCTCGGACAGGGTAAAAGCCGGGTTTCTGCGATGAAAAAAATGCGTCTCGTTTTGGGGCTGCAGCTTTTGCCTAGTCCCTTGATCCCGCTGCCGAATTCCTAACCGAGAGTTAACGGCGCGCGCGTTCGCGCAAAGCTTCGGCCGGTTCGCTTCAACGCTGCCAGACGCCCTTCACCGGCGCGAAGCTGTAGCGATGCTCGGGGCAGGGGCCGTGCTCCTGGATCGCCGCGCGGTGGACCGCCGTGCCATAGCCGACATGCCCGGCGAAGCCATAGGCCGGGTAGAGCTGCGCCAGCCGCGCCATCATTCTGTCGCGCGTCACCTTGGCGATGATCGAGGCGGCCGCGATCGAGGCGACGAGCGCGTCGCCCTTGACGATCGCCTCGCAGGGGCAGGGCAGGGGCGGCGGGTCGTTGCCGTCGACCAGGACCTTGAGCGGCGCAAGCGGCAGGGCGGCGACGGCGCGCTTCATCGCCAGCAGCGTCGCCTGCCGGATGTTGATGGCGTCGATCTCGGCTGCGGTCACGCTGGCAATGCCGATCGCCAGCGCCGTCCCAGCGATTGTGTCGAACAGCGCCTCGCGGCGCGCAGCGCTGAGCAGCTTCGAATCGGCGAGCCCGGCAGGAACCTTCCCGGGGTCGAGGATCACTGCCGCCGCGACGACTGGTCCGGCCAATGGTCCGCGCCCGACCTCGTCGATCCCGGCCAATGGCCAGAACCCGGTTGCGATGGCTTGCGTCTCACGGCTGAAATCGGCGCTCATGCCGCGTCTTATGGCGAAGTCGGTTCGCCGAGGCCAGATGGGCCTATGAACCATCCCCGCTCAGAACAGGCTCAGCTGCGCCTTTTCCTTCTCGGGCTTCAGGAACAGGTCGTTGCGCAGCCGCAGGCGTGTCGTGTTGAAGCCGAGCCGCTCGGCCGCCATCTCGAAGCGCCGCCCGATCATCCAGGCATAAGGCCCCGAGCCGACCTGGCGCTGGCCCCAGGCCGCGTCGTAATCCTTGCCGCCGCGCGTCGAGCGGATCAGCGAGACGACGTGGCGCAATTTATCGGGGTGGTGGGTCAGCAGCCAGTCCTGCACCAGATCCTTCACCTCCAGCGGCAGCCGCAGCAGCACATAGCCCGCCTCGCGCGCGCCGGCGGCCTTGGCGGCGTCGAGGATGCGCTCGATCTCATGCTCGTTGATCGCCGGGATGATCGGCGCGACCAGCACGGTGACCGGGATGCCAGCCTCCGACAAAGCCCTGATCGTCTCCAGGCGTTTGGCCGGGGAGGCGGCGCGCGGCTCCATGGTACGGGCGATCTTGGGATCGAGCGTGGTCAGAGAGATCGCGACCTTGGCGAGCCCTTTCGCCGCCATCGGCGCCAATATGTCGATGTCGCGCTGGACCAGCGCCGATTTCGTCACGATCCCGACCGGGTGGTTGAATGTCGCCAGCACCTCCAGGATCGAGCGCATGATCCGCAGCTTCTTCTCGATCGGCTGATAGGCGTCGGTATTGGTGCCGATCGCGATGGTGCGCGGCTGGTAGGAGGGCGCGCTGAGCTCCTTCTCCAGCAGGATCGCCGCATCGGGCTTGGCCGTCAGCTTGCTCTCGAAGTCCAGCCCCGGCGACAGGCCGAGATAGGCGTGGCTCGGCCTCGCGAAGCAATAGACGCAGCCATGCTCGCAGCCGCGATAGGGGTTGATCGAGCGGTCGAACGAAATATCAGGCGAGTCGTTCCTGGTGATGATCGTGCGCGGCTTCTCGATCGAGACCTCGGTCTTGAAGGCCGGCAATTCGCCGAGCGTGCCCCAGCCGTCATCCTCGAGGACGCGTTGCTCGGCCTCGAAGCGCCCGCCCGGGTTGATCGTGGCGCCGCGTCCGCGCCGGCGTTCCGGGTCGATCCGGTGCCCGGCATAGGCCATCGGGTCGAGCGGCGCGACGCGCGCGGAAACCGAGGCCGGCTCGCTGTCATGCCGCTTGAGCGGCTGGGCCGGAATCGGCCGCGAAGAGGGTCTCGCAGAGGGCGTGGCAGAGGGCGTGGCCTGGCGCATGACGCTGAACCGTCCTGGAAACCGCCGGGAATCGGCGCGTTTCTATGGTCCCAATGTGAACATATAGGGAACAAATTGCAAGTGACAGGATTGCGACATGTTGCGCTGCGTCATATGGATTTGCGCATGCTCACAGCCGTGATCCGGGCCGACGGCCCCCCAAGCCTGCTCGCCGCGACCTTCGCGGTCCTCATTCCCGCTGTCGCCGATGGATTCCTGGGCCATGCCGTCGTGGTCGATGCGCGGGGCGATCGCGAGGTCGAGCGATTGGCCGACGCCACCGGCGCGAGCTATCTGCGCTCGGGCGCCGCGGAGGGCTGGCATCTCGGCGCGGCGCAGGCGCGCGGCGACTGGCTGGTCCTGCTCGATGCCGGCGATGTGCCGCAGTCGCATTGGGCCCAGGTCGTCGACCGGCATCTCATGCTAGCGCCCGACAGCCCGGCCCTGATTCCCTTGCGCGGCGTTGCCGGTTCGCTGCGCGAGCGCGCGGCGATTTCCTTCGGCGCCAGGCGCCTGCGCGCCGGCCTCGTCGTGCCCAAGGGGCTCGTTCTCGCGGGCAGGCTGGGAGGCGCGCCGCGCCGCCTGCCGGTCCGCCGCGAACGGGCGAGCGGCTGACGGGCAGGGAAGAAGCAGCCATCCCAAAGTTCCCGAAGGGCTTTTAACTTCGGCACTAGAGTATTTTCGAGCGAAATGGACACCGGTCCGCGTGAAGAAAATTCGATAAAACAAGGAAATGCTCTAGGTAGCAAAGGCCACAGAGCGGCCGGGAAGTCCTGAATCCGGGAGGTTTCAGGTTCCTTGATGTGGCCAGGAATTTCGATGGCGCGTGGACGCCGTCGGCAGCCTCCCTAGGACCGTCAGCCCACTCTGTTCGCAGACGCTACGAAGGTCGCAAGAGGTGGGAAGCGGAAGTCGCAATCGACGTTACGGACAACATCAGGAGACTTCTCCTGAGCGCCGGAGCGCCAGTCCAACGCCACTCAACGTAAGCGCGATGGCAATGAGCTCCCGTCCGCCCAAGCTGTCTCCGAGCAATGGGATGGCTGAAAGGACCCCGACGACCGGGACGAGCAGCATGCCGGTCGCGGCGACTGATGCGGGCAGACGCCTGAGTGCCCCAAACCAGGTCAGGTAGCACAGAGCCATCGGACCCGCCGCCATATAGGCGAGGCCAAGGAGACCTGGGAGCGAAAGCGCGAAGACGCGCGGCTGTTCCAAGAACAGGCTCAGTATCACCATTGGCAGACAGCCCAGGGCCACTTGCCATGCCGTCAGCGCTGTAGGGGGCATGGGAATGGGCGTGCGGGCGGTGATCGTGCCGATGGCGAAGAGGATCGCGGCGGCGAGCGCAAACAGGATTCCCGGTAACTTGACGCCGGCGAGATCCGGACCGCCCATCAGCACCGCGATCCCGGCGATACCCAGCGCCAGCGCCAGGAGGCTACGGCTGTTCGGTCGCTCGCCGTGCAGCGGCCATGCGATCAGCATTGCCCATATCGGCATGGAATAGGCGATGAGCGCTCCTTCCGAAACCTTGAGCCAATTCAGTGACAGGGCGGTGAAGCCCATCCAGGCGAAGACGTTGATTCCAGCAGCCATGGCAAGGCGCAGGCGGGCTTCGCGAGGCACTGCGAAATGCTCGCCACGGAGCACGGCGACGGCAGCCAGGCCGATCGCGCCCAACAGTCCGGCGCTTCCGCGCGCGAACAAGGGAGGCCAGTCCTGAAGGACGAATTTGAGGACGGACCAGTTCAGCCCCCAGCCGACCGCCGTGACCATGAGAAGAATCCGACCCGACCGCTGATGGGCAGTCTCGATTGACGCTGCTGCTTCGCTGCGCATCGTTGAGGCCTGACGCTCAGGCGTGGCCTGCTTTCAGCGCCTGGTCGAGGTCGGCGTAGAGGTCCTCGACATCCTCGATGCCGGTCGAGAGTCTGAGCAGATCGGTGGGGCAGGGCGAGCCCGTGCCCTCGATCGA
>NZ_PQFZ01000012.1 GCF_002917105.1 Allobosea psychrotolerans
ATCGTGATGCTGATCGCGATGACCTCCTGGATGGAGGTGGCGCGCGTCGTCGAGGCGCAGATGCGCTCGCTGCGCACGCGCGATTTCGCCGTGGCCGCGGTCTCTATGGGGTCCAGCAATGCGCGCATCATGTTTCGCGAATTGCTGCCCAACGCGGTGGCGCCGATCGTCGTCGCCGCGACGCTGAACGTCGCCCATGCGATCCTGGCCGAGAGCTATATCTCCTTCCTCGGCTACGGCATCCAGCCGCCGACGCCGAGCTGGGGCAACATGCTGGAGGGCGCCCAGAGCTACCTCACCAGCGCGCCCTGGCTCGCGATCCTGCCGGGAGCCGCGATCACGCTCGCCGTGACCAGCTTCAACTTCGTCGGCGACGGCTTGCGCGACGCGCTCGATCCGCGCCTCGACCTGCCATGAGTGGCAGCGTTGCGGCGCTTTGGCGCTATCCGGTCAGTTCGATGGCGGGCGAGCGGCTGGAAATCGCCCCGCTCGATGCGTCCGGCGTCGTCGGCGATCGGCTCTGGGGTGTCGTCGATGCGTCCAGCGAGCGCATCGCCTCGCCCGGCCGCGAGAAGCATTTCATCGAAGTCCCCCGCGGCTATGCCCGCTGGACCGCTCTGGATGGTGCTGCCATCTCGGCTGACGGAAGCACTTGGGCAAAGCCGGACGATGCGGTGGTCATCGAGAGACTATCCTCGCTCTTCGGCTTCCCGGCGCAGCTGAAGCCGTTCGTCCGGCGCGGGCAGGAGGGCTTTCGGCCGCGCTACGAGCATGCGCCGATCCATCTCCTGAGCACGGCCGCGATGCGAAGCCTGGAGCGCGAGATGCCGGGCAGCATCGTCGACGAGCGCCGCTTCCGGCCCAACATCGTCGTCGATTGGCCGGACGGGGAGGACCCGATCCCGGAGAATGGCTGGCTCGGCCGCGAGATCCGCATCGGCGATGTCGTGCTGAAGGGCAGCATCCCCTGCGGGCGCTGCGGCTTCATCACCATCGCGCAGGACGGTATCCCGCTCGATGTCGAGCTCTTGCGCACGGTGGTGAAGCGTCACAACCGCAATTTCGGAATCTACTGCGACGTCCTGGTCCCCGGCGAGATCAAGCCCGGAGACACCGTGACGGTTGCTCCTGCCAGCGCCTGAAGGCGCCACGCTGCCGAGGATATCCAACCATGAGCCGTATCGTCATCATCGGGGCCGGCATCGTCGGCCTGTCGGTCGCTCGCGCCGCCCTCAAGCGCGGCCATGACGTCATCGTTCTGGAGCAGGGGCCGGCGCCCAACCCGCAGGCAGCCTCCTTCGATAACCACCGCATGATCCGCTACCCCTATGGTTCGGCCGCGGGCTACACGCGCATGGTCACCGAGGCCTTTTCGGCCTGGGACCGGCTCTGGTCGGATCTTGGTACCGCGCATTTCGAGAATACGGGCGCAATCGCGATTTCGTTGGAGGCCGGCGACTACGCGCAGAAGACCCTCGACACTTTCAAGGCTGTCGGGCTGCCCCATGAGGTGCTCTCCCGCGACGGTGTCGAGGCACTCTGCCCGCATCTGAGCTTGCCCGCCCATGCCTGGGGCGTGGTCTCCTTCCCCGGCGGACCGCTCTTTGCCGGCCGTATCGTGACCGAGCTGGCGCAATGGGTGCGCGACCATGGCGGGATCATCGAGCATGATTGCCGCGTCGCGCGGGTCGATCTGGAGACCGGCATCGCTGTCCGCGCCGACGCGTCCGAAGTCGCTGGCGATCTGCTTCTGGTTGCGGCCGGGGCCTGGCTGCCGGCGCTGCTGCCGGAGCGCTATGGCAAGGCCTCGGTCTATCGGCAGGGGCTCTGCTATGTCGAGCCGCCGGCGCAGTACGAGCAATCCTGGCGCGAGGCTCCAGCGATCGCCGCGATCGGCGACCACACCGGCTATACGCTGCCCGATCGTCGCGGCGCCGGCCTCAAGATCGGCTATTCCGCGCATCGCCGCTTGGCGCGCCCCGAGACGGACGGCTTCGGCTCGGATCTGGAGAGCGAGAGCCGTGCCATTCTCGGCGCCTTCAAGCCTTACTTCCGCGACTTCGAGGCCTATAGGCCGACGCGCATTCAGGTCGGCTACTACGTGCTCGACGCTTCTCGGCGCTTCGAAGTGGTGCAGACCGGGCGCGGCCTCGTCGTCACCAACTGCGACGGCCAGATGTTCAAGTTCGGCCCGCTCCTCGGCGAGCGCATCCTGGGCATGTTCGCGGGTGAGCAGAGCGCAAGCGATCTTGCCCATTGGGCGGCGGGGTATTGAGTGTACGCAACAGCGTGTGCCTTCACGCCGTCATCCCGGACAAGCCGCGCAGCGGCGCCGATCCGGAATCCATCGGAGGGTGCTGCGCTTTACGATGGATTCCGGGTTGCTCTTCGCTTCGCTTGCCCGGAATGACGGCGCATGGTTTTCAGTCAGCCCGGCCTTACTCCGCCGCGAGCGCGATCTCCGGTACCTGCGGATAGTCGCGCCGGACGCTGCCGAAAGCGCTCGTGACGTCGGCTTGCGGGCCGGCTTCGCGCATCGCCGCAAAGATCTTCGTCTTGGTGAAGAAGCGCCAATGCACCGGCAGGGCCGCGAGCAGGCGAGTCAGGGCCGCGTAGTTGCGGGCATGCCAGACGCTCTCGAAGGCGTCGCGCTCCGGGCCGAAATGGAAATGCCCGCCATGGGCGTTCTGTTTCATCTCAGCCCTGCGTGCTGCCGTCGCCTCGGCATCGACCGCTCCGTCCCGGATCACCACGCCATAGCGGTCTTTCGCCGCCGCCACGCTGACATAGCCGCGCGCGACGTCGAGCAGCACGCGCTCGGGCTCCCGCTCCAGCGGCGACCCGCGCCCGCCGCCGCCCGGCGAATGGATATGGATGATGTCGCCGGGCTCGGTGACGGCGATGTCGGTGTTGCCGAGCACGCGTTCATTGGCGGCACCGGGGTTGATGATGAAGTTCGAGGGCTCGGCCGAAAGCCCGCCCAGCGTGCCCCAGGGCCGGAAGATCGAGCGGTCGCGGTTGCGCGCGGTGATGCGGGTGTTGGGCGCGAAGACCTTGAACTCCATCACGGTCGCAAGCCCGCCGCGCCAGCGCCCGGCGCCGCCGGAATCGGGCAGCAGCCCATAGCGGACGAACTGGATCGGCACCTCCGTCTCGGTGATCTCGATCGGCGTGTTCTTGAGATAGGCGGCGTCGGCGCCCGAGCCGTTGGGGCCGTCGCGATGCGGCATGCCGCCGCCGCCGCCGACCACCGGATTGATCGCGGCGATGATGCTGCGATGCGTCTTTTCGTCGGTCGTCATCACATTGACGATCGAGCTCGAGCCCGCCGGCGCCGCCGGCATGCGCTCGGGGATGGCGAGGCTGAAGGCGCCGAAGATCAGGCTGCGCACCCGCCCGCAGGTCAGGCTGCGCATGCCCACCGCCGCCGGGAAGGATGGGTTCAGCACCGTGCCCTCGGGCGCGATGCAGGTGAAGGGGCGTGTCAGGCCGGAGTTGAGCAGGAGCTGCGGATTGAGCGTGTAGAGCACGTAATAGACGCCCACGAGCAGCAAGGTGTGGCGCGGGTCGCTGCCGGTGGGGACGTTGAGCGAGGAGCCGAGCTGCGGGTCGGAGCCGGTGAAATCGAGCACCGCCTCGTCACCCTTGATCGTCAGCGTCAGCGCGAGCCGGCAGGGATTGCCGTCGACGCTGTCCTCATCGGCATAGTCGGAGAAGAAGTACTCGCCGTCGGGGATCGAGCGCAGGATCTCGCGGGCCTGGTGCTCGGCATAGTCCATCAGCCCGTCCAACCCCTCCATGAAGCCCTTGGCGCCGAACTTCGCGATCATCGCCTGGATCTTGCGCTCGCCGGTGTTGAGCGCGCCGGCCAGCGCCTTGAGGTCGCCCATGTTGAGGTCGGGCTTGCGCACATTCATCATCATGATGCGCAGCACCTTCTCGTCGAAGACGCCATCGCGCATCAATGTCATCGGCGGGAAACGGATGCCTTCCTGGTGGATCTCGGTCAGCGAGCGCGACAGGCTGGCCGGCACCGCGCCGCCCATATCGGTGTTGTGGACATGGCCGCCGACGAAGCAGACGATCTCACCCTCGTGGAAGATCGGCTTCCAGAGATGCGTGTCGGGGGCGTGCGTCGCGAGATAGCCGCTATAGGGGTCGTTGGTGAAGGCGATGTCGCCTGGCCGGTATTCGTCGACGAGGTCGATGGCGCGGTTGTAGTTCATGCCCGGATACCAGGTCGCGCCCAGATCCATCGGCACCGCGACGACGCGGCCGGTCCTGTCCATCACCATCACGGTGAAGTCCTCGGTCTCCTTGACGAAGGTCGAGTGCGCCGTGCGGTAGAGCGTGTAGGCCATGTTCTCGGCCGCGGCCCGGCAATGGTTCGCCAGAACCTGCAATGTCACCTTGTCGACCATGCTCAAGCCTCCGTCCGCAAGGTGAGGTGAAGGTTCAGCCAGCCATCGACATGGGCCTCGAAGCCGGCGGGAATGCAGATGGTGGTGTCGTCCTGCGCCACGATGGCGGGGCCGGAAAAGTCGTGGCCGTGGCGCAGCGCGTTGCGGTGATAGAGCGCAACCTCCTGGTTTGCCCCGTCGAGCCAGACCGGGATCAACCGCTCAGGCACGGCCGCCCCGGCTGCGGTCTCCGGCACGGGGGTAAGGCCTGGCCGCTCGGTCGTTCCGCTGACGACGAGGCGCAGATTGACGATCTGGACCTCGCCGGCCTCGTCGTTGAAATCGTAGATCGCCAGATGCTGGCGGTGGAAGGCAGCATTGATCGCGGCAATGTCGCCCTCCGCCAGCCAGGGCTCGGCGAGCGGCACCTCGATCTCGAAGGACTGGCCGTGATAGCGCATATCGGCCGAGAGGGTCTCGATGACCTGGCCGGTGAAGCCCTGCTCGTCCCTGATCCAGGCGGAGCCGTCGGCCTTGAGCCGGAGAAGCGCTTCCCTGAGACGCGGCAAGGATTCCGCTGCAGAGGGCGCGAAGATCGTCTGGATGAAGTCGCCCTTCACATCGGCGATCAGGCCGCCGAGCGCGCTGACCACGCCTGGCCGTTGCGGCACCATCACATGGGGGATGCCGAGCTCGCGCGCCAGGAAGCAGCCCAGCATCGGGCCGGCGCCGCCAAACGGCATCAATGTGAATTCGCGCAGATCGACGCCATAGCGCGCGACGAGCTTGTTGACCTCGACGAACATCTCCGAGACCGCAACCGCGATGATCGCCTCCGCCGTCGCTTGCGAGGCGAGGCCCAGGAGCCCGGCGAGCTCGCCGATGACGGCCTCGGCGCGGTCGCGCCGCATGCCGATCTGGTCATAGGCGATCGGCGTATGGCCGAGGAAACCGCAGGTGGCCATCGCGTCGGTGACGGTCGCGCGCGTGCCGCCGCGGCCATAGCAGGCCGGGCCCGGCGTCGAGCCGGCGCTTTCCGGCCCGACTTTGAGCACGCCGAAGGCGTCGGCCCAGGCGATCGAGCCGCCGCCGCTGCCGATGGATGTCACGGAGACGCTGGGCACGAAGAGCGGGAAGTCGCCGACGGTCTCGCCGGTGCCGAATTGCGGCTTGCCGTCGATGATCAAGGCGAGGTCGGCGCTGGTGCCGCCGATATCGAGCGTCAGCACATTGGCGATGCCGGCCTGCTCGGCGAGATAGGCCGCGCCGATGACGCCGGACGCCGTGCCCGAGAGCAGCATGTTGACGCAGGCGCGCTTGCCGGTCTCTGCAGTCATCAGCCCGCCATTGGATTTGGTCAGCATCGGTCCGGCGGGTACGCCGCGTGAGGCGAGAGCTGCCTCGAGCGCGCCGAGATAGCCCGCGACGCGCGGATGGACATAGCCGTTCAGGATCGCGGTCGTGCTGCGCTCATATTCGCGGATCACCGGCCAGACCTCGCTGGAGGTGAAGACGAAGAGTTCCGGCGCAAGCTCCGCGATCAGCGCCTTGGCCTGTGCCTCATGAGCGGGATTGCGATAGGCGTGCAGGAAGGAGATGACGACGCCGTCCACGCCCTTGCTGCGGATTGTCGCGATGACATCGGCCAGCGCCTCGCGGTCGAGCTCCTCGGCGATCGCGCCATTGGCGAGCTGGCGCTGCCTGACGCCATGGATCAGGTCGCGCGGGATCAATTGCTCGGGCCTGGCGCAGAACAGCGAATACATCTCCGGCATGCGCAGCCGGGCGAGCTCGATCACGTCCTCGAAGCCGGCGGTGGTGATCAGGGCGAGCCGGCTGCCCTTGCGCTGGATGATGGTGTTGATGCCGACCGTGGTGCCGTGGACGAAGGAGATGACCTCCTCGGGCGCCACGCCATGGCGTTCCTGCAGGAGGCTCAGGCCGTCGAGCAGTTCCTTGCCGGGCTCGTTCGGCGTGGTCAGGACCTTGATGGTCTCGAACCGGTTGGTGCCGGTCTCCATTGCGCAGAAATCGATGAAGGTGCCGCCGATGTCGACGCCGATACGCCAGCTCATGAATCCGTCCGCTCGCGAGAATGCAGCTGGCAATCTGAGGGCAGGGGGCGGCGGCGTCCAAGAGCAAAATGCGACAGGTGGATAAGCCTGGCTTATGGAATCAAGGTTCGTGCCGTTCGAGGCCGAGGGTTTTGCAGGCGCTGCGCAGATGCGCCCGCAGCAATTCGTGATTGCGCGAAAGCGGCCGGCGCGAACTCGTCAGCAGGCAGAGCGGCAAGGCGACATTCGGCCGGAAGGGGCGGGTGACGAGCCCCGGAAAACTGTGCCAGGGCAAAAGCCCGTCTACGATCGCAATGCCGAGTCCCTGCTGCACGAAGGCGAGCGCGATGATCGAGACGTCGATTTCCATCTCCGGTTGGAAGCTGACGCCCTCGCGCCCCAGCGCCGCCCGCAGCAACTGCCCGGGAAGGGATTCCGCCCGATAGGAGATCAGCGTTTCGCCACGCAGATCGGCCGGGCCGATCGCCTCGCGGGATGCGAGAGGGTGGGTCGAGGGCAGCACGCAGACGATCCGGGTGTGGCCGATGATCTCCGTGTCGATCAGGGGAATCGACTGGTCGGTCATCGCGATGCCGAGGCCGGCCTGGCCGCGATCCAGCATCGCCACGATCACCTCGGCCGGCACGACATAGGACAGGATGCGGATATCGGCATGGGCCGCCCGGAAATGGCGCAAGGCTTCCGGCACCAGGGCGAGCGAGGGCGGCGCCGAAGCCGCGAGCCGCACCACGCCGGATTTGCCCTGGCGCAGGTCGCCGGCACGCTGCCTCAACCCTTCGAGATCGCTGAACAGCCGGTCGACTTCCGGGTAGAGTTCCTCCGCCTCGGGCGTCGGGATCAATCGGCCCTTGACCCGCAGGAACAGCTTGAAGCCGAGCTCGTCCTCGGTGTGCAGCAGGATCTGGCTCAAAGCCGGCTGCGAAACGTTGAGCGCCTCGGCCGCGCTGGTCAGCGTGCCGCAGCGCATCACCATGCGAAAGACTTCGAGTTGCCGCGCGCGCATCCGCCTCATTCCATAATGAGGCCTTATAGCACGAGCCTCGCATCAGGATTGGATGAATCGCTCGTGCAGGATCTCCCGAGAGCGATTAGCCTGCAAGGGCTCCCGTGTGAATCGGGGCGCTCATCGATAGGGAAAGGCTGGTCCCGACATGCGGCTTGGCGTCATCGCGGATGTTCACGGCAATCTCCCGGCCCTGGAGGCCGTGATGGAGCGGCTCGCCAGCCTGGAGCTCGATGCGGTCGTCAATCTCGGCGATTGCGCGTCGAGTCCGCTCTGGCCGGCCGAGACCGTTGCGCTGCTGCGCAAGAGCGGTTTTCACCATGTCCGCGGCAACCACGACCGGGTGCTCGGCGCGCCAAGCGCTGCGGGCCTCGGCTTGTCCGACGCCTATGCCTGGTCGCAGCTCGATCAGGAGGCGCGCGATTGGCTGCTTGCGCTGCCCGTCAGCCTGTCCGTTGCAGGCGCATTGTGCATCCATGCCAGCCCGCAGGACGACAACACCTATCTGCTCGAGAGCGTCGTGGCGGGCCGCCTGCTGCCGGCATCCCTGGCGGAGGTCGAAGCCAGACTGGAAGGCAATGCCTCGCGACTGATCCTTTGCGCCCACAGCCATCTGCCGCGTCTGCTGCGGCTGGGGAGCGGCGCCACCATCGTCAACCCCGGCAGTGTCGGCTGCCCGGCCTATGACGATCCCGACGCGCCCGCCCATGTCTCGGAAAGCGGCTCGCCCCATGCCCGTTTCGCCGTCCTGACCGGGGAGGGCGACAAGGTCGAGGTCGCGTTCGAGGCGATTGCCTATGACTGGGCCGCCGCCGCCCGCCGCGCACGGGCGAATGGCCGCGAGGACTGGGCGCAGGCCCTGCTCAAGGGCTGGATGAGCTAAGAAACCGTTTGGAGCCTCCGCGAGCCCTCATCCTGAGGAGCCATTCCCCTGGGAATGGCGTCTCGAAGGATGCTTCAGAAGGCTCCCGTGCAGGCTGGAGCATCCTTCGAGACGCTGCTACGCAGCTCCTCAGGATGAGGGCTGGTGTTTCCAAACGGACTCCGAGGCGCCGGGCCACGCCCCTCGCAGGCCCGGCGTGCCGGGGGGCTTGCCATCCTCTTGATAGGGGCATATACCCGTATCATGAAGGTTGATTGCTATTGCACCGTCTTGAGATCCGCCACCCGGCGGATGGCGGCATTCTATGACGAGGCGATGGCGCCCTTGGGCATCAATATCGCCCAGTTCAGCTTGCTGCGCTCGATCGCGCGTCTGGAGCCCGTCATCCTGACCGAGCTCGGCCGGCGGATGGAGCTCGATCGTTCGACGATCGGGCGCAATGTCCGCGTGCTCGAGCGGATGGGTTTGGTGAAGCTCGGCAGCGGCAAGGATCGGCGCGAGGCGACGGTGATGCTGACCGAGGCGGGGCGTCGGGTTCTGCAGGAGGCCGCGCCGCTTTGGGAGGCCGCGCAAGCGGCCCTGGAAGCGCGAATGGGCGTCAAGGCCACGCAGGAACTGCGCGAGATCCTGAATCGGATCTGATTTTCTCGACAATTTACGGGTATATGCCCACAACAGGAGACTGCCATGGCGTCCTTCGCCGATAGTTTGACCCCGACCTCGGCGCTCGCGAGGTTGCTGGCGCGACGCGGAATCCATTATGGCTGGGTCGTCGCGGCCGTGACCTTTCTGACCATGCTGGTGACGGCCGGCGCGGTTGGCGCGCCCGGCGTATTGATCACCCCGCTGCAGCGCGAATTCGGCTGGGCGACCTCCGACATCTCCTCGGCCCTGGCGGTCCGCCTGATGCTGTTTGGCTTGATGGGGCCGTTTGCGGCCGCCTTCATGAACCGCTTCGGCGTGCGCAGGGTCGCGACCGTCGCGCTCACGCTGATCGGCAGCGGCATCCTCGGCTCCTTCTTCATGACGCAGCTTTGGCACCTTGTGCTGCTCTGGGGCATCGTCGTCGGTCTCGGCACCGGGCTCACCGCCATGGTGCTCGGCGCGACGGTCGCGACGCGCTGGTTCTCGCAGCGGCGCGGTCTCGTGCTCGGCCTACTGACGGCAAGCACGGCGACAGGCCAGCTCGTCTTCCTGCCATTGCTGGCGAGCCTGACCGAGCAGGTCGGCTGGCGCAGTGCGCTCGTCTTCGTCCTGGCGATGCTGGTCGTCGCGGTCGTCGCCGTGCTCACCTTGATGCGCGATCGCCCCTCCGATATCGGGCTCGCCCCCTATGGCACTGACGCAATCGTGCCGGCCCCGGCTCAGGCTGCGAGTTTCGGCGCGATGCTGATGTCGCCGCTGGTGGCGCTCAGGGACGCTTCGCGCACGCACACCTTCTGGGTCCTGTTCGGCACCTTCTTCGTCTGCGGCGCCAGCACCAACGGCCTCGTCCAGACCCATTTCGTCTCGCTATGCGGCGATTACGGCATGGCGGCGGTGACGGCGGCCGGCGTGCTCGCGATGATCGGCGTCTTCGATTTCGTCGGCACGGTCGGTTCGGGCTGGCTCTCGGACCGCTATGACAGCCGCTGGCTGCTGTTCTGGTATTACGGCCTGCGCGGGCTTTCGCTGCTCTATCTGCCCTTCACCGATTTCTCCTTTTACGGTCTGTCGCTCTTTGCCGTCTTCTATGGGCTGGACTGGGTCGCGACCGTGCCACCGACGATCAAGATCGCGGCCGACCGCTTCGGCGAGAAGTCCAATCTGGTCTTCGGCTGGATCTTTGCCGGGCACCAGATCGGTGCGGCCTTCGCCGCCTATGGCGCGGGTTTCAGCCGGACGGTCTATCAGAGCTATCTGCCGGCCTTCTTCATCGCCGGGGCGCTTTGCCTGTTTGCTGCCGCCTTCGTGGTGACGCTGCGGGGCACGGCGATGCCGCGGCTGAAGCCCGTCGCGGCCTGATCTCACCGAACCTGTCGCAGGAGCCAGTCCATGACGAGCCTTCCCTATCGTACCGCGCTGATCGTCGGGGCCGGCCCCGGCATCAGCGCCTCGCTCGCCCGCAAGCTCTCGGCCAATGGCGTGCAGGTCGCACTGGCCGCGCGCCATGTCGAGAAGCTCGCGGCCTTGGCGGCGGAGACCGGCGCTTCGGTCTTCGCGGCGGACGCCTCGGACCAGGCCGGCGTCGCGCGGCTTTTCCAGGAGGTCGAGGCCGGGCTCGGCGAGCCCGATATCGTGATCTACAATGCCAGCATGGCCGTGCGCGGGCCGCTTGCCGAGCTCGATCCGGCCATGGTGGCGCAATCGCTGTCGGTCAATGCCTTGGGCGCCTTCCTGGTCGTGCAGCAGGCGGCACAGCGGATGTTGCCGCGGGAGCGGGGCGCGATCCTGCTCACCGGGGCGACAGCGGGAATCAAGGGGTTCGCCCGCTCGGCGCCGTTCGCCATGGGCAAATTCGCCCTGCGCGGCCTTGCCCAGAGTGCGGCGCGCGAGCTCGGCCCGAAAGGCATCCATGTCGCGCATTTCGTCATCGATGGCGGCGTGCGCAGCGCCAAGCGGCCGGATGCCTCAGACAATACGCTCGATCCTGACGCCATCGCGCAGAGCTATCTCGATGTGCTGCGCCAGCCTAGGAATGCCTGGACGATGGAGGTCGACCTCAGGCCATGGGCCGAGACCTTCTGAGGCCGGCTCGCTTTTGCGCAACCCGTCCCGTCATTGCGAGCGCAGCGAAGCAATCCAGAAGGGCTCGCTCGACGGCCCCTGGATTGCTTCGCTGCGCTCGCAATGACGGTCGAGTCGAACGGGAAAACGCTTTAGCCGGCCGCGGCGGCCTTGCTATGCGGCAGGCTGGATTTGCGCTGGATCAGGTCGTTCTTGCCGAAAAGCTCGGCCAGCCAGTCGACGAAGACGCGCACCTTGTTGCTGAGATGGCGGTTCGGCGGATAGACGATGTGCAACGGCTTGGGCGCCGAGCACCAGCCCGAGAGCAGCGGCACGAGCCGCCCCGCCGTAACATGCTCCTGCACCATGAAGCTCGGCGCCTGGATGACGCCGAGCCCCGCCACTGCCGAGGCGACATAGCCGGCGCCCTCGTTGAGCGAAACGATGTAGCGCCCCCTGATCTCGATGCTCTCCTTGGCGTCGACATAGGTAAAGGGCACGGTGCGGCTGGTGCCGGCGCTGCGGTAGCCGACGATGTAGTGGTCGGCCTCGAGCTCGCTGGGATGGCGCGGGGTGCCATGTCGGGCGATGTAGTCGGGTGCGGCGCAGGTGATCAGGTACATCTCCCCGATGCGCCGTGCGATCAGGCTCTGATCCTGGATCTCGCCGGCGCGGATGGCGCAGTCGAGATTTTCGGCGACGAGGTCGGCCGGGCGGTCGCTCAGGCCGAGATCGAGCTGGATCTCCGGGTAGCGCGCATGGAAGCCGGGCAATGCGGGTATCAGAACCGCCATCGCCAGCGAGGTGCTGCAATCCACCCGCAACCGCCCGCTCGGCCGGGCCTGCGACAGCGCCATGCTGGAATCGAGCTCGTCGATTTCGCTCAGCACGCGCAAGGCGCGCTCGTAATAGGCGGCACCGTCCATCGTCACGGTCACGCGCCGGGTCGTGCGGTTGAGCAGCTTGGCGCGCAGATGCGCCTCCAGCTGCTGGATCTGTTTCGTCACGGTGGGCTTGGGCATGTCGAGCAGATCGGCGGCGCGCGTGAAGGTGCCGGCTTCGACGACCCGGACGAAGGCGCGCATGGCGTTGAGCTGGTCCATCCCATCCTCCTCGGCGACTCCATCATTGTTTCCCTATAGAAATAATGAATGAGCAAATATGCCATTTATTGCTCCATGAGCATCACTTAAATCACGCTGCACTGCAACACCAACCGGCGACCCCATGTCCATCTCGACTCTTCCGCAACTTCGTACCCGGCGCGCCGTCTTCTGGCGTCAGGAGACGATTGCGGCTGCGCAGGGCTCGCTCGCCGCCCGGCTCTATGCCCCGGCCGAGATCGAGCCCGAGGCCGGGCTGGTCCTGCATCTCCATGGCGGTTCCTTCAGCAGCGGTTCGCTGGCCGAGGGCGAGGCGGTTGCGACGGCGCTGGCCGAGGCCGGGGCTGTCGTCATGTCGATCGATTATCCGCTGGCGCCCGGCCACCGCTTTCCCGAGGCGCTCGAGACCGCCTATGCCGCGCTCCAGACGCTCGCCAAGGGTCGTGCCCGCTGGGCTTCTAAACTTGCGCCGCTCTATGTGGCGGGCGAGGAGGCCGGCGGCAACCTTGCCGCTGCGCTTGCCTTGATGGCGCGTGATCGTCGTGGGCCGGAGCTCGCCGGTCAGATCCTGTTCTCGCCGATGCTCGATGCCTGCCTCGGCACCTATTCGCTGCGGACGGCCGAGGCTGGACCGGTCGGCTGCCGCTGGGCCGATGGCTGGGCCGATTATCTCGGCACGCCGGACAAGGCGGCCCACCCTTACGCGGCCCCGCTCAACGCCTCGCGGCTGGCGGGCCTCGCGCCTGCGCTGCTGATCTCGTCGCAGGACGATCCGCTGCGGGACGAAGCCGCGCATTATGCAGCGCGGTTGCAGGAAGCGGGTGTGACGGTCCGCCACCATGTGCAGACTGGCCCGACGCAATGGCCGGATGCCTATGCCGGCGCTCCCGAGGAAGGCTCCTGCCTCTCTCTGGCATGCAACCATGTCGCTGAATTCTATGCCCTGACCGCGCCGCCCTAGGCGCGCCGCCGGCAGCAATTTTCATCGCCTATCTCTTGGAAGGAATGGACCCATGATTCAGGGAACGACCCGTCGTCGCCTTTTGGGCGGCCTTGCCGCCAGCGCTTCGCTCGCCGCCGTCATCATCGTCAATGCTACCGTCAATCACGCGCAGGGCGACACCCCGCCTGCCGCCCCCCCGGCGACGCCGGTTTCGGTCGCGACCGTGGAGCAGCGCGATCTCGTCGCCTGGGCCGAGTTCTCCGGCCGGCTGGAGGCGATCGAGCGCGTCGAGGTACGCTCGCGCGTCTCCGGCGTGATCGAGGCCGTGCATTTCCGCGAGGGCAGCCTCGTCAAGCAGGGCGACCTGCTGATCAGCATCGACCAGGCGCCCTATCTCGCCGAATTCGAGCGGACGCAGGCGCAGGTGCTGGCGGCAGAGGCCCGCGTCGCGCTGGCAGCCGGCGAGAATGAGCGCGGCCAGCAATTGATGGCGAGCCGCAACGTCTCGCAGAAGGATCTCGACACGCGCTTCAATGCGCTGCGCGAGGCGCAGGCCAATCTGCGCGCCGCCCAGGCCGCCCAGCAGACCGCGCGGCTCAACCTCGACTACACCCAGATCCGCGCGCCGATCAGCGGCCGCATCGGCCGGCTCGACGTCACCATCGGCAATCTCGTCGCGGCCGGCGCCAGCGCGCCGCTGATGACGACGCTGCTCTCGGTCGATCCGATCTATGCCGCCTTCAATGCCGACGAGAAGACGGTGCTCGACGCTCTGGCCTCGCTGCCGGAGGGCAATCGCTCGCTCGAACAGATCCCGGTCAGGCTCACGACCGCGACCAGCGAAGGCGCGAGCTTCACCGGCAAGCTCCGTTTCGTCGACAACGGCATCGACGCCGCCAGCGGCACGGTGCGCGCGCGCGCCGTGCTCGACAATCCCGGCGGCAAGCTGATGCCGGGTCAGTTCGTCCGGGTCCAGATGGGGCAGGCCCGCTCCGAGCCCGCGCTGGTCATCAATGAGCGCGCCGTCGGCACAGACCAGAACAAGAAGTTCGTCTTCGTCGTCGGCGCCGACAGCAAGGCGGCCTGGCGCGAGGTCACGCTCGGCGCGTCGAATGACGGGCTGCGCATCGTCACCAGCGGCCTGAAGGCCGGCGAGCGGATCATCGTCAATGGCCTGCAGCGCATCCGGCCGGGAGCGACGGTTGCACCCGAATCCGTACCGATGGCCGAAAAGTCCGAACTGCGCGCGGCCAAGACCGAACTCGCGCAACGTTAAACCGCGCACACACACGCCACGTCGTCCCGGGTCGCCCGGGACGACGACGCGTTTCGTCTCAAAGACATCCGCTCCAAAGGGGGGCGTGCCATGAACCTGTCCAAATTCTTCATCGACCGGCCGATCTTCGCCGGCGTCCTCTCCGTGCTGATCCTCGTCGCAGGCCTGCTCTCGCTGCGGGTCCTGCCGATCTCGGAATATCCCGAGGTCGTGCCGCCGACCATCGTGGTGCGCGCGCAGTATCCCGGCGCCAACCCGCGCGTCATCGCCGAGACCGTCGCCACGCCGATCGAGGAGCAGATCAACGGCGTCGAAGGCATGCTCTACATGTCGAGCCAGGCGACGACCGATGGCGTGATGACGCTGAACGTCACCTTCAAGCTCGGCACCGACCCCGACAAGGCCCAGCAGCTCGTCCAGAACCGCGTCAGCCAGGCCGAGCCGCGGCTGCCGGAAGAGGTCCGCCGCCTCGGCGTGACCACGATCAAGAGCTCGCCCGATCTGACGATGGTGGTCCATATCACCTCGCCGAACGGCCGCTACGACATGACCTATCTGCGCAACTACGCCGTCCTCAACGTCAAGGACCGGCTGGCGCGCATCGACGGCGTCGGCCAGGTCCAGCTCTTCGGCTCCGGCGATTATTCGCTGCGCGTCTGGCTCGATCCGCAGAGGATGGCCGAGCACGGCCTTTCGCCCAGCGACGTCGTCAACGAGATCCGCGCCCAGAACGTCCAGGCCGCCGCCGGCGTCATCGGTTCCTCCCCGAACGCGCCGGGGCTCGACCTGCAGCTTTCGGTCAACGCGCAGGGCCGCCTCCAGAGCGAGGAGGAGTTCGGCGACATCATCATCAAGACCAGCGCGTCGGGCGCCGTGACCCGCTTGCGCGACGTCGCCCGCATCGAGCTCGGTGCGGCCGAATACGCGCTGCGCTCACTGCTCAACGGCAAGTCGGCCGTCGCGGTCCCGGTCTTCCAGGCTCCGAACTCGAACGCCATCGCCATCGCCGACCGCGTCCGGGAGGTGATGCAGGAGATCAAGCAGAACATGCCGGAGGGCGTGGACTACTCGATCGTCTACGACACCACCCAGTTCGTGCGGGCCTCGATCGAGGCCGTCGTCCATACGCTGCTGGAGGCGATCGCACTCGTCGTGCTCGTCGTCATCGTCTTCCTGCAGACCTGGCGGGCCTCGATCATCCCGCTCGTCGCCGTGCCGATCTCGGTCATCGGCACCTTCGCGGTGATGTATCTCTTCGGCTTCTCGATCAATGCGCTGAGCCTCTTCGGCCTGGTGCTGGCGATCGGCATCGTCGTCGACGACGCCATCGTCGTGGTCGAGAATGTCGAGCGCAACATCGAGGGCGGCCTGGAGCCGCGCGAGGCGACCTATAAGGCGATGCGCGAGGTCTCCGGCCCGATCATCGCGATCGCATTGGTGCTCGTTGCGGTTTTCGTGCCGCTGGCCTTCATCAGCGGCCTGACCGGCCAGTTCTACCGCCAGTTCGCGCTCACCATCGCGATCTCGACGGTGATCTCGGCGGTGAACTCGCTGACGCTGTCGCCGGCGCTCGCCGCGCTGCTGCTGCGCTCGCACCATGCGCCCAAGGACCTGCTGACCCGCGCCATGGACGGCGTCTTCGGCTGGTTCTTCCGCGGCTTCAACCGCTTCTTCAACCGCTCCTCGCAGGCCTATGGCAGCGGCGTGAAGCGCATTCTCGGCCGCAAGACGGTGATGATGGTGGCCTATGTCGGCCTGGTTGCGCTGACCGTCGGCCTGTTCCGCACCATCCCCGGCGGCTTTGTGCCCGGCCAGGACAAGCAGTATCTCGTCGGCTTCGCGCAGCTGCCCGACGCCGCCACGCTCGACCGCACGGAGGACGTCATCCGCCGCATGGACGAGATCGCCCTGAAGCATCCAGGCGTCGAGAACGCGATCTCCTTTCCCGGCCTCTCGATCAACGGCTTCACCAATTCCTCGAATGCCGGCATCGTCTTCGTCGGGCTGAAGTCCTTCGACCAGCGCAAGACGCCCGATCTCAATGGCGCCGCCATCGCCATGCAGCTCAACAAGGAGTTTGCCGGCATCAAGGAAGCGTTCATTGCCATGTTCCCGCCGCCACCCGTCCAGGGTCTCGGCACCATCGGCGGCTTCAAGCTGCAGATCGAGGATCGTGCCGGGCTGGGCTACAAGGCGCTGGACGAGGCGACCAAGGCCTTCATGGCCAAGGCCGCGACGGCGCCGGAGCTTGCGGGCATGTTCTCGAGCTTCCAGGTCAATGTCCCGCAGCTCTATGCCGATATCGACCGCACCAAGGCGCGCCAGCTCGGCGTTGCCGTGACCGATGTCTTCGAGACGCTGCAGATCTATCTCGGCTCGTCCTATGTCAACGACTTCAACAAGTTCGGCCGCACCTACACCGTGCGCGTCCAGGCCGATGCACCTTTCCGCGCCTATGCCGAGGATATCGGCAAGCTGAAGGTCCGCTCGAAAACGGGTGAGATGGTGCCGCTCAACGCCGTGCTGAACGTGCGCAACGACACCGGGCCGGAACGCGCCATGCGTTATAACGGCTTCCTCAGCGCCGACATCAATGCCGGCGCCGCCCCGGGCTACTCCTCCGGTCAGGCCCAGGCCGCGGCCGAGCGCATTGCCAAGGAGACGCTGCCCAAGGGCTTCGCCTTCGAGTGGACCGAGCTGACCTATCAGGAGATCCTGGCGGGCAACTCCGCCGTGCTGGTCTTCCCGCTGGCGATCCTGCTCGTCTTCCTGGTGCTGGCGGCCCAGTATGAGAGCCTGACCCTGCCGATCGCGATCATCATGATCATCCCGATGGGCCTGCTCGCGGCGATGACCGGCGTCTGGTACACGGGCGGCGACAACAATGTCTTCACCCAGATCGGCCTCGTCGTCCTGGTCGGACTATCCGCCAAGAACGCCATCCTGATCGTCGAATTTGCCCGCGAACTGGAGTTCGAGGGCAGGACGCCGGTCGCGGCTGCGATCGAGGCGAGCCGCCTGCGCCTGCGGCCGATCCTGATGACCTCGCTCGCCTTCATCATGGGCGTGGTGCCGCTGGTGACGTCGACCGGGGCGGGCGCCGAGATGCGCCACGCCATGGGCGTCGCGGTCTTCGCCGGCATGATCGGCGTCACCGCCTTCGGCATCTTCCTGACGCCGGTGTTCTACGTGCTGATGCGCAAGCTGACGGGCAACAAGCCGCTGAAGCAGGTCGATCACCCGCCGGCCCAGAGGCTGGCTGAGGCAGCCTGAAGTCCGGAGCGGCTTCCGATCAAACTGGATCGGAAGCCGCTCGGCTCTTTGCTTCAACGCGTTTTCTTCACGCGAACCGGTGTCCACTTCGCTCGAAAACGCTCTTGAAAGACAGCATCGCCGGAGCGTTTCCCGCTCCGGCGATGCTTCGTTTCAGACGACGAGATCGAGCGGCGGCACCGGCTCGCCGCGCGAGACATGGGCCATATTGGCGAACATCCGGGTCACCGTCGGCGCGAAGTTATCGGCGGCCATGGCGGCGAGATGCGGCGTCACGACGATGTTGTCGAGCGTCAGCAACTCGCTCTCCGCCGGCAGCGGTTCGACCGAGTAGACATCCATCGCCGCGCCGGCGATGACCTTGGCGCGCAGCGCCACGACCAGATCGGCCTCGTTGACGACGCCGCCGCGCGCGACATTGACCAGCACGGCGGTCTTCTTCATCGCGGCCAACGCGGCCTTGTCGATCAGATTGGTGGTCTCCGGCGTCAGCGGGCAATGCAGCGAGACGACGTCGGACTGGGCCAGGAGCTCGGCCATCGTGGCATGCTTCACGCCGAGCGCGGCTTCCTCGGCGGCGCTGAGCGGCTGGCGCTTGGAATAGAGGATGGTGCAGCCGAACCCCTTGAGCAGCTTGGCGACATTCTTGCCGATGGCGCCAAACCCGACGATGCCGACCGTCTTGCCCGAGAGCATGAAGGTCTCGCCCGGCAGCTGTCCGGTGGCCCAACGCCCCTTCTTCAATTCGGCATGGCCGTAGCCGATATAGCGCAGCGCCGAGATCATCAGTCCGAGCGTGAATTCGGCGACCGGCACGGCATTGCTGCCAGTGGTGCGGGCGACCTTGATGCCGAGCTCCTTCGCCGCGGCGACGTCGATATTATCGACGCCGACGCCCCATTTATGCAGCAGTTTCAGCTTCTTCGCCGCGCGCAGCACATCGGCGGAAACACCGACCTGGCCGGAGATGGCGTAGTCGGCCTCGGCGATGATCTGCTTCATGTGCTCGTCGCCGCGCGCCGTGCCGTGGGTCAGCACGAAACCGGGCGGCAGCAGCGCGCGCAGCTTCTCGGCGCGGTCGGGAGACGTCATGTCGAGCAGAACGATGGTTTCGGGCATGGTCGGGGGTCCGGTCGCAGAAGGGTCAGATGGTGAAGCGCACGCCGGCGCGGGCGAGCCCGCCGGAGATCGCGACGGGGGTGCCGTCGGCGCGCCAGCAGGCGGCGCCCGTCAGCGTGCCGTCGGGGTTGAAGGAGATGGCGTTCATGCCGCCGGCGATGCGCGGCATGCGGGTGATCCTGTGGCCGCGCGCCGTGAGCGCGTCGGCGACGCTGTCGGGGATCGCGGCCTCCAATTCCAGCGCGCCACCCTCGGTCCAGATGCGCGGCGCCTCGACCGCCTCCTGCAGGCTCATGCCATGGTCGATCAGGTTGACGATCGCCTGTAGCGCCGAGGGGAAGATGCGCAGCGCTCCGGGCAAGCCGAGCGCGAAGGCGAGCTTGCCGTCGCGTAGCGCCATCATCGGCGCCATCGAGGTGAAGACGCGCTTGCCGGGCGCGATCGACAAGGCGCGGCCGGGATGCGGGTCGAAATTGAACATGTAGTTGTTGGTCAGCATCCCCGTGCCGGGGATCTGCGTGCACGCGCCGAACAGGCCATTGATCGTCTGGGTCGAGGTGACGACATTGCCCTGGGCATCGGCGACCGTGACATGGGTCGTGTCGGCGGATTCGCCGCCCGAGAGCCCGGCGCTCCAGCTCTTGGCCTTGTCCATCGCGATCAGCGCGCGCCGCTCGCTCGCATAGGCCTTGTCGATCAGGCGCTCGACCGGGACCTTGATGAAGGCGGGGTCGGCGGTGGCCACGGCACGATCGGCGAAGGCGATCTTCAGAGCTTCAGCCAGCAGATGCACTGAATCCGCCGAGCCGAAGCCGAGCGAGCCGATGTCGTAGCCCTCGAGGATGTTGAGCATCTGCACGATGTGCACGCCCGAGGAGGAGGG
Source organism: Allobosea psychrotolerans (assembly GCF_002917105.1). Taxonomy (GTDB): domain Bacteria; phylum Pseudomonadota; class Alphaproteobacteria; order Rhizobiales; family Beijerinckiaceae; genus Allobosea; species Allobosea psychrotolerans. The sequence goes on from NZ_PQFZ01000012.1 coordinate 19,665, forward strand.
CGGCGGCGGGCCGACGATCTCGTAGCCGCGATAGGAGCCGCGCACCGGCTCGCGTGTCGCGACCTTGTAGGCGGCAAGGTCCGCCTGCTCGATCAGCCCGTCATTCGCCGCCATGAAATCCGTCAGCGCCTTGCCGAGCGGACCGTCATAGAGCGCAGCCGGACCCTGCCTGGCGATCAGGCGCAGGCTCCTGGCGTAGTCCGCCTGAATGAGCCGCGTGCCGGGCTCTATCGCCTTGTCTCCCACCAGCAGCAGCGCCGAAAGACCGGGATCGCGCGCGAGATCGGCGACATTGTCGCTGATGCAGTTGGAGAGATAGGGCGTCGTGACGAAGCCGCGTTCGGCCAGTCCAATCGCCGGCTGCAGCACCTCCTCGAGCGAGAGCGTGCCGAAGCGCGCCAGGGCCTCGCACCAGCCGGCGAGCGCACCGGGAACCGCGACCGCCTTCGGCCCGACGACGTTGAGCCGGTCGCGCACGTCGCGCTGCCGGCCGACCTCGTCGGAGAGGCAGTCATACATTTCGGCGCTCGCCTTGAGCGGCGCGGTCGAGAGCCCGTCGAGCACGACATGGCGGCCATCGGCCATGCGGATATGCGCGACGCCGCCGCCGAGGATGCCGACCATCATCGGCTCGACGACGGTGAGCGCGAAGAGCGAGGCGACGGCGGCATCGACGGCATTGCCGCCGGCCAGCAGCATCTGCGAGCCGGCTGCCGAAGCGAGCGGATGGTTCGTCACCACCATGCCGCGCGAGCCGGTGGCGGGCTTCTTCTCGCAGGCGAAGGTCGCGATGCGCGGGGCGGGGGGAGAGGAGGTCACGATGTCGCCTCAGCCTTTCGCCGCGGCGATGGCGTCGAGCACCATCTTGGTCGCGCCGGAGAGATCGCCGAGCTTTTCGCCGGCCTTGACGCGGTCCTGGCTGCGCTCGCCGCGCTCCTGCCGGGCGAGAGCGGCGTCGGCGATCGCCTCGGCCTCGTCGCGCGGCAGCACGAGCACGCCCGATTCATCGGCCAGGATGACGTCGCCGGCCTTGACCGGAACATTGCCGCAGGAGATCGGCAGGTTCAGCGTGCCGCCGAGATTGTAGAGCCGCGTCGTGATCGGCGACATGCCCCGGCACCACATCGGGAAATCGCTGTCCTCGATCTCGGTCAGGTCGGTGCAGGGCCCGTCGACGATGCCGCCGATCGCGCCCGCGGCCTTGGCCGCGACCGTGACGCCGCCGCCCCAGCAGGCATGTTTGTCGTCGCCGAGCCGGTCGACGACGAGGATGTCGCCGGGCCTGAGCAGGCCGAGCGTATGGTGCAGCAGCGTCGAATCCTGGCCGGGGATGGCGAGCGTCACGGCGGCGCCGGCAATGCGCTTGCCGCGCAGCAGCGGCTGGATGCCGCGATCCATGAAGCCCCAATGCTGGGAATGGCCGACGGTCGCGGTTTCGACCCTCTGGAGCTTCTCGACGAGCGCGGCCGGCAGCTGCTCGGGCATGGGGGCGATGCGGTAATCGGGCATGATGGTCTCCTATTTTCCAACGGCGCGCGCGACGCCGACAAGACGTTCCACGATGACGACGACGATCAGCGTCGCAACGATCAGCAAGACGGACAGGGCTGCGACCAGCGGGTCGGTGCGGCCCTCGACATAGCGCACCATCTCGACCGGCAAGGTCGCGGCACGCGGCCCCGACAGGAACAGCGAGATCACCGTTTCGTCGAAGGACAAGAGGAAGGACAGGCAGGCGCAGGCGATCAGCCCCGGCGTCGCCAGCGGCAGCGTCACGCGCCAGACGACGCGCCAGGGCTTTGCGCCAAGCGTCGCGGCGGCGGCCTCGATATCGTCGGGCAAGGTCGAGAAGGCCGTCGTCATCATTCGGATCACGAAGGGCACGGTCACGGTCATGTGGCCGAGCACGAGGCCGGGCAGGGTCGCGGTCAAGCGCAGGGGCGTGAAGAACAGGAGCAGCGCAAGGCCCGTGATCAGGGTCGGCAGCAGCAGCGGCGCGAGGAAGAAATTGGTCAATGCGCCGCGCCAGCGGAACTGCCCCTTGTTCAGCGCCAGCGCCGCGGGCACGCCGAGCGCCAGCGAGAGCAGCGTGACCACGCAGGCGATCTGCACGCTGAGCCACAACGCGTTCAGCAGCGGCTCATTATGCGCGAGCTGGTTGAACCAGCGCAGCGAATAGCCGGAGGGCGGGAACAGGATGAAACTGTCGGCGGAAAAAGCAAGCGCCACCACGATCGCGATCGGCGCCAGGATCAGCACATAGACGATGGCGGCCAGGCTGGAGAGAACGCGTCCGGCGCCGTTCATCGCTGCAATCCCTTTGCGGCGATGTTGGAGGCGACGAGCAGCAGGAGCAGAAGCAGGAGCGTGTAGATCGCCAGCACCGAGGCCACCGGCCAATTGGTGTTGGTCGTCGCCTGCTCGAAGATCTCCGTCGCCAGCACGAAGACGCGCCCGCCGCCGAGCAGCTTCGGCGTGATATAGGCCGACATCGAGAGCACGAAGCCCAGCCCAGCCGCCAGCGCCAGCGCCGGCAGGCTGAGCGGCAGCGTCACGCGCCAGAAGGTGCGTGCCGGAGAGGCGCCCAGGCTGCGCGAGGCCTCTTCGAGCGTGCGGTCGAGCTGGCCGAAGCCGGCGAGCAGAGCCAGGATCATGTAAGGCATGATGCTCTCGGCCAGGCCGATGGTGACGCCGGTCCAGTTGAAGACGAGCTTGATCGGCGTCGAGATCAGGCCGAGCGACTGGGCCAGCGTGTTGACGAGGCCGCGATCGCCCAGGATCGCGAGCCAACCGAAGACGCGCACCACGCCCGAGATCAGCATCGGCATGATCGCGATCACGGCGAGCAGCCCGCGAAAGCGCGAAGTGGTGCGGAACAGGAACAGCGCGACCGGGTAGGACAGCATCAGCGCGATCAGCGTCGCGCTGAGCGAGAGCCAGAGCGAATTCAGCGTCAATTCGAAGGTGAAGCCGTCGCTGAAGACCTCCTGCGAGGTTTTCAGCGACCAGGCCTCGATCATTGCCCCGGTCGGGCCGGTCTCATTGAAGGCATTCCGAAACAGGCCGAGCGTCGGCCAGGCATAGACCGCGAGCACGAACAGCGCCGCGGGCAGGACCAGCAGCTTCAGGCGCGCCGTGCCGGTCATGGCGTCTCGCGGGCGAAGGGCAAGGTGTCCCGCGCCTGCCAGATCACCGCGACCTCGGTGCCCTCCGGCAAGGCAGCCGTGCCCGACTGCGTTTCGATCGTGAGTTGTCCGCCCGCCCCCTCGAACAGGACCTCGACATGGTCGCCAACGAAGACGCTGCGCAGCACGCGGCCGGTGACGCGCGCCATGCCATCCGCGACGGGTTCGGAGACAGGGACGATCCGCATGCGTTGCGGCCGGACGAACAGGTCGAACGCGCCTCTTGCCGGAGCCTTGACCGGCAGAGCCTGGCCCCAGAGCACGGCGCGGCCTTCCGCGTCGCGCGTCGCCGGCAGCGCATTGGCGCGGCCGACGAATTCGGCGACGAAGCGGGTCGCCGGGCGCTCATAGATATCCTCGGGCGAACCGATCTGCGCGATCCGCCCGCGATCCATCACCGCGATCCGGTCGCACATCGTCAAGGCCTCGACCTGGTCATGGGTGACGAACAGGGTGGTGATTCCGAGCGAGCGTTGAATCGAGCGGATCTCGTGGCGCATCGTGTCGCGCAGCTTGGCGTCGAGATTGGAGAGCGATTCGTCGAGCAGGAGCACGGCGGGCCGGATCACCAAGGCGCGCGCCAGCGCCACGCGCTGCTGCTGCCCGCCCGAGAGCTCGCGCGGCCGCCGCCCGTCGAGGCCCGCCAGCCGTACCAGTGCCAGTGCTTCCGTGACCTGCCGCGCGATCTCCGCCTTGGCGATGCCGCGCTCCTCCAGCCCGAAGCCGACATTGCGCGCGACGGTCAGATGCGGGAACAGCGCATAGGACTGGAAGACATAGCCCATATTGCGCCGATGCGCCGGCAGCCGCGTGATCTCGGTATCGTCGAGGAGGATCGCGCCGCGATCGGGATCGACCAACCCCGCCAGCATGCGCAAGGTCGTGGTCTTGCCGCAGCCGGAGGGGCCGAGCAGCGCGACGGCCTCCCCTTGCTCGACGGAGAGCGAGACATCGTCGACAGCGACGGAATCGCGATAGCGCTTCTGGAGGCCGGAGAGTTCGAGATAGCTCATCGGGTGGTTCTGCTCACCGTGCCGCCGCGATCACCTCGCGCCGCCAGCGGTTGTTCCACTGGTCGCGCACCTTGAGCACGTCGTTCCAGTCGAGCCCGATCATGCGGGCGCGGCTGTCCGGCGCGGCGGCGGTGCGGGCGATGGCCTTGGGGTCGATCGCGGCCTGGGCGTTGGTCGGCGCGTAGAACATCCGCTCGGTGAAGGCCTTCTGCGCGGCTTGCGACAGGGCGTAGTTGACGAAAGCCGCCGCGGCCGCGCGGTTCTTCGAGCCGGCGGTCAGGTTGATCGTATTGATCTGGAAAACCGAGCCCTCCGGCGGCAACAAGGCCCCGATCTTGCCGCCGGTCTGGTCGGCATAGAGCTGCGAGCGCGCATTCCAGCCGGTGGCGACCTTCACTACGCCGTTGAGGATCAGCGAGTAGCCGTCGGGATTGGGCTCGAAGGTGTTCACGGACGGCGCGAGTTCGCGCAGCTTCTTGATCGCATTGTCGATCGATTTGCGATAGTCGCCGCCGGTCATCTTCTCGACCATCGCGGTCAGCGCCAGGCCCTGGATATTGGGCGGAGCGGAGATCGCGAGCTGGCCCTTGAGGTCGGGCCGCCAGAGATCGGCGAGCGTCGCGAGCGGAGGCTTGAGGTTCTGGGTGTCGTAGACCAGCACGAGATGGTCGAAGGTCACGGCCGGGCCGTATTCGCCGCCAGCCGCCCGTGCCTCGGGCAGGAGCTCGTTCAGCACCGGGAATTCCGCCGGCGTCAGCTTCTCGAACAGGCCCTCGCTGTTGCCGATGCTCGAGGTCGTCACGTCCATGATCGCGACGTCGATCTGCGGGTCGGCCTTCTGGGCGCGCACGCTGCCGACCATCTGGGCCGAGGTGCCGCCGGGCGCGAAGTTCACCTTGATGCCGGGAAAGGCCTGCTGGAACGGCTCGATCACGGTCTTGGTGTAGTTGTCCTGGAAGATGCCGCTATAGGACATCAGCGTGATCGAGCCGCTGAGGCCCTGCGCCCGGACGATAGCGGGGGCGGCGATGCTGGCAAGGCCGGCCTGGATGACGAGACGCCGTGTCGGCATGGGGAGACCTCCTGCGGGGATTATTGGCCGGCGGCGCCGATGCGCCGCCGGTCCTCAGCGGAAACGGAAGCTCAGGCTTCGATCTTGCTGGCGAAATGCGCGATGAAGCGGGCGCAGATCTCGGTCAGCTTCTCGGTCAATGCAGCGCCGGTCTCGGCCGAGCACAGCTTAGGATCGCCCTTGGCGACGCCAAGATTGTAGACCTCGTCATATTCGTTGGGCATCGCGACTTCCGCGCCCTCGAAGCTGGCGGTGCCGAGTCCCGTGAAGGGCAGGTCGAGGATGGGGTCGCGCTTCAGCGGCTTGCCCTCCGGGATCAAATCCTTGCGGATCAGTTCGGGGAAGAGATGCAGGCCGATCGAGGTCAGCGGGTCGGCGCCATGGCCGGAGACGGCGGCTGCCTTCTCGGCGCCGACGATCGAGGGCAGCAGGCCGTAGCCGATGCGCCAGAGATAGAGGCTCGGCAGTACGATCTGCTCGCGCAGATAGAGCTCGCGCGCGACCTCGCCGATCGGCCCGACATTGCCGCCATGGCCGTTGATGACGATGATGCGGGTCAGGCCATTGCGATGCAGTGAGTCGACCATCTCGGCGATGACGGTGGTCAGTGTCGCCTGCGAGATGGCGATGCCGCCGGTCATCGAGCCGAACCAGTCGGCGCCGCCGAAGGGCAGGACCGGGGCGACGAGCGTGCGCGTGCCGGCCTTGGTGGCGCGGATGGCGGCGAGCTCGGCGATCTTCTCGGCCAGCAGATAATCCCCCATCGGCGCATGCGGGCCCTGATCCTCATGGCTGCCCATCGGCAGCAGGATCACCGGATTGGTCTTCAGGATCTCGCGGGCTTCTCCGCCGGAGATCGTGCCCATATGGACGAGCGGATCGGTCTTTGCAGCCATGGGTCGGGTTCCTGTGTCGAGGCTGGTGGTAAAGAGATCGCGGCGGGTCAGCGTCCCGACGTGCGTGGATCGACAGCGTCGCGCAGCGCGTCGCAGAGCAGGTTCATGGCGAGGATCGTCAGCGTCAGCGCGGCGCAGGGCCAGACCAGGAGCAGCGGCGCCTGCTCCATGGTGGCGCGCGCGCCCCGGATCATCAGGCCCCAGGACGGAGCCGGCGGCACAACGCCGAGACCCAGGAAGGACAGGCCGCTCTCGAGCACCACGGCGGCGGCGACCGCCAGCGACAACTGCACCAGGATCGGCCCGGCGATATTGGGCAGCACCGTGCGCAGCAGGATGTACCAGGTGCGCCCGCCGAGCGCGCGCGTCGCCTCGACATAGTCGCGCCCGCGCACCGAGAGCACTTCGGAATAGGTCACGCGCGCGAAGCCGGGCAGATACAGCACGGAGAGGACGAGGATCAGCGTCGCCGCGCCCGGTCCGAGCAAGGTCACCACGAGCAGCGCCAGCAGCACCGGCGGGAAGCACAGGATGATGTCCATGCTGCGCACCGACAGGAAGGCCGCGGTGCCGCGCGACCAGCCGCCGATCAGGCCGAGCACGACGCCGATCAGGCCCGCCGTCAGCGCCGAAGCGAAGGCGACGCCCAGGCTGGTGCGGGCGCCCCAGATCAGGCGGGAGAGCACGTCGCGGCCGAATTCGTCGCGGCCGAGCCAGGAGGTCGCGGTCGGTCCCGCCAGTCGCCGGGCGATGTCCTGCCGCACCGGATCGGGCAGGCCGAGCACGGGCGCGGCGATGGCGATGAGGATGATCAGCGCGACGAAGGCGCCGGGGAACCAGAGACGCTTCATGGTGCGCTGACCCGGGGATCGAGGGCGGCGTGGATCAGCTCCACGATCAGGTTGATCAGCAGGAACAGCACCGAGATCGTCAGGACGATGCCGACCACCATCGGGTAGTCGCGCGCCTCGACCGCGCGCAGCAGCGGCGTCGAGAGGCCTGGCCAGTTGAAGACATATTCGACCAGAACGGTGCCCCCCAGCAAGGTGCCCATCTGCAGGCCGAGCACGGTGACGACCGGGTTCAGCGCGTTGCGCAGCACATGGACGAAGAGCACGCGTACGGGCGCGAGGCCCTTGGCGCGTGCGGTGCGGACATAGTCATTGGCCAGCGCGTCGAGCATCGAGGCCCGCGTCATCCTGAACAGCACGGCGGCCAGCCCCTTGCCGATGGCGATCGCCGGCAAGGTCAGGAGCTTTAGATGCAGGACGGGGTCCTGCGTCAGCGGCGTGAAACCACCGGCCGGCATCAGGCGCAGGGTCTGCGCGAACAGCAGCACGAGCAGCGTGCCGACCACGAAGACCGGTATCGCCAGCAGCAGGGCGGTGACGCCCGACGCGATCCGGTCGAACCGGCCGCCGCGATGCAGCGCCGCATAGACGCCGGCCGGCACGCCGATCGCGATCGCAAGCAGCGTCCCGGCGAAGATCAGCTCCAGCGTGCGCGGCAGCCTGAGCGCGATCTCGCTCAGCACCGGATAATCGTCGACGAGCGAAGTGCCGAGATCGCCCCTGAGCAAGCCGCCGAGAAAGCTGCCATATTGCACCAGGATGGGCTGGTTGAGCCCGAGCTTCTCGCGCAGTTCCGCGACGGTCGCGGGGTCGGGCGAGGTGCCGCCGGTCGAAAGCAGGAGCTCGGCGGGATCTCCCGGCACCATGTGCAGCGCCATGAAGACGATCGTCGCGACGATCCAGGCCAGGACCAGCGCGATCAGGATGCGGTGTGCGAACCAGACAGCGCTCATCCGAAGAAGGTCTCTTCGAGCATGCCGCCGGACGACGTCGTCAGCGCGCCAGGCAGGTTGGTGAAGCCCTTGACGCCCTTGTCCATGCCATAGCCCTGCTCGCGCCAGGCAAGACCGACGAGCGGCACTTCCTCCAATGCGGCGCGCTGCATCTCCTTGTAGATCGCGACGCGCTTGGCCTGGTCGAATTCGGCGCGGCCCTTCGCCAGGGCGGCGACGGTGCGCGGCGCGTCGACCTTGAAGGAGCGGCCATGGGTCGGCGAGAGCGAGGTGTCGAGCACCACGGTCAGCCCGTCCGGGTCGTTGTTGTCGGCGGAGACGCCGTGGATCGCCATGTCGTACTGGCCGCGCGAGCCTCTGGAGACACGGGTCGACCAGTCCGGCAGCTGCAATTCGCACTGGATGCCGATCGCCGCCAGATGCTGCTGCGCGACCTCGGCGGTGTCCTTGTGCATGCCGAACTGCGCGGTCGAGAGCAGCGTGGTCTGGAAGCCATTGGCATAGCCCGCCTCGGTCAGCAGCGCCTTGGCCCGGGCGGGGTCGTAGTTCCAGCCATGCGCCAGCTCCTTGTCGTACCAGGGCGTGCCCTCGACGATCGGCAGGCCTTCGAGCGGCTTGCCGCGGCCGAAAAAGGCGACCTTGACGATATCCTCGCGCTTGATCGCGTGGGCGACGGCGCGGCGCACGCGCGCATCGTTGAAGGGCGGCTTCGTACCGTTGAAGAGCACGTCCATGAACGGCCCTTCGACAGTATCGAGCTTGAGGCGCTGATCGGCCTCGACCGCGGCCATCGACTGCCACGGCACATATTCGATCATGTCGACATCGCCGGACTGCAGCGCGGCGTTGCGCAGGTTCTCGTCGGCATAGACGATGAACTTGATGCCCTTCAGCTTGGGGAAGCCGGGCTTGTAGAACTTGTCGAAGGCCACGAGGCTGAGCGAGCTGCCGCGCTCCTGCCCGGCGAGCCGGAAGGGGCCGGCGCCGATCGGCTCATTGGCCGTCGAGTTTCGCCAGATGATGAAGGTGTTGTAGTTGGCAAACCAGGTCGGCAGCGTCGCCTGGGGTTCCTTGGTGACGATGCGGATGCTGCGCGGGTCGGGGATTTCGACCCGCTCGATGCCCTGGAACTGGGAGCGCATATAGGCGGTCGATTTCTCGCCGGCGATCTGCTCGATCGACCACTTCACGTCCTCGGCGGTGACCGGCTCGCCATTATGGAACAGGCAGCCCTGGCGCAGCTTGAAGACCCAGGCGCCGCTGCCGTCGATCGCCCAGGATTCCGCCAATTCGCCGCGCAATTCGCCCTTGCTGTCATAGGTGACCAGGCTGCGATGCGTCAGCATCTTGACCGTGCCGGCCGATGCGCCGGTCGAGACCCAGGGCTGGAGGTTCGGCGGAAAGGCCGAGAGGCCGAAGCGCAGAATGCCGTTGGCGCGCTGCGCCGCCGCAGGCCGGGAGAGCAGAGGCGATGCCAGCAGCGGCGCTGCGAGGCCTGCTCCAAGGACGGTGCGGCGGGAGATCGTCATGCGCTGATCCTTTGCTTCGGGCCGCATTCGGCGCCGGTTTCGGGCGTCGCCGCGCTGAGCAAGAAAAGCGCCATCATGGTGCCCTGCGCCCGGCGGCCCGAGCTGGCGCATCCTGCGCCAGTCCAGGCTGCGCGCAAGCCTCCATTCGGTCTTTCCGCTCGTCGTGCAATTTCATGATGCCTCATGTATACGTGGCGGATGTTTTGATGTCTACGACCTCGCTCGCTATGAGGCGCGGCCGCATGCTGCAAACGGATGGAACCATGAAGCCGCGCCAGGCGCAGCCGTCGATCGCGAAGCCCGCTCGGGAGCGGGTCTATCTCTATGTCCGGGAAGAGATCCTGCGCGGGCATTTTGCCGGCGGCTCCTTCATCGAGGAGGAGCAGATCTCGTCCGCGATGAAGGTGTCGCGCACGCCCGTCCGCGAGGCGTTTCACCGATTGGAGGCCGAGCGCTTCATCGACCTGCTGCCGCGCCGGGGCGCGCTCGTCCGGCAGGTGACGGCGCAGGAGCTTGTCGACCTCTACGAGACCAGGCGCATGATCGAAGGCTATGCCGTCGCCCGAATCTGCCAGCAGAAGATTCCCGTCCCGGTCGAGATGGCGACGATCCTGGATCAGATGGATGCGATTCCCAACAACGATCATTTCCCGCGCGTCGAGCTCAACCGGCGCTTCCATTTCACCATGGTCGGCGCGCTCGGCAACGAGGTGTTGTCCGAGCTTTATCAGTCGCTCGGCTCGCGGCAGCAGCGTGTCGCGATGACGGCGATGAGTGTCGACCCCAACCGGGTCGATCGCATCCGGATCGAGCATCGCGCCTTGCTCACAGCCTTGCAGGCGGGCGACGAGGCGCAGGCGCGCGCGGTGCTGGAGCAGCATCTGCGCCCGATCGTCGGCGTCGTCTCGCGCCTGCCGGGTTATGGGTTGGGCGAGGGCGACTGAGGCGTGCTGCGGCGTTGGAGACCGATGCGGCTGGAGCATGTTCAGGCCGCTCCCGCATAGGCCTCGATCGTCTCGAACAGCTTGCGCGAGATCACGACGCCATCGCGCGCGCTGCGCCGGCGTGCGCCATGGCGCCTCTCGCCGGGGAGCCGCGCGCCCTCCTGCCCGGTGATTGCGCTAAACAGGCGCTCCAGCCGGTCCGATGCGCCGTCCTCCGTCAGCGCCCCGAAATCGATCGCGATGAAGCATTGGCCCGTACGCGGCGAGCCGCCGAGATTGTCGGCGAAGGAGGAGGCGTCGATCGAGAGATTGGCGCCGGTCAGCCAGGCGGCGAAGATCTCGACGATGAGGGCAAGCCCCGCGCCCTTGTAGCCTCCTGCCGGCACCATGGTGCCGCCCGCCAGCGCCGCCTTAGGATCCGTCGTCGGGTTGCCGTCTTTGTCGAGCGCCCAGCCGAGTGGGATCGGCTCGCCGCGCTGCTGATGCACGACGATCTCGCTCTTGGCGACGACGCTCGAGGATTGATCGAGCACGAGCGGATCGCGGCCGGCACGGGGCACGGCGATGGCGATCGGGTTGGTGCCGAAGACCGGCCTGGTGCCGCCCATCGGCGCGATCGAGGCCGGTGCATTGACGAAGCCGAGCGCCAGCAGGCCCTCCCTGGCGATGCGCTCGACATGGTAGCCGACGACGCCGCAATTATAGGAATTGGTCACTGCCAGCGCCGCGATGCCCTGGGCTTTCGCCGCCTCGCACAGCGCCGGCAAACCGAAATCGATCGCCGGATGGGCGAAGCCGCCCTTGGCGTCGACGCGGACCAGGCCGGGCTTGGGGCTGTCGAGCACCGGTCTTGCCCGGCCGTCGATCTTGCCGACCCTGGCATGCTCGCAATAGGTCGGCAGCCGGGCAAGGCCATGGCTGTGGATGCCCTCGGCCTCGGCCGCGACCACGGAGGCCGTGATCGCAGCTTCGTTGCGCGGGTCGACGCCGCAGGCGAGCAAGGCCCGCCGCGTTAGCGTCTCGACCTGCGCGAGGCTGAGCGGAACGCCGTCCGCTGGCTGATGAGCGCTCATGCCGCGGCTCCCGTCTCGATCTCGGCGCCGTAGAGCGCGGCTGCCTGTTGCGGGCTGACCATGCCGTCGGCGAGATCCTTGGCGAGGCGCTGCGGGTCACGCTTCCGCGGGTCGCCGAAGCCGCCGCCGCCGGAGGTCTCGATGGTGACGATGTCGCCGGCCGTCAGCGGAATGCCGGAGACTTTCGAGCGCAAGGAGAGCTGCGAGCCGTCGGCGCGGGTCACCGTGGTGCGGCTGAGCGAGCCGGGCTCGCCGCCCTGGATGCCATAGGGCGCGTGCCGGAAGCGCTCGAAATTGGTCGAGAGCGAGCCTTCCGCCGCATCGAGCCGCCATTCGCGCACCAGGCCCAGGCCGCCGCGGAACTGGCCGGCGCCGCCGGAATCCGGGATCAGCCCATATTTCGTAAAGGTCACCGGATATTTCGCCTCGACCATCTCGATCGGCGCATTGGTGTTGTTGTGCAGACCGCAGGACAGGGCGCTGGCGCCGTCGCCCCTGGCATGGCCGCCCCAGCCGCCGACCTCGATGTCGAAATAGACCTGGCGCTTGCCGGCCGGGTTGGTCGTCTGCAGCGCGTAGACATAGGAAATCGCATAATAGGCCGCCGGGATGCGCTCGGGCACGATCTGCGCCAGCGCGCCGAACACGGCTGTCGCGATGCGGTGGTTGACGACCATGCGACCCGCGACCGGCGCGGGGAAGGCGGCATTGACGACGCTGCCTTCGGGCAGTGTCACGGTTACGGCGCGGTAGCAGCCGGAATTGGCGGGGATGTCGCCCCCCAGCGCTGCGAGCAGCGCATAATACACCGCCGAGCAGGTCATCGCCGGCGTGTTGTTGACGGGGCCGCGGACCTGGGGGCTGGAGCCGGCGAAGTCGAGTGCGATCGTCTCGCCCGTCTTGGTGATCTTGACCTGGAGGCGGATCGGTTCGTCCGACTGGCCGTCATCATCGACCAGTTCGACGAAAGAGGCCTCGCCATCCGGCAGCGCCGTCAGCGCGGCCCGCATCATCCGCTCCGAGCCGTCGAGGATCGCTGCCATCGCCGCAGCGAGTGGGTCTGAGCCATATTTCTTCGCCATGCGTGCGACCGCGCGCTCGCCGATGCCGAGTGCGGCGATCTGGGCGTTGAGGTCGCCGCGGGTCTCGTCGGGCTGGCGGACATTGTGCAGCAGCATCTCGAAGACGCCGCTGTTCAGCACGCCCCTGTCGACGAGCCTGAGCGGCGGGATGCGGATGCCTTCATGGAAGATTTCGGTCGCGCCCGCATAATAGCTGCCGGCCGCGCCGCCGCCGACATCGACATGGTGGCAGAGCGTGCCGACGATGGCGACGCGCCTGCCATCGACGAAGACCGGCCGGAAGGTCTGGATATCGGGCAGGTGCTGGCCGCCGGAATAGGGATCATTGGTGACGATGACGTCGCCGTCATTCCACTGCTCCAACGGGATGAAGCGGTCGAGGATCGTGCGCAGGCAGTCCGACATCGAGTTGAGATGGACCGGAATGCGCGCGGATTGGGCGATGTTGTTGCCCTGCGCGTCGAAGACGGCGGTCGAGAAATCGAGGATCTCGCGCACTACGGTCGAGCGGCTGGTGCGCCAGATCGTGATGCTCATCTCTTCGGACGCCGCGACGAGCGCATTGCGGATCACTTCGAGGCGGATCGGGTCGATGCCGTATTGAAGATCGCTCATGATTTCAGACCTCAATGGCTGGCGCTGCGGTCGGCGACCAGCGCGCCCGATGCGTGGGTGAGGATCGTCCAGCCGGCTGGCAGATAGACCGAGGTATAGGGTTCCTCGACGATGGCGGGGCCGGCGAGGGGCTGGCTGGCGCTGATCGCATCACGGTCCCAGACCGGCGTCGCGGCCGCGCCGTGGCGGCCATGGACGGGCCGGCTGCGGGTCGAGGCCTCGGTTTGATGAACGCCGCCGCGCGCGGGCACGGGTTTCGCCAACCCGCCGACCGCCTTCAGCCTGAGCGCCACGATCTCGACCGCGACCTGCGGCTCGTCATAGGAGAAGCGCTGGCGGTGCAGCTCGTGGAAGGCGGCAGTGGCCTTGGCGACGCCGGCGGCTGAGAAATCCGCTCCGTCCAAAGGCACGCGCAGATCGAAGGCCTGGCCGGCATAGCGCAGGTCGACGGCCCATTCGAAGCGCTGCGCTTCGGGGGCGACACCATCCTCGGCCAGCAGCGCCTGCGCCTCGGCGATGAGGCGCTTCGCCTTGTCGCTGAGCGACGGCGCGAGCTCGGAAAAGAGCCCGATCTGCGTGGCGCTGAGATCATGGGCGATGTCGGACCAGAGAATGCCCCAGGCCGAGAGCGTCGAGGCATGAGCCGGGAAGATCACGCGGTTCATGCCGAGCTCTTCGGCGACCTCGCAGGCATGTACCCCGCCGGCGCCGCCGAAGGAGAGCAGCGCGAAATCCTCGGGATCCATGCCCTTCTCGAAGAGCGAGAGCCGCGTCGCGGTCGCGAGCGCTGAATTCGCGACATCGATGACGCCGGCCGCGACCTGATCGATCGAGAGCTCGAGCCTGGTGGCGATCTCCTGCGCCGCCTTGCGCGCGGCCTCGCGGTCGAGCGGCATCGCTCCGCCCATGAAGCTCGCCCCGTCGAGGCGGCCGAGCAACAGGTTGGCGTCGGTCACGGTCAGGCGGGTGCCGCCTTTGCCGTAGCAGGCTGGGCCCGGATCGGCGCCGGCCGAATGCGGGCCGATGCGCAGGCGATTGCCGTCATCGACCCAGGCGATCGAGCCGCCACCGGCGCCGATGGTGCGCATCTCGATCATCGGCAGGCGCACCGGCAGGCCATCGACCTCGCCTTCATTGACCATCGAGATCTCGCCGTCATGGACGACCGAGACGTCGAAGGAGGTGCCGCCCATGTCGACGGCGACGAGATTGGGCTCGCCGAGCTCGACCGAGAGCCGCCTGGCCGCGGCTGCCCCGCCGCTGGGACCTGAGAGCAGCAGTCGCGCCGGCTCGCGCCCGGCCTTGGCAAGGCCGGAGACGCCGCCATTCGACTGCACGAGATAGACCTGGGCCTCGGGGATCTCCTCCTTGAGCCGTCCGGCGAGCCGGTCGGTGTAACGCTGCACAATCGGCACCAGCATCGCGTTGAGCGCCGTCGTCGACATGCGTTCATATTCGCGGATTTCCGGCGAGATGTCGCAGGCGAGCGTGACTGCCACATCCGGCAGCAACTCGCCGAGAAGCGCGCCGATGCGGCGCTCATGAGCTGGGTTGGCATAGGCGTGCAGCAGGCAGACCGCGACCGACTTCACCTCGGCCCTGGCGAGCTCGATCGCGATGCGGCGCACGCCGTCCTCGTCGAGCGGCACGGTGACTTCGCCGGCTGCGTTGACACGTTCGGTCACGCCGAAGCAGAAGCGGCGCGCGACCAGCGGCTCGGGCTGGGCGAGCGTGATCGCATAGATATCGGTGCGGCCATGCCGGCCGATCTGCATGACGTCCTCGAAGCCCGCCGTGGTGACGATGGCGCCCAATGGCAATTTGCGTTCGAGCACGGCGTTGGTCGCGATCGTCGTGCCGTGCAGCAGGTATTGCACCGCCTGCATCGGAAAGCCGAAGCGCTCGGAGGCCTGGCGGATGCCGGTCAACAGGCCGATCGAGGGATCGGCCGGCGTGCTCGGCGTCTTGATCTGGTGGATCGCGCCGGAGCTTGCATCGAGGATCTCGATGTCGGTGAAGGTTCCGCCGATGTCGACGGCGATGCGGATATCTTGCTGCATGAGGCAAAGCTCCGGTGTTCCCGCTCGCCAGGGCGAGCAGGTCATGTCTTGGAAATGGCGTTCGGTTCGGCCGCTCTAGCGGCCCGTCTCAGCGGAAATGGGGACCATCTGGCCTCCCTGGTCGCGCGGTCTGCATGTGTTCGAAGCTCATTTGCGCGTCACTTCACGAAGGTCTTGGCGAGGCCGGAGGTCCGGTCGACCACGAGCACGACGAGCAGGGTGAGGATGACGAGCAGGACCGAGAGCGACGCGACCAGCGGGTCGGCCTGCTGCTCGACATGGTGATACATCGCCACCGGCAGCGTCGAGATGCGCGGGCCGGTCATGAACAGCGACAGCACGACCTCGTCGAAGGAGACCAGGAAGCACAGCGCCGTCGTGCCGATCAGCCCCGATTTCATCATCGGCAGGGTGATGCGGCGGAACACGGTGAAGGGCGATGCGCCAAGCGTCGCCGCCGCCTCCTCGATCGGGATCGGCAGGGTCGCAAGCGCGGTCGCCAGCACCCGGATCGCATAGGGCAAAGTCACCACGAGATGGGCGGCGACCAGCCCCTGGAAGGTCGCGAGCAGGCCATAGCGCGAGAACACGATCAGGATGGCGAGGCCGAGCACGATGGTGGGCAGCAGCAGCGGCGCGGTGAACAGGGCGCTCATCGCTTCCGCGCCGCGGGGCTTGAGCCGCACCAGCGCATAGGCCGCCGGCAGTCCGATCAGCAGGCTCAGCACCGTCACCACGAAGGCGAGCAGCAGGCTCGTCCAGAAGGCCGAGGTCATCTTCCCATCAGTGAAGATCGCCGGGTACCATTTCAGGCTCCAGCTCGAAGGCGGGAACATCATGTAGCTGTCGCCGGAAAACGAGATCGGCACGACGACGATCAGTGGCGCCAGCAGGAACACGAACATCGTGAGCGCCATGAGCTTCAGGGCGAGCGAGACGGGACGTTCATCCATGATCAGCCTCCCTCACATGATCGCGCGCAGGGCGCGGGTGTAGAGCACGAGCGCGCCGCCGAAGATGACGAGCACCAGGATCGAGAGCGTGGCGGCCAGCGGCCAGTTCAGCGTCACGATCGCCTGGTCGTAGATCTCGGTGGCGAGCAGGAAGACGCGCCCGCCGCCAAGCAGCTTCGGCGTGATGAAGGAGGAGACCGCGAGCACGAAGCAGAGCAGGCAGCCGAGCGCGATGCCCGGCAGCGTCAAGGGCAGGATGATGCGGCGGAAGATCGTGAAGGGCGGCGCGCCCAATGTGGAGGCGGCTTCCTCGATGCGCGGATCGAGCCGGCCGAAGCCGGCGAGCAGCGCCAGGATCATATAGGGCATCAGGATCTCGGTGAGGCCGATGACGACGCCGGTCTTGTTGAACATCAACCGCAGCGGCGCGATGCCGATGGCGGAGAGCGCATTGTTGACGAGCCCGCTATCGGAGAGGATCGCGATCCAGCCATAGGTGCGCACCACCGCCGAGGTCAGCAAGGGCGAGATCACCAGCACCAGCAGGATGGTCCGCCAGGTGCCGCTGGAGCGGTGCAGATAAAGCGCGATCGGATAGGAGCAGACCAGGGTCAGAAGCGTGATGCCGAGGCTGACCGTGATGCTGTTCAGGATCAATTCGGCGTAGAACGTGTCCTGGAAGACGGTGAGCCAGGTCGCGAGCGTGTAGACCTCGCGCATCGCGCCGGTCGGCTCGACCTCATAGAACGACATCCGCGCCAGATTCAGCACCGGCACGAGGAAGCCGAGCGCATTGACCAGCGCGATCGGCGCGATCAGCAGGACGACCAGCGCAAGGCCGCTGCGGCGCGTGTCCGAGACCGGCGCAGGGGCCGCGATGGCGGCAGCCGCGCTCACGCCGCGGCTCCGTAGACGAAGACGTCCTGCCGGCGCCAGGACAGGCTCACGGCGGCGCCCGGCTGCAGCACGGTCTCGCCGCCGCGCGTCGCAAGCTCGACCGAGACGATCTGCCCGGCGACGTCGACATCATATTGCAGGATGTCGCCTGCGAAGATGGTGCGCGCGACGATGCCGGAAACGCGGTGGTCGCCGGCCGTCACATCCGCGCCCGCTGCCGACAGCGCGACGCGGTGCGGGCGGACCATGATCTCGACGGGACCGGAGAGGCCGGCTTGCGCGGCGAAGCTTTCGCCGGCGAATTCGGCCACGCCGTCCCGGGCGGTCGCCTTCAGCCGGTTGCTGCGGCCGACGAAGCCGGCGACGAAGGCGGTCCTCGGCGTCTCGTAGAGATCGACCGGGGTGCCGACCTGTTCGAGCCGGCCCTGATTCATGACCACGACCTTGTCGCACATGGTCAAGGCCTCGACCTGATCATGCGTCACGAAGATCGCGGTGATGCCGAGCCGCTTCTGGATGTCGCGGATTTCGTTGCGCATCTCGTCGCGCAATTTCGCGTCGAGATTGGAGAGCGGCTCGTCGAGCAGCAGGATCGAGGGGCGCACGACGAGCGCGCGCGCCAGCGCCACGCGCTGCTGCTGTCCGCCCGAAAGCTGGCCCGGTCGATGCTCTTCCTTGCCGGAGAGATGCACGAGCGCGATCGCCTCCTTCACGCGCCTGGCGATCTCGTCCTTGCCGACCTTGCGCATCTCCAGCCCGAAGGCGACGTTCCTGGCCACGCTCATATGCGGAAACAGCGCATAGCTCTGGAAGACGAGGCCCATGTCGCGGCGATGCGTCGGGACCTCGGTCAGGTCCTGCCCGCCGACGACGATGCGGCCCGATGTCGCCGGCACCAGGCCGGCGATCATCCTGAGCGAGGTCGTCTTGCCGCAGCCGGATGGGCCGAGGAAGGCGACGAGCTCGCCCTTGGGAACCTCGAGATCGAGATTATCGACCGCCGCAAAGCCGCCATAACGCTTGGTCAGCCCCTTGAGCGAGAGGAAGCCCTCGCCGGCCTGGCCGGCGGCCGCGGCGGTGATGCGGTCGGTCATGATCGTGCGATCCTTCGGTTCGATCAGCGGCTCAGCGGGATCACCTTGCGGCGCCACTGGTCCATGATCGGCTCGCGGACCTTGGCGAGAGCGATCCAGTCGACCGGAATGACCTTGTCCATCGACTTGACGGCGGTGCGGGCGATCGCCGCCTCCGAGATCAGCGCCTTGGCGTTGGTGGGAGCGTAGAACATGCTCTCGGTGAAGGCCTTCTGTGCCTCGGGGCTGAGCGCGTAATCGATGAACTTGGCGGTGGCCTCCTTGCCCGGCCCGCCGGCGACATGGTTGATCGTGTTGATCTGGAAGACGCTGCCTTCCTGCGGCAGCACGGCCTTGAGCTTGCCGTTGGAGCTGTCGGCATTGACTTGGGCGCGCGCGTTCCAGCCGGCTCCGATAACCGCCTGTCCGGAGATGATCACCGGATAGACCTCCGGCTTGGGCTCCCAGGTCTGGACGTTGGGCGCGATCTCGCCCATTGCCGCGATGCCCTTGTCGACGCTGCGGATATGGTTGTAGCCGCCGCGCGCCTTCTCCAGGATCAGGACGAGCGAAAGGCCCTGGATATCGGGCATGCCGGGGATCGCGACCTTGCCGGCGTATTTCTTGTCGGCGAGATCCATCCAGCTCGTGGGCGCCTCTTTCACGACGTCGGAATTGTAAAGCATCACCAGGTTGTCGAAGGTCACTGCGACGCCGTCGACATCGGCGATGCGCGCGGCGGAGAACAGGTCGGCGACGTTGGGGCTGGTCTTCTCGTCGATCTTGACCAGCAGCTTCTCGTCGGTCGCGGCCTTCGAGACCGAGACGTCCATGATCGCGACGTCGGCCTGCGGCGCGGCCTTCTGGGCGCGCAGATTGCCCAGCATCTGGGCCGAGTTCGGCATCGGGAAATATTCGATCTTGATGCCGGGATTGGCCTTCATGAACGGCTCGACCACCGCCTTGGTGTAGCGCTCCTGGAACAGGCCGGAATAGGCCATCAGCGTCACGGTCTGCTGGGCCATGGCGGAATGGGACGAAAGCCCCGCCGCGATGGCGGCGGCAATGGCGAATTTGGTCGAAGTCTGCATGCGAAATCCCCTCTCTTGTGATGCGCGGGCGGTTATCCGCCCGTCGTCAGGCCGTTCAGTCGGTTCGGCCCTCAGGCCTTGGCGAGTTTGCCCTCCACCATGGCGGTTGCGCCGGAGATGTCGGGCAGTTTCTCGCCCTTGCGCAGGCGCTCCAGCAGCACGAGTTCCTGCTGCTGCATCTCGATCGCGCGGCGGGCATAGGCTTCGGCGGTGGCGGCCTTGAGCACGACGACGCCGCTTTCATCGCAAAGCACGGCATCGCCGGGCTCGATCGTCTGGCCGCCGACGCTGACCGGCACGTTGATCGCCCCCTCCGTGCCGAGGATCTTGGTGGTGATCGGCGAGGGACCGCGGCACCACATCGGCATGTCGGTCTTGACGATCTCGGAGAAGTCGGTTGCCGGACCGTCGATCACGCCCGCCGTCACGCCCGCGAGTTTCATGGAATGGGTCACGACGCCGCCCCAGCAGGCATGCTTGGTGTCGCCGCAGCGGTCGATGACGACGACATCGCCCGGCCGCACCATCTTGGTCAGGTAGTGCAGCGCAGTCGAGTCCGCGTGCGGGATGCGGATGGTGACGGCGGTGCCGGCGACGCGCTTGGTCGGCAGGACCGCGCGGATTTCACGATCGACGAAGCCGGAATGCAGGACATGGCCGATGGTCGCGACCTCGCATTGCTCGAGCAGGGCGACGAGGTCGGCGGAGATCTGCGCCGGCATGGGATTGACGATGAACATGATGGGCTTTCCGCTCAGGCGACGACGTGGTGATTGGCGACCGGCACGGCCGCGCGGACCTTGGCCGTGTAATCGAAATCGAGCCTTGCACTGGTCGTGCCGACGCCGTCGGAGGCCTGCGCTGCGATATGGCCCCAGGGGTTGATCACCATGGAATGGCCGTAGCAGGCGTTCTTGCCCTGGGCGTGGGTGCCGGTCTGGCCGGTCGCCAGGAACCAGGTCTGGGTCTCGCAGGCGCGCGCCCTTGCCAGCAGTTCCCAATGGTCCTTGCCGGTCATCAGCGTGAAGGCGGCGGGCAGGACGATGATGTCGGCGCCGGCGTCGCGCAATTTGCGGAAGAGCTCGGGGAAGCGGATGTCGTAGCAGATCGCGCAGCCGACGGTGGTGTCGTCCACCTTGTAGGTGACGATGTCCTTGCCGCGCGAAACCATGTTGGATTCACGGTAGCTGACGCCGCCGGGGGCATCGACGTCGAACAGATGGATCTTGCGGTAATGCGCGATCTGCTTTCCGTCCGGCCCGAACACGATCGTGGCGTTGAAATAGTCGTCGCCGTCGCGCTCGCAGACGCTGCCGGCATGCAGCGTGATGCCGTGCTTTTCGGCCAGGCCCGACATCAGGCGGTAGCTCTCGCCATTGGGGAAGGTCTCGGCGCTGTTGCGCATCGCCTCCGGGCTGCCGTCGAGGAAGGCATAGTATTCCGGCAGCACGACGAGATCGGGGTTCTCCTCGGCGACGACCTTCTCGATCAGCGCCTTGGCCATTTTGAGGTTCGCAGATTTGTCATCCTGCGAGTTCATCTGGACGAGCGAGACTTTCACCGGCGTTCTCCCTGCAAAGACCTTGAGCACGACGCGTGACGGGGAAGCCCGGTTGCCGGGCGACGTCATGCTCCGTTGCGGCCGTCTCGCAGCAGACCAAACGCGGACAGGCGCGGCAAACGCGAAATTCTTGTTCGCCTCGACAAGAATTGCTTATGAGACCGGCATGGTCGGCGCCTGCCGCATTTGCGGGCAGGGCGACGCCGTCAGGCGGGAGGCTGCGTGGCTGCGATCTCCACCGCCATGTCGGCGATCAGTGCGGGCAGAACGTTGCCGGGATTGTCGGCGAAGACGGCGTGGAGATGCAGCGGCGGCAGCTTGGCGTCGACATCGAGCACACGCAGCTCGCCGTTGTCGAGGAACTCCTGCACCACGACCTGCGGCAGCACGGCGACACCGACGCCGTCGCGGATCAAGCGTGTGATCGTGGCCAGCGAGTTGGAGTTGAAGACGCGCACCGCCCCCGCATCGAGTCCAGCAAGCTCGATCGCGCGCAGCACGGATTGATGCGGCTGCGAGCCCTTGGAATAGGCGAAGATCGGGTAGTCAGCGAAATCGGCGATGGCGAGCCGGCCCGGTTTCAAGGCAAGGCGCGGCGAGCCGATCCAGAGGCAGTCGAAGACGCACAGCTCGATATTGCGGATATGGGGCGCCACGACGGGGCCCATGATCAGGCCGAGATCGATCTGACCGTCCTGGATCAGGCGAGCGAGGTTGAGGCTGGTGTCGACGTTCAGATCGATCGTGACATTGGGGTAAGCCACCTTCACCCGTTCGATCAGTCGCGGCAGCCAGGCATAGACGATCGAGTCGATCGCCCCGATCATGACGGTGCCGCGCATCTGCCCGGTATCGGCGATCAGCCGCTCCAATTCGCCGACCATGCGCACGATCGCCTCGGCCTGGGGCAAGGCGCGCTGGCCGTGCGAGGTCAGGCTGACCGTGCGCAGGTCGCGCTCGAACAGGCGCACGCCGAGCTCGCGCTCCAAGGTGGCGATCCGGTTCGAGACGGCGGCCTGGGTCGTGCAGAGCTTGTCGGCCGCGACCGAAAAATTCCGCAATCGCGCGACCCAGACGAAGGTTTCGAGAAATTTGAGGTTCAAATCGGAGCCGCTTCGCGAGAGGGCGCGGCGCGAGCCTGCGCCGCCCGCCCTGACTTAGCCCCGTTTGCCCCTCGCCGTGAAGGACCAGTTGGCGCCGACGGCTAGCGCCGCCGGTTCGCCGCGGCGGGATCGGACTGCCAGGTCGCGGTCGACATGGTCGGCAGGTCGAAATAGTCGCGCGTCGTCGCATAGCCATGGCCGCCCATGCGACCCACGGCGTCGAGCGCGGCAGGGTCGACATAGAGCTTCTCGGCATCGATCGTATCGGCGCGGAAATGCGCATAGACGACCTCGCCCAGGATGATCTCGCGCGAATTGCCGATGCCCAGCGTGGTGTGGTGGCGGCATTCGAAGGCTGCCGGCGCCTGGCCGATCCAGGGGCAGGGCACTTTGACGCCGGGCATGGCGGTAAGGCCGGCCTGAGCCAGCTCGTCGGTGCCGGGCTCGAACGGCACGGCGCAGATGTTCATGCCCTCGACCAGTGCATCGGAGACGATGTTGACGGTGAAGGCGAGCGTCTCGCGGACATTGCGACCGGTGTCCTTCTGCCCGCCGGTCGGCCGGTATTCGACGCCGAGCGCCAGGATCGCCGGATCGGCCGAGAGGCAGTTGAAGAAGGAGAACGGCGCGGCGTTGACGACGCCTTGC
This sequence comes from Allobosea psychrotolerans, assembly GCF_002917105.1. Taxonomy (GTDB): domain Bacteria; phylum Pseudomonadota; class Alphaproteobacteria; order Rhizobiales; family Beijerinckiaceae; genus Allobosea; species Allobosea psychrotolerans. Next base: position 42,264 of record NZ_PQFZ01000012.1, read on the forward strand.
GCATCGACCGTGGTCACCAGCGCGATCGGGCGCGGCACGACCGCACCGATCAGCAGCTTGTAGCGCTCGCGCGGCGAAAGCTTCGCGAAATCGAAGGTGACGACCGGCGCGGCCGCCTCGATGGGCTTTGGCTCTGTCGACAGCTCGGTCACGGCGGGTTCAGTCCTTCGCTGAGGGCATAGGGGGCGAGCAGGTCGCGGATGTCGCGCTCGGCGCGCGGCGTCAGCAGGGCCCGCGTCACCACGGCCTGGAGATGATGGTCCATCAGCTGGGCGGCGCGTGCGCCATCGCCCGCCCGCAAGGCCTCGATCAACTGGCGGTGCTCCGAGACTGCGCATTCCGAGGAGTGCGGCCGGCCATAGATCGCCAGGATCAGCGAGCAGCGCGAGGAGACCTCCTGGACATAGCGCAGCAGCAGGGCGTTGCCGGTCATCTCGGCGAGCTTGATGTGGAACTCGCCGGCGAGCCGGATCGATTCCGGCCCATCCTGGCCATGCGCCTTGTCCTCTTGCCGGACATGGTCCTCGAGCTCGGCGGCTTGCGCGGCGGTGAGCCGCCCGGCGAGGTTCTCGGCGACGAGGCGCTCGAGCCCCCGGCGCACGTCGAAGACGTCGCGCGCCTCCTCCAGGGTCGGATAGGCCACCGAGGCGCCGCGATTGGGCTTGAGCTCGACCAGGCCTTCGACGGCCAGGCGGCCGAAGGCCTCGCGCACCAGGGTGCGGCTGACCCCGAGCTGCTCGCCGATCGAATCCTCCGGCAGCTTCATGCCGGGCTTCAGCGCCTGCTCGATGATGGCGCGCCGGAGCGCTCTGTATACCGATTGCGCGCGCAATCCGGGTTGGCGGGAATCGGTCATCGTCGCCCGTTTCTGTCCTGGTTCAGCCCTCTGAGGCTCACTCCATGTCACGGGATTCGGCTCCGCTCCAGTTTTTCGCTTGTCTTCAATAATCGCATACAATACGATATTGCAATCGTATGCAAGATTGATGATTAATCGCACACGAATTGCCGCAAAAAATGTCAGCATGGCTGATAATGCGGCATCGACGAGGGTGGCGGGCCGGGCGAGCGCCGAAGACGCGCAGCGGGCTCATCGAAAGGGAGAGTTTCGATGAAGAGAGCTTGGATGCTGGCGGCCATTGCCGCCTTCGCGCTGACCGGCGCGGCCGAGGCGAAGACGCTGAAATGGGGCGCGGCGCGCGAGATCGCCTCACTCGACCCCTATTCCTATGGCGACACCTTCACGCTCTCGGTGCTGAACCATGTCTATGAGGGGCTGGTGCGCTACACCGGCGATCTCAAGATCGAGCCGGCATTGGCGGAGTCCTGGGAGACGGTCTCGCCGACGGTCTGGCGCTTCAAGCTCCGTCAGGGCGTGAAGTTCCACAACGGCAACCCGTTCACGGCCGACGACGTCGTCGCTTCGCTGGAGCGGGTCACGCATCCCGACTCGCCGCTCAAGGGCAATCTGCCGGCCTATAAATCGGCGACGAAGATCGACGACTACACCGTCGATATCGAGGTCAACGGCCCTTACCCGCTGCTGCTCAACGACCTCACCAACATCTTCATCTTCAACAAGGCCTGGCTCGTCGCCAACAATTCGCTGCTGCCGACCGATTCCGGCAAGGGCGTAAAGGGCTATGCCACCGACAATGCCAATGGCACCGGCCCCTTCATCGTCGAGAGCCGCCGCGCCGATGCCAAGACCGTCTACGCCAAGAACCCGAACTGGTGGGACAAGCCTCAGCACAACATCGACACGATCGAGTTCCTGCCGATCGCCTCGGCCTCGACCCGTGTCGCGGCGCTGCTCTCGGGCGAGATCGACTTCACCAATGTCGCGCCCTTGCAGGATCTGCCGCGCCTCTCGGCCTCGCCCGAGGTCAAGGTGCTGCAGACCAATGAACTGCGCACCGTGATCTTCGCGCTCAATCTCAAGGACACGCTGTTCGAGAGCGATGTGAAGGATAAGAACCCGCTCAAGGATATTCGCGTCCGCGAGGCGCTCTATCGCGCCATCGACATCGACGCCGTCCAGAAGCGCGCCATGCGTGGCCTGTCGCGCAACACCGGCGCCCTGATCGCTCCGGCCATTCCAGGCTATGAGCCCTCGCAGGATGTGCGCCTGCCCTTCGACCTCGATGGCGCCAAGAAGCTGCTGGCGGCGGCGGGCTATCCCAACGGCTTCTCCTTCCAGATGAACTGCCAGAGCGACGGTCTCGTCAATGAAGAGGAGTTCTGCCAGGCGGTCGCCTCCATGTGGTCGCGCGCCGGCTTGCGGCCCAATCTGAGCCTCGGCCCGCGCAGCCAGCAGACGCCCAAGCGCGTCAAGGGCGAGTTCGACGTGATCTCCTTCGGCTGGGCCAATGAGCCGATGATCGACGCCTATTCGATCCTGATCCAGGTGATGCGCTCGAAGAGCGGTTCGGGCGGCGTGTTCAACTGGGGCAATTGGGGCGATCCGCGCATCGATGCCTTGATCGACAAGGCCGGCGTCGAGCTCGACAACGGCAAGCGCATTCCGATGATGATGGAGGCGCTGAAGATCGCCAAGGCCGAGCATCTCTTCATCCCGCTGCACCAGCAGCCGATGGCCTGGGCGATGCGCAACACCGTGGCAGCCACCGTGCAGGCGTCCGACAACAAGCCGAGGCTGTGGCTGACGACGATGAAGTGAGGTCGCTGTCATTCCGGGGCGCGCCCAAGGCGCGAACCCGGAACCCACGACCGGGCGAGCGGCTGCAATCGTCGCTTGTGCTCGCGGCACCCAGTCGTGGGTTCCGGGTTCTTCGCTGGGCGAAGCCCCGGAATGACGGAAGGTGTCTCGGAGCTTAGGGAGCAGAACGACGATGCCGGCCTTCCTCTTCAAACGCCTCCTGAACGCGGCCGGCGTCATGCTTGCGGTCGCCTTCCTCGCCTTCCTGATCTTCCGCTTCGTCGGCGATCCCGTCGAACTGATGCTGAACGAGCAGGCGAGCCAGGCGCAGCGCGACGAATTGCGGATCAGGCTCGGGCTCGACAAGGGCTTCGTCCTGCAGTTCGCGACCTTCGTCGGCAATGCGCTGCACGGTGATTTCGGCATCTCCTACCGCAACCAGCAGGAGGTCTTCACGCTGATCTCCGAGCGCTTCCCCGCGACCTTCGAGCTGGTGCTGGTGGCGACGTTTCTCTCGCTCGCGGTCGGGATTCCGCTGGGCGTCTACACCGCCATCAAGCGCGACAGCTGGCTCGCCAAATCCCTGCAATTCATCTCCGTGCTCGGCGTCTCGCTGCCGAGCTTTGCACTCGGCATCCTGTTCATCCTGCTGTTTTCGGTGACGCTGCAATGGCTGCCGGCCTTCGGGCGCGGCCAGGTCGTGCAGATCGGCTGGTGGAGCACGGGCTTTCTCACGCCCTCCGGCCGGTTGGCGCTGATCCTGCCCGGCATCACGCTGTCGCTCTTCCAGATCACGCTGGTGATGCGATTGGTCCGGGCCGAGATGCTGGAGACGATGCGCACTGACTTCATCCGCTTCGCCCGGGCGCGCGGGCTGACGCTGCGCGCCGTCCACTTCCGCCACGCCTTGCGCAATTGCCTGATGCCGGTGATCACCGTGACGGGGCTGCAGATCGGCAATCTGATCGCCTTCGCGCTGGTGACCGAGACGGTGTTCCAGTGGCCGGGCATGGGCCTGCTCTTCGTCCAGGCCGTGACCTTCGTCGATATCCCGGTGATGGCGGCCTATCTGATCGTGGTCTCCTTCATCTTCGTCTCACTGAACACGCTGGTCGACCTGCTCTACGCCTATGTCGATCCGCGCCTGCGCGAGGATGCGATCTCGGGAGCCGCCAATGCCCGTTGAGTCTGCAAAGGCCCTGGATGCCGCAAAACCCGGCCGCCTGCGGCGCTTCCTCGACAGCGATATCGGCTGGAGTTTCCGGCGCACGCCGGCGGCCTGGCTCTCGGCGATCGTGCTCGCCCTGCTGATCGCCACGGCGTTGCTGGCCCCGCTGATCGCAGTCCAGAATCCGTACGACCTCTCGCAGATCTTCATCGACAAGGCCGAGATCCCGCCGATCTGGGCCAGGGATGGCGAGTGGCCTTTCCTGCTCGGCACCGATCCGCAGGGGCGCGACGTGCTCTCGGCCATCCTCTACGGCACGCGCGTCTCGCTGATCATCGGGCTCGCCGCCGTCATCGTCTCGATGGCGCTCGGCGTCAGCATCGGACTGGTCTCCGGCTATTATGGCGGGCGCATCGACAACCTGCTGATGCGGCTCGGCGATACAGTGCTCTCGATCCCGACGCTGCTGATGGCGATCCTGGTCAGCGCCATTTTCCGGGAGCTTCTGCCGCCGGCGCTGCGCGAGCCCTTCGCCGCCGTCGTGCTCGTCGTCTCGATCTCGCTGACCAACTGGGTGCAATATGCCCGCACGGTCCGCGCCTCGACCATGGTCGAGCGGCGCAAGGAATACGTGCTCGCCGCCCGCATCATCAAGGTCGCGGCGACACGCATCATGGCCCGCCATATCCTGCCCAACACGCTCACCCCGGTGATGGTGGCGGCAACGCTGAATCTCGGCCTCGCCATCCTGTCGGAGGCGACGCTCTCCTTTCTGGGCGTCGGCATGCCGATCACCCAGCCCTCGCTGGGCACGCTGATCCGCATCGGCAACCAGTATCTCTTTTCCGGCTCCTGGTGGCTGGTCGTCTTCCCATCGCTCCAGCTCGGATTGATCGTGCTCTCGGTCAACCTGCTGGGCGACTGGCTGCGCGACGCGCTGAACCCGAAACTTCGCTGACAAGACAAGACGAGGAACGCCTGCGATGACCGCCTCACTCCTGCTCCGCAATGTCCGACCCTATGCCGGCGCCACCACCGATATCCTGATCGAGAATGGCCGCATCACGCGGGTCGCGCAGGGTATCGAGGCCCCTGCCGGTGTGCCGGTCGAGGACGGTCGCAGCGAGATCGTCATCCCCGGCCTCATTGAGGCGCATACCCATCTCGACAAGAGCCTCTGGGGCCTGCCCTGGTACAAGAACGAGGTCGGCCCCAGGCTCCTCGACAAGATCGACAACGAGCGCGAGAACAAGAAGCGCCTGAACATCGACCCCTATCGCCAGTCGGCCCGGCAGAGCATCCAGTCCTCGCTGATGGGCTCGACCCATATCCGCAGCCATGTCGATGTCGATACCGAGCATGGGATGTGGGGCGTCGAAGGCGTTATGCGCACCCGCGACGAGTATCGCGACATCGTCGACATCGAGCTCGTCGCTTTCCCGCAATCGGGCCTGCTGCGCCGGCCGGGCACGCTGGAGCTGATGGACCAGGCGATGAAGGCCGGCTGCGAGATCGTCGGCGGGCTCGACCCTTGCGCCATCGACCGCGATCCCAAGGGCCATCTCGATGCCGTGTTCGCGCTCTGCCAGAAATACGGCAGGCCGCTCGACATCCACCTGCACGAGCCCGGCGAAATGGGGCTGTTCTCCTTCGACCTGATCGTCGAGCGGACGCGTGCGCTTGGCATGAAGGGCAAGGTCACGGTCAGCCACGCCTTCTGCCTCGGTGTCGATGCCGCGCTGGTCGATCCGCTGACCGCTGAGCTCGCCGAACTCGATATCGCCATCATGACGACGGCGCCCGCCAGCCGCCCGGCCCCGCCGGTGCGCAAGCTGATCGAAGCCGGCGTGCGCGTCTGCTCCGGCAATGACGGCATCCGCGACACCTGGGGCCCCTATGGCAATGCCGACATGCTGGAGCGCGCCATGTTCGTCGGCCTGCGCAACAATTTCCGCCGCGACGACGAACTCAGGATGGCGCTCGACGTCTGCACCAGCGAGGGCGCCAAGGTGATGGAGATCGAAGGCTACGGGCTGACTGAGGGCAGCAACGCCGATGTCGTGATCCTGCCGGGCGAGACTGTCGCGGAAGCGATCGTCACCCGCTCACCCAGGCGCCGCGTCGTCAAGTGCGGCAAGGTCGTCGCGCGCGACGGCGTCTCGATCAGGACCGCGCCGTGAGCCTGCGCGCCGCCAAACGCCCGGAAGGGCGCATCCTGCTCACCGCGCGCTGGCTCGTCGGCCACGCGCAGGGGCGCCATCGCCTCTATGAGAATGGCGAGATCGTCTTCGAGGATGGCGAGATCGTCTTCGTCGGCCATGGTTTTCCCGGCGAGGCTTCCAGCCGTATCGACTACGGCAATGCGCTGATCGGGCCGGGCTTCGTCGATTGCGATGCGCTCTCGGATCTCGACACCACGATCCTGGCCTATGACAACCAGCCGGCCTGGAAGAAGGGTCGCGTCTGGCCGCGCTCCTATCTCGAAGCCGGCCCCTATGAGATGTATTCGCGCGAGGAGCTGGCTTTCCAGAAGAAGCACGCCTTCGCCACGCTGATCCGCAACGGCATCACCACCGCGCTGCCGATCGCCTCATTGTTCTACCGCGCCTGGGGCGAGACGCCCGAGGAGTTCCAGGATGCGGCGGAAGCAGCTGCCGGGCTTGGCCTGCGCACCTATCTCGGCCCGGCCTATCGCACCGGCAATCAATTGGTCGAGGCCGATGGCCGCATCACCACGCATTACGACGAGCCGCGCGGGCTGGCCGAACTCGAGGCCGCGATCGATTTCTGCGAGCGCAACGAAGGCGCGGCCGGCGGGCTGATCCGCACCATGCTGGCGCCCGACCGGATCGAGACGTCGACGGCCGAGTTGCTGCGTCGCACGGCAGCTGCCGGGCGTGCCCTGAAGGTCCCGGTGCGCCTGCATTGCTGCCAATCGAAGATCGAGTACGACCTCGTCCTGGCCCAGCACGGTATGAGCCCGCCGGAATGGCTGCGGAGCCTCGGCTTCCTCGACCAGCGTTCGCTGCTGCCGCACGGCACCTATGTCTCGGGCAGCCGTCATGTCGAACGCCCCGGCCGCGACCTCGAGATCATTCGCGATGCCGGCGCCACGATCGTGCACTGCCCGCTGGTCTCAGGCCGGCACGGCAACGCCATCGACCATTTCGGCCGCTATCGCGAGATGGGGGTGAAGCTCGCCATGGGCACGGATACGAGCCCGCCCGACATGATCATGAACCTGCAGGTCGGCATGATCCTGGCCCGCACCATGGCCGGCAGCGTCCATGCGGTGCGCAGTGAGGACTATTACGACGCGGCGACGATCGGCGGGGCCGAGGCGCTGGGCCGTCCCGATCTCGGCCGGCTGCAGCCGGGAGCGCGCGCCGACATCACCGTCTTCGATCTCGACCGCCCGCATCTCGGCCAGGTCATCGACCCCATCCAGACCATGCTGCTCGCCGGTCATGGCCGCGATTTCGCGACCGTGATCATCGACGGACGCTTCGTGATGGAGGAGCGCGTGATCCCGGGTGTCGATGAGGCGGCGGACAAGCTCCGTGCTCAGACGCAGTTCGAAGGCGTGATGGCGCGCTATCCGCAGCGCACCCATGGTCACCCAGCCGCCAGCGAGATCTTCTCCTCGAGCTATCCGGTCGAACGCGCGGGAGTGGGGATATGAGCGCCGTCGCTTCGCCGCTGCTCTCGGTGCGGGATCTCCGCATCGTCTTCGATGGCCGCCTTGGCCCGTTGACGGCGCTGGACGGCGTCTCCTTCGACATCGCGCCCGGCGAAATCCTTGGCGTGGTCGGCGAATCCGGCGCGGGCAAATCCCTGACCGGAACGGCGGTGATCGGCCTGCTCGATCCGCCGGGACGCATCAGCGGCGGCTCGATCCATCTTGACGGGCTGCGCATCGACAATCTCCCGCCGGAGCCGATGCGCAAGCTGCGCGGCCGCCAGATCGGCGCGATCTTCCAGGATCCGCTGACCTCGCTGCATCCGCTGCTGACCGTCGGCGACCAGCTTGTCGAGACGATCCTGACGCATCTCCCGGTCGGCAAGGCGCAGGCGCGCAAGCGCGCGCTCGATCTCCTGAAGGAGGTCGGCATCCCTGCCGCCGAAACGCGCATCGACCAGTATCCGCACCAGTTTTCCGGCGGCATGCGCCAGCGCGTGGTGATCGCGCTCGCGCTCTGCGCCGAGCCGAAGCTGATCATCGCTGACGAACCGACCACGGCGCTCGACGTCTCGATCCAGGCGCAGATCACGACGCTCTTGAAGCGCCTTTGCCGCGAGCACGGCACGGCGATCATGCTGGTGACGCATGATATGGGCGTCATCGCCGAGACGGCCGACCGGGTCGCGGTGATGTATGCCGGGCGCATCGTCGAGATCGGCCCGGTCGCGGAGGTCACGCGCCGGCCGCATCACCCCTATACCGCAGGGCTGATGGCCTCGATCCCGAGCGTCCACACCCGCAACGCCGTCCTCAACCAGATCGACGGCGCAATGCCGCGCCTGAACGCCATTCCGGACGGCTGTTCCTTCAATCCCCGCTGCCGGTTCGCAAGCGGGTTCTGCCGCGAGCACAAGCCCGGCCTGCCGGTCTCGGCCCATGCCGCCGCCTGCCATTTCCCGCTGATGGAGCCGGCGCATGCGTGAGAGCGGCCCCATCCTCACCGTTTCCAATGCCTCCTGCCGTTTCGACGTCTCGGCTCCGGCTTTGTCGCGCCTGCTGACGCGCGAGCCGCGCCGTATCCTGCGCGCGGTCGAGACCGTCTCCTTCACGGTCGAGCGCGGCACGACCTTCAGCATCGTCGGTGAATCCGGCTGCGGGAAATCGACGCTGGCGCGCATGGTGGTGGGCCTGCAGCGGCCGACCGAAGGTGCGCTGCATTTCTCCGATATCACCCGCATCGACGGCACGATCGGCCCGCCGCGCGTGCAGATGATCTTCCAGGACCCTTACGCCTCGCTGAACCCGCGCTGGCGCGTCGGCGACATCATCGCCGAGCCGATCCGTGAATTGAAGCTGCGTCAGGACGAGGCGGCGATCACGCAGCGCGTCGGCGACCTCCTGGAGATCGTCGGCCTGTCGCGTACCGATGCTTCCCGCTATCCGCATGCCTTTTCCGGCGGCCAGCGCCAGCGCATCTCGATTGCGCGTGCGCTTGCGACCGAGGCCGATTTCCTGGTCTGCGACGAACCGACCTCGGCGCTCGACGTCTCCGTGCAGGCGCAGATCCTCAACCTGATGGTCAGACTCCAGAAGGAGTTCGGGCTGACCTATCTCTTCATCAGCCACAACCTCTCGGTCGTGCGGCACATGTCGGACCAGCTCGCGATCATGTATCTCGGTCGCTTCGTCGAGACGGGGCCGGCGGATGAGGTCTTCGGCAATCCGCGCCACCCCTATACGCGGCTGCTGCTCGAGACGATTCCCGATGTCGAGAAGCCCAATCGCGCGCGCCGGCCGATGTCGGGCGAGGTGCCGAGCCCGATCGCGCCGCCGCCCGGCTGCGCCTTCCATCCGCGCTGCGCCATGGCGGCCGATATCTGTCGGGTCGAACGGCCCCCGTTGCGCACTGTGGCGGCTGGTGCGCTGGCTTGCCATTTCGGCTGATCGCGGCGTCTTGAGGCGACGCTCATAGCCGGGATGCGCGCCAGGCAGCTGCGCGAGCCCCGGGATATCGTGTAGTCCGGTGTCTGGCAGTGCGGCATCCTTACGCGGCATTCGCGCAAGGCTCTGTCACGACAAAGGACGCCGCCATGTCATTCCGCCCCGATATCGGCACGATGCCGGCAGAGCTGCGCGAGCGTCTGGCGCCCGGTGGCGTGCTGCGCGCCGGCATCAACCTGTCGAATTTCCTGCTGGTATCGAGCCGCACGCCTGATGGCGGCCCTGCCGGCGTCTCGCCCGACATGGCCCGCGCGATTGCCGACACGCTTGGCGTCGCACTGCGCTATGTGCCCTATGAATCGCCGGGCCTGCTGGCCGATGCCGCAGGGCGCGACGAATGGGATATCGGCCTGATCGGGGCCGAGCCGCAGCGCGCGGAGGTGATCAGCTTCACGCCGGCCTATGCCGCGATCGAGGCGACCTATCTCGTGCCAGTGGAATCGCGTTTCCGGAGCCCGGCCGAGGTCGATGCGGCAGGCGTCCGGATCGCCGTCACTGGCCGCACCGCCTATGGCCTCTGGCTCGATCGCAACATCGCCCATGCCGAGCTGGTGCGCTCGACGACGATGGACGAGGCATTGGCGGATTTCAGCGACAAGAAGCTCGATGCGCTCGCAGGCCTGCGGCCGCGGCTCAACAGCGATGTGGCGCGGGCACCCGGTACACGCATCCTCGATGGCCGGTTCATGGCGGTTCAGCAGGCGATCGGCGTTCCCAAGGCGACGGGCGATGCGGTCCCCTATCTCACGAAATTCGTCGAGGCCGCCAGAAGTTCGGGCTTCATTGCTGACCTCATCCGCAAGCACGGCGTCGAAGGCCTCAGCGTCGCCTGAGCTATGCCGCATCCGCCTTCAACCTGAAGCGCAAGCCACGTCCAAGAGAAAGCCACCTCCATGAAGATGTCCGAGATCGCCTTTTCCACGGTCGACTGGTCGCAGGTCGAGCCGACCCGCCATGCCGGCGAGGAGGGCGAGGCGACCTGGCGCACGCGTTTCTTCGGGCCGCAGGACAATCAGATCCGCGTCCGCATCGTCGAATATTCGCCGGGCTATGTCGCCGACCACTGGTGCAGCAAGGGCCACGTCATCCTCTGCCTCGAAGGCGAGCTGGAGACGACGCTGGAGGATGGCCGCGTCTCGGTGCTGACGCCGGGCATGAGCTATCAGGTCGCCGACGGCGCCGAAGCGCATCGCTCGCGCACGACCAAGGGCGCCAAGCTCTTCATCGTCGACTGATACCAACGGCCTTTGTTCCCCCGCTTACGGCTGAGGCTCAGCCGTCATTCCGGGGCGATCCGAAGGATCGAGCCCGGAACCCAGAACCGATGCCGCTGCTTGAGAAGGCACGGGGCGCCGGCTCGCTTCACGACGACGTGCATCGGTTCTGGGTTCCGGGCTCACGCCTTCGGCGTGCTCCGGAATGACGGCGGAGAATAACACCATCGGTCAGCGCTGAAGGCCGCCAGTATGAAAAGCCTCAGCGCTCGGCCAGGATGCGTGCATTGGCCCGCACCGAGGCTTCGCTGACGCGGATACCGAGTCCCGGTCCGTCCGGCACCACGACATGCCCATTGCGGTTGGCGACGCGCTCCTCCAGCACGTCCTCGGTCAGGACATGGTGGGGCATGTAGAATTCGCAGCCGAGCGAGATGCCGGGCGTCGCGGCGATGAGCTGGGTGCCGGCGGCAAGTCCGATGCCGCCCTCCCAGAGCGTGCCGCCATAGCCCGGCAACCCGGCCTGATCGGCGATCGCCATGATGGCCTGCGCCTTGAGGAGGCCGCCCGCCTTCATCAGCTTGACCGAGATTGCATTCGCGGCCTTGAGGCGGATCACCTCATTGAGATCGCGGGCGTCGAAACAGCTTTCATCGGCCAGGATCGGCGTGTCCAACGCTGCGACGAAGGCGGCCATCGCGTCGAGATTGTCGCGCGGAACCGGCTGCTCGATGAAGGTCGGCGCGAACGCGTCGACATCGCGCAGGATCTTGATCGCGCCGAAAGGCTGCAGCGCCTGATTGTAGTCGAGCCGGAGGTCGATGGCGTCGCCGAATTCGGAGCGCATCGCTTCGAGATGGGCGAGATCCTCCTTATGCGGCTTCACGCCGGTCTTGACCTTGTAGATCACGTTGCCGGCCGGGACCATGGCGCGCATCCGCTCGAGATCGGCGGCGAAATCCGGATCGGCGATCGAGAAGGAGAGCGGGATCGTGTCGCGCACCCGCCCGCCGAGCAGGTCGGCGACGGAAAGGCCCGAGGCCTTGCCGACGATGTCCAGAAGCGCCATCTCGATTGCGACCTTGGCTTCGGCATGGCCGACGAGCGCACGGTCGAGCAAGGCCATGGTCTCGCGCACGCGCTTGACGGGGCGGCCGATCAGCACCGGGCGCAGATAGACGTCGATCGCCGCCAGCGCGGCTTCCGCCGTGCCCGTGAAGACCTCCCAGGGAGCGGCTTCGCCCCAACCCACCACGCCGTCGCTTGCGGTCAACTCGACGAGGACGCGCTTGACCGTGCCCTTGACGTTCCCGACGCCCTGGAGCCGGGCCATCTTGATCGGGCTTTCGATGAAGAAGAGCCTGATGCGCTCGACGACAGCTCCGCTCATGCGAGCCCTCCATTGACGTGTATGATCTGGCCGGTGACATAGGACGCAGCCGGCGAGGCGAGGAAGGCGATGACCTGCGCGACCTCCTCGGGCTGGCCGCGCCGCCCGAGCGGAATGATCGCTTCCATGCGGGCAATCGCCTCCAGGCTGAGCTTGCTGCCCCTGCCTTCGTCCTTGCGGATCAACCCGGGCGCGACGGCGTTGACGGTGATGGCATCAGTGGCGAGTTCATGCGCCATCAGCTTCACCACCGTCTCCAGCGCGGCGCGGCTCACAGCGGTCGCGGCGAAGGGCTGGAGATCGGTGCGCAGGGCGTGGGCGACGAAGGACGAGGTGGCGACGATCCGGCCGCTGCCACTGGCCTGCAGCAGCGGGCGTGCTGCGCGGGCCATCCGCATGAGGGCGGCGACGGATTCGTCCATTGCCTGCCCGATCTCGCTCTCGGGCAGATCCATGATGCCGGCCCTGCGGGCATGGCCGGCGACCGCGATCAGGCCGTCGAGTTTCCCAAAACCATCGGCTGCGAGCGCCACGATCTGATCGCAGGTCGCCTGCGCGGCCATGTCGCCAAGGATGGTCTCGACCTTGGCTCCGGCGGTGCGCGCCGTCTCGGCGACGGCGTCGAGACCGGTGCGATTGGTGCCGGTATGTATGATGAGGCCGATACCGGGTCCGGCCAGCAGCTGCGCGGTCGCCCGGCCGATTCCGCTCGCCGCGCCGGTGACGAGATAGACACGATCGAGGCTGGGCATCACAGCGCCTTTTCGGCCGGGGCTTGAGCCGCGCCGCCGCGATGGAAATGGCCGAGGAAGGCCTGCGTCGCCGGTTCGCGCGGCGCGTCGATCACTTGCCGCGCCGGTCCTTCCTCGACGACCACGCCGTCGCGCATGAAGATGACGCGGTCCGCGACCTCGCGGGCGAAGGCGATCTCATGGGTGACGATCACCATCGTCATGCCTTCCGCGGCCAGCTTCTGCATCACGCCCAGGACCTCGCCGACGAGCTCGGGGTCGAGCGCCGAGGTCGCCTCGTCGAACAGCATCACCTCCGGCTCCATGGCGAGCGCGCGTGCAATCGCAACGCGCTGCTTCTGCCCGCCCGACAGGCGGCTGGGATATTCATCGACCTTGTCGGCGAGCCCGACCTTGGCAAGCAGCGCCAGCGCCTGCTCGCGCGCCTGCGCCTTGGGCTTCCCGCGGACGGTGATCGGCGCTTCCATGACATTGCCGAGCGCCGTCATATGCGGAAACAGGTTGAAGTGCTGGAACACCATGCCGGTATTGGTGCGGAAGCGGGCCAGTTCGCGGGTCCCGGGTGGCTTGCTGCCGGCCCCGAAGGCGAAGCTGTCCTCTCCGACCCGCACGCGGCCGCCATCGGGCGTCACCAGCAGGTTGATGCAGCGCAGCAGGGTCGATTTGCCCGAGCCGGACGGGCCGATCAGCGCCACCACGCTGCCGGCTGCGACCTTCAGGTTGATGTCCTTGAGGACGACGAGCTCGCCGAACTGCTTGCGCAGCGCAGTGACCTCGATCTTGGGCGTCTCGATCTTGGGTGCGGTGTCCATCGCCTGGCCTCAATCGCTGGTGGACAGCTTCTTCTCGCCCTGGCGCACGATGATCGTGAGCGGGAAGAGAAGCACGAAATAGGCGATCGCCACGGCGCTGTAGACCTCCAGCGGCCGATAGCTGTCATGCGCCGCGATCTGGCCCTGATAGAGCAGGTCCGGCACTGCCAGGACCGAGACCAGCGAGGTGTTCTTGAACTGGATGATCGACTGGTTCATCAGCGGCGGGATCATGCGCTTCAGCGCCTGGGGCAGGATGATCCGGCGCATCGACTGGAACGGGGTCATGCCCAGCGCGGCCGCGGCTTCCGGCTGGCCGGGGTCGATCGAGACGATGCCGCCGCGGATGATCTCGGCATAGAACGAGCCGCCATAGAGCGAGAGCGCCAGGATCGAGGCCGTGACGGCCGAGATCTCGATGCCGCTGAGGATCGGCAGGGCGTAGTAGAACCAGACCAGTTGCACCAGCACGGGCGTGCAGCGGAAGACCTCGATATAGGCGAGAGCGAGCCAGCGCAGCGGGGCGAAGGGAGAGAGTTTCGCAAGCGCTCCGACAAGCCCGATGAGCAGCCCGAGCACGACGATGGCGACGGTGAAGCCGACCGTGACCCACAAGCCGTTCAGGAACAGCCAGCGATAGCTCCAGAGCGAGCCGAAATCCCATTGATACATGGCGAGGTCCAGGAAGAACGATGACCGTGACGGATGTCACGCTATCCGGAGAACCGCGCCGTCATCCCGGGCGACCGCAGCTCGACCCGGGATCCATGCCTGAGCCTCGGCGGGATGGGCTCGCATGGGTCCCGGGTCTTCGCTTCGCTACGCCCGGGACGACGCTTCGGTTCGGTTGGATGCCTTGCCGGGCAAGGCCGGGCGCGCCGCCCTTAGAGCTGGACGCCGGCGGGCATGTCGGCTTCGGTGATGCCGACCGACTCCATGTTCTTGATGATCACGCTGCGGATCAGGCCGAGCCCGCGATTGAACTCGAGCCAGGTGTTGACATATTTGGGCCAGGTCTGGTCGGCCTCGCGGCGGAAGCCGGCATTCGAGGTCGTGGCGAAGACAGGGGTCGGCACCACGAGTTCGCCGAGCGCCGGGTTCTTCTTGAGCATGGTCAGCGACAGCATCATCACGATGCATTGCGCGTCGGCGCGGCCGGTCATGATGGCGGCAGCTGCGTCGTCGACGCTCTTGAAGCGCGAGATCTGCGCCTTCGAGCAGAGTCGTGTCGCGACCTGGTCCTGAGAGGAGCCGGCATCGACCGTGATCTTGAGGGCGGGATTGTTGAAATCGTCCCAGGTCTTCTTGCCCAGGCCCTTCTTGGTGATCATCGTGAAGGCGTTGTTGAACACCGGCACCGAGAAATCGATCACCAGGGCGCGCTTGGGCGTCGGGTTGAGGCCGAAGAAGATGTCGATCTTGTTCGCCTGCAGGTCGAGGACGGAATTGCCCCAGGTCGTCTCGAGGATCTCGAGTTCGACTTCGAGCTCCTCGGCCAGCGCCTTCGACAGGTCGATATAGAAGCCGCCCCACTGACCGGTCGCGATATCCTTGTTGTAATAGGGGGCCGCTCCCGCCACCGCACCGATGCGCAGCTTCTTGGTCCGGCGGATGCGTTCGAAGGCGGTCTCGCCTCCGGCTGCCGGCGCCTGGGCCGCAGCCGGCGAGACGATGCCGGCAGCCGCTACCCCGACGGCCGCGGCGCCAATGGCCGTGGCGATATCCCTGCGCGAAACCATGGTGATCCCCTCTTCCAGATAATCAGGTCGCTTGCGGCTTGCTCGCCGCAGCCTCCGCTTTAGTCCGCCGGAAGACCGTCATGATCAAGCGGCATTTTGCAAAGCGAGGCGAAACCTCGACTGCGGCCAGCTTAGCAAAATGGCGGCCAGTCCGGGGTGGAAGATGGTCGCCGGATCCTGCTGCGCGGCCACGTCGCGGATTTTCAACCAGGAGGATGCGCTCGCCTCTCCTTGATGAGATCGATCAGTGCACGAAGCCCCACTGGGACATGGCGACGCCCCGGATAGTACAGGCACAGGCCGGGGAAGGGCGGCGTCCAGTCGTCGAGCACGCGCAGAAGCCGCCCGGATGCGAGATCGGCGGCGACGCTCCACTCGCCGAGATAGCTCAGGCCGAATCCGGCGCGCGCTGCCTCCAGCATCAGGCCCGTCTCATCGAGCGTGAGGGGCCCCTGCACGTCGACGACGACCCGTTCTCCGCGCCGTTCGAACTCCCAGCGCCAGATTGCGCCGCTTCCCATGCGACTGCGGATGCAGCGATGCGCGAGGAGGTCGGCCGGCGAGCGTGGCGGCGGGTTCTCAGCGAGATAGGCCGGCGAGGCGACCACGACCATGCGCTGCTCCGGACCCAAGGGCACGGCGATCATGTCCCGCGGCAGCGCCTCGACCAGGCGGATGCCGGCGTCGAAGCCGTCGACCACGATGTCGACGAGCTTGTCCTCGGTGACGAGGTCGATCTTCATCTGCGGATACCGGCGCAGATACTCGAACACGATCGGCTGCATGATCTGGCGTGCCGCGCCGACCGAGCTGTTGAGGCGCAGCGTGCCTATCGGCGTCTCGCGATGGCTGTTGGCGGCGTCGACGGCGTCGCGGATCTCTGCCAGGGCGGGTGAGATCCGATTGACGAGCTGCTCGCCGGCCGCCGTCAGCGAGACGCTGCGTGTCGTACGGTTGAAGAGCCGCAAGGCCAGGCGTGCCTCGACCGCGGCGATGGCATGGCTGAGCGCGGAAGGCGACATGCCGAGTTCGGTCGCGGCGGCGCGAAAGCGGCCATGCCGCGCCAGGGCGATGACGGCCTCGAAATCGCTGAGGGCGCTTCGCGACATTGTTTCGATTCTCTCATGATGTCGTGCAAATTTATGCGGCTTATCCGACCAATCATAGTCTCCTATCTCCAGGCGGTCATCGCCGAACCCTGGAGATCTCCATGCGCATCATCGACACGGTCTATATCGACGGCGCCTTTGTCGCTCCGCATGGCAAAGAACTGTTCGACCTGTTCAATCCCGCGACCGGCACGGTCATCGGCCGCGTCCGCCTTGGCGATGTCGAGGACACGCAGCGCGCCATCGCCGCGGCCAGGCGGGCCTTTCCGGCGATGTCTCGCACCAGCAAGGCTGAGCGGATCGCCATGCTGAAGCGCCTGCACGAGGCGGTCATGGCCAGGCTCGACGCGATCACGCAGGCGACGATCGAGGAATATGGCGCGCCGGTTGCGCGGGCTTCCTGGGGCGCGAAATACGCCGCGCAGTCCTTTCTCGATGCCGCGAGCACGCTGAAGGATATCTCGCTGCTTCGCCGGATCGGCGCGGCCGAGGTGGTGATGGAGCCCGTCGGCGTCGTCGGATTGATCACGCCCTGGAACGCCAATGCGGGCTTCATCTGCAACAAGCTCGCAACCGCGATCGCGGCGGGCTGCACCGCCGTGATCAAGCCGAGCGAGATGAGCGCGATCCAGACGCAGGTCGTTTGCGAGGCTCTGCACGCGGCGGGACTGCCGCCCGGCGTCTTCAATATCGTCAACGGGCGCGGCGATATCGTCGGCGCGGAACTCAGCGCGCATCCCGACATCGCCAAGATCTCCTTCACCGGCTCGACCGCCGTGGGCAAGGCGATCATGCGCGCCGGGGCCGAGACGATGAAGCGCGTGACGCTGGAGCTGGGCGGAAAGTCGCCGACGCTCGTCCTCGAGGATGCCGATCTTGCCATCGCCGTGCCGCTCGCGATCGCCGCCGGCTTCGTCAATAGCGGGCAGGCCTGCCTCGCCGGTACGCGCATTCTCGTGCCGCAAACCAGGCTTCAGGAGGTGGAGGCGTTGGCTCGGAAGGCGGTCGACGCGACCAGGGCCGGGGATCCGCGCGACCCGGCGACCGCGATCGGCCCGATGGTGAGCCAGCGACAATGGGAGCGGGTGCAGCGCTATATCCGCATCGGGTTGGAAGAGGGCGCGCGCCTGCTGATCGGTGGCGAAGGCAAGCCCGAAGGGCTCGAGGCCGGCTATTTCGTCAAACCGACCGTGTTCAGCGGCGTCCATAACGGCATGACGATCGCGCGCGAGGAGATCTTCGGGCCTGTGCTCTCGATCATCACCTATCGCGACGAGGAGGAGGCGGTGGCGATCGCCAACGACACGGTTTACGGGCTCCAGGCCTGCGTCATCTCCGCCGACGTCGCGCGAGCGCGTGCCGTCGCCTCGCGGCTCAACGCCGGGCGTGTCCTGATCAATGGCCTGCACCACGAACCGCTGGCGCCATTCGGTGGGTTCAAGCAGTCCGGCATCGGGCGCGAGCACGGCGCCTTCGGCCTTGAAGGCTATCTTGAGCCGAAAACGGTCCTGGGAGCACTCGTCGCCGCCTGATCCTGTCGCGATCGCCGCAAAGACAAGAAAGCAGGTTGAACAGACGGGCCGCTCAACAAGCGCGGCCCGCCATTCCATAAGCAAATGCCTAATCTGTGGGCATTCTAGGCCGCTTTTATGCGGCGGCGGCCAATTCGCACCGCATCCTCTCGTCGTCCTGGCCTTGGCACGCCCCTTGTAGGGCCCATGCCCAACCAGGAGGCAGGATTGCGCGGTTCCGATCTCGAACTCGTTCAGGTCACCAAGCGCTATGGCGCGACGGTTGCGGTCGACGCGATCAATCTGCGCGTCAAGGCCGGCACCTATTGCTGCCTGCTCGGCCCGTCCGGCTGCGGCAAGTCCTCGACCTTGCGGATGATCGCCGGCCATGAGGCGGTGAGCGAGGGCGACATCATCCTGGGCCCGACCAATGTCACCGATCTGCCGCCGGCCAGGCGCGGCACGGCGATGATGTTCCAGAGCTATGCGCTGTTTCCGCATCTCTCCTGCGTCGACAACGTCGCCTTCTCCCTAAAGATGCGTGGCGTCGCGAAGGCGCAGCGCCGGGCGGAGGCGATGCGCCTGCTCGAACTTGTCGCGATGGAGCGCTATGCCGAGCGCCTGCCGGCGCAGCTTTCGGGCGGCCAGCAGCAGCGCGTCGCGCTCGCCCGCGCCCTGATCACCAAGCCGCAGATCCTGCTGCTCGACGAGCCGCTTTCGGCGCTCGATCCGTTCCTGCGCATCAAGATGCGTGCCGAACTGAAGAAGCTGCAGAAGGAGCTTGGCATCACCTTCATCCACGTCACCCATGGCGAGGACGAGGCGATGGCGCTGGCCGATCTCATGGTGGTGATGAACCAGGGCCTGATCGAGCAGGCCGGCACGCCGCGCGAGGTCTTCAACGCGCCGGCGACCGCCTTCATCGCCCGCTTCATCGGCGGCCACAACATCGTCGCCGATGCCGGTGGCGCGATCGCGATCCGCACCGACAAGCTGCGCCTGACCAAGGCCGTGAATGGTGCAGCCCGTACCGCGGTGGTCAGCGATGTCGAATACCAGGGCTCCTATGTCCAGATCGGCCTGGCGGCGGATTTCGCCGCGGAGTTGACCGCCAATCTGAGCGAAGCCGCCTTCGACGCCGAGCCGTTCAACCCCGGCGATACCGTCGCCGTAAGCTGGAACGAGGCCGACATTCACCGGCTCGGCGCCGCCGCCTGACAACGAGACCGGCGAGCAAGATCGATGAGGAGGAGAGAGTGATGGGTAGGACGACGAAGGATATGAAAGGCGTCTCGCGGCGCACGCTGCTGAAGGGCGCCGGCGCTGCTGCTGGCGTCGCCGCCGGTTCGGGCGCGATCACCGGCTTCCCCGCGGTCTGGTCGCAAGAGCCCAAGGTGCTGCGCTATCTCGGCACGGCCGTGAACCAGGCCGATGACATCACCAAGAAGGTCAAGGCCGATACCGGCATCACCATCGAATACATCTCGGCGACGACCGACGACGTGACCAAGCGCGTCATCACCCAGCCTAACTCCTTCGACGTGCTCGACACCGAATATTTCAGCCTGAAGAAGCTCGTGCCGTCGGGCAACATCCTCGGCATGGACGCCCGCAAGATCAAGGAGTTCGACAACATCACGCCGGTCTTCACCAAGGGCCAGCTGCCCAATGGCAAGGTCATCGGCGACCAGGGCACCGCGCCCAAGAAGGTGATGTTCGTCGAGGGCGCGAACTCGACCAAGTTCGCCTCTGGCGTGACGCAATGGGTGACGCTGATCCCGACCGTCTACAACGCCGACACGCTCGGCATCCGTCCCGACCTGATCAAGCGCCCGATCGAGAGCTGGAAGGAGCTCCTGAACCCGGAATTCAAGGGCAAGGCCTCGATCCTCAACATCCCCTCGATCGGCATCATGGATGCGGCGATGGTGGTCGAGGCGGCCGGCCTCTACAAATATCCCGACAAGGGCAACATGACCCGCGCCGAGATCGACCTGACCATGAAGGTCCTGACCGAAGCGAAGAAGAGCGGCCAGTTCCGCGCCTTCTGGAAGGACTTCAACGAGAGCGTCAACCTGATGGCCTCGGGCGAGACGGTGATCCAGTCGATGTGGTCGCCGGCCGTCACGGCGGTGCGCACCAAGGGCATCGCCTGCACCTTCCAGCCGCTGAAGGAGGGCTATCGCTCCTGGGCCTCGGGCTTCTGCCTGTCGAAATCGGTCACGGGCCGCAAGGCCGAGCTCGCCTATGAGTTCGTCAACTGGTTCCTCTCCGGCTGGGCCGGCGCCTATCTCAACCGGCAGGGCTATTATTCCGCCGTCCTCTCCACCGCCAAGGCCAATATGGAGCCCTATGAATGGGCCTATTGGATGGAGGGCAAGCCGGCAGAGAAGGACATCAAGGCGCCCGACGGCTCGCTGTTGGAGAAGGCCGGCGCCACGCGCGATGGCGGCTCCTATGACGACCGCATGGGCAATGTCGCCTGCTGGAACGCAGTGATGGACGAGAACGACTACATGGTCCGCAAGTGGAACGAGTTCATCGCGGCGTGATGTGAACGCTGCTGCGCCCCGCATCTGGCGGGGCGCTCTCTTCCTCAACCCTCATCCTGAGGAGCAGGCGTAGCCTGCGTCTCGAAGGATGCTCCAGAGGGCGTTGCCACCGCAAACTGGAACATCCTTCGAGACGCCGCTGCGCGGCTCCTCAGGATGAGGGCTCGTAAAGCCAGGACGAAACGGACCGAAATGCCAGCGACGAAAACCGCCTACGCGCCGCCGGCCTGGCTTCAGGCCTTGCCCTTCGCCGGCGTCTTCGCGCTGTTCTTCGTCATTCCCTTGCTCTTCGTCGTGATGGTCTCGTTCTGGGACTACAACGATTATTCGATCATCCCGGGCTTCACGACGCGCTCCTATGTCGAGACCTTCGAGGGCTGCTACGATCAGCTGCCGGAACTCTGCACCATCCTGAAGACCTACCTCTCGACGGTGAAGTTCTGCCTGATCGTCTGGGC
Organism: Allobosea psychrotolerans; assembly: GCF_002917105.1. GTDB lineage: Bacteria > Pseudomonadota > Alphaproteobacteria > Rhizobiales > Beijerinckiaceae > Allobosea > Allobosea psychrotolerans. The sequence continues at coordinate 63,311 of NZ_PQFZ01000012.1, forward strand.
GATCACGCTGGTGATCGGCTTCACCATCGCCTATTTTCTCGCCTTCCACGTCCAGTCCGTGACGATGCAGATGACGCTGGCGCTCGTCTGCACGATTCCCTTCTGGACCTCCAACGTCATCCGGATGATCTCCTGGGTGCCGCTGCTCGGCCGCAACGGGCTGGTCAACAGCGCGCTGATGAATGCGGGCCTGATCAATCAGCCGATCGAGTGGCTCCTGTTCTCGCAATTCTCGGTGGTGCTCGCCTTCGTGCACCTGTTCACCTTCTTCATGGTGATCCCGATCTTCAATTCGATGGCGCGCATCGACAAGCGCCTGCTCGAGGCCGCCTATGACGCCGGCGCCAGCAGCTGGCAGACGCTCTGGAACGTGGTCATCCCGCTCGCCAAGCCCGGCATCGTCATCGGTTCGATCTTCGTCGTCACCATCGTGATGGGCGATTTCATCACCGTCGGCGTGATGGGCGGCCAGCAGATCGCCTCGGCCGGCAAGATCATCGAGACGCGATTGAATGCGCTGCAATTCCCGCCTGCGGCCGCCAATGCGGTGATCCTGCTGGCGATCACGCTCCTGATCATCACGGCGCTGAACCGCTTCGTCGACATCCGCAAGGAGCTTTGAGCAGCATGCTTGCCAAGGGGAGCTGTTTGAATACCTCAGCCCTCATCCTGAGGAGCGCTCCGCAGGAGCGCGTCTCGAAGGATGCTCCAGATGGTTTCGGAGCCTCCTCGACCATCCTTCGAGACGGCTGCTTACGCAGCCTCCTCAGGATGAGGGCTGAGGACGTTTTCAACCGGCCGCTTGAGCTCTAGCCATGGGCGAGGGCCGTCCCGCCTCCTTCTACTGGCTCGCCGCCTTCTTCGGGCTGTTCGTGCTGTTCCTCTACGGGCCGATGATCGCGATCTTCGTGCTTTCCTTCCAGGGGCCGACCGGCGGCATGACCTTCCCGATGAACGGGGTCTCGCTGCACTGGTTCGGCAAGCTCTGGAGCGGCGGCGGCATCGTCGACATCAAATCGGCCTTCTGGCGCTCGCTCCAGCTCGGACTGACGGTGATGCTGATCACCATGGCCTTCTCGGTTCTGGCGGGGCTTGCCTTCCGCAAGCGCTTCAAGGGCCAGAACCTGCTGTTCTACGTCACCATCGCCAGCCTGATCGTGCCCTCGATCGTGACCTCGCTTGGCATCGCCCTTCAATTTCGCCTCTTCGACGAGGCGGTGAAGGCCTATGCGCCGGGTTTCATCGCCGAAGGCTACGCCACCGCCATGGGCATCTTCAGCTCCGGCCTCGGCGCGCATCTGACCTGGGCCTTGCCTTTCGGCCTCTTGATCATGTTCGCGATCTTCAACCGCTTCGACGGCCGGTTGGAGGAGGCGGCGCGCGATCTTGGTGCTACGCCCTGGCAGACCTTCCGGCATGTCATCCTGCCGGTGATCCTGCCCTCGCTGATCGGCGTCGGGCTCTTCGGCTTCACCCTGTCCTGGGACGAGATCGCGCGCTCCTCGCAGGCCATCGGCGAGAAGAACACCTTGCCGCTCGAACTCCAGGCGCTGACCTCGACGGTGACGACGCCGGAGATCTACGCGCTCGGCACCGTCACCACCGGCGTCTCGTTCCTGGTGATCGGCTTGGCGCTCGCTACGATCCTGAGCCTGCGGGCGCGCCAGGCGCGGCGCGGCTCGGATGCCGGCAAGGGCATGGTCTAGCCTGGCCGGCGTGCCGCAAAGCCGAGCGCCGTTTCCAGCCGCGCGGCGATAGCGAGCAGATAGCCGTCCTCATGCCAGCGCCCGACGAGTTGCAGGCCGATCGGCAGGCCGGCCCCGGAGAGACCGCAGGGCATCGATAGGGCCGGATGCCCCGTCAGATTGAACGGGAAGGTATAGGGATACCAGGCGCCGCGGATCGTGCCGGCGTCCCGCCCCGCGATTGCGATGCGGCCGAGCGGATCGAGCCCGACCGGCAGGGCCGGCGCCGACAGCGTCGGCGAGGCGATAAGGTCGAAGCGGGACAGAATCGCCTGGATTTGCGAGAAGCAGCTCGTGCGAGCGAACTGCGCCTCGCAGAGATCGGTGGTGCTATAGGCGCGCCCGGCCTCGATCGTGGCGATCAGCGTCGGGTCGAGTTTTTCGGGTGAGCGCGCCGCATGGCCGCCCAGACGGGCCAGCAGCAGCGAGCGCAGCAGCACCAGGAAATGCGGCTCCAGCGAGACGAGATCGAGCTCGATCGGCTCGACGATCATGCCAAGCGCCTCGGCCTGCTTCATCGCAGCGAGAACGGAACGCTCGACCTCCGGATCGAGAACATTGCCGCAGCGCAGCAGGAAGCCGATGCGCGGGCGCTCGGCCTCGCCCAGCATGCGGCGCGGCAAGGCCTGGACCTGGCCGTAAGGGTCGCGCCGGTCGGGCCCGACCAGCACCTCGAACATCAGCTGGGTATCCGCGACGTCGCGTGCCATCGGACCGACATAGGAGTTGGCTCCGAACAGATCGGGCGCCTGCAGGTTCGGGATCGCGCCGAGTGTCGCCTTGAGGCCGACGACGCCGCAGCAGGCTGCCGGAATCCGGATCGAGCCGCCGCCATCGGAGCCGAGCGCCAGCGGCCCCATCCCGGCCGCAACCGCGACCGCTGCGCCGCCCGATGAGCCGCCGCAGGTGTGGGCGTGGCTCCAGGGGTTGAGCGTGCGGCCGAAGAAGGGCCCCTCGGTGAAAGGCTTGTGCCCGAATTCCGGCGTCGTCGTCTTGCCGATCAGGATCGCGCCTGCAGCCCGCGCCCGGGCGACTGCGACAGCATCCGAGGACGGCACCGTACCGGCGAACAGCGCGGAGCCCTGTGTGGTGGCGACGCCTTCCGAATTGGTCAGGTCCTTGATGGAGAAGGGAACGCCGTGGAGCGCGCCGAGCGGCGTGCCGTTCATGATCGCAGCCTCGGCCGCCCTGGCCTCGCTGCGCGCCCGCTCGGCACAAATCGCCATGAAGGCGTTGAGCTCCCGGCGCTCCTCGATACGGGCGAGCGCCGCATCGACAGCCTCCACGGGCGACACCTCGCGTGCACGGACAGCGGCGGCGAGCCTGATGGCGGACAGATCGGCGATGGCGGTCATGTTCGTGCTCCCCCTAGATCATCCAGCGGCCGCCATCGATCAGCAGCGTCTGGCCGGTGACATAGCGGGCGTCCTCGCTGGCGAGGAAGGCGACGCAGCCCGCGACATCCTCTGGCTCGGCGATGAAGCCGGCCGGCGTCGTCGCCTTGATCTTTTCGATCACGGCCGGTGTCAGCCGGTCATGGGCGCGGGTGCGGATCGCGCCGGGCGCCACCGCGTTGACCGTGACGCGATGGGGCGCAAGTTCCCGCGCCAGGGCGCGGGTAAAGCCGATGATCCCCATCTTGGCAGCGGCATAATCGGCGAGGCCAGCATCGCCGACGAAGGCCGCGTCGCTCGACATGTTGACGATCCGCCCGCCGCGCTCGCGCATCGCCGGCGCGACGAGGCGGGACATCCGCATCGCAGTGAAGAGCGAGACCTCCAGCACGAAGCGCCAGACCTCCTCCTCGGATTCATGGAACTGTGCCGCGCGCTCGCGCCCGCTCTGGCCGACATTGTTGAACAGGATGTCGACCGGCCCGAAGCCGGAGACCGTGCGCGCATGGAAATCGGCGAGCACGGCGGCGTCGGTGCAGTCGCCCGCCGTGGTCAGCAACCGCTCGTTCGGGCCGCCCTTAAAGCTCTCCGCGAAACCCTCGCTTTCGCGGTCGATCACGGCGACGCGCGCGCCTTCAGCGAGGAAGCGCCGGGCGGTGGCTGCGCCGATGCCATGGGCGGCGCCGGTGATCGCCACGACCTTGCCGGAGAAGCGGCCTGCGCTGGCGGTCATGGCTTGATCCTCAATGAAACGTGCGACCGCCATCGACGGCGATCGCGGTGCCGGTGACGTAGGAGGATTCAGCTGAGGTCAGCCACAGGATCGCGGCGGCGATCTCGTCGGGCGCGGCGATGCGCTGGAGCGCGTAGCGGGCGCGCACGGTCTCATAGGCCACCTGCGGATCGGGCGATGCATCGATGCCGGAGCGGAACAATTCGGTCTCGACGGCGCCGGGGCAGACCGTGTTGACGCGAATGCCGAATTCCGCCGCTTCCATGGCGAGCGCCTTGGACGCCATCTGCAGACCGGCCTTTGAGGCGCAATAGGCGGTGCGGTGCTTCAATGGCGAGAGGCCGGCGCCCGAGGAGACGTTGACGATGGTGCCGCCGCCGGCCGCCTTGAGATGAGGGTAAGCCGCCTGCATCACCAGCATCGGCCCGGTCAGGTTGACGGCAAGCACACGGCTCCAGTCGGCGTGCGCCATCGCCTCGATCGCGGCGACGAGATCGATGCCGGCGGCATTGACGATGCCGTCGAGCCCGCCGAGAGCAGCAGCGCTCTCAGCCACGACAGCCGCTACCGAAGCCGGATCGGCGACATCGGCCTTGGCCGGATGGAGTTGCCCGCGGTCGAAACGTCCGGCCAGAGCCACGAGTGCCGCCTCGTCCCGGTCGAGCGCCGCAATGCGCGCGCCTTCGCCGATGAAGCGCTCCGTCGTCGCAAGCCCGATGCCCTTGGCGGCGCCGGTGATCAGGATGCGCCGGCCGGCGAGCGCGCCGCTCATCGCCTGGCCTCCGCCCGGGCCTTCTCGAGACCGGGCCGCATATCGTCGACCATTTGGTCGCAGCGCCCGATCCAGACATCCTTGTGCTTCAGCGCATGCTCGATCAGCCCCTCCAGCACCTTGATTCGCGAGGGCTGGCCGATCATTTCGGGATGCATGCCGATCATCATCATCCGGTCCTCGGCATAGAGCACGTCGAACTCGCTCTTCCAGGCTTCGAGCAGCGCGGAGGGGGCCTGCATGGTGCGGCCGGGCAGCACGATCGAATATTGGAAGAAGGGCGCGTCATCGAGCACCCAGCGGAACGGCAGTTCGACGATCCTGGTCTGCTTGCCCTCGACCTCATGCAGATAGGGCGAGTCGTCGTCGAAGAAGTTGGAGGAGTAGTCGAAGCCGTATTCGACCAGCATCGGCATGGTGATCGGGCTGATCTCGGCGGCCGGCGAGCGCCAGCCGCGCGGAGCTTTGCCGCTGACGCGCAGGATCGACTGGAACGCCTTCTCCATCTCCTCGCGCTCCTCCTCGGGCGTGAGGCTCAAAATCCATTTGTGGCTGTAGCTGTGATGGGCGAGCTCATGGCCTCGCTTCAGGATTTCCTCGATCAGCCCCTCGCGCTGGTCGATGATCAGCCCGGGCACGAAGAAGGTCGCCTTGACGCCGTAGCGATCGAGCAGGTCGAGCACGCGGCCGGTGCCGACCTTCCAGCCATAGGCGCCCTGCGACATCAGGATCGGGCGGTTGGCATAGGCCGGGTCGCGCCCGGTCCACATCGTCTCGGCATCGAGATCGAAGGTCAGGAAGAGCGGGAAACCCTTGCTGGTGAGAGGCATGGTCTTTTCAACCCGTGTTCAGACGAAGCGGTGGAAGCCGAAGCGGCGCTCGGCAATGAGCAGGATGATGCCGGTGGCGGCGATGAGCAGCGTCGAGACGGCCGCGACGCTGGGATCGATCCCCATCTCGACCGAGGAGAAGATCAGCACCGGCAGCGTCGTCTGGTTGGCGCTGATCAGGAAGATCGTCACCGGGACATTGTCGAGCGAGGTGATGAAGGCGAAGAGCGCGCCGGCCACGAGGCCCGGCAGGATCAGCGGCAAGGTCACGAGCCGGAAGGCCTCGACGCCATTCGCGCCGAGCACGCGCGCGGCCTCCTCGACCGCGAGGTCGAGGCCCGAAAGGCTCGCCAGCGCCGAGCGCACGATATAGGGCACGGTGATGACCACATGGGCCATCAACAGGCCGAACAGGCTGCCGCGCAGGCCGGTCAGGCTGTAATATTGCAGCAGCGCGACGCCGATCACGACCGCCGGCAGGACGAGCGGCGCCATCAGCACGGAGGTGATCGCCTCCGATCCCGGTAGCGCCTTGCGGAACAGCGCATAGGCGGCCGCGACCCCGAGCAGGAGCGAGATCGCCGTCGAGCCGCAAGCCAGGATCAGGCTCATCCGGATTGCCGAGAGATAGCTCGGATCGCTCAGCACCTTGCCGAACCAGGCGAGCGTCAGCCCTTGCGGCGGGATGGTGAGATAGGAGGTCGTGCTGAAGGCGGCCAGCACGACGACGATCACCGGAACCTGCAGGAAGACGATGACGGCGAGGGCCGCCATGGTCACGGCCGAGCCCGGACGGTCGTCGCTGTCGCTCGCGCCCATCATGCCATGCCCGCCCAGCGCTTGGTCAGCCGGCTCGAGAGCCAGATCACGCCGATCGCCATTGCGGTGAGCGCGAAGGAGAGCGCCGAGCCGCTCGGCCAGTCGAGAAGCTGCATGTACTCGTCATAGATCAGCGTCGCCATGACCTTGTAGGTCGGGCCGCCCAGCATGCGCGGCGTCACCAAGGCGCTGATCGTCAGCACGAAGACCAGGATCGAGCCGGCAAGGATGCCCGGCGCCGAGAGCGGCAGTGTCACCGCGGCGAAGACGTGCAGGCGGCTGGAGCCCAGCGTCGCGGCGGCCGCCTCGACATCGCGTGGCACGTTGCGGATCGCCGCGACCAGCATCAGCACCATGAAGGGCAGGTAGATATGGGTCAGCCCGATCATCAGCCCGGTCAGGTTGAACATCAGCTTCAACGGCGTGGCGATCAGCCCGAGCTGGATCAGCAGGTTGTTGACGAGCCCGCGATTGGAAAGCAGCGCGATCCAGCCGAAGGAGCGCACCACCAGGTTGAGCATCATCGGGAAGATCACGAGCAGGATCAGCGGCACCCGCCAGCGCTCCGGCCCGCGCGCGATCAGGAAGGCGAGGGGGTAGCCGAGCAGCAGGCAGGCGAGCGTGACGAAGAGCCCGAGCCCCAGCGTGCGCCAGATCACCTCGCGATAGTAATCATCGGTGACGATGCGGGTGTAGTTTTCGAGCGTCCAGATGCCCGGCGCGATGCCCGTTCCCGGCGCATATTCGCGAAAGCTCGTCGGCAGCATCATCAGCACGGGCAGCAGGAAGAAGCCCGCCAGCACCAGCGCGAGCGGCGCCAGCAGCATCAACCCGTGCCGGGGCGCGATCACGCGGCCGCTCCTTCTGAGGCCATCGCGAAGACGGAGCCCGCATCGATCACAAGTGACACCGGCGTGCCCGGGTCGAGCGCCGAATCCGGGCCGCTGGATGGGGTCTCGGCGATCAGCTCGACGCCCTCAGCGAGCCTGACGACATATTGCACGCGCGCGCCGCTGAAGGAGCGCAGCGCGATCGTGCCGGCCAGCTCATCAGGCTCGGGCTGGCCGCTGCGCAGCCGGATCGCCTCCTGGCGAATGACCACATCGACCTTGGCGCCGAGGGCTGCGTCGATATGGGCCGCCTGCAGGGTGAGGCCGGTTCCGAGCCGCAGGCTGCCGCCCTGGCCCTCGCGTGTTGCGACCATACCCTGGAGCCGGTTCGGCTTGCCGATGAAGCTCGCGACGAAGCTGGTGGCGGGCCGGTGATAGATGTCCTCCGGCGTCGCGAATTGCTGCATCACGCCCTTGGCCATCACGCAGACGCGGTCCGACATGGACAGGGCTTCGCCCTGGTCATGGGTGACGAAGAGTGTGGTGATGCCGAGCCCGCGCTGCAGCCGCTTCAATTCGATCTGCATCTCGTCGCGCAATTGCGCGTCGAGATTGGAGAGGGGCTCGTCGAAGAGCAGCACGCGCGGCTGCGGCGCGATGGCGCGTGCAATCGCGACGCGCTGCTGCTGGCCGCCCGAGAGCTGGCGCGGAAAACGCTCGCCATAGGCGTCCAGCCTGACGCGGGCGAGGGCTTCCTTGACCCGCCGCTCGAGCTCCGCGCCGGAGACCTTGCGGCGGCGCAGACCGAAAGCGACGTTCTCGAAGACGGTGAGATGGGGAAACAGCGCGTAGGACTGGAAGACGAGCCCCAGGCCGCGCTTGTTGGGCGGCAGCGTCGTGACGTCGTCGGAGCCGATCAGGATGCGGCCGCGGCTCGGTGCGACAAGCCCTGCGACCATGCGCAGGATCGTGGTCTTGCCGCAGCCGGAGGGTCCCAGCAGCGAGACGAACTCGCCCTCCGCGATCGTCAGGGAGACCTCCCTGACGACCTCGGCCTCGCCATAGGACTTGCCCAGCCGCTCGAAGCTCAGCGCGCTCACCGGCTGCTCCCCTCTGTCCGCGCCAAGCTCAGCGCGCCACCTCGCGCTGCCAGCGGCGGGTCCAGTTGGCGCTGTTCTTGGCGATGATTTCGGGATCGATGAACCAGGCCTTCTCCAGGCTCTCGCCATTGGGGACGATCTTCCGGAGCTTGTCGGAGAGCTTCACCTTGGTGTTGACCGCGCCGATATAGGCTCGTTCGGAGAAGCAGCCCTGGCCTTCGGCCGAAAGGATCTGGTCGAGGAATTTATGCGCCAGCTCCGATTTGGCCGTGCCCTTGGGGATGATCACGGCCGGCAGGATGCCGACGGCGCCCTCTTTGGGATAGGCGACGGCGAGCGACAGGCCCTTGTCGATGGCGACGCCGGCGCGGTCGGGATACCAGGGCGCGATCGCGATCTCTTCGCGCTCGAACAAGGAGAGCAACTGGTCGGCCTGGGTGTAGAGCACGGCCGAGCCCTTCGCGATCGGCTTGATCGCCTCGATGCCGGGATCGATGTTCTCCAGCGTACCGCCCTTGAGCTTGTTCAGCGCCAGCAGGTAGTGCAGGCCCGACGTGCCGCTGATGTCGCCGATCGCATATTTGCCTGCATAGGCCGGGTCGGCGAGGTCGAGCCAGGAGGTCGGCGGCGTCTTGACCAGCTTTGGATTGTAGACGAGCGCGGTCGCGCTCACCATGGCGACGACATAGGCGTCGTCCTTGCCCCAGGCCGAGGCGATGACGTCGCCGGCGTTCTTGAGCTTCTTGCGGTCGATGATCTCGTTGAGCTTCTCGCCCTGGGTCTGGGCGGCCAGCGAATTGTCGATATAGACGATGTCCATATCGGGCTTGCCGGCGGTCGCGCGGATCGCGGCGGCGAATTGCGATGAATTGCCGAGCTTGAGCGAGACGGTGGCCCCCGTCGCCTTCTCGAAGGCGGCGACATGGCAGGCCTTGACGTTGTCGGCGAAGGACCCGCCGAAGGAACCGACGACGAGCTCCTCGGCCCGGGCGGAGAGCGAGAAGCCGGCGCAGAGGATGGCGGTGGCGGTCGCGAAGCAGAACTTGTGGCGCATGGTTGCAGGTCCCCGTCTGTTGCGTGGCGCCAACCGCTGTTCCGCGGCTTCTCGGCGCGAAGGGCAGGGCCTTTCGCCCGCCATTCCAGGGGGAGCATGGCATGGCTCAATTTATCTTTCAAGAAAGATAAATGAAAGATACTCTGGGTGCCTCAAGCCCTTGCAATCGCCCTTGCGGCGCGACGCGTAGCATGGTCGGAAGGGCGGGATCTGGAGGCAGGATCAGGAGGATCGGCATGCGCAACGACGCCCAGCGACGCATCGAGACCGAAGAGCCGGTTGCGCTCTGGGAGAACGATCGCGTCGGCGCGGGCATGCAGCGCTGGCGCCGCGAGTTCCCCGAGATCGACTGTTCCGGCAAGGCCGTGGTCGGCCGCCTGCTGCATCTGCACGAGGTCTTCCTGACGGCGGTCAACCGCACGCTGGCCAAGCACCGCCTGAAATATCCCGCCTTCGCCGTGCTCGCGACCTTGCGCGTCGAGGGAGCGCCCTATCGGATGTCGCCCAAGGCCCTGCTCGACTCGCTGATCCTGACCTCGGGCGGCTTGTCGAACCTGCTGCGCAAGCTCGAGAAGGCCGGCCATATCCGCCGCATGGCCGACGAGACCGATGGGCGCGGCGTCATCGTCGAATTGACCGAAGCGGGCCGCCGGCTGGTCGAGCCGGCGATGCGCGACCATGCCGAGACGGAGCGCAGATTGCTCAGCGCGCTCTCGCCGGAGGAGCAGAGCGCGACCGCCCGCGCGCTCGGACAGATGATGCTCGGCGCGCCATAGCCTCTAACTAGAGGACCGACGACATCCCGCCATCGACATAGATGATCTGGCCGTTGACATAGTTCGAGGCATCGGAGGCCAGGAACACGGCGGTGCCGACAAGCTCTCCGGGCTTGCCCCAGCGCCTGGCCGGCGTGCGGCCCTTGACCCAGGCGTCGAAGCTCGGATTGTCGATCAATGCCTGGTTCATGTCGGTGATCATGTAGCCGGGCCCGATCGCATTGGCCTGGATGCCGTGCTCGGCCCATTCCGCCGCCATGGCCCTGGTCAGCATCTTGATGCCGCCCTTGGCGACCGTATAGGGCGCGACCGTGGCGCGGGCGAGCTCGCTGGTCAGCGAGCCGATATTGATGACCTTGCCGTGGCCGCGTGCGATCATCCGCTTGGCCGCCTCGCGCCCGATCATGAAGGCCGAGGTCAGGTTGGTGTCGATCACGCGCTGCCAGTCGGCCGTGGCGATCTCGACCATCGGCTTGCGGAACTGGATGCCGGCATTGTTGACGAGGATGTCGATCGCGATGCCCGCTGTGTCGAAGACCTCGAAGGCGCGCAGGATTTCGGCCTCGTCGGTGACATTGAAGGGGGCCGGTTCGGCCTGATGGCCGAGCGTACGAAACTCCGCCACGGTTTCCGCTACACGAACCGGATCCGTGCCGTTGATCAGGATGCGGGCGCCGGCGACGGCCAGCCCTTCCGCCATGGCGCGACCGAGCCCGCGCGACGAGCCAGTGACGAGAGCGGTCTTACCGGTGAGGTCGAAGAGGGGATTGCTCATCTGGGCCCCATCAGAGGCTGGTGCGGCGGACGGTGAGGTCCGAACGCTCGAAGACGGCGGGCAGGAGTTCGACGCCCAGCCCCGGACCTTCCATCGGCAGGACATAGCCGTCCTTGATCACCGGCATGGTGGTGACGAGCTCATTGTACCAGCCGGTGTAGAAGGCGCGCACCGATTCCTGGATCAGCGTGTTGGGCTGGCTGAAGGAGGCGTGGATGGCGGCGATGAAGCCGACCGGGCCGATGCAGTCATGCGGCGCGAAGGGGCGGTGATAGGTTTCCGCCATCGCCGCGATCTTGCGCCCCTCGGTCAGGCCGCCGGTCCAGCACAGATCGGCCATGACGATGTGCATGGCATCGCGGTCGAGCATGTCCTTATAGGGGAAGCGCGAGCCCAGGGTCTCGCTGGCGCAGACCGAGACCGTCGTCGAGCGGGCGTATTCGGCCAGCGCCTGCGGCGAGTTCATCCGGATCGGATCCTCGTACCAGGTCGGGCTGTACTGCTCGAGCTCGCGGGCGATCTTGATCGCGGTCGGCAGGTTCCAGAGCGAGTGGAACTCGACCATGATCTCGATCTTGTCGCCGACGGCCTTGCGGATCTTCTCGAAGGGCTCGACCGCCTTCCGCATCTGCGCGGGCGTGATGTAGAGGCCCTGGTTCTCGATCGCCGGCGGGTCGAACGGCCAGATCTTCATCGCCGTGATGCCGCTTTCCAGCAGGCTCTCGGCCACCGCATCGGCGCGGTTCATGAAGCCGTCGAGATCCTCATAGGGGCCGGAGGTTTCGCCGAGGTTCCAGGTCGAGACCGGCTTGATGTTGTGCGAGCGGACATATTTGTAGCCGGCGCAGGTGTTGTAGATGCGCTGCTTGTCGCGGCAGAGGCCGCCGAGCATCTGGTGCACAGGCTGGCCGCAGACCTTGCCGAAGACGTCCCAGAGCGCGATGTCGACCGCCGAGGTCGCCCGCGATTCGACGCCAGTCGAGGCCTGCGCCATCGGCAGGTTCGACATCTCGCGATGCAGCGCCTCGATATGCAGCGGGTTCTTGCCGAGCAGGCGCATGGCAAGCGTGTCGTGCAAATGGGATTCGACCGCGCCGGCACCGTAGAACGTCTCGCCGAGCCCGATCACGCCGGCATCGGTATGCACGCGCACCCACAGGACATTGGCGAACTCTTCCGTCCGCAGCGTTTCGATGGCGGTGATCTTCAAGGCCTGCCTCCCATGGCGACTGGCGTTCTTCGCCGGCTTGCGCGCCGGGGAACGCCTTGGTTGATTGTCGTGTCGACCATAGCTCCAGGCGGAGGCATCAGGTCAAAGCAGGGCGACCATAGGAGCGCTTGTAAAATATCACAACATGTTTATGGTCGATGCCAAGATGGAGCCGCACGAACGAGCTCCACGGCGGAGGAGATGCGAGATGGCCAAGCGCGCGAGCCGGCCGGCCCTGGTCGAGGTGGGAGAAGCGGGCGCTCCGCCGCGCCGCAACCGCGTCAATCTGTTCGAACTGGCCTATCACCGCATCGAGGAATTGCTGGTGAAGTGCGAGCTTGCGCCCGGGCGCTTCCTTGCCATGCAGGATCTCCAGGACATGACCGGTTTCGGACGGACGCCGGTCCATCACGCGGTGAACCGTCTCGCCGCCGACACGCTGATCATCATCCGCCCGCGTCACGGCCTGCAGATCGCGCCGATCGATCTCGCCCGCGAGCGCGTGCTGTTGCATCTGCGCCGCGATATCGAGCGCTTCGTCATCAGGCTTGCCGCCGAGCGTGCCGGACCTTCGCACCGCAACCAGATGCTGCATATGGAGCGTTTGCTGCGCGAGAAGCGCGATGGCTTGACGCTGGCCGAGTTCAACACGCTCGACCGCCGCATCGACCAGATGGTGCTGGCCGCCGCCGGCGAGCCCTTCCTGGAGCACACGTTGCGGCCGCTCCACACCATCTTCCGCCGCATCGGCTTCATCCATCACAGCTATATGGCCGAGAAGACCAATCTCGACGGCACGATCGACCACCATCTCGCCGTGCTCAACGCCGTCGCCACCAAGCATGTCGACCGCGCGGTCGCGGCCTCGGATGCGCTGATCGCCTTCGTCGACGGCATGTTCGACGAGATGGAGAGCCGTATCGACCCTTCTCTCCTGGATTGCAGCATCGAGCCCCTGCTCGGCGCCTGAACCGCAAGAAGCCCTTCAACCGCGAAAAGTCCTGTCCGCCCATGCGCATCATCTTTCACGGCGAGAACGCCGCCTCCTTCAGCAGCGGTTTCGCCGATCTCGTCGGCCCGCAGGCCGATATCCGCATCCTGCCGGATGTCCTCGGCGTCGGCGCCGATCAGCGCGCTTATGCCGATGCCGATGTCATCATCGGCACGAAGTTCGGCGCCAGCCTGCCGGTTCCGGCGCGATTGAAGCTCTTCCATGTGCCCGGCGCCGGCTATGATGCGGTCGATCTCGGTCTGCTCCCGGCCTCGGCGAGCGTCTGCAACTGCTTCGGCCATGAGCAGGCGATCGCCGAATATGTGATGAGCGCGTTGCTCGCCCGCAGCATTCCGCTCGCCGATGCCGACCAGCGTCTGCGCCGGGGCGACTGGGCCTATTGGGCCGGCTCTCCCGAGCGGGTCCATGGCGAGATCGCGGGCAAGACCATTGGCCTGCTCGGCTTCGGCCATATCGGCAAGGCGATCGCAAGGCGCGCCAAGGCCTTCGAGATGCAGGTCCACGTCGCCAACCGCAGCGCCGTGCCGACCTCGGATCTCGTCGATCGCGCCTTCACGCTCGACCGGCTCGACGCCTTCTGGGGCTCGGCCGACGCCATCATCGTCTCGGTGCCGCTGACCGAGGAGACCAGGGGCATCGTCGGGGCCGCAGCCTTCGCCGCGATGAAGCCTGACGCTGTCATCGTCAATGTCGGGCGGGGGCCGACCATCGATGAGACGGCGCTGTTCGAGGCGCTCAAGGGCGGTCGGATCGGCGGCGCGATCATCGACACTTGGTATCAGTATCCCGGCCCGGACCAGGCCGAAACCTTGCCGTCGAAACAACCTTTCCACGAGCTTTCAAACGTTTTAATGACGCCGCACATGTCCGGCTGGACCAGCGGAACCATCCGCCGTCGCCAGCAGACCATGGCTGACAACATCAAGCGGTGCTTCTCCGGCTCCTCGCTCGAGAATGTCGTGAGAGCAGGAATGTCGTGAGAGAAGGACGTTCCGCGACCTGACGATCAGGCAACCGGCCGAACGAAGCCGGGGCAAAAAAGCAAACCCATCCGCGAAGCCCAAGGAAACGCAACCAATGAACCTGATGAAACATCTCAAGGTCGCCGGGACGCTGCTCGCGTTCGGCGCCGGCATGCTGGCGGCGAGCCAGGCCTCGGCCCAGACGATCACCGACATCATCAAGCGCGGCTCGGTCAAGATCGGCGTGCTGATCGGCGCCCCGCCCTATGGCTCCGTCGACTCACAGGGCAATGCGGTCGGCTATGATGCCGATGTCATCGCGCTGATCGGCAAATATCTCGGCGTCAAGGTCGAGATGGTGCAGCTGACCCCGCCGGCCCGCATTCCGGCACTGGAAGCCAACAAGGTCGACTTCCTCGTCGCCACGTTGGCGCCGACGCCCGAGCGCGCCAAGGCGGTGATGTTCTCGATCCCCTACAGCGCCTTCCAGACCGGCATCTACGCCAAGAAGAACGTCGTCATCAAGACCTGGAACGACCTCAAGGGCAAGAAGGTCGGCGTCAACCGCGGCTCGAGCGTCGAGCGCGAATTCACCAGCCGTGAGAAGGAGTTGAACCTCACCATCCTGCGCTTCGAGGACGACGCCACCACCATGCAGGCGCTGTTCTCCGGCCAGGTCGAGGCGATCGCCGGTCCCGACGCCCAGGCCAACGCGGCCATGAAGGCGCGCGGCGAGACCGAGACCGAGCTGAAGTTCGTCTTCGGCATGCAGCCCAACTCGATGACCATGCGCAAGGACGCCTATGAGCTGCGTCAGTGGCTCAACAACTTCATCTACTACGTCAAGCAGAACGGCGAGCTCGACGCGATCTCGCAGAAGTGGGTCGGCGGCCCGCTGCCGGCGCTCCCGACCTTCTGATCCGCTTGATCCGAGTATCGGCGCGCTGCCTCGCGTAGCGCGCCGGAATAGCTCGACCTCGGGAGCACGGCGCGAAAAACGGGAACCGGTTTTCGCACAGGCCATGCTCCATTTTTCCTGACGGTCACGCTTTCCGCCATCGGATGATTTTGTCCGATTGCGGCGTGATCGCTGCCGAAGGAGCGCGCGGTTGCTCTTCCAAGACGTCATTTCCAAATGGCCCATGATCCTGAACGGGGTCATGCTCACCATCGCGCTGTCCTTCGTCGCGATCGCGCTCGGCCTCGTGCTGGCGACGCTGATGAGCGCGCTGCGCAGTCTCGCAGGCAGCTGGGCCGGCTACATCGTCGACGCCTATGTCGAGTTGATGCGCAACACGCCCTTCCTGGTGCAGCTCTTCATGATCTTCTTCGGTTTGCCCCAGATCGGCATCCGCATGAACGGCCTCGAGGCCTCCATGCTGGCGATGACGCTCAATCTTGCCGCCTACGCGACCGAGATCATCCGCGCCGGCGTCGACTCGATCCACAAATCGCAGATCGAGGCCGGGCTCGCCCTGGCGATGAGCCGGCGCCAGGTCTTCCAATATGTCGTGCTGCAGCCCGCCTTCGCCCGCGTCTGGCCGGCGCTGTCGAGCCAGTTCGTGCTGATGATGCTGGCCTCCAGCATCTGCTCCTTCGTCTCGGTGCAGGAGCTTTCGGGTACGGCCGCGATCATCGAGCAGGACACGTTCCGCAGCTTCGAGACCTACATCATCGTCACCGTGATCTACCTCGTGCTGGCGCTCTCGCTGAAGCTCTTCCTGAACTGGCTCGGCCGCAGGATCTTCCCCCAGGTCTCCGGGCTTGCCCGTGTCGCCGAAGCGCATGGGGAGGCCGCCTGATGCAGACCTTCGGTTGGCCTGAGGCCTATTTCATCCTCCGCGCCGCGAGCTGGACGATCGCGCTCACCGCCATCGCCTTCATCATCGGCGGCATCTTCGGCGGCGTTCTTGCCATCATGCGGCTGTCGCGGGTGAAGCTGCTGCGCCGTTTTGCTGCCGGCTACATCCTGGTGATCCAGTCCATCCCCGTGCTCATGGTGCTGTTCATGAGCTATTACGGGCTCTCGGCAATCGGCATCGAATTGCCGCCCTTCTTCGCGGCCTCCGCCTCGCTCGCGATCTACGTCTCCGCCTATCTCGCCGAGATCTGGCGTGGCTCGATCGAATCCGTGCCGCGCCAGCAATGGGAGGCATCGGCCTCGCTGGCGCTGACGCGCGGCCAGCAATACCGCTACATCATCCTGCCCCAGGCCGCGCGCATCTCGCTGCCACCGACGGTCGGCTTCCTCGTCCAGCTCGTGAAGAACACCTCGATCGTCCAGGTCGTCGGCTTCGTCGACCTGATGCGCGCCGGCATGCTGGTCAACAATGCGACCTATCAGGCCTTCCAGATCTTCACCCTGGTGGGAGCGATCTACTTCGCCATCTGCTTCCCGCTTTCCAGGCTCAGCCGCCATCTCGAAAAGGTGATGAATGCCAGCCGTAGTCATTGACGACGTCTACAAGAAATTCGGCGCGCTCGAGGTCCTGAAGGGCGTCTCGCTCAACGTCGACACAGGCCAGGTCGTTGCGATCATCGGCCGCTCCGGCTCGGGCAAGAGCACGCTGCTGCGCTGCATCAACGGGCTCGAGGTCTTCCAGGCCGGCCGCATCGAGGTCGCCGGCCATACCGTCGACCAGGATCCCAAGCGCCTGCGCGAATTGCGCAAGGATGTCGGCATCGTCTTCCAGAGCTACAACCTCTTTCCGCATCTGACTGTCGGGCAGAACATCATGCTCTCGCCGCGCATCACCCAGGGCGTCTCGACGGCCGAGGCGACGACGCTGGCGCGCGACGTGCTGGCGCAGGTCGGCCTCTCCGAGAAGTTCGACAGCTATCCCGACAATCTCTCGGGCGGGCAGCAGCAGCGCGTCGCCATCGCCCGTTCGCTGGCGATGCGCCCGAAGGTGATGCTGTTCGACGAGGTCACCTCGGCGCTCGACCCGGAGCTGACGGGCGAGGTGCTGCTGGTGATGGAGAAGCTCGCCAAGGGCGGCATGACCATGCTGCTGGTGACGCATGAAATGAATTTCGCCCGCACCGTGGCGAGCACGACGGTGTTCATGCACCAGGGCAAGATCTGGGAAAGCGGGCCGTCGAAGACGTTGTTCGCGGATCCGCAGACGCCGGAGCTGCGCAACTTCGTCAGCGCCGGCGCGCATTAGGGCGTTTTCGAGCGTCATCGGGAACGAAGGGAAGCGATCCAGGGAGACGCCGGGCACGGCGCTCTGGATTGCTGCGTGGCTCTGCACTTCGCGATGATGGTGGGGTGGCTCATATTGTAAAATATCACGATATGTCTATCATCGCTCGCGACGGAACCAGGCTTAAGAAGTTCCGGAGCGGAGGAAAGTCAGGCGGCATGTCCCGCAGAGAATTCAGGGGCACCGAGGGGAGCGAGCGCTCCTTCCCACCTTCGCCGGCTGGAGATGCGGCCTGTCATCCCGGCTGGAAGCCATGGATCTGGCGGGCAGCGGCATTTGGAATGCCGTTTGACGTGGCGAGAGACAAAATATCCGCGGCTGAGCGAGCTGCTTCAACCATCGCGACCCGGAAAACCGGGCGCTTTCGCCCTGCGGGGCCTATCGGAGGAACGCCATGACTGGGATTTCGAGACGCACATTGCTGCAGGCCGCTTCGGGCGCCGCAGTCCTGAACGCGACGCGCAGCTTCGCGCAGGCCAAGGAGACCGTGACCTTCGCGGCCGCGACCTTCGCGGAAGCCGGCCGCGGCGACAAGCTGAAGGCCTGGATCGAGAAGTTCAACGCCTCGCAGGACAAGGTCGAGGTCCAGCCGGTCGCGATCCCGTTCTCCCAGCTCGCCAATACCGTCTTCACGCAGATGGGCGGCGGTGGCGGGCCGGACCTCGTGCGCTTCGACCAGACTGACTTCTTCGCGGCCCTCCCCGCCAAGCGGATCCTGCCGATCGACGACATCGTCGATGCGAGCAAGTACACCTTCCAGGCGCCGGACAAGTTCCTCAACGTCGAGGGCAAGCGCTACGGCGTCGTGTTCGAGCTGGCCAACTACCAGCTCATCTACAACCCGGCGCTGCTCAAGGGCGGCGAGCCGCCGAAGACCTTCCCCGAGTTCCTCGCCGCGGCGAAGGAGGCGACGGGCAAGGGCCAGTTCGGCTATGCCTTCCGCGCGACGATGCCCGAGCGTTCCGGCTTCTGGCAGGACCTGACGAACTACGTCTACGGCTTCGGCGGCAACTGGGCCGACGGCAAGCAGCTCACCCTCAACAGCCCCAAGGTCGTCGAGGCCATCACCGCTTACAAGCAGGTCTACGATGCCGGCGTGATCCCGAAGGGCGCCGATGCGGCGACCTATCGGCGCATGTTCTGGGAAGGCAAGATCGCCATGAACATCGACAATGGCGGCGTCGCCGGCATCTTCGCCGCGCAGAACCCGAACCTGAAGTTCGCGGCCGCCCCTTCGCCCTTCCCGAACCGCCAGCAGGGCCTGATCCTGACCGCATTGTCGGTCAACGCCAACACCAAGAACAAGAAAGCCTGCGGCGTCTTCATCAACTGGATGCTGCAGCAGGCCGCGCAGTCCGAGCTGCAGGGTATCCTCGGCGCCGCGAGCGTCGCGACCCCGGTCGAGCGGCCGAAGGCGGATCTGGAGCGTTCGCCGTGGCTCGGCGTCTACGATGCGCAGACACCCTACGCGCTGCCGCAACTCGTGCTCGGCTTCGAGACCAAGACGCTGGAAATCCAGCAGGTTGTCGTCGAGCAGGTGCTGAAGATCCTGGTCGGCAACGCCGATGTCCAGAAGACGCTGGACGAGGCGCAGTCGCTGGCGCTGAAGCGCATCGAGCGGCAGTGAAGCCATGACCGACGCCGCCAAGCTCGGCACGGCGATGGCCGGCCGCTCCCCGCGAAGCGGGGGGCGAGACCGGGAGAACCGCTGGACGCCTTATCTCTTCATCGCGCCGGTCGCGCTTTATCTGGCGGTGTTCCAGGGCTATCCGCTGCTGAGCGAATTCGTGCTCAGCTTCACCCAGACCTCGCTGCTGGCGCCGCAGGATGCCCGTTATGTCGGCCTGCGCAATTATCGCGACCTCGCAACCTCCAGCGATTTCGCCTCGGTGCTCTGGATCACGGCGCTCTATACGCTCGCCTGCGTCGTCTGCGCGATCGCGCTGGGTCTCGGTGCGGCGCTGCTGCTCGACCGGCCGTTCCGCGGGCGCGGGCTGGCGCGAGCCCTCGTCACCGTGCCCTGGGCGGCGCCGCCCGTGGCCGTCGCCACCATCTTCGCCTGGATGCTCAACGCGCAGTACGGCATCTTCAACCACGTCCTGAAGCTGATGGACTTCGAGATCGGCTATGAGAGCTGGCTCGACAATCCCAAGCTCGCCCTGCCGGCGATCCTGTTCACCACGGTCTGGCAGATCTTTCCCTTCGCTTCGGTCGTGCTGCTCGCGGCTCTGCAGGGCGTCTCGGAGGAGGTGCGGGAAGCGGCGACGATGGACGGGGCGGACCGGCTCAGCGTCTTCAAGGTCGCCGTCTGGCCGACGATCCAGCCGACCGTCGCGCTGCTCGCGCTCTTCGTCACGATCTGGTCGCTGCGCCGCTTCGACCTGATCTGGGTGATGACGCAGGGCGGGCCGATCGGCGCGACCAAGACGCTCGTCATCGAACTCTATACGCGCGGCTTCGTCACCCGCGAGCTCGGCGAGGCCGCTGCGGTCGGCATGATCGGTCTCACGATCGCCCTCGTCGTGACCTTCGTCTACTTCTGGTACACGCAGCGCACCGAGCGCGCGCAGGGGCGCCGCTGATGAAAACGCCCGCCTCCCACGCCGTGCGCATGGCGCTGATCATGGTGCTGCTCAGCGCCGCGCTGTTCCCGATCTACTGGATGGTGGTCACCTCGCTGACCTCGTCGGCGAACCTCTTCGCCGACCGGCCGCAGATGCTCCCCGATCCGAGCCAGGCGTTCAACTACGCCGAGACCTTTGCCAAGACGGGCGTGCTGCTCTGGCTGAAGAACAGCGCCATCGTCGCGGTCGGGACAATGGTATTGTCGATCCTGCTGGCGATCCTGCCGGCCTATGCGCTGTCGCGCTTCACATTCCGCGGCAAGGGCCTGCTTGGCTTCGTGCTGTTCGCCACGCAGATGCTGCCGGAGGCGATGCTGGTGGTGCCGCTCTACGCGATCTTCGCCAAGCTCCTGCTGCTCGACACGCTCGGCGGGCTGATCCTCGCCAATGCCGCCTTCACCGTCCCGGTCATCACCTGGATTCTGAAGGGCGCGATCGACGGCGTGCCGCTGGAGATCGAGGAAGCGGCGCGCATCGACGGCTGCTCGCGCATCGACATCGTGCTCGGCATCGTCCTGCCGGTGGTGGCGCCGACGCTTGCCGCGGCATCGGTGATCGCATTCTTCCACGGCTGGAACGAGTACGTCTTCGCGCAGACGCTGGTGCTGAGCCAGGAGCTGCGCACCGCTTCGGTCGGCCTCGCCAGCTTCGTCGGCGAGCTTTCGACCCCGATCCACACCGTCATGGCCATCGGCGTGATGTACACGCTGCCGGCCGTCGCCTTTTACCTGATGGTCCAGCGCTATGTCGTCGCCGGCATGACCGCCGGCAGCGTCAAGGGCTGAGAAAGAAACATAAATGGCCTCGATCACGCTCAACCACGTCGCCAAGCATTTCGGCAACAAGGTCGCGATCTCCGACATCGACATGAAGGTCGAGGACGGCGAGTTCCTTGTGCTGCTTGGGCCCTCCGGCTGCGGCAAGTCCACGCTGCTGCGCATGCTGGCTGGACTGGAGACCGCAACCAGCGGTGAAATCCATGTCGGCGGTCGGCGCGTCGACCAATTGCCGCCCAGCGCCCGCGACATGGCCTTCGTCTTCCAGTCCTATGCGCTCTATCCGCATATGACGGTGCGGCGGAACATCGCCTTCCCGCTGATCATGCGGCAGTTCAAATGGTGGTTCCACATCCCGCTCCTGGGCGGGCTTGCCAAGCGCCGCATCGAGCGCTCGCCGGCCGTCAGCGAACTCGTCGAGAAGACGGCGCGGACGCTGTCCCTGACGGAGATGCTCGACCGCTACCCGCGCACGCTCTCGGGTGGGCAGCGCCAGCGCGTCGCGCTGGGGCGCGCCATGGTGCGCCAGCCCGAGGTCTTCCTGATGGACGAGCCGCTCTCCAATCTCGACGCCAAGCTGCGCTCGGCGATGCGGGCGGAAATCACGCGGCTGCACCAGCGCGTCGGCGGCACCTTCGTCTATGTGACGCATGATCAGGTCGAGGCCATGACCATGGGCACGCGTATCGCCCTGATGCGCGACGGCGTGATCCAGCAATTCGGCACGCCGCGCGAGATCTACACCTCGCCCGCCAATACCTATGTCGCGCGCTTCATCGGCACCCCGCCGATGAACCTGATCGAGGGCCGCATCGAAGGCGGCATGATCATGCTCGGCGAGGTGAGCTTGCCCTTGCCGCATGCCTTGGCTGCGGCCGCCCGCGGAGCCGGGCGCGACCCGGTCCTGCTCGGCATCCGGCCCAACGCGCTGACGCTGGCTGCACCCGGCGGGCAGGGCCAGCTCACCGGCACGGTCAGCCTCGTCGAGCATGTCGGTGCGGAATCGGTCGTCGCCGTCAAGCTGAGCCATGCGGCGACCGCCCATGACGAGGAGGGCGCGGTGCCAGGCGAGATCATGATCACCACGCAAGGGTATAGCGAGCTCAAGGCGGGCGATCCGGTCTCGGTGGTGCCGGATCTGTCCGAGGCCGTGCTGTTCTCCCGCAGCACGGGCGAGCGGTTGCGCGCCGGCCTCGCTTTGGCGGCTTGAAGGAGGCCATCCCGATGAAAGGCGTCATCATTCACGCCCCGCGCGATCTCAGGATCGAGGATATAGCCGTCGTTGCGCCCCAAGTCGGCCAAGTGCGCATCCGCATCGCTGCCGGCGGCATCTGCGGGTCGGATCTGCATTACTACCAGCATGGCGGCTTCGGCACGGTGCGGATCAAGCAGCCGATGGCGCTCGGGCACGAGATCGCCGGCGTGATCGAGGAGATCGGCGAGGGTGTCTCGCATCTCGTTCCCGGCATGCGCGTCGCGGTCAATCCGAGCCAGCCCTGCAATGCCTGCCGCTATTGCCATGAAGGCATGCGCCATGAATGCCTCAACATGCAGTTCATCGGCAGTGCGATGCGCTTTCCCCATGCCCAGGGCGGCTTCCGGCAAAGCCTGACCGTCAACGCCTATCAGGCGGTGCCGATCGGCGACACTGTCAGCATGGGCGAAGCCGCAATGGCCGAGCCCTTCGCCGTCTGCCTCCATGCCGGCAAGCAGGCGGGGCCGCTGCTCGGCAAGCGCGTGCTGGTGACGGGCTGCGGGCCGATCGGCGCGCTCTGCATCGTGGTCGCGCGCCTGGGTGGAGCGGCCCAGATCCACGCGACCGATGTTGCGGATGCGCCGCTAGTGACGGCCCGGGCACTTGGTGCCACGCAGGCCGTCAACATCGCGGCGCAGCCTGAGGCGCTCGCGGCCTATGGCGCCGACAAGGGCAGCTTCGACGTCCTGTTCGAAGCCTCGGGCAATGGCCGCGCCTTGGCCGGCGCTCTCGATGCCATGCGTCCTGGCGGCGTCATCGTGCAGGTCGGTCTCGGCGGCGACATGACCCTGCCGATGAACCTTATCGTCGCCAAGGAACTGCGCCTGCACGGCACCTTCCGCTTTGACGCAGAGTTCCAGCTCGCCGTCGATCTGATGAGCAACGGTCTCGTCGATCTGAAGCCGCTGATCAGCGCCACCTTGCCGTTCGAGCGGGCGGTTGAGGCTTTCGAGCTCGCCGCCGACCGCTCGCGCGCGATGAAGGTGCAGTTGGCGTTCTGATCCAATCTCGCAATGGAGCGGTCGTTGGCCTCAAGTCGGGCCTGCGATCGCGCCGTCTCCCGATCGAAGAAAATCCCGCATAGCCTGCAAAATACCCCTTGAACCTCTAGTGACTAGAGCAATTAAGCTCGTCATCACTGGTCAAGGAGATCTCTGATGACGCTGCCCGCGGAAGCCCTCAAGGGACTGGAATCGCAGTCGAAATCCGTCACCTGGAAGGTCGATGGCATGGATTGCGGCAGCTGCGCCTCGACCATCCGGACGGCGCTCGAAAAGCTGCCGGGCGTCTCCGACATCAAGATTTCCGTGACCAAGGAGACGCTGAGCCTGGCTTTGGCGGAGGGAACCACGACTGCGGACGCCATCGAGGCGCGCGTGAAGCGGCTGGGCTTCGGGCCGACATTGCAGGCCGCGAAGGCAAAGCCGGCAGAGGTTCGCAGCCACGACCATGCTGGCCATGAGCATCACGACCACTCGGCTTGCGGCCATGACCACGCTGCGCCGGTTCAGAAGCATGCCGAACAGCATGCTCACGACCACTCCGCTTGTGGCCATAACCATGACGCTCATGACCACAAGGCTCATGATCACGACGCTCTTGGCCATGCGCCCGCGCCAGCTGCCGTGGACGAGTGCGGTTGCGGCCATGACCATGCCGCGCCGGCTCCAAAGCCTGCTGAACAGCATGCTCACGACCACTCCGCTTGCGGGCATGATCACGACGCGCATGACCACAAGGCTCACAGCCATGCGCCCGCGCCAGCTGCCGTGGACGAGTGTGGCTGCGGCCACGACCATGCTGCGCCGGCTCGCAAGCCCGCCGAGCAGCATGCGCATGACCATTCTGCTTGCGGGCATGATCACGACCATCACCACGATCACGCTCAACCGGCCAGGGCCGCCCATGCCGGCTCCTCGGAAAATCGGGTTGCCGAAGTCGTCGCGGTCGATGCGCTGAGCTGGAAAGTCGCCGGCATGGATTGCGGCAGCTGCGCCGCGACCATCCGGACGGCTCTGGAAAAGATGCCGGGCGTCAGCGACCTGAAGATCTCGATCACCAACGAGACCTTGTCCTTGCGCCTCGCCGCGGACGGCGCCGGGGTCGCGGCGATCGATTCCCAGCTTAACCGGCTCGGCTACAAGCCGACGCTGCTCACCATGCCCTCGACCGTAAGCGAGGCCGCTCCGGTTGCGCCTCCCGAGGGGCCGCGCCGCTGGTGGACCACGTCGAAGGGCAGGGTGGCGATCACGGCCGGCCTGCTTCTGGCCGCTGCCTATGCCGTTGGTCTGGTTTTCCCGCAGGCCTCCTTCGCGGTCTTCGCGCTCGCGACGGTGATTGCCGTCGCGCCGATCGCCAAGCGGGCCGTGATGGCCGCGCTTGCCGGTGCTCCCTTCACCATTGAGATGCTGATGACGATCGCCGCCGCCGGCGCGCTCTTCATCGGGGCGATCGAGGAGGCGGCCGTCGTCGTCTTCCTCTTCGCCGTCGGCGAGGTGCTCGAAGGCGTTGCCGCCAACAAGGCGCGCTCCGGCATTCGCGCGCTTGCGGCGCTGGTGCCCAAGACGGCTTTGCTCGATGAGGGCGGCAGCGTGCGCGAGGTCGCCGCCGCCTCGCTGCGGATCGGGCAGATCGCGCTGGTGCGGCCGGGCGACCGTGTCCCTGCCGATGGCAGCGTGGTCGCTGGTTTCTCCAGCGTCGATGAATCGCCGATCACCGGCGAATCCGTGCCCAAGGGCAAGGAGCCGGGCGCTGCGATCTTCGCCGGCTCGATCAACCAGGAAGCGGCGCTGCGCATCAAGGTCGAGCGTGCGCCGGAGGACAACACCATCGCCCGTATCGTGGCGCTGGTCGAGGAGGCGCAGGACGCCAAGGCTCCGACCGAGCGCTTCATCGACCGCTTCTCGCGCATCTATATGCCTTGCATCGTCGGCCTGTCGCTGCTCGTCGCCGTGTTGCCGCCGCTGTTCGCCGGTGCGGAGTGGTCGGTCTGGATCTATCGCGGCCTGACGCTGCTGCTGATCGGCTGCCCCTGCGCGCTGGTCATCTCGGTGCCGGCTGCGATCGCTTCCAGCCTGTCGATGGCGGCCAGGCGAGGCCTGCTGGTCAAGGGCGGCGCTGTGGTCGAGACGCTGGCCCGCACCCAGATCGTCGCCTTCGACAAGACGGGCACGCTGACCTGGGGCCGACCGGTCGTGACCGACATCGTGCCGGGCGCTGCCAATGCCGGCCGCCTGCTGGCTTTGGCCGGCGCGGTCGAGCGCGAGTCCAGCCACCCGCTGGCGGAGGCCATCGTGGCGCGAGCGCAGGACGACCGGGCTGCCAGGCTCGTGGTCTCGGCCACGCGCGCTATCCCCGGCAAGGGCATGGAAGCGCTCTTGGGTGAAACCCCGATCTTCATCGGCGCGCCGCGCTTCGCGAGCGAGCGGGCGGTGCTGCCCACCGAGATGGCCGAGCGGATCGCGGCGTTGGAGGCCCAGGGCAAGACCGTCGTGGTCGTGCTCGAGGGCGAGAGCGTCGCCGGCCTGATCGCCCTGCGCGACGAGCCGCGTCCGGACGCCCGCTCCGCAATCGCGGAGCTCAAGGCGCTCGGCCTGCGCGCGGTCATGCTGACCGGCGACAATCGTCGCACCGGCGAGGCCATCGGCGGGCAGCTCGGCATCGAGGTCCAGGCGGAGATGATGCCCGAGGCAAAGGTCGAGGCCGTGCGCGCCTTGCGGCAGGCGGGGCATGTCGTGATGGTCGGCGACGGCATCAACGACGCGCCGGCGCTCGCCGCGGCCGATGCCGGCATCGCCATGGGCTCGGGCACGGATGTCGCCATCGAGGCCGCGGATGCCGCCTTGCTGAAGAGCCGCGTCGGCGATGTCGTCAGGCTGATCCGGCTGTCGCGCGCGACCATGGCCAATATCCGCCAGAACATCGTCATCGCGCTCGGGTTGAAGCTGCTCTTCCTCGTCACCACGATCATCGGCGCGACCGGGCTCTGGATCGCGGTCCTGGCGGATACGGGGGCGACGGTTCTGGTCACGCTCAACGCGCTGAGGTTGCTGGGTTTCTTCAAGGGCGAGGACAGCCCCCAGGCTGCGGCGCCCACCAACCGAAATTTTTCGCCGGAACACGCTTGACCTTCCCATCAGGGCAAGGCGCAGCCTGATCTCACCATCAGCCAAACCACAAAGGACGCTTCTCATGTGTTCGTGCAGCCAGCATGCCGCCCCCACCAAGACTGAGACCGGCGCGACGCCGGATCAGGCGGTGATCCTCCTCGTCGACGACATGACCTGCGGCCACTGCGCCGGCACGATCAAGGGCGCGATCGAGCAGGCGCTGCCGGGTTCCTCCGTCACCGCCGACCCGGCCTCCAAGCGTGTCACCATCACTGGCGCCAGCGACAGCGCCGCGATCCAGGCGATTGTGACCAAGGCCGGCTATACGCCGCTGCTGGCAGGCGCTTCTGCCTGAAATCCGCCAGGCGCTGCCTGAATCTCGGGCGTCGGCGGGAAATTCCATACAATACGGGGCCCCTGGCTGGGCTTCGAATTGCGACAAGGCGGACGGCTCGCACGACTGAGCCGTCCACGAAAACGAGCGGGCCGGCCCGGCAAGACATGCGGGAGAGCTATCGTACGTTAATGTTATAACATATCAGATCGACTGCATCGCAGACTCGGCGGGCGACCTTTGCGGGCGCTCCTTCGATATCGCGAGAGCAAGTCGGCGAGACGGGAACAGCGAACAACAACGGAGTCGTCAGCATGATCACGCGAGTAGGGCTTGTTGCATCCTTCCTCTACACTCTGGGCGTTGCGGGTGCGGCTTTCGCGCAGAGCGGCGGCAAATTCGTCATCGCCGAGAATTTCCCGCCGCGCGCCGGCTTCGCGCTCGAAACCGACGACGCCAACGTGCTGTCCAAGGCGGGCTGCCTGGAAATGCTGACGCGCATCGATTTCGACGGCAAGCTGAAACCTGCGCTCGCGACCTCGTGGACGCAAACCGCTCCCGACGCCTGGGACTTCACGCTGCGCAAGGGCGTCAGCTTTCAGGACGGCCAGCCGCTGACGGCGGCAAACGCCGCTGCCGCGCTCAATGCGGTGCTCAAGGTCACCGCGCCGGCCCGCGCGTTCTCGCCCAAGCTGATCAAGTCGGTCGAGGCGATCAACGAGGATACGGTGCGCGTGACCACGCCCGTCGCCTCCGTGCTGACGCCGCTGCGGTTGGCTGCGGCCAATACCGGCATCCTCTCGCCGGCGGCCTACAAGGACGGCAAGATCGACCCTGTCGGCACCTGCACCGGCCCCTTCGTCATCACGCGCGTCAACGGCCAGCAAGGCATGTCGCTGAAGCGCAACGACAAATACTGGGGCGGGGCGGTCAAGCTGGCGGAGGTCGAGATCAAGTTCATCCCTGACGCCAATGTCCGCGCCACGCAGGTGCGCACCGGCGAGGCCCATGTCGGCGGGGCGGTCCCGGCCTCGACGCTGGCTACCCTGAAGTCGACCGCAGGCCTCAAGATCGAGACCATCGCCACGCCGCGCACCAGCACCTTGCTGATCAACACCAAGAAGGCGCCGCTCGACAATCCCAAGGTCCGCCGGGCCCTGCAGATGGCGCTCGATCTCCAGGGCATCGCGGCCAGCGTCTATGAAGGCTCGGTGCAGCCCGCTGTCGGCCCCTTCGCACCGGCCGAGCCCTGGGCTCCCAAGGGCGCCAAGCCTGCCGCCTATGATCCCAAGAAGGCGCAGGCCCTCCTGGCAGAAGCCGGCATCAAACCGGGCTCGCTGACGCTCGATCTCTTCGCCTATGTCGAGAAGATCGAGTTCAAGGATCTCGCGGCGATCCTCCAGGACCAGTTCAATGCGATCGGCGTCAAGGCCAATATCCGCGTCGCCGAATACAAGGCGCTGGAGCCTGATATGATCGCGGGCAAGTATGACCTGGCGCTGCTCTCGCGCAGCCACTTGGTCGATGTCGCCGATCCTGCGGGATATCTGCAATCGGACTATGGTTGCGGCGGCGGATACAACCTGTCGCATTACTGCAACGCCAAGTTCGACGAAAAGCTCGCCAAGGTCGCCGGCGAGGCCGACCCCGCCAAGCGCTATGCCGTTTATGCGGAACTGGCTCAGGATTTGCAGAACGACGCGGTGAACATCTTCGTCATCCACGAGGCCGCCAACGACGCCTACAGCACGAAGGTCCGCAACTATAAGATCCATCCGCTGTATCAGTATACGCTGACGCCCGAACTCGCACTCGAGTGAGCTGCCGCTTCGCCAAGGCTGGAGGCGTTTGCGATTCTCGCGGACGCCTCCGCTGCAAACACTAGGGCATCGCGCGAAAAGCCGGGCACCGGTTTTTCGCAGGAGCAATGCTCCGGACTTTTAGCATCGCTGCGGAGAGGAACCTGCCATGTGGCTCTTCGTTACCCGCCGACTGGCCGTTCTCCTGCTGACATTGCTGGTGGTGTCGGTCTTCGCCTTTCTGATCCCCTATCTCAGCGACGGTGACCCGGCCGTGCTGGTCCTGCGCTCGCGCGTGGCGGATTTCCAGGTTGACCAGGCCGCGGTCGAGGCGCTGCGCCATCAGCTTGGGCTCGATCGCTCCTTGCTCGCGCAGTATCTCGGCTGGCTCAACGCGGCGCTGCATGGCGATTTCGGCTATTCCTACACCAGCCGCGCTCCGGTGATCGACCAGATCGGCCGCGCGCTGCTCGTCTCGATCACGCTTGCAATGTCGGCGCTAGGCATCGCCATCGTCATCGCGGTGCCGCTGGGCACGGCGGCGGCGACGAGGCCGGGCGGGCCCATCGACACCGCCGCGACCTTCATCACCCAGACGCTGGTCGCGATCCCCGAATACTGGATGGCGCCAATGGGCATCCTGGTGTTTGCGCTCTATCTCGGCTGGCTGCCCTCGGCCGGCTGGGACGGCATGTCGTCGCTGGTGCTCCCGGCACTGGTGCTGGCGTTGCGGCCCTTGGCCTATTTCACCCGCGTGACGCGCGCGGCGATGATCGACGTGCTGCAAGCGCCCTACATCACCGCGGCGCGCAGCCGGGGCCTGGGCATGACGCAGACGGTGCTGCGCCATGGCGTGCGCAACGGTGCCATTCCTGTGGTCACATTGTTCGCGCTCTGGCTTGCCGGCTTGCTGGGTGGCTCGGTCGTGGTCGAGGTCATCTTCGCCATCCCCGGCATGGGCCGGTTGATCTATGAGGCGGTGATCAACAAGGACGTTCCGGTGCTGCAGGCGAGTTTCGTCGCGATCGTTGCCTTGTCGGTGCTGATCAATACGCTCGCCGACATTCTCTATGCGGTGCTCAATCCGATGGTGAGGATGGCCCATGCGCATGCCTGACGCCATGGCCGCACCGCTCTTCGAGGTCGCGAACAGGGCTACCTCGCGCCCCTCCATCATGCGCCGCGCGCTGGGCTTCGCGCGCCAGCGGCACTGGGTCTTCTCCGCCGGCGTGGTGATGTTCGCCATCGTCTTGCTGCTGCTCTGCTGCGCGCATTGGCTGACGCCCTATGATCCTGCCGCACAGAGCCTGCTGCAGCGCTTGCAGGGGCCGAGCAGCCGGCATTGGCTGGGCACCGACCATCTCGGCCGCGACCAGCTCAGCCGCCTCCTGGTCGGCGGCCATTTCGCCATCATCATCGCAGCTGTGACCCTGGTCCTGTCGGCGGTGATCGGCACGGTGATCGGGGTGATCAGCGCGCGCCAGGGCGGCCTCGTCGACGAGATGACGATGCGGATCGTCGATCTCTTGATCTCCTTTCCCGATGTCGTCGTGGCGATCTTCCTGATCGCGCTGATGGGGCCGGGCTATGGCACGCTGATCGTGGCGCTGACGGTGGTAAGCTGGACGCCCTTCGCCCGGCTGGCGCGCGGGCTCGCCATCGAGATCAATGCCAAGTCCTATATCCGGGCGGCCGAGATCCTGGGCTGCTCGCGCCGCTTCATCATCTTGCGCCACATCATCCCCAATGCGATCCGGCCTTTGGCTGCGATGGGGTTCCTGCGCTTCGGCCACAAGCTCATCACCGTCGGCGGCCTGTCATTCATCGGGCTCGGCGTCCAGCCGCCCCATGCCGACTGGGCGGCGATGATGGCGAGCTCCCAACCCTATCTCGAGCGCGCGCCGCTGCTCGTCATCTGTCCGGGGCTCGCGATCTTCCTGACCGCGCTCAGCGTGACCTGGATCGGCCAGGGCCTGGAGACCAAGCGCAAGACGGCGGGAGACCAGGCATGATCGCACCAGCCGCCATCGGGACCGAGATGCGTCCAGCCGTGAATCTTCAGCCTGTGGCTGCGCCCGGCGTCGAGCCGCTGCTGGCGATCGAGGGGCTGCGGGTCAGGATCGGGACAGGTACCCGCCCCGTCATCGACGGCCTCGACCTCGAGATCAGGCGCGGCGAGGTCGTGGCGCTCGTCGGCGAATCCGGTTCGGGCAAGAGCCTCACCGCCTTGTCGGTGCTGCGGCTGCTGCCGCCCTCGGCTGCGATCACGGGCGGCTCGGTCCACTTCGGTGGCGACGATGTCGGCGCGATGCGGCCCGCCGCCCTCAATGCGCTGCGCGGCGGCCGCATCGGCATGATCTTCCAGCAGCCGCTTGCCATGCTCGATCCGACCTGCCGCGTCGGCGATCAGGTCGCCGAAAGCCTGCGCATCCATCGCGGTCTCAGCCGCGAGGCCGCGCTGGAGCGGGTCGTCGCGCTCTTCCGCGAGGTCGGCATTCCTGCGCCGGAGACGCGGCTGCGCTGCTACGCGCATGAGCTTTCCGGCGGCATGGCGCAACGCGTGATGATCGCGGCCGCGCTCAGCGCCGATCCCGATTTGCTCATCGCCGACGAGCCGACCACGGCGCTCGACGTCACCGTCCAGGCCCAGATCCTGCGCCTGCTCGACGAGCAGCGCCGCAAGCGCGACATGGCGGTGCTTCTGATCACGCATGATCTTGCCGTGGTGGCCGCGCTCTCGGAGCGGGTCGCAGTGATGTATGCCGGACGCCTCGTCGAGGAAGGACCGACGCGCGAGGTCCTGAACGCCCCGCGTCACCCCTATACCAAGGCGCTGATCCGCTGCTCCCTGTTGCAGCGGGACGAGACCGGCGCGCTGATCTCGATCCCCGGTGGCGGAGCCTCGGCACGCGACATCGCCAGCGGCTGCCGCTTCCAGCCTCGCTGCAGCGTCGCGGCAACGTCCGAGCACGCGCATGCCTGCTGCAGCGCCGAGCCGAGCCTGCAATGCTGCAGCGGCCAGCACAAGGCGCGCTGCTGGAACGTCAATGCCGCTCCGGCGATGCCTGTCGTGGAGCACAGGGCATGAGCGCGACATCGTTTGCTCAAGCTTCACCGAAGGGGGAAGGGGCTTTGCACCGGGAGCCGCCACACTTCGTGGTCGTGGACGATCTCGTGAAGACCTATCCTGTCGCCGGCTGGGGGCCGGGCGGCCGGCGCGTGGTCAATTCGGTCGATCATGTCTCGCTGTCGATTCCCGAGGGCGAGGTGCTCGGCCTCGTCGGCGAATCCGGTTGCGGCAAGAGCACGATTGCCCGGCTGCTGGTTCGGATGACCGGTGCCGACAGCGGCTCGATCAGGATCGCCGGGAAGGATGTGGCGCAGCTGCGCGGCCATGAATTGCTCGATTTCAGGAAGTTGGCGCAGCTCGTCTTCCAGGATCCGTTCGGAGCGCTCGATCCGCGCATGCGGCTCGGCCACAGCCTCGATGCGCCGCTGAGCGCGCATGGCATGGGCGATCGCGGCCAGCGCCGGGCCATGGTGCTGGAGATGCTGCGCGAGGTCGGGCTCGACGAGAGCTTCTACGACCGCGTACCCGGCGAGTGTTCCGGCGGACAGCTCCAACGCGTCGTGATCGCGCGCGCGCTGATCCTGAAGCCGCGCTTTCTGGTCTGCGACGAGCCGACCTCGGCGCTCGACGCCTCGATGCGGACGCAGATCCTGAACCTGCTGCTCGATCTCAGGAAACGCTTCTCGCTGACCCTGCTGATGATCTCGCATGACCTGCGGGTCGTGCGCTATCTCTGCGACCGGATCGCGGTGATGTATCTCGGCCAGATCGTCGAGATGGCGCCGCGCGACGAGCTTTTCGAGCGGCCCCGCCACCCCTACACCAAGGCCCTGATCGCAGCCTCGATGCTGGAGGAGAACGGGCTTTATGGCGCCGCCGCGCTGGGCGGGGAGCCGCCGAGCCCGATCAACCCGCCGCATGGCTGCCGCTTCCATGGGCGCTGCCCCCAGGCCGAGCCGATGTGCCACGCGCAGCCGCCGGACCTGGTTCCGCTCGGGGACGGGTACCTGGTGCGCTGCCATATCGCACAGCGGGCGGCTGCGTCCGCTTCCTGACCGGGTGATCTTATACTGACGGCCTTGAGCGCTGAGCGCTGGCGTTATTCACTGCCGTCATTCCGGGACATGGCGCAGCCATGGGCCCGGAACCCAGAACCGATGCGTGTCGTCGTGAAGCGAGCTGGCTCCCCGCGCCTTTTCAAGCGGCGGCATCGGTTCTGGGTTCCGGGCTCGATCCTTCGGATCGCCCCGGAATGACGACAAAACCTCAGCCATAAGTCGGAATCAAAGGCCGTTGGTATTGGCCCAGATAAAAATCAGGAGAGCGTCCTGGACGCTCCCCTGATGCAATGCGTCGCTCGGTCTGGCGTCGCTCAGCCTGCCTTAGGCTGGGCGGCTGGCGTGCTTTGCGCGGCCGGAGCTTGATGCTGCGCCTGCAGTCCCGTCCAGCCGTGATAGCCGGTATAGAGCCCGACGAGGACGATCAGCGCGCTGGAGAAATACGGCGCGCGGCCGGCCACCGTCGAGAGCCAGCTCACCCGCTTCGTCGCCTGCCGGACGCTGATCGCGGCAACCGCCCCGACCGTCACCAGCGTGATCGCAAGCCCGATCGAGAAGCACAGCACGAGAACCGCGCCGAGGGTGAACTGCTTGATCTGGACGCAGAGCAGCAGGACCGTGATCGCAGCCGGGCAGGGGATCAGGCCTCCGGTCAAACCGAACATGACGATCTGCCAGGTCGTCACCTCGCGATTGGTGAAGCGCTTGCGGATGTCGTTGGCATGGGAGAGCTCATGCGCGTCCATATAGCCGTCGGTGGCGACGGCGAGGCCCTTCTGCTGGCTGTGCAGGGGATCGGCGCCCGCCATGCCCTGGAGGAACGAGACGTCGTAATCATGCTCGTGGTCGCCATGGTCGAGGCTCAGCCGCACCATGAAATCATAGGGTTCGGCGATCGTCTCGGCCGATTCCATATAGCCGTCGCGGTCGAGGAAGCTGAAGACCTGGCTCGTGCCGTCGGGTCGCTCGGTGGTGATCTTGACGTATTCGCCGGCCCATTTGTCACCGCTGATGACGGTCAGGCGGAAATGCGCCGGCTTCTCCGGCGGGATCTCCAGCGACATGAAGCCGTGGCCGGTATCGACGCGGTGCGACAGCGCGGTCTTGGCCTTGTTCTTTTCATAGGCCTCGACCTCGCGCGCATATTGCTTGGCGCGCTGCTGGTCCTGCCAGGTTCGCCAGAACATCCAGGAGGCGATGCCGATGATGATGACCGCCGAGGCGAGCTGGAAATAGGGCTCCGTGGTCTCTGGATCGAGGCCCTTGAAGATGTACATGCCGCCCAGAGCCACTCCCCAGACAACCAGCGTGTGCGAGAAGGTCGCGGCGAGCCCGAGCAGCACGGCCTGGAACACGGTGCCGCGCACGGCGACGATGAAAGCCGCCATCATCGTCTTGGAATGGCCGGGTTCGAGGCCGTGAAGCGCGCCGAGCAGGATCGCGCTCGGGATGAACAGCCAGGCGTTGCTGGCCCCCTGGGCCAGCAGTTCGGTGAATGACGGCACGACAGTGCTCCTCAGATCCGGACAAGATGCTGCGCCGCCGCACCGGCCGGTCCAACCGGCTCTGGTCGAGGGCTCCTGGCCTCCTGTCCTCGTCTTCTTGATCCCGGGGAGGCGCCTGGACCTGTGCCGGCGCTTGCCCGATCAAGCTGCTGTGTTCGACAAGCTCTTGTCGAAATGGGTTGTGGCCTCGTCGCTGGCGATCTCGGCATAACCGCGTCCCCGCCAGAAGCCGATCGTCGCCGCCGTGTCGGCGCTGGCGTGCAAATAGAGGGTCGCAAAGCCCAGGCGCCTGGCTTCGGCTTCTGCGAGCGCGTTGAGCCAGCGTCCGATCTGGCGGCCGCGCTGGTCCTTGCGGATATAGACGCGAACGAGCTGCGTGACCTGTTCCGGGTCAGGATAACGCGCCGCGAAGGCTGCGGCCAGCTTCGGCTTCCATGTCAGGCAATACAGGCCGGCCGCCGCAACCAGCGACCCGTCCGGGGCGCTCAATGTCCAGAATGCGCCACGGTTGCGCGCGCTGAACCAGGATTGCTCCGGCCCCAGCGTCAGCGAGTCGAGGTCGGCATGCCAGTCGGCCCGATAGTCGAAGCCGTAGAATTCCTTGATCACGTCGAGGCAGAACTGGCGCGCGGCCTTATGCTGCTCGCCGGATTCGTCGGGCAGCAAAGCGAGCGTCAAGCCATGAGGAGCATCGGTCATCGACATCAATCCAGCTCAAGCCATGCCAGCGAGAGCGCTGGCCTTTCAGCTGAGGCTCGCGAGAGCTTGAATCCAGCTTCCACTTGCCAGCCGTTGTGATTGGCTATAACCCCTCCAGGGGGATAGGATCAATATGAAAAACGAACCGCACGAAAAAATCCACCATCACCGCCATCCGGAGATCATCACCCGGTTGAAGCGGGCCGAGGGCCATCTGCGCTCGACGATCGAGATGGTGGTGAATGTGCGCTCCTGTCTGGAGATCGCGCAGCAATTGCAGGCCGTCGAAAACGCCATCGCCAATGCGCGCAAGATCCTGATCCAGGAGCATATCGACCACTGCCTGGAAGAGGCGGCCGGCCACATCCCCACAGATGCGCGCGAGCTCCTGAAGGAGTTCAAGGCGGTCACGAAATTCCTCTGACGCCCCGATTCCTCCGACGCCCCTGGCGCGGAGCGATAGCCAAGCCGGCGGGATGGGCCTGCCGGCGCGAATGAAGCGGAGACCGAACATGTCGCAGCCAGCATCGATCCATATGGGCCACGGTCAGATGGTGGACATCGTCGCGCGCGATGCCGGGCAGTGGGAAATCGTCTTCAGCGAGGCCGGCGTGCCCGATTACAAGGCGCCGCCGCTGAACGAGGTCGAAGTCGATGCGATCGACACCCAGGGCCGGATTCATCCGCTCGCGATCTCGGCCAGCGGAAACGCCTCCTCGGTGCTGGCGAGCGGCCATGTCGAAGGCGCCTATCGCGTCCGCATGCGCGTGGTTCACGGCACGCATTTCCATACCCGCGAGTCGCTCCTGCCCGGCGCAGCAGTGCTGCCGCCGAAGCTAGGCAGCCAGGGCGGCGCGCTGGTCTCCCTCGATGGCGGGCTCGATGTCGAGGTCAAGCGCCTGGACGAGACGCGCTGGGAGATCAGTTTCCTGAAAGGCGGGGCCGTCGTCGCGCCGCCTCCGGCTGAGAGCGTGGTCGTGCAGGCGATCGGCCCGCGCGCCGAGGACTACCAGATCCGCAACCTCACGACCGAGCCGGGCCAGGCGCCCGCGACCCTGATCGCCAGCGGCAAGATCAAGGATGCGACGCATGCGCGCCTGACCATCAAGAGCGAAGTCGGCGAGCAGATCCGCGGTTTCCCAATCGTCAGCGCAGCCTGAGGCGGCGAAACCTCGACCGCGCATGCGCCTGCGGCATCCGGCTCTCATCTAAGGGGGAGAGCAGGGTCAAGGCGAAAAACCGGTGCCCACTTTTTCGCATCCTGCTCTAGGCTGGCGAGAGGCTCTTGACCTTCCCATTATGGGAAGGAGCATATCTCTCGCCAGATAAGTCTGGAGTGACGTCATGGCGACTGACACGGTTCTGAAGACCACGGCTGGGCGCAGCGCGCAGCTCGACATTCCTGTCGGCGGCATGAGCTGCGCCTCCTGTGTCGGCCGGGTCGAGCGCGCGGTCGCGGCCGTGGAGGGCGTGGAGTCGGTCGCGGTCAATCTCGCGACCGAACGGGCCCATGTCATCCTGTCCTCGGCGAAGGTCGATCCGGCAGCTATTGGCGCGGCCATCCGCAAGGCCGGCTACGAGCCGTCCGAGAACACGGTCGAGCTGAGCGTCGCCGGCATGAGCTGCGCCTCCTGCGTCGGCCGTGTCGAGAAGGCGCTGAAGGCCGTGCCCGGCGTGCTCGATGCCAATGTCAATCTGGCGACCGAACGGGCTTCCGTGCGCGTGCTGGGGGGAGCCGACATCGCCTCCCGGCTCGCGGCTGCGGCGACGGCCGCCGGCTATGCCGCCGAGCCGATCCAGGCCGGCATCGACATGGCCGATCGCGAGCGCCAGGCGCGTGAGATCGAGCAGACGGGCCTGCGTCGTGCCGTCATCGCGGCGGCCATCGCCACCCTGCCACTGCTCGTCTTCGAGATGGGGATGCATCTCTCGGAGACGCTGCATCATTTTCTGGCGGGGAAGGTCGGCGAGTTCAACATCAAGGTGATCTCGTTCCTGCTCGCGAGCTTCGTGCAGTTCGGCCCGGGCCTGCGCTTCCTGCGCAAGGGTTGGCCGGCGCTGCTGCGCGGCGCGCCCGACATGAACTCGCTGGTGATGCTGGGTACCAGTGCAGCCTATCTCTACTCGACCGTGGCGACCTTCGCGCCGGACTGGCTGCCTGACGGCACGGACTACACCTATTTCGAGGCCGGCGCGGTCATCGTCACGCTGATCCTGACCGGGCGCTGGTTCGAGGCGCGCGCCAAGGGCCAGACCAGCGAGGCCATTCGCCGCCTGATGTCGCTGCAGGCGAAATCCGCCCGCGTGCTGCGCGATGGCGCCGAGATCGATGTCGCGATCGAGACCGTGGTGCCGGGCGACGTCGTCATCGTGCGGCCGGGCGAGCGTATTCCGGTCGATGGCGAGGTCCTCGAGGGCCTCTCCTATGTCGATGAGGCGATGATCACCGGCGAGCCGATCCCGGCGCGCAAGGAGCCGGGCGCGACGGTGACCGGCGGCACCGTGAACGGCACCGGCGCGTTCCGCTTCATTGCGCGCAAGGTCGGTGCCGACACGCTGCTCGCCCAGATCGTGCGCACCGTCGAGGCCGCGCAGGGCTCGAAGCTGCCGATCCAGGCGCTCGTCGACAAGGTGACGATGTGGTTCGTGCCCGCCGTTATCGCATTGGCGCTGCTGACCTTCGCCGCCTGGCTGGCTTTCGGTCCAAGTCCCGCTTTCGCCTTCGCACTGGTCAACGCGGTCGCGGTCCTGATCATCGCCTGCCCCTGTGCGATGGGGCTGGCGACGCCGACCTCGATCATGGTCGGCACCGGCAAGGGAGCCGAACTCGGCATCCTGTTCCGCCAGGGCGAGGCGCTGCAATCGCTGAAGGACGCCAGGATCGTGGCGCTGGACAAGACCGGCACGCTGACCAAGGGGCGGCCCGAACTGACCGACCTTTCGGTCGCGCCGGGCTTCGCGGAGGACGAGGTGCTGCGCCTGGTCGCTTCGGTCGAGGCGCGCTCCGAGCATCCGGTCGCCGAGGCGATCGTCGCAGCGGCTCGTTTGCGCGGGTTCGCGCTGGCGGAGCCGGCGGAGTTCGCCGCCGAGCCCGGCTTCGGCGTCAAGGCCAAGGTCGAGGGCCGGGCGGTCGAGGTCGGCGCCGACCGCCTGATGCGCCGCCTGGGCCTGGATCTCGCAGCCTTCGCCGATCAGGCCGGGCGATTGGCCGCCGCCGGCAAGACGCCGCTCTATGCCGCGATCGACGGCGAGCTCGCCGCGATCATCGCCGTCGCCGATCCGATCAAGGAGACCACGCCCGCAGCCATCGCCGCGCTGCACGCGCTCGGCCTGCGCGTCGTGATGATCACCGGTGACAACAAGGGCACGGCCAACGCCATCGCCACACGGCTCGGCATCGACGAGGTCGTGGCGGAAGTCCTGCCGACCGGCAAGTCCGAGGTCGTCAAGACCCTCCAGGCCGGCGGCGCCAAGGTCGCCTTCGTCGGCGACGGCATCAATGACGCGCCTGCATTGGCCCAGGCCGATGTCGGCCTTGCCATCGGCACGGGGACCGACATCGCCATCGAGAGCGCCGATGTCGTGCTGATGTCGGGCGATCTCAACGGCGTCGCCAAGGCGATCGCCCTGTCGCAGGCGACGATCGCCAATATCCGCCAGAATCTGGCCTGGGCCTTCGGCTACAACATCGTGCTGATCCCGGTCGCCGCCGGCGCGCTCTATCCGGCCTTCGGCATCCTGATGTCGCCGATGTTCGCAGGCTTTGCCATGGCGCTGTCGAGCGTCAGCGTGCTGACCAACGCGCTGCGGCTGAGGCGCTTCGGCAGTGGCGCAGCCGCGGCGCCGCTGCAAAACACCGCAGCGAAACTCGCGCCGGCCGAGTGACGCTTGAGGTTTGGATAGCAAGGAGACGGGCCATGAACATCGGACAAGCCGCCAAGGCCTCGAATGTGACCGCCAAGATGATCCGCTATTACGAGAGCATCGGGCTGATCACGGCGCCGATCCGCACCCAGGCCAATTACCGCGTCTATGCCAATGAGGACGTGCATGCGCTGCGCTTCGTCAAGCGGGCGCGGAATCTGGGCTTCTCGATCGAGGAGGTGCGCGAACTGCTGGCGCTCTGGCGCGACAAGAGCCGCGCCAGCGCCGATGTGAAAAGCGTCGCGATGAAGCATGTCCAGGATCTTGAAACCAAGATCGCCGAGCTCCAGGCGATGGCGCGCACGCTCTCGCATCTCGCCCGGACCTGCCATGGCGACGGCCGCCCCGACTGCCCGATCCTTGCCGATCTCGCCGACCCGGCCGCGTCGCTCGCGCCAGTGCCCGGCAAGCCCAAGCGCAAGGCGCGGCAAGAAGCCGACTGCGCCTGCCACGAGGATGCGACGCTGCCTGCCTAGGGACTATTTGGAAACTCCGCGAGCCCTTGCCCGAGCGCCCGAGCGCGACTGTGCGCTGCGGTGTTTCGGCCGGGCGCGGGGAACCCTCTCTCATTTTGAATGGCGATGGAGCCTCGACAGAGAACCCTCTCCTGCATCGAAGTCGGGTATACCCGACTTCGATGCAGGAGAAGGGTTCCCCGCGCCTTTCGCCACAGCCGCGACGCCTCTTCGATCCTTCGGATCGCCCCGGAATGACGGCGGAGTCCCCGCCAAAGCCCGTTGGTATTACTTCGCCTTCTGCAGCTTCGTCACCGTGATCTGGCCATTGACCCGGTCGGCGCTGAACATCACCTTCTGGCCGGCCTTCACATCCTTGAGCATGGCGGGATCGGCGGCCTTGAACACCATCGTCATGCCGTCCATGTCGAGGTTCTTGATCGGGCCGTGATCGAGGGTGATCTTGCCCTGGGCGGTATCGACCTTCTTGACCGTCGCGCTCACCAGCGGAGCGTCCTGCGCAAGCGCCGCCCCGGCAAGGCCGAGGCTGACGAAGGCGATCGTGAGAAGTCTGCGCATCATGGTCTCCATGGTTGGTTTCGGAACAGCAGTCGTCACTTGACGACGACCTTGCCGGTCATGCCGGCCTCGCGATGACCGGGGATCAGGCAGGAGAAATCGAACTCGCCGGCCTTGGTGAACTGCCAGACGATCTCGCCGGTCTTCTTCGGCGCGAGGCGCTTGGCGTTGGGGTCGTCATGCTCCATGTCGGGGTTCTTCTGCATCTCGATGGCGTGCTTCAGATTCTCCTCGAGCGTCGCCAGCACGAGTTCATGGTCGAGTTCGCCATTGTTGCGCAGCTGGAATTTGACCTGCTCGCCGCGGCGCACCTCGATCTTGTCGGGAATGAACTGCATCTTGCCGTCCCGCTCGCCCATCGAGATCTGGATGAGGCGGGCGGGCTTCTTCGGGTCGCCGGGCTTGCCATAGGCGGCCTCGTCGCCATGACCATGGCCGTGGCCGGCAGCGCCTGGACCAGCCAGAGCCGCTCCGGCCGAGAGCAGCAGGGCCAGCGCGGCCAGTTTCGGTATCGGCATCATCGGCTTCATGCGTTCGCTCCTGTCCGGCGGTTCGGGTCAGTGGTTGGAATGCGGGTTCTTTGCAGCGGACAGCGGCTTGCCATCCGGGCCGAGCCTGGGCTTGCGCGGATCCTTGACCCGCCACTCCGCCGGCTCGACCTTGGCGCCGGGTACGGCCTTGGCGTCGAGCGGCTGCGCGCGCGGCGCCTCGGTCAGGCCTGCGCCCCTATATTCATAGGCGACGGTGCCTTGCGGGTTCTTGTACGAACCGGGGTCCTTGTAGTCGCCCTTCGCCAGCCCCTCGCGCACCTTCACCACCGAGAACATGCCGCCCATCTCGACCGGGCCGAACTGGGCGAAGCCGGTCATCATCGGCAAGGTGTTGTCGGGCAGCGGCATTTCCATGCCGCCCATCTCGCCCATGCCGTTCGAGCCCATCGGCATGTAGCCGGGCGCGATCTTGGCGATCCGCTTGGCCAGGTCCTTCTTGCCGACGCCGATATAGGTCTTCACCGAATGGCCCATGGCGTTCATCGTATGGTGCGATTTGTGGCAATGGATGGCCCAGTCGCCGGGCTCGTCGGCGACGAAGTCGAAGGCACGCATCTGGCCGACCGCGCAATCGACCGAAACTTCTGGCCAGGCGGCGGCAGGATCGACCCAGCCGCCATCGGTGCAGGAGACCTTGAACTCGTAGCCATGCATATGGACCGGGTGGTTGGTCATGGTCAGGTTGCCGAAGCGGATGCGGACCTTGTCGTTGAGGCCGACGACGAAAGGGTCGATGCCGGGAAAGACCCGGCTGTTCCAGCACCACAGGTTGAAATCGAGCATGGTGTTGACCTTCGGCACATAGGAGCCGGGCTCGATGTCGAAGGCGTTGAGCAGGAAGACGAAGTCGCGGTCGACGCGGCGGAAGGCCGGGTCCTTCGGATGCACCACGAAGAAGCCCATCATGCCCATCGCCATCTGCACCATCTCGTCGGAATGGGGGTGGTACATATAGGTGCCCGAGCGCCGGAGCTCGAACTCGTAGACGAAGGTCTTGCCGGGCGGGATATGCGGCTGCGTCAAGCCGCCGACGCCGTCCATGCCATTGGGCAGGCGCTGGCCGTGCCAGTGGACGGTGGTGTTCTCCGGCAGCTTGTTGGTGACGAAGATGCGGACCTTGTCGCCCTCGACCGCCTCGATCGTCGGTCCCGGCGACTGGCCGTTATAGCCCCAGAGGAAGGCCTTCATGCCGGGCGCCAGCTCGCGCTCGACCGGCTCGGCGACGAGATGGAACTCCTTCCAGCCCTCCTTCATCCGCCAGGGCAAGGTCCAGCCGTTCAGCGTCGCGACCGGCTGGTAGTCCGGCCCCGATGTCGGGACGAGCGGCGCCTGCGTCGAGGCTTCCGCCATGGTCGGCGCTTCCGGCACCGCGGCGAAGGCGGTTCGCCCGGAGACGGCGGCCGCGCCGGCGAGGACGAGGCCCGACGAGCCGATGAACCCCCTGCGTGACAATGCGGTCATGTCGATGTCCTATCGCTAGAGCAGGATGCGAAAAAGTGGGAACCGGTTTTTCGCATTGATCCTGCTCTAACTTCTTGATGAGAGACGGATTCACCGATCAGGTCGTTCCGACCTGATCGGATCCGGCTCTAGGGTCAGTGTGCCGGCGCATCGCCGCCGCCGCCGGCCGAGGCGACGACGGCGCCGCCGCCTGCGCCGAGCCCGCCGCCGATGATCGCGTGCTTGAAGTCGGTATGCGCGATCCAGACATCGCGCCGGGCGTTGATCGCAGCGACATTGGAGAGGATGCGGCCGCGTGCATCGACGATGAGCTGGGTTACGTCGATCAGCATGCCATTATACTGCAGCAGCGCCTCGTCCTGGATGATCTTGCGCAAGGGCAGCACATTGCTCTGGTACTGCCGGGCGATCTCATGGGAGCCGCGATAGGCGGTGTAGGCCTCGCGCGCCTCGGAGCGGACATTGACCGCTTTCTCGGCGAGCTTGTTGGCGGCCTGCATATAGGTCTGCTCGGCCTGGACGACGCGCGACTGGCCGAAATCATAGAGCGGGATCTCGATTTCGAGCTCCAGCGTGCGGCTGCGC
Source organism: Allobosea psychrotolerans (assembly GCF_002917105.1). GTDB lineage: Bacteria > Pseudomonadota > Alphaproteobacteria > Rhizobiales > Beijerinckiaceae > Allobosea > Allobosea psychrotolerans. The sequence goes on from NZ_PQFZ01000012.1 coordinate 105,313, forward strand.
TTGGCCTCGCGCTCGACATCGCCATCGGCCAGGACGCTGCGGCCGCGATCATAGGTGCGTCGCCCCAGAAGATCGATGTCGTTGACGAAGCGGGTCGCCTGCGTCAATCCCAGCGACTTGGCGAGGAGATCGAGTTCCGCACGCGCGACCTGCACATCGATGCGCTTGCGCAGCGCCTCGGCCTCAACAGCCTTGACGGTCTTCAGCGGCGGCAGGGCCGGCAAGGTTCCGGGCAGCTTGAACCTGAGGTCATCGCCCCAGAGGCCGAGCTGGCGCACCAGCCGTTCGCGCTCCTGGCGCTGCTGCAGCCTGGCTTGCGCGAGCTGTGCGCCGAGTTCGGCGTCGAAGGCGAATTCGCGGGCCTGGTTGAGCTTGTTGATGCCGCCGGATTCGCCGAGCCGTTTGAACAATTCGGAGGCCGCATCGGACGAGGCCTTGGCCTCCTGGAAGAAGGCTGCCTGGGCATTGGCTGCGACAGCGCGATAATATTGCCGCCGCGTCTCGGCGGCGAGCTTCAGCACGGCCTCGGCCGCGCGCAATTGGGCTGCGCCAAAGCGATCACGCGCGATCTCCGCCCGCGCCGGCAAGGTGGCGAGCGCGAGCAGGCTTCCCGCGACCTGGCGCTCGATCTCGATCTCGAACCGTCCGGAAAGCTTGGAGATGCCGAAGCGCGGATTGGGCGGCAGGCTGGCCGCGACCATCTGCGCCTCGGCGATGCCGAGTTCGTTGAAGGCGGCTTGCAGGCCGCGATTGTTGAGCAGCGCGATCTGGACGGCGCTGTCAGCCGTCAATGGCGCCTTCATAAGCTTGTCGACCCGCGCCTTGGCGCTGCCGGCGGAGGCGTCGTCACCGATCTTGACGACATCCTTGTTCAATTCGGAAAAGGCGATCGTTTGCGCCGTACCGACGCCGCCATCGGGCGAGAAGCTGGCGCAGCCGCCGAGCAGGGCGGCGATGCCGGCCAGCAAGGCGAGGCGGGAAATCCGGTTCGCATGGGTGGGGGCAGGGATGGGCAAGGCGGTTCTCGTCATGGTCGCGGACCGACCTGACGGTTCAGTTCGCGCCAGTCCTTGGGCTCTGCCGGACGCAGCGTGGCCGACCCGGCACTGACGCTCTGATAGGCCAGTGCCGGAACGCGGATATCGGGATCGGCCGGGCGCGCCAGATAGGCCGGAACAGGCGCCGCCGAGCAGGCGCCGAGCGCCAGTCCGAGCGAAGTGATGAGGAGCAGTCCGGAGCAGGAAGCGAAAAAGTGGGCACCGGTTTTTCGCATTGATCCTGCTCTCACTCTTAAGATTGAGAGACGGATTCAGATTTCGGATGGGGTCACTCTGTGATCCCATCCGAAATCATCCGGCTCTCGGGCGCATCGCGGGGTGGCATGTCCTGAGCGTCGATGGCTCTGGGTAGCAACCGGCCCCGGCCCGCGTCCGTTACAAATTGTTGCGATGCCGGCCGCGCGCGCGGTGCCGAGTAGCGCTATCCTGCAAGTGAGGCCGGGAGCTCTTCGCTTCCGGCGGATCATGCGAAGCTGACGCCAGGGCAGGGATAGCCGGATTTGGATCAGACACCCGTCACAGCAGCGGCCGACGACCACGGCCATGTCCTGGTGGTGGATGACGACCCGCAGATCCGCCTGCTGGTCGCGCGCTTCCTGCAGCGTCACGGCTATCAGGTGACGGGCGCGCCGGATGGCCGCGTGATGCTTGAAATCCTGGCGCATACGGCGATCGATCTCGTCATTCTCGATCTGATGCTGCCGGGTCGTTCCGGCATCGAACTCTGCGGCGATATCCGCGCCACCTCGCAGGTGCCGATCGTGATGCTGACCGCCCGCAGCGAGGAGAGCGACCGCATCCTGGGCCTGGAGGTCGGTGCGGATGACTACGTCACCAAGCCGTTCAGCCCGCGCGAATTGCTGGCGCGGGTGCGCGCCGTGCTGCGTCGCGCCCGGGCGACGCGCAAGGCGGATGCCGGCCAAGTCAGCCAGTTCGTGGTCTTCGACGGCTGGAGCGTCGATCTGCGTCGCCGCGAACTGGTCTCGCCCTCGGGCACGCTGGTCGATCTCTCAACAGGCGAATTCGACCTGCTCGTCGTCTTCGTCGAGCATGCCAACCGCGTGCTCTCGCGCGAGGTTCTGATGCAATACGCCAAGGCCAGGACCAGCGACGATCCTTTCGACCGGACGATCGACGTCCAGATCAGCCGCTTGCGCCGCAAGCTGGAAGCCGACGCCCAGGGCGGCCAGTTGATCAAGACGGTCAGGGGAGCGGGCTATATCTTCACGCCCGATGTCAGGTCGCGCGCAGGGCAGCCGGCGTGAGGAACATGCTGAAACGGGGTCTGCCCGACACGGTGGCGAGCCGGGCCATCCTGGTCCTTGTCGTGGCGCTGCTGGCTTTCCATCTCGCCGGCTACTGGGCCTATCATATCGGCGTCGAGAGCCAGGCGACGCAGCAGAGCGCGCGCGGCCTCGCCGAGCGCATCGTTTCGATCAAGCGCGCCATCGCCAGCATTCCGCAGGAGCCGGAGCGCGACCGCGTCGCCCATGACCTGTCGAGCGCGAGCCTCGAGGTGCATTGGAGCAAGGTCAGCCTCGTTCTGGGCACGGCGCCGGCGACCGAGCGCACGAAGGCGATGGAAGCCCGGCTCAAGGAGCTCGTGCCTGATCTCGCAGCCGAATCCTTCCGCCTTGGCTTCGCCGATGACGGCGCGCTCCGTTCGGGCGAGGCCGAGGCCTATCGCCACATGATGCTGGTCTCGGTCCGGCTCGAGGATGGCTCCTGGGTGAATTTCTCGTCGACGGCAGGCGCGGCGCAGCATGGCGATGACGGGCTGATGACCGTCATGATCTGCCTCGGCATCGGCATCATCGTCGTCGCCGTGCTGCTGCTGCGCTGGGCGACGCGGCCCTTGCGCGATCTCGCCATCGCGGCCGAGCGCTTCAGCCTCGACCAGAGGCCTCAGCCGCTCGATGAATCCGGTCCGGCCGAGGTCCGTCGCGCCGCGCGTGCCTTCAACACCATGCGCGAGCGCATTCAGCGCCTCGTCGCCGAGCGCACCCAGGCGCTCGCCGCCGTCTCGCATGATCTGCGCACGCCGATCACGCGTTTGCGCCTGCGCTCCGAATTGCTCGAGGACGAGGCGACGCGCGATCTCGTCGACGCCGACCTTTCCGAGATGGAGGGGATGATCGACTCGACGCTGGAATTCCTGCGCGGTGGTGACACGAGCGAGGCTGCCCGCCCGATCGACATCGTCTCGGTGCTGGAAACCATCGTCGATGACGAGGCCGATCAGGGCCGCCGGATCACGCTCGATGCGCGCGCCCATGGCCGCGTGCTCGGCCGCTTGCTCGCCCTGAAGCGGGCCTTCTGGAACATCGTCGGCAATGCGGTGAAATACGGCGACAGCGCCGTCGTCGTGATCGCGGAGACGCCGACCCGGTTCACGATCACGTTCGAGGATGACGGCCCCGGCATTCCCGAGGCGCAGATGGAGCGCGTCTTCCAGCCCTTCGTGCGATTGGAGGAATCGCGCGGCCGCGAAACCGGTGGCTCCGGGCTGGGCCTGACGATCGCCCGCGCCGTCATCGCCTCGCATGGTGGCGAGATCACATTGGCGAATCGCCCCGAAGGCGGCCTGCGGGTAACGATCACCCTGCCGAAACTGGATTTTTCCACGCGCGTGGCGGCTGATGCGGCGCAGGATCGCCCTGCGCCATCCGGAGCCGCCACTGAATCGCGATCAGTTTGACTTCGGCGACCGATTTGGAGGTTTTGCGGGGAATTGGCTGGGGCGGGAGGATTCGAACCTCCGAATGGCGGTACCAAAAACCGCTGCCTTACCACTTGGCGACGCCCCAACGTGCCGCGCCTTCTAGAACGCGGCGCAGCCGCGCGCAACCATTCGCGGGGCCGCAGAATATCTCTTTGCAGAAATCGGCATCACAATGCCTCTGATGCTGTTGCGCCCGCGCTCCACGCTGGCTATAAGCCCGGCACCAGTTGATCGGAGTGTGGCTCAGCCTGGTAGAGCACCTCGTTCGGGACGAGGGGGTCGCAGGTTCAAATCCTGCCACTCCGACCATTGGTTTCAAGGGGTTAGCGCATCCCGATCGGCGCGCCCCGACAGTGATCCAGGCAACATCGAGCTTTTCCTGTCACGTCCGGCACCGCACGGCCGCCGAAGTGGCCTACGCGCATTTCCGCGATGGCGAAGCGCGTTCAGGCCCTGTAGGCTGCGGGCCAATTCAGCAGCGGTCTCGACATCATGAAGCGTAAGCGTCTCTTCCAGATCATCGGCATTCTCGGCCTGGCGACCATGCTGGCAGCCTGCGACAAATGCGGCGAGCCGTTGCGGCCGTTCAACATGCCCAAGAGCTGCGGCGATTCGCGCCCGGCCGGTTGAGCGCTCCGGATCAGATCCTCGACATCACGACATGAAAAAAGGCCGGGGTTTCCCCCGGCCTTCGCATTGCGTTGCTACGTGCGGTTCAGCCGCGACGCTGGAGCATCGACCAGCCGGTGCCGACAAAACAGGCCGCCAGCGCGACCTTGAGCGCATCGCCGAGCAGGAAGGGCTGAACGCCGAAGGCGAACGCCTTGGCGAAACCGACGCCTGTGGCGCCGCCAGCCATCTGCGCGCCGAGCGCCAGCCACAGGCAGCCCAGGCCCAGCATCAGCGCCTCGGCCGTGAGCAGGCCGAGGACGAGACGGGTCAGGGAGGCGCCGCGCGCCGCAGCCCAGCCTGCGACGGCCGCCGCCAGAACGAAGCCGATGAGGAAGCCGCCGGTCGGCCCCATCAGGTAGAGCGGGCCCGCCGCGACCGGGGGCGTATTGGTGAAGACCGGCAGGCCGGCCAGGCCATAGGCGATGTAGAGAGCAACCGTCGCGGCGCCGAGCCGCGAGCCATAGGCCGCGCCCAGGCCCAGCACCGCCAGCGTCTGCAGCGTCATCGGCACCGGCCAGAACGGCACCTTGATCTTGGCGGCGAGCACCAGCAGCAGGCTGCCGGCGACGGCGAGCGCGATGTTGCGGGCGATCGTGGCGCGCGGACCCGAGACCGCCGGGAGCGCCGCATTGACGAGGGTGGGAGCTTGAAGGGGGAGCATGTCTGCCATCCGCGTTGGATCCTGTTCAGCAGGGCCGCGCCGCGCGACCATCTTTCCCGTCTATAGGAAATGCGGCAAAGCCTCACAAGCGCGCGGACGTTGCGCGCATGGGCAGCCCGGATCGCAAGGCGAGGCAGAGTCAGCGGCATGAGCGACGAGATCGAATTCGACAGGACGGCCACGACCGCGCCGGGCGAGATCGCGGAGCTCTCGCCACTGGTCCGGCGCGTCATCGCCGGCAATGGCGGGCCGATGACCTTCACCGGCACCTGCACCTATATCGTCGGGCGCGGCCGGGTCGCGATCATCGATCCGGGGCCCGACGATCCCGCCCATGTCGCGCGGCTGCTCGCGGCGGTCGCCGGCGAGACCGTGACCGACATCGTCGTCACCCACACCCATCGCGACCATTCTCCCGCCGTCCCCGCCGTCAAGGCCGCGACGGGTGCGCGCATTGTCGGCTGCGGCCCGCATCGCGCGGCGCGCGAATTGGCGCTGGGCGAGACGAACCCGCTCGATGCCGCGGCTGACCGCGCTTACGCGCCCGAGCTGCTGATGCGCGATGGCGACCATGTCTCCGGGCCGGGCTGGACGCTGACGGCGGTCGATACGCCCGGCCATACCGCCAACCATGTCGCCTTCACCCTTGCCGAGGAGGAGAGCCTGTTCTCGGGCGACCATGTCATGGCCTGGTCGACGAGCATCGTCGCCCCGCCCGACGGCTCGATGGCGGCCTATATGGCTTCGATCGAGAAACTACGCGGCATGGAGCACCGGCTCTACTGGCCCGGCCATGGCGGCCCTGTCATGGAGCCGCAACGCCTCCTGCGCGGCCTGGTGCAGCATCGCCGCCAGCGCGAGGCGGCGATCCTCAGCCGATTGAGCGTGGGCGACGAGCGCATCGCCGAGATGGTGCCGGCGATCTATCAGGGCCTCGCCCCGGCCTTGCACGGGGCGGCCGGCTTGTCGGTGCTGGCGCAGCTGGAGGATCTCGTCCTGCGCGGCACCGTCTCCTGCGACGACGCCCTGCCGCTGCTGACGAGCCGCTACCGGCGAATCTGAGTTCAGAGCCTGTTTGGAAACGCGCGAGCCCTCATTCTGAGGAGCCATTCCCGCGGGAATGGCGTCTCGAAGGGTGTTCCAGATGGTTCCGGAACCAGCTGGACATCCTTCGAGACGCAGCCTGAAGGCTGCTCCTCAGGATGAGGGCTGGAGGTTCCAAAGCGACTCTAGCGGGTCTCGACCAGCAGCTCGACCTCTTCGGCGAAGGCCGCGATGCGCGCGGCATTGGCGCCGAGATCATGCGTGCCGAGGCGCGAGGCCGAGCGGATATCGATCCGGCTGCCATCGGCCCGGGGGCGCACCCGGATGCTGATGTCGTCGGAGAAGCGCAGCAGGCGCGTGCGCGCCACCGCCTCGATGCGGCCGGCTCCGCTGCGCCCGCCCGGCCGCGCCGATTCGAGCACCTGCCAGCCACGGTTGAGCGCCGCGCGCCGGGCGATGTCGAAAGCCATCTCCGCCGGCACCTCCAGGATGATCGGCAAGGTCTTGGGATAGGCCTGGCGCTGGGCCCGCCGCTGCTCGGGCGAAACATCGGGCGGCACCCGGCCCTTGCGCGCATCGAGCGCGACGCGCGAGCGGCTGAAGGCGGGCGGGTCGTCGATATCGGTCGAGATGTCGTTCAGGGCCGGCAGCGTGACGAGCTCGAAGCCGACATAGCCCGCCGGCACGAGCAGCAGGAGGGCGAGGGCGAAAGCCTGCGCCGCCATGCCGACGCCGCGATGGCCGGACTGCCAGATGCGGATGAAGGCCAGGACCGACAGGAGCAGCGCGAGCAGCACGAAGCCATAGGCGCCGGCAATCGGAGCGAGCCCCTGCAGGCTCGGCTCGCCCGCCCGGAACACCAGCACCGCCAGCAGCAGGACCGCGAGCGAGAACCAGGCCAGCCGCCGGCTCCACAGCGCGGCGCGCGAGACAGGCTCCTCGAAGACGAGACGGCGATGCATCGCCTTTAGGTGACGCTACGGCGGCCGGAAGGCAAGGCCGGCGATGATTCTCCGTCCGCCGGCTAGAGTCCGTTTGGCACCTCCGCGAGCCCTCATCCTGAGGAGCCATTCCTCTGGGAATGGCGTCTCGAAGGATGCTCCAGGAGGCTCCCGTGCAAGCTGGAGCATCCTTCGAGACGCAGCCTGAAGGCTGCTCCTCAGGATGAGGGCTGGAGGTTCCAAACGTGATCAGAGCCGCTCGATGATGGTGACGTTCGCCAGGCCGCCGCCCTCGCACATGGTCTGGAGGCCGTAGCGCTTGCCGCGCTGATGCAGCGCATGCACCAGCGTCGTCATCAATTTCGTGCCGGATGCGCCGAGCGGATGGCCGAGCGCGATCGCGCCGCCATTGACATTGAGCCTGTCGGGGTCGGCGCCAACGTGCTTGAGCCAGGCCATCGGGATCGAGGCGAAGGCCTCGTTGACCTCGTAGAGGTCGATCTCGTCGATGCGCAGTCCGGAGCGCTTCAGCGCCTTGTCGGTGGCGAAGAGCGGCTCCTCCAGCATGATCACCGGGTCGCCGCCCGAGACGGTCATCGTGTGGATGCGCGCGAGCGGCGCGATGCCGAGCGCCTTCAGGCCGCGCTCATTGACCACCATCACGCCCGAGGCCCCATCGCAGATCTGGCTCGCGGTCGCGGCGCTGAGCCGCCCGCCGTCCTGGATCAGCTTGACCGATCTCACGCCTTCCAGCGTCACGTCGAAGCGGATGCCTTCGTCGATCGCATGCGTGTCGCGGCTGCCATCGGGGAGGGTGACCTCGATCGGCACGATCTCCCTGGCGAACAACCCGGCCTGGGTCGCCGCGATCGCCTTTTGCTGGCTCTGGAAGCCGAAGGCGTCGAGCGCGTCCTTGCTGAAGCCGTGCTTCTGCGCGACCATTTCCGCGCCGGTGAACTGGCTGAAGACGATGTCGGGATAGCGCGCCTGCTGTCGCGGGCTCTTGGCCTCGCCATAGCCCGCCTTGGCGAGAAATTCGGAGGAGAGCGTCATCGGCACCCGCGTCATGCATTCGACGCCGGCTGCGATCACCACATCCATCTGGCCCGACATCACGGTGGCTGCGGCGAAATGCAGGGCCTGCTGCGAGGAGCCGCATTGCCGGTCGATCGAGACGCCCGGCACGCTTTCGGGCAGGCGCGAGGCGAGCACGGCGCCGCGCGCGATATTGGTCGATTGCTCGCCGACCTGGCCGACGCAACCCATGATCACATCCTCGACCAGCGCCGGATCGGCGCCTGTGCGGGCGATCAGCGCGTCGAGGATGACGGCGGCGAGATCGGCCGGGTGCCAGCCCGAGATGCGGCCCTTGCGGCGCCCTCCGGCGGTGCGCGCCGCCGCGACGATATAGGCCTCGGGCATCGGACCCTCCTGGGGTGAATATGTAGGGCTCATTCTTGGAAAAACGCCGCCCGCTGGCGGCGACGCTAACGAGTTCGACTTTGTCCGACAAACTCAAATCTTGGCAGGCTCGTCAGGGAATTTCCGCACATTGACTTTGTCGGACAAAGGGACAAGCGTCGCTCGGTAATGCTCGGCAAGGAATGAAGATGGTCGCCGCCCTCGAACGCTTCGACAAGATTGAGGTGGCGTCCGCCTATCAGCTGGTCGCCGATGCGATCGAGCGCGAGATCATGTCGGGCCGCATGCGTCCGGGCGACAGCGTTGGGACGGAGGCCGCGCTTTGCGCCCAGTTCGGCGTCAACCGCTCGACGGTGCGCGAGGCGATCCGCGTGCTGGAGCAAAGCGGGCTGGTGCGGCGCGGCGCGGACCGGCGGCTTTATGCCAGCCTGCCGCGCTATAGCGGCCTGTCCTCCCGTATCAGCCGGGCGCTGATCCTGCACGAGGTCACTTTCCGCGAGCTCTGGGCCACGGCGCGCGTGCTCGAGATCGCGGCCGCCGAGCAGGCGGCCGAGAATGCCGATGCCGCAATCATCGCATTGCTGGAAGCCAATCAGGCGCAGGCGGAAGCGGCGCAGGACGATCCTGCCCGCCTCTCCCATCTCGACACCGAATTCCACCAATTGCTGGCGAAGGCGACGCGCAATCGCGTGCTCGAACTGGCGCGCGAACCGGCCGGGCTTTTGTTCTTCCCGACGACGGAGCTGATCGTCCGGCGGGTTCCCGAAGGCGCGGGGCGGCTCGTCGCGGCGCATCGTCATCTGATCGATGCGCTCAAGGCCGGCGATGCCGCGCAGGCGGCGCTCTGGATGAGCCGGCATATCGCCGATTGGCGCAAGGGCTTCGAGCGCGCCGGGCGCGATCTCGATGAGCCGGTCGAGCGGGTCTATGCGCGGAGCGTCCTGCGACCGCCTTACTGAAATGAACTCACCCGAAGATGCCCAAGGCACGCGGGTTCGATGGGGAGGAGAACGAGGATGAGGACCGGGTCGGCCGGCCGCAGGTTGCGGCGATGACCAGCACTGGCGATGCGGCGCTGTCGGTCAGCGGCCTGACGCTGAATTTCGGCGGGCTCAGGGCTCTGTCCGATGTCGGCTTCGATGTGGCCGAGGGCTCGATCACGGCGATCATCGGGCCCAATGGCGCCGGCAAGACCTCGCTGTTCAACTGCATCTCGGGCTTCTACCGGCCCCAGGCCGGCGCGATCCGCTTCGAGGGGCGCGATATCTCCCGCCTGCATCCGCCGGAGCGCGCCCGGCTCGGGCTTGCCCGCACCTTCCAGAACATCGCGCTGTTTCGCGGCATGACCGTGCTCGACAACATCAAGCTCGGCCGCCACGTCCATATGCGCACCAATCTGCTCGACGGCCTCATCTATTGGGGCCGCGCCCAGCGCGAGGAGATCGAGGTCCGCGCCGAGATCGAGGAGCGGGTGATCGATTTCCTCGAGATCAACCACATCCGCAACCATCCGGTCGCCTCGCTCGCCTACGGCCTGCGCAAGCGTGTCGAACTGGCGCGCGCACTCGCCATGCGCCCGAAGATCCTGATGCTGGACGAGCCCGTCGCGGGGATGAACCGCGAGGAGACCGAGGACATGGCCCGCTTCATCCTCGACGTGAAGGAGGAATGGGGCGTGACGATCCTGATGGTCGAGCACGATATGGGCCTCGTCATGGACATTTCGGACCATGTCGTCGTGCTGAATTTCGGGCAGGTGATCGCGCGCGGCGCGCCTGCCGAGGTCACCGCCGATGAGCAGGTCATCCGCGCCTATCTCGGCGCCGGCGACATCGGCCAGCTCAAGGCGCGCATCGCCGGGACGGAGGCGGCGTGATGGAGTTCGACTGGCTCTTCTTCTGCGAGGTGACGTTGGCGGGGCTCGGCTCCGGCGCCTTGCTGGCGCTGACCGCGCTCGCCTTCGTGCTGATCTACAAGGCGACCAAGGTGGTGAACCTCGCCATCGGCGAGATGCTGATGGTCGGCGCCTATCTGTTCTTCTCCTTCGCCGCCGGCTTCGGCCTGCCGGTCTGGCTCGCCATCCCGCTGGCGCTGATCGGCGGCGGCCTGCTCGGGGCCATCGTCGAGCGCACGATCATCCGGCCGATGCTGGGCGAGAGCGCGATCTCGGTCTTCATGGTCACGATCGGTCTGGGCTCGGTGCTCGTCGGCCTCGTCGAGATCATCTGGGGGGCGGCTCCGACACAATTGCCGGATTTCATGGGCACCACGCCGCTCTTCATCGGCGACGCCTATGTCTCGCGCAAGATCGCGATCGGCTTCGCGGTCGCCAGCATCGTCATCGCCGCCTTCGTGCTGGCTTTCCGCTTCTGGCGCGGCGGCGTCGCCCTGCGCGCCACCGCGACCGACCAGGGCGCGGCCTATTCCTGCGGCATCGACGTGCCGAAAGTGTTCTCCGCCGCCTGGATCGTTGCCGGCGTGGCCGCCGCGGGCGCAGGGATCCTCGTCGGCGCGGTCGGCGGCATCTCGCCGACCATGGGCGTCTTCGGCCTGTCGGCCTTGGTCGTGGTCATCGTCGGCGGGCTCGATTCGATCGCCGGCGCGCTGGTCGGCGGCCTTATTGTCGGCCTCGTCGAAGCCTGGTCGGGCACCTTCATCGGCGGCGAATACAAGTTGCTGGCAACCTTCGGCCTCCTGATCCTCATTCTGATGGTGCGGCCCTACGGGCTGTTCGGCACCGTCGAGATCGAGCGACTCTGATGCGGATCGGTGCGCTCAAGGACAGCTATGGCGCCGATCAGGCGCTGTTCGACACGGCCGTGCAGCGCCTGTGGCTGGCACTCGGAGCGGTCGCATTGCTGGCCTTCCCCTTCGCCGCCAATGATTACTGGCTCTATCTCGCCTGCCTCGTCGGCATCCATATCGTCTCGACGACGGGGCTCAATATCCTCACCGGCTATACCGGGCTGGTCAGCCTCGGCCAGGCCGCCTTCATGGGCGTCGGCGCTTATGTCGTGGCGCTGGCCGAGACCAAACTGGGGACGCCCTTCCTGCTCAACCTGCTGGCGGCCGGCCTCGTCACCGCGATGGTCGGCATGGTGGTCGGCGTGCCCAGCCTGCGGGTCAAGGGGCTCTACCTCGCCATCGCGACGATCGCGGCCTCCTTCATCCTGCATTTCGTCTTCCAGAACTGGACTACGGTCACCGGCGGCACACGCGGCCTGAGCATCCCGCCGGCGCAGCTCTTCGGCCTCGAACTGGCCAGGCCCTTCGCGCTCTATTGGGTCATCACGCCGCTCACCTGCATCATGGTGCTCGCCGCCGCCAATCTCTTCCGCACCCGCATCGGGCGCGCCTTCATCGCCATCCGCGACCGCGACATCTCGGCCGAGGTGCTGGGCATTCCGCTGCTGCGCTACAAGCTGATGAGCTTCGGCCTCTCCTCCTTCTACGCCGGTGTCGCGGGCGGCCTGTGGGCCTATTTCTTCCGCGTGGTGACGCCCGAGAGCTTCCCCTTCGTCTATTCGATCTTCTTCCTCGCTGCCGTCATCGTCGGCGGCATGGGCACGATCCTCGGCGGCATCCTGGGCGCAGTCTTCATGACGCTGGTGCCCGAGGCGTTGAAGCTCGTCGTCGGCCTGCTCTCGCCCTGGATGCCCAATGCGGTCGCGCTGCTCTCGCCGGTGCGCACCATCGTCTTCGGGGCGCTGATCATCGGTTTCCTGATCCTGGAGCCGCATGGTCTCGCCGAGATCTGGCGGCGCATCCGCCGCTTCTTCCACCTCTGGCCGTTCAAGACCTGACAACGAAAAACCAAGAGAGGACTGCAACCATGACCATCACCAGACGACAGGCTCTCGCCGCCGGCATCGCAGCGGGCGGGCTCGCCGCCGGCATCCGGCCCGGGCTCGCCCAGGCCAATGAGATCGTCATCGCGGGGTCGATCCCGCTTACCGGCGTCTTCGCCTTCGCCGGCATCGGCATCAATGACGGCATCGCCGACTATGTGAAGCTCATCAACGAGGCCGGTGGCGTCAGTGGCCGCAAGGTCCGCTATGTCTATGAGGACACCGCCTACAAGGTCGACCAGTCGGTCGCCGTGTTCAACAAGCTCACCGGCTCGAACGCGGCGAATTTCTATTACAGCGACTCCACCGGCTTCGCGAAGACGATCAACCCCGAGCTCAACCGCAAGGGTTCGATGATCATGGCCGGCGCCTCCTTCGCGACCGAGCTCAACGACGCCAAGGCCTATCCGAACCAGTTCATCGCCGGTCCCGATTATTCCGACATGATCAGCGTGTTGCTGACCTATATCGCCAAGACGCAACCCGGCGCGAAGATCGCGCTGGTGAACTCCGACACCGAGTTCGGCCGCGACCCGATCGCGACCACCGAGGCGATGGCCAAGAAGCTCGGTCTCAGCATCGCCGAGAAGATCGTCACCCCGCCGACCTCGGTCGACGTCTCGACCGAGGTTTTGAAACTGCGCCGCGCCAACCCCGACTACACCATCTTCCACGGCTATGTGCTGGCGCCCCTGCCCGAGTTCATGACGCAGGCCAAGCAGCTCGGCCTCAAGACCAAGTTCATGGGCACCTTCTGGTCGATGGACAATTCGCTCTGGGCCAAGGTCGGCGAGGCGGCCAACGGCTTCATGGGCGTGATGCCCTATCGCTACTATTTCGACGAGGATGCCAAGGCGCCGATGCTGGCCAAGATCCGGCAGATGCGGCCCGAATATGTCTCGACCGCCTATATGCAGGGCTTCCTGACCGCCATGCTGTTCTGCGAAGCGGGCAAGCGTTGTCTCGACGCCAAGCAGGAGATGACCGCGACCAACCTCAAGGCCGCGCTCAACTCGATCAAGGACTTCGATACCGGCGGCCTGATCGGCGCACCGATCACGATCACCGGCAATTCGATCCCGGTCGGCCGCGTCTACCAGTACGACGCTGCCAGGAAGGTCATGGTCGGGCAGGGCGACTGGATCAACGTCTCGAAGCCGAGCTGACGATGACGAGCGCTGCGCCGCCGATCCTCGATGTGTCAAACATCGAGGTCATCTACAACAAGACCGTGCAGGTCCTGCGCGGCCTGTCGCTCTGTGTGCCGCGTGGCCGGATCGTCGCGCTGCTCGGCTCCAACGGCGCCGGCAAGTCGACGACGCTGAAGGCGATCTCGCGCCTGCTCGAACTGGAGGATGGCGCCGTCACCGGCGGCGCCATCCGTTTCGACGGCGCTGACATCGCCCCGCTCGCCCCGCATGCGCTGGTCCGCAAGGGCTTATTCCACGTCATGGAGGGGCGGCGCATCTTCGATGATCTGACCGTCGAGGAAAACCTGACGGCTGCGACCTTCGCGCTGACGGGACGCCGGGCCCCGCCAAAAAGCTTCGACATCGTCTATGATTATTTCCCGCGCCTGCACGAGCGTCGCTCGGGGCTCGCCGGCTATCTCTCCGGCGGCGAGCAGCAGATGCTGGCGATCGGCCGCGCGCTGATCGCCGACCCGCAGCTCATCCTGCTCGACGAGCCTTCGCTGGGCCTCTCGCCGATGCTGGTCGAGGAGATCTTCACCATCATCGCCCGCATCAACCGCGAACAGGGCGCCTCCATGCTGCTGGTCGAGCAGAACGCGGCCGTCGCTTTCGCCGTCTCGCACTACGCCTACATCATGGAAACCGGGAAGATCGTCATCGACGGCCCGGTCGAGACGCTGATGCGAGACCAGGATGTGCGTGAGTTCTATCTCGGCATGGGGGTGGGCGCGGCCGGCCATAAGAGCTTCCGCGACATCAAGCACTACAAGCGCCGCAAGCGCTGGCTCTCCTGAGGACGCGCCCGTGACGCTGCCTGAACTCACCCTTCCCCAGATGCTGCGCGAGCAGGCGCGCCTGATCCCCGAACGTGTCGCGATCCGCCAGAAGGATTTCGGCATCTGGAAACCCGTGACCTGGCGCGACTATTTCGAGCGCGCTGCAGCCGTGGGCGCAGGCTTCCGCACGCTCGGCCTGAGCGAGGGCGGCCATGTCGCGATCCTCTCGGAGAACCGGCTCGAATGGGTGCTGGCCCAGCTCGGCGCGGGGCTCGTCGGCGCGGTCGCGGTCGGCGTCTATCCGACCAGCCCGGCCAATGAGGTCGCCTATGTGCTCGGCCATTCCGACGCCGAGATCGTCATCTGCGAGGATCAGGAGCAGGTCGACAAGGTGCTCGAGCGCCGGGACGAACTGCCTGGCTTACGCCGCATCGTGGTGGTCGAGACCAAGGGCATCCGCTCCTATCCCGCCGATTTCGTCACCAGCTTCGCGAGCCTGGAGGATACCGGCCGCGCCTCGCGGCAAGACGGGCAGCGCGCGATCGATGCCGTACTGGCGCAGCAGTCCCTCTCCGATATCGGCCTGATCATCTACACCTCCGGCTCCACCGGAAAGCCCAAGGGCGCGATGCTGAGCTATCGCAACATCCGCGCCCAGGCCTTCGCCGTCTCGGAGCGGATCGGGCTGACGGCCGCCACCAGCCACCTGTCCTATCTGCCGCTCTGCCACGTCGCCGAGCAGATGCTGACCACGATGGCGCCGGTCTATAACGGCTCGCTGGTGAGCTTCGGCGAGTCGATCCGCACCGTTCAGGAGGATCTGCGCGAGGTCGCGCCCAGCATGTTCCTGGGCGTGCCGCGCATCTGGGAAAAGCTCAATTCGGCGATCCATATCAAGCTGGCCGAGGCCGGCGGCTTTCGCCTCAAGCTGTTCGAGCGCGCTTTTGCGGCTTGCGAGCCCTTCGCCGAGGTCGCGCGCGCGAAGCGCACGCTGGCGCAGCGCCTGACCTTCGCCCTGTCCTATTGGCTGATCTTCCGCGCCTTGCAGAACTATATCGGCCTGCGCCGGGCCGATGTCGCGATGACGGGCGCGGCGCCGATCCCGGCCAGGATCGTGCGCTTCTTCCGCACCATCGGGGTGCCGCTGGTCGAGGTCTATGGCGCGACCGAGACCTCGGGCATGGCGGCCGGCCAGCGCCTGTCGGACCTCGTGCCGCTCTGCGTCGGCCCGGCCGTCGCTGGCGCTGAACTCGCCCGCAGCGACGAGGGCGAATTGCTCGTCCGCGGCGACATCGTCTTCTCCGGCTACTACAAGGGCGAAGCGGCGACGCAAGCCGCTATCGCGCCCGATGGCTGGCTGCACACCGGCGATGTCGTCGAGATCGTCCAAGGCCAGTTCAAGATCGTCGACCGTCTCAAGGACATCATCATCACGGCCGGCGGCAAGAACCTGAGCCCCTCCGAGATCGAGAACACGGTCAAGGCCAGCCCCTTCGTCAAGGAATGCATCGTCATCGGCGAGGCGCGCAAATATGTCTCGGCCCTGATCCAGATCGATGCCGAGACGGTCGGGCAATGGGCCGAGGAGGCCGGGCTGACCTACACCCATTTCCGCAGCCTCGCCGAACATGCCAGCGTGCGCGAGCTGATCGAGCGCGAGATCGCCGCGGCCAATGCCCAGCTCGCCCAGGTCTCCCATATCCGCCGCTTCCATCTGCTGACGAAGGAGCTCGACCATGACGATGACGAGGTCACGGCGACGATGAAGGTCCGCCGCTCCAGCATCCAGACGAAATACGCTCATGAGATCGAGAGCCTCTACGGCGCGGCCCGCTAAGGGCTAGAGCGGTTTTCGATCTGAGTGAAACGCGGACCCGTCATTGCGAGAAGCGAAGCGACGAAGCAATCCAGGAGGACGTGGAGCTCTGCCGCTCCTGGATTGCTTCGCTGCGCTCGCAATGACGGTTCAGTCAGGTCGAAAACCGCACTAATGCAGAAAAGGAGGCCGATCATGGCCGAGACGCCGGTCACCGCGACCTTCGATGTGGCAAGCGGCATCGCCCGCATCACCTTCAACCGTCCCGATGTGCTGAACGCCATCGATGTCGCGACCGCGACGGCTTTTCGGGAGGCTGTCTCCAACGTCGTCGCGCAGGTTGGCTTGCGCTGCATCGTGCTCGCCGGTGCGGGGCGCGCTTTCGTGGCAGGCGGCGATGTCGCGAGTTTCGGCGACGAACCGGCTCAGGTCGTCGACGCCCTGCTCGGAGCGCTGCACCCCGCGATCCTGGCCTTGCGCGCCTGTTCCGCGCCTGTCCTTGCCGTCGTGCAGGGGCCGGCTGCCGGTGCGGGTCTGAGCATCGCGCTCAGCGCCGACATCCTGCTGGCGAGCGACAAGGCCCGCTTCGTCATCGCCTATGATCGCATCGGCGCGCCGCCCGATTGCGGTGGCACCTGGTTCCTGCCGCGCAAGGTCGGGCGCGGACGCGCCTTCGCCATGATGCTGCTCGGACAGGTCCTCGATGCGCAGGCCGCGCTCACAGCCGGCATCGTCGCCGAGGTCGTGCCGCAAGCCGAGCTCGAAAGCCGCGCAGGCGAGATCGCCGCGCGCATCGCAGCAGGCCCGACGAAGGCCTATGGCAGCTTCAAGCGCCTGATCGACGATGCGCTCGCCACGCCATTGGAGGCGCATCTGGAGAACGAACGTCGGTGCTTTCTGGAGGCGACGCGGACGCAGGATTTCCGCGAGGGCGCCGCAGCCTTTCTCGGCAAGCGCGAACCCATCTTCCGCGGGCAGTGAGCCTGTCTGCGATCGCGGCGAAGCTTTGACCTTATGCCGTCTGACCGACGGCGCTGTCCTCCGCCGTCATTCCGGGACATGGCAAAGCCAATGTACGGTAGAGAAATTGGGCCCGGAACCCAGAACCGATGCCGGTCGTCGTGAAGCGAGCCGGTGCCATGCGCCTTCCCGAGCAGTGGCATCGGTTCTGGGTTCCGGGCTCGATCCTTCGGATCGCCCCGGAATGACGGCGGCGGCTCAGCCATAAGTCGGGGCCAAACGCCGTCAGTATTACGCCGTCGCGGCTTCGCGCTTCAGTCCGAAGTCACGGCCGGGGATCGAGGCGAGCAGCGCCCGCGTATAGGCGTGCTGCGGATTGCCGAAGACCTCGCCGATCGGGCCCGCCTCGACCACCTCGCCATTCTTCATCACCGCGACGAGATCGCAGACCTGCGCCGCGACGCGCAGGTCATGGGTGATGAAGACGATCGACAGGCCCAGCCGCTGGCGCAGTTCCGCGAGCAGCTTCAGAACCTGCGCCTGGACGGAGACGTCTAGCGCCGAGACGGGCTCGTCCGCCACCAGCACATCCGGCTCCAGCGCCAGGGCGCGCGCAAGGCCGATCCTCTGGCGCTGGCCGCCGGAGAATTCATGCGGATAGCGGTCGGTCGCCGACGGGTCGAGCCCGACCAGTGCGAAGAGCTCCCCGGCGCGGGCCAGAGCCTGCGCGCGCGGCGTGCCATGCACGATCAGCCCCTGCGCCACCAGTTCGCCGGCCTTGCGGCGGGGGTTGAGCGAGGCGAAGGGATCCTGGAACACCATCTGGATATGGCGGGTCTCGGCCCGCATCTCCTCGCGGCTCAGGCAAGCGAGATCGCGGCCGTTCAGGCGGATCTCGCCGCTGTCTGGATCGATCAGGCGCACGAGGCAGCGCGCGAGCGTCGATTTGCCGGAGCCGGATTCGCCGACGATGCCGAGCGTGCCGCCCCTGGGCAGCACCAGCGAGACATCCTTGACCGCATGGGTCACGCGCTGCCCGCGCCCCAGGAAGCCGCCGGTGCGGTAGGTCTTGGAGACATGCGCCATGCTCAGGATCGGCTCTGCGGAAAGCGCGCGTGGCGGCGGGGCCTTCAGCGGCGGCACGGCCGCGATGAGCTGCCTGGTATAGGCGTGTTGCGGGTTCTCCAGCACGGCGCTGACGCTGCCCTGCTCGACGACGCGACCCTGGCTCATCACCGCGACCCGGTCGGCGATCTCGGCGACGACGCCGAAATCATGGGTGATGAACAGCACGGCCGTGCCTTTGCGCTTTTGCAGGTCGCGGATCAGCTCGAGGATCTGCGCCTGCGTCGTGACGTCGAGCGCCGTGGTGGGTTCGTCGGCGATCAGCAGCTTGGGGTCGAGCGCCAGCGCCATCGCGATCATGGCGCGCTGGCGCTGGCCGCCGGAGAGTTCATGCGGATAGGCTTTTGCGGCGATCACGGGATCGGGAATGCGCACCTCTTCGAGCAACGCCAGCACGCGTGCGCCGATCTCGGCCTTCGACAGCTCGGTATGGATCTCGAACATCTCGCCGATCTGGTCGCCGATCGAGCGCAGCGGGTTGAGCGCCGTCATCGGCTCCTGGAAGATCATCGCGATGCCGGCGCCGCGCACCCGACGCATCTGCGCCTCGCTGACGCCGGCGAGGTCGCGCCCCTCGAACAGGATGCGCCCGCCATCGATCTCCACGCCGCCCGGCAGCAGGCGCATGATCGCATTGGCGGTCATCGACTTGCCGGAGCCGGATTCGCCGACGACGCAGAGGATTTCATTGGCGGCGACCGAAAGCGTCACCTCCGTCATGGCGTGCGAGCGGTCCGCACCCTTCGGCAGCTTCACGCTGACGGCGTCGAGAACGAGGATCGGGCTCATCGGCCTTTGAGCCTCGGGTTGAGCGCATCGTTGAGCCCCTGGCCGACCAGCGAGACGGCGAGCACGGTGACCAGGATCGCGATGCCGGGAATGGCCGAGACATACCATTGCACCCGCAGCACATCGCGGCCGGCGCCGATGAGATTGCCCCAGGAGGCGACATTGGGGTCCGACAGCTTGAGGAAGGCGAGAGCGCTTTCCAGCAGGATCGCGACCGCCATCACGACGCTGGCATAGACGACCACCGGGGGCAGGGCGTTGGGCAGGATTTCGCCGAAGATCAGCTTGGCGTCCTTGAGGCCGAGCGTGCGTCCGGCCTGGACGAATTCGCGGTTGCGCAGCGACAGGAATTCAGCCCGCGTCAGCCGCGCCGAGGCCGGCCAGGAGACGATGCCGATCGCGACTGTCACCGTGGTGATGGTCGAGCCGAAGACCGCGACCAGGACCAGCAGCAAAAGGAAGTTCGGCAGCGTCTGGAAGGCTTCGGTGACGCGCATCAGCGCAGTGTCGACCCAGCCGCCGTAATAGCCGGCAAAGGCGCCGATGGTGATGCCGATCATGATCGAGATCACTGTGGCGACCACGCCGATCAGGAGCGAGATGCGCGCGCCATGGAAGATCTGGGCGGCGATGTCGCGGCCGGAATTGTCGGTGCCGAGCAGGAAGCGCGGATTGCTGAACGGCCAGACCAGCGGCCGCCCGGCGAGCGCCAGCGGATCCTTCGGATAAAGCCAGCCCGCGGTAGCGGCCATGGCGAGCACGGCGAGCAGCAGCAACAGGCCGATGACGGCCGAGGGGCTGCGGACATAGAGTTTCACCAGCGCCATCGCCTCAGGCCCCCGTGGTGATGCGCGGGTCGAGCCGAGCATAGAGCAGGTCGACGATGAAATTGACTGCGATCACCAGCAGCGCCGAGACGAAGACGATGCCGAGCAAGGTGTTGAGGTCGCGCTGCACCACCGATTCATAGGCGAGGCGCCCGAGCCCCGGCAACGAGAACACGCTCTCGACCACGACCGAGCCGCCCAGCATCGTGCCGGCCTGCAGGCCGATCAGCGTCACCATCGGCAGGAGCGCGTTGCGCAGGACATGGCGCACCACGACCCGTGTCTCGTCCATACCCTTGGCCCGGGCGGTGCGGACGAAATCGAGGTTCAGCACCTCCAGCATCGAGCCGCGCATGATGCGCAGATAGATCGCCATGTAGAACAGGCCGAGCGTCAATGTCGGCAGGACGAGATGCTGCGCGATGTCGAGCACGCGCGACAGGCCGGCATGGGCGATCGTGATGTCCTCGAACCCGCCGGCGGGCAGCCATTGCAGGTAGATCGCGAAGACGACGATCGCCATCAAGCCGAACCAGAAGGTCGGCATCGCATAGAAGACCAGGCCGAGCGTCGAGATCAGCGTGTCCGGCCAGCGGTTGACGCCGCGCGCGGCGACGACGCCCAGGATCAGCCCGAAGAAGAAAGCAAGCGATAGCGAGGCTGTCATCAGCAGGATCGTCGCCGGCAGCCGCTCCGCGATCACGGTCGCGACCGGCTTGCCGTAGATGGCGGAGAAGCCGAGATCGAACCGGACCAATCGCCAGAGATAATTGCCGAGCTGGGCCCAGACCGAGAGGTCGAGGCCATAGAACCGGCGCAGCTCGCGGGCGGTCGCCGCATCGCCGCCGCCCATCTGCGCCATCATCGCATCGACCGTGTCGCCCGGTGCGAATTGCAGCAGCAGGAATACGCCGATCAGGATCAGGACCAGCGTCGGGATCGAGGCGGCAAGCCGCCGCCCCGCTAGGACGAGAACGCGCATGGAAATCGGCCGGAAGCGACGGGTTCGGGAGGTGAGGCGCTCACTCCGCCAACCACAAATCATGCCAGGAGCTGGAGCCCCAGCGCGGCGTGTTGGAGTGGTTGCGGGCCTTGGCATTGATCACGGTCAGGAAGATCTGCTCGATCGGCGTCCAGATCGGGAGTTCCGTATTGGCCCGGCGGACGAAATCGCCGTAGAGCGCCTTGCGCTTGGCGACATCGACCTCGGTGGCGGCGTCGTCGATGATCTTGTCGATCACCGGATCGGTCCAGTCCCATTGGTTGGTCCAGGGCGCGCCCTTGGGCTGGCCTGAGCGATACCACACCGTCGTCGAGACGGCCGGGTCGTTGCGGTACTGGTGCCAGCCGGTGGCGAGGTCGAAGGCGTGATCGTCATAGACCTGCTTCAGGAAGCCGCCGCCATCGGTACGCACGACCTCGACCTTGATGCCGACCTCGGAGAGCGACTGCTGGATGAAGGTGGCGAAGAGCGAGATGTCCTCGCCCCAGGGCGCGGGCAGCAGCCGCAGCGAGAAGCGCGTGCCCCCCGTGCCGGCCTTGAAGCCGGCTTCGTCGAGGAGCTTGGCTGCGAGCTTCTTGTCGAACGGGTACTGCGGCCCGTTATCGGCCGGGTAGAAATCGGTCGAGACCGAGGGCACCGGCCCGGTGCCGCGCTTGGCGAAATCGCCCAGAAAATTCTCGATGAAGAAGGGGATGTCGAGCGCATGCGCGATCGCCTGGCGGACGCGGATATCGGCGAGCTCCTTGCGGCGGAAGTTGAACTCCACCGTGTTGGTGCGGGCATTGCCTTCATTGCCCTTGGTCGAGACGATGAAGCGCGGATCCTTGGCGAGGCGGGCGGAGTCCGAGATCGTCAGGCCTGAGAACGGGCTGTAATGGATCTGGCCGGCTTCCATCTGGGCGGCTGCCGCCGCGCGATCGGTGACGACGCGCCAGACGATGCGGTCGAGATAGGGCGCGTTCGGCCGCCAGTAATCGGCGTTGCGGTCGGCGATGACATGCTGGCCGCGCTCATAGGTCACGAATTTGAACGGGCCGGTTCCGATCGGCGCGAGATTGGCTGGGTTCTGGCGGATGTCGCCCTTGCCCTCATAGAGATGGCGCGGCGAGATGTAGCCGAGATCGGGCAGCGCCCGCAGCAGCAGGGCCAGCGGCATCGGCCGCTCATAGCGGAACACGGCGGTCAGCGGGTCGGGCGTGTCGACGGCGGTGAGGAAGAGCTGCAGCGTCGTGCCGTAATTCAGGATCTTCTTCCACATCTCCATGGCGGTGAACTGCACATCCGCCGAGGTGAAGGGCTTGCCGTCATGCCAGCTCACGCCCTTGCGCAGCTTGAAGGTGATGGTCTTGCCGTCGGGCGCGGCCTCCCAGCTCTCGGCCAGCACGCCGACCGGCTGGCCGGCCGCATCGAGATCGACCAGTTGCTCCTGGATCTTGCCGCCGATGATGTAGACGCCGGTCGAGGCCTGCAGGCTCGGGTTCAACTGGCGCTGCTCCGCGCCGTAATGCACCGTGAAGACCCCGCCCTTGCGTGGCGTCGCCTGCGCGAAGGAGCGCATCGGGTTCAGCACGTTCGCGGCAATGGCGGCGCTGGTCAAAAGCGCGGCGCGGCGGGTCATGTCCATGGAGGGTCTCCTGGCGGGGCCGTCAACGTCGCCTGACGATGAGGCATGGTGTGGATTGGGACAAGTCGAGGTCTGCTCGAAACGCAGGCCCGGCGGTTTAGAGGCTGTTTGGAAGCCTCCCGAGCCCTCATCCTGAGGAGCGCTCCGCAGGAGCGCGTCTCGAAGGATGCTTCAGGAGGCTCCCGAACCATCTGGAGCATCCTTCGAGACGCCGCGTGCCGCGGCTCCTCAGGATGAGGGCTGCAGTTTTCAAACGGTCTCTAGGGTTGGGTGAAACTCACGATGATGCCGTTGGCGGCGCTCGCCGGCACGCTGACGGCGCCGTCATGGGCGAGCGCCTGTGCGCCGAGCGCAGCCTTTGTCAGAGCGATATCGGTGCTTTCCAGCACGACCGCAGCCAGCCCCTCGGGCGGGGCCCCAGCGCGCGCCGCCTGCGGGTAGCGTTGGGCGAAGGCGGCAGCCTCCAAGAAGAGCACATCGGCGCGTTTGCCGCCGGAGGGCACTTGCCAGCCGCCCTCCACTTCGGAGGCTGGCTCGTCGATCAGCCGGCTCAGATGCGCGGCTGCCGCCTTGGAATCGGCGGTGAGAACGTCGACCCGCCGGATGCGGGTCGCGCCATTGGCGTGGCTCTGCCACTCCGGGACCCAGACCGTCTCGCGCGTCAGGTGCTGGCAGGCGAAAATCCGCAGGCCGCCCGGATTCTCGTCCAGCGGCCAGCGAAAGACGTTGAATTTGGCCTCGCCGACGCGTCCGCCGGGCAATTCGACCGGTCGGCCGAAATGCACCGGCCCGTCCGCGGCGATACCGCGCGCCTGCAATTCGGCGACGCCGGCAGCGGCATCGTCGGTCGTGAAGGCCACGCGCTCCACACCTTCGCGGGTCCTAAGGAAGTCCCGCATCGGCTTGTTGTGCTCGGTCTCGGTGAGAATGCCGAGCAATTCGATATAATCCTCGCCGAACATGATCGTGTAGTTGCCGGAGCCGAGATGCGGCGAATGCGTGCCGCGCGGCGAGACCGTAAACCCCAGGCGCTTCCAGGCGGCGGCCGACGCGTCGAGGTCGCGCACCGTAACCATGACGTGGTCGATACCGAGAACATGCTTGAGTGGCATGACGCCCCCTTGAATCCAAAGCCAACGGGTGCCGAGTTCAGCCGAACGGGCCCGGCCGCGCAACCGGCGCGCCAAAGCGTTTCCGGCAGATCGCGCTGCGCTTCACACATAGCGTTTCGAAGATGAAACTTTCAACAGAAGGAAAGAAGACGCGAAAGAACGATCAGTTAATTCTCTTTTCCAGCAGATTTGTAGTAAATACATCTCGCCCCGGTCGCCTTTGGAGAAGGCGCCGACTTGCGGCAGTGGCAAAGCGAGGCGAGGATGGCGCTCTTCGCCCGAAGGCGCACCACGTTGCGCCTTCGTCTCCGCCTGACGAGACCCACCCCATGACAGATTCTCCTTACGTCACCTGGCCGCCCTCGCTTTGGGCTGCGACCGCTCAACCCGGCCCGGTCCTTGCCGCGCTGGAAGGGGATGTCGCCACTGACGTCGTGGTGATCGGAGCCGGCTTCACCGGCCTCTCGACTGCGATCCATCTGCGCGAGGCTGGAATCGGCGTCGTGGTGCTGGAAGCTGCCGAGCCCGGCTGGGGCGCCTCGGGGCGCAATAACGGCCAGGTCATCCCGACGCTTGCCGGCCACGACCCGTCCGCCATGATCAAGCGCCATGGCGCGGCCGGCGAGCGCTTCAACGCGGTGCTGCGCGACAGCGCCCAGTATCTGTTCGACCTCATCGGCAAATACGACATCCCGGCCGAGGCCGAGCAGGCCGGTTGGGTCCAGCCGGTGCATTCGCCCGGCCGCTTCAAGCTCGCCGAGAAACGGGTCAGGGAGTGGTCCGCGATCGGAGCGCCGGTCGAGCTTCTCGATCGCGCTGCGACCGCTGAGATGCTGGGCTCGCAGGCCTGGTTCGGCGGCTTCTGGAACCCGACCGGCGGCCATATCAACCCGCTCGCGCTCACCCGTGGCCTCGCCGAGGTCGCAATGAAGCTCGGAGCCGTCATCCACGCTCGCTCGCCCGCGACAGCGATGGCGCATGAGAGCGGCCGCTGGCGCGTGAAGACCGCGCGGGGCTCCGTCACGGCACCAGCGCTGGTGCTGGCGACCAATGCCTATACCGGCGAATTCGAGGAGGGCCTCGCGCCCGGGATTGCCAATGAGGTCATTCCCGTCCTGTCCTGGCAGATGGCGACCAAGCCGCTCAGCGACAACATCGCCAAGACCGTGATCCCGGCCCGGCAGGCGATGTCGGACACCCATCGCGAGCTCTACTTCGCGCGCTGGGACGCCCGCAATCGCCTGGTCACCGGTGGCGCCGCGGTCTTCCCTGGAGCAGGTGGCGCCAATCTGCGTCCGGCTGTGGCGGAGCGCCTGAAGCGCCTCTGGCCGCAGCTCGGCGATGTCGAATTCGACTATGTCTGGTCGGGCTATGTCGGCATGACCCCGGACAACCTGTTGGCGCCGCAGGTGCCGGGCTTCCCGCGCATCCATCGCCTGGGGCCGAACGGCTTCGGCTGGGTCGGCTGCAACGGCCGGGCGGTGGCGCTGTCCATCTCACTTGGGCGCGAGCTCGCCCGGGCGGCGCAGGGCGTGGCGATCGAGACGCTGGGCCTGCCCCTCTCGGAGCCGAGGCCGCAACCCTTCCGCAGCATCGTGCGCCGGATCGCACCGCTCGCTCTGCCATTGTACCGGCGGCTGGATGCGGCCGAGATCTGAGAGGCTTCTGTTTGGAAGCTCCGCGAGCCCTCATCCTGAGGAGCCATTCCCTTGGGAATGGCGTCTCGAAGGATGCTCCAGGAGGCTCCGGAACTATCTGGAGCATCCTTCGAGACGCCGCTTCGCGGCTCCTCAGGGTGAGGGCTCACCTTTCCAAACGGTCTCTGAGGCATCGCCCCGCAGTCATGATGGCGGGCGAAAGCCCATTGCACGCGATTGGCCGCGGCGCCGGTCGCAGCTAGGCTTGCCGTCATGAGCGAACGCGGTCTCCTTGGCTATGGCGGCGTCTGGCCCGATTTCAATGGCCTAACGGCGCGCCCGCGAGATGGTCGACTATGTCGAGGATGAGGCGGTGCGTGGCCTGCCGCGCCTGCTTAATATTGGCTTCCATCTGCGCATCGTCGGGCGCCCGGCGCGCTTCGCCGCCTTCCGCGACATCCTGCGCCTGCCTGCCGGGCGGTGCGAGATAATCTGGATCGCAACCCGGGCGGAGATCGCCCGCGCCTTCAGCGCGGCTGTGCCTCCGCTGCCACGCTGATCACGGGGCCCGATCCTCCGCGCCATTATCGTCGTCAAAGCCGCCGCAGCCGCGTGAGTCGGCTGGGGCTGCTCTCGGCGAGCAGGATATCGCCCTCGGGCGTACCGAAGATGCCATGCGCGCCGTTCAGGAACGGGCGGCAGCGGCCGAGCTTCTCGCCCTTGGGGCCGATTTTCTGCAGGGTCGGCTGGGTATCGGTCACATAGCTGTTGCCGTCCTCGTCGCCCCAGATCGCCACAGGGTCGCGGAAATGGGTCCAGTTTCCGAGATGATTGCCGTTGCGGTCGAAGATCTGGACGCGGTCATGCGTCCGGTCGACGACCAGCACGCGACCATCGGCATGCGTCCAGATCGCGTGCGGCCAGCCGAACTGGCCGTCGCCGCTGCCATGCTCGCCCCAGCTCTGGATATGAACGCCATAGGCGGAGAAGCGGTGTACCCGGCTCGCCGCATAGCCATCCGCGACATAGATCTCGCCCCAGGCCGAGACATGGATGTCGGTGGGGTGGTTGAAGGGCGCGAGCGGCTGGCCGCGTTGGCCGAGCCCGCTGATCCGCTCGCCCGTGGCCGAGCAGATGATGATCTCGTGCATGTCGCGATCGACGCAGAGGATGCGCCCGGAGGTATCCGCCGTCAGCATATGGGAATCCGCGATCAGATCGCCGCCCCAGCCGCCGAGATAGGTCCCGTCGGGCGCCAGTTCGATCACGCGGGGATCGTTGGGGTGCATCAGCGGGTCGTGCCGCAGCATCACGAAGACATGGCCTCGGGAATCGACCGTGACATCGGTGACGAAGCCGGTGTTCTGCGGCCAGGAGCCGAAGGGCCGTTCGACGCGGTAATGCGTGTCGCCGAGCGCGACGATCAGATCATGCGAGGCCAAGATAGGTTCCTTCAGGCGAGGGTGCCGGCAAAGGGATGCGTCTTCGCCCAATGCCTGGCGATGTCGAGACGGCCGGTGATCCAGACGTCTTCATGGGCCTGGACATAGTCGAGGAAGCGCGCAAGCCCCGCGGCCCGGGCGGGATGGCCGATCAGGCGCATATGCAGGCCCACCGACATCATCTTGGGCTGCGTCGCGCCTTCGGCATAGAGCATGTCGAAAGCGTCCTTGTGCCAGTCGAAATAGTCGGACGAGGTCGCGAAGTAGCCGGAGCCGAACTTGCCGTCATTATTGGCGAGCGAATAGGGCACGACGAGATGCGGCTTGCGCTCGACGACTTTCCAATAGGGCAATTCGTCATCGTAGGCGTCGGAATCATAGAGGAAGCCGCCTTCCTCGACCACGAGCCTGCGCGTGTTCACGCTCGGCCCATAGCGGCAATACCAGCCGAGCGGGCGCTCGCCGACCGTGGCTTCGAGCGAGGCGATCGCCTTGGCGATATGTTCGCGCTCCTCCTGCTCGCTCAATTCGTAATGCTTGATCCAGCGCCAGCCATGGCAGCAGACATCGAAACCCGAGGTCCGGATCGCGGCCGCAGCCTCCGGGTTGCGCTCGATCGCGAGCGCGCAGCCAAACACGGTCAAAGGCAGGCCGCGCTCCTGGAAAAGCCGCATCAAGCGCCAGAAGCCGACGCGGCTGCCATAGGCGAACATGCCCTCGCCGGCGAGATCGCGCCCCTTCACCGCCATGCTGAGGCTGCTCGACTCGGTCAGCGCCGTCTCGGTATAGCCCTCGCCATCCTGCATCGAGGGCTCCGAACCCTCCTCGTAATTCATCACGAAGTTGATGGCGATGCGTGCGCCGCCCGGCCATTTCGGGTCGGGAGGGTTGGCGCCGTAGCCGATCAGGTCGCGGTCATAGGTCAAGGCCAGCCTCCACTCGTCATCCGCTGATGCGTTTCGTCAGTCCGGTCAAGCGGTCCATCACGGTCATCGGGCGTCGCCAGAATCAGAACGCCGGCGATCGCGGCGATGTGCACGTCCAGCGTCGATTCCATCATGCCCCACATCCGGATCGGCAGCATGCCGGTGCGCGCGTTCGAGAGGAAGAGCGAAACCGGGACATTGTCCATCGGGGAGATGAAGGCGAGGAAGCCGCCGGCCGCTGTGCCCGGCGCGACCAGCGGCAAGGCGACATCGATATCGGCGCTCTTCATCAAGGCAGAGGCCGGCACGCCGCGTCAGGCGTCCTCCCAGGTGCCGGGATAGATCGCGGCGGTGAGGCTGCTGCGGATGGGGCAGGCGCAAGCATCGAACCCGGAAACCTCAAGCGACGCGGCAGGTCTCGGAGGGGCCAGCAACCGGCATGCCAAGCGAACAGACCTGCCAAGTCGATGAGCGGATCGGCCCGTATCCTCGTCGCTCCTAATGGCTGCCGCCAAGATAGGCAGCACGCACCGCCGGGTCGTTCTTCAGGCTGGTGGCCTCGCCGGAGCTGGCCAGGCGGCCGTTTTCCAGCACATAGCCGTAATCGGCGACATCGAGCGCAGCGGCGGCGAACTGCTCGACCAGCAGCATGGTGATCCTGGCCGCCTTCAGCCGTGCGATCGTGGCGAAGACCTCCTCGACGAGGCGCGGCGCGAGCCCCATCGAGGGTTCGTCGAGCAGCAGGACCTCAGGCCCCAGCATCAGCGCCCGCGCCATCGCCAGCATCTGTTGCTCGCCGCCCGAGAGAGTGCCGGCGAGCTGGGCGCGGCGCTCCTTCAGGCGCGGAAAGAGCTCGAACATGCGCTGGCGGTCATGCTCGACATCGCCCCTGGGCCGCGCGCCGGTCAGGCGCGGAAATGCGCCGAGCTCGAGATTGTCGTCGACGCTCAAGGCGGGGAAGACCCGCCGGCCTTCGGGCGAGTGGGCCATGCCGAGCCTGGTGATCTCGTGCGAGGCCATGCCGGCGATGCTGCGCCCGGCCAGCAGGATCTCGCCGGCATCGGGCTTGATCATGCCGGAGATCGCCCGCAGCGTCGTGGTCTTGCCGGCGCCGTTGGAGCCGATCAGCGTGACGAGCTGGCCCTTGGGCACGGAGATCGAGAGCCGGTGCAGCACCTGCACCTTGCCATAGCCGGCGACGAGATTCTGGACCTGGAGCATGGTCTCGTCCCTTCAATGGGCCGTGGCGGCGCTGCCGCCGAGATAGGCCTCGATCACGCGCGGGTCGGCCTGGATCTGGGCGGGCACGCCCTCGGCGATCTTCTGGCCGAAATCGAGCACCGTCACCGTGTCGGAAATGCTCATCACCACATCCATGTGATGCTCGATCAGGACGACGGTGATGCCATGCGCCTTGATCTTGCGGATGATCTCGATGAGCTCCTTGATATCGGGCGCGGTCAGGCCGGCGGCCGGCTCGTCGAGCAGCAGGAGCTTGGGGTCGAGCGCCAGCGCGCGGCCGATCTCAAGCAGCCGCATCTTGCCATAGGGGAGGTTGCGCGCCTCCTCATTCGCCAGGGCGTCGAGCCCGACGAATTGCAGGATGCTGGCTGCGCGCTCGCGCGCGGCGCTCTCCTCCCGGCGCGCCTGCGGCAGCCCCAGGGCGACGGCAAAGAGGCCGCTGCGATAGGTGTGGTGCAGGCCGACCATGACATTCTCCAGGCAGGTCAATTCGCCGAAGAGCTGGACGTTCTGGAAGGTGCGGGCGATGCCCTGCTCCGCGATCTCGGGCGAGTTCCGGCCGACCAGGCTCTTGCCCTCGAAGAGGATGTCGCCGCCGGTCGGCGTGTAGATGCCGGTGAGCACGTTCATCATCGTGCTCTTGCCCGAGCCATTGGGGCCGATCAGCCCGTGGATGGTGCCGGGCTTCACCGCCATGTCGATGGCGTTCAGCGCCTTCAGGCCGCCGAACTGCATCAGCACGGCCCGCGCATCGAGCAGGGTGCCTCCAGGCGGCGTGCTGGTCGCGGTCGCGCCCCAGACCCGCGCCTCATTGCCGGTTTCCCTGGCCACAAGCGACCGGCCGCCGCGCCGCAACGACAGGCGCGTGAGCAGCTGCCGGACGAAGCCCATGATGCCGTCGGGCAGGTAATAGACCACGAACAGGATCATCAGCCCGTAGATGGTGAGCTTGTAGTCGACGATGCGCTCGAGGAAGAGCGAGAACACGAAGAACAGCACGCAGAGCGTCACCGCGACGCCGATGCTGTGCGCCTGGCTCGGATCGTTGCGCCAGGCCGAGAAGCCGCCGACGACGGCGCCGAGCGCGATCAGCCCGGCGGTGATCCGGAACAGTTCGAGATCGGCCAGGATGTTTGGCAGGAAGACGACGATGGCCGAGCCGATGATCGGCCCCATCCTGGATTTGCGCCCGCCCATGGCGACGGCGAGCAGGAATTCGATGGAGGTGGCGAAGTTGAAGGCTTCCGGCGCGATATATTGCCGGAAATAGGCATAGAGCGCGCCTGCCAGCCCGGCGAAACCGGCGCTGATGACGAAGGCCAGGACCTTGTGCTTGTAGACGCTGACGCCCATGCAATCCGAGGCGATCGGTGAATCGCGCAGCGCTTCGAAAGCCCGGCCGTAGCGCGAGGCGATGATGCGGTTGATCACCACCACCGTCAGCACCAGCGCGATGGCCGAGATGTAGTAGTACTCGACCTCCCTCAACCGCTTCAGCGACAGGTCGATATAGTCGCGCAGATCGATGAAGAGCGGTGTGCGCAATTCGATGCCGAGCGGGCCGTTGGTCAGGTTGAGATGGCCGAGCCAAGGGCCGAGATCGGTCATCTCGTTGATCAGGGTGACGACGATCGTCCCGAAGGCGAGCGTCACCATGGCGAGATAGGGGCCGGTGACCTTCAGCGCCGGCAAAGCGAGCAGTGCCCCGAACAGGGCCGTGATGACGATGCCGGCCGGCAGCGCCCACCAGAAGCCCAGGCCGAAATGCAGGGACAGCAGGCCCGCCGTATAGGCCCCGACGCCGAACAGCGCGGCATGGCCGATCGAGACTTCGCCGGTATAGCCGAAGACGATGTCGAGCCCGAGCACCAGGATCGAATAGATCACGATCGTGGTGATCAAGGGCAGGTAGTAGGACGAGGTCACGACGAAGGGCAGCGCGAACAGCGCGACGACGCCGGCGATGAAGAGAAGCGTCTTCATGGCGGGCTCAGACCTTCTTGATCGCGGTCTTGCCGAAGAGCCCGGCGGGCTTCAGCGACAGGACGAGCAGCAGCAGGATCAGCCCCGGGACATCCTTGTAGCCGGTGTCGAAATAGAAGCCGGTCATGCTTTCCGTGATGCCGAGGATCAGGCCGCCGACGACGACGCCGAGCCCGCTCGACAATCCGCCGATGATCGCGACTGCAAAGGCCTTCAGGCCCAGCGCCGCGCCCATATTGGCGCCGGTCAATGTGATCGGGGCGATCAGCACGCCGGCGAGCGCGGCGGCGAGCGAGGACAGCGCGTAGGAGAAGGTGATGACGAGCGGCGTGTTGATGCCCATCAGCCCGGCTGCATCGCGATCGTTCGAGGTTGCCACCACCGCCTTGCCGTAGATCGAGCGGCGATTGAAGGCCTCGACGGCGAGCATCATCGCGAGCGCGCCGAGCACGATCGCGATCTCCATCGGGCGGATATTGACGCCCGCGATCGTCAGCGGGTCCTCGCTCAGGGGCGAGGGGAACTTCAGCGGGTCCTTGCCCCAGATGTTCTCGGCCATGTTCTTGAAGATGATGCCGAGCGCGATCGTCGCCATGATCCAGCCGGCCTCTGACTTGGTCTTCATGGCTTGCCTGACGCCGAGCCGCTCGACGACCGCGCCCTGGGCGAGGCCGAAGGCGAAGACGAAGGGCAGGGCGATCAGATAGGCCGCGAGCGTGCCCAGATGCAGTCCGATCAGGACGTTCACGCAGGTCAGGCCGACAAGCGCGCCCAATGTCAGCGCCTCGCCCTGGCCGAAATTCAGCGTCTTGGAGGTGGCGAAGGTGAGCTGGTAGCCGAAGGCGATGACGCCGTAGATCATGCCGACGGAAATGCCGGAGACGAGGATCTGGAAGAAGTTCTGCATGGAGGGACCGACACTCCGCCCGATAATGAAGAACCCTCCCCGCCGGGCGGGGAGGGTCGGTGTCCAGCGAAAGCCGCCGCTCAGGACTTCGGCTTGACCCGCAGCGCGCCCGCACCTTCGAGATCGGCCGGGTTGGCCGGCACGACGCGGCCGCCCTTGACGATGCCGAGCACGGGGATGTTGGCCGTGATCGCCTCATGATCGGTGGCGCTGAAGGGCTTGTCATAGGTGGTGACGACGCCCTCGACCTTGGTGGTCAGGTTCTCGAGCGCCTCGCGGATCTTGCGACCGTCCGTCGACTTGGCCTGGTTGATCGCGGCAGCCAGCAGGTACATCGAATCATAGCCCTGGGCGGCCGAGACCGGGGAGGGGATGCGGTCGACCTTGTAGGCGGCCTGATAGGCCTCGATGAAGCTCTTGCGCTTCGGCGTCGAGGGCAGCTGGATGAAGGTCTGCGGCATCATCACGCCCTCGCCATTGGCGCCGGCGGCATCGATAAAGCTCGCCATCGACAGCGTCCAGGAGCCCATGACCGGCACCTTCCAGCCGAGCTTGACGACGGCATTGACCGTCTGCGCCAGCTCGGGGCCGATCGCATAGGTCAGCACCACATCGGCCCCGGCGTCCTTGGCGCGCAGGGCCTGCGCGGTCATGTCGGTGTCGCCGATGTTGAACTTCTCGACGGCGACCGGCTTTAGGCCGCGCTCGGCGAGCGCCTTTTCGAGATCGGCGCGGCCGAGCTGACCGTAATTGGTCGAGTCCGCGATGATCGCGACCTTGGTGTAGCCGTTCTTCTTGACGGCTTCTGCGATCATAGAGCTCTGGATGGTGTCGTTGGCGGCGTTGCGGAAGACGTAGTTCGCCTTGTGCTCGGGCGCCTTGAACTGCTGCGTCACCAGCGTGCCGGTCGACACGTTGTTCATCACGGGGATTTCGGCTTCCTGGTAGAAGCGCTGCGAGGCGAGCGAGACGCCGGTGTTGATGAAGCCGACGGTCGCGACGACCTGCTCCTTGTTGATCAATTCCTGCGCGATCTGGACGCCGAGCTCGTTCTTGGCCTCGTCGTCGCGCTCGATCAGCTGGATCGGCTTGCCGAGCACGCCGCCGGCCTTGTTGATCTCCTGCGCCGCGAGCTTCACGCCATCGCGCATGCTGACGCCCATGGCGGCCGAGCCGCCTGTGTAGGGGCCGCTGATGCCGATCTTGATGGTTTGCTGGGCGTAGGCCGCCCCGGTCATGGCCGCGCTGAAAGCTGCGGCGGCGAGCCATTTCTTCATCGTCATGGTTTCCATCCCAATTGCACGGTTCAATCTTCCGATTTGCTCGGAATTGATGCTTATTTTTGTTATTCT
Organism: Allobosea psychrotolerans; assembly: GCF_002917105.1. GTDB lineage: Bacteria > Pseudomonadota > Alphaproteobacteria > Rhizobiales > Beijerinckiaceae > Allobosea > Allobosea psychrotolerans. The sequence goes on from NZ_PQFZ01000012.1 coordinate 138,395, forward strand.
AAACTTTTCGTCGGCGGCCTGCGATGCAAGGCGCTCCCTCGACGGACAGTCAAGGGCACATTCCCGCGGCTGGCAGGACATACCAAGTCTTCAAAGGCTTATGGCGAACTGGTTGCGTGGGCAACCGAGAATGTCGGGTGCGCGGCCCTGGAGTATCAATCTTTAGTCTTATCGGGGTGGCAGCGTTTTCCCGATCGACGGAGATTGCCTGCGAAGGAGGCAATTTCCCTCCGCACGTGACGATCACGCGCTTGGCGTTGTGGCTGATGCTCACGCCGGGCCGAACCGCGCCTCCAGCAGGTCGATTTCCCTGACGAGCTTTCTGGCGATCTCGTCCGAGGTGCCGCGCGCCCGGGCGACGCGGTAGATTTCATCCCGCTCGGCGCGCAGGCCGGCAAGGCGCAATTCGCGCTCGATCGCATCGGCCTTGCGGGCGAGATCGGCTTCCGCGCCGATCTTGGAGCGTCCGTCGATGCGCTCGCGGTAGAGCTCCATCAGGCGGGCGCCGACTTCGACGTAGAGGTCGGCATCGTTGCGGCCGCTGCCCATTTTGTGTTGCACCTTCTCCAGCGCCTTGATCGCCGCTTCGGCGGCGGCGTTGCGAACCCTGTCCTCCTCTTCCTGGTGGGAGGGCTCGGGAGGCAGCTCCAGATTCTTGAGCAGGAAGGGCAGGCCGATGCTCGCCGCGACCAGCGACAGGATGATCACGCCGGCTGCCAGGAAGATGGCGAGGTCGCGGACCGGGAAGGCCGAGCCGTCATTCATCGTCAATGGCAGTGTCAGCACGCCGGCAAGCGTGATCGCTCCGCGCACGCCGGCGAGCGAGGTCGCCGCGACCAGGCGCAAGCCCGGCACATAGCGCTTCTCGCCGCGGCGCGCCGCCCGCGCGAGCGTGAAGCGCAAAGACACCCACACCCAGGTGAAGCGGAGCGCAGCCAGCGCGAAGGTGATGACGGCGACATAGGCGATGAGCCAGACAGGGTCATGGTGCCCGGTCTCGCGCACGGCTTTCGCTGCGCCTGCGACGATCAAAGGGAGCTGCTCGCCCAGCAGCACGAAGATGATGCCATTGGCGGCGAACTGGACCGTGTCCCAGACGGCATGGCCGCGCACGCGCGTGATCGCGAGGATTTGTCCGCTCTGGTCGGCATAGCTCATGGTGATGCCCGCCGCGACGGCCGCGAGAATGCCGGAGCAATGCAGATGCTCGGCCAGGAGATAGGCTCCGAACGGGATCAGCAGGCTGATGAGGATCTGCGAGCCGGTTTCCTCGCCGAGTCGGCGCGTCACCCAGCCCACCGCGCGTGTCGTGCTCCAGGTCACCGCGACGCCGATCGTGATGCCGCCGATCGCGACCCAGAGGAAGGTGCCGAAGGCGCTGACCAGGGAAAAGCTCCCGGTCAGCGCGGCTACGACGGCAAAGCGCATGCAGACCAGGCCCGAGGCGTCGTTGAGCAGCGATTCACCCTCGAGGATGTGCATCAGTCGCTTGGGAACCGGCACCCGGGCGGCGATGGCGGAGACCGCGATCGGGTCCGTCGGCGAGAGGATCGCGGCGAGCGCGAAGGCCACCGCGAGCGGCATGGCCGGAAACAGCCAGTTGAGCAGGAAGCCGACGCCCAGCACGGTGAAGAGGACGAGGCCCAAAGCGAGTTCCAGGATCGTGCCCTTGTCCCGAAACAGCCCCTCCTTGGGGATGCGCCAGCCATCGAGGAAGAGCAGCGGCGGCAGGAACAGCAGGAAGAAGATGTCGGGCTGCAGCTGGACGCTGAGATCGGCCACGGAGGCGATGAGCGCGCCGAGCCCGATCTGGACGAGAGGGAGCGGCAGCGGTGCAGGAGAAAGCCGCGCGAGCATGCCGCTGACCACGACGGCCAGCAGCAGGACCAGAATGATCGCGATCATCTCCACGGCTTACTTCTTGTCCATTGAGCCGCCCCGGCTTGTTCATGGGCAGGCCTGTGCTCGATCCATCCCCGTGATGCGCATGATCCCAGCGAGAATAGGGCGGGGCTGCCGCTTGCCCATGTCGTCATCGCGACGGCACGACCTTTGGGCGTGATCGGTTTGCCGCCGGAAGCGGCGCTCACGCCCCCGTGGCAGCCCAGAGTTCCCCCTTCTCCTCGACGCGCCTTTCGGATTTCAGCTTGAGGAGATGGGCCAGCACGTTGCGCTCGGCAGCGAGCTGCAGCCAGGGATCGGTCTTGGAATAGAGTCGGTCGACCAGGTCCCGGGTGCCCAGTGGTCCCGCGGCGAGAGCAGCGGCGATCTCGTCCTCGCGCTTGAGCCGGCGGTCGAGCAGCTCATGCACATAGGGCCTGGGATCGGGCAAGGGCGGGCCATGCCCCGGCAGATAGAGCCGGTCGTCGCGGGCCATCATCAGGCGCAGGCTTCTGACGTAGTCGGCCATGTCGCCGCCCGGCGGGGAGACGATGCTGCTCGACCAGGACATCACATGGTCGGCGCTGAACAGGATCCCGTCCCGATAGGCGAAGCAGAGATGGTCGCTGGCATGGCCGGGGGTGTGGATGGCGAGCATGCCCAATGCGCTGTCGCCGTCCCGCAGCAGGATGTCGGGTATGAAGGCGTCGTCGGCGCTGAGATGGAATGCATAGGTCTTCGCGCCGGTGCGGGCCTTCAGCGCCGCCGTTGCGCCGAGATGGTCGGAATGGGTGTGGCTGAGCAGGATCGCGGAGACGGAGCCGCCCGTCGCCTTCAGGATCTCGTCGAGATGGCCGACATCATCGGGGCCGGGATCGAGAACCATGAAGCCGTCGCCGGTCTCGATCAGATAGGTGTTCGTGCCGTGATAGGTCATCAGGCTCGGATTCCTGGCGACGATGCGGGAAATGCCGGGAACGACGGCCAGGGGAACGCCGCGCGCGGGCTCGCTCTCGCTCAGGAATGCCAAGGCCGGTCCTTTCAGACAATCGCTCGGGGCAGCGACCATCACTGCTTCTAGATCATCTCGGTCAAGCGCGTCTCCGCCATGCGGCGCATGCCGCTCAAAGCGCGCTGCAGATCGGCGATCAGGTCTTCCGCATGCTCCAGGCCGATCGAGAGCCGGATCAGCGTGTCCGGACACGTCGATCGCTCGCCCTCTGTGCTGCGCCGATGCTCGATCAGGCTCTCCGTCGAGCCCAGCGACGTCGAGCGGCGAAACACCGCTGTCCGCTCGCATAGGGCCAGCGCATCCGCCGGCGTGCCGGCGATCTCGAAGGACAGCATGCCGCCGAAGCCGCCCAGGAACTGCCGCCGCGCCAGCTCATGATGCGGGTCGCCGGGCAGGCCGGGATAATGCACCGCGCCGACCCCGGGATGCGCGGCCAGGGTCGTGGCGATCTTGAGTGCGGTCGCGCAGGCGCGCTCGACGCGCAAGGCGAGCGAGCGCATGCCGCGCAGCAGCAGCCAGGCCTCGAAGGGGGGAAGGATGCTGCCATGTGTTTCCCGGGAGGAGAGGATCTCCCGCCACGCCGTCCCGGTCTGCGCCGTGATGAGCGCGCCCGCGACGAGATCGCCATGGCCGTTCAGATATTTGGTCGCGGAATGCAGGACGAGATCGGCGCCGAAATCCAGCGGCCGGCACAGCACCGGCGTCGCGACCGTCGCGTCCACCAGGAGCTGCGCGCCGCCCTGATGCGCGATGGCCGCGAGCGCGGCGATATCCGGCACGCGCCAGAGCGGGTTGCTGGGACATTCCGCCCAGACCAGCCGCGTCTCGCCCGGGCGGATGGCTTGCCGCACCGCCTCCGGGCTGCACATATCCGCGCGGGTGACGCTCACGCCCCAGCGCTGGCCGAACGTCTCGATGATGGCGCCGAATTCATAATAGGCCGCCGAATCCAGTACGAGGTGATCGCCCGGACGCAGATTGGCGAGGACCGCCTGGGCCGCCGCCGAGCCGGAGCCGAAGACCGCAGCGGCGGCTCCGCCTTCGAGCTGGGCCAATACGCGCTCTGCGAGCGAGGCGCCGCTATTGCCGGAGCGCGCATAGCGCGAGGCGGTCGAACCGGTGCACAACCCCGCGCCGCCAGGCGGGACATACGTGACCGCTGGATGGATCGATGGCACGAGCCCTCCGGTCACGGGGTCCAGGTAATGGTCGAGTTGGGCCAGCACCGTGGCGGCGTGCATCGGAAGTCTCATCGTGCGGATCATTGCGCGCAGGATAGGCCGATATTGTCGATTGTCGATCCTCGATCATATTGCGAGAGGGGTCGATCTATGGCTAGATGCCGGCGCAATTTTCAAGAATGGCCTTGAGCGTGCTGATGTCCCACGATCGCCCGAACGAACTGACCCGCGCCATCGCCGACCAGGTGGAGGCGATCGAGCCGGCGCTCATCGCCCTGCGCCGCGATATCCACGCCCATCCCGAGATCGGCTTCGAGACGGTGCGGACGGCGGCGCTGGTCGCCTCGGAGCTGGAGCGGATCGGCCTGAAGCCGCAGCGCGGCGTCGGCCGCGTCGGCGTGGTCGCGGAGATCGAGGGCGGGTCACCCGGGCCGTGCCTGCTGATCCGCGCCGACATGGATGCCTTGCCGATGGAGGAGCTGACCGGCCTGCCCTTCGCCAGCACCATTCCCGGCAAGATGCACGCCTGTGGCCATGACATTCACACCGCCACCTTGCTTGGCGCGGGCATGGTGCTGAAGAACCTGGCGCCGATGCTGCGCGGCAGCGTCCGCCTCGTCTTCCAGCCTGCCGAGGAGACGGTCGAGAGCGGAGCAGCCGCGATGGTCGCCGACGGTGCCGCCGACGGCGTGGCGATGGCGCTCGCCTTCCACAACCGGCCGGAGATGCCGGTCGGTCGTTTCGGCTATGTCCGCGGCGCCTCGACAGCGTCGAGCGACGAGTTCGACGTCATCGTCCATGGCCGCTCGGGCCATGCCGCGCGCCCCCATGCGGCTGTCGATCCCATCGTCGCGGCCTCGGCCATGATCATGCAGCTGCAGACGGCGATTTCCCGCGTCATGGACCCCTCGCAGTCGGCGGTGCTGACGATCGGCCACATTGCCGGCGGCTCGACCCACAACATCATTCCTGACAGCTGCATGTTCCAGGGCACGGTCCGCTGCCGCTCGGCGGCCTCGCGCGACACGATGGAAACCACGTTCCGCCGCATCTGCGAGGGCGTCGGCGCGGCGATGGGCGTGACCTGCGAGATCTCCTATATCCGCGGCGCGCCTGCCCTGGTGAATGACGACGGCGTGGTCGATGCCGCGGTTCGCTCCGTCTCGGCCCAGTTCGGGGCGGACAGGATCGACCAGCTCGAGGGCCGCTTCGGTGCCGAGGATTTCTCCTATTTCTCCGAGCGCATCCCGTCCTGCCAGTTGCTGGTGGGCGCGTCCCAGCCCGGCCGCAACGACCGCGTGCACAACTCCGACTACCAGCCCGATGAGCGTTGCATCGGCCTGGGTGTCGCAGCGCTCGTGCGCACGGCCGTCGATGTCCTGTCGTGATGCCTATCCCTGTTCAAACCCCTTCGTTGGAGATTCCGGCGTGAAGATCACCCGTTCGTCTTTCCTCACCCTCGGCCTCGGTGCCGCCGCCGGACTCGTATTTGGCACCGCGCCTCGCAGCGCCAGCGCCAAGGAATGGAAGGTCATCCGCGTCGCCACCGAAGGCGCCTTTCCCCCCTACAACATGCATGCGCCCGATGGCCGCCTGATCGGCTTCGAGCCGGAGCTGCTGCAGGAATTGTCCGCGCGCATGAACATCAAATGCGAGATGATCGCCCAGGCCTGGGACGGCATGATCGCCGGGCTGACCGACGGCAAATACGACGCGATCATGGACGCGGTCTCGATCACGCCCAAGCGCCAGGAGGTCATCGCCTTCTCGACGCCTTATGCCGCGGCTCCGTCGGGCCTCGCCATCATGAAGGACGGCGCCATCAAGTCGCTGCCGGGCACCGGCACGCGGATCCAGCTGGCCGATGAGGCTGCGACGAAGGCGGCGGTCGAGGAGATGGCCAAGCCGCTCGCCGGCAAGACCATCGGCGTCCAGGTTGCGACGATCCAGAACGACTTCCTGACCAGATACCTCAAGGACGTCGTCACCATCCGCACCTATTCGTCCGGGCCCGACACCTTCCTCGATCTGAAGAGCGGGCGCGTCGACGCGGTGATGGCCTCGGCGATCAACCTCAACGCCTCCGCCAAGAAGTCGAATGGCGAGATGATCGCCTCCGGCTATGTCTTCGCCGGCGGCCTGCTCGGGCAGGGCTCGGCGGTCGGGCTGCGCAAGAGCGATCCCGAGTTGAAGGAACTCTTCGACAAGGCGCTGAAATCCGTGGCGGAAGACGGCACGCTGAAGCGCCTCGCGCTGAAATGGTTCGAGATCGACATCACGCCCGCGCTCTGACGCAGCGGACGATACGGCGCAGATGGGCGAGGCGTTCACCCTGCTCGGTTTCGGTCCCGAAGGCTGGGGACACGCTTTGCTGACCGCGGGGCTGACGACGCTTGCCGTCTCGGCCTGCGCCTTCGCCTGCGGGCTCGTCCTGGGCACGCTCTGCGCCTGGGCCAAGATCGCAGGCCCCGCTGCGCTGCGTCGCGCCGCCGATATCTACGGCGTGGTGCTGCGCGGGATTCCGGATCTGCTGGTGATCTACCTGTTCTATTTCGGCGGCCGCCAGATCGTCACTGCGATCGCCAACCAGTTCGGCCATACCGGTCCCGTCGAGATCAGCGGCTTCGTCGCGGGCTCTCTCGCCATCGGGCTGATCTCCGGCGCGGCGCAGGCTGAGGTGCTGCGTGGCGCGTTCCATGCGATCCCATCGGGAACGCTGGAAGCTGCGCGGGTCACGGGCATGAGGCGCTGGACCATGTTCCGGCGCATCATCGCGCCGCAGGCGCTGCGAACGGCCCTGCCGGGCTTAGGCAATCAATGGCAGTCGGTGATCAAGGAATCGGCGCTCGTCTCGGTGACGGGCCTGGTCGAGACCTTGCGCGCCGTCAGCGTCGCGGCGAATTCGACGGAACTGCCCTTCCTGTTCTTCCTGGCCGGCGGCGCGATCTATCTTGCGATCACCACGGTCTCGGGGCTCGTCTTCCGCATCGCGGAATGGCGGGCCATGCGCGGCCAGCCGGCCATGCGGGTGGGGGGCTAGCGGCGTGGATCTCGCTTTCATCGCCGCGGTGTTTCCGAAGCTGCTGGCAGGCCTGCCGCTGACGCTGAGCCTTGCGGTGCTGTCCCTGAGCGGTGGCGCCATCCTCGCGCTCCTGCTCTCGGGCCTGCGGGCCTCGTCCTGGCTCGGCGCGCAGTTTGCGAATTTCTACGTCTACATCTTTCGCGGCACGCCACTGCTGATCCAGATCTTCCTGATCTATTACGGGCTCGCCCAGTTTCCGGCGCTGCGGCATTCGCTGCTCTGGCCGCTCCTGCGCGAGCCTTATGTCTGCGCTGTCCTGGCGCTCATGCTGAACGACGCCGCCTACACCTCGGAGATCCTGCGCGGCGGTCTGCGCGCCGTGTCGAGCGGGGCGATCGAGGCCGCCAAGGTCGCCGGCATGTCGCGCCCGACCATGCTGCGCCGCATCGTCCTGCCGCTGGCCTTCCGCCAGGCGCTGCCCGCCTATGGGGCGGAGGTGACCAGCATGGTCAAGGCGACCTCGCTCGCCAGCGTCGTGACCTTGATGGAGGTGACGGGCCTTGCCCGGGCCGAGGTCTCGCAGAGCTATCGCGCGATCGAGGTCTTCCTCTGCGCGGCGGTGATCTATCTCGTGCTCGTCACCTTGATCACGCGCCTCGTCCACTGGCTGGAAGACCGGCTTTCGACCCATCGCAGCCCCGCCCTCGACCGGAGCCCGGCATGAATCCGACTACGGTCCGACTCACCAATATCCATAAGAGCTTCGGCAGGCAGGAGGTGCTGCGCGGCATCGATCTCGAGGCTCGCGACGGCGACGTCATCTCGATCATCGGCTCCAGCGGCTCGGGCAAGAGCACCTTGCTGCGCTGCATCCCCTTCCTCGAGATTCCCGATCAGGGCGAGGTCACGGTCGGGGACGAGACGATTGTCCTGACCGGCGCGGGGCACCGGTTCTCGCGTGCGGAGAGGCAGAAGATCCGCCGGTTGCGCGGGCAGATCGGCTTCGTGTTCCAGAGCTTCAATCTCTGGCCGCATATGACCGCGCTGCAGAATGTCATGGAAGTGCCGCTGCATGTGCAGGGCAGGCCCCGCGCGGAATGCCGCGAGGAGGCCGAGGCCATGCTCGCCAAGGTCGGCCTGGCGGATAAGCGCGATGCCTGGCCGGCGCATCTCTCCGGCGGCCAGCAGCAGCGCGTGGCGATCGCCCGGGCGCTGGCGAGCCGGCCCCGCGCCTTGCTCTTCGACGAGCCGACTTCGGCGCTCGATCCCGAACTGGTGGGCGAGGTCCTGCGCGTCATCCGCGCCTTGGCCGAGGAGGGGCGCACCATGCTGATCGTGACGCATGAGATGGCCTTCGCACGCGAGGTCTCCAGCCACGCCATTTATCTGCATGAGGGCCGCATCGAGGAGGCGGGCCCGCCGCAGCAGGTCTTCCTCGATCCGGTTTCCGAGCGCTGTCGCCGTTTCGTCCGGGGCCAGGCCGGTCCTGTCGATTGAACTGCAGGTCCCGTCGATTGAACTGAAGGTGCGCCGTGTCGTCCGATCCCCACCTCTCACTGCCCATCGAGCGGCTGAGTCTGGCCGACATCGCCACGCTGCGCCTCCAGGAGGACATCGTGCGCGGCCGGCTTGCTCCCGGCGAGACGCTGACCGAGGTCGCGCTCTCCAACCGGCTGGGCGTCGGCCGGGGCACGATCCGCACGGCGCTGTTCGCCCTGGAGGGCAACGAGCTCGTCGTGCGCGCGCCATATTCCAATTGGCGGGTGGCGCCGCTGAACGCGCAGGTCATATGGGAGATCTATACGCTGCGCGAGGCGCTGGAGGGCCTGGCCGCACGCATCGTGGCGGAGCGCTCGACGCAAGCCGCAGCGCAGCGCCTGCGGGAGGCTTTCGCAAGGCTCGGGCCTGCGGAAGCGGAGCCGCTGGATCAGCGCGTGGCCGCCGATCTCGATCTGCATCGCGCCATCGTCGAGCTGACCGGGCACCAGCATCTGATCCACCGATACGCCGCCCTGTCCGCCAAGATGGAGTGGCTCTATCGCTGGTCGGAGGAGCACTGGCCGCAGCGCTATCCGCTGGAGGAAAGCCATCGCCCCCTGGTCGAGGCCCTCCTGAGCGGCTCGCCGCTCCAGGCCGAAGCCGCCGTGCGGCAGCATATCGCCGTCAGCCTCGAAGAGGACCTGAAGGGATATGCCGCGCTCGAAGCCAGGCGCTCCGCGCGCTGAAATCCCCTTGATCACGTCGCATCCGGACGGTTCCGTCCGAATGCGACGTGATCGATTCTCAAAGTTTAGAGCATTGCTCCAGCGAAGAACCGGTACCCACTTTTTCGCGCAAGGCTCTATCGGATCGGAAGAGTGAGATGACGACGAGCCTTGGTGTAACCGTGCTGGATGGCGGCATGGGGCGGGAGCTGGAGCGCATGGGCGCGCCGTTCCGCCAGCCCGAATGGTCGGCGCTGGCCCTGATGGAGGCGCCCGACACGGTGCTCGCGGCGCATCGCTCGTTCATCGCCAGCGGGGCGCAGATCGTCACCACCAACAGCTATGCGCTGGTGCCGTTCCATATCGGGGAAGAGCGCTTCGTGCGTGACGGCGCGCGGCTGGCGGCGCTCGCCGGCAAGCTGGCGCGGCAGGCGGCCGATGAGGAGGTCGAACGGACGGGCCGCGTCATACGTGTCGCGGGCTCGCTGCCGCCCATGTTCGGATCCTATCAGCCGGAGCTGTTCGACGCCGCGCGTGCGCCGGTGATGCTCGATCGTCTGGTGCAGGCCCTGCTGCCGCATGTCGATCTCTTCCTGGCCGAGACCCAGAGCTGCATCGCGGAGGCCCTGGCGGCTTGCGCCGCGGTCGCCCCGACCGGACGGCCGATCTGGGTTTCGTTCACGCTGCAGGACGACGAGATCAACCGGACCGAGGCCCGGCTGCGCTCGGGCGAAGCCGTGGCCGATGCGATCGCCGCGGTCAGGCAGGCGGGTGCGCAAGCGGTGCTGTTCAACTGCAGCCGGCCCGAGGTGATGGGGCCTGCCGTCGATATCGCCGCGCAGGTGCTCGGCGGCAGCGATATCGCGATCGGCGTCTACGCTAACGCCTTCCCGGAGAAGACGGGCGAGGCGGCAGCCAATGAAGGCATCTCGGCGCTGCGCGAGGATGTCGCTCCGCAACGCTATCTCGGCTGGGCCCAGGACTGGCGCCGCCGCGGCGCCAGGATCATCGGGGGCTGCTGCGGGATCGGGCCGGACTATATCTGCGCCATTCACAAGGGATTGAAGGCGGAGTGAGGCGGCCGGGTGCCCGCGCTCAGCCGGCAGCGGTGGGGTGGGCCGTCTCGGTCGACGCTCCCGGCTCGCCGCTCGGCTCCTTCAGCCGGAACCAGGCGACATAGAGCGCCGGCAGGAACAGCAGCGTCAGCACCGTTCCGACGATGATGCCGCCCATCATGGCGTAGGCCATCGGCCCCCAGAAGACCTCGCGCGCGAGCGGGATCAGCGCGAGGCTGGCGGCGGCGGCGGTGAGCAGGATCGGCCGCATGCGGTGCTCGGTCGCCTCGACCACGGCGGTCCAGCCATCTCGGCCCTCCTCCCGCAGATGCTCGATCTGGACGACGAGGATGACCGAGTTGCGGATCAGGATGCCGATCAGCGCCAGCACGCCCAGAATGGCGACGAAGCCGAGCGGTGCACCGCTTGGCACCAGTGCCGAGACCACGCCGATCAGCCCCAGCGGCGCCACGACGACGACCAGGAACAAGCGCTGGAAGCTCTGCAGCTGGATCATCAGGATCGTGGCCATGGCGAAGAGCATGACGGGCACGATGGCGACGATCGGTCCCTGGCCCTTGGCGCTTTCCTCGACCGCACCGCCGGTGGCGATTTTGTAGCCCGCCGGCAGCGTCGAGATGATCTCGCGCAGGCTCGGTTCGAGCGCCTTGACCACGGTCGCCGGCTGCAACGCGGTGATGACGTTGGCCTTGACCGTCACCGTCGGCAGGCGGCCGCGCCGCCAGACCACGGGCTGCTCGGATTCGTAGCGGAAATTGGCGATCGCCGCGAGCGGGACCGTTTTGCCGGCACTGCTCTGAACCTGCAGGTTCTGCAGCGTGTCGATCGAGGAACGTTCGGCGTCGCGCGCCCGGCCCATGACATTGATCAGGTAGATGCTGTCGCGCACCTGCGTCGTGGTCGCGCCGCTGACGACGCCGTTCAGGGCGGTCGCGATCGTCTCCGAGGTGATGCCGAGCTGGGCCGCCTTGTCTTGCAGCACGTCGACCTTCACGACACGGCCGGGCTCGTTCCAGTCATAGACGATATCGCCCAGGTCCTTGTTCTGCCCGATCGTGCTGGCGACTTTCTGCGCCAGAGCGCGCACTGTCTGGATGTCGGGCCCGCTGATCCGGTACTGGATCGGGCGCCCGACCGGGGGACCGATGTCGAGCAGATGGACGAAGGCGTCCGTACCGACGAAATCGCGGGCGAGAATGGCCTTAAGCTTGGGGCGCAGGCGTTCGCGCGCGGCGATGTCCTTGGTCACGATGACGATCTGCCCGAAGTTCGGGCTCGACGGCTGGACGTCGTAGGACAGCACGAAGCGCACCGCGCCCTGGCCGACATAGGACGACCAATGCTCGATATCGGGCTCGCCGATGAGGGCCAGCTTCTCGAAACGGTCCATCTGGTCGCGCGTCTGCGTGATCGAGGCGTTCTGCGGGACGGTCCAGTCGATGATCAGCTCGCGCCGGTCGGAGGACGGAAAGAACTGTTCCTGGACGAAGCGCATACCGCCGACCGAAAGGACAAACAGCGCTACCGTCGCCGCGATCGTCAGCCATTTCCAGCGCACGCAGGCGCGCAGGAGTCGGTTGAAGGCGCGGGTCAGCCGTCCCGGTCCTTCGTGATGCTGCTTCATCGTCTTGGGCAGCAGCGTGACGCCGAGCAGCGGCGCAAACAGCACCGCGACCACCCAGGAGACGAGCAGCGACACGGCGATGACGACGAAGAGCGTGAAGGTGAACTCGCCCGCGGCGCTGCCGTTGAGGCCGACCGGAATGAAGCTCGCCACCGTCACCAGCGTGCCGGTGAGCATCGGAAAGGCCGTCGAGGTGTAGACATAGGTCGCGGCCTTCTGGAGCGTGTCGCCGACTTCGAGCCGCGCCACCATCATCTCGACCGCGATCATGGCGTCGTCGACGAGCAAGCCGAGCGCGATGATCAGCGCGCCAAGCGAGATGCGCTGCAGCGAGATGCCGCTGAGCTCCATGAAGACGAAGGTGATGGCGAGCACAAGCGGGATCGTCAGCGCCACCACGAAGCCGGCGCGCGCGCCTAGGCTGAGGAAGCTGACGATGAGCACGATCGCGACCGCCTCGGCCAGCGCCTTGGTGAAGCCGCCGACCGCCTCTTCGACGATCGCGGGTTGGTCCGAGACCAGATGCACGCCGACGCCGATCGGCAGCTCCGCCTCGATCTTGTTCATCTCCGCCTTCAGCGCCTCGCCGAAATGGAGCAGGTTGGCGTTGGGCTTCATGCCGATGGCGAGCCCGATCGCCGGCTGCCCGCCGACGCGGAACAGCGCTGACGGCGGATCGGCATAGCCGCGGCTGATGCTGGCGACGTCGCCAAGCCGGAAGAAGCGGTCGTTGATGCGCAGATTGATCGCGCGCAGGCTGTCTTCGGAGGTGAACTGGCCGCCGACGCGCACGCTGATGCGCTCGCCCTTGGCCTCGATCGTGCCAGATGGCGAGATCGCGTTCTGCGCCTTCAGCGTGTCGACGACCATCTGCTGGGTGATGCCCAGCGCCGCGATCTCGCGCGTCGAGAATTCGAGATAGATGACCTCGTCCTGCGCGCCGATGAGATCGACCTTGCCGACATTGGGGACTGTCAGGACCTTGGCGCGGACATCCTCGACATAGTCGCGCAATTGCCGCTGGCTCAGCCCGTCCGATGTAAAGGCGTAGACATTGCCGTAAACGTCGCCGAAATTGTCGTTGAAGAAGGGCCCGACGATGCCGTCGGGAAACTGCCCCTTGATGTCCGCGATCATGTTGCGGATCTTGACCCAGATCGCCGGGATGTCCTTGGCCTTGGTCGTGTCCTTGAGGTTGACGAAGATCGTCGTCTGCCCCGGCATGTTGAGGCTCTTGGCGTAGTCGAAGCTGTCGAGCTCCTCGAGCTTCTTCTCGATCCGGTCGGTGACCTGGCTGATCGTGTCCTCGACGGTGGCGCCCGGCCAGCGCGCCTGGATGATCATCGTCTTGATGGTGAAGTCAGGGTCCTCGGCCCGGCCGAGGTTGAAATATGAGAACAGGCCCATGACCGAAGCCACGATCATGAAATACCAGATGAGCGAGCGGTGCTGCAGCGCCCAGTCGGAGAGGTTGAAGCTCTTCACCGGGTAGTCCTCTCATCGATCTTGTCGGCCTGGATCTTGACGACCTGTCCCTCGGACAGGCTGTTCACGCCTGCGACGACAAGGCGGGCGCCGGCCTCCAATCCGCCGGCGATCCGGGCGCTGCGTCCATTGCGCTCCGCGACCTGGACCGGCACTGTCTTCACGGTCTTCGCGGCGGTGTCGACGATCCAGACACGCGTTGCGCCGTCGCGCTCGAGCAGCGCCGAGAGCGGCACATTGATCGTCGAAGCCGTCGCCTCCAAGGGCGTCGCCGTCACCGTCGCGCCGAGGCGGAAGGCCTCGCTGGCCTGCTCGAGCGTGACCTTGATCCGCCGGGTCCGGGTCGCGGCGTCGGCCTGCGGCGCGATTTCGCGGACTTTCCCGTTGGCCTTGATCAGCGGATCGGCCTGGAGATGAACCTCGAATGGTGCGCCTGCTGCCAGGAGTTGTGCGCGATCGTCGGGAAGATCGACCACGGCTTCGCGAATATCGGTCCGGGCGAGCGAAACCACGCGCTTGCCGGCGGCGACCATTTGCCCGACCTCGGCGTCGGTCGTGGTCACCACGCCGTCGATATCGGCGCTGAGCGTGGTGTAGCCGAGCTGCTCGCGGGCCTTCGCCAGGCCGGCCTCGGCCTGCTGCACCGCGGCGTCGGCCGCTTCCTTGGCCTGCTGCGCGCTGTCGAAATCCGCCTGGTTCGAGACCTGCCGCCCGAGCAGGATCGAGATCCGGCTTTCGGCGGCGGTGGCGTTGGCGAGCTGCGCGCGCGCCTTCACCAGATCGGCTTCGGCGGTGCGGACCGCAAGCGCAAGGATGAAGGGGTCGAGCTGGGCCAGGTTCTGCCCGGCCTTGACGAGATCGCCGACATTGACGTTGCGCGCGATCAGGCGCCCCAGCACCCGGAAGCCCAGTTCCGTCTGATATTGCGGCTGGATCGTGCCGGCGAAGCCGATCATCTTGTCGCTATTGGGCTTCACGACGATCGACAGCACGGGGCGCGCAGGCGGCGCCGCTTTCGTGTTCGAGTTTGTCTCGGAATTGCAGCCCGCGAGCGCCAGGGCGGCTCCGACGGCAGCGAATGTGGCGATGTGTTTCATCCTGCATTCCCCACCCTGGCCGGCAGGAACGCCGTCGGTTGCTGCTCGGTGGGCGCGACGATCTGGCCCGGCCTGAGCAGCTGCGCCCCGCCGGTGACCACGATATCACCGGCGCTCAATCCGCTGGCGATCAGCACTTCGCCGGTCCGGTAGATGTCGATGACGACGGGCTTGAGCGAGACGGCGCGGCTTTTCGGATCGACCACCCAGACTGCCGCCTTGCCTCCCTGCGTGAAGAATGCCGTCCATGGCAGCGCGAAGACATCCCTGGGCTGGAAATGGCCGACCCCGGAGACGGCGGCGCCGAGCGTCATCTCCGGCGGCGGCTGATCGAGGCCGATCTTGACCCTCACCGAGCCGGTCGCGGGGTCGACGACCGGCGCGACCTCTCGCACCGTGCCTGCGACCTTGATGGCAGGGTTCGAGATCAAGGCGATCTCGACATTGCCGTCGGCCGGCTTCTGCACGAGAAGCGCCTCATAGACGTCGAAAACCGCATCGCGCGCGCCGTCCCGGGCGACGGTGAAGACGGCTTGCGCCGCCTCGACGACTTGCCCCACCTCGGCATTGCGCGCGGTGATGATGCCGGGCGCTTCGGCGCGCAGGGCCGTGTAGGAGAGCTGGTCCTGTGCGGTGGCGAGATTGGCCTTCGCGCTGTCGAGCGACGCTTGTGCTGCCCGATAGGCTTCATTCGCATTGTCGTAGCTGCGCTGCGTCGTATAGCCGTTGGCGAGCAGCGACTTCTGCCGCTCGAAGGTGGCGCTCGCCTGGCGCAACGTCGCCTCGGCGGCTTGCACGCTCGCCGTCGCCGAATCCGTGTCGGCCTTTTGCTCGGTGGTCTCGAGCGTGGCCAGAACCTGGCCGGCCACGACGCGGTCCCCGACATCGACGCTGCGCGTCGCGATGCGGCCGGCGAAGCGGAAGGACAGATCGCTCTGGATGCGGGCCTTGATCTCGCCGGTGAGCGAAACGGTTTGGGCGCGCGGTGAGAGCTTGGCCGTTTGTGTCAGCACGGCCAATGGCGGTTGCGCATCAACCGGCGCGGAATCCTGGCAGCCGGCGAGCGCCAGCAGCGCAAAGAGGCCCAAACCGGACCCGGCGCCGCGCCGCGGTCGCCATAGAGCATTGCGCGAAAAAGTGGGCACCGGTTTTTCGCGTGAGCAATGCTCTAAACTCTGGGAATCGATCACGTTTTTCACATTCGGACGTTTCAGTCCGAATGCGACGTGATCGAGTGCATTGCGCGAAAAAGTGGGTACCGGTTGTTCGCCGGAGCATTGCTCTAAACTCTTGGAATCGATCACGTGTTTCGCATTCGGATGTTTCCGTCCGAATGCGACGTGATCGAGCCTGCCTTCTCGAGACTGTGTCATCGAACACTCTCTAAACTAAACAGTTCAGTTTATTTCGTTGACGGATGCCCTGCGCCCTGTCACGAGTCAAGAGGAAACTAAACGGTACAGTTCAAAAAGGGGCAAAACGGCATGACGCCAGGCACCCGCAATACCAATCCGCCGGAAGGTGACATGAAAAATGTCGAGGCGCGACACGATCGCCGCAGCCGGAAGGTGGAGCAGATCCTGGTCGCGGCCTGCGATCTGTTTCTCGAATACGGCTTCGACGCCGTCACCATGGACATGGTCACGCGGGGCTCCGGCGTCTCCAAGGCGACGCTCTATGTTCATTTCGCCAATAAGGAAGCCTTGTTCGAGGCCGTGCTGACCGATGAAGCCAAGCGCGTCACCGACACGATCTGGCTCTCCGATGTCGAGGTTGACGATGTCCCGACGGCGCTCCGCCGCGTCGCCGGGAACTTCATCGACATTTTCACGGCCTCGCGATGCGTGCAGTTGTGGCGCGCGGCTATCGGGGCGGTCCCGCGTTTTCCAGGGATCGGTCGCGTCGTGTTCGAGGCTGGGCCAGTGGTGGTGACGGAAAGGCTCGCGCGCTTCTTCACCCTGGCCGATGAAAAGGGGCTCCTCGATGTCCCCAATCCACCCCTGGCCGCGCGCCAATTCGTGAGCATCGTCCGGGGCGATCTCGACGTCAGGGGGATGCTGTCTCTGGAACTGCCTCCGAAGGCCGAAATCGAGGAGCAGATCGAGGAGGGGATCGCGCTCTTTCTGGCGCGCTATGAGCGCTGCGACGGCATGAGCCGCCGCTCGTAACGCGATCCCAGCTGGACGGGCGGGAACGTTCTCAGGTCGCGACGCGGTCCAGGCGCCGTTTCGGCTGTCCGCCCTGCATGACGAAGCGGATATCGCGCAGCGCCCCGAGATCGTCGAGCGGGTTGCCGCGAACGACGATTGCATCGGCGGCGAGGCCCGGCGCCAGCCTGCCGACCTGATCGTCGATGCCGATGACCGTCGCGGCCAGGCCCGTGCCGGCAATGATCGCCTCCATGGCGCTCATGCCGCCCTGATGCATCAGCGCCAGCTCCAGCGGCAGATCGTCGATTGCCGTGAAGCGCCAGCCCGCATCGGTGCCGGCGACGAATGTCACGCCCGCCTCGCGCAGCTTGCGGAACTGGTCGAGATTGGCGGCGAAGGTCTTGCGCCACCGCGCCAGGAACGCCTCCTCGCTTGGCGTGCGCTCCTCCTTGGCGAGCATTGCCCTGAGCACGGCTCCGCCGACCGCCAGCGTGCTGGTCACGGGAATGCCCGATCGCGCGAGGCGCTCGGCCACGGCCGGGTCGTAGGACTGGTTGCCCTTGCCGTCGGTGATGAAGCCGGCATGTTCGATCTGGTCGAAGCCGGCCGCAACGACATCGTCGATCGAGGCCGCACACAGGCAATGCGCGGTGATCTTGCGGTCGCTGCGATGTGCTTCGTCGACCATGACGGCAAGCTCCCTGGGCGTGAAGGAGGGCTTCCAGGATTGCGTGTTCAGCGTTCCGCCGCCGCTCGCCATCACCTTGATGAAATCCGCGCCCAGCTTCGCCATCTCGCGGACCTTGCGGCGCAGGCCGTCCTCGCCATCCGCCTCGCCGCCGAAATACCAGGTATGGCCGCCGGTGATGGTGATGGGTTGGCCGCAGGCGAGCACACGCGCGCCGTCGCCATGGCCGAGCTCCAGCGCCCGGCGCAGATGGATCGCCGTGCCGTTGAGCGCTCCGACATCGCGCACCGTCGTGATGCCTGCTGCGAGCGCCTTGCCGACGGCGAAGGTCGAGGTCGCCATCAGCACGCCCTCGGGCTCGCGCATCGCCACTTCGAGCGTGGTGCCGTCACCGGGCAGGTTGAGATGGACATGGGTGTCGATCAGCCCGGGCAGGATGGTGCAGCCGGGGAAATCGAGGATCTCGGCCTTCTCCGTCGAGAGCCCGTCCGGGATGCCTCCGGCATGGACGGCCACGACCCTGCCCTGCTCGACCACGAGCACGGCGTCTTGCACGGGCGCCGCGCCGGTTCCATCGATGAGCCTGTCGGCCCGAATGAGCGTCGTCACTGGCGAACTCCTGTCTCGTCATGTCGGGTCATCCGGGCGCGATCAGCTTGCTCGCGCCCGGATTCTGAGTTTCCGGGCACTCAGTCGGCCAGCGAGGCCGCGCCGAGATATTCGAAGCCGCCGCCCGTATAGGTCACGCCGGTCAGCTTCTTCGTCGTCATCACGAGGTCGATGTTCTGGCGGATCGGCAGCATGACGGCCTGGTCCATCAGGATCTTCTGGACCTCATGATAGATCGTCAGGCGCTTGGCGGGGTCGCGCTCCTGCTGGCCGTCCTTGAACAGGGCGGTCAGCTTGGGGTCGGAGAAATGGCTCCAGTTGAAGTACTGGCCGGGCGTGAACCAGGTCTGCAGCGCGTCGGGATCGACGCCGATATACTGCAGCGGCGTCAGCGACATATCGCCGTTGATATTGGCCGCGAGCCAGGCCGGCGAGGCGAGCTGCTGGACATTCACCTCCATGCCGATTTTCTGCAGATAGCCCTGCATCGCCTGGGCAAGCAGCGGATAGGAGGTCGAGGTCGAGATCGCGGTCACGGTCAGCGTCAGGCGCTTGCCGCCCTTCTCCCAGAACCCGTTCACCTTGGTCCAGCCGCCCTCCTTGAGCACGGCCTCGGCCTTGGCCGGGTCATAGGAATAGACGCTTTCGAGCGCGGCATCGTAGCCGATCATGCTGGGTTGCAGCGGCGTCAGGCTCGGCGGGAAGGCGCCGGCCTCGGCGAGCTGGATCACGCCCTTCTTGTCGATCGCGTAATGGATCGCCTTGCGGACGGCGAGATCGTCGGTCGGGAACCTGCTCGCATTGATCGGCGCGAAGATGCCGAGCCCGGTGATCGGAACCGGGATCGCCGTGTACCTGTCCATCTTCTGGAAGGCATTCCAGTAGACGCCGGGCGTCTGCTGCATCATCTGCGACTGGCCGCTCTGGAACTGGCTGACCCGCGCCTGCGGGTTCGGCACGATCTGGAACAGCACCTGCGCGATATCGGGCGGGCCTTTGTGGGAGAGCACCGAGGGACCCCAGTTGTAGTCCTCGTTGCGCTTGAGGATCAGGCTCTGATTGGGCTCGTAGCTGACGAAGGAGAACGGGCCGGTCCCGGTCGGGTGCAGGCCGAGATCCTTGCCGTATTCGGCCATCGCCTTGGGCGACTGCATGCCGAGATAGGGCACGCCGAGCTGCCCCAGGAAGGGCGCGTAGGGTGTCTCGCAACTGAATTCGACGGTGTATTTGGCGGTTGCGGTCGCCGTCTTGCAGGGGCCGAGCAGGCCGATCGAGACCTTGGACTGGGTGCTCCTGTCGGTGATGTATTTGATGTTGGCGACGACGGCCTCGGCATCGAAGGGCGTGCCGTCATGGAACTTCACATCCTCGCGCAGCGTGAAGCTATAGGTCTTGCCGTCCTCCGAGATCGTCCATTTGGTCGCCAGATGCGGCACGATCTTGAAATCGGGCGTCAGCCAGATCAGCGTGTCGAAGATGTTGGCCAGGAGCGGGCCGACATTGCGCGCGCCGGTCGTGGCCGGGTTGAGCGTGTCGATCGGCTCGGCCCAGCCGACCGTGAGCTTGGCCTGCTTGTTCGGGGCGGCCGATTGCGCCTGGAGCGCGCTTGCTCCGAAGGCCAGGCTGCAGGCGGCGAGAAGGCTCGCGAGCGCCGTCTTCATTCCGGTGTTGCGCCGTCGTTCACTCATCTCATCTCTCCAATCGTGAGGCATGCCAATCGTGGGGTATCAGCTGCGGTCGAGCGTCGGATCGAGTTCGTCCCTGAGCCCGTCGCCGATCAGGTTCACGCTGACGACGAACAGGGACAGGAACAGGCCGGGGAACACGGTGATCCACCAGGCGAGCGTGATGTAGTTCTGGCCGTCATTCAGGATGGCGCCGAGCTCGGGCGTCGGCGGCTGCACGCCGAGCCCGATGAAACCGAGAGCCGTGATCCAGAGTGCGGCGATGCCGAGCCAGGTGGTGGTCAGCACGATGACGCCGGACATCACATTGGGCAGGATGTGGCGGGATATGATCCGGAAGGGGGAGGCCCCGCCGCAAAGCGCGGCCTCGACGAAGGGCAGGTTGCGGACCTCGACGGTCGCCCCTTCCACCAGCCGGGCGAAGACCGGGACGAGGATCACCGCGATCGCGATGACGCCGTTGACCAGGCCCGGCCCCAGGATCGCCGTGACGGTCAGGGCGAGCAGGATGCCGGGGAAGGCCAGCAGCAGGTCGTTGAGGCGCATGATGACGAAGCCGATCGCGCCGCCGAAATAGCCGGCAACCAGGCCGGTCACGGTGCCGAAGAGGGCTCCGAGCACCACCACCGCAAGGCTCGCCAGCATGGTCGTGCGCGCACCGAACAGGACGCGGGCGAGGAGGTCGCGGCCGAAGGCGTCGGTTCCCATCGGATAGGCCAGGGAGGGCGGCGTGAAGGTCGCCATCGGATCCTGCATGGTCGGGTCGATCGAGGTCAGCAGGGGAGCGAAGAACGCAGCCAGCGTCAGGACGGTGCAGATCAGCAGGCCGGTCGACAGGCTGCGATGACGCAGCGCACGCAGAATGGCCCGCCGCCGCGACCAGGCCGACGGCGCTGCGGCGACGGGGTCGCCCTGGCCGGCGGGAAGCGTTGCTGCGGTTGAGGCGAGGTCCGGCATGGCTTGCGATCCCAGCTAGCGATTGGCGACGCGCGGATCGAGCACGGGGTAGAGCATGTCGACGATGAAGTTCGCGACGGCGTAGATGATGGCGATGATCAGGATGATGGCCTGAACGGTCATGTAATCCTTCGCCAGGATGCCCTGGATCAGCAGGCGTCCGACGCCGGGGCGCGAGAACACGGTTTCGACGATGACCGAGCCCGAAAGCAGCTGGCCGACCTGAAGGCCGGTGATGGTCAGGATCGGCAGAAGCGCATTGCGCATCACATGCCTGGCGAAGACCTTGAACTCCGGCACGCCCTTGGCCCGGGCGGTGGTGACGTGATTTTGTGACAGCGCCGCGATGATGCTCGAACGCACGAAGCGGGCGTTGAAGCCCAATGATCCGAGTGCCAGCGTGACGGCTGGCAGCACGAGCCCCTTCAGCGAGGTGCCGCCGACGACGTCGAAGATCGGCCAGGTCACGGCGAAGGCGAGGATCAGGAGCAGCCCCAGCCAGAAGCTCGGGACCGACATGCAGACCAGGGCGAGCCCCATGCTGGCGGTGTCGGCCGATTGGTTGCGCTTCAGGGCCGCGAATATGCCGAGCGCGGTGCCGCCGCTGAGCGACAGCGTCAGCGCGGCGAGCGTGAGCTGGATCGTGGCCGGAAAGCTGGAGGCGAGCAGTGAGCTCACGCTCTGCTGGTTGGCGTAGGAATAGCCGAAATCGCCCCGCAGCACATGGCCGATCCAGACGAAATACTGCAGGTGCAGGGGCTGGGTCAGGCCGAGCTGTTCGCGCAGGCGCTCGATCAGCGCCTTGTCTCCCGCGCTCGTGCCGAGCATGGCCACGACCGGATCGCCCGGTATCAATCGGATGATCAGGAAGGCGATGACACTGATGCCGAATGCCAGCGCCACGATCGCGGCGAGGCGCTTCAGGACATATCCGCTCACGAGGCCGAAGCCGTTCGCGCCGCGGCCGCCGAAGGCTGCCGAGGGGCGTGGATTCTGGCGGACGGGCGGGCCGAGCGTAACATCGTACTAGAACACTCCCATGGCCGGCAAAGCGGTGTCAATCGCGTGCGGGTTGCATCGCCCGGCTCGGAGGCGCGAATGCCCGGTGGCTTGTCAGGGCTGCTGGCCAGTGTACCTGCTATATCAAACTAGAACACTCGATCGAGGCAGGTGGGCATGGAATTCAAGATCGATCGCGACCTGCCGATTTCGATCCGTCAGCAGCTCAAGGGGTTGATAGAATACGGCATCGCCTGCGGCGATCTCGCTGTCGGCGAAGCCTTGCCGTCAGTCCGCGACCTGGCCGCGAGGGTCGGCGTCGCCCCGATGACGGTGAGCCAGGTCTATGGCGATCTGAAGGGGCTCGGACTCATCGAGACGCGCGCCGGAGCCGGTACCAACGTGGCCGGGAGCAGCCAGGCCCGTCTTGCCGGAAGGCCTGACCTGATGACGCTTCATCGCCGCATCGATGCGTTGATCGACGAGGGGATGGCGCTGGGCCTGCGCGCCTCCGACCTCGCCTCGTTGATCCATGCTCGGCTGGCCTCGCGGGCCAGGCTCGGGCGCAGCGCCAGCGTTGTCATGGTTGGCCTGTTCGCTGGGCCGACGGCGCGCTACGCCCATGCCATCGCGGCGCGCCTCGGGCAGGGCGCCACGGTGGAGCCGATGACGATCGATGCGATCCAGCGCGATCGCGCGGTTCAGGCGCGCGCGGCCTCGGCCGATCTCGTCGTTACCTTCGTCAACCGGCACCGCGAGGTCGCCAGCATCCTGCCGGGCGCGCGCGTGGTCTCGATCCGCTTCATCCCCTCGGAGGAGACCAGGCGTGCGCTCGCCTCAATCGACCCGATGGCGCGTGTGCTCCTGGTGGCGCGGTTTCCCGAATTCCTGCCGATCATGAAGGCGGGCGTGCAGCGCTTCGCCCCCCATGTCTCCAACCTGCGCTCGGCGGGAGCCGGCTCAGGCGATGCGCCCCTGGCTCATGACGATGCGGATGTCATCGTCTTCGCCTCGGGCACGGACTCGGTGCTGAGCGGTCTCAGGGCTTCGGTCCGCGCGATCGAATACATTCACATCCCGGAGCCGGGCGATATCGACCGTCTCATCGTTCCGCTCATCCAGGACGCCGCGTCGAAAGCGAAGTAGGCTAAGCGCCCAATCGCACGCAGGGAGGCGTCACGCATCCTCCGGCACATAACGCCGCGACAATTCGTTGCGATCGTCATAGGACGCTTCGAAAATGGCGGCGGCCAAGGTCGCGCGCACGCGCAGAATGCCGGTGCCGACATTCTTGAAGCCGTGGCGGGCGCCGGCGGGGATCAGTACGGACTGGTTGGCCGTCACGATCATGCTCTCATTGCGCAGGTAGATTTCGGCCGTACCCTCGAAAACCTCAAGCACCTCCTCGACCGCATGAAGATGCATCGGGGCTCCCAGGCCTGGATCGCAAAACTGCTCGAAGATGCATAGCTGCTTGCTCTGCACCGTTGCCGAGACCCGCATCAGGGTCATCACGCCGTCGCGCCATTTTTCCAGGGGCTGGGTATTGTGATCGAAAACTTGCATTGGAATGCCTTACATCCTTCGTGATGGCTTGCTTCGCAATTGCTTGAGCCGGCCCGGTGTTGCGTCGAGACAAGCCGATCGCCCCTCATGTCTCAGCATATGACGCGCAGCGATGGAAGAGGGCCGCCAGCATGCTCGGCCGCTCCCTTGGGCTTGCCCCATGCATCCTGCGGATGGCGGTACCGCTCTGATCGGATGTTGATTGTTCTCAATCAAAAGTAGAGCTTCGCCTGGTTAGCAGTGGCTGCGGCTTGTCCGACCAGCGATGCGGACAGTCGAGGCCGGCATGACATCATCCACACCGTTTCGCCCCAGTCGCCGCGGTTTCCTGTCTTCGACAGGCATGACCTTGCTCGTGGCCTCCATCGCAGGGGCGAAGGCGGCCGAGCACTCCGGAACCTTGCCTTGGAAACCGTTCGCGGCGCTGCCTCCGCAGCCGCTGCCCGGCGGGCGCTGGTACGTCTTCACAGCCGACGAGGCGCGCATGGTCGAGGCCATCGTCGACCGCCTGATTCCGGCCGACGATCTCAGCATCGGCGGCAAGGAGGCCGGCTGCGCTACTTTCATCGACCGCCAGCTTGCCGGCAGCTACGGCTCGTCGGAGCGGCTCTATACGCAAGGCCCGTTCCTGCCCGGCCTGCCGACGCAGGGCTATCAGGGCGCCGAGGCGCCGGTGGCACGCTACCGCGCCGGGCTTGCCGCGCTGGCGCAGCATGTCCGATCTCAATTTGCCGGCAAGGCTTTCGCCGATCTCGCTCCCGCCGACCAGGACAAGGTGCTGGCCGATTTCGACGCCGGCAAGGTCGCCTATCCCGCCGCCGCCGGCTTCTTCAACCTGCTGCTGCAGAACTCGATGGAAGGCTTCTTCGCCGACCCGATCTATGGCGGCAACAAGGACATGGCGGGCTGGAAGCTGCTCGGCTTCCCCGGCGCCCGCTACGATTACCGCGACTATGTCACGGCCCATAACCAGCCCTTCCCTCTGCCGCCGCTGTCGATCGCCGGGCGGCCGGAGTGGAAGGTCGGCAGCAAGTAACCGGCAGGATCAGGCACGCATGGTGAGGAAACTGCCCCGCAAGGATGTCGTCATCGTCGGCCTTGGCTGGACCGGCGCGATCCTGGCGCATGAATTGACGGATGCCGGGCTCGATGTCGTCGCGATCGAGCGCGGACCCTGGCGCGATACCGCGACCGATTTCAACGTCGCCTATGCGCCGGACGAATTGCGCTACGCCATCCGCAAGGACCTGTTCCTGCAGCCGGCGCAGGAAGCGATGACGATGCGCAACAACATCTCGCAGACGGCGCTGCCGATGCGCGACTACGGCTCGTTCCTGCCGGGCACCGGGGTCGGCGGCGCGGGCACGCACTGGAACGGCCACACCTGGCGCTTCTTCCCGAGCGATTTCGTCCTGAAGACGCATCTGACCGAGCGCTATGGCGCGAGCCGCATCGCCGATCTGACGGTGCAGGATTGGGGCGTGACCTATGACGAGCTCGAGAATGCGTTCGACCGCTTCGAATATCTCGCCGGCATCTCCGGCAAGGCCGGCAATCTGAACGGCAGGATCGAGGCCGGCGGCAATCCTTTCGAGGGGCCGCGCAGCCGGGAATATCCGCTGCCGCCGATGCAGATGACCTATGCGCCGACGCTGTTTGCGGAAGCCGCCCGCTCGATCGGCCTGCATCCCTTCCCGACGCCTTCGGCCAATCTTTCCAAGGCCTATGTCAATCCGCTCGGCATCGCGATGGGGCAGTGCACCTTCTGCGGCTTCTGCGAGCGTTTCGGCTGCGCCAATTATTCGAAATCCAGCGCCCACACCACGATCCTGCCGGTGCTGATGCGCAAGTCGAATTTCGAGGCGCGCACGGAATGCGAGGTGCTCAAGGTCGATCTTGCATCCGACGGCAAGACGGCCAAGGGCGTGACCTATGTCGACGTCACCGGCGAACTCTGCGAGCAGCCCGCCGATATCGTGCTGCTCAACGCCTACGGCCTGCACAATGTCCGGCTGATGCTGCTCTCCAAGATCGGCACGCCCTATGACCCCGCGACCGGCACGGGCACGGTCGGGTGCAACTATGCCTATCAGACCAACGCCTCGACCCAGGTCTTCTTCGAGGGCAAGAACTTCAACCCCTTCATCGCGGCGGGCGCGCTCGGCCAGACGGTCGACGACTACAATGGCGATGCCTTCGACCATGCCGCTCTCGACTTCGTCGGCGGCGCCGGCATCAACTGCATCCCGACCAATGGCCGGCCGATCGCCTACCGGCCGACGCCGCCGGGCACGCCGCGCTGGGGCAGCGCCTGGAAGAAGGCGGCCAAGGAGAATTACGGGAATACGCTGACCTTCAGCTCGCAGGGCTCGTCCTATGCCGCGCGCGGCAATTATCTTGACCTCGACCCGACCTATAAGGACCGCTTCGGCCGGCCCTTGCTGCGCGTCACCTTCGATTTCCCCGACAACGACATCCGCATGTCGAACTGGGTCAGCGACCGCATGCAGCAGATCGCGACCACGCTCGGCGGCAAGCAGGCGGTGGTCGGCCGGGCGCGCAAGGGCTGGAACTCCGTGCCCTATCAGAGCACGCACAACACCGGCGGCGCGATCATGGGGACGGATCCCAACACCAGCGCGGTCAACCGCCATCTGCAGAGCTGGGACGTGCCCAATGTCTTCGTCGTCGGCGCCTCGGCCTTCCCGCAGAACGCCGGCAAGAACCCGACCGGCCCTGTCGGCGCGCTCGCCTTCTGGGCTGCGGATGCGATCCGCAACCACTATCTGAAGAACCCCGGCAAGCTGGTGCAGGCATGAAGAAGGCAGCGCTTCTCGCCGGCGTCATCGCAGCCGCTCTCGTCAGCGCGAGCGGCTTCGCCTCCGACCTGTTCGACCGCATCAATGCGGGCCGCTACAAGGCCGTCCTGGCCGATTGCGCCGCCTGCCACACGAAGCCGGGCGGGCGGCCCTTCGCCGGCGGGGCGCCGCTCGACACGCCCTTCGGCAAGCTGATCCCATCGAACATCACGCCCGATCGCGAGACCGGCATCGGCAATTGGAGCTATGCCGATTTTCGCGGTGCGCTGAAGGAGGGCGTCGGCAAGGGCGGCAAGCGGCTCTATCCGGCGATGCCCTATCCGGCCTATTCCACGATGACGGAGGCCGATATCGCCGATCTCTGGGCCTATTTGCAGAAGATCGAGCCGGTCAGCAACCGCGTTGTCTCGAACCAGTTGCCCTTTCCGTTCAGCATCCGCACGGTGATGATCGGCTGGAACCTGCTGAATTTCTCGCCCAGCGAGTTCAAGCCCGACCCGGCCAAGTCAGCCGAATGGAATCGCGGCGCCTATCTCCTCAACGGCCCGGCGCATTGCGGCACCTGCCATACGCCCAAGAGCCTGCTCGGCGCCGACAAGACCGACCAGTTCCTGCGGGCTGGGAACCTGCAGAGCTGGGTCGCGCCCGACATCACCAATGACGCCCATAAGGGCATCGGCGGCTGGGCGGCCGAGGATATCGTCGCCTATCTGAAGACGGGAGCGAACCGCTTCGACATCGCGTCTGGCCCGATGGCCGAGGTCGTCGCGAACTCGACGCAATATTGGACCGATGCCGATCTGAACGCGGTCGCGACCTATCTCAAGGACATCAAGGGGGCAGGCACCGCCCCGCCGCGGCCGCTCGATGCCGGCGATCCCCTGATGCTGGCCGGCAAGGCCGTCTTCACCGACCGTTGCTCGGCCTGCCATGTCAGCTCGGGTGAGGGCGCACCCTTCCTGTTCCCGAAACTGGCCAAGGCGCCGGTGGTCAACGGCGATGACCCGACCTCGCTGATCCGGGTCGTGCTCGAGGGCAGCCAGGCCGGAAGTACCAAGGCAAGGCCCACGACCCCGGCGATGCCGTCCTTCGCCTGGAATCTGGGCGATGCCGAGGTTGCGAGCGTTCTCAGCTATGTCCGCAACAGCTGGGGCAACGCCGCCCCGGCGGTGACGCCGGCCCAGGTCAAGGACATGCGCGCGAAGCTCGCGCGCTAGATCTGCGGACCCGGAATCTGATGGTGCATCCGCGCCCTGACGATTCAGGAGGATGTACCATCAGAATCCGGGATCGCACGCTCAGCTCATCTTGCGCTAGCGCATGATGATTGAGCCGGAGAATCCCCACTGAAGGGATGGATCATCGCAAGGGGCGGATGTATCGCCGCGCTGTGAAGGCGAATGCGCCGTGAGACCCTGCGAAGTTACGACTCTTTCTAAGGAAAATGTGAACGCGCCAGTCGCCCGACGCTCTGCAAATTCAACCGGGATGCCAAGCTGCTGATGGATTGAAGCGGGCGCTTGTGACCACCCGAGACCGTCATCGCTGCACGGGGAAAGCCGGGTGGCCTTGTCCATGCGGACGTTCGGATAGCCTTCTATCTCATCCAGCAGCAAGCGCGCTGAATCGTCGCCACATCCGAAGCCGCCTACTCCTCGTCTTCGACGCCTGGGAGAAGGGCGGACTCGCCGCCGGGCCGCATACGGGCGCGCAGCATAGGCGGAGTACCCCGTTAGTGCGATCGCCTGCCCCTATGCCCGCCTTCTGTTCTCCTCCGAACCGGGGTCATCTCGATCGCTGCGAGGGCGTGGTGCCGCCAATTGAACAGGCGTCTGTTACATGCGCGACGTGACAGAGAGCGCACAGGAAGACCGGCAAATCGTCATCGGAAAGGGTGACGCGACCGAGCCATATACTGCCACTCACTGGGTTGGTCAGTGGGATGGCGCAAAGCCGCTCGCCAAACCCGATCGCGCTGACATATCGGCAGTCACCGGCGCCCGAGAGCCAGCTCCTGCGAGGAGCGATCAACGCGGTAAATCCTCCCAGGCCGCGCGTGCGAGACGTCGGCGCCGCTATATCGCGCTGGCGAGCGGTGCCGCCGCGGCGGGTCTGCTGCTTGTCATTGTGATCCCTGACCTGGACCAACCGAAGCCCACCCAGTTTGCGCGGGCTGGTTTGGCGCCGAGCCAGGTCTCGAATACGGCGCTCCCTCTGAGCAATGCCGATTCCGCCGGCGCGCAGGGGCGCGCACCAGGGATTGCCGAAGCCTCGGAACCCGCAATCCAGCGATCGCAGAACGGAGAGCGGGTCGTCGCAATATCGCAGGAGCTTGCTGAGGCCCGGCGCGTAATCGAAAATCTCACCGCGCAGCTGCGCACCCAGGTGACCGAGAATGACCATGCATTGGCGCAGGAGCGCGAGAGAACGGCCGCCCTCATGCAGGAAGCCGAAGCCGCGCGAACGGAACTGAGCGCAACCCGCGCGCGCGAAAATCAAGCGATCGAGCAGGAACGCGTGAGCGGTGCCGCATTGGCGAGCCAGTTATCGGCGTCACGGCAGGAAGGCGAGGCGCTTGCGGCGCAGCTGCGCAAGGCGGTGGCCGAAGCCGGACAATACAAGCAGGCGGATGCCGCCAAAACCTCACAAACTCTCGAACAGGAGCAGCGGACGGCGGCAGCACTGGCCGAAGCTGAAGCGGCCCGCAGGGAGCTGAGCGCGACTACGGCGCAACAACGCCAAATGCTCGAGCAGGAACGCGCGCGTGGCGCGGCGCTGGCGAACCAGCTGTCGGCGGCGCGGCAGGAAACCGATGCCCTGGCGGCGCAGCTGCGCAAGGTCGTCGGCGAAACCGCACAGCTCAAGCAGTCGGAGACCGTGCGGAGTGCTCAGCGCCTCCAGCAGGAGCAGCAGAAGGCGGCTGTTCTGGCAACCGAGGCGGAGGCCGCGCGGCAGGCGCTGGCCACGACAACGCGGCAACATCGTCAAGCGCTCGAGCAGGAGCGCGCGCGTGGTGTGGCACTGACGAGCCAGCTTTCGGCCGCGCGCGAGGACAGCGAGGCGCTGACGGCGCAACTGCGCAAGGCCGTCAGCGAAGCCGCACAGTTCAAGCAGGCGGAAACTGCGAGGACTGCGCAAACTCTCCAGCTGGAGCAGCAGAAGGTGGCTGCCCTCGCCGAGGTCGAGGCTGCGCGGCAGGCCTTGACGACAACCAAAGCAGAACAACGTCAAGCGCTTGAGGAGGAGCGCGCACGCGGTGTCGCGCTGGCCAACCAAGTGTCGATGGCGCGGCAGGGCAGCGAGGCTTTGGCCGCGCAACTGCGCAAGGCGCAGGCCGAAGCAGGCCAGTCCAGACAGGCAGCAGAGACGACAATCGCGGAACTGCGCCAAACCCTGCAGCAGGAGCGCGATCGCGTTGCGGCAATGACCTTGGAATCGAGAGCGGCGCTGTTGGGCGTCTCCGGGCCCGCAGCGACCGAACCCTTGGCGATCAGTCAGGACGCCCGGTCTCCGCAGGAGGCGGCGGTCATCGAGGCGGAACAGCCGGTGGTCGCGGAGGCGCATGCCAGCCAGGAGGCGATACGGCTGATCGCTCGCGCCAGTGCGCTGCTTGGCCAGGGGGATATCGGCTCTGCGCGGATCGTGCTCGAGCGCGCGGTCGAGATGGGCAGCGCACGAGCGAGCTTCATGCTCGCGGAGACCTACGATCCCCGCATTCTTTCAGCCTGGGGAACCTATGGCACGCGCGGTGAAGTGACGAAGGCCCGCGAGCTTTACGTGAAGGCGCAGGCCGGCGGCATTCAGGAGGCAAAGGATCGCGTCGGCGCGCTGCTCCAGTAGCGCCTGACGAAGGCGATGCTCCCCGCCTTTGGATTTCACGCTCAAAAGTGGAGTTGGGAATGAAGATTTTGCCGGGACGATTCGGGCTCCTGCTGGCGGCGTTGATGGCGCTTGCGCCGACGTTCCAGCCAACCGGTCTGCAGGCGCAGACGTCCCAGGCGAACACCCGCAGTATTGCCGTGCCGTCGCGCGGACCTGCGCCCGCGACGGAACAGGAGAAGATCAACGCATGGACGGTCGGTCTTGCTGCAGGATTGATCGAGGGTGCGCCGCTGCGTCTCGGGGCCGAGATGGCCCGCGTCGTCGATGACGGGCCGAACATGCTGGTGCTGCCGATCGTCACCCGTGGCGCTACGGAAAACCTGAATGCGCTGCTTTATCTGCGTGGTGTCGATACGGCGATCATCAACACCGATGCGCTGGAAGAATACAGGATCCAGGTCCCCCAGATCCGGCAGAAGATCACTTACGTGCTGAATCTCTTCCCCTCGGAACTGCATATCCTTGTCCGACCCGAGATACAGACCCTGCAGGACCTGAACGGCAAGAAAGTGAACTTCAATACGCTGGGCACGGCCGCCGCCTATTCGGGGCCCATGATTTTCAGCCGCCTCGGCATCACTGCAGAGAAACTGTTCATTCCTCATCCGGTCGCTCTCGAGCAGATGCGCAAGGGTGAGATCGCCGCCGTCGTTTTCATCACGTCCAAGCCGGTCGACGCCTTCGTGCGCGGACGCTTCGAGCCCGGCTTCAAGTTCCTTGCGGTCCCATACGAGAGCAAGTTCGAAGACTACTATCTTCCCGCCATGCTGGAGGCCCGCGAATATCCCGGCCTCATCAAGCCCAATGAGCGGGTGGCAACGATTGCGGTGCCGACGGCGCTGGTCGCGTTCAATTGGGCCCAACGGACCAACCGCTACGACCGCGTCGCCCGCTTCGTCGACCTCCTGTTCAGCCGTATCGAGAGGCTTCAGGGGCCGGGCTTCGACGAGAAATGGAAGTCGATCAATCTCGCCGCGACGGTCCCCGGTCTAACCCGTTTTGCCGCGGCGCAGGAGTGGCTCGACCGCCGGGCCTCCGCTCCGCGAGCGTTACGATGAGAATGATCATGGTGACAGTAGCGTTCGCGGTGGTGAGCCAGACCGCTCTCGCCCAGAGCGCTGCCGATCCCATGACCCGGTCCCGCGCCTGCTCGCAGCTCGAGCAGGCGGAGCGAGTGGTCTGCTTGGATAAGCTTACGCGAGCCGGCGACGACTGGGTCATCAGCGAGACGACGTCGCCGGTGGACTATGCGCCGATCGTCACCGCCACCGCGTTGTCCCGCGACAACGCTGGTAGGGCCCTGGCGCAGCTCTCGGTTCTCTGCCGGGGCGGCCGGACGGAGATGGTGGTCGGGGGGCCGGCCCTCGCCAGCGGCGACACTGATTACGACCTGTCCTACCGTCTCAATAGCGGGCAGCCCGTGCGGGTTGCAGCCGGCAGGGCTTCGCTTGGGACGGGCATCGCGTTCAGGGGCGATGTTGTGAGTTTGCTGCAGTCGCTCCCCGAAGAGGGCGAGCTGGCGATCCGCCTCTCCGCCCGATCCGGCGCCGTCCATGACGGGCATTTCTCCCTTCGCGGCCTGAAGGCGGTGCGCAGCAAGGTGGCCGCCGCCTGCAACTGGCCGCGCCAGGCCGCCAAACCGGGTCCCGGATAGTCCTCAAACTCATGGGCGAAAGACAATGACGATCAGCTTTAAAGACGTTGTCGGCTCCACTCTGGTGGCTGGTGTCGCGCTATTCATCGCCTTTGCACCCGCGGCAGCGGAGGGCGTGAAGCAAACCTCGGTGCAAACATCCAAGCGACCTTCTGTTGAAAAGAAGGCGCACCGGCTCGTCCTGCAGGTGAATACGAATGAAGCCGGGACGATGAATTTGGCGCTCAACAACGCAACCAACGTCGCGCAGTACTATCAGGAGCGTGGCGAGAAAGTGGAGGTCGAAATCGTGACCTTCGGGCCCGGCCTGAACATGCTGCGCGACGACACGTCTCCGGTGAAAGCGCGCATCAAGGCCATCGCGGCGAGCACCCCGGCGATCTCCTTCAAAGCCTGCGGCAATACCCAGGGCAATATGAGCAAGGCGGAGAACAAGGAAATTTCCCTTATTCCCGAGGCGACGGTGGTGAAATCCGGCGTCGTCCATGTGATGGAATTACAGGAGCGAGGCTGGACCTATGTCAGGCCGTGATCCAGCGCAGCTCTGTCGTCCTGACAAGGATTCATCGGGTTGCTCGAAGGCGTAGCGATCGGGGCTGGCGTATCGTGCCTCGGCCCGGTCGTACGACCTGGCGCAGCTTGCGCCGACGCTCGACAATCGAGCCGGAAAAATCCCTACTTGGTAGTGGAGGGATGGATCATCGCAACGGGCGGATGCAGAGCCGCCCCGTGAAGGCGAGTGCGCCGTAAGACCTTGCGAGATCATGACTCTTTCTCCTGCTTGAGAGAAAGAGTGGTGCCCAGGAGAGGACCGGGCGCTCAGCGCGAAAATAGCAATAAAATCAAAGAAAGTGGACGCCGCTTTCAGTGGATTCTGTATCACCGCGCTGGAACACCTGTCGAGCCCCCAGAGATCGGGTTGCCGATGGGAAGGCTTCAGTCTGTGCCAACTCCCCAACCGAACCTTAGGTGGCGGTGGCCACTAGCTGGCCTGCAGCGCCGGAAGGACCGATTGGATAGCGGCTTTCACGGCGGGAGCTTGATCGTTCCTAAGCACTCGGGCGAGCCAGTTTTCAAATTCAGCTTTTGAAGTTCGCTTCAGATGGGATGCGGCAAGGCTCACCAAGCCGCCCTTATTCGAGTAAATGGTCAGGAGCGACGGCAGATCACGAGTCTGTATCGCAAGTCGGAGATGCGCCTCCGCAGCCGCTGCGATAGCGACTACGTCAACCCCCGCCACCCGCTGCGCAAATGTCTGCGCAAGATCGGCGGTTGTTGCTGCATTGCTAAGATCTACTTTCTTGAGAGCCCGATCGATGCGTCGACGGCAGTGGTTGAGGACTGTAGCTTCGATCGCGTTGGGGGTATCCACTAGCGTGAAGATGGCTGCCTTTAGTTTGTCGAGCTTGTCCTCCAACTCGGCGTCTTTAAAGCCCTCGTGCTACGCAATCGCCCGGCTGACGCTCGGCAGCACCACAAGGTTCTCAATTTCCGAGACTGGCAGGACCCCGACGCCCAGCGAACCCAGCTTGGTGACGTCGGCATTATCGTAGTCGTCCGCATCCACCAATCCCGAACAACTCACCCGTGTGAAGGCTTGGTTCGTCCGCATGGTTACGACTGAATGGATGACTGCCTCGCAACCGCCACGAGCGACTACCGTCCACTCGGGATAGCACGCGCGGTAGATCGCTCGGTCCAGGCTGGTGCCCGTTCCCTCGGAGAATAAAACCGGTCGGCGACTTCCCAGGATGAGTGTTGCGGTGTCCTCACTGAATCCGGTGTCGCCGGGGACTGGATCTACGGTCCAGCCGATCGCAGGGGAGTAATCTCGGATCACGTATTTCGCAGCGACGCGGGAAGCGGCAAACTCAAGGTCGTGCGTGATTAAGACGAACGCGCAGTCCGGGCGTGCGGCCTCTAGTTCGTCCCAAAGTTTGCCTGTGATACTGCGATGAACGTGGAGTTCCGGTTCATCGAAGATAAGCAGAGAGTCGGGCGGTGCAATTAGTACTTGACCGACCATATAGAACACTGATCGCTCGCCGTCGCTCATCTCCGAAGCGCTGTAGGCCTCTGCAGAGCCAGCGATCGACACTTGAATATCATCTCCCGACAGCACGATCTTCCGGTGCGGCAAAAGCCGATCCCAGATTTCAACGAGCATTTCGAGTTTAGTCGGCAGGAATATTTGCGTCTGTCCGGCTCGCGCAGAAGAATGGTTACGGTAGGTCGTGTTGGTTTGTTCCGCAAAAAGCGCTTGTATCAAAAAGTCGAAATCGTTGAGTAGGGCGACGGCTTCTTTCGCACCCCACCGGTGCGCCGTTCGTTGATAGCCAGCGGTTGTACCTCCTTTCAACAAGCCCCTTCGCGCATCGGCTTCACTAATCTTACTGACATTGGGATTCAGACTAAGTGCTCGATGGGCCGAAATTCGGTGCGACGCCGGCTCATGAAGTTTTTCGAGAAGGACGGCAAGCCGCGTTTTACCACCGCCGTTGGCGCCAACGAAAATCAGTGACGCACCCGCATCGAGTTCTATTGAATTACCACCGGTGGGCCCCGGGATTTGGATAGAAAAACGCATCACTGTACGTCCTCGGACTGGAGTTGTGCCGGTAGTTGACCCTTGTCTATCTCAGCGGCAGGTGAGGAAGACACTTGCCTTCTTCGCCCGCTCCGCAAGGTCAGCAGGGTCCAGCTTCTCACCCGGTGCTCCGACTTCGTAGGCGACCTGGTTTGCATCAAGGAAGCTCGTGGCCAGCGACGCCTTCACGGCGAAGTTGACGTTCTGCGGAAGGTCGCCCTGGTTCTCAGCCATCTTGATTG
Organism: Allobosea psychrotolerans; assembly: GCF_002917105.1. Classification (GTDB taxonomy): domain Bacteria; phylum Pseudomonadota; class Alphaproteobacteria; order Rhizobiales; family Beijerinckiaceae; genus Allobosea; species Allobosea psychrotolerans. The sequence continues at coordinate 172,815 of NZ_PQFZ01000012.1, forward strand.
CATCGAGCTTCGCGGTGACGATACCCACGACATTGCCCGAAGCGTCCACCAGCGGCCCTCCCGAGTTCCCCGACTGAACCGGTGCGGACACCTGAAGATACCGACTATCGTCCCTGAGCCCCGCCAAGGCTGTCACATTGCCTAGTGTGAAGTTGCCAGTGGTCGCGAGGAGTTCGCTGTGGGGGAACCCGAAGGCCGCGATGCCTTCCCCCAGGCGGACGCTGGATCGGACCGGAAGGGACCGCTCTACCGGCCCCGGCACCTTCAGGACCGCGAGGTCATTCACCGCGTCCCGGGCGAGGAGCTGGGCCGGGACCGCGATGGCTCCGTCTGGCCGTGCCGTGATGGTGGTGCAGTCCTTGAGCACATGCGCGTTGGTCAGGACGTGCCCAGCCTTGGAGACGAAGAATCCCGAGCCCGTAGAGAATTTCACCTTCGCCGTTTCCTGAGCGGATGGGGGCGTCGGAGCAGGTGCAGGGCGCTGCTGGCTCGCCGCCTCCGGTTCGGTGGGCTTCTCCCACGGATACCCGCCTCGCTCTATGGTCGGGAACGGAGAGCCTGTCATGGTCGCCCAAAGCGACCCCGAGATGATCGTGACGAGGCGGTTGCCATAGACGGGTGCATCATCGTCCGACCACGACATGTCGAAGCCGAGGATGCCGTCGCCATCAGTATGATAACGGACGTAGCGGCTGTAGCGACCCTGGTTGCCGGTGATGACGAAGAAGTCGGTCCTCAGGACCTTGAAATTGATTGCGTCCCCGCTGCCGACCATCTCGCGCAGAGTGGCCTCGTAAGTCGCCCTCACGGAGGCCGCTGGGATCGAATTGAACTTCAGCTTGAACCGGTTCCGGGGCTCCCGCATCTCGACGCCGAGGTCGGTGCGGGTGGCCTGAAGCCCCAACCCAATCGGCACCCATAGCTGCCTGCCTCGCGTGGGATGAGGCACCCAGCGCAGCCCCCAGCCGGCCAGGGCCGATGAAGCGGAAGCTGCCATCTGGTCGATCTGGGGTTTCGTCAGTATGCCCGTGGGTGCCTCTCCACGAGATAACTGGAACTGCTGGGTCGCATCGAAGAGCCGGCGCGAGTACGTCACGTTCGGCACGGCGGGCCAGTGGCCGGCGCTGGTCAGGATAAGCTGAAACCACAACCGGGTGTTCACCTGAAGACCGATGAAGGCCTCCTGCGCGGCGTTGAAGTACGGATCGTGGCCCTGTGGTTGGGCGGCGGCTGGCGCACTCAGAAGAGCCACTAGCGCCAATACGACTGCACGCCCAAGCATCGACTTCCCCGGCCAATCAACAAACTTAACGAACCGTTAGGGGTGGGCCGCCGGAAGTCAACGAGAGGACTCGGATAGAGTTAGCGGTGGGGGGATCTTTGCACCTTAACTCTCTCCGTCCCCTGCGATTGCTGAACCCCTCAAATAATCCCTATTCAGCGGCCAGGCATGATCCGCGAGAGCGCTCCCTAGAGAATGTCGCTGGGCCGGAATACGAACGCCAAGGACAGCTGGATTGGTCTTACAATGCATCGACCATACGCATGATGCTTTGGGCGTTGGGGCCTTTATTTCCGTAGGCCTCGTCAAAGTGCTCCGTCACCGTCACCAAAAAGGCTGCTATCTCAGCCTTACTCCAGCTCCGACGGGCCTCGGACACCTTCACACGATCAATTAATGCACTACTGCGTTCGTGCTCGAACTGCCCACCCCATTGCGATCCCTTGAGACCCACGGCTCCGACCTCGATGCGAATGAGCCCCGATCCGCCCAGGGCAGAGAGTGTTGATAGACCGCGGACGAGGAAGCTCGCGACATCGGTCAAAAAGTGGGCAATGTAGAACGTACCGTCGTTCAGCCGCTTCGTATCGAAGGTCCAAAGCTCGCCGGTTTCGCGGAACCATTGAGTTGCGGTCCGGGTGACAGTGGGATTACTGCCATCGTCCGCCCCGTAGCGAAGCACGCCGTCCGGATTGAGGCCGCCATCGCCGCTTGTGTGTGGACCAAGTGGCCGCAGGCCGCTCGTTGCGGACCCTGCGTGAACTTTGGCTGAAGCTGGAATTCCATTGGAAAAGCGCTCGGGGACGATGCGAACATAGGACCTCCGGCCCTCTTCCGGCTCCACATCTTGCAATCCGTTGCCGCCGTGGAACGGTTGATGCTGGAGCAGTTGGTCCGCTTCGAACCAAACTGACGGATCCCCCGAGCGTGCCGCCGTTCCGCTTGGACCCGGGTCATTGGATTTTCCGACCAGCCAGCTGTCGAGTGACTTTCGGAGTGCGCTCTTCAGGTCCTCGGTCAATTTAGCCGTGGCCGCCTCAATGGCCGCATCATCAGCGCCCTTTGCAAGCGAGTAGAGGATTGCCGCGCGTCGGTGGCGGATGTCGAAGGGGAGCTTCTCGTGACTACTGGGTCCGTAGAATTTGTTGGCGACCAAGATGATATTCTCATGCGAAAGATGAGCCCAAGCCCAGCCGAGCTCGATAAGCACGTTCGGATTTGGTAGTTCGCGGCCACTCTCGGAACGTCCAGCAGACGTGATGTCTCCTACAAACACTCCTGCCTGCTCGATTTTCTGCAGGATCGTATCGGCGATTGCCGCCATCCCGGCCTCGCCCTTGGTGTCGTGATCCAGCTCGGCTTCACTCGGCTCTAGCTCAAGTTCGTCGCTCAGAGCGTCCAAAGCACGCTGGAGTGCGGTCTGGACCACGTCGCGGCAATATTTCGCCGGTCGGTCGCTCTGCCATGACCAGAAAACCTTCATCGACTCCCCCATTTCTCAATCTTGCCGAGCCGCAGTTAGCTGCACCGAACTCGTTTGACGAGCACTTCCGCTGATGATTGCCTCAATTCTTAAGTGCGGAATGGCGGGTCCCACATGGAATAGCCACCCACCTCGATGACACAGCCGCAACGATCGTTGTGAGTGTTACTAAGAGTGGCCACATCGTGCTGCGCGAGGCGGGTGGTGAAACTCTGTCGTGTCGGTGATGATGATCCCGCTGAACGAGGGGCCAGACGATGACCGGCAACGATGAACTTCCCGAAATCGAGGCGGTTCACGTCGATGTACAGCAGCTAAAGCAGTTCAAATCGGAAGAGGAGTTCAACGCGATCTCCGTATCGCTACTAGTTGAGGCCGGTGAGTACCTCGTGGTAGCCGCGTGCACGATGGGCAAGGACAAGTCGTGGTCACGCGACAGGGCTGCGGTTGGGGGCAATCTTGTTCGCCTCTACAAGCTTATCTCGGCGTTCTTGGATCAGATCTGCCAGCGGCGTCGAGAAACAAGTTTCATTATGGCTCGCTTGGTCTTCGAAACGGTGGTCACGGTGGCCTACATGGTGAAGAACTTCAGCCCCGAACTGATTGACCGCTACGTACGCCACTCCCTGCGCCATGAGCGGAAGCTGAGCGACACGATCTCTGGCAATGTTGCCGAGCGTGGCGGTGTCGTGCTGCCTATTGAGGATCGGATGCTCAAGTCCATCGACCGGGCTGTTCGGTTTTCTGAGGTGCCGCTGGACAGCATCGATATGAAGGACCGGAAGCCCTGGGACGGCAAAGACCTTCGCGCGAAGGCGGCGGATGTCGGTTTCGAAAAGGCCTACCTCGGTATGTTCGGAGGGGCATCACATAATGTGCACGGCAGTTGGCAGGACCTTTACGAGTACCACCTTGAGGCCGGTGAGGTCGGTGTCTTTTCGCCTCGCTTGGAGTGGAGGGCTCCGCGTCCCCAAGTGACCCTCGCCCTAGCGGTGATCACGGTCGAGACCGTCAGGCGGTTCTTTGACTGGTTTGGCGCTTCACCGGTGGAGGACGTGATGGGCGCGTTGGAGGACCTAGATGAGAGGCTCAACGCAGTCACCGACGCTCATGAGCAGTACTTGAACGGTCGCCAGTGGCCTCAGTCGTAGCGCGGTTGCGGCAAGCGGGCCTACGGTTAGCGAGGGGGCACGGGGGGAAACCCAATGCGCCGGGCGTAAAGGTGGGCTTTCAGATTTTTCGTCGGAAACATCCGCGGGCTGCTGGCCCCTCCTCATTGGTCCAACCGGAACGGAGGCTTGGCAAGCATCCTCACGGCGAGGCTGATGGCGAACCACGCATCACGCCCCAAGAGTTCCCCAGCGGGCTGACCCGTAGCAATCGAGCGACGGTCGAGGTTGTGGCTGTCGTCGATGTGGCGGAAGTGCGTGAGCGGGTTGCGTAGGCTGGCAAGCTGCTTCAAGTCGGCGATGTCTTGGTCGTCCAAAAGACCTTGGGCTTGGCAGCGTCGCAGCGTTTCGTCGAATTTTACCCGCTCCGGCAGCCTGTCCGTGAAGCCGCCTTCGAGGAAGGCCGCCAAGAGGTTCTCGGTGAGGCTCTGGCAGAGCAGTACGGTCGCGACATAGTTGCCGTGGACGAAGGAGGAGCGGGCCTCCGCCCAGGCGTTATAGGCGATGTGGCCGCCGTAGATCATAGTGCCGCGAGGGCCAAGCAGGGCTCCAAGGTCGGTCAGGAATCGAAAGCGCTTCACCTTGCCTTGAAGGTCGTCATGAAGGTCGGCCAGCAGGAAGCGGACAAGTGAGAGGTCCGCAACTTCGGAGAATAGGTCTGCTTGATCGTCGTCGGACGATAGGTACGCCATGTTTCAGGTTCCCGTGCCAGAACCCTGCGGCGCTGAGGGTGGACGCAACCCTTCGAGTGCATCAAGCACGAGCTTCGTCGCCGCCTTTAGGTCCTTCACAATCAAGGAACCAGGAACTCGCACGGAACTAATACCGACTGCATGGAGGCGTTTGCTTATTGCCTCATCCTTCTGGGCTGCCTTACGGCCTCGGTGATGGCGCGTCGAGTCACAGAAAACAGCGAGACGTTCTTCGGGGAAGTACATGTCGGCTTCCGTGATGAGCCCCGGCGTTTCGCCATCTACCTGTCGCCAAAGATCGTAGATGGAAGGATGGTTCGAGCCGTCCTCGTAGAAAAGCATTTGCAGGTTTGGGGTCAGGTTCTCCCGAAGCAGGGCCTGGAGAAGAAATAGCTCGATGGGCGATTCTGCCCCCCACACGCGCCGGGCGCGAAGGCCTTCAAACGGGGTGAACATGAGCTTGGTGAAGTGGCGGTGGTATTTCTGCCAGAGCTTCGTATCGTCGATGCCGAAGTTGACGGCCAAGGTATCCTCAGGGTCGAAGCCGTGCTGGAGGTAATACATGTCGGTCACCAAGCCGATCCCGTCAGGAAAGGTGGCCCACGGCTTTTCGCCGAGGAGCAACCCGACCGGTCCCCAAGCTGCCCACGTCCCCGTGAACGGGTTAAAGTCGACGTAGCATGGTTCCTGCTTTTGCAAGGCAACGTTCAGGTCAATCTTCTCTACGTACTCGACACCCACGTTCGACACGACATCGCGCTTACTGGCGGGGACGAGTGATATCGCGTAGGGAACTCCAACATTGACGCCCCCTTCCTTGCGAAAGGCGGCGATGCTGGTCACGACCGATATCATTTGGAATCGGGTCTGGTTCTGCCGGTAGAGTGCCAATTCCCCCGCCGATGGCCGGTCTTCCAACTGAAAGCCAGCGGCCTCAGCCATAGCACCGGTCAGCGGCTGGACGCCGCCAAGGTGCAACATGCTGAACTTAATGCCGTCAGGAACCGTCCCGAGGTTAAGCCCGATGGGTAGCGGCGGGATGGCGGGGTAGGCCGGATCATCGGTCAGGTAGCGGGGGCGGTTGTCTATCACGTGTGTTGAGCCCCGTCGCTTTCCTAGATCGCCCTTGTACGGAAGCCTTATGCTTGCCTAGGGAACTTCGCCATCGCGAGTGCCATGGCGGCCACCGTCACATCACCGTAGTCATCTCCTGCGGTCCTAGGGGCGTGTCCCTGGATCGCGTCGACCACTCGGCTGTCCATCCCAACCGAGCGGGCTACCGTCTTGAAGCGGTGTCTCCAGGGACTGTCAGGGATTTTGTGTCTGGGGCCATAGTGACGCCGATGGAGGGCGGATATGGTCATCAAGAAAGACACGCTGGATCAGTTGCTGGCGG
>NZ_PQFZ01000013.1 GCF_002917105.1 Allobosea psychrotolerans
GGCGTCACGCTGGTGCGCCAGGCCGGCGACGCCCTGACCCAGATCCTCGCCGCCTCGCAAAAGGTCGCGGCCACCATCGCCGAGATCTCGGCGGCCTCGGGCGAGCAGGCCAACGGCATCGACGAGATGAGCCAGGCCGTCGCCCATCTCGACGAGATGACGCAGGCCAATGCGGCGCTGGCCGAACAGAGCGCGGCCTCGGCCGGTTCGCTGTCTGGCCGCATCGTCCAGCTCAACGACCTTGTCGCCGCCTTCAGGACGGGCCCTGAGGGCGCGACCGCCTCATCGGCCAGCTACGCCCCCGCGCCGGTCCGGGCGGCCCCGGCCGGTCATGGCTCGGAGCCTGCGCGCCTGCGCAAGCTCGCCGAAGCCGCCTTCGCGCAGACCAGGGCGGACGCGCCAGCCAGATCCGCCCCGGCGAAGAAAGTCGTCAACAGCCGCGCCAGCGACGCGGGTTGGGAAGAGTTCTGACACGCGGAAGGCGGGCCTGTGACGGCTGACGCCTTCTCGTTCACTCCGCGTGGCTCGCGGCGATCATGACGCTGGCGATATCGTTGTAGAGCTGTGTCCAGACGCGCTCGAGACGCGGCGTGAACGCGTCGCCCAATGAGGTCCGGAGCGTCCAGATCAACGCCTCCCGGACACTGTCGTAGTGGCTGTCCTTGACGCCGTAGCCCTTGTGCTGACGGCCGAGCTTGCGCAGCAGGATGGCGAGCCCCTCCCGGTCGTTGAGCGTGGCGATGGCGACCGTCAGCATCTCCATCAGCTTGATGCCCTGCGCCTTGATGTCGCCCTTGAACAAAGGCCTGACCTCGGGCGCGATCTCGAAGAGCCGGTTGTAGAAGATCGCGCCGGTCTCGGCCTTGCGGCGGTGGAGATGGGCGAAGCTGTCCCGGATGCGTTGAACGTCGTCGTCCTTGAACATGATCTGCCTCCCCCCAAAGGCGAAACCCGCGACGCAGCAAAGATAGCACGAACCGCGCCAATGCAATCAGAGGGCGGTAACGAGGCCAAGTCTGTCGCGGGCCCGCCAGCGGCCGAGCATCAAGGCCGCGACGATGGCGAGCGCGATCGCAAGCCCGATCCAGATGCCGATCCCGGCGAGCGGCGTGAAGAAGCCGAGCGCGACCGAAAGCGGCAGCCCGATCACCCAGTAGCCGAGCCCGGCGAAGAGCATAGGCACCCGCGTATCGCCGAGCCCCCTGAGGAGACAGGAGCCGACGACCTGCGCCCCGTCTGCAATCTGGAAGATCGCGGCATAGAGCAGGAAGGTCGCCGCCAGCGCCGCGACCTCGGCCGCGCCAGGCTTCTCGACATCGAGGAAGGGAACGACGAGCCATTGCGGCGCAAACAGCATGACGAGCGCGGTCAGTGCCATGAAGCCGATGCCGAGCACGAGCGCCGTCGCGCCGGCCCGCGCGACGCCATCCTTGTCGCCGGCGCCGAAAGCCCGGCCGACCCTGACCGTAGCAGCCTGGCCGATGCCCATCGGCACCATGAAGGTCAGCGAGGCGATCTGGATCGCGATCGCATGGGCCGCGAGCGAGGCCGGGCCGATCAGCCCCATCAGGAAGGCCGCGCCGTTGAAGATCACCACCTCGAAAGCGAGCGTCGTGCCGATCGGCAGGCCCATCCGCCAGAAGGCCCAGAACCGCGGCCAGTCCGCCACCCAGAAGCGGCCGAACAGGCGGTAGCGGCGGAAGCGCCGGTCGAAGCTGACGACCAGGCTGAGCCCGAGCATCATCGACACCGAGGACAAGGTCGTCGCCAGCCCCGAGCCCGGCAGGCCGAGCGCCGGGAAGCCGAGCCGGCCGAACATCAGGCACCAATTCGCCAGCGCGTTGAAACCGACCGCCAGCAGGACGACGACGAAGGCCGCGAAGGGGCGTTGCAGCGAGGCGACGAAGCCGCGCAGCACGAGAAACAGAAAGAACGGCAGCAGGCCCCATTGCAACGTCCGCACATAGGATGCCGCGGCCTTTGCCAGCGTGGCGTCCTGGCCCATCGCGCGCAGAATCGGCTCGGCCTGCCAGAGAAACAGCCACATCGGGCCGACCAGCGTCACGGCAGCCCAGAAGCCCTGCCGCACCGTGCGGCGCAATTCGCGCACGGCGTGGCGATTGCGGCCGAGCTCGATCAAGATCATCGGCGACACGGCCGCCATGACGCCGATGCCGAAGATCAGCACGGCCATATAGAGATTGGAGCCGAGCGCGCCCGCGGCCAATGCGTCGGGGCCGAGATGGCCCATCATCATCACATCCGTCGCCGTCATCGCCGTCTGCGCGACATTGGTCAGCACCAGCGGCCAGCTCAGCGCGAGCATGGCCCTGGCCTCGGTGAGCCAAGGGGCCGTCTGGCGAAGCGGGAGGGCGAGGTCTGACATGGGGCGTCGCTTCTAGAGCATTGCGCGAAAAAGTGGGTACCGGTTTTTCGCGTGAGCGATGCTCTCAACGGGATCTAGAGCATCGGCCCGAAAAGTGGGAACCGGTTTTCGGGACGAGCCGATGCTAGTATCTGCCTTGGAGTATAGGGGGCAGCCGCCTGCACGCCGGGCTGCCCCGCGTGATGCGCCCTCCGCACAGGCCCCGCCCGGAAACGTCGCTAGAGCAGGATGCGAAAAAGTGGGAACCGGTTTTTCGCATTGATCCTGCTCTAACTTCTTGATGAGAGACGGATTCAGATTTCAGATGGGATCACAGTGTGATCTCATCTGAAATCATCCGGCTCTAGCGGGGCGCGCGGGCTGCGGCCATCATCGGCCCGATTCTTCCGGGCAGGGGACAGGCCAGGCATGCCAGATACAGTCAGCAGTGCAGCGACCGGCGACATCGTGGCGCTGGATGCGGTCGCGCTTTCGCAGGCGATCCATGCGCGAAAGCTCTCCTGCGTGGAGGTGATGGCGGCTTTCCTCGACCAGATCGAGCGATTGAACCCGCGCGTCAACGCGATCGTGGCGCAGCGCGAGCGCGGCGATCTGCTGAAGGAGGCGGCGGTGCTCGATGCCGAACTCGCGGCCGGCCATTCGCGCGGCTGGATGCATGGCTTCCCCCAGGCGATCAAGGATCTCTCCGCCGCCAAAGGGTTCGCGACGACGCAAGGCTCGCCTTTGTTCAAGGACGTCATCGCGCAGACCGATGCGATCTTCGTCGAGCGGATGAAGGCCGCAGGCTCCATCATCATCGGCAAGACCAATACGCCCGAATTCGGGCTCGGCTCGCAGACCTTCAATCCGGTCTTCGGGGCGACGCGCAACGCCTATGACCAGAGCAAGACCTCTGGCGGCTCCAGCGGCGGGGCCGCGGTGGCGCTGGCGCTGCGCATGCTGCCGGTGGCCGATGGCAGCGACCATGCCGGTTCGCTGCGCAATCCCGCCGCCTTCAACAATGTGCTGGGCCTGCGCCCGAGCTATGGCCGGGTGCTGTCGGGCACGGATGAGGTCTTCATCCCGCAACTGGGTGTCGCCGGGCCGATGGCGCGCAAGACCCGCGATCTCGCGGCGCTGCTCGCAGTTCAGTCCGGCTATGATCCGCGCGTGCCGATGTCCTTGCGGGAGGATCCGGCGGTCTTTCTCGGGCCGCTGGAGCGCGACGTTGCGGGGTTGAAGATCGGCTGGCTCGGCGATCTCGGCGGCCATCTGCCGATGGAGGAGGGCGTTCTCTCCCTGTGCCGGCAAGGCCTGGCGGCGTTCGAGGACATGGGCGCGATCGTCGAGGACGTCGCGCTCGGCTTCGATCCGGAATCCGTCTGGCAGGCCTGGCTCACGCTGCGCGCCTGGCAGGCGGGCTCGGGCCTTGCCCCCGTCTATGCCGATCCGGCCCGGCGCGACCTGCTCAAGCCCGAGGCGCGCTGGGAGGTCGAGCAGGGGCTCAAGGTCTCCGCCTTCGAGGTGATGCAGGCCTCGGGTCTCCGCTCGCGCTGGTACCAGCATCTCCATGGGCTCTTCGGCCGCTACGACATCCTGGTCCTGCCCAGCGCCCAGGTCTTCCCCTTCGCGGTCGAGACGCCGTGGCCCAGGGAGGTCGCCGGCCGCGCCATGGACACCTATCACCGCTGGATGCAGGTGGTGATCCCGGTGACGATGTCGGGCTGTCCGGCGCTGAGCGTGCCCGTCGGCTTCAACGCGGCGGGCCTGCCGATGGGAATGCAGCTCTGGGGTCCGAACCAGTCCGAATTGCTGCTGCTCCAGGTCGCGCAGGCCTATGAGGACGCGACCGGCTGGGTCGACAGGCGTCGGCCCGGCTTGCTCGACGGGTGAGCGGGTTGCATCTTTCCTGCATCGCGAGCAGTGGCGCTTGGCCTTCACGGAGACTTGAGACGAATGAGCAGCAATCTGCGGATCGACGGCGCGCGGCTGGTGTCGCGCCTGACGGCGCTCTCGATGATCGGCGCGACGCCCGAGGGCGGCTGCCGGCGCCTCGCCTTGACCGATGAGGACAAGCAGGGCCGCGATTGGCTGGTCGGGCAGATGCAAGCGCTCGGGCTCGCGGTGAAGATCGATGCGATCGGCAACATCGTCGGCATCCTGAAGGGGCAGCAGGAGGGGCCGGCCGTCATCATGGGCTCGCATATCGACACGGTCGGCACCGGCGGGCGCTTCGACGGCGCGCTCGGCGTCATCGCCGGCGTCGAGGTGCTGGCGGCGCTGCGCGACGCCGGCCTCACGCCCAAGCGCGACATGGCCGTGATCGCCTTCACCAATGAGGAGGGTGCGCGCTTCCACCCGGACATGCTCGGCTCCTATGTCTGGGCCGGCGGCATGAGCGTTGCCGCCGCTCATGCGGAAACCGATTCCGAGGGCGTCGGCCTCGGCGCCGAGCTCAGGCGCATCGGCTATGAGGGGCCGGAAAGGCCGGGCTTCCTCAAGGCGCATGCCTATCTCGAAATGCATATCGAGCAGGGGCCGGTCCTCGAGAGCGAAGGTGGCGGACTTGGCGCGGTCACCGGCATCCAGGGGATCTGCTGGCTCGAATTGACGCTGAAGGGCCGGCCGAGCCATGCCGGCACGACACCGATGGCCTATCGCAAGGATCCAGGCCTGGCGGCGGCGCGGATCAACATCTTCGCCAATGAGTTGACCAGGACGATCCCCGGGCAGCTCGCCAATTGCGGCGTCATCCGCGTCCAGCCCGGCAACGTCAATGTCGTGCCCGAAACCGTGGTGATGTCGCTCGATCTGCGCAACCCGCTCGATGCGCCGCTGGCTGAAGCCGAGGCGGCGGTCCGCGCGTTCTGCACCGAGCTGTCGGAGCGCGACGACATTCAGATCTCGATCCGCGATCTCGCCCGTTTCCCGGCGACGCCCTTCACTGAGGAATTGATCGCCAGCGTCGAGCAGAGCGCGGCCGAGTTCGGCCTGCCGATCCGCCGCATGATCTCGGGCGCCGGGCATGACGCGCAGATGATGTCGCGCCTGTGCCCGACGGCCATGGTGTTCATCCCCTCGATCGGCGGTCTCTCGCACAACCCGGCCGAATTCAGCACCGATGACGACATGGTCGCCGGCGCCAATGTCCTGCTCAGCGCCGCCTGGCGCGCCGCGAATGCGTGATGTCGACCTTCCCGCCTTTGCGAGGAGCATGAGCGGCGACGCAATCCAGGGCCATAATGCTCGACGACCCCGGGATTGCTTCGGCTCACGCTCGCAATGACGGCGTTTCGACGCTGAATGACGAAGACACAAGGGAAACGACCGTGACCAGCATCTCCTCTTTGTCCGCCGCCGAACTCCAGCCCCTCTATGCCAGCGGCGAGCTCTCTCCCGTCGCGGTCGCCAACGACGCGCTCGCGCGCATCGAGCGCTTCGAGCCTGAGGTCAACGCCTTCACCGTGCGCGACGACAAGGTCACGCTCGCCATGGCGGAGGCTGCCGAGGCGCGCTACCTCAGGAAAGAGCCGCTTGGCCCGCTCGACGGGGTGCCCGTCACCATCAAGGACAATATCGGTGTCGCCGGCTGGCCGATGCGGCGCGGCTCGGCCGTGGGCTCGGACGCGCCCTGGCCCGAGGATGCGCCGGCCACCGCCCGGCTGCGCGAGGCCGGCGCGGTCTTCCTCGGCAAGACGACGATGCCGGAATATGGCTGGAAGGGCGTCGGTGATTCCCCGCAATCGGGCATCACGCGCAACCCCTGGGGCACCGGGACCGGTCCCGGCGGCTCGTCCTCGGGCGCTGCCGTCTGTGCCGCGCTCAATCTCGGCTGCATCCATATCGGTACGGATGGCGCGGGCTCCGTGCGCATCCCCGCCGCCTTCACCGGCGTGGTCGGCCTGAAACCGACCTATGGCCGCGTGCCGGCCTTCCCGGTCTCGACCATGGGGTTCCTCGCCCATCTCGGCCCGCTGACGCGCACCGTGACCGACACCGCGCTCGCCATGAACGCGATCGCCCGGCCCGATGCCCGCGACATGACGGCGGTGCTCGACGAGCCGCTGGACTATGTCGCCGGCCTGCCCGGCGGCGTGAAGGGCTTGCGCCTCGCCTGGTCGCCGAAGCTCGGCGGCGACGTTGCGGTCGACCCTGAGATCGCGGCGCTTACGAAAGCGGCAGCAATGGCGTTCCAGGAACTCGGCGCGACGGTCGAGGAGGTCGATCCGGGCTTTGCCGACCCGATCGAGACCTTGATGACGCTGTGGGGGGCGGGAGCAGCGCTCGCCTTGCGCAATGCCGGTCCCGACGACCGCAAGCGCATGGATCCCGGTCTGGTCGCGGTGGCGGAAGCCGGTGAGAAGGTGTCGGGCACGGCCTATGTCGATGCGCTGCTCAACCAGCGCAATGCGCTTGCGCACCGCATGGCGCAATTTCATGCACGCTTCGATCTGCTGCTGACGCCGACGCTGCCTTTGCCGGCCTTCGAGGTCGGGCGGGACACCCCCGCCCATGGCGGCTATGGCGAGGATTGGACACGCTGGACCCCGTTCACCTACCCCTTCAACATCACGCAGGCGCCGGCGATTTCGCTGCCTTGCGGCCTGACGAAAGCCGGCTTGCCGGCGGGCCTGCAGGTCATCGGAGCTTTCGGAAGGGATGCACTGGTTTTACGCGCGGCGGCGGCCTTCGAATTTGCAAGGCCTTTCGCGCGGGTCGATGCGCCGATCAAATCGGTTTAGTCGGATATTTTGCAATTTTCTGCTCGCAATGCTGCGCGGCGGGCAGAGATTGCCGAATTCCGCCCGCTTCCGGCAGTTCAGTCCCGTTTGGCACGAAGTCTGCAAGCTGCCTGCCGGCCAAGAAGGGCCGGTCAAGCGTGTTGTCAGCGCAGAAGTTTTCTGCCCAAACTCGCGCCAAGGTCGCCCGCGCAGAGGTTGCCGTTTCAGGGGAGAGTGAGTGATGGACCGCAGGACATTTCTGAAAACCGCCGTGGGGACGGGCGCCCTGGCCGCTTCCGGTGGGCTGGCCATGCCGGCCCTGGCGCAAGGCGCGGCGGCCAAGACCCTGCGCTTCGTGCCGCAGGCCAACCTCGCCAATTTCGATCCCATCTGGGGCACGCAATATGTCGTGCGCAACGCGGCTGCCCTGGTCTGGGACACGGTCTACGGCATCGATTCGAAGTTTCAGCCGCAGCGCCAGATGGTCGAGTCGGAGACGGTCTCCGCCGACGGGCTGGTCTGGACCTTCAAGCTGCGTCCGGGCCTCAAATTCCATGACGGCGCGCCGGTCACCTCCAAGGACGTCGTCCAGAGCCTGAAGCGCTGGCAGGCCCGCGACCCGATGGGCCTGATGATCAAGGCGATCGAGGTCGAGCTCGCTCCGATCGACGACATGAGCTGGAAATGGACGCTCAGCAAGCCTTACCCCAAGATGCTGCTGGCGCTGGGCAAGAACAACGCGCCCTGCACCTTCATCATGCCCGAGCGCATCGCAAAGACCGATCCGTTCCAGCAGATCACCGAATATATCGGTTCGGGCCCGATGAAGTTCGTTCGCAATGAATGGGTGCCCGGCGCCAAGGCTGTGTTCGAGAAGTTCACCGACTACGTACCGCGCTCGGAGCCGGCCGACTGGCTCGCCGGCGGCAAGAAGATACTGGTCGACCGGATCGAATGGGTGATCATTCCCGATCCGGCGACTGCGTCGGCGGCGCTGCAGAACGGCGAGGTCGATTGGTGGGAGACCCCGCTGTCGGACCTTGTTCCGGTGCTCAAGGCCAACAAGAACGTCAAGGTCGACATCGGCGATCCGCTCGGCAATATCGGCGCCTTCCGCATGAACCATCTCTTCCCGCCCTTCAACAATGTGAAGGTGCGTCGCGCGGTCATGACCGCGCTGAACCAGGAAGATTACATGCGCTCGATCGTCGGCGACGACGACAAGCTGTGGAAGAACCTGCCGAGCTATTTCACCCCCGGCACGCCGCTCTACACCGAGGAGGGCGGCGACATCCTGAAGAAGCGCAACGTCGCCGAGGCCAAGAAGCTGCTGGCCGAATCCGGATATAACGGCGAGCCCGTGGTCTGCGTCGTCGCGCAGGACATGGCCGCCACCAAGTCGATGGGCGATGTCACCGCCGAACTGCTCAAGAGCATCGGCATGAAGGTCGACTTCGTCGCCACCGACTGGGGTACCGTCGGCGCACGCCGCGCCCAGAAGACGCCTCCCGGCCAGGGCGGCTGGAGCATGTTCCACACCTGGCATGCCGGCGCCGACTGCATCAATCCCGCCGCCTACACCGCCATCCGCGCCAATGGCGACAAGGCCTGGTTCGGCTGGCCCAATATTCCGGCTGTCGAGACCGAGGTGACCAACTGGTTTGACGCCAAGGACATGGCCGAGGAGAAGGCTGCGATCGCCAGGCTGAACAAGGCGGCGATGGAAGAAGTCGTCTACGCGCCGACCGGCTTCTATCTCGGCTACCAGGCCTGGCGGTCGAATCTCTCCGGCGTCACCAGCGGGCCGCTGCCCTTCTTCTGGGGCGTGTCGAAGGCCTGACGGCGGGGGCAGCACTCGTGGCTGCCCCGTCCACCCCGGACGAGCGGCGAAGCCGTGCCGGAGCCGGATGGATTTATCGCAGAGTGCCGGGACTCCCCGAGGGAACCCGGCATTCCCCTGAACGTAAGCGGCCGGAATGGCGGCTCGCGTTGAACAGTTCTGATCGACCATAACCAAGGCTAAGCGCCAGAATGCTCGCTTTCATCGTCAGACGGATCATCACGACCATACCCGTGATGGCTTTCGTCGCCCTGTTCGTCTTCTCGCTGCTTTACATCGCGCCCGGCGATCCCGCCGCCGTGATCGCCGGCGACCAGGCCTCGCCGGCCGATGTCGAGAAGATCCGGGCTAGTCTGGGTCTCGACCGGCCCTATCTCATCCGCTTCGGCGAATGGTTCTACCATGTGCTCCAGGGCGATCTCGGCACCTCGATCTTCACCTCTCTGCCGGTGACGCAGCTCATCGCCCAGCGTATCGAGCCGACGGTTTCATTGATGCTGCTGACCCTGATCTTCGCGGTGGTCGTCGCCGTGCCGATGGGTGTGATCGCGGCCTGGAAGGCCGGCAGCTGGATCGACCGCTGCGTCGTCGGCTTTGCCGTCTTCGGCTTCTCGGTTCCGGTCTTCGTCGTCGGCTACATGCTCGCCTATGTCTTCGCGCTGAAGCTGGATTGGGTGCCGGTGCAGGGCTATACGCCGATCTCGCAGGGCATCTGGCCCTGGTTCAAGAACCTGATCCTGCCCTCGATCACGCTCGGCTTCGTCTATATCGCGCTGATCGCGCGCATCACGCGGGCCACCATGCTCGAAGTGCTGCAGCAGGACTATGTCCGCACCGCGAGCGCCAAGGGCGTCGAACAGCGCAACGTGCTCTTCGTGCATGCGCTCAAGAATGCGGCGGTTCCGGTGATCACGATCATCGGCATCGGCGTGGCGCTCCTGATCGGCGGCGCCGTCGTCACCGAGAGCGTCTTCGCCATTCCGGGGCTGGGGCGGCTGACGCTGGATGCGATCCTGCGTCGCGACTACCCCGTGATCCAGGGCGTCGTGCTGATCTTCAGCTTCGTCTACGTCCTGGTGAACCTGCTCGTGGACCTGGTCTATACCCTGGTCGATCCGAGGATACGGTATTGACAGTTCAATCCAACACCATCGCCGCACCGCTCGCGGCTCCCGCCGGCAGTGAACCCGTTTCGCCGCCCGAGTCCGTCTTGTCGCCCGGGTCTGTCTTGTCGCCCAAGAAGCGCTCCTATCTGCGCAAGCATCCTGCGGTCACGGTCGGCGGCATTCTCCTGCTGCTGATGATCCTGATCGCGGTCTTCGCGCCGTTCCTGTGGACCGTCGATCCGACGGCGATCTCGACGGCGCGCCGGACGCGCGTGCCCTCCGAACTCTACTGGTTCGGCACCGACATGCTCGGGCGCGACATCTATTCGCGTGTCACTTACGGCGCGCGGGTCTCGCTGCTGGTCGGCTTCAGCGTGGCGTTCCTGGCCTCCGTCATCGGGCTGGCGGTCGGTCTCTTTGCCGGCTTCGTGCGCTGGGCTGACGGCATCGTCATGCGCATCATCGACGGCATGATGTCGATCCCGCCGATCCTGCTCGCCATCGCGCTGATGGCGCTGACGCGCGGCTCGGTCCAGAACGTCATCATCGCCATCACCATCGCCGAGATCCCGCGCGTCGCCCGCCTCGTGCGCAGCGTCGTGCTCTCCTTGCGCGAGCAGCCCTATGTCGAGGCGGCGCTCTCGCAGGGCGCGCGGGTGCCGCGCATCATCTTCCGCCACATCCTGCCCAACACGATCGCGCCGATGATGGTGCAAGCGACCTATATCTGCGCCAGCGCCATGATCGTCGAGGCGATCCTGTCCTTCATCGGCGCCGGCGTGCCGCCCTCCACCCCGTCCTGGGGCAACATCATGGCCGAGGGCAGGGCGCTCTGGCAGGTCAGGCCGCATATCATCTTCTTCCCGGCGCTGTTCCTCTCGATCACCGTTCTCGCGGTCAACCTGCTCGGCGACGGCTTGCGCGACTCGCTCGATCCACGCCTGGCCAAGAGCCTGTGACCAAGGAGAGCCTGTGACCAAGGAGAGCCTGTGACCGACGTTGGCGTGACGGTCACGATACATGCGCCGATGGCGTGGCCGACGATCCCGGTACGGCGAGGGCGCGCGGCGACGCTGCTGCGCGCGCCCCATGGAGCTCGGGCCCGAGTACCGTGCGCGCCGCTGTCAGCCCTTGAGGTCGACCACCTCGTCCCCGGAGACCGCATCGGTGACGCCAAGGCCGCCGCCGAGATCCTCCAATGTGTCGCGAAAGCTGTTGAGCGTCGCGATCATCTCGGGGCGCGCGGCCTTGATCGCCGCGGCATCAGCCCATTCGCCGATCAGGCAATAGGAGCGGTCGCCGGTCTTGATGATGCGCCCGTTGATGAGCCCGGGCCACTGCGCCTTGCCGGCGCGGTGAGCTGCGAGAAACCCCTCGTCCTGGCCCGGCTTGACGCGGAATCTGACGACGTTGAACGTAGTCATGGCTCTGGTCCTCCCGCCGCGCGAGCGCCAGGCGGCGGTTTGGAGCCGCGCGGGCCGGCAGCAGGCGGAGGCTACCGTTACGTCACGCTCGGTGCAATATGCGCTCTCGCGGCGTCCCGATCATTGAGATCCACTGAAACGGATCGACGGAAAACTCTACTGCCATGACCCGCATCCTGACTGTCGCCGCGGCCCAGCTCGGGCCGATCCAGCGTGACGAAAGCCGCGCCTCCGCCGTTGCCCGTTTGATCGAGCTGATGCGCCAGGCCAAGGGCCATGGCGCCGATCTCGTGGTTTATCCCGAGGCCGCGCTGACCGCCTTCTTCCCGCATTGGTGGATGGAGGACGAAGACGAGATCGACAGCTATTTCGAGAGCGCGATGCCCGGCAACGAGACCGCGCCGCTCTTCGCCGAAGCCCAGCGCCTCGGCATCGGCTTCCATCTCGGTTATTGCGAGCTTGCCTTCGAGGAGGGCCGCAAGCGTCGCTTCAACACCGCGATCCTGGTCGACAAGACCGGCGCGATCATTGGTAAATACCGCAAGATCCATCTGCCCGGCCATCCCGAGCATCGTCCCGACGCGCCGTTCCAGAATCTGGAGAAGCGCTATTTCGAGACCGGTAATCTCGGCTGGCCGGTCTGGCGCGCGATGGATGCCAATCTCGGCATGATGATCTGCAACGACCGGCGCTGGCCCGAGAGCTATCGGTCGATGGGCTTGCAGGATGTCGAGATGATCGTGCTCGGCTACAACACGCCCAAGCACAACCCGCCGGCCCCCGACCATGACCGGCTCGGCAACTTCCACAACCAGCTCGTGATGCAGGCCGGCGCCTACCAGAACGCCACCTGGGTCGTCGGCGCCGCCAAGGCGGGGCTGGAGGCGGGCGTCGACCAGATCGGCGGCTCCTGCATCATCGCGCCGACCGGCGAGGTCGTGGCGCAGGCCGTGACCGAGGGCGACGAGCTCGTGATCGCCCGCTGCGATATGGATCTCGGCAAGAGCTACAAGAACTCCACCTTCAACTTCGCCAGGCATCGCGAACCGCAGGCCTATGGGCTCATCGTCGAGCGCAAGGGTGCTGTGGGGCCAGTGTGATCCGATGTCGGACGATGAGATCCTGTTGCTCGGGGTAGCATCTGGGGATCACCTGAAACTTGGTCCAATCACCGGGATGGACGCCTACGGCTACGGGCAGATGAGGGTCGTCGCGCAGAGCGGACGATTCTCGGCAACTTTGATTTGCCAGACGTCGCGCCATGATTTGTCTGCGCTGAAAGAAGCGCTCATTGCGCAACGCGCAAACCCCGCCCTGTGTCAGAGTTGGGCGTCGGGCGACGTGGAAGTCGGCCTTGATTTCAGGGGCGATGTTCGTGGGGGAGTCCGTATTGCAGCCAAGGTTGCTGACATCGGGAGCCACGAGCGAAGCCTCACATTTAGCCTTGATCTCGATCAGAGCTACCTCTCGAACGCGATCGAACAATTGACGAAGATGATCGCCAAAGCGCCGGAGACCGCATCCCATGACCCATGATCTCATCCTCAAGGGCGGTCGCGTCATCGACCCCTCGCAGAAGCATGACGGCGTGCTCGACGTCGCCTTCACCGACGGCAAGGTCTCCGGCTTCGGCAAGGATCTGAAGGGCGCCAAGGAAATCCGCGACGTCTCCGGCTACATCGTCACGCCGGGCCTGATCGACCTGCATACCCATGTCTATTGGGGCGGCACCTCGCTCGGCATCGACGCCGACGAGTTCTGCCGGGCGTCGGGCGTCACCACCTCGGTCGACACCGGCAGTGCCGGGCCGGGCAACTGGCCGGGCTTCCGCAAGCATGTCATCGAGAGGAGCCAGGCCCGCATCCTCGCCTATCTCCACGTCTCGCATGCCGGCATCTACGGCTTCGACCACCGCGTCATGGTCGGCGAGAGCGGCGATCTGCGCCTGATGAACCCGATCGACGCCGTCGCGGTCGCCGACGCCAATCGCGACCTCATCGTCGGCATCAAGGTCCGCGTCGGCCTGCACGCTTCGGGCGATCAGGGCACGGTGCCGCTCAACATCGCCTTGCAGGTCGCCAACGAGGTCGGCATGCCGCTGATGTGCCATATCGACCATCCGCCTCCGTCCTATGAGGAGGTGGTGAACATGCTGCGGCCGGGCGATGTGCTCACCCACGCCTTCCGTCCCTTCCCGAATGCGCCCTGCACCGCGCAGGGCACGGTCAAGCCCGAGGTGCTGGCCGCCCGCAAGCGCGGCGTCATCTTCGATATCGGCCATGGCAAGGGTTCGTTCTCCTTCAAGACGACGCGCGCCATGCTGGCCAATGGTTTCGAGCCGGACGTGATCTCCTCGGACGTGCACAAGCTCTGCATCGACGGCCCGGCCTATGACCAGGTCACCACCATGTCGAAATTCCTGCTGATGGGCATGAGCCTGAACAACGTCATCGCGGCCTCGACCGTGAATGCGGCGATGGCGCTGAAGCGGCCCGAATACGGCTCGCTCAAGGTCGGCTCGCTCGGCGACGCGACGATCCTGACCGTCAAGGAAGGCAAGTTCGACTATGCCGACGTCACCGGCGAGCACATGACCGGCGACAGGAAGATCGTCTCCGAGGGCGTGGTGCTGAAGGGCGCCTGGTGGCACCCCAAGCGCACGAACAAGTTCAAGAAGGTCGCGGCGTAATCCGGCGCCTACCGTGTCATTCCGGGGCTTCGCGCCAGCGAAGAACCCGGAACCCACGACCGGGTGAAGCTTATGGATATGGCCGCTTCGAAGTGCCGCACCTGGTCGTGGGTTCCGGATTCGAGCCTTCGGCTCGCCCCGGAATGACAAAGGGAGTGCCAGTTGCGAACTGTGCTCTGGCGCCCGATGACGGACGCCGACCTGCCGGCGGTGCTTGCGGTCGCGGGCGTCGTGCATCCCGCCTATCCCGAGGACGAGGCCGTCTTCGCCGAGCGCCTGCGGCTGTTTCCGGCCGGCTGCCTCGTTCTCGCCGGCCCGGGCGGCCTGCGCGGTTACGTCGTCAGCCATCCCTGGCGGCCTGGCCAGCCGCCGGCCCTGAACAGCCTGCTCGGCGGGATTCCCATGGACGCGGCGAGCTACTACATCCACGACCTCGCGCTCCTGCCGGACGTGCGAGGGGCGGGAGCCGCCGGGCGGATCGTCGACCGGCTGGTCGTGCTTGCCCGCAGCGAAGGCCTCGCCGGCCTCGCGCTGGTCGCGGTCAATGCCTCGCGGGGCTTCTGGGAGCGCCACGGCTTTCGCGTGGCGCATGACCCCGCCCTTGCCGAGAAGCTCGGCAGCTATGACGATGCCGCGCGCTACATGGTGCGCGACCTGACATCCTGACGCCGCGCGCGTCGCCGAAGAAGACATGCATGAGGAGACGCCGATGAGCGCCGAACAAAAACTGAAGGATCTCGGACTGACGCTGCCCGACGTACCGACGCCAGTTGCCACCTATGTCAGCTTCAAGCAGGTCGGCGACATCGTCTACCTCTCCGGCCAGGGCCCGAAGCGGGCGGACGGCACCTATCCCACCGGCAAGGTCGGCAAGGACGTCACGATCGAGGAAGCCTATGAGCACGCCAGGCAGACCGGTCTCGGCCTGCTCGCGGCGATGAAGAAGGCGGCCGGCTCGCTCGACAAGGTCGAGGTCATCAAGCTGCTCGGCATGGTCAACGGCGCGCCGGATTTCGCGGATCAGCCCAAGGTCATCAATGGCTGCTCGGACCTGTTCGTTGCGGTGCTGGGCGAGCGCGGCCGGCATGCCCGCTCGGCAGTCGGCATGGGTTCGCTGCCCAACAACATGACGGTCGAGATCGAAGTGATCATCAAGGTGCTGCCATGACCGCGCTGGCTGAGGAAATCGCCCGCGTCTACAGCACGCCGGCCGTCGTCATCGACCTCGACAAGGTCGAGGCCAATATCGCCCGGCTCCAAGCCGTCTGCGATGCGAAGGGCGTCGCCAACCGCCCCCATATCAAGACGCATAAATCGCCCGAGCTCGCCCGCCTCCAGGTCGAGGCCGGCGCGCGCGGTATCACCTGCCAGAAGCTCGGCGAGGCCGAGATCATGGCCGATGGCGGCATCGACGACATCATGATCAGCTACAACATCCTCGGCGAGGAGAAGCTCGGCCGGTTGGGTGCGCTGCAGCGGCGCGTGCGCATGATCGTCGCGGCCGACAATCCGGTCACCATCGCCGGCCTGCCCAAGGCGGCCGAGATCGCCGGCCGCAATCTCGAGGTCGTCGTCGAATGCGACACCGGCCGCAAGCGCGCCGGCGTCGAGACGCCTGGCGAGGCGGTGGAGCTTGCCAAGCTGATCGCGGGCTCCAAGGGCCTGACCTTTGCGGGTTTCCTGATGTACCCGCCCGAGGATGGCTGGGAGCGCACGCAGATCTTCCTCGACACGGCCAATGCCGGCCTGCGCGAGGCGGGGCTGGAGGCCGGCATCGTCTCGACCGGCGGCTCGCCCAACATCCCCAATATCGGCAAGCTCAAAGGCGCGACCGAGCACCGCGCCGGCACCTCGATCTTCAACGACCGCATGCAGGTCGCGGCCGGTGTTGCGACGCTGGAGGATTGCGCGCTTTCGGTCTACGCCACGGTGGTCAGCCGGGCCGGGCCTGAGCGCGGCATTCTCGATTCCGGCTCCAAGACGCTGACCAGCGACACGGGCGGCCTCGACGGTCACGGCTATATCCTGGAATATCCGGCGGCCAGGATCGCGAAATTCGCCGAGGAGCATGGCTTCCTCGACCTCGCCGCGAGCAATGAGCGGCCCAATGTCGGCGAGGTCGTGCGCATCATCCCCAACCATGTCTGCGTGGTGGTGAACATGGTCGACCGCTTGATCACCGTGCGCGGCGACAAGCTCATCGGCGAAATCCCGGTGGCGGCGCGCGGCAAGCTGACTTGATCGCGGCAGTTGCGCATCTGGTCCTGTTGAACCTCAGTTCTGCAGGACCTTTGCGCCTTTGATCACGACATCGCCGCTGCCCTTGACGTCGATCTTGCCGCTGCCCTTGATGTCGATGTCCCTGCCTTGGACCCTGATCGAGCCGTCCTTCTTCATGTCGATCTCGGCGTCGCCGGCCTTCAGCGCCACGCGCTCGCCGGCGGTGACGGAGACCTTCTTTCCGATGCTGACATCGACATCCTTCATCAGCGACGCGCTCAGCGTGTAGCCCGCCAGCGAGATGGCGTGAGAGCCTGCGATGGTGAGCGCCGCGGCGACCCTGACATCGAGGGAGCCCGAGGTCTTGAGCGAAAGAGAGGAGCCGGCGCTGATCGCGGTTGCGCCGCCCGAGGTGACCTGCACCGCGCCTCCCGCCGTGATGCTGAGTGAGCCGTCTGTCCGGATCTTCAGACCGGACGGGCTGACCTCTATCACCTGCCGCAGTGCCTGCAGCTGGGCTTCGAGGCTCGCGATCCTGCGGGCGAGCATGTCGCTTTCGCCAGGTGCCATTGCTCTGTTCCTTCCCCATGCGATGCCCGGCGCGGGGGGTGAAGACGCCGGCCGAGACCGCCGGCTCAATCGCGCCAGAGTGGCGGCTGCTTGTCAATCGTCCGGATGCCGCGCGTTCCAGGCCGCCGCATAGCCGGTGCTGGGCCGGTCAGATCTGTCCGATGCCGCTGAGCCCGACCAGGGCGCCGAAGCCGAGCAGCAGCAGCGGGTGCAGGCGCGTCGTCGATGCGGCAATGGCGCAGGCAGCAACGATCGCGGCCAGGATCCATTCATGGGCCGAAGCCTGGGTAATGACCGCTGCGCTTGCCGTGACGAGGCCGACGGTCATCGGAACCAGCCCCGCCTGTACGGTGCGGCGCCAGGGCCGGTCCTTGAAGCGCTCCCACAGCTGCATGGCGATGCCCGTCAGCAGGGATGAGGGGCCGAACTTCGCCAGCGTGGTGACGAGGACGCCGGGCCAACTCGCGACATGCCAGCCGACCAGCGGCACGATCATCATATTGGGCCCGGGCGCCGCCTGGGCGAGGGCGAACATCGCCCCGAATTGCTGCGCCGACATCCAGTGATGGATCTCGACAACCTGCCTCTGCATCTCCGGCAGGATGGTGTTGCCGCCGCCGAAGGCAAGCAGCGAAAGCTGCGTGAAGATCAGCGCCAGCGCGATCAGGACCGAGGTCATGGGGTGTTCTCCCCCTTGTCGAGCGTCCAGCTGGCGAGCACGCTGATCGGCGCCAGCACCAGCATCGTCGCAAGCAGCGGCAGGCGCAGGATCGCGATGGCGAGGAAGCAGAGCAGGGCGATCGCGATGGCGACGGGCTTGCGGCGCAAGGGCAGGGCGATCTTCACGGCCATGGCGACGAGCAGGCCCGCAGCGGCCGCCGCCAGCCCCGCGAAGAGATGGCGGATATGCGGATCGTCCTGGTAGTGGTCGTAGAGGATGCCGAGCCCGATCACGATTGCCGTGGGCGCCGCGATCAGGCCCAGCAGCGCTGCGAGCGCCCCTGCCGGGCCGCGAAATTTCAGGCCGATCGCCACCGACATGTTGTTGATGTTCCCGCCCGGCAGGAATTGGCAGAGGCCGAGCAGCTCGGTGAACTCCTTGCCGCTCATCCAGCGGCGCTGCTCGACGACCATGGTCCGGGCCAGCGGCAGAACCCCGCCGAAACCGATCAGGCCGAGGAGGAGAAAGCCGGTGAAGAGCTGGGCGACGGTCGGTTCCGTGCGGGAGATTTCGGGATCTGCGAGGCTGGCTGGCGTGCTCATCGTCGGTTCCAGGCCGTCCACGAGAGCCGGATGATTTCAGATGGGTTCACAAAGTGATCCCATCTGAAATCTGAATCCGTCTCTCAACTGAGAGTGAGAGCAGGATCAATGCGAAAAACCGGTTCCCACTTTTTCGCATCCTGCTCTTAGGCGGAACGGGACGGCCGGGGGCATCCATATGCTTTCGAGAACCGTGCGTCTAATATATGGAATAGGCTCGATCCATACTTTAAGAATATGATTATGATCGAACTGCGTCATTTCCGCTATTTCGTGGCGGTTGCCGAAGAGGGCCATGTCACCCGGGCCGCCGAGCGCCTGGGGATCCAGCAGCCGCCGCTTAGCCAGCAGATCCGCGTGCTGGAGCGGGAGGTCGGCGCGCAGCTGTTCCGCCGCCTGCCGCGCGGCGTCGAACTCACCGATGCCGGCCGCACGCTGCTGGAGAAGGTCAGGCTCGTCCTCGCCGATGTCGATCTGGCGCTCGATGCCGCGCGGCGCACGGCGCGGGGCGAGCAGGGTGGGCTCGTCATCGGCTTCACCAGCTCGGCTGCGTTTCATCCGTTGGTGGCGTCGGTGGTGCGCTTGCTGCGCCAGACCGTGCCGGGCGTCACCCTGGCGCTCCGCGAGGGCAATACCAGCGACCTGATCGGCGAGCTGCGCTCCGAGCGGCTCGATGCGGCCTTCGTCCGCTCGCCGGTCGAGCGACCGGTCGGGCTAGTGGTCGAGCCGCTGCTGGCCGAGGAGATGCTGGTCGCGCTGCCCGACCAGCACGCGATCGCGGAACGCCTGGCCAAGCGTTCGGGCCAAGGAATGCTGGAGGGGCGTATCGCTCTGGCCGAATTGGCGCAGGAGACCTTCATCCTCTATCGCCGCC
This sequence comes from Allobosea psychrotolerans, assembly GCF_002917105.1. Taxonomy (GTDB): domain Bacteria; phylum Pseudomonadota; class Alphaproteobacteria; order Rhizobiales; family Beijerinckiaceae; genus Allobosea; species Allobosea psychrotolerans. Next base: position 19,073 of record NZ_PQFZ01000013.1, read on the forward strand.
CCTCGGGGCCGGGCCTCTATGACAGCATCATCGCCGCCTGCCGCGCCGCCGGGTTCAGTCCCCGGATCGGCCAGGAAGCCCCGCAAATGGTGTCGACGCTGAGCCTCGTCGCGGCTGGCCTGGGCGTCTCGATCATCCCTGCCTCGATGGCCCGCCTCGAGACGAACGGCATCGCCTATGCCCGCCTCGATGACCTGCCCCGGCTGACCGCGCCGCTGCATCTGGCCTATCGCGAGGAAAAGCCGTCCGGCGCGCTGGAACGCTTCATCGACTGCGTCAGGCGCAGCGGCGATGTGATCTAGGTTCAGTACCTTCCAAGCCGTCATTGCGAGCACAGCGAAGCAATCCAGGGGAACGTCGAGCTCTGCCGCCCCTGGATTGCTTCGTCGCTTCGCTCCTCGCAATGACGGTGCGGGTCAGGCTTAAATCAGGCCCTGGAGCCTTGCGCGAAAAACGTGATCAAGCGCCGGCAGAGCCCGCCTCACCCTTCCGGATGCCGCGCATTCCAGGCTGCCGCATAATCGGTGCAGAGTCGGTCGAGCTCGGCGCGGTCGGTGACGCCGGCCGGCCTTGCGCGCGAAGGCGAGGCCTGCTGGAAGGGCACATAGCGCTGATGCGCGATCCGCCAGAGCCGGCGCAACTCGGCGAGCGGACCGGCATGGTCGTCGACGCGGATGTCGAAGCTCGGCATCGGTTCGCCGGCCCAGATGCGGATGGCGCAGGATTGCCGCCCGCGCTTGTCGCCGCCGGCCTTCTCGCCGGCCTCGAGCGCGACCAGCAGGCGCTCGTCGAAATCGAGCGCCGACGCAGCGATATAGGCCTTCAGTGTCTCCTCGATCACTTGCGGCCCGGCCAGCATGTTGCCGGCGACGGAGATCTGCGGCCCATGCACCGCTCCGCACCAGTCGATGCAGGCCGAGCCGGTATGGGCGGCGATCTTGCCCTCGCGGTCGATCACATGGAGCTGGCGATGCGCGCGGCCCTCATCGGCGGCCGTGAGCGTCGCGATGATCTCGACGGCGGAGCGGCCTTCCTGCAGCAGCCTGAGGCCGTCGACGCCATAGAGCGGGTTGACGAAGGCCTGGGTCGCGATTGCCCCGATGCGCCCGCCGCCATAGGGCACGCGCGAGCCGACGGCGAAGGCGCAGGTCGAGACGGCGACGCCATAGGCGCCGGTGGCGGCGTCGCGGGCGACGATGGACCATGTCATGCGTGCAACCCCTTCAGCGTCCGGCAGCGTAGGCTTGCATCAGACGCGGGGTGGCCGCTGCGCGCAAGAGGCCGTTGCGGCTCTTCTCGGCGGCGGTCAGGCGCCCGACCGTCCAGGCCGGGGCGCGCTCCAAGGCGTGGCCGCGCCGGACGAGATCGGCAAGCGCCGCCTCGCCGATGCTCTCCTCGACCATCAGATGTCCCGGCCGCGCCTCGCGCGGATAGAAGGAGGAGGGGAAGTGCTGGGTGTGGAACAGCGGCAGGTCGATCGCCTCCTGCAGGTTGAGGCCGTGATGCACCCGGCGCAGGAACATGCCGAGCTGCCATTGCTCCTGCTGGTCGCCGCCCGGTGTGCCGAAGACGAGGCGCGGCTCGCCATTCTCGAAGGCGAGCGTCGGCGTCAGCGTCGTGCGCGGGCGCTTGAACGGGGCGAGCGAGGCCGGCAGCCCGGCCTCGAGCCAGAACGCCTGCGCCCGCGAATTCAGCGGGAAGCCGAGCGAAGGGATCACCGGCGAGGATTGCAGCCAGCCGCCCGAAGGCGTCGCTGCGATCATGTTGCCCCATTTGTCGATGACGTCGATATGGACGGTGTCGCCGCGCCGCCCGGCCGCGACCATCGAGGCCATGGTCGGCTCGCCGACGCTGGCGCTGCCCCCGCCGGATTGGCCGGCGATGCGGACGCCGGCCAGCATGCGCCCGACCTGCTCCTCATATCCGGGCACCGTGCCGGGCCGCAATTCATGCGAGGCCTGCTCGCCGATCAGCCTGCGCCGGCCGCTCGCATAATCCTCGGAGAGCAGCGTCGCGAGCGGCACCTTCACAAAATCCGGGTCGCCGTAATAAGCCTCGCGGTCGGCGAAGCCGAGCTTCATCGCCTCCGTGACATGGTGGACGAATTCCGGGCTCGCCGGCCCCATCCCGGCGATGTCGATGCCCTCCAGGATCTTCAGCGTCTGCAGGAAGACCGGGCCCTGGCCCCAGGGGCCGATCTTGAAGACCTCCCAGCCATGATAGGTCGCGCTCGCCGGCGTCTCGTAGCTCGGCTGCCAGCGCGCCATGTCGTCGGCGGTGAGCAGGCCCTTATGGCGCCGGCCAGACGAATCCATCGCCTCCGTCGTGCGGCAGAACGTGTCCATCGCCTCGGCGACGAAGCCCTTGTACCAGGCGTCGAAGGCTGCCTGGATCTGCTCCTGCCGGTCGGAGCCGGCGGCTTCCGCCTCGCTCAGGAGGCGCTTGTAGGTGTCGGCGGCGGCCTGGTTGCGGAAGAGCTCCTTGGCCTTGGGCACATTGCCGCCGGGCAGATAGACTGCGCCCGATGTCGGCCATTCCCCGGTGAAGAGCTCGGTCAGTTCCGCGATCGAAGCCGAGACGCGCGGCAGCATCGGGTGGCCGTTCTCGAAATAGCCGATCGCGGGTTCGAGCACCTCGCGCAGTGTCAGGCGGCCATGGTCGCGCAACAGCGTCATCCAGCCGCCGAAGGCGCCGGGCACCACGGTGGCGAGCAGGCCGGACCCCGGGATGAGGTCGAGCCCAAGCGCCTTGAAGGCCTCGATCGTCGCGGCCTCGGGAGCCGGCCCCTGTGCGCAGAGAACCTCGACCTTCTTCTTTTCAGCCGAATAGAACACCGCCGGCATGTCGCCTGCGGGGCCGACGAGGTGTGGCTCCACCACCTGCAGCACGAAGGCGGCGGCCGCGCAGGCGTCGAAGGCGTTGCCGCCCTTTTCCAGCATCGCCATGCCCGAGGCGGTGGCAAGCCAGTGCGTCGAGGTGACGACACCGAAGGTGCCGAGAATTTCGGGGCGGGTGGTGAACATGGGGGTATCCACTATGTCGGTTATGAGGATGGTCGGGTAACTTGGGATATCAATCTCTCAGCCCACATCCTGAGGAGCCGCGGCACGCGGCGTGTCGAAGGATGTTCCAGCAGGTGTGGATAGCGCCCACGCTGCTGAAGGCCTGAGGGCCGGTTTGGAACCCCCGCGAGCCCTCATCCTGAGGAGCCATTCCCCTGGGAATGGCGTCTCGAAGGATGCTCCAGGAGGCTCTGGAACCATCTGGAGCATCCTTCGAGACGCCGCGTGCCGCGGCTCCTCAGGATGAGGGCTGGAGGTTCCAAACATGCTCTGAGCGGTCATGTCTTGCGCCTGGCAAGCTCGGGCAGGTTCTCCCACTGGCCGTCGATCATGGCTTGTTTCTTTCTGCGAGACCAACCCTTGACACGGCGTTCCATCGCGATCGCGTCGGTGATGCTGGGAAAGTGTTCGGCAAGAGCGAGGGTGACCGGACGGCGCTTGAATGTGTAGCTCTCCGGGAACATGCCCGCATTGTTCTGGCCGATGCGGGTTTCAACATCCATGCGAGTCGTGCCCGTGTAAAAGCTGCCGTCGCTGCATTTCGCGATGTAGAGCCAACATCCGTCGTGCTGTCGCATTGGCTCACGCGGGTTCGACCACTCGGCGGTCCTGCGATGATACCGCTGACCGAGCCTTCTGGAGCATCCTTCGAGACGCCGCTGCGCGGCTCCTCAGGATGAGGGCTGAGGGGGAGGATGGGTGAGTTGGTTGAGCCATATCACCCCTCCTTCGGATCGAGCGCGTCGCGCAGGCCGTCGCCGAGCAGGTTGAAGCCGAGTACGGCCAGGAAGATGGCGATGCCGGGCGCGACCGACATCCAGGGCGCCTGCTCCATGAAGTTCTTGGCGACGTTCAGCATCTGGCCCCAGGAGGGCGAGGGCGGCTGCTGGCCGAGGCCGAGGAAGGAGAGCGAAGCTTCCAGGATGATCGCCTGCGCCATGAACAATGTCGACTGCACCACGATGGGCGACATCGTGTTGGGCAGCACATGCACGAACATGATGCGCAGGTCGCGCGCGCCCACGGCCCGCGCTCCCTCGACGAAATCCTCCGCCTTCACGCTCATCACCTGTCCGCGCACCAGCCGGATGAAGATAGGCACGGCCGAGAGGCCGATCGCGATCATCGCATTGGTCAGCGAGGGGCCCAGGATCGCGGCAAAGGCGATCGCAAGGATCAGGAAGGGGCAGGCGAGCATCGCTTCGGTCACGCGCGAGATCGCGATGTCGATCCAGCCGCCATACCAGCCCGAGAGCAGGCCGAAGGGGATGCCGACCGCCAGCGCGATCAGGACGGAGACGATGCCGGCAAGCAGCGAGGTCTGCGCTCCGTAGAACAGGCGCGAGACCTGGTCGCGGCCGAGCTCGTCCGTGCCGAACCAGTGGAGCTCGGAGGGCGGCTTGCGGATGGCGAGGAAGTTCGACTTCAGCGGGTCGGCGAGCGGCAGCAGCGGGGCGAGCACAGCCATCAGCACGAAGACGAGCACGATCGTACCGCCGATCAGCGCCGAGCGGTTGCGCAGGAGCTTGGCGAGCGCGCTGCGGCGCGGGCGCGGAGCAGGCTCGACGGCGCCTGTGGGCGAAGACGTTTCGAGAATCACATCCGCCATCAGCCGCTCCTCAGGCGCGGGTTGACGAGGACATAGAGCACATCGGCCAGGAGGTTCATCAGGATGAAGCCGATCGCGGTGCAGAGCACGACGCCCTGGACCACGCCATAGTCGCGGTTGAACACGGCGTCGATGATCAGCTTGCCGAAGCCTGGAATGGTGAAGACCTGTTCCGTCAAAACCGCACCGGCGAGCAACTCGCCGAAGAGCAGCGTCGAGAGCGTGATGATCGGCACCAGCGCATTGCGCAGTGCATGCCGGTTCACCACCGTGTCCTCGTCGAGCCCCTTGGCGCGGGCGGTGCGGACATAGTCGGAGCGCAGCACCTCCAGCATCGCCGAGCGGGTATGGCGCATGATGAAGGCGGCAAGCCCGCCGCCGAGCACGAAGGCCGGCATGATCAGGCGCTCGATCGAGGCTTTCGGATCGACGAAGATCGATTCGAAGCCCGAGGCCGGTAGCCATTTCAATTCGACCGAGACCACCAGGATCAACATGATTCCGAGCCAGAAATGCGGGATCGACAGGCCAAACAGCGCGACCGCGCTCGCCGTATAGTCAGCCAGCGTGTCCTTGCGCCGCGCCGCGATGATGCCCGCCGGCAGGCCGATGCCGACCGCGACGATCATCGAGGCGACGGCGAGCTGCACGGTGACGCCGAGCTTTTGCCAGATCAGCCCGAGCACCGGCTCGCCAGTGCGCAGCGAGCGGCCTAAATCGCCCTGCACGACTTGGCCGAGCCAGGCGAAGAACTGCACCACGACGGGATCGTCGAGCCGGTAGAGATGGCGCAGGCGCGCGATCACCTCCGGGTCGCGCTCCTCGCCGGCGATGACGAGGAACGGATCGCCCGGCAGCGCCCGCTGCAGCGCGAACACGAAGAGCGAGACCAGGAACAGCGTCGGCAGCGCGATCAGGACCCGGCGGCCGATCAGCGCGAGCATGACGACCCCAAAGATGCAGTGTCGCCCTGGCCGAAGCCCTCGGGTCCGGCCTTTGGCCGGCCCAAGGACAGGTTCCGCGGGGCGCCGGGATCCATCGGAGGGCGCAGAGCCTCACGGATCCCGGGACGACCTTCGCTCGCCCAGGATGACGGCGAGGTCACACATGGCGACTTCACCCCACTCACTGCCGCTTCAGCCCCGACAACCGGATCATCCCGTCGGGGTTGATCACGAAGCCCTGGAGGTTCGCGCGCATCGCGAAGAAGACCGTCTGGTTGTAGAGATAGATGATCGGCAATTCGTCCTGGAGGATCTTCTGGGCGGCGTCGTAGCGCTTCTTGCGCTCGGCGACGTCGTAGACGGTGCGGGCCTCGTCGAGCAGCCGGTCGACCTCGGCGTTGGAATACTTCCCGTCGTTCTGGTTGCCCTTCGTGGTCACGAACTGGTGGATGTTGCCGTCGGGGTCGATGCGGCCCGACCAGCCGATGCGGCTCATCTGGAACTTGCCCTGCTGCTGGTCGCGCAACTGGCTGGCGAATTCGGTCGAGCGGATCTGCACGTCGATGCCGGCCTCCTGCGCCATCGCCTGGATGACCTGGCCGAGCTGGGCGTCGACCGGATTGTTTGTGACGAAGAGCTCGACCGAGACCTTCGACAACCCGGCCTCCTTGAGCAGCGCCTTGGCCTTGGCGACGTCGCGGGCCGGCACCGGGAATTCGGCGCTGAGATAGGGGTTGCCGGGGTTGAAGGGCTGGACCATCGGCTCATAGAGCCCCTCGAACACGACCTGGCTCAGCACCTTGCGGTCGATCGAGAGCGAGAGCGCCTGGCGCACGCGCTTGTCCTTGCCCATCGGCTGGTTGGCGGCCTCGCCGTTATTGGTGTTGATGGTGATGCCCTGGTAGCCGAGATTGGCGGTGCTTGCGACCTTCAGCGCCTTGTCGGCTTGCGCCGATTTCACATCGGTCGGCGCGAGCCGCTCCAGAATGTCGAGTTCGCCGGCGCGCAGATTCGCCAGCCGCACCGTGGTGTCGGGGATCGAGCGATAGATGATGCGGTCGAAGTGATAATTCGCCGCCTCCCAATGCTCCTTGAACTTCTCCAGCACGATGCGGTCGTTCTGGACGCGCTCTACGAATTTATAGGGGCCTGAGCAGACCGGCTTGGCGGCGACGTCGCCGCTCAGGCTCTTGGGCGCCAGCATCATGCCGGCGCGGTCTGTAAGCTGGGCCAGCAGCGTCGCATCAGGGCGCTTCAGCTTCAGCACGATGGTCGAGGCGTCAGGCGTCTCGATGCTGTCGACCGAGGCGAGCTCGGATTTGCGCAGTGAGTCGGGCAGGGTCCGGGCGCGTTCGAGATTGGCCTTGGCTGCCTCCGCGTTGAAGACGTCGCCGTCATGGAATTTCGCGTCGGTCCGGAGCTTCATCGTCAGCGTCAGCCCGTCCGCCGAGAAGCTCCATTCGGTCGCGAGCCTCGGCACCAGCTTCAGCTCGGGCGTGATGTCGAGCAGCTTGTCGCAGAGCCCCTTGAAGACGATGCGTCCGACGAAGGTGCGCGCCTTGTGCGGGTCGAGCATGTCGGGGTCTTCCTGCAGTCCGACGCGCAGGGTCGAGGGCGTCTGGGCCGCGACGGGGAGCGCCGCCAGCGCCAGCAGGCCGGCCGAGGCCAGGGTGGTCAGGAGCTTCATGCGGTGGTCCCCTCTCTATCTCTCGTTCGGTCGATGTCTTGGTCGGTCTCATGGCGTCTCGCTCCCGTTTCGTCGCGAGCCGGGTTCTGATGACCCGTTGCATCGCGTCTGTGGTGAACGGTAGCGCGCGCCTGATTTCGTTCCACTCGGTACTAGGCTGGCGCAATTTCGTCGCGGCGTCGATGGCTATCCTGTCGCCCGCGCCGCAACCGCGCATGCTTTTGCCGCGCGCCCTTGCATGCAAGTTGATGGCCAAGGAACCTGCCATGTCGAGAACATGCCATGCGCCCGCATCTGTCGTCCGAGCCGCGATCTCTGGTAACAACACGGCAAGGATGGCGCGAAGCGCACCATGTTGTGATCAGGGAATGGAACGAAGCCGATGCTTTTGGGTGTGATCGCCGACGACATGACGGGCGCGACCGATGTCGCGCTGATGCTGAACCGCGCCGGCATGCGCACCGTCCAGGTCATCGGCGCGCCGAGCGCGGGCGCATCGCTTCCTGATGCCGATGCGGTCGTCGTGGCGCTGAAATCGCGCACCAACCCGGTCGCTGAAGCGGTGTCGGACTCGCTTGCCGCCTGCGAGGCTCTGCTGGCCGCCGGCGCGAGGCAGATCCTGTTCAAATACTGCTCGACCTTCGATTCGACGGCTGAGGGCAATATCGGCCCGGTCGCGGATGCGCTGATGCGGCGGCTCGGTGCGGAGATGGCGATCATCTGCCCGGCCTTTCCCGCCAATGGCCGCTCGATCTACCAAGGCTATCTCTTCGTCGGAGCGGTGCCGCTGCATGAAAGCTCGATGAAAGACCATCCGCTGACGCCGATGCGCGATTCGAACCTGATGCGGTTGATGGGGACGCAGACCAAGGCGCCTGTCGGCCATGTCGGCTATGCCACGGTGCTGGCCGGCGCCGAGGCGGTGAAGGCGCGTTTCGCCGCGCTGGCGGGGGAGGGCGCACGCTATGTCGTCACCGATGCGCTGACCAATGACGACCTGATGGTGCTGGGCGAGGCCGTTGCCGGTCATGTCCTGCTGACCGGCGGCTCCGGCATCGCGATGGGCCTGCCGCGGAACTTCCGCGAGGCCGGGCTGCTGCGGCAGCGCGCTGCGCCGGTGAGCCTGAGCGCGCCGAAGGGCCGCGCCGGCATCATCTCCGGCAGCTGCTCGACGGCGACGCGCGGACAGATCAAGGCGGCGATTGCGGCGGGCTTCCCCGCCTTGAAGGTCGACCCGCTGACGCTGACCGCCGGCACCCAGACGGCAGCGATGCTTGCCGCCTGGGCGCTGGCGCAGCCGCAGGACAAGCCCTTCCTGCTCTATTCAAGCGATGATCCGACGGAGGTCGCGGCGATCCAGGACAAGCTCGGCCGCGACAAGGCGGGCGAGACGGTGGAGCACGCTTTCGCCGAGACTGCGCGACTCCTCGCCGACGGTGGCGTCTCCAAGTTGCTCGTCGCCGGCGGCGAGACCTCCGGAGCCGTCGTCCAGGGGCTCGGCATCAGGACGCTGGAGATCGGTCCCGAGATCGATCCGGGCGTGCCCTGGACGCGCGTCGTCGCCGGCCCCGATCTGGTGATCGCGCTGAAATCCGGCAATTTCGGCACGCCCGACTTCTTCCTCAAGGCCTGGGCCTTGCTGGATTGAGGGTTTCGTTCCGATTTCGCAGCGGCCGCTGTCCTGGCGCGCGGTTCCCGCGTCACGAAACTCGTATAGGATACCAGGCGTTCAACTGGAGGTCCGCATGGACATGGCGTTTCTCGGAGACCTTCTGACCAGCGTGGCGGATCGCGGCCGGGCGCTGATCGGCTTCGAGCGCTTTGCCGGGCGCAACCGCCCGATCGACCGGCTCTGCGAGGATCTGCTGTCGGGGCGGGGCGAAGCCTCGGGCATGGCGCTGGCGCAGGCGGTCCTGAACGCCTGGGAAGGGCTCGACCGGGATGGCCGGCGGGCCTTCTTCAGCATGCTCCAGGAGCGCTTCGGACCGGATCGGGAGCGATTGGGCAAGGCGATCGAGGCCTATCGCAAGGAGCCCAGCACGGCTGCGATCGCCGCCTTGCATTTCGCCTCCGAACCGCGCCGGCAGGAATTGTTGCGCCGGCTCAACCTCGCGCCCGACGGCACGCATGTGCTGGTGCGGATGCGCGAGGCGCTGTTCGAGGCGATGGAGGCCGAACCTGAGCTCAAGGCCGTCGATAGCGATTTCCGCCATCTCTTCGGCTCCTGGTTCAACCGCGGCTTCCTGGTCCTGCGCCGGATCGACTGGCGCTCCCCCGCCAATGTCCTGGAAAAGATCATCCGCTACGAGGCGGTGCACGAGATCCAGGGCTGGGACGATCTGCGCCGCAGGCTGGAGCCGGCCGACCGGCGCTGCTTCGCCTTCTTCCACCCGCAGCTCGTCGACGAACCCCTGATCTTCGTCGAGGTCGCCCTGACCAGCGCGATTCCCCACAGCATCGGCGAGCTCCTGAGCGGCGAGCGCGAGGTGCTGTCCGCCCAGGCGGCGACGACGGCCGTGTTCTATTCGATCTCGAACTGCCAGGAGGGCCTGCGCGGCATCTCCTTCGGCAATTTCCTGATCAAGCAGGTGGCCGAGGACCTGAAGCGCGAATTGCCGGGGCTCGACACCTTCGTCACGCTCTCGCCGGTGCCGGGTTTCGCGCGCTGGCTCGACGGCATCATCGCCGATCCCGGCGATTTCCACCTGAGCAATGAGGAGCGCTCGGAGCTTGCGCGCCCGGCCAGCGAGACGGGCCTGCTCGACGATCCGGCCAAGGCAAGGCGCGACAAGCTGCTCGGCCAGATGGCAGCGCAATATCTGCTGCGGGCCCGCACGGCCTCGGGACGCGTCATCGATCCCGTGGCGCGCTTCCATCTCGGCAATGGCGCCAGGCTGGAGCGCATCAATGTCGGCGGCAATCTCTCGGCGCGGGGCTTGCGCGAAGCCCATGGCGTGATGGTCAATTACCGCTATGACCTCGACGATATCGAGACCAATCACGAAGCCTTCGCCACCCGCAACACGGTCGTCGCCTCATCGGGCGTGCGCAAGCTGCTGCGGCCGGCTGCGAGTTGACCCAGGAAGCGCACGAAGCCAATTGAATATCGAGCCCTCATCCTGAGGAGCCGCGTAAGCGGCGTCTCGAAGGATGCTCCAGATGGTTCGGGAGCCTCCTGGAGCATCCTTCGAGACGCGCCTGCGGCGCTCCTCAGGATGAGGGCTCAGGAACTGCATGGAAACGTCTGAAAGGACCCGAAATCATGGGCAACCACCTGTTCGACCTCGTCAGGTCGCGTATCCCCGCGCCGGCTGCGCCTTTCGCGACGCTCGATGACGGCCGCAGCTACAGCTATGCCGACATGGTCGCAGCCTCCGCCCGCTTCGCCAATGCGCTGGTCGCACTCGGCGTGAAGCCCGGCGACCGCGTCGCGGTGCAGGTCGAGAAAAGCATCGAGGCCTTGATGCTCTATCTCGGCACGGTGCGCGCGGGCGCGATCTTCCTGCCGCTGAACACCGCCTATACCCCCGCCGAGATCGAGTATTTCCTCGGCGATGCCGAGCCTGCGGTCTTCGTCTGCGATCCCGCCAGGGCCGGGGCGCTGAAGCCTTATGCCGACAAGGCCGGTGCGAAGCTGGAGACGCTCGGCGTCTGGCGTTCGCCTGACGTTTCAGCTGGCACGCTCTCCGACAAGGCCCTGGCTGCGGCGACCGATTTCGCCGATGTCGCGCGCGGGCCCGACGATCTTGCTGCCATCCTCTACACCTCGGGCACGACCGGGCGCTCCAAGGGCGCCATGCTGAGCCATGACAATCTGGCCTCGAACGCGCTGGCGCTGGTCGATTACTGGCGCTTCACCAAGGACGACGTGCTGCTGCACGCACTGCCGATCTTCCACACGCATGGGCTCTTCGTCGCGACCAATGTCGTGCTGTTCTCGGGCAGCGCGATGATCCTGCTGCCGAAATTCGATCCGGACCAGGTCTTCAAATACCTGCCCCAGGCGAGCTGCATGATGGGCGTGCCGACCTTCTATGTCCGGCTGCTGCAGGATGCGCGCCTGACCAAGGCGGCGACGCAGCATATGCGCCTCTTCGTCTCCGGCTCGGCCCCCTTGCTTGCCGAGACCCATCGCGAATGGCGCGAGCGCACCGGCCACGCCATCCTCGAGCGCTACGGCATGACCGAGACCAATATGAACACCTCCAACCCCTATGAGGGTGAGCGGGTGGCGGGCACGGTCGGCTTCCCGCTGCCGGGCGTCACCGCCCGCGTCACCGACCCCGAGACGGCCAAGGTGCTGGGCGCCGACGAGATCGGCATGATCGAGGTCAAGGGCCCCAACGTCTTCAAGGGCTATTGGCGCAACCCGGAGAAGACGGCGGCCGAGTTCCGCGCCGACGGCTTCTTCATCACCGGCGACCTCGGCAAGATCGACCGCGCCGGCTATGTCCACATCGTCGGGCGCGGCAAGGACCTGATCATCACCGGCGGCTATAATGTCTATCCCAAGGAGGTCGAGACCGAGATCGACGAGATGCCGGGCGTGGTCGAAAGCGCCGTCATCGGCTGCCCGCATCCCGATTTCGGCGAGGGTGTCACCGCCGTCGTGGTGGCGAAGCCCGGCGCGACGATCACCGCCGCCTCGATCGCCAAGACGCTGGAGCAGCGCCTGGCCAAGTTCAAATTGCCCAAGCAGGTCTTCATCGTCGACGAATTGCCGCGCAACACCATGGGCAAGGTCCAGAAGAACCTGCTGCGCGAGACCTATAAGGACATCTACGCCAGGCAGATGAAGGCGGGGGCGTAGCCCCTGCTTGTTCGCCCGGTTCGCGCGGTATCGGGAACGCTCGGAACCACGCCGTCATCCTGGACAGGCCGCGCAGCGGCGCAGCTCCGGGATCCATCGGAGGGCTTCGGAGCTCTACGATGGATCCCGGGACTTCGCTTGGTTTATCCTTGGGCCGATCGAAGATCGGACCCGAGGGCGAAGCCCAGGATGACGCGGTGTCTTCGAGGATAGACTCTAAGCTCTAAACCGCGACGCTGGCCCGCAGTTCGATCGTTTCGCCGTCCTGCGGGATCAGCAGGCGCTCGCTGCCGATGCCGCGCGCCTGCGCAGCCTGCCGCAGGGCGGCGCGGCTGACCGTGGCGTGGTCGAGCGCTTCCATATGGGTCGCGATCACGGTCGCGCGCGGTGCCGCCTCGCAGAGGTCGAGCGTCTGCCCGGCATCCATCACGATCAACGTGCCGTCCCAGAGCGCGCCGCAGGAATGCGTCACGATGATGTCGGGGTCGGTCGCCTTCACGGCGTCGAGCAAGGGCGGGTAGAGCACGCTGTCGCCGCACCAGTAGAAGGCGGGCTCGCCCGGCGCTTCCAGGCCGAAGCCCATCACCGGGCCCATCGTCTCCACGACTGAGCCGGTGCCGTGCTGGGCGGGATGCGATTTGAGGATGATCGGGCCGAGGCGCAGATAGCAGTCCAGCGGCGTGATCGCGCGGAAGCCGGCCTTGGCGATGGTCTCCTCGTCGCCGGCGCGGCAGATCAGCGGCAGGTCCTTGGGCAGGCGCTCCTTGGCGACCTCGTCGAAATGGTCGGCATGCAGATGCGAGACGATGACGAGGTCGACCCCGGCGAGAATGTCCTCGATCGGCAGCGGCAGATCGACCATGGGATTCTTCGAACGGCCGGCGAGGGAGCGCCGGCTGTGGCGCGCCCCGAGATCGGGATCGACGAGGATCGTCCTGCCGGCATAGCTGAGCTTGAGCGCGGCGTTGCGGAGAAGCTGAAGCTGCATTGTCGCTCCTGGTTTCAGTCGTGATGACGGCATTGTCCCGTCATCGCCTCCCGGCAACCAGTTCGAATTTGTGCGGCTATCGCCACAGATCCGTGAAGTGAGGCCGAAAGCCCTTGCCGCAATTTCCGATCCAATCGGCTCTGAAATTGCTCCAGAATCTTGTTGTGACGCGCTCTCTTCGCGCGAACCGGTGCCCACGCCGCCTGAAGACGCTTATGCCGCGAATTGCCCGTAAGGCACGCTGTTTCGGGCGTTGCGCAGGGCTGTCGCCCACCAGTGCAATTGCGCCAGCATCATTGCCATCGCCTTCTCCGACGGGTCGGCGTCCAGGAGCTCGCCCGACGCGTCGAAGCGGCTCCAGGCATTGGTGAAGCAGACGCCGTCGCGGATCGTCATGGCGTGGAGCTCGGCGAAGACAAGGCGCAGCTGCTCGACGGCGCGCAGGCCGCCCGAGACGCCGCCATAGGAGACGAATCCGACCGGCTTGCCGCGCCACTCCTCGCCGACCAGATCGATCAGGAACTTCAGCGCGGCGGTGTAGCCGCGATTATATTCCGGCGTCGCGATGACGAAGCCGTCGGCCTGGCCGATGCGCTGCCTGAGCGCGCGCACGGCGTCGTGCTCGCCGCGCGGATGCCGCGCCGGCAGGCCGAGCGCGGCCGGGTCGATGATGTCGAGCTCAAAGGGGCCGTCGCCTTCGATCTGCGCTGCGGCCCAGCCCGCGACCTTGTCGCAGAGGCGGCCTTCGCGGGTGCTGCCATAGATCAGCGCCAGCTTGATCCTGGGTTCGAGCCTGCGATGCATGGGGATGTGCTCCGGTTTGCGTGTCGGGAGCCAGCTGTATAAAACCTCAAGCATAGTTGAGGTCAAGGGCATCGATGGCAAACGAACACGCATCTCCCCTGGACGAATTGAGCGTCGGCGAGGTCGCGCGCCGCACCGGGCTCGCCGTCTCCGCGATCCATTTCTATGAGGCGAAGGGCCTGATCCGCAGCCATCGCAGCGCCGGCAACCAGCGGCGCTATCCGCGCGAGGTCTTGCGGCGGGTTTCGATCATCAAGGTGGCGCAGCGCACCGGCATGCCGTTGAAGACGATCCGCGAGGCCTTCAAGGCGCTACCGGCCGAGCGCACGCCGACCGTCGCCGACTGGGCGAAGCTGTCCTCGCTGTGGAAGGCGGAGCTGGAGCGGCGCATCGACCGATTGACGCGATTGCGCGACCATCTGACCGACTGCATCGGCTGCGGCTGTCTCTCGGTGAAAGGGTGCCCCTTGCACAACCCCTGGGACAGGCTGGCCGAGCAGGGTGCAGGGCCGCGCCTGCTCGATCCGGATTGAGCAAGGGCTCGTCATTCTCAGGTACCGCATTGCGGCGCGACCCGAGAACCTCCAGAAAGAGATGCTCGGGCCGGGCCCGAGCATGACGCCGGCTATTGGGCCTTGTGCAGCTTCGCCAGCGGAAACCGCGCGACATCGGCCAGAAGCTCGGCAAAGCCCTTCGCCTGGAACGCCGCCGTCGCCTTGCCTTTCTCGGCAGTCGCAAGACTGGCATCGCCCGCCGCGCCCGAGGCGTGGACGTCCTGCGCCATCCAGGCGAAGGCGTGCAGCCCGGTCGGCCGCAGCCAGCTATAGCCCTCCGTCGCCATCGCGATCGTCACGGGCTCGAAGCGCCCGGCCTTGCTCATATCGACGAGGTCCGGCCGGAAATGCAGCATCAGCGAGGTCTCGATATCGCCGGCATGGATGCCGTGATTGGCGTCGAGATCGGCGAAAAGACCCTGCGGCAGGCCGAAGGCGCGCCAGGCCGTGGTCACGGTGAGCATGCCCAGGCGCACGCGCAATTCGCGGGCGACCACCTTCATCGGGTCGACATTGCCGCCATGCGAGGTGACGATCACGAGCTTGCGCAAGCCCGCGCGCCTGACGCTCTCGCCGATCTCGATCCAGGCCCTGGTCGCGGTCTCCCAGGACAAGGTCAGCGTGCCCGGCGAATGCAGGTGCTCGTTCGATTTGCAGATCGCCATGGTCGGCAGCACCAGCACGTCGAGCCCGGCCGGAACGAGCGGCATCGCTTCAGTCAGCATCGCGTTCATGATCGTGGTGTCGACCGAAACAGGCAGATGCGGGCCATGCTGCTCGATCGCCGCCAGCGGCAGCACCGCGACGGTGTCGTCGGCGGACAACCCCTCGAATTCGGTGGTCTTCAGCTCGCCCCAGAAGCGCGCGGTCATGCTCTCATCCTTGCCGTCGGTGTCAGGCCACGACTCTAGGGCATCGGCCCGAAAAGTGGGAACCGGTTTTCGGGCCGATGCAAGATCAAAGTCCGGGACATTCCGTTCAACGCGGCGGAGCGAGACGGCTATGGCTCCCGCTTGGCGCCCTTTCCGAAACACAGCCCTCATCCTGAGGAGCCGCGCAGCGGCGTCTCGAAGGATGCTCCAGGCGGCTCTGGAACCATCTGGAGCATCCTTCGAGACGCAGCCTGAAGGCTGCTCCTCAGGATGAGGGCTCGAACTATCGAGCGTCAAAGCCGGTTGATGTCGGCATTCTCCAGGATGGGCTTGGGCGCGCCGTCTCTTGCCACTTTGAGCATCGCCTTGCCGATCTGCTCGGTGGTGGTGATGGAATCGGGCAGCCAGCGCTGCAGCAGGGGCAGCAACGGCGCAGCCAGCTCGTAGATCACGCGATAAAGCCTCGTCTTCGAGCGGATGCCGTGCAGCGGCTGGATCGCGCCCGGGCGGAACATGTAGGAGGCCTTGAACGGCAGGCGCATGATGGCGTTTTCGGTCGCGCCTTTCACCCGCGCCCACATCCAGCGGCCTTTTTCGCTGCTGTCGGTGCTGGCGCCGGAGACATAGACGAACACCATCGCCGGATTGAGCCGTACCAGCGTCCGGGCCGCGGCGAGCGCGATGTCGTAGGTGATGCGCCGGTAATCAGCCTCGCTCATCCCCGCTGATGCGACGCCGAGGCAAAAGAAGCAGGCGTCGAAGCGCGTGAGCTGTGATTCGATCGCGGCATAATCAGTCAGATCGGCGTGAACGATCTCGCGCAGCTTCGGGTTGCTCTGCCCGGTCGCATTCCGCCCGATGGTGACGACCTCGCTGACGCCGGGATCGAGCAGGCATTCGCGCAGCACGCCTTGTCCGACCATGCCGGTCGCGCCGAAGATCAGGATTCGCATCGATGATCACCTTCCGCGGCCACTCGTCCCGCCACTCGCTCGGCACCTTGGCCGGCCCGGTCGCGTCAGGTCCTGGAGATGGGTGTGGCTGCCGCATTGGCAAAGGGCGAGCCGGTCGATTGTTCTGCGATGTCCCAAAGCCGCGCGGCCACGGCATGATCGTTGGCTTCGCCGATGATTGCCGCGGGGGCGGGAAGGCCTTTGACCTCGCGCAGGCCGTCAGGTCCGTAATAGCCGGCTTTGGCGACGTCGGCGGCCGTCGCAGCATAGAGTGTCGGCAGGGCGCCGGCGGCGGTCGATTGGCTGAGCAGCGGCGCCAGAAGCGGGACGAGCCGCCAGAGAAGCCCCGAAACACCGCCGCGCCCGTTGGCCGGGCCATTCGCGATCAGGTCGCTGGTCGCCCAGCCGGGATGGGCGGCGAGGCTGGTCAGGCCCCAGCCGTGGCGGTCGCTGCGACGCTGCAGCTCCAGCGCGAAGATCAGCATGGCGAGCTTCGACTGACAGTAGGCCTTCCACGGCCGGTAACGACGCTCGCCTTGCAGGTCGTCGAAATCGATCCGGCCGCGGCGATGGGCGAGGCTGCTGAGCTGGACGACGCGCGCGGCGCTGCTTCGGCGCAGAGACGGCAGCAGATGGCCGGTGAGGGCGAAGGCTCCGAGAAAATTCGTGCCGAACTGCATCTCGAAGCCGTCGGCTGTGGTCTTGCGGGCGGGCAGGGCCATCACGCCGGCATTGTTGACCAGGATGTCGAGTCGATCGTGCCGCGCGGCGAAGGCGCTGGCGAAAGCGGCCACCGAGGCCAGGCTTGCCAGATCGAGCCGCATGAAGGAGACGCTCGCGCCTGTCACGGCTGCTGCGATGCGGGCGCGCGCATCCTCGCCCTTGACGGGATCGCGACCGGCGAGGACGACCGCGATTCCGGCGCGCGCCAGTCCCAATGCCGTCTCGAAGCCCAGCCCGCCTGTGCCTGTGACAATGGCGAGCTTGCCGATCTGCGGCGGGCCGTCCGTGGCGGCCACAGCTATTCCGCCGCTTCCGAGGTCTTCGCTTCCGTGGTTTTGGCCTCCCAGTCCAGCAGCTTGCCCGGGTTCATCAGCCCATAGGGGTCGGCGAGGCGCTTGAACTCCGGCTGCGGCGCGTCGGTGCGCTTCCAGCCGGCATTGTTCAAGACCCATGTATGCGGGTTCGAGGCCTGGATGCCGGCCTCCTCGGCCTGGCGCATGATCTCGTACAGGCGCTCCGCCGTGCTGAAGCGCACCAGCGGCAGGCTGGAATGGTAGACCTTGCCCTGCCGGCGCTGAAACTCGATGTGGAAGATCACGTCGTCGCGGAACTGCGCTTCCGCCCAGTCCAACAGTTTGAGATTGCGGCCGGGCGGAAAGCGAAGCTGCAGATAGGTGATCGTCGGATCGAGCTTGAGCGCGTGCAGCGTGGTGTGGTTCCAGGTGTATTCGTAGAGCGGGCCTGGCGCGCCCTTCTCCCGATGCTCGCCGAAGGCGGCAGCCCTTGCAGCCTGCGCCCCGCGCGCAAAGGTCACGGTCCCGCCCATCTCCACGATCAGCCGGTCGAGCTCGTCGCCCTGCGGCTCCGACACCATCAGGATGGCGAAGGCCTTGTTCTCGCCGAGATAGGGCCCGAGGCGTTTGAGATAGGGCGCGATTGCCGGGGCGTGGATGCTGACGAGCTTCTTGGCGATGCCGTCGCATTCGGTGAAGGCCTGGCCGAAGGCGGCGGCGGCCTTCAGGCTGTCGAAGGTCGCGATCCGCTCGGCCCAGGCATGGGCCGGCGCGAGCGGCACCTCGACCTCGGTGATGATGCCGTTGACGCCATAGGCGTGCATCACCTTGAGAATCTCCTTGCCGCGCAACTCGATCAGGCGCGGCTCGGGCTCGACCGTCATGACCTCGAGCGCGATCACCGCGCCGAGATTGTCGATCTGGCCCCATGTGCAGGAGCCGGCGCCGGCC
Source organism: Allobosea psychrotolerans (assembly GCF_002917105.1). GTDB lineage: Bacteria > Pseudomonadota > Alphaproteobacteria > Rhizobiales > Beijerinckiaceae > Allobosea > Allobosea psychrotolerans. The sequence continues at coordinate 37,323 of NZ_PQFZ01000013.1, forward strand.
GCGCCGCCCGCGACGAAGCCGCCCAACGTCGCCTGCGCCCGCGTCGAGGGATACATGCGCAGCTCCTGGCCGAGAGGAGCGAGCGCCTTGTCGATATCGAGTAGATTGGCTCCGGCCTCGAAGCGGCCGGCGCCGAGCGTGGTCGAGACGACACGGTTGAGCCGGGTCAGGTTCATCACCACGCCGCCCTCCAGCGGCACGGCCTGGCCGTAATTGCCGGTGCCGCCGCCACGCACCGTCAAGGGCACGCGATGGCGCGCGCAGGCCGAGGCGATGCGAGCGACCTCCGCCTTGTCGCTGGGCAGGATGATCAGCTCGGCCTGCTTGCCCTCGAGATCGGGCTTCAACACCGGCGAGAACCAGAAGAAGTCGCGACTATGCATGCGCAAGCTCGGCGCATCCTGATAGATCGTCAGATCGGCGAGTTCGGCGCGAAGCGCGGCGAGGGCAGGGCTGATCATGGCAGTGCTGGTCATGGCATGTCCGGCGCGCTGAGATAATGGGTGAGGGTGAGATAGCGCTTCATGCCTAGGGACTCTGCCAGCCGGATGGAAGCCGTGTTCTCCTCGGAGACCTGATAGCGCGCGACATGGCCGCGACGCTGCAATTCCGCCAGCGCCGTGTGGACGATGCGGTAGGCCAGGCCCTTGCCGCGCTCCGCGGGCTGTGTGTAGACGCCCCCGACCTCCCAGACCGGGCCGTCGATCTGGAAGGCGAAGCAGGCCGATAGCGGCCTGGAGCCGGCCCTGAGCACGCAGATGAAGGCGCGCCCGCTCGCGATGAGCGGGCCAAGCCACTCCGCGCTGTGGCCTTGCGCCGCCAGTATCTCGAACGGCGTCTTAGCGGTGGTCGTCTCGATGTCTGCGCCCGTATCGAGCGCGGGCATGATTGTCGCGGTGTAGGACAGGAAGGCGGTGCGCCGCTCCAGGGGAAATTCTGCCGCGACGACCGATCGATCGGCTTCGTTCGCCAGCTTGAAGACCAGGGTCTCTCGCCGTGGCACGAAAGCCAGCAGGTCCTGGGTGAGTTCGGGGTTGGTACTGGCGATGAGGGCCGACGCGCTGGCTGCCGGATAGGTCTCGCGATCGAAATCGCTGAAGCGGTGGTCGAGCAGCAGCAGTGTCGCCGCATCATCGCCCCGGACGATCTGATGCACGCTCGCGGCCTGCGGGGAGGCGAGCAGGAACTTCAGGAGAACGACATTGTCGAGGGGCGCCCGCCTGAGCACCGCGAGCACCTTATCCGAGATGGCGTGTTCGGAGCGCATTGCGCCAGCCTAGGGCATCGGCCCGAAAAGTGGGAACCGGTTTTCGGGGCAAGCCGATGCACAATCAAAGCCCTGCAGCATCAGACCGAATATCGTATTCGGTCTGATGCTGCAGGGGGAACGGCCTGCCAGGGAAGCCCGTCGCCTGCATCCATGGATCGCGTGGCGTTTCTGCTTGCGATTTGGGCAATTGCACGTTCTCTGTGCGCAAACCTGTTGCTCCACATTTCCTGCTTGCCGTCACGCATGGCATGTATGTTGCTGGCCCGCGGCCACGGCGCAGCTGCACGAAGGCGTTATCCAGGAGGTCTCCAGCATGATGATGAAGTATCGCATCAACCGGCGCGCGGCGCTTGGCCTCATCGGCGGCTCTGCCGCCTCCGTCCTGGTGCCCGTCCCCGGCAGCAAGGTCAGCGCGCAGACCCTCGACAAGGTCTCCTACCAGACCAATTGGCGCGCCCAGGCCGAGCATGGCGGCTTCTACCTCGCGCTCACCAACGGCATCTACAAGAAATACGGCATCGACGCCGATATCCGTCCAGGCGGACCGCAGCAGAACCCCTCGCAGCTCCTGCTCGGCGGCCGCGTCGACATGATCATGTCGAACTCCTTCGAGGCGATCCGCTACGCCCAGGAGAACATCCCCTTCCTCTGCATCGCCTCGATCTTCCAGAAGGACCCGCAGGTCCTGATCTCGCATCCCGGCCAGGGCAATGATTCGCTGGCCGCATTGAAGGGCAAGCCGATCCTGGTCGGCGCTGCCGGGCGCACCAGCTACTGGCCCTTCCTGAAGGCGAAGTTCGGCTACACCGACGAACAGATCAGGCCCTACACCTTCAACATGGCGCCCTTCCTGGCCGACAAGACCATCTCGCAGCAGGGCTTCCTGTCGTCGGAGCCCTTCGCCATCCAGAAGGGCGGGGTGAACCCGGTGGTGCATCTCATCGCCGATGCCGGCTTCGAGAACTACAACACCACCATCAACATCTCGCAGAAGATGGTCGCGGAGAAGAAGGACCTGGTCCAGCGCTTCGTCACCGCGTCGCTGGAGGGCTGGGCCGAGTACATGAAGGCCGGGCCGAGCGCGGCCGCAGCCAACGCCCAGATCCTGAAGGACAATCCCGACATGGATCAGGAGAAGATCGACTACGCCGTCAAGGTCATGAACGAGAAGGGTATCGTGCTCTCCGGCGACGCGCTGACGCTGGGCATCGGCGCCATGACCGATGCGCGCTGGGCCAGCTTCTACAAGACCATGACGGAGGCCGGCGTCTTCCCGGCCGGCGTCGACATCAAGAAGGCCTACAGCCTGGAGTTCGTCAACAAGGGCGTGGGCAAGGCGTAGTGGCTCGTCATTCCGGGGAAGCGCGCGGCGCTGAACCCGGAACCCACGACCGGGTGAGGCCCCGGTCGGGCACAATGAACAACACTCGCCCAGTCGTGGGTTCCGGGTTCAAGCCTATGGCTTGCCCCGGAATGACAAGGCGGGGCGCCAATCAACGGATCATCAGGCTTTGGACACAGCCTATCTGAGCACACCCCATGCCGTCCGCAGCAGCGAGGCCAAGCCGCTCGTCTGCGTGCGCCACGTCTCGAAACAGTTCGCCAACGGCACGCTCGCCGTACGCGACGTCAACCTGCATCTGGGCGCCGGCGAGTTCATCAGCCTGCTCGGCCCGTCGGGCTGCGGGAAATCGACCCTGCTGCGCATGATCGCCGGGCTGGGCGCGCCCTCGACCGGCACGATCGAGTGGCCGACGACCAGCCATGACGCCTCGGGCGAGCCTGATCGCGATCTCGGCTTCGTCTTCCAGGACCCGACCTTGATGCCCTGGGCGACCGCGCTCGGCAACGTCATGATGCCGCTGACGCTGAAAGGCGTCCGCAAGAGCCAGGCGCAAGAGCGCGCCGCCGAGATGCTGGCGCTGGTCGGGCTCAAGGGTTTTGAGAAATCCTATCCGCGCGAGCTCTCCGGCGGCATGAGGATGCGCGTCTCGATCGCGCGCGGGCTCGTGCTGCGGCCGAAGATCCTGCTGATGGACGAGCCTTTCGCGGCGCTCGACGAGATCACCCGCCACCGCCTCAATGACGATCTGCTCGAACTCTGGTGGAAGGAGAGGTTCACCGCCGTCTTCGTCACCCATTCGGTCTTCGAGTCGGTCTATCTCTCCAAGCGCATCGTGGTGATGGCGGCGCGCCCCGGCCGTGTGATGGCCGATCTCGATGTCGACGCGCCCTATCCGCGCGACGACCTCTTCCGCACCTCGCCGGAATACGCCCATCTCTGCCGCGTCGTCTCCGGCAAGCTCAAGGAGGCGATCGGCTCATGAGCCCTGCCATGGACCACCCTGCAGCCCTCATCCTGAGGAGCGGGCGCAGCCCGCGTCTCGAAGGATGCTCCAGGAGGCTCCGGAACCATCTGGAGCATCCTTCGAGACGCCGCTGCGCGGCTCCTCAGGATGAGGGCTGTGTGTCGGGAGCGGTGGCATGAGCGCGTTGCCGACGCCTGCCCCCGCCCATGACGGCACCGACGCCGAAGCCCGCCCCGTCTTCGCAACGGAGCCGCGCATCCTCGGCCTGCCCGCCAGCGCCTGGCCGCGCCTCCTGGCGCCGATCGTCATCGGCGTGCTGGCGCTAGGCCTGTGGGAGTTCCTGGTCCGCTGGAAGGAGATTCCGCCCTATGTTCTGCCCGGGCCGCTCCTGATCGGCCAGACGCTGATCGCCGATTGGGGCACGCTCTCTGGCTCGCTCTGGATCACGCTGCGCATCACCTTCATGGCGCTTGCGGCGGCCGTCATCGTCGGCGTGGCGCTGGCCGTGCTGTTCACCCAGTCGAAATGGCTGGAGATGTCGCTTTTACCCTATGCGGTGATCCTGCAGGTGACGCCGATCGTGGCGATCGCGCCGCTGATCATCATCTGGGCCGGAGACATCAATCTCTCGCTGCTGATCTGCGCCTGGATCGTCGCCTTCTTCCCGATCCTGTCGAACACCATCCTCGGGCTGAATTCGGCCGATCACAACCTGATCAACCTGTTCCAGCTCTATGGCGCGACGCGCTGGCAGACGCTGCGCCATCTCAAATTGCCGGCCGCGCTGCCCTATTTCCTCGCGGGCCTGAAGATCTCGGGGGGGCTCGCGCTGATCGGCGCGGTCGTCGCCGAATTCGTCGCGGGCACGGGCGGCAGTTCGTCCGGTCTTGCCTACCGCATCCTGGAGGCGGGCTATCAGCTCAAGATCCCGCGCGTTTTTGCCGCCCTGATCATGATCTCGCTGTCGGGGATAGCGATTTTCCTCGCGACGAGCTGGATCTCGCATCTCCTGCTGCGGCGCTGGCATGAGAGCGCGCTGAAGCGGGAGAATTGAAGCCCTGTCGTCATTGCGAGCGCAGCGAAGCAATCCAGGGGGACGTCGAGCGCTACGGTTCTGGATTGCTTCGCTGCGCTCGCAATGACGAAGCTGCAATGGGTACGATATGAGCTTGGACAGCGAAAGAAAGCACAAGCCGCAGCCCTCGCGCTATGACATCGCCGGGTTGAAGGCCGATCTCGACGGCATCCCGTTGATCGACGAGCCGCAGGTGGTGCGCAAGCGCTCGCGCGATTTCTTCTGGTATTCGCCGATCCTGAACCAGGAACTGGCCGACAAATCCGCCGACATCATCGCCTGCCCGCGCGATGAGGACGAGGTGGTGCGGGTCGCTGCGGCCTGCGTGAAGCGGCGCATCCCGCTGACGGTCCGTGCCGCCGGCACCGGCAATTACGGTCAGGCTGTGCCGCTCGAAGGCGGCGTTCTCCTCGACATCACGGCGCTGAGCGGCATCGCCTGGCAGAAGCCGGGCGTGGTCAGGGTCGCGGCCGGCTCGCGCCTGCTCGATATCGACATGGCGACGCGCGAGGCGGGGTTCGAGCTGCGCATGCACCCCTCGACCAAGCGCTCGGCCACGATCGGCGGGTTCGTCGCCGGCGGTTCGGGCGGCGTCGGCTCGGTCACCTATGGCGGCCTGCGCGAGCCCGGCAACATCCTGGCGGCGCGCATCGTCACGATGGAGGAGGAGCCGCGCATCCTCGAACTGCGCGACGACGCGGCCCAGAAGGTCAACCGCGCCTATGGCACGACCGGCATCATCACGGCGCTCGAAATGCCGCTCGCTCCGGCCTGGCCCTGGATCGACGTCATCGTCGCCTTCGACGACTACATGGAGGCCTTCCAGGCCGGCTACGCCGTCGCGCTCGCCGACGGCGTGGTCAAGAAGCTGGTGACGCCGATCTCATGGCCGATCCCGGCGACATTCGGCGCGCTGAAGCAGCATTGCCCGGAGGGCAAGAGCATCCTGATCTGCATGATCGCCGAGGCCTCGCTCGGGCCGTTCAAGGCGATCATCGGCCGGCGCGGCGCGGTGACCTATGAGGCGCCCTCGGAGGAGGGGCCGGGCACGGTGCCGCTCTACGAATACAGCTGGAATCACACCACGCTGCAATGGCTGAAGGGCGATCGCTCGATCACCTATCTGCAATGCATGTTCCCGCATGACCGGCTGATCGAGAGCGCGGCCGAGATGATCGCGCGTTTTCCCGACGAGGTGCTGGCGCATCACGAATTCATCCGCTTCGGCGGGCGCATGACCGCGAGCGCGCTGCCGATCCTGCGCTATTCGACACCCGAACGCCTGAACGAGATCATCGCCCTGCATGAGGAGGCGGGCGTGATGATCGCCAATCCGCATGTCGTCTCGCTCGAGTCCGGCAGCCGCCACAAGCGCGCCGATGCCGACCAGCTCGGCTTCAAGGGCGAGGTCGATCCGCTCGGCCTGCTCAACCCCGGCAAGATGGCAAGCTATGTCGCCGCGAGGGGGTAATTTTAGCTTGAACCACACCGTCATTGCGAGGAGCAAAGCGACGAAGCAATCCAGGAGCGGCAGAGCTCGACGTCCCCTGGACTGCTTCGCTGTGCTCGCAATGACGGCCAGGACCGTATTGAAGCCCGGCTAGGCGAAATAGGCGAGCTTCCTGTCGGCGCGCAGCGCGTCGATCTCGCGCAGATCGGCTTCCGAGGTCGCCGGGGCGGCGGCGGGAGCGGGAGGCGGCGCCTCGCCGGGCACGTCGATATACTCGAAATCGATATCGTCGTGGATGAGCGGGCTCGTCTGGTGCTTGAGCTCGCTCGTCGGCCGCGCGGAGACCGTGCGCGGAGCGGCCACGACCGAGGTCGGAGCCTCGTCGATCTCGATGATCTCGATGTCGTCATAGGCGCCGAGCGGTTCGGCGTCCCGGAGGCTGAGCCCGCGCGCCGGCTGGGCCGGCCCTGTGTCCTCGTCGTCCTGCACGCCCTCGCAGAACGCCCGCAGGCTGCTGTCGAGCATCGCGATCGTATCGGCGATCTTGCCGATCTGCTGGGCCGTGCCGTCGATGCTGGCGGTCGCGGCGTTGATCTCGGTGGCGCGCCGGTCGAGCATGTCGCAGAGGGCCTCGTCCGCACCGGTTTCGCGCAGGCCCCAGGCCGCCTCCTGCACGCTCTCGACCGCGACGGCGATGCTGCCGGAGGCGGCCTCGATGCGCGCCGCCAGGCCCGATGACGGCTCCTGGCTGCGCCCGCTGATCCGTTCGAGGTCGAGCCGGAGATCGGTGATCAGCGCTGCAGCCTCGCGCAGGCTGGGTTCGGGCGGCGCGGGCTTGGCACTGACGCCGACGACGCGCTCGATCCGGCCGATGGCGGTGAGCAGCTGGGCCGTGTCGGCCTGACGGTTGCGTTTGGCGAATTCGGCCATGAACCAGCGTCCGCGCGCCGTCTCCATGACGGCGGCCGCGATGGCCTCGTAGTCGGTTTCGCTCAGCGGCGTCAGCGAACGCGCCCCACCCATGACCAACCTGCTCGTGAAGGACTGGCCGAATCGCCATTCGTCAGTCGAAATGCACCATCTCCAACCGTGCCCCCGTATTGCTTAAGGAAGTGCTGCCGGCGCCATGCGATCGGGCTTGAAAATGGCGCTGCTTCCGCAGGGTGGAGTCGGGCCGCGACTGTCGCTGCTGCATGCGCTGAATTTCCTCGGCGTCGGCATCTACATGCCGTTCTTTCCGATCTGGCTCGCCTCCAGGGGACTTGGCGACGTCGCCATCAGCGTCGTCCTTACGATTCCGATCCTGATGCGCGTCGTCGCTACGTCATGGGTCACGGGGCTCGCCGACAACCGCCTTCCGCCGGTCCTGCTGCTGGCCGCGCTCAACGGGCTGGCGGCGCTGCTTTATCTCGCCTTGCTGCCGGCGCACGGCATCTGGCCGATCGGCCTGACCATGGCGCTCAACGCCGCCGCCATCTCCGGCGTCGTGCCTTTGGCCGACGTGCTGACGACGGCGCAGATCAAGGCCGGCGCCGCGATCGATTATGGCCGGGTCAGGTTATGGGGTTCGGTCAGCTTCTTTGCGGCGAACCTGCTCGGCGGCTACCTGATAGCCCACCTCGGAGCCGGCATCATTCCGCTCGCCTTGGCGGCGAGCACGGGCCTGGCGGCGCTTGCGGCGCTCGCGGCCCCTGCGCCGCCGCCGCGGGCCAGGCCGCCGCAGGAGACGAGCCCCGCTCCGGCCGGCTTCAGCCCGGCCTTCAGGCTGGCGCTGGTCGCCATCGCCTGCGTGAACGCGACACATGCCGCGCTCTACGCCTTCGGCTCGCTGCACTGGCGCAGCCTCGGTTTCAGCGACACCGTCATCGGCGGCCTCTGGGCCGTGAGCGTCGTGGCCGAGGTGGCGTTGTTCCTGTTCGCCGGCGGCATCGTCGCGCGCGGCACGGCCGGCTTCGCCTGGATCGCTGCGGGCGCCGTCGCCGCCATCATCCGATTCGGCGTCATGGCGCTCGATCCAGGGCTCGGCGTCACGCTGCTGCTGCAATTGCTGCACGGCCTGACCTTCGGTTGCGCCCATCTCGGCGCGCTGGCGGTCCTCTCAGCATTGGCGCCTGATGGGCGGCGCGCCGCCGCCCAGGGCGGTCTCGTGGCGCTGACTGCGCTCGCCAGCGCCGCGATGACGATTCTGTCGGGCTATCTCTACCAGCGCCATGGTTCTCTGGCATTTCTCGCCATGGTTCCGCTGGCTCTGGTCGGTCTTGTCCTGCTCGTGCTTGCAAAGCGCAATCTGCCCGGCGATACAGGCAGCGGGGGCACAGCAAGATCGGCCGGACGGGCGCTGCGGGCAGGTCGCGAGACCGCTCCGGCGAAGGGTTTGACTTAAAGACATGGCGAGCCTCGACACCGCCGAACCGCAAGCCGTCTTCCGCGACGATGCCGGCACGCTTGCCGTCGCGCTCGCGGGCTCGTGGAGCGCCGACCGCGCGCCGCGGGTCGAGGCCCTGATCGCGGAGATAGCCGGACGCATCGGCAAAGGCGCGTCGTCCCGGCTCGATCTCTCGGCGGTGACGCGGCTCGACACGATGGGCGCCTATGTCCTCAACCGGCTGAAGCTGCAGCAGGAGGCCAAGGGCGCGGCCGTCGACATCGTCAGCGACCGGCCCGAACATGGAATCCTGCTCGCCGAGGTCGCGGTCAGGGACCACGAGATGCCGGCGCAACCCGGCCATTTCGGTGTCGTCAGCGTGCTGGTCGACATCGGCGCGGCGGTCGTCAGCTTCGGGCGCGACATGGTCGGTGGTGCGATGTTCCTCGGCGAGGTCGTGGTCGGCTCGATCGGCGTCGTGCTCGGTCCGCGCAAGTTTCGTGGACCCTCGCTGGTCAACCAGATCGAGCTGATCGCCTTCAACGGCGCGCCGATCATCATGCTGATCTCGTTCCTGGTCGGATGCATCGTCGCCCAGCAGGGCATTTTCCAGCTCCAGCAATTCGGCGCGACCGTCTTCGTCGTCAACCTGACCGGCATCCTGATCCTGCGCGAGCTCTCGGTGCTGCTGACTTCGATCATGATCGCCGGCCGCTCGGGCTCGGCCTTCACCGCCGAGATCGGCTCGATGAAGATGCGCGAGGAGATCGATGCGCTGCGCGTGATGGGCCTCGATCCGATCGAAGTCCTCGTCGTGCCGCGCATCCTGGCGCTGATCATCTCGCTGCCGATCCTGACCTTCCTCTCGTCGATGTCGGGTTTGACCGGCGCGGCGCTCGTCACCTGGCTCTATGGCGGCATCGGCATCGACACCTTCCTGGCCCGGCTGCAATCGGTCATCACCTGGAAGCATTTCGCGGTCGGCCTCATCAAAGCCCCTTTCATGGCCTTCGTGATCGGGCTGATTGCTTCGATCGAAGGCTTGGCGGTCCAGGGCTCGGCCGAGTCGCTTGGCCGGCAGGTCACGGCCTCGGTGGTGAAGGCGATCTTCATGGTCATCGTCGTCGACGGCCTCTTCGCCATGTTTTTTGCATCTATCGCGTTTTGAGGATCGTAACCCGGCCATGAGCGAGCAATCGGCCGAGCCAGGCGAGCAGGCGCGCGGGAAGGACGCGACGCCTGACGGCGGGACGGAGGTGGAGGCCCCGGCGGCCATCCGCGTGCGTGATCTCAAGGTCGCCTTCGGCGACAAGGTGATCATGGACGGTCTCGACCTCGACGTGATGCGCGGCGAGATCCTGGGCTTCGTCGGCGGGTCGGGCCAGGGCAAATCGGTGCTGACGCGCACCATCCTGGGACTGGTGCGCAAGTCCCGCGGCACGATCGAGGTGCTGGGGGATGATGTCGACGGGCTCGACCCGGTGCAGCGCCGCGCGCTGGAGCGCCGCTTCGGCGTGATGTTCCAGCATGGCGCCTTGTTCTCGGCCTTGAGCGTCAAGCAGAACATTCAGGTGCCGATGCGCGAATATCTCAAGCTGTCGCCGGCTTTGCTCGACGAGCTGGCGATGGTGAAGCTCGATCTCGTCGGCCTGAAGCCTGACGCCGCCGACAAGACGCCGTCCGAGCTCTCCGGCGGCATGATCAAGCGCGCCGCACTGGCGCGGGCGCTGGCGCTCGATCCGGAGATCGTCTTCCTGGACGAGCCGACATCGGGTCTCGATCCGATCGGCGCCGCCGAGTTCGACGAACTGATCGTGACGCTGAAGCAGACTTTGGGGCTGACCGTCTTCATGGTAACCCACGATCTCGACAGCCTCTATTCCGCCTGCGACAGAATCGCGGCGCTTGCGGACAAACGGGTCGTTGCGGTTGGCACGCTTGCGACCATGCTGGCGTCGGATCACCCTTGGGTGAAGGCCTATTTTGGTGGTGAGCGGGCGAGGGCGCGTCTGCCGGCTGGTGTGCAGGGATGAAGCGCTAGACAATGGAATCGCGGGCAAATTACGCGCTGGTCGGGCTGTTCACGCTTGCGGTCCTCGCCGCGGCATTCGGCTTCATCTACTGGTTCAACAGCGGCGGCGCCGGCCGGCGGCAGGATGTGCGCGTCATTTTCAGCGGCACCGTGACCGGACTCGGGCGCGGCTCCAGCGTGCTCTTCAACGGCCTGCGGGTCGGCGAGGTGACGCGAATCGAATTGCTGCCGGATGATCCGCGCCGCATCTATGCGGTGATCCAGGTCGACAATACGACGCCGCTGCGCGTCGACACCCGTGCGCGCATCGAGGCGCAGGGCCTTGCCGGCGTCGTCGCTGTCCAGTTGCTCGGCGGCGAGCCGAACTCGCCGGTCCTGAAGGCGCAGCCCGGCCAGCAATTGCCGACCATCATCGCCGAGCGCTCGGAATTCCAGGACATCCTCGAGACCGTCCGCACCATCGCCAAGCGCGCCGACGAGGTGCTCGGCAGCGTCGAGGGGCTGGTCAAGGACAATGCCGGCTCGATCAGCAACACCGTCAGGAATGTCGAGCGCTTCTCGGCCGCGCTCGGCGACAATGCCGATGGCGTCGACAAGCTGATGAAGAGCTTTGGCCAGATCGCCGAGACGATCACGCCGCTCGCCCAGAAGCTCGGCACGCTGAGCGAGGAGCTCACCCAGATCGTGCGCTCGGTCGACCAGAAGAAGGTCACCAGCATCGTCGACAATGTCGACAAATTCACCGCGGCGCTTGGCGGCTCAAGCGAGGATGTCGGCAAGGCGGTCAAGGAAGTTGCCTCGATCACCGAAAAGCTCAACAAGGCGGCCGATCAGGTCGAGGGCGTGCTCAAGGCCGCGCAGTCTTTCCTGAACTCGGCCGCCGGGCCGGACGGCAAGAGCGCCTTCACTGATATCGGCGAGGCGGCGCGGTCGATCCGCGTCCTGGCCGATAATCTCGACAAGCGCACCGCCGAGATCACCGCCGGCATCAGCCGCTTCACCGGCCCCGGCCTGCGCGACATCGAGTCACTCGCCAGTGACGGCAAGCGCACGCTGACCGATCTCAACCGGACGCTGCGCAATATCGAGCGCAATCCGCAGCAATTCATCTTCGGCGGCAAGCCGCCGCTTCCTCAATATGGTGGGTCGCGCTAGCCTCATGACGATGTCGATCCCGCCTGCGCGCCTAGTCGCCCCGACCACGCTGCTCGCCGCCGTGCTGATGCTCGCCGGCTGCGGCGGCGGACCCGCGCCGACGACCTATGATCTTTCGGCGCCGCGCGATTTCGGCAGCATCGGTGGCTCGCGCATCTTCCTCGTCGTGGCCGAGCCGACCACGGTGCAGGCGCTGGATTCCGACCGCCTCATCGTCAAGGACGCATCGGGCGCGCTCTCCTTCCTCGGCGGCGCGCAATGGGCCGACAGCGTGCCGAAACTGGTGCAGGCGCGCCTCATCCAGACCTTCGAGAACGGCAATCGCCTCGGTTCCGTCGCGCGCCCCGGCGGGCGCATCGTACCCGACGCCCAGCTCAACACCGATATCCGCAGCTTCAACATCGACACGGCGAGCGGGGCTGCCGTCGTCGAGATCACGGCCAAGCTGGTGGGCGACCGCTCCGGCAAGGTCCAGCGCGCGCGCCTGTTCTCGGCCCGCGTGCTGGGCGCTGCGGGCGATGGCGGCGCGGCCGCGCAGGCGCTCGACCGGGCGCTGTCGCAGGTCCTGATCGAGATCGTGCGCTGGGCGCGGTGATCCCCGCGCGCCAGGGAGTCACCTGCGCGTTGCGCTGGGGTCGCATCCCGGATCGCGGGCGCGCGCTGCTGTCAGAAGCAGCCACATCAAATGGCCCATCTGCCGCTCATTGACCTTGGCCGTGGCCGCATCGGTCTGGTGGACGACGACGAGGTCGTTCACGGGGTCGATGATGATGAACTGTCCATAATTTCCATCGGCCCAGAAGCCGCCGGGAGACAGGTTCATGATCGCGACGCGCCGGTCAGGGAAACCGGTCCACCACATATAGCCGTAGCCGGACCGCAGATAGGTTTCCGATGAGGCCGTCGTGCTCTCGGTGACCCATGATGGCGGGACCAGGGCCCTGTCGCGCCAGCGCCCGGAACGCAGATAGAGCAGGCCGAACCGGGCCAGATCCCGCGCGCTCATATGGAACGGGTAGGCGGGATGCAGCGAAACCTCGCCCCTGATGTAGCGACCGTCGCGCGGCCGATAGTCCTGCATACCGACGGGATTGCCGATGCGTTGCTGGAACATCTCGAAGATCGACGCGCCGACAGCGCGTTCGTAGATCGTTCCGAGGGCGTTGAAATCCCAGTTGTTGTAGTACCAGAACGCGCCTGGTGGATGGCTTCCCCGAACGGGCCGGCGCGCGACCTGGCTCGGCATCTCGACGAGGGCGGGTCGATAGATGCCCGACCGGGACTGCAGCAACTGTCGAACCGTCGCCCGTTTCTCGGCCTCGGTGAGGGCGGGCGGCACATCATCGATGCCGAGCGAGCCCAGCGTGGCGTCGAGCTCGATCTTGCCCTCCGTCACGGCAATGCCGATCAGGGCGCTCAGAAGGCTCTTGCGCACCGAGTATAATTGCAGCCGGCGGCCGATATCGCCCCAGCTCTCGACGATGCGGCCATGCTGGACGACGATGAAGCTCGCCGTGCCGATGGACTGTGAGTAGGTCCGGGCCCGGGCCAGGATGTCGGTATCCCACCCCGCCTGCTCGGGCGGGGTCCGATCCCACTCGCCCCCGGGCCAATCATCGATAGGGGGCAGCGGCACGGCGCCAAGCGGCGAGCCTCGTAATGTCAGCCAGGCGAGGGGCAGGGCCAGAAGGCTGCGGCGGTCGACTGACACGGGGCGCTCTCCTGCAAATCTGCCGGTTTGGCAGCGAACGCGATGCAGCGCTCAAACGAAAAGACCGCCCTGATGGGCGGTCTTTTTATCAGATCTACAGCCTTCAATTCGCTTCGAAGCGCCCGCTGGCATGGGCCAGCATGGTGTAGACCTTGCCCGTCTCGGAGGTCAGGTAGGTCTTGGCCACCATCGAGTCGCGGTCGTCCTTGGCTGCCTCGCCGAGCAGGCGCTCGAACTCGTCGATATAGCGGTCGACCGTCTCCTTGAACTCGGTGTCGCGGCGGTACTTGCGCCGGATCTCGTCGAAGGTCTGCTGGCCCTGCAGCGTGTAGAGCCGGCGCGTGAAGACGTTGCGCTCGCCGCGCTTGTAGCGGTCCCACAATTCGACGGCCGCTTCATGGTCGATCATCCGGGCGATGTCGACGGAGAGCGAATCGAGCTTCTCGATCGAATGCGCCGTCGGCTTGCTGGCCTCGCTCGGTTGCTCCTCGCGCGAGGCGCGGTTGAGCAGGTCGGAGAGCCAGCCCGCCTTCGCCGGCGGCTGGACCTCCGGCTGCGGCGCGGCGCTGCGTCGCGGCGCCTCCTCGGCAGGGGCGGGGCGGGGCACCGGTGTCGGCTTGGGGGCCTCGACCCGCACCTCGCTGCGGGCGGGCTGCTGGGGCGCCGCGTCGAAGGAGGGCCGCAATTGCGGTGGCTCGCTGACCGCGGGCAGGCGCGCCTGCGTCACGGTCGTATAGGCCGGCGCGGTCACGGTCTGCACGGGCGCGCGACGGGCTGGAGCGTCCGTGGGGAGGGTGACGTCGTTGCGCCGGCCCGATTTCGTGACGATCTCGGTCAGCTCGTTCAGCGCCTTGATCTGCTCGGAGACGACGCGGCGCATGGCGGCGGTCGATTCCTGCGTCTCGCGGGGCAGGTCCAGCACGCCGCGCGAGAGCTCGGCGCGCGTCGCTTCCAGCTCGCGCTTGATGTCGGCCGTGACGGAGCGCATGTCCTGGGCCGCGCCCTGGAAGCGTTCGGTCACCTTGGCGAGCTCGCCGCCGACCTCGTTGGTGACCTGCTCATAGGCCGAGCGCAGCGCATGGGCGGTGCGTTCGCGCTCCTTGCCGGTCGTGGCGCGGATCAGCTCGAATTGCTGCGTCAGCGCGGCGGCCGTGGCTTCGGCCGAGTCGCTCAGCACGCCGCCGATCTGGCGCGCACGGGCTTCGGCCGAGCTCAGCGAATCGTCGATCAGGGCGGCGAAGGAGCGCGTGATCGATTCCACGTCGTCGGTGCGGGTGGCGATCAGCCCGTGCAGCTCCTCCAGCGTGTCCTTGCGATCGGAAAGGGCCTTGCCGACGCGGGCCTCGACCTGTTCCAGCCGTGTCGCGACGGCATGAAGCGCGGCTGCGCTCGCCTGCGTCGCCTCGGTCAGCGAGGCGCCCTTGTCGTCGAGCTGGCCGACGAGCGCGGTGGTCTGCCGCAGCGTGCCCTCGGAGAAGGTCTTCAGCTCGGCAACCTGGGCCGCGACCTGCTCGGAAGCGCGCCCGGTTTCCTCCATCACCGTGGCGACGACGCTCTGCAATTCGCCGACGCGGGCGGAGAGGCCGCCTTCGATCGCGCCGAGGTTCTTGTTCGCGCCGGTTACGATCTGCTGCATCAGCTTGTTGGCCTCGCCGAGGCGTCCCAGCATGCCGCCGAGTTCGTCGCGCAGTTGCTCATTGGTGCTGACGAGCGTGTCGACCGACTGGCGCGTGCCGGATTCCAGCGTCTCGCGCAGGCCGCTGGACGAGGCGTCGAGCGCGCTCGTGATCTCGGCGCCGCGATCGCGCAGCCCCTCGATGATCGAGGTGCCGCGGCTCTCGATGGCGCGCACCACGGTCTGGCCGACATTGGCGACTTCGCCGGCGATGGCCTCGCCGCGCTGGCTCAGCGCGCCGAGCATGCCGCCGCCGGTCTCGTCGAACATGATGCGCAATTCGTCGGCGCGGGTGCCGAGCGCAGCCGAGATTGCGTCCGACTTGCTCTGCAGCGTGTCGGCGAATTCGCGGCTGCGGACGTCGAGCGTGCCAGAGACGGTGTCGAGCCGGTTGACCACCCGCTCCTCGAAGCGCGCCACGCTCTGATCGAGCGTATCGGCGATCTGCAGGGCGCGGCCGCCCAGCGTCGCATTGATCGCATCGGCCTTGTCGCTGAGCGTGCGCGTCAGCGACTCGCTCTTGGAGGTCACGACCTCGCCGATCTCGTCAGCCTTGGCCGCGAGCGCGCGGGTGACCTCGCGGCCGCCCTCGGCAAGCACGCGCGCGATATCGACGGTGCGCTCGACCAGCGCCTCGTTGAGCGCGGTCGCCCGCGAACCGAGATTGCCGTCGATCCGCGCGATCAGCCCGTCGAGCGACTGCCCGATCTCGGCGCTCTTGGCGCTGGAGCGCTCCTCGAAGACCCGGATCTGGAGCTCCATCGCCTGGGCGGCCTCGTTCGTCCGCGAGGCCAGGATCTCGGCCGCCTCGCTGGAGCGCGCCCCGACCTTGTCGGCGAGCGCCTGGCCCTCCTGGGTGAGCAGGCGCTCGACCTGGGCGAGGCGCGTGGTCACGGTGTCGGTGAAGCCGCGAGCATCGTCGGCGAGCCTGGAGGCGAGCGCGCCACCCTGGTGGAGCACGATATCCTCGAAGGCGGCGAGCCGTGCGCCCAGACCGTCCGTGATCTCGCGGCCCTGCACGTCGAAGAGCTTGATCAGCGCGTCATGCTTGCCGGCGAGCGCCTCGTTGAGCGCCTGCGAGCGGCTCTCGACCGAGCGCAGCATCGATTCGGCGTTGGCGGCGAGTGCCTCGTTGACGCGTCCGCCCTGCTGCGTGAGCGCCAGCACGATCTCGCGGCCGGTGCCGGCGAGCAGGGTCCGGGCATCCTCGGCATGGATGGTGAAGGTGTCGCGCAGGGCCTGCGTGGCCTCGGTGACGCGCTCGGCGACATGGCGGCCATCGACATTGATGGTCTCGGTCAGGACGCGGGTGGCGTCCGTCATGCGGCGGGCCAGATCCTCGCTCTGCTCGCCGAGCAGGCCGTGGACCTCGCGGCCGGTCGAGACGAGATCTCGGACCATCGCCTCGCGCTGCTCGCCCAGGAGCGCGCCGACCTGGTCGCCGGTCTCGCCCAGCCGGGTGAGGAAGCCGCTCTGCTGCTCGTCGAGCGCGGCACGGGCGCCCTCGGTCGCCTGCCTGACCCGCTCGGTCAGCGCCGCAGCCTGCTCGTCGAGCTGGCGGTTCACGGAATCGCCGGTCTCACCGAGCCTGGTGATCAGGGCGCTGCTGCGTTCGGCCAGCACGCCGTGCACGGAGCGGCCGACATCGGTGATGCGCATCACGAGGGCCTGGCTCTCATTGCCGAGCAGGTCCTTGATCTCGAGCCCGGCCTGCGAAACCTTGACGGTCATCGCGCCGGCCTGCTCGTCGAGCAGCGCGCTGACGCGCGAGCCCGTCTCCGACAGACCCGAGATCAGGGCGGCGCTCTGCGTGCCGATCAGGCCGTGAAGCTGCTCGCCCGCCTGGCCGAGGCGCTCGACCAGCGCGTCGCCATGCTTGCCGACGAGGACGTCGATCTCCTGCGTGGCCTGTCCGAGCCGCGAGACGAGGAACTGGGTGCGCGCCTCGAGGAGGCTGTCGACATCCTGTCCCGCGCCGGAAACGCGCGAGACGAGCGCCTCGCTGCGGCTGTCGAGCAGCCTGACGGTCTCGCTGCCGGCATTGGCGACGCGCGTGGCGAGAGCGTTGCTCTGCTCGTTCATTAGCGCGACGACATCCTTGCCCGCGCCGGACACAAGCGAGACCAGGGCTTCGCTTTGAGCCGCGAGCAGCCCATGCACCTCCTGGCCCGCGCCGGTGACGCGCGAGACCAGGGTTTCGCCTTGAGCCGCGAGCAGTCCCTGCACCTCCTGGCCTGCGCCGGTGACGCGCGAGACCAGGGTTTCGCTTTGAGCCGCGAGCAGTCCCTGCACCTCCTGGCCCGCGCCGGTGACGCGCGAGACCAGCGTCTCGCTTTGAGCCGCGAGCAGCCCATGCACCTCCTGGCCCGCGCCGGTGACGCGTGAGACCAGGGTTTCGCTATGGCCATCGAGCAGCTTGACGGCCTCGTTGCCGGCGCCCGAAACGCGCGAGACCAGCTTGTCGGCCTGGCCGTCGAGCAATGCGTGGACGGTCTCGCCGGTTTCCGCCAGGCGCGTCACCAGGCTGCCGCCCTGTTCGGTGAAGAGCCCGTGGACGGAGGCGCCGACCTCGGTGATGCGCGAGGTCAGGTCCTGGCCATGGCGGCTGACGGTCTCGCCGATCGACTTGCCGGCCTCGTCGACGCGCAGGATGATGGCGTCGCTGCGCTCGCGCAACACGTCGTCGACCGTCCGCGCCGTCTCGTTCAGGCGCGTCACCAAGGTCTCGCCCTGGGTGCCGATCAGGCTGTTCACGCTCTCGCCGATCTCGATCAGGCGCGAGGCGATATGTTCGTTCTGGCGGCTGAGCAGGCCATGGACGCCGCGCCCGACCTCGGCAAGACGCGTCGTGACGCTTTCGCCTTCCTCGGAGAGCGAGGCGCGCAGGGTTTCGCCGGTTTCCGCGAGCTTGGCGCCCAGCGCCTCGCTTTGGCCCTCGATCAGCGCGATCATGCCGCGGCTGGAGGTTTCGAAACGCTCGGCGACATCGGCGCCGCGCGTGGAGATTTCCTTGGCGAGGCCTTCGCCGGTGAGGCGCAGCGTCTCGTTGACGGTCTCGGCGCGCTGGGCCAGCGAATCGACGACCTGCGTGCCGGTCTCGCTGATGGCGCGGGTCACGTCCCTGGCGCCCGTGGTCAGGCCCTCGGTGAGGATGGCGCCGGTACGCTCCAGCGAGGTCGCGATCTCCTGGGCGCGGCCATCGAGCAGAGTCGACAGATTGTCGCTGGCTCCCGCCAGCCGCTCGCTGACCTCGCCGGAAGTGATCTGCAGGCGCTCGACGAGGTCGTTGCCGCGGCCGCTGATCTCGTCGACCATGCGTTCGCCGGCGCGTCCCAGCGCCAGCGTGATCTGGTCGCCCTTTTCGCCGAGCGAGCCGGTGACCCTGTCGCCGGCCTGGGTGACGGCCTCGGCGATGACGCGGCTGGCGTTGTCGAGGTCCTTGGACAGGCTCTCATGGGCGCCGCTGATGGCGAATTTCACACGCTCGGCATTGCCGACGACCGCTTCGCGCTGCGTCACGAGTTCGTCGATCAGCGAGCGCAGCCGGATCTCGTTATCGGCATAGGCGCGTTCCAGCGTCGCGATCTCGCCGCGCACGATCGTCTCCAGCTCGCCGGCGCGCGCGACGGCGCGCTCGATGCCGTCACCCATCGCGGCGACTTCGCGGCGGATGGTCTGGCTGAGCAAGAGGATGGAATCGGCGCCGACGATCTCGGGCTCGGCCAGCCGCAGGGCGACTTCGGTCATGGCGCGCGAGACGAGGCGCATCTCCTGGGTGCGCCGGTAGAGCGCCGCCAGGACGAAGAAGAAGATCACGGGCGCGCCGGCGAAAAGCGCGAGCAGCGTCCACTCGCCGATTCCAAAGGTAGTGAGACGCTCGGAGAGGCCGTTGGAGAGGGTGCCGTAGCGGCTGACCAGCAGGAAGAAGGCGCCGCCGAGCCAGCCGAGCGAGGCGAGCGCAGCAAACCAGTAGGGACGCAAGGAGGGGCGGGCGGAGAAGGCCTGGACCAGCGAGCTCGAATCGCGCCGGTCGTCATTGGCGACGCGGCTCGTATCGGGCGCGATCAGCGGGCGCTGCGTCGATGGCGGCGGAGGCGCGGCCTGCTGCGGCTGGACGGGCGCGGCGGCTTCGACGCGGGGAAGCTCGATCTTCAGATCGGTATCGGCGGTCATGGGCAGCTTGGGCTCGGCTGCCGTGCCGGTCTCGGCGGCGTCTTTCGGCTGGTCCAGCCGCAGCGCCTCCTCGATCGCCGACATCGCGGCCTCGGTCGGGTCTTGGAGCTTTTTTTGCCGGGTCATGCTTGCCGCCTCGCTACGCCACTGCCGACAGGCGCCCGCTCGTGCCTTCGCCGCGATTGAGAGCCGCCTCTGGCTCTCTCGCTACGGAAGGACACTGCGCCCATCATTTACCAGTTGTGAAGGGTAGTGGACGCACCTGGTGATGGAAACCCATTTGAGTGGCTGATTCACAAACGTCGTTAACGCCTCGTTCACCATGATGGCGCTTGTTAAGGGCTAGAACCGCCGCATCTGCCGCTCTCCGAACGTCACCACCTCGAGCCTGAAATGCCCCAGACCGCCATCGATCTTGCTCATCTCGCCCGCCAGACCGGTGGCGATCATGCGCTGGAGCGCGAGCTTCTCGCCCTCTTCGCGCAGCAATGCGTCCGCCATCTGCGCACCATCCATGCCGGCGCCGACGCTCAGACCCGGATGGACGCAGCCCATACCCTGAAGGGCGCTGCCCGCGCCATCGGAGCCTGGCAGGTCGCCGATGCGGCCGATGCCATCGAGCAGCATCTGGCCGAGCCGGATTCGCGCCGGACCGAAACCGCGATGGACGCGCTGGCCCTGGCCGCCGCCGAGGCGCGCGCCGCGATCTCGCGGCTCGACTGCGCGGCCTGAACGGCGCCAGAGCCGTTTGCGATCCGATTGGATCGTTCAATCGCTCGGGATTTTTGGTTTAATGCGTTGTCTTCCCGCGAGCCGGTGCCCATTTCGCTCGAAACGCTCCGGTTCCTTTCCGCTCCCGCTGGAAAAGTCCTTTCCTCGACGATTGGAAATGCTCTAAGCGGAGCGCGTCATTCGCCCGCCGGAGTTCATGATGCCCAAGATCACCTTCATCGACGCTCAAGGGGAAAGCCGGACCGTCGAGGGCGAAACCGGATCCACCGTGATGGAAGTCGCCGTGCGCAACGGCATTCCCGGCATCGAGGCCGAATGCGGCGGCGCCTGCGCCTGCGCCACCTGCCATGTCTATGTCGATGAAGCCTGGGCCGCCAAGACGGGCCACCCGGAGTCGATGGAGGAAGACATGCTCGATTTCGCCTTCGACGTGCGCCCGACTTCGCGGCTGTCCTGCCAGATCCGGGTCAAGGATGATCTCGACGGATTGATCGTCCGGACGCCGGCTCGGCAGGGCTGACGTCGTCCCGGTTCATTCCGCTGCGACGGCAACGGCCTGCGTCAGCGTGGTCTCGTTGCCCGGCGCTGGATGGCGCGGCACGAGGAAGGCGAGCGAGAGCGACACGCTCGCGACGCCTGCGCCGATGATAAAGACGATTGCCGGATCGTAGATCCAGATCAGCCCGAAGGTCACCGGCAGGAAGACCGCCGCGACGTGGTTGATCGTGAAGGCGACCGCCGAGGTCGGCGCAATGTCGGCGGGATCGGCGATCTTCTGGAAATAGGTGCGCTGGGCCAGCATCAGCGTGGTGAAGATGCCGTCGATGACGAAGAGCGAGCCGGCGACGATATAGCCCAGTTCGGCGAAATGCCCGCGGCTCGCCATTGCATAGCCGACGAAGACCGCGACCAGCGAGACATTCTCCATCTGGATCGTGGCGCGCTCGCCGACCCGCCCGACGAGCCTGCCGAGCATCGGCCCCATGAAGGTGTTGATGCCATAGGTCGCCAGCAGCAGGGTTGCCGTGGCCGAGACGTCATAGCCGAAGCGCTCGACCAGCAGGAAACCGCCGAACGCCATGAAGATCTGGCGGCGTGCGCCCGACATGAAGGTCAGCGCGTAGTAGAGCCAGTAGCGCTTGCGCAGCACGAAGCCCTTGTTCTGCGGAACGGTGCCGTGAAAGCGCGGGAACAGCAGCCAGACCGCGAGCGCCAATGTTGCCGTGGCGAGGCCCGCCACCATGAAGACGACGACATAGCCCGGCTGGAAAACCCGCCAGATCACGGCGATCGATCCGAAGGCGAGGAGCTGCGCCAGCGCGGACGCGCCCGCGACCTTTCCGAGCAGCCGCGGCGCCTCCGTTTTCGGCAGGAGCTGGAGCTGCAGCGATTGCTGCGAGGTCTCGTAATAGTGGAAGCCGAGCGACATCACCGTCGTGGTCAGCAGCAGCCCGCCCAGCGTCGGATAGAAGCCGGTGATGGCGATGCCGATGCCGAGCGTCACGAGGCTGAGATAGGCCAGCATCTGCTCGCGCATGATCCAGAACAGGATGATGGCGGTGAAGGCGAGGAAGCCCGGAATCTCGCGCACCGACTGCAGGATGCCGATATCCTGGCCGGTGAAGCCGGCGGCTTCCTTGGAGAAATTATTGATCAGGGCGTTCCAGCTGGCGAAGCCGAGCCAGTTCACGAAGGCCAGCACCATCAGGAAGGCGGTCGGGGACTGCAGGAGCGTCCTGAAGCCGCGCGGGGCGGAAGGGGCGTCGATCATCGGAGAGCCTGGCAAAGAGGAACAGCCTGGCAAGAGCGACGGCTGGAGGTGCCATTGCCGGCTTCCCAAGCTGCAGCTGGCGTGCCGCGGTACTCTTAAGGCCAGGCGTGGGAGCGTCAATTCCGCTCCGTCATGGCGTCCATGCACATGCGTGGTTCGCAGCGGATCATGATATGATGCTCTCGCGAAAGCAGGACGTCACGACGCCAACAGCCAGGAGGATGCGATGTACAAATCGATTCTGGTTCCTGTCGATCTCGCCGAGGCCGATCTGGCCGATCCCGCGATCGCTGCGGCCGTTGCCTTCGCCGAAGCATCCGGCGGCACCGTCAGGCTGGTCTATGTCCGCTCGCTCGTGCCGATCACCTATATGGAATTCGTGCCGGCCGACTTCGATTCCGAACAGCAGAGCGATGCCGAGGCGAAGCTTGCAGCCATTGCCGCCGCCATCCCGCTGCCGCCTGAGCGGGTCTCGGCCAAGGTGCTGGTCGGCTCCGTTCATGGCGAGGTGCTGGCCGAGGCCGACGCCAGCGGCGCCGACCTGATCGTCATCGGCTCGCATGAGCCCGGCATCCTGGCCTATGTCATCGGCTCCAACGCCTCGACCATCGTCAGGCGGGCGAAATGCTCGGTCCTGGTCGTGCGGTAGGCTTCACGCCTGGATGCGACCCGGCACCAGCTCGTCGGGCACTTCGCCGCTCGTCAGGTCGCGCGGCCGGTTCAGCCTGATCATCGGCCCGACCTGCCAGTACGAGGCTGCCGCCAGCAGCGCGCCGAGCCAGCCGGCCGCATACGCGCCCTGCTGGAAGGCGCGCGCGGTGAAATAGGCCAGCATCACCAGGGACAGCCCGCCGACGAGGGCAAGCGCCAGCCAGAGCGCGAAGGGCTTGCCGGCGACGAAGCGGGCCTTGGGGTTGGCGCGCTGGACCTCGCCTGCGAGCGCCGTGACGAAGGCATGGTAGCCGGCGTCGTCGCGCTCGACATCGGTCAGCGAGCGCCAGGACAGGTTGCCGAAGGTGATGTTCTTGCCGTCGCTGAGGCGCAACTGCGTCTTGTAGCCCTTCGAGCTGATATTGCCGGGCGCGTAGAAGAAGCGGATCTGCTCGATTGCCGCCAGCCTGACGCGATCGACCTTGCGGGTGGTGTCGATCTCCAGCGCATCGCCGTCGAGCCTGTAGGCGATCTCGAATCCGATCGGCTTCGGGCGCTGGCGCCAGACCGGGGGTGGGGTGTCGTCGTCGGATTGAGCCTGCATGGCGGCGAGCCTTAGCGGCTTAGCCGGCGCTTGTCGCTGGTCATGGAATCCGCGATTGATCTGTTCAGCCAAAGCGGTCGAGATGAGACGACGATGAGCGACGCGAATGAGGGTTGCGCGGAAACCGGAGCCCTGCTGACCCTGCTTAAAGCGCAGGAGGAAAAGCTCTTGGCTGCGGATCTACGCGCGTCACCCGAGAAGGTCGCTGAACTGCTGGCCGACGATTTCGTCGAGTTCGCTCGGTCCGGACGCATCTATGATCGCGATCAGTCGATCGCCGCTCTTGCCGCCGAACGCGGGGCCACTCTCAGGAAAGCGCGTGATTTTCGAGTGAGCCTGCTTGGGGAGGGGATTGCCCTCCTGACCTATCGCTCAACACGGCAATCGGGCTCCGATTTGGACGAACAGCACTCGTTGCGGAGTTCGGTCTGGGTGCGGGTTCAGGGGCGCTGGCGGATGCGCTTTCATCAGGGCACGCCGATCCGCTAGTCGGGTGGTTTCGACGGTTGACCGCGCGGGCCGAAGGAGTGCGACGCTGACGAAGATGACGAGCGATTTCGCATCTCACCCTTTGGAGGCGTCCATTTTCTCCGAGAGCCAGATCTTGATCAGCGACTGATAGGGGACATCCCGCTTGTTGGCGGCGATCTTGATGCTTTCAAGCAGCGCATTGGGAAGGCGGATCGAGATCGACGTGGAGGATGGCTTCAGATTCGGAAACCGGACGGAGACAGCCTTGGTCCAGTCGACATAATCGGTGGAATCATGGGTCTCCCAGAAGGCGCGCTCTTCGGCCTCGCTCTGAAAGGTCGGGATCGGCTTAAGCGTCTTGCCCATAATGCCTGCGCTCCTTACGATTCATGTCGCGAGCGGAAATAATGCGGATCAGGCTGTTCTCGTGCCGCAGCGTGAAGGTCACATGGAGATGCCGACCGTCGCTGGTTCGCCCTAACGCCTGCAGCCTTCGTTCGGCAACGCTATGGCGCCCATCTTCAGACAACAGCAGCGGCTCATTCATGAACACCTGCTCGGCCTCAGCCTGACTGACGTCATGCTTCTCGGCACTCTTCCGATTATTGCCGTGATCCCAGTCGAAACCGACGACGCGATCAAAATCAATCACGATTGTATATCCTGGTAATATACATTTCAAGCTCGACCGGCGATCGAATGCCGGAACCTGGCCATTTCGGCTATCGCGCCAGCACCTTCATCGCCCCATCCAGCCCGTCCAGCGTCAGCGGGAACATGCGGCCGGCCATCAGCCCACCGATCTGGCGGATCGACTGGGTATAGCCCCAGAGATGCTGCTGCACCGGGTTGAGCCAGACCGATTTCTGGAACCGTCCCGTCAATCGTTCCATCCAGACCTGGCCCGCCTCCTCGTTCCAGTGCTCGACCGAGCCGCCCGGCATCGCGATCTCATAGGGGCTCATCGAGGCGTCGCCGACGAAGACGACGCGGTAATCGGCCGGATAGGTCCGCAGGATGTCCCAGGTCGGAATGACCTGGTCGTAGCGGCGGCGATTCTCGCGCCAGACCCGCTCATAGGGGCAGTTGTGGAAGTAGAAATGCTCGAAATGCTTGAACTCGGCGCGAGCCGCCGAGAACAGCTCCTCGGCCAGCTCGACATGCCAGTCCATCGAGCCGCCGACATCGAGGAAGAGCAGCACCTTGACGGCATTACGCCGCTCGGGCCTGAGTTTCACGTCGAGATAGCCGTGCCGCGCGGTCTCGGAGATCGTCGAGTCGAGGTCGAGCTCCTCGGCCGCGCCGGTGCGGGCGAACTTGCGCAGGCGGCGCAGCGCGATGCGCAGATTGCGCACGCCGAGCTCGCGGGTGTCGTCGAAATCCTTGAACTCACGTTTGTCCCAGACCTTCACCGCGCGGAAATTGCGGTTCTTGTCCTGGCCGATGCGGACGCCTTCGGGGTTATAGCCATAGGCGCCATAGGGCGAGGTGCCGGCGGTGCCGATCCATTTCGAGCCGCCCTGATGGCGACCCTTCTGCTCGGCGAGCCGCTGCTTCAGCGTCTCCCAGAGCTTCTCCCAGCCCAGCGCCTCGAGCTGCGCCTTCTCTTCTTCGGTGAGGTATTTCTCGGCGAGCTTGCGTAGCCATTCCTCGGGGATGCCGGCCTGCTCGATGGCCTGGCCCAGCGTCTCCATGCCCTTGAAGACCTGGGCGAAGACCTGATCGAAGCGGTCGAGATGGCGCTCGTCCTTCACCAGGCAGCAACGGGCGAGGTAGTAGAACTCCTCGACGCGGTGCTCGGCGAGGTCGGCCTCGACGCCTTCCAGCAGCGCCAGATACTCCCGCAGCGTGACGGGAACCTTGTTGGCGCGCAGCTCTGTGAACAGGCGGAGGAACATCAGGCTAATGTGCGGGGCCTGGGCCTGCGGTCAAGCCGCTCTTGCGCACATCCTGCTGTGATTGCCATGGCCTGGCGGGAACTCCCCTCTGCCGTCATCCCGTGCACAGGCGGATGCACCGCTTGTCCGGGATGGCGGGGAGGGAAACGGTCAGAGCATTGCACGAAAAAGCGCGTACCGGCTTTTCGCTGGAGCAATGCTCTCAACCTTAGGATCGATCACGTCGCATTCGGACGGCTCCGTCCGAATGCGACGTGATTGAGATTACGCCACGGCCTCGGCGAGATCCTTGGTCACCTTGAACTTGACGACCGTCTTGGCCGGAACCTTGATCATCGCGCCGGTCGAGGGGTTGCGGGCCTCGCGGGCCTCGCGCTTGGCGGCCGAGAGCTTGCCGACTCCGCCCAGCGTGACGTCGTCGCCGGACTTCAGGGTCTTGGCGACGACCGCGCCCAGCGAGGCCAGGATGGCCGAGACGTCGGTCTTGGTCTTGCCGGTCTCTTCGGCGATGGCGGCGATCAGTTCATTCTTGGTCATGAATTCCTCCTTGAGAAGGGGGTTGTACAGCGTCGCGCAAGGCCGAGCGTCCGTACGGGGTTGCTCCCACGCATCGTTGCTCCCGCAATTTGCGGCGCGCGAAGGCGCCAGTTGGCACAGCTAAAATCGAAAGACGACAGCTGCGGCGGTAGATACGCACAGAAATCCGCTTCGTTCCGCCCTCCAGGCGGCTAATGTTGCATGATTCCGACGCGGCAATGGCGCGATTGACAAATCGGGGCCGGTTATTTCAAGCTTAAAATAATTCGACGGGCAGGGGCGGGCAGGCATGAAAGTCATCATCGTCGGGGGCGGGATCGGCGGTTTGACGCTGGCGCTCATGCTGCATGCGCGCGGCTTCGCACCGACCGTCTACGAGCAGTCCGGGGAGATCCGCGAGGTCGGCGTCGGCATCAATACGCTGCCGCACGCCATTCGCGAGCTCGCCGAGCTCGGGCTGCTGCCGGCGCTTGACGCGGTCGCCATCCGTACGCGCGAACTCGTCTACATGAACCGCTTCGGCCAGACCGTCTGGCGCGAATTGCGCGGCCTGCACGCGGGCGCGCCGGTGCCGCAGTTCTCGATCCATCGCGGCCGCCTGCAGGGCGTGATCCGCGATGCGGTGGTGGCGCGGCTGGGTCCGGACGCGCTGCGCACCGGCCGCCGCCTGCAGGGCTTCTTGCAGGACGAGGGCGGCGTCACCGCCCATTTCGCCGATTCCCGGCGCGGCGAGGCCGGCGAGACCGCCCGCGCCGATCTCCTGATCGCCGCCGACGGCATTCATTCGACCGTGCGGGGCCACTATTTTCCCGATCAGGGGCCGCCGCGCTGGAACGGCGTGCAGATGTGGCGTGGCGCCTGCGACTGGCCGCTCTTTCTCGATGGCGAGAGCATGATCATCGCCGGCGGCATGGCCGGGAAGCTGGTGCTCTACCCGATCGCCGCGGGTGCGACGCCGCAGACACGGCTGACCAACTGGGTCGTCAACATCCGCACCGGCGACCCGGACAAGCCGCCGCCGAAGGAGGCCTGGTCCAAGCCCGGCCGGCTCGAGGACGTGCTTCCCTTCGCCCGGCGCTTCAGCGTGCCCGGCGTCGACATCATGGCTTTGATCCAGGCCTCGCCCGGCTTCTGGGATTATCCGATGTGCGATCGCGACCCGCTGCCGCGCTGGACCCATGGCCGCGTCACGCTGCTCGGCGACGCCGCCCATCCGATGTATCCGGTCGGTTCGAACGGCGCCTCGCAGGCGATCCTCGATGCGCGCTGCCTCGCCGATCTGCTGGTTCGCGCCGAGCATCCGCGCCATGCGCTCGCCGCCTATGAGGCGGTCCGCCTGCCCGCTACTGCCGAGATCGTCGCGATGAACCGGGTCGGCGGTCCCGAGCGCGTCATCGATGCCGTCGAGGCGCTGGCGCCCAATGGTTTCGACGATGTCGAGCGCGTGCTGAGCTACGCCAAGCGCGAGGCGATCGTGAAATCCTATGCCGGCAAGGCAGGTTTTTCCGCCGAACAGTTGCTGAAGCGTGCCTGATCAGCTCGGCTGACGCCGCTTTCGCATGGCGTCGAGCGAAATCGGCGCGACCGGCTGGCTTTCCCCCGGCGTCAGGAAGGCGACGCCGACATCGTCGCCGCGACGCCAGCATTGCCGGACGCGGACGCTCTCGTCCCGGTCGGCGATGTCGATTTCGAATGTCTTCGGCAGCGCGATCCAGTCGCTCATGCGCACCAGCGCGCCGGTGTCCGACCAGTTGCGCAGGGTGCAGTCGAGCACCGACTGACGGCCGTTGAAGACGACGCTCGCGCCCTGATAGACCCGGCTGCGCGGCGTTTGACGACGTTCAATTGTCATGGCGCGTTCCCTTCCCGGACGAAGCCAAGCTTCATCGGCTCTTGGTTGCCACCATAATGACGCAGCGTCAGACGTGATGCATGTCATTCCGCGGCTTAAGATTAACCGCGGAAGTGGCCGCTCTGGGCCCTTGCCGACGTGCGGGCCTGCTCGCTTACGTCGCATTCGGACGGTTCTGTCCGAGTGCAAAAGGCATCATCGCTTCCAGAAGTTGAGAGCATGGCTCGAACGAAAAGCCGGAGCTCATTTTTTCGCGCAAGGCTCGAACAGCTGCTGACGCGCGCCTGGCGCGATTCAGCCGGCTTCGGTGAGCTGGCGGATGCGGCTTTTCAGGCGGACATTGTCCTGCTCGCACATCTTCAGCCGGCGGGCCATGTCGAGCGGCACCACGCCCTGGCTTTCGTGTTGCGCCTCGAAGGCAATACCGATGCGCCCGCCATCACGCCAGCGTATCCGGGCGTTGTAGGAGCGCTGGCGCTGGGCGATGTCGAGATCGAAGGCGCTGGGCAGCGCCACGGCGTCGGAGAGCAGGAGCAGCGCGCCGTCGTCGGACAGGTTGCGGACAAGGCAATCCAGCGTCGAGCGCCGCTGGTTGAAGCAGACCGTGCCGCCCAGCAGGGTGCGCAGGCGCGGGTTCTTCCGGCGTTCCGTGGTCGTCATTGCAGGGCCTGATCCAGTCGCGTCGTCGTTGCGCATTGCAACCTGAGCGCGATTATGGCGCAAGCCGCGGTGGGGCACAGCCTTAAGCTTTGCTTAACCTTAACAAGGCGCCTTTTCGGGCGTCTTGGGCGTCGGGCCATTGAAGCCGGTGTCGAGGCGAGCGGCCGGAACCACCGCCGGCTCGCCTCCTTCCAGCCTCCCTCCCGCGAGCTTCAGGCGCCTTCGGGAGGAGGGGGCAGGAAGTCGACCTCGTATTTCGCCGACAATGCCACGACCTCGGCCGGGTTCTGCTGCGGCATCGAATGGATCGCCCAGAACAGGTCGTAGAGCCGTCCGGTCGGCGCGACCCAGAACAGGCATTTCACCGTGGCCTCCCCCTTGTTGAACAGCCCGTGCGGGACGTTGCGCGGCAGGCGGATCAGGTCGCCGGCGGTGGCGAAGCTCTCCTGCCCGTCGAGCACGAGGTCGAGCCGGCCTTCGAGCAGATAGATGAACTCGTCCTGGGTCGGGTGGATATGGGGCGGCACGAAGGTGCCGGGCGGGAAGGTGGCATGCCAGGAGAACGAATCCTCGCTCAGCGACTTGGGCACATAGGTCTGGCCCAGGATGTTCCACGAGATGGCGTCGATGCCCTCATTGGCCTTGGTCACGCCGGCGGTCAGCGGTTTCATCGGCTTCTCCTTTGCCCGTTAAAAATGCAGGAAGCGGTCCTTGACCGCGCTGTCGCTGCGCAGATCATCGCTCGTGCCGCGCCAGACGATGCGGCCTTTTTCCAGCACGACATGCCGGTCGGCGAATTTCGCCAGCGCGTCGACATTCTTGTCGATCACCAGAATGGATTCGCCCTCGGCCTTCAGCGCCGTCAGGCATGACCAGATCTCCTGCCGGATGATCGGGGCCAGGCCCTCGGTCGCCTCGTCCAAGATGATCAGCTTGGGGTTGGTCATCAAGGCCCGACCGATCGCCAGCATCTGCTGCTCGCCGCCGGAAAGCTGGTTGCCGCGATTGGCGCGGCGCTCCTTCAGGCGCGGGAAGAAATCATAGATCCGGCCGATGTCCCAGCGCGCCCTACCGAAGCGGCTGGCGGCGGTGGCGATCAGGTTCTCCTCGACCGACAGCGTCGGGAAGATCTGCCGTCCCTCCGGCACCAGCCCGATGCCGGCCTGAGCGATCCTGAACGGGGCGGCGCCGGTGAGGTCGCGACCGGCGACGCTGACCCGCCCGGCCTTTGGCGGGATCAGGCCCATGATCGCGCGGATCGTCGTGGTCTTGCCCATGCCGTTGCGGCCGAGCAGCGTCACCACCTCGCCTTCGCCGATGGTGAGGTCGATCCCGAACAGGATCTGCGCCTCGCCATAGCCGGCATCGAGGTTTTCGACGGTCAGCATGGCGTGGCGGCCCCTTCTGTCATTCCGGGGCGCGCCGCAGGCGCGAACCCGGAACCCACGACCGGGTGAGATAGCCCAACGACATGATGAGCACCGCGCCCGGTCGTGGGTTCCGGGTTCTTCGCGATGCGAAGCCCCGGAATGACAGATGTGGAGCGAACCGCCATCACCCCTCCTCGCCGAGATAGGCTTCGCGCACGGCGGGGTCGGCCCGCACCATGGCCGGATCGCCCGAGGCGATGACGCGGCCATAGACCAGCACGCTGACCGTGTCGGCGAGCGCAAACACCGCTTCCATGTCGTGCTCGACGAGGAGCATGGCGTAGCGCCCCTTGAGGCTCGCGAGCAACGAGATCAGGCGCTCGCCTTCCTCACGGCCGACGCCGGCGAGCGGCTCGTCGAGCAGGATCGCGGCGGGCTCCAATGTCAGCGCCATGGCGATCTCGAGCGCACGTTTTTCGCCATGGGAGAGGCGGCCCGCCAGAACATGGGCGCGCTCGGTGAGCCCGACGGCCTCGATCGCCGCCCAGGCCGGGCGGTTCAGCGCCTCGTCGTACGCCGCATTGCGAAACAGCGCGAGCGGATGGCTGGCGCGCGCCTGCACGCTGAGCGCGACATTCTCCAGCACCGAGAGCGAGGCGATGGTCGAGGTGATCTGGAAGGTCCGCGCCAGGCCGGCGCGCGCCCGCTTCTCCGGCGTGAAGCCGGTGATCTCGGCGCCGCGAAAGCGGATGCTGCCGGCATCGGGTCGCAGCATGCCGGAAATCTGGTGGACCAGCGTGGTCTTGCCGGCGCCGTTGGGGCCGATCAGCGCATGCAGTTCGCCGGGCGCGAGCGCAAGATCGACCCCGTCGGTGACCCTGAGAGCGCCGAAGGCCTTCCTGACGCCGCTGAGCGCAAGAACCGGCTCAGTCATCGCGCCTACTCCCGAATCTGCTTGCAAGCTTGCCGATGATACCGACCAGGCCGCCGCGCGTGAACAGCACGAAGAGCACGATCAAGGGGCCGAAGATCACCCGCCAATGCTCGGTCCAGCCGGACAGCACGTCCTCGGCGAAGAGATAGGCCAGCGCGCCGATAATCGCGCCGTGCAAGCTGCCGACGCCGCCGAGGACGACCATGAAGATGAGCTCGCCCGAGCGCTGCCAGGAGATGAAGGCGGGGCTGACGAAATCGGTCTGGTTGGCGAGCAGGAAGCCGGAGAGGCCGGCGATCATGCCGGAGATGACATAGGCGACCAGGCGGATGCGGCCGACATCGTAGCCGGTCACGGTGACCCGCGTCGCGTTCTCGCGCGCGGCGCGCAGGGCCCGGCCGAAGCGCGAGGCGACGATGGTGCTGATCAGCGCGTAGCAGCCGGCGAGCGTCGCCAGCGTGACGTAGTAGAATGATGTCCGGTTGGCGAAGGGCTTGAAGCCGGCGAGTGTGCTGCGCTCATAGAGCGTCAGCCCGTCATCGCCGCCATAGGCCGAGAGCGCCTGCGCCAGGAAATAGGCCATCTGGCCGAAGGCCAGCGTGATCATGATGAAGGCGACGCCGCGCGTCCGCAGCGAGACGGCGCCGGTGATCGCCGCAAAAAGCGCGCAGGCCGCAAGAATGACCGGCAGGATCAGGAGCGCCTCGCTTCGCCCCTCGGTGATCATGATCCCGGTGGCATAGGCGCCGATGCCGATGAAGGCGGCATGGCCGAAGGAGACGAGCCCGCCAACGCCGAGGATGAGATCGAGCGAGAGCGCGGCGATGGCGAAGATCATCGCGCGCGTCACCAGCGTCAGCCAATGTGCAGGGACGCCGAGCGAGACCGCAAGCGGCATGGCGGCCAGCGTCAGGAACAACAGGATGGCAATGAGCGGCCGCCGGCGCGGCGGCGCGGCCGGTCGGGCGGCCTCGGCAAGGGCGACATCGGCAGGGGCGGGCGCCAGGCTCATGAGCGGCCCTTGGCCGGCAGCAGGCCCTCGGGCCGGACGAACAGCACGATCGCCATGACGAGATAGATCAGCATCGAGGACAGCGCCGCTCCCGTCGCCCGGGCCGAAGGCGCGCTCATGAACAGTCGCAAGAGGTCGTTCATGAAGGAGCGGCCGAGCGTGTCGACGAGGCCGACGATCAGGGCGCCGACGAAGGCCCCGCGGATCGAGCCGATGCCGCCGACCACGATGACGACGAAGGCGAGGATCAGCACGGTGTCGCCCATGCCGGGCTCGACCGAGAGGATGGGCGCCGCCATCGCGCCGGCAAAGCCCGCGAGCATGGTGCCGAAGGCGAAGACCACCATGAACAGCTTGCGAATGTCGACGCCGAGCGCCGAGACCATCGAAGCGTTGGAGGCGCCGGCGCGCAGCAGCATGCCGGTGCGCGTCTTCTCGACGATGAACCAGAGCAGCCCGCCGACCGCGAGCCCCGAGCCGATCAGCGCGAAGCGATAGACGGGATAGAGGATGCCATCCATCAGCCGGACCGAGCCGGTCAGGAATTCAGGAACGGGAACCGAAAGCGGGGCCGCGCCCCAGATGATCTTGACGCCCTGGTTGAGCAGCAGGATCAGTCCGAAGGTGGCGAGCACCTGGTCGAGATGGTCGCGCTCATAGAGATGGCGGAAGACCAGAAATTCGAGCGCGAGCCCGATCAGCAGCGCGGCCGCCAGCGCCAGCGCCAGCCCGAGCAGGAAATTGCCGGTGAGCCCGACGAAGGTCACGGCAAGATAGGCGCCGAGCATGTACTGCACGCCATGCGCCAGGTTGATGAAGTCCATCACCCCGAAGACGAGCGTCAGCCCCGCCGCGACCAGGAACAGCAGGATGCCGAACTGGAGCCCGTTGAGGATCTGGACGATGAGGAGGCTGGTGGTCATGGGTAAGCCGCGACGATGCCGGAAGGGCGCGGGGAACCCTCTCCCGGAGGGAGAGGGCAGGGTGAGGGGTAGGCCACTTGACCAGTCGGGCTGGCGCTGACCGCGCACCTTGGTTCAGGCTGACGAGTTCGGGCCAGCACCTCACCCCTGTCCCTCTCACCAATCTCGGGCTTGCCCGAGATTGGCACTCAGAGTGTCGAAGTCGGGTAGACCCGACTTCGATGCAGGAGAGGGGTTCCCCGCGGTTCAGTCGCCTTATTTGAGCGCGCAATCCTTGGCATGCGGGTCGGCATAGTCCGTGAACACCTTCTGGGCGATCTCGGTCTGGAACTTGCCGTCCGGGCGCTTGGCGACCTTGACCAGGTAGAAGTCCTGGATCGGGTAGCCATTGGTGTTGAACTTGAACTTGCCGCGCAGCGAGGTGAAGTCGGCCTTCTTGATCGCGGCGCGCAGCTTGTCCTTGTCGGCGGTGCCGCCGGTCGCCTTGACGGCGGAGTCGATCAGCAGCGCGGCGTCATAGGCCTGCTGGGCATAGGAGCCCGGCACGATCTTGTAGGCCGCCTCATAGGCGCTGACGAAGGCCTTGGTCTGCGGATTGTCCATGTTCGGCGCCCAGGTCATGCCGCCGAAGAGGCCGACCGCCGCGTCCTGCTGTGCCGGCAGCGTCGATTCATCGACGGTGAAGGCCGAGAGGAACGGGATCTTGCCCTGCAGGCCGGCCTGCGACCACTGCTTGACGAAGTTGACGCCGAGGCCGCCCGGCAGGAAGGCGAAGACGACATCGGGCTTGGTCGAGGCGATCTTGGCGAGGTCGGAGGCGAAGTCCATCGAGGTCAGCGGCGCATAGACCTCGTCGACGATCTCGCCCTTGAAGTAGTTCTTGAAGCCGGCGAGCGAGTCCTTCCCGGCCTGGTAGTTCGGCGCGATGATATAGGCGCGCTTGTAGCCTTGGTCCTGCGCGTATTTGCCGAGCACCTCGTGGACCTGGTCGTTCTGGTAGGAGGTCACGAAGAAGTTCTGGTTGCAGGCCTTGCCGGCCATGGTCGAGGGGCCGGCATTGGGGCTGATCAGGAAGGCGCCGGAATCGAGCACGGGCTTGGCGATGGCGCCGAGGATGTTCGAGAACACCGGGCCGACGACGAAATCGACCTTGCCGCTGTCGACGAAGGCCTTGACCTTGCCGACCGCGACATCGGGCTTCAATTCGTCGTCGATGACGGTGATCTGCACCGGCACGCCGCCGAGCTTGCCGCCCTTCTGGTCGACCGCGAGCTGGAAGCCGTCGCGGACCTGCTGGCCGAGTGCGGCCGCCGGGCCGGTCAGCACGCTGACCACGCCGATCTTGATCGGCTCCTGCGCCTGGGCGCCGGCCGCACTGAGCGCGAGCAGGCCGACGCTGAGCGAGAACGCGAATTTGAGTGTCATGTCCATGTCCTCCCGGGACGAACGAGAAAGCGACGGCGCGGCAGGGGACCCTCACCCTCTCCACCACGCGACGAAGGCATATTGTTTCAAGCTTAAAATATCTGCAAGGGGCTCAGGGCGAAGATTTGTCGGGGTCCCGCCTCAGTGTCATTCCGGGGCGGCCCGCAGGGCCGAACCCGGAACCCACGACTGGGCGCGCCCTTTGCCAACCCGGTCGTGAAGGAGCACCCGGTCGTGGGTTCCGGGTTCTTCGCTCACGCGAAGCCCCGGAAAGACAAGCGTTACGCCTGCACGCCGTCGACATACCAGTCCATCTTGGAAAGCATCTCGTCGGAGGCCTTCTCGCCGGCCTTGACCCGGACCTCGCCCTTGAGATCCTTCAATTCGCCGGTGAAGGGGTGCAGCGTGCCCGCGACGATGCCCTTCTGGACCTCGTCGGCCGCCGCGCGGGCGGCGGGCGTCACCGCGTCGTTATAGGGCGCGAGCTTGACGAAGCCGTCCTTGATGCCGCCCCAGACGTCGCCGGACTTCCAGCTGCCGTCCATGACCTCCTTGACGCGCTTGATGTAGTAGCCCGACCAGTCGTCGACGATCGCCGAGAGATGCGCCTTGGGCGCGAAAGCCTTCATGTCCGAGGCCTGGCCGAAGGCGAAGACGCCGCGCTGCTCGGCCGCCTGCAGGGCGGCTGCCGAGTCGGTGTGCTGGGTGATCATGTCGGCGCCCTGGTCGATCAGCGCCTTGGCGGCGTCGGCCTCCTTGGCGGGGTCGTACCAGGTCGAGGCCCAGATCACCTTTGTCTTGAAGTTCGGGTTCACCTTGCGGGCGGCGAGCGTGAAGGCGTTGATGCCCATCACCACCTCCGGAATCGGGAAGGAGGCGATGTAGCCGGCCTGGCCGGTCTTCGACATATGCCCGGCGATGGTGCCGATCACGGCCCGGCCCTCATAGAAGCGGGCGTTGTAGGTCGCGACGTTCTCGGCGCGCTGATAGCCGGTCGCGTGCTCGAAATGGATCTTCGGGAACTGCTTGGCCACCTGGATCGTCGGATTCATGAAGCCGAAGGAGGTGGTGAAGATGATCCGGTTGCCGGCCTGGGCGAGCTGGCGGATGGCGCGTGCGGCATCGGGCCCCTCGGCAACGTTCTCGATGAAGCTGGTCTTGATCTTGTCGCCAAACTCCTTCTCCAGCGCCTTGCGGCCCTGGTCATGCGTCCAGGTCCAGCCATGGTCGCCGACGGGGCCGACATAGATGAAGCCGACGCCGAGCGGGGCCTGCGCCGAAGCTTGGCCGCCGATCAGCGGCAGGGTCGCGGCAGCGGCGCCCGCGCCGAAATTGAACCGGCGGCGCGTGATGATGGAGGTCATGATGTGGTCTCCCCGTTTGTGGTTTGCAGCGTCACGACGCCGAGAATGGCTTGCCGAGGCAGGCCGGCGCATCGAGCCGGCCGGTCTTTCGTCCTAGCGACATCATGGTCAGAACGGCAATTGTCGCAAGGTAGGGGGCCATCGCCAGAAGCTCCGGCGCGAGCCAGGTGACGCCGGCCGCCTTGGCCTGCAATTCGAGCGTCATCACCGCTCCGAACAGATAGGCCCCCAGCAGCAATCGCCCGGGCCGCCAGGCGGCGAAGACGACGAGCGCGAGCGCGATCCAGCCACGGCCCGCGGTCAGGCGGTCGGCCCACATCGGCGTCAATGCCAGCGAGAAATAGGCCCCGCCCAGGCCGGCCAGCGCCCCGCCGAAGGCGATCGCGCCATAGCGGATGGCGATGACGGGGTAGCCGATGGCATGGGCCGAGGCGTCGTTCTCGCCGACGGCGCGCAGGATCAGGCCGGGCCGCGTCTTGCGCAGGAACAGGCTGACCGCCAGCACCAGCGTAAGCGAGAGATAGACGACGATGTCGTGGCCGAAGACGGCGCGCAGGATCGGATGGCCCGCGAGCGCCTCGGGAAAGACCGGCCCCAGCCGCGTGATGGTGCGCCCGACGAAGCCCGCCCCGATCAGCGAGGAGGCGCCGATACCGAAGATCGTCAGCGCCAGGCCCGTGGCGACCTGGTTGGCGGTAAGGGAGAGCGTCAGAACGGCGAAGATCATCGCGGTGGCGACGCCGGCAGCGAGTGCCGCGACGAGACCCAGCGTCGTGCTGCCGCTGCTATAGGCGACGGCGAAGCCAGCCACCGCGCCGGCGAGCATCATGCCCTCGACGCCGAGATTGAGCACGCCAGATTTCTCGACGACGAGCTCGCCCAGCGCCGCCAGCAGGATCGGCGTCGAGGCGGCGACGAGCGTCATCAGGATTGAGACGAGGATGGCGGAGGTCATGGCGAACTACAGGTCTTAACGAATGGGCGCGGGGAACCCTCTCCCGGATGGGAGAGGGGCAGGGGTGAGGGTGTGCGCGAAAACACCTGAGCGCAACGATCGCAGCCGGTGCTGCGGATATCGCCGGCCTCATTCGATGAGGGCGGGCCCTCACCCCTACCCCTCTCCCATCCGGGAGAGGGGATCCCGCGCCCATCCGTCTCGCCCAGTCGTGGGTTCCGGGTTCTTCGCTGCGCGAAGCCCCGGAATGACAGAGGTTGGCGGGAGCACGCTTCGTCATGCCGCCCGTGCCTTCCAGCCGATCCGGTAGCGCACCAGCACGTCGGTCGCCAGCAGCATGAACAGCAGCAGCGCCTGGAACATGCCGGTCGCGGCCTGAGGCAGCTTGACCGTCGTCTGCGCGATCTCGCCGCCGACATAGGTCGCCGCCAGCACGATGCCGCCAAAGACGATGCCGAGCGGGTTCAGCCGGCCCAGAAACGCGACGATGATCGCGGTGAAACCGTAGCCGGTCGGGAATTGCGGGGTGAGCTGGCCGAAGGGGCCGGCCGCCTCGAACAGGCCGGCAAGGCCCGCAAGCCCGCCGCCCGCCAGCAGCGTCGCCCAGGTCACCCTGTCCGAGCTGAAGCCGCCATGGCGCGCCGCCGCTGGCGCCAGCCCTACGACCTTCACCGCATAGCCCGCTGTCGTCTTTTCCATGACCAGCCAGGCGATGACGGCGATGACGAGCGCGAGCGGGATGCCGAGATGGATGAGCGAGCCTTCCGCCAGCACGGGCAGTGTCTGGTCGGGCGTGAACATCCGAGTCTGCGGGAAGTTGAAGCCGTCGGGGTCCTTCCAGGGGCCGCGCACGAGGTAATACAGGCCCTGCACCGCGACATAGGTCAGCATCAGGCTGGTCAGGATCTCGCTGACCCCGAGTTTCACGCGCAGGAAGGCGGGGATCGCCGCCCAGGCCATGCCGCCAAGGATGCCGGCGAGCGCCATGGCGGGCAGGATCCACCATCCCGTCATGTCGTAGGTCGCGAGCGCCACGCCGGTGCCGGCGATCGCGCCCATGATGTATTGCCCCTCCGCCCCGATATTCCAGACATTGGCGCGGAAGCCGATGGCAAGCCCGAGCGCGATCATGACGAGCGGCGCCGCCTTGACGCCGAGATCGGGCCAGCGCTGCGGCTCCAGGAACGGCGTCAGGAAGATGTCGCGCACGGCGTGAAAGCCGTCATAGCCCATGGCGGAGAAGACGATCATGCCGATCAGCATGGTGAGCAGGACCGCGATCAGCGGGCTCGCATAGAGCATGAGCGAGCTTGGCTCGCGGCGGCGGCGCCATTCAAGCATGGGTCGCTCCCGTGCTTTCGCCGGCGCCATGCACGCCGCCCATCATCAGGCCGATCTCGTCGATGCGCAGGCTCGCAATCGCGCGCGGGGCGGACAGCCTGCCCTCATTGAGGACGCAGAGCCGGTCGGCGAGTTCGAGCAGTTCGTCGAGATCCTGCGAGATCACCACCACGGCCGAGCCCTTGGCGGCGAGGTCGACCAGCTCCTGCCGGATCGCGGCGGCAGCACCTGCATCGACGCCCCAGGTCGGCTGCGAGACCACGAGCACGGCCGGCTGCTGGCCGATCTCGCGGCCCATGATGAATTTCTGCAGGTTCCCGCCCGAAAGCGAGCGCGCCAGCGCGCCGGGGCCGGTGGTGCGCACGTCGAAGCGCTGGATCACGCTCTGGGCGAAGCGCAGCACATCGCCACGCGCGACGAAACCGAGCGGGGCGAGCGGCAGGCGGTGGCGCGCGGTCAGGATGCTGTTGTCGGCAAGCGAAAAATCCGGCACGGCGGCATGGCCGTTGCGTTCCTCGGGCACGCAGGCGAGGCCGGCCGCCCGGCGCGCACCTGCTCCCTCCAGGCCGATCGGCCTGCCATCGAGCCGAACGGCGTCCGGGGCGGCAGCCAATCGCTCGCCCGAAAGCGCTGTCAGCAGCTCCGACTGGCCGTTCCCCGCGACGCCGGCGATGCCGAGGATCTCGCCGGCGCGCGCCTCGAACGAGACCGCCTCGAGATCGGTGCCGAAGGGCGGCTCGCCCGCCAGCGACAGGTCCTGGACGCTGAGCCGGACGGCGCCCGCGCCAGCGCCGGGTTTGTGCTCGATCTGGCGCAGCTCCGCGCCGATCATCAGCTCGGCCATGCGCTTGGTGCTCTCGACCCTGGGGTCGCAGGTCGCCACGACCCGGCCGCCCCGCAGGATCGTGGCGGCCTCGCAGAGCGCTTTGATCTCATGCAGCTTGTGCGAGATGTAGAGGATCGCGCAGCCCTCGGAGGCGATCTGGCGCAAGGTCTCGAACAAGCGCTCGACCTCCTGCGGCGTCAGCACCGAGGTCGGCTCGTCCATGATCAGCAGCTTCGGCTTCTGCAGCAGGCAGCGCACGATCTCGATGCGCTGGCGCTCGCCGACCGAGAGCGTATGCACCTCCCGCTCGGGGTCGAGCGGCAGCGAATAGCTGTCGAGGATCGCGGCGACGCGGGCCTTCAGCGCCTCGCGATCGACCGCCTCGTCCAAGCCGAGCGCGATGTTCTCGATCACCGTCATCGCGTCGAACAGCGAGAAATGCTGGAACACCATGCCGATGCCGAGCCGGCGCGCCGCCTTGGGGGAGGGGATCGAGACGGTCTCGCCATTCCAGGCGATCGTGCCCTCATCGGCGTGCTGGACGCCGTAGATGATCTTGACCAGCGTCGATTTGCCGGCCCCGTTCTCGCCGAGCAGCGCGTGGATCTCGCCGGGGCGGACGCTCAGGCTGATATCCTCATTCGCCTTCACGCCCGGAAAGCTCTTGGAGATATGGGCGAGCGCCAGCCGCGGCGGCACCTCCTGCTCACGCGGCTGGTTCATGTCTGGCCCGTCTCCCATTCGCCGGCTGCCGGTGGCCAAGCAAGCAACGCACCAGCTCGGCCGCCGTCAAGGCCGCGATCACCTCCGGGCGCTTGTCGTCCACATCGCAGCCGCCGATCGGGCAGGTGAGGCGGGAGAGCGCTTCGTTTCTCCCGCCGGCCCGCAGGAAGCTGGACTCGAAACGCGCCCGCTTCGTCGCCGAGCCGATCATGCCGACATAGGACCCGTCGCTGCGTGCCAGCGCCGCTTCCGTCAGGCGATAATCCAGCGCGTGGCTATGGGTCAGGATCACGAAGGCGCTGCCGGGCTTCGCCGCCTCGATCGCCGTGACGGGATCGGCCATTCTGATGCAGGTGATCGCTGAGGGCAGGCCGTCCATGACGCCGTCGCGGTCGTCGATCAGCGTTGTCGCGAAGGGCAGGGGAGCGAGCGCAAGGGCAAGCGCCCGGCCGGTATGGCCGGCGCCGAACAGGAGGACGCAGGGCCGCAGAACCGCGTCGGCCTTCTCGCTCGCGGCGTGTCTGGCGATGTCGGCCGCCGTCGCGCGTTTGAGCGCGACCTGGACCCGTCCGCCGCAGCATTGGCCCATTTGCGGGCCGAGCGGGATGTCGAGTGCGCGCTGCGCTGCGCGCTGGGTCAGCATTTCGCGGGCGATGTCGATGCAGTGGAATTCGAGCTGCCCGCCGCCGATGGTACTGGCGGTCGCAGCCGCGCTGACGGCCATGGTGGCGCCGGCCTCGCGTGGGGTTGAGCCCTCGGCATGGGTGATGGTGACGAGGATGGTTCCGTCTCGGAAGTGGCGGGTGATGAAGGCGGAGAGGTTCATATCCCACCCTCCGCCATATCGACGCCGAGGCGCGGGGAACCCCTCTCCAGTAAGGAGAGGGGCAGGGGTGAGGTGTCGGCCCCTGGACCAGTTGCGTAACATTTTGCCGTCATTGCGAGCGCAGCGAAGCAATCCAGGGGACGTAGAGCGAGCCCTCCAGGATTGCTTCGCTGTACTCGCAACGACGATGGAGCGGCGGTCAGGCCACTGCCAAAGCGTCCAACGGCCGACCCCTCACCCTGCCCTCTCCCTACGGGAGAGGGTTCCCCGCGCTTGGATCGGCAAGTGGTCAGCCTCATCTCCCCACCTCCGCCCTGACCCGCTCCACCGCCGTCAGCACCCGCTCCGGCGTCGCAGG
This sequence comes from Allobosea psychrotolerans, assembly GCF_002917105.1. Classification (GTDB taxonomy): domain Bacteria; phylum Pseudomonadota; class Alphaproteobacteria; order Rhizobiales; family Beijerinckiaceae; genus Allobosea; species Allobosea psychrotolerans. The sequence goes on from NZ_PQFZ01000013.1 coordinate 77,771, forward strand.
CGCGTCGAGCCTCGGGCAGACCCTGTGCCCGCCGACGCTCGCCACCGCATCGGAGAGCGCGTGCAGCACCGAGATCGCCAGCATCAGCGGCGGCTCGCCCACGGCCTTGGAGCGATGGATCGTCGGCTCGCGATTGGGTGCGTTCTCCAGCAAGTCGACATTGAAGATGCGTGGCCGGTCCGACGCCACGGGGATCTTGTAGGTCGAGGGCGCATGGGTCCTGAGCTGGCCCTTCTCGTCCCAGACCAGCTCCTCCGTGGTGAGCCAGCCCATGCCCTGGATGAAGCCGCCCTCGATCTGGCCCTTGTCGATCGCCGGGTTCAGCGATGTCCCGCAATCATGCAGGATGTCGACGCGCTCGACCTTGTATTCGCCGGTCAGCGTGTCGATCGCGACCTCGGCGGCCGCCGCGCCATAGGCGAAGTAATAGAATGGGTGGCCGCGTCCGGCCTTGCGGTCCCAGTGGATCTTCGGCGTCGCATAGAAGCCGGTGGCGGAGAGCTGGATGCGGGCCATATAGGCGGCCTGGACGAGTTCGGCGAAGGTGATTTCGCGCGCACCGATCTGCACGCGGCCGGGCAGGAAGGCGATCGCCGCGGGCTCCTCCTGCCAGTGCCTGGCGGCGAAGGCGGTCAGCCGCGCCTTGATCGTCTCGCAGGCGTCGAGCGCCGCCATGCCGTTGAGATCCGAGCCCGAGGAGGCGGCGGTGGCGGAGGTGTTGGGCACTTTCCCGGTCGTGGTCGCGGTGATCTTGATCTGGTCCAGCCCGATGCCGAAGGCCTGGCCCACGACCTGGGCGACCTTCACATGCAGCCCCTGGCCCATTTCGGTGCCGCCATGGTTCAGCATCACCGTGCCGTCGGTATAGACATGCACCAGCGCGCCGGCCTGATTGTACCAGGTCGCGGTGAAGGAGATGCCGAATTTGACCGGCGTCAGCGCCAGGCCGCGCTTGATGATTGGGCTTGCCGCATTGAAGGCGCGGACCGCCTCCTGCCTTGCCTTGTAGTCGCAGCGCCGTTCGAGCTCCGCGATGACCTCGCCGCCGATCATGTCCTCGACGGTCTGGTGATAGGGCGTGACGTTGCGGCCAGGTCCGTCACTGGAGGAACTGCCGCCATAGAGGTTGCGTCGGCGCACCTCCAGCGGGTCGAGCCCGGTCGCGAAGGCGATCTCCTCGATGAAGCGCTCGGCCCCGACCATGCCTTGTGGCCCGCCGAAGCCGCGAAAGGCGGTGTTCGAGACGGTGTTGGTGCGCAAGGGCTCGGAGCGGGCGCGCACCGCCGGGTAGAAATAGCAGTTGTCCATGTGGAACAGCGCCCGGTCGGTCACGGGGCCCGACAGATCGGCGTTCCAGCCGCAGCGCGCGGCATAGACCGTGTCGACCGCCAGGATATGGCCGTCATCGTCGAAACCGATCTCGTAATCGCAGACGAAGTCATGGCGCTTGCCGGTGATGACCATGTCGTCGTCGCGGTCGGGCCGGAGCTTCACCGGCCGGCGGAGTTTGCGGGCGGCGAGCGCCGCGACGCAGGCGAAGAGATTGGCCTGCGTTTCCTTGCCGCCAAAGCCGCCGCCCATGCGCCGGATCTCGACGGTGACCGCATGTGAGCCGACGCCGAGCACCTGGGCGACCATGTGCTGGACTTCCGAGGGGTGCTGCGTCGAGGAGGCGACGAACATGTCCTCGTCCTCGCCGGGAATGGCGAGCGCGATCTGGCTTTCCAGGTAGAAATGATCCTGCCCGCCGATCGCCATCGAGCCCTTCAGGCGGCGCGGGCTCGCGGCAAGCGCGGCTGCGACATCGCCGCGTTCGAGCTTGAGCGGGTCGGTGACGAGCTCCCCGCCTGCGGCGCGGGCGGCGGCAACGTCGAGGAGCGGCGCGGCCTCCTGATACTCAGCTCGGGCGAGCAGGGCCGCGCGCCGCGCCTGGTCTCGTGTCTCGGCGACGACTGCGAAAAGCGGCTGGCCGTGATGCAGCACCGTCTCCGTCGCGAAGACCGGCTCGTCATGGCGATGCGTCGAGGAGATGTCGTTCTGGCCCGGAATATCCTTGGCCGTCAGCAGGCAGAGCACACCCGGCGCGGCGCGAACGGGTTCCAGATCGAGCGCGATCAGGCGGCCATGGGCGATACCGCTCAGGCCGAGGCAGGCATGGGCGAGGCCGGCGGGCTCGGGGATGTCGTCGATATAAACAGCCTCGCCGGCGACATGCTTGCTGGCGGAATCATGCGGGCGTGCCGCGCCGGCAGGTCCTATCGTGCTCTCGGGATCGAGCCGCTTGCGCGCGTCAGCCATGGTCGGCCTCCGCCAGGAGCCCGGCGACGCGTGTGGCCGTCCCGGTTTGCGTGGTCTCGATCAGGAAGCGCCGCAGCAGATTGCCCGCGACCGTCAGGCGATAATGTGCCGAAGCGCGCATGTCGGTGAGCGGCTGGAAATCGCTCGCCAAGGCGGAGATGGCGTCAGAGACAGCCATCTCGTCCCATATGCGCCCGGTCAGCGCCGCCTCCGCGGCCTTCGCCCGCTTCGGGATGCCGGCCATGCCGCCATAGGCAAGCCGCGCTTCGCTGATCCGGCCTGCGGCGTCGCGCTGCAGGAAGAAGGCGCCGCAGACCGCCGAGATGTCCTCGTCGAAGCGTTTCGAGATCTTGGAGACGTGGAAGAATGCGTCTGTCGGCAGCTTCGGCACCAGGACCGCTTCGACGAACTCGCCGGGTTGGCGATCCTGCTTGCGGTAGTCGAGGAAGAAGTCTTCGAGCGGGATGGTGCGGCGCTGGAGTGCGTCTGTCTCCCCCGTCATCGCGAGCGTAGCGAAGCGATCCAGGGGGGCTCGCTCGACGTCACCCTGGATTGCTTCGTCGCTGCGCTCCTCGCAATGACGGCGTGCCAGCACCAGCCGCGCGCCGAGCGCGATCAGCGCCGGCGGCAGGTCGCCGATCGGCGAGCCATTGGCGATGTTGCCGCCGATCGTGCCGGCATTGCGGACCTGCTCGCCGCCGAAGCGCCGCATCAATTCGTCGAGCTGCGGCGACAAACCCGCCAGCGCCTTGCGGAGATCGACATGATTGACCATCGCGCCGATGCGCAGATGGTCACCTTCGTCGGCGAGGTCGCGCAGCGCTTCGATCCGCCCGAGCGCGATCACGGGAGAAAGCCGCCGCATGCCCTTGGTCACCCAGAGCCCGACATCGGTCGCGCCCGCGACCAGCGTCGCATCGGGGTGGGCGAGCATGAGTTCGGCGAGAGCTGCGAGGCATGCCGGCGCGTAGAAGCGGCTGCCCCTGCTGCCCAGCGCCAGCGTCGCATCGTCCTGGAGCGCAGCAAGCCGGCTTGCGATCCGCGGCCGGTCCGTCGCGAAACGCTCCTGCGAGCGCTGGCCGAGCCCGTACATGCGCTGCGCCGCGGCGATGATCGGTTCATAGCCGGTGCAGCGGCACAGGTTCCCTGCCAGCGCGTCCTCGATGCGCGTCACGCCCGGCGCATCCTCGTTCAGCCAGAGCGCAAACAGCGACATCACGAAGCCCGGCGTGCAGAAGCCGCATTGCGAGCCATGGCAGTCGACCAGTGCCTGCTGGACCGGGTGCAGCGCGCCGTCGGCGCCCTTCAGATGCTCCACGGTGAGCAACTGGCAGCCGTCCAGCGTCGGCAGGAAGCGGATGCAGGCGTTGATCGCCTCATAGCGCAGTGCACCGCGGTCGAGCCGCCCGACCACGACGGTGCAGGCGCCGCAATCGCCCTCGGCGCAGCCTTCCTTGCTGCCGGTCAGGCGCTGGTCGAGGCGCAGCCAGTCGAGCACGGTCAGCGTCGGATCGCAGGATGCGATCTCGACCAGCCTGTCGCCGAGGAGGAAGCGCAGCGTCTCACGCATTCTGCCCGCATCCCTCGCAAACCCAAATCATGCCCTCAGATTAGGCATGATCGATGCTTGGCCGAAAGCTTTGATTTGGTGCAGATATGACCTGAATTTAAGCCGGAGCCCCAAGCCCGTGACCGAAACGAAAGCCACCCGGGCGCTGCGCGGCCGCCTGCTCTGGTTCGTCGGCGATCCCGAGACCATGGGCGAGGCCGCGCACGCTTACGTCGAGGATGGGTTGCTGGTCATTGCCGACGGCATGATCGCGGCCGTGGGCGAGGCCGCCGCGCTGTTGCCGACGCTGCCGGCCGGGGCCGAGATTGTCGATCATCGCCCGCATTTGATCATGCCTGGCTTCATCGACGCCCATCTGCACATGCCGCAGACGCAGGTGATCGCCTCCTATGGCGCGCAATTGATGGAGTGGCTCAACACATACACCTTCGTCGAGGAGCAGAAATGCGGGCAGCAGGGCCATCCCGAAAAGCTCGCCCGCTTCTTCCTCGATGAATTGCTGGCGAACGGCACGACGACGGCAGTGGTTTATTGCTCGGTCCACCCGCAATCGGTTGAAGCGCTGTTCCTGGAATCCGAGCGCCGCAACACCCGCATGGTCGCCGGCAAGGTGATGATGGACCGCAATGCGCCCGACGCCCTGACCGATACCGCCGGGAGCAGCTATGCCGATTCCAAGGCGCTGATCGCGCGCTGGCATGGCAGGGGCCGGCAACTTTACGCCATCACGCCGCGCTTCGCGATCACCTCGACGCCCGAGCAATTGGCGGCGGCGGGGCGATTGGCGGCGGAGCATCCCGACTGCCATGTCCAGACCCATATCAACGAGAACCAGGGCGAGATCGCCTTCACCCGCGAATTGTTCCCGGATGCGCCCGATTATGCCGGCGTCTACGAGCAATACGGCCTGCTCGGCCCCAGGAGCCTGATGGGCCACTGCATCCACATGACCAAGCGCGAATGGCGCGCCTTTGCGCAAGCCCGGGCGGTCGCGGTGTTCTGCCCGACCTCGAACCTCTTCCTGGGCTCGGGGCTGTTCGACTGGGCGCGCGCCAGGCGCGAGGGCGTCCCCGTCGCGGTCGCGACCGATATCGGCGGCGGCACCTCCTATTCGATGCTGAAGACGATGTCGGAGGCCTACAAGGTGCTGCAATTGCAGGGGCAGTCGCTCCAGGCCTTCGCGGCGCTGCATGCGATCACGCGCGGCAATGCGGTCGCGCTCAAGCTCGACCATCTCATCGGCTCGCTCGAACCCGGCCATGAGGCGGATGTCGTCGTGCTCGACCCCGCTGCGACGCGGGCGATGGCGCACCGGCTGGAGACGGTGCGCGATCTGGCCGAGGAGCTCTTCGTGCTCGTCACCCTCGGCGACGAGCGCAATGTCGCCGCGACCTATGTGATGGGGGAGCGGGTGGCGCCGACGTGACTCCCTCTCCAATCCAAATCGGATGTTTCCGACTTTGGATCACGATCCATGCCAATCCCAGGCAAGGCCGCGACCAGGCGAGGAAGAGCGCTTCTTCCCTTCTCCCCTCGCGGGAGAAGGTGGCGCGGAGCGCCGGATGAGGGGGCGCCGTGCCCTTTCCGATTAGCGTCGCAAGGCAAACCGGTAATCGTCGAGCGCCCCCTCATCCGTCTCGGCTTCGCCGAGCCACCTTCTCCCGCGAGGGGAGAAGGGAAAGCGCGCGCCGACAGGCGTGGGGGAACCCTCTTCCGGAGGGAGACGGCAAGTTGTCGCGCACTGGTCAAGAGCCCTGCCCGTGTTCAACAAACTCGGAGACTGTTGAACACGGGATGCGCCGGGGCCGTTCTCACCCCAGAACGCCGCCCTTCCGAGCGAAATCGACATAGATCTCGCGCAGGCGCAGCGTCGTCGGTCCCGGCGCGCCGTTATGGATGGTGTGGCCGTCGAGCGAGGTCACCGGCATGACGAAGGCCGTGGCGGAGGTGATGAAGGCCTCCTCGGCGTCGAGCGCCTCCTCGAGGGTGAAGGTCCGCTCCTCGAAGGTGAAGTCGGTCTCGGCCAGGAAGGCGAGCACGGCCTTGCGCGTGATGCCGGGCAGCACCTTGTTGGAGAGCGGGCGCGAGATCAGCGTCTTGCCCTTGACGATCCAGGCGGTTGCCGAGGCGCCCTCGGTGACGACGCCGTCCTCGACCAGCCAGGCGTCATTGGCGCCCTGCTCGGCGGCATATTGCTTGGCGAGCACCTGGCCGAGCAGGCCGACGCTCTTGATGTCGCGCCGTTCCCAGCGCAGATCAGGGAAGGTCACGACCTTGATCCCGGTCTTCACGGTCGGCGCATTCACATAGTTGCGCGCCTGGGTGAACAGCACCAGCGTCGGCTTGATGTCTTTGGGGAAGGCGAAGTCGCGGTCGGCCGCACCGCGCGTGACCTGCAGATAGACGCCGCCCTCGTCGAGGGCGTTGCGCTTGATCATCTCCTCATGGATCGCGACCAGCTCAGTGCGCGACCAGGGCAGTGGCAGGTTGATCTCGCCGCAGGAGCGCTCGAGCCGTGCCAGATGCGCCTCGCAATCGACGAGCTTGCCGCCGAGCACGGCCGAGACCTCGTAGATGCCGTCGGCGAAGATGAAGCCACGATCGAAGACCGAGATCTTCGCCTCTTCCTCGGGGAGGTATTCGCCATTGACGTAGACGATGCGGCTCATGGGGCAGACTCTTGGATCGGAGGGCTTGGGGATAGCCCTCTTTCCTAGCCGAGCCTTTCCGGCGAGGCGAGCCTCAAAGCCGGCTTGCGGATCAGCGCGGCGCGCAACACTGTGCCCGCGCCGCGAGAGTAGGATGCGTTGCAGCTGAGGCGGCCGAGCTGAAGTGAAGGAAGTCTGCATGAACCGTCCTCTCGTCATCGTCCTCGACGACAGCCAGCATGTCGCCCGGCAATCCGCCGACTGGTCCGGGCTGGAGGCCCGGGCGGACGTTCGTTTCCTGAGCCAGGCGTTCGCCAGCGAGGAGGCGGTCGCGGCCGCGCTGGCCGACGCCGAGATCATCATCCCGACGCGCGAGCGCACGGCCTTCGGCGCGTCGCTGATCGGCCGCTTGCCGAAGCTCAGGCTCCTGGCGCTGACCGGCGGACGCGCCCAGACGCTCGATCTCGCCGCCTGCACGGCGGCCGGCGTGATCGTCAGCAACACCGGCGGAAAACATGTCGGTGCGGCAACAGCCGAGCTCGCCTTCGCGCTGATTCTCGCCAATGCTCGCAGCCTGCCGCAGGCCGATGCGCTGATGCGGGCCGGCGGCTGGCATGAGGGCCTGCCGCTGGGAGATGTCGTTGCCGGCAAGCGGCTCGGCATCGTCGGCCTCGGCAAGCTCGGCCAGCGCGTGGCGCGCTACGCCAAGGCCTTCGACATGGAGGTCGTCGCCTGGAGCCAGAACCTGACCGCCGAGGCCGCCGCAGCCGCAGGCGTAGCCTATGTCGGGAAGGATGAACTGTTCGCGACCTCGGACGTGGTCTCGCTGCATCTCGTCCTGTCCGAGCGCACGCGCGGCATCGTCGGCGCGGCCGAGCTTGCCGCGATGAAACGCGGCGCCTGCCTGGTGAACACGGCGCGTGGCCCGCTCATCGACGAGGGCGCCCTGCTGGAGCATCTGCGCAAGGGCGCGATCCGTGCCGCGCTCGACGTCTACGATCAGGAGCCGCTGCCGCGCGATCACCCGCTGCGGAGCTTGCCCAATGTCGTGCTGACGCCGCATCAGGGCTATTCCGCCGCGCCGGTCCTGGCCGAGTACTATGGCGAGAGCATCGAGAACGCGCTCGCCTTCCTCGACGGCAAGCCGACCCGGGTGATGAATCCGGAGGTGCTCGGGCGTTCCTGAGCGTTTTCGACGGCACCGCACCGTCATTCCGGGACATGGCGAAGCCATGGGCCTGGAACCCAGAACCGCTAAGCGTCCTCGTGAAGCGACCCGGCGACCCGTGCCTTCTCAGGCAGCCGCATCGGTTCTGGGTTCCGGGCTCGATCCTTCGGATCGCCCCGGAATGACGGAGCGGTTGTTGCGGTCGACATCTCCGCTCAAGCCTTGATCGAAGCCGCGATCAGCCGGCGCGTGTAATCCGCTTGCGGCGCCTCGAAGATCGCCTCCGTCGGCCCGCTTTCGACGACGCAGCCATCCTTCATCACCATGACCCAGTCCGCCATGGCGCGGACCACGCCAAGGTCGTGGCTGATGAAGAGATAGGAGAGGGCATGCCGGGCCTGCATGTCCTTGAGCAGCGCGACGATGCTCTTCTGCACGGTGCGGTCGAGCGCCGAGGTCGGCTCGTCCAGCACGACGAGCTTGGGGTGCAGGATCATGGCGCGGGCGATCGCAATGCGCTGGCGCTGGCCGCCCGAGAATTCATGCGGGTAGCGGTTGCGCAAGGCAGGCTCGAGCGAGACCTCGGCCAGGGCCTGCGCGGCGCGCAGGTCGCGCTCGGCGCGCGTGAGATGGGGCGCATGCACGAGCAGGCCTTCGCTGACGATCTCGCCGACCGTCAGGCGTGGCGAGAGCGAGCCGAACGGGTCCTGGAAGACGACCTGAAGGCTGCTGCGCAAGGGCCGCATCGCGGCGCGGTCGAGCGGCGCGAGGGCGCGGTCCTCGAAGCGGATCGTGCCAGCCGACGGCACGAGCTTCAGCACCGCCTTGCCGAGCGTCGACTTGCCTGAGCCGGATTCGCCGACGATGCCGATGGTCTGGCCGCGCCGCAGCGTCAGGTCGACGCCGTCCACGGCGTGGAGCAGGGCGGTCTCGCGGCGCAGGAAACCGCGCGACAGATCATAGCTGACGCGCAGATCCCGCGCCGAAAGCAGGATGGGCGCGTCGTCGGGCGGCGGCGCCTTGCGGCCTTCCGGCTCGGCTGCGAGCAGCATCCGGGTATAGGGATGCGCGGGCGCGCTGATGATCTGCCGCTTCGTCCCGCTCTCGACGACCTCGCCTTGCCTCATCACATAGACGCGCTCGGCATGCTGGCGCACGAGGCCGAGATCATGGGTGATCAGGATCACCGCCATGCCGAGACGCTGGCGCAGTTCCGCGATCAGCGCCAGGATCTCCGCCTCGATGGTGACGTCGAGCGCCGTGGTCGGCTCGTCGGCAATCAGGATGTCGGGGTCGTTGGCGAGCGCCATCGCGATCATCACGCGCTGGCGCTGGCCGCCGGAGAGCTCGTGCGGGTAGGATGAGAGCCTGGCTTCGGGCCGCGGCATCCTGACCAGTTCGAGCAGTTCGAGCGCCCTGGCGCGCGCCGCCTTGCGCGACAGGCCCTGATGCTTGCGCAAGGGTGCGGCGATCTGCGCGCCGATCTTGAACAGCGGATCGAGCGAGGTCATCGGCTCCTGGAAGATCATCGCGAGCTTGCGGCCGCGATAGGCGTTGAGCGCGGCGGCCTTGAGGCCGAGCAGTTCCGCGCCGCGATAGCGGATCGAGCCCGTCGCCTCGCCGTTGCTGGCGAGCAGGCCCATGGCGGCCATGACGCTCTGGCTCTTGCCGGAGCCGGATTCGCCGACGATCGCGACGAATTCGCCGGCCCCGACATCGAGATCGACGCCGCGCACCGCCTCGACCATGCCGTCATTGCTGCGGAAGCGGACATGGAGATTGCGGATCGAGAGGATGGGATCGCCCGTCGTCATCCTAGCGATCCCTGGGGTCGAGCGCGTCGCGCAGGCCGTCGCCGAGGAAGTTGAGCGCAAACAGCGTCGTCACAAGGGAGGCTGCGGGGAAGGCCAGCATCCACCAGGCGCCCTGGATGGCGCGCGCGCCGTCCGAGATCAGCGCGCCCCAGCTCGTCATCGGCTCCTGCACGCCGAGCCCGAGGAAGGACAGGAAGCTCTCCAGCAAGATGACCTTGGGCACCAGCAGCGTGACATAGACGATCACGGGGCCGAGTGTGTTGGGGATGATGTGGCGCCAGATGATGCCGCCCGTGGTGACGCCCAGTGCCTCGGCCGCCAGCACATATTCCTGCCGCTTGAGCGAGAGCGTCTGGCCCCGGACGATCCGGGCCATGTCGAGCCATTCGATCGCGCCCACTGCCAGGAACATCAGGATGAAGTTTCGGCCGAAGAATACCACCAGCAGGATGACGAAGAAGATGAAGGGCAGGGCGTAGAGCACATCGACCACGCGCATCATCAGCATGTCGATGCGCCCGCCGAGATAGCCGGCGGCCGCGCCATAGAGCACGCCGATGATCAGCGCGACGCCGGTCGCGAGCAGGCCTATGGCCAGCGAGACGCGCCCCGCGATCAGGGTGCGGGTCAGGAGGTCGCGGCCATTCGCATCGGTGCCGAACAGGAAGCGCTGACGCTTGAGCGGGACCTCGAGGGCAAGCCTGCGGCCCTCCTCTTCATTCGCTGTGATCCGGGGTGTGCCGAACTGGTCGGAGCGGTCGAAATAGACCAGCAGGCGCTGGTCGATCGGGCGTGGCGAGGTCAGCGTCAGGCGCAGGCTTTCGCCCACGACCGCGACATCGCCCGGCGTCGCGCGGATGCGGGCGGCGATGCGCTGGACGGCGGCGGGGATCGCATCGGCTTTCGGATAGCTCTCCAGGCTGGCGGGCACGCGGACATAGTCGGGATAGACCCGGTCGTAAGGGTGGCCGGTGAGCCAAGGGCCGGCGATGCAGGAGAGCGCCATCAGCCCCAGCACGATCAGGCTCGCGACCGCCGCGCGGTTGCGCATCAGGCGGTTGCGCGCATCCTGCCAGAGCGAGCGGCCGATCATGGGCAGGGGCGTGAGAGGCGAATCGCTCATCGCGCCATGCTCAATCCAACCTGACGCGGGGGTCGAGCAGGGCGTAGAGCAGGTCGACCGCGAGGTTGAAGACCAGCACGAAGACGGCGATGACGACGACCGTGCCCATCACCAGCGTGTAGTCGCGGTTGAGCGCGCCCTCGACGAAATAGCGGCCGATGCCGGGAATGCCGAAGATCGTCTCGACCACGACCGAACCGGTGAGAAGGGCTGCCGCCGCCGGGCCGAGATAGGAGACCACCGGCAGGGCCGAGGCTCGCAGCGCATGCAGTGCGACCGTTGAACCGTCGAGCCCCTGGGCACGCAAGGTGCGGATATGGTTGGCGCGCAGGGTCTCGATCATGGCCGCCCGCGTCATCCGCGCGATCACCGCGATCTGCGGCAGCGCCAGCGTGACGACCGGCAGGATGACGTTGCGCAAGGCCCCGCCATTCCAGCCGCCGACCGGCAGCCAGGCGAGCGTCAGCCCGAAGACGATCTGCAGCACCGGCGCGACGACGAAATTGGGGATGGTGATGCCGGCCGCGGCGAAGCCCATCACCGCGTGGTCGGCGTTGCCGTTCTGGCGGAAGGCGGCAAGCGCTCCCAGCGGCCCGCCGATCAGGAGGGCGAGCGCCAGCGCGCAGGCGCCGAGCCGCATCGAGACCGGCAGGCCCTGCGCGAACAGTTCGGCGATCGAGAAATCGCGGAAATAGAAGGACGGGCCGAAATCGCCGCGCAGCAGCGCGCCGAGATAGGTCAGGTATTGCTGATAGAGCGGTTGGTCGAGCTGGTAGATGCGCCGCAGGTTCTCCATCACCTTGGCCTCCAGCGGCCGTTCGAGATCGAACGGCCCGCCGGGCGCGACGCGCATCAGGAAGAACGACAGCGTCACCACGACGAAGAGCGTCGGGATCGCGGTTGCGAGGCGGCGCAGGATGAAGGGGAGCATCAGCGGACGCGCCGCGTCATTCCGGGGCGGCCCGCAAGGGCCGAGCCGGGAACCCACGACCGGGTGAGACTTGCGCCGAAACCAGTCGCAAACGCCCGTCCAGTCGTGGGTTCCGGGTTCGCGCCTTTGGCGCGCCCCGGAATGACAGCAAGATTCAAGGCTTCAAGCTCAGGAACCGCGTCGGGATCGCCCCGCGCAGGTTCTGCTCGAAGCCGACCAGCTTGGGCGAGACCAGGTTCTTGGTGGAATAATACAGGATCGGGATCCAGGGCACGTCGGCTGCCAGGATCGCGTCGGCCTCGCGCAGGATCGCGGCGCGCTTGGCGAGGTCGACCTCGTCGGCGGCGGTCTTCATCAGCTTGTCGAAGGTCGGGTTGTCGTATTTGCCCGAGTTGAAGCCGGTATTGTCGCTCTGGAACAGGAAGAGGAAGTTCTGCGGGTCGGAATAATCGCCGATCCAGCCATAGCGGGCGACGTCGAAATCGCCGCCGTCGCGCAGGAAGGCGAAATGCGTCTTGCCGTCGGTGTTGATGAAGGAGGTTTCGACGCCGATCGCCTTCCACTGCTCGGCGATGGCGATCATGGTGCGGCGGTTGTTGTCGGTGGTGTTGTAGCGCAGCTGGACTTTCAGCGGCACTCCGGGGCCGAAGCCCGCGGCGGCGAGCAGCCGCTTCGCCTCGTCCTCGCGGTCGAGCGGCGAGGCGTTCTTGAAGTCGGCCTCGGCGCGCTCGCCGTAATTGCCGATATTGGGCGGGATCACGCCATAGGCCGGCAGCATCGTGCCGCCCCAGATCTCGTCGGCGATGAATTCGCGGTCGATCACCAATGACAGCGCCCGGCGCACGCGGACATCGTCGAAGGGCTTCTTGGCGCTGTTGATGATCAGGAAATAGGTGCCCAGATAGGGCGCGACCTTGACCTGGTCGCCGAGCTTCTCGCGCAACTGCTTGATCTGGTCGGCCGGGATGTCGGTCGTCAGGTGCAATTCGCCGGCCTGGAAGCGGCGCGCCGCGGCAGCCAGATCCGAGGAGGGGTAATAGATCACCGTGTCGATCTTGACGTTGGCGGCGTCGTGGAAGGCCTTGTTCTTGTCGAGCCGGATATGGGAGTTGGGCACGAACTCCTTCAGCACATAGGCGCCGTTCGAGACCCAGTTCTCCGGCTTGACGAAATCCTTGCCGAACTTGGCGACCGAGGCCGGGTGGACCGGCAGCCCGCTCTGATGCGTCAGCAGTTCAAGCAGATAGGGCGTCGGCCGCTCCAGCTTGAGCTCGAGGGTGTGCTCGTCGAGCGCCTTCACGCCGAGATCGTCGAGCCTGGTGTCGGCAGCGGCCTTGTTGATCTTCTCGGCATTGAGGATGGGATAGAGGATATTGGCGTATTTCGCCCCGGTCTCAGGGTTCACCATCCGCCGCAGCGAGAACACGAAATCAGACGCAGTGACCGGGTCGCCATTCGACCATTTCGCGGTGCTGCGCAGCTTGAAGAGGTAGGTCTTGCCGTCCGGCGACATCGTCCAGCTCTCGGCGACGCCGGGCACGACCTCGCCCTTCATGCTGTGGATGACCAGCCCCTCGGAGAGGTCCCGCAGCAGATGCGCTTCGGTGACCGTCGAGGTCTTGTGGGCGTCGAGCGTCTCGGGGTCGCCGTCATTGCCGCGGTGGAAGACCACCTGAGCGGCGGCCGTCGCCACGCCGGAGATGGCAAAGCCTGCGGCAAGCAGGAAGGGCACGGCGCGGCGCGTGACGTCGAACATGGAAGCCTCCCCTGGCGGTGGCCGACTCTGCGGCGCACAGGCATCGTCAGGGAAGTAGAGCCCGGCTTTCAGCGCCTGCCAAGGCGGAAAAACAGGTCTTGGAGACCGGTGGTTTGAATTGGAACCACGGCGTCATTCCGGGGCTGCGCCCCCGGGTCCGACCTTTGGTCGGCCCAAGGATAAACTCCGCGAAGATCCGTCATTGCGAGGAGCGTGAGCGACGAAGCAATCCAGGAGGTTTCGCTCGACGGCCCCTGGATTGCTTCGCGGAGCCTGGACTCGGGCTTGCCGAGGCAAGACCCGGGTGCTCGCAATGACGCGTCTAGCCAGCCACTGCGATTGCCGCCCGCTCCTGCGCCTCGACCACCGCCAGCGCCGTCATGTTGACGACGCCGCGCGCCGTCACCGAGCCGGTGAGGATATGGGCGGGCTTGGCCGCGCCGATCAGGATCGGCCCGACGGGCAGCGCGTCCGCCAGCACCTTGGCGAATTGATAGGCGATGTTGGCGGCGTCGAGATTGGGGAAAATCAGGACGTTGGCGACGCCCTTCAGGCGCGACGAGGGCAGCACGCGCTCGCGCACCATGGCGACGAGCGCGGTATCGGCCTCCATCTCGCCGTCGCATTCCAGCTCCGGCGCACGCTCGCGGATCAGGCCGAGAGCCTTGCGCATCTTGAGCGAGGAGGGCGTGTCGGCGGCGCCGAAATCCGAATGCGAGAGCAAGGCGATCTTGGGTTCGATGCCGAAGCGCGCGACATGGCTCGCCGCGAGCACCGTCATGTCGGCGATCTCCTCGGCGGTCGGGTCGGCCTTCACATGGGTGTCGGCCAGGAAGAAGGCGCCCTTGTTGGTGATGATCAGGGTCATCGCCGAGATGTCGCAGACGCCGGGCTGCAGGCCGATGATGTCCTTGATGTGCCGCAGCCGCGAGAGATAGCGCCCCTCCAGCCCGGCGATCATGGCGTCGGCCTCGCCGCGCGCCACGGCCAGCGCCGCGATGACCGTGTTGTTGGTGCGCACCAGCGAGCGGGCGGCGTCGGGCGTGATGCCGCGCCGGCCGGCGATGTCGAGATAGGTCTGGACGTAGTCGCGATAGCGCGGATCGTCCTCCGGATTGATCAGTTCGAAATCCCGGCCGGGCTTGATCGACAGGCCGAAGCGCTCGATGCGCGTCTCGATCACGCTCGGGCGGCCGATCAGGATCGGGACCGCGAGCCCTTCCTCGAGCGCGACCTGGGCGGCGCGCAGCACGCGCTCATCCTCGCCCTCGGCATAGATCACGCGCTTGGGGTCGGCCTTCGCCTGGGCGAAGAGCGGCTTCATGATGAAGCCGGAGCGGAAGACGAAGCGCGACAGGTCCTCGCGATAGGCCTCGACATCCTCGAGCGGTTTGCGCGCCACGCCGGTCGCCATCGCGGCCTCGGCGACGGCGGGTGCGATGCGCAGGATCAGGCGCGGGTCGAAGGGGTTGGGGATCAGCGAGGTCGCACCAAAAGTCGAGGCCTCGCCGCCATAGGCGCGCGCCGCGATGTCCGAGGTCGCCTCACGGGCAAGCGCCGCGATGGCGCGCACGGCCGCGAGCTTCATCGCCTCGTTGATCGTCGTCGCCTGCACGTCGAGCGCGCCGCGGAAGATATAGGGAAAGCACAGGACGTTGTTGACCTGGTTCGGATAGTCCGAGCGCCCGGTGCAGATCATCGCGTCCGGGCGCACGGCGAGCGCGTCCTCCGGCGTGATCTCGGGGTTGGGGTTGGCGAGCGCCAGGATCAAGGGCTTGGCTGCCATCTGCTTGGCCATCTCGGGCTTGAGCACGCCCGCCGCGGAGAGGCCGAGGAAGATGTCGGCGCCGCCGATGACCTCGGCCAGCGTGCGGGCGTCGGTCTCCTGCGCATAGACCTCCTTCCAGCGGTCCATCAGCGTGTTGCGGCCCTTATGGACCACGCCTTCGAGGTCGGTGACCCAGATATTCCGGCGCTGGGCCCCGAGCGAGACCAGCAGGTTGAGGCAGGCGAGCGCGGCGGCGCCTGCGCCGGAGACGACGATCTTGACTTCGCCGATATGCTTGCCGGAGAGATCGAGCCCGTTCAGCACCGCCGCGCTGACGATGATCGCCGTGCCGTGCTGGTCGTCATGGAAGACCGGGATCTGCATCCGGGCCTTGAGCTGCTCCTCGATCTCGAAGCATTCGGGACCCTTGATGTCCTCGAGATTGATGCCGCCGAAGGTCGGCTCCAGCGCCGCGACGACCTCGACGAATTTCTCGATGTTCTTCTGCTCGACCTCGATGTCGAAGCAGTCGATGCCGGCGAATTTCTTGAACAGGACCGCCTTGCCCTCCATCACCGGCTTGGAGGCGAGCGGTCCGATGTCGCCGAGGCCGAGCACGGCGGTACCGTTGGTGATGACGGCGACGAGGTTCTGGCGCGAGGTCAGTTCGGCGGCCTGGCTGGGATCGTCGACGATCGCCTCGCAGGCGGCAGCCACGCCGGGCGAATAGGCCAGCGCCAGATCGCGCTGGTTGCCGAGCGGCTTGGTCGCCTGGATTTCGATCTTACCGGGGCGTGGGCTGCGATGGTAGACGAGCGCGCCCGAGCGCATATCCGCCGACAAGGTACTCTTGGCCATCCCCACGCTTCCTTCGCATCGCCGTCAATCCGAGCAAACGGGGTCGCGCGGAAAAGCGGCGGCGTCAAGCGCGGGCGGGAGATGAAGGGCTCGCGCCGAGGCAAATTCTTCGAACCCGCACCGAGCCCAGCTGCCGAAGGCAGCGTGGAAGCCCGCCGCCAGCCCAGCATGAATGGCGGCTTAACAAGGCCGGCATCGCGAAAAAATAATGCGCTTGGAGCGCCATGGTTGCGCTGAATTATCGTTCCCACATGCCCGCCGCTCGGTCATTGGCCGGCTGTTCCTGGCGGTTCTTCCTGGGAGGGGATGATGGACGCAATGCGCTCAGCCTTCGACGAAGTCGTCACGCTGCGTCAGGCCAAGCAACTGATCCAGTGCATGGCTCATGAGCAGAGCTTTCTGCTGCTTTCGGCCCCGGGATTGGGCAAGTCCGAGCTGGTTTATGAGGCGGCGCGCGAGGCCGGCCTGCCCTGCCGCTCGCTGCTCGGCACGCAGATCGCTCCTGAGGATGTGAGCGGTATTCCGCGCATCATCGGCGAGCGCTCGGTCTTCTGCCCGCCGCGCGTCCTGCTGCCGGAGAAGCCTGAACCCTTCTGCCTGTTCCTCGATGAATTGCCGGCCTGCTCGCCCGACGTCCAGAAGGCGTTCTACTCGCTCCTGCTCGAGCGCCGGCTCGGCGAGCATGCCCTGCCCAAGGGCACCTGGGTGGTCGCAGCGGGCAACCGCCTGCAGGACCGCGCCCTGGTGCGGGCGATGAGCTCGGCCCTCGTCAACCGCGTCACCATCCTGCAATTGCGGGTGGATGTCGCGGAATGGCTCGCCTGGGCGCAGCGCGCCGGCGTCCGGGCCGAGATCCGCAGCTTCATCGCGACGATTCCCGACGCCCTGATGCGCCCGGTGCCGGCCGAGCCGACGCCGTTCTCGACGCCGCGCGCCTGGGCGCTGCTGTCGCGCGCGCTCGACATGGCCCAGAAGGCCGGGCTGCTCGGCAACGAGACGCGCCGGGCGCTGGCTTTCGGGCGGCTCTCGCCGGAGGATGCGGTGGTGTTCTGCGCGCTGGCGGAGGATTCGATCGGCGCCGTGCGGCCGCTGGAGGAATATCTGCGCAAGCCGGAGCTCCTGCCCAAGGGCGATTCGGCGCGCTGGTTCATCCTCGACTGCATCCGCCAATTCGTCCGCGACGGCCGGGCTGACGGCATCAGGCCGCATGTCGTCAACCGCTTCCTGCGCGCCCTCTCCAGCGAGCATCAGCTCCTCCTGCTCAACGACATGGTCGAGACATGGGGCGCGCTCGGGGCCGACCGCGCCATGCACGCGCTCCTGCGCAAGGTCGCGGCGGCATGAACGGCGCTCCGGAGAGGCCTGCCGATGAACGCGCCACCCGCGCGCGGATCGCGAAGGGCTTGCGGCTGGTGACAGTCCCGTTTCCGCATCTCTCGGGCCTGGCGGCGGCGGTGCGCGTCGAGATCGATGCGCGCGTGCCGACGATGGGCGTCTTCGCCTCCGGCCGGATGCTGGTGAACCCGTCCTTCACAGCGCGGCTCTCGGCCGACGATCTCGTCTTCGTGCTCGCCCACGAGCTCCTGCATCTGGCGCTGCGCACCCATGACCGGGCGCGCGGCAGCGCCGCGCTCGAGTTCAACTACGCCCATGACTACATCCTCAACGACATCCTGCGGCAGGCGTTGGGCACGGTGACGATCCCGGCGGGCGGGCTCGACATGCCCGGCGCGCGCGAGAAATCGGCCGAGGAGATCGTCCTCGACATGCGCCGCAGCAGCCACTTCATGTCCTCCCGCACGCAGGTCTGGGAGGGACAGGTCGCGACCGTCGAGCAGGTGCTCGGCGCTGCCCGGCAGGCGCCCGACGGCACGATGGGCGACGCGCTCGACGCCAGGCGCGAGCGCGAGCTTTTCCCGCAGGACACGGCCGACCAGGCTGAGCGCAGCCGGGCGATCCGCGATCTGGCCGGGCGCGGCATGGTGCTGGCCAAGGCGATGGGCGCGATGCGCGGACGCGGTGACGGGCCGGGTGGTTCGCAGCAGCATGTCCAGGCACAGCGCGGCCTCTACCGCACGCCCTGGCATGTCGCGCTCCAGATCTGGCTCGAAGGCGCAGCACCGGGCGAGCGGAGCTTCACCCGCGCCTCGCGGCGCGGCAACGACCGCACCGATCTCGTGATGCCGGGCCGCAAGCGCCATTCCTGGATGCTCAACGTCATCCTCGACACCAGCGCCTCGATGGGGGACGAGATCCCGCTCGTGCTCGGCGCCATCGCCGATTTCTGCGATGTGGCCGGGGTCGACGAGATCCGCGTCGTGCAGTGCGATACCGTCGTGACCTCCGACGAAATCCTCTCGCCGGGCGGGCTCGCGACTTACGAGATCTCAGGCTATGGCGGCAGCGACCTGACGCCGGCGCTCGCCGCTCTGGCCGAGGATGGGCGTGTGACCGCCGCGGTCGTCATCACCGATGGCGACATCACCTACCCGGCCGAGCCCGTTCCCTATGCGGTGCTCTGGGTGCTGCCGAAACCCTCCTCGACCTTCCAGCCGCCCTATGGGCGGGTCATCACCCTGGAGCCGGGAGACATGCCGTGAAAGGAGGCTTGCCATGAAAGTCGTCCAGGACCTGATCGCCTATTTCGACCGGCGCGGACAGCTGTCGCGCCGGCAGCTCAAGAAGCTGCTCGATCAGAACTCCGTCGCCTCCGAGGCGCCGCCGAACATGCACGGACTCTGCGAAAAAGTTGGTGCGGTCTATTATTTCCGCATTACGGGCGTGGTCGAAGGCCAGCTCTGGGGCACGGATATCTATAGCGGCGATTCGGCGCTTGGGGCTGCCGCCGTGCATATGGGGCTGCTGAAGCCCGGCAAGACCGGCGTTTTCCGGGTCACGGTGGTGACGCCGCCGGAAAAATTCCCCGGCACCGAACGCAACGGCGTGACCAGCACCGAATATGGCAGCTACCAATATGCCTGGCAGCTCTCGGCGATTTGAACGCGGGGCTGGCGACGATGCCCTGAATTGCTCGTTGTGGCTTGCTCTGACGGCCTTGAGCGCTGAGCGATGGCGCTATTCTCTGCCGTCATTCCGGGGCGATCCGAAGGATCGAGCCCGGAACCCAGAACCGATGCCGCTGCTTGAGAAGGCAAGGGGGGGCCGGCTCGCTTCACGACGACACGCATCGGTTCTGGGTTCCGGGCCCATGGCTGCGCCATGTCCCGGAATGACGGCAGAGAATAACGTGGTCGCCGAGCGTCGTGAGATTAAGCCGTGGCGGAGAGCCTACGTCTCCGCTCAGAACGCCTTGAACGTAATGATCGTGTGCGTGTCGGAGATTTCCGGGATCGACTGCACCTTCTGGGCGATGAAATGGCCAATATCGACATCGGCCGCGACATGGAACTTCGCCAGGATGTCGTAATTGCCGGCGGTCGAGTAGATTTCCGAGGCGATCTCGCGGTCGGCGAGTTCGCTGGCGACCGCATAGGTCTTGCCGAGCTTGCATTTGATCTCGACGAAGAAGGTCTGCATCGTGGGGCTCCGCAACTCATCAGAGGCTTTTGTGGAAACAACCCTCAGCCCTCATCCTGAGGAGCCATTCCTTTTGGAATGGCGTCTCGAAAGATGTTCCAGGAGGCTCCCGAACCATCTGGAGCATCCTTCGAGAGGCCGCTGCGCGGCTCCTCAGGATGAGGGCTGGAGGCGTCGAAACGGACGCTCAACTTCTGGATAGAGCCTCCGGCATGGTCAGATCAAGCGCCGGCGAGTTCGGCGAGCCTGCGGCTCATGGCGCTTGCGGGGTCAGTGAGGTCGGCGAGCACCGTGAAATGGTTGGCCCCGGCGATCTCGCCATAGCGTGTGCGCACGCCTTCGAGGCCCCAGACATCGACGATGCGGCGGCTCTGCTTGAGATACTCCTCGCTCTCGGCCCCGCCGACGACCGCATCCATGACGAGGCCGGAAGGCGCCGGCCAGAACAGCGGGCTTTCGCGCTCGGCGGCTTCCATGTCGAGGTTCAGGGCGCCGTTGATGCTGGTCTCGGTCAGCGGCTTCAGATTGTAGAGGCCGGAGATGCCATAAGCCGCCGGCACGAGCTTTTCCGGCAGGTCGGAAGCGACGTTCTTCCAGTCGGTCGCGAGCAGGCAGGCCGAGAGATGTCCGCCGGCGGAATGGCCGGCCGCAACGACCGGCAGGTTGAAACGCCGCCACAGCGCGGCGGCAGCCTGCTGCATCTCCCAGACGATGTGGCCGAGATCGACCTGCGGGCAGAGATCATAGCCCGCGACCGCGACGGGCACGCCGAGCTGGTTCAGCCCGCGCGCCATATGCGAGAAGAAGCCCGGATCGAGCGCCTGCCAGTAGCCGCCATGGATGAACATGACGATGGCGTTGCCGCGGACGGCCTGGGGCTTGAACAGGTCGTAATACTGGCGCGCGCTGTCGCCATAGGACACGCCGAGTTCGCAGACGGCGCCCTCGCGATAGGCGGCCGCGTCGCTGGCCCAGCCGGCGATGATGCCGGGATGCTCGGGCACGCGGGCGCGGTTGTTGTATTCGGTCTCGTAGTCCGGCGAGGTTGCAGTCTCTGGCATCAGCGGCTCGAAGGCTTCCCGGTTCCTGTTTGCAGCCCGGATCGGCGCGGGCGCGCGCCGCTTCCATCGCAGGCCGCGCCAGTTTGCGCCATCGCTTTTGACAGGTCGAGCGCCAAACGCCACAAGGCCACGCGCCGGCCGCATGACCCTGTCGAAGATTGGCCCGCCGGATATCGGAGCCTGCCATGGAAAATCCCGTTCTCGCCGAGGTCACCCGCGGAAACACCGTCGAGTCGCGCCATCGCGGCGCGCTGATCGTCGTCGATGCCGATGGCGGCGTGGTCTTCTCGGCCGGCGATGTCGAGCGGCCGGTGTTCCCGCGCTCGGCCGTCAAGGCGATCCAGGCGCTGCCCCTGTTCGAGAGCGGCGCGGCCGATCGCTACGGCCTGAGCGAGCCGGAAATCGCGCTCGCCGTCGCCTCCCATTCCGGCGAGCCGCTCCATGCCGAGACCTCGCTCGCCATGCTCAGGAAGGCCGGGCGCGATGCCGGCTGCCTGGAATGCGGCGCGCATTGGCCGATGAACGAGGCCGCCGCCCGCGCCATCGCCAGGGCAGGCGCCGAGCCGAGCGCCTTGAACAACAACTGCTCGGGCAAGCATGCCGGCTTCGTCTGCCTCGCCTGCGGGCTGGACGAGGATCCTGCCGGCTATGTCGGGGCTGGCCATGCCGTGCAGCAGGCGGTGCGCGGGGCGCTGGAAGGCGTCACCGGTGCAGCGCATACAAGTGAACGGATGGGCACGGATGGCTGCTCGATCCCCTCCTATGCCGTGCCGCTGAAGGCGCTGGCGCTCGGTTTCGCCCGCCTCGGCACCGGCCATGGCCTCGGCCCGGAGCGCGCCAAGGCTGCGGCCCGCATCCGCAAGGCGGTGGCGGCCCATCCCTTCATGGTGGCCGGAACCGGGCGCTTCGACACCCGCGCGATGGAGCAGCTGCGCGAGCGCGCCTTCATCAAGACGGGCGCCGAGGGCGTCTATTGCGGTTCGCTGCCGGAGCTCGGCTACGGCATCGCGCTGAAATGCGACGATGGCGCAGGACGGGCGGCCGAGGTCGTCATGGCGGCGCTGATCGCGCGCTTCCTGCCCTTGGACGAGGCTGAGGCGACAGCCTTCGCGCCGCTGCGCGAAAGCGTGCTGAAGAACTGGAACGGCATCGAGGTCGGGCGGGTGAGGGCGGCCGGCTTCTGAGCGACGCGACGGATTGCCATCCCGCCTGATCGGGACGATCCTCGCAGCCCGATGACGGTGCATGGCCATGCCGCAACTCCCGATCTCGCCGGGTTCTGAACGAAGCATCGCGGCTGAGCCGGCGCCCGGGGTAGGGGCATCGCGCTTCCCTGGGCTCGGCCGCGACATCGTCGCCGGGCTGACGCTCGCGGCGATCACCATTCCCGAGCAGATGGCGACCGCGCGTCTCGGCGGCTTCGAGCCGCAGATCGGCTTCTTCGCTTTCGTTGCGGCCACTTTGGGCTTCGCCGTCTTCGGCGCCAGCCGCCTCCTCACCGTAGGTGCCGATTCGACGATCACGCCGATCTTCGCCGGAGCGCTCGCCGCACTTGCCGGCAGCGGCGGCAATCTGGGCCACACAGCGCCGACGCTGGCGCTCCTGGTCGGCGTGCTGCTGCTGCTCAGCGGCGTGCTGAGGCTCGGCTGGATCGCGGCTCTGCTGTCGACGCCCGTCATCACCGGCTTCCTGGCCGGCGTGTCGATCCATATCCTGGTGTCGCAATTGCCTGGCCTGTTCGGCCTTCCCGGCGGCAGCCACAAGCTCGTCTCGCAGGTTCAGGAGATCTATGCGCAAAGAGGCGCGATCAACCCTGTGTCGACGGCGATCGGCCTGTCCGTGCTGGCGATCATGCTGGTCTGCGAGCGCATCACCGCGCGCTTGCCGGGCGCGCTGATCGCGCTCGGGCTGGCGACGATGGCGGTGATGCTGTTTCGGCTCGAGGCGCGCGGCGTCGCGGTCCTCGGCGTCCTGCCCGAGGGCTTGCCGCCGCGCTTCAGCCCGGATCTGGGCTGGGAGGATTTCCGGCAGCTCCTGCCGCTGGCGCTGATCATCAGCCTGGTCGTCATGATGCAGACGGCGACCGTCAGCCGCTCCTTCCGCGATCCCGACGGGCGGGAGGCCAATGTCGACCGCGACTTCCTCGGCCTGGGCGCCGCCAATCTGCTCGCCGGGCTGGCGGGCGCCTTTCCCGTCAATGCGAGCCCGCCGCGCACCGCGGTGGTGGTCGAAAGCGGCGGTGGCAGCCAGCTTGGCGCGCTGACGGCGGCAGCCCTGGTGCTCGCTTTGGCGCTGGCGGGCGGCGCGCTGCTCGCCCATGTGCCGGAGGCCGCGCTGGCAGGCGTCCTGCTCTGCGTCGCGCAGCGGATCTTCCGGCTCAGCACGATCCTGACCATAGCGCGGCAGGCGCCGGCCGAATTCGCCCTGATCCTGTGCACCGCATTCGCAATCATCCTGCTGCCGATCGAGACCGGCGTCGCCATTGGCGTCGGCCTGTCGCTGATCCACGGCGTCTGGATGACGACGCGCAGCCAGCCGATCGAGTTCAGCAAGATCGCGGGGACGACGATCTGGTGGCCGCCGGGCGAGGGCGGCGAGACCGAACCGGTGCCCGATGTCCTCGTCGTCGCCTTCCAGGCGCCGCTGCTCTTCGCCAATGCGCAGAGCTTCCAGCACGGCATGCTGGACCTGCTCGAACGTCAGCGCCCGGCGCTCCTCGTCCTCGAGGCGGGTGGCATCGCCGCGATCGACTACACCGCCGCCCAATCGCTCCTGGCCCTGGCCGGTGTCTGCCGCGACCGGGGCATCGCCTTTGCGATCGCCCGCGTCGAATCGGTGCGGGCGCGCCAGGCCCTGCAGCAATTCGGCGTCGTCGCCGCGATCGGCCAGGACCATCTCTTCCACAGCGTCGACGAGGCCGTCGGGGCGCTGCGACCCGGCGCCAGCGTCTAACGATTTGCGGGAAACACTGCCGTCATTCCGGGGCGATCCGAAGGATCGAGCCTGGAACCCAGAGCCGATGCGGGTTCTCCATAACGCGCTCGCATGGCGAGCCTCAAACGTCGCGCGCATCGGTTCTGGGTTCCGGGCTCAGGCCTGCGGCCTGCCCCGGAATGACGGCGGTGTTTCATTGCGCCCTGGTTTCGCCTCAGCCGACCGCGTTGTTCTCCACCTTGACGCCGGCGGCCCTGGCATCGGCCGTCTTCGTCAGATCGCCGGTCACGGCCCGGCCGTATTCGGTTCCCACCACCGCGCCGCTCCTCGCCTCCGCGATGGTGTTGTTGGCGATCAGCGCGTTGCGCTCCTTCGGCACCAGCGAGACCGAGATGCCGATGCCGGTCTTGCGCACCATATTGCCGGTCGCGACGAGGTTGCGCATGCCCCAGGACCAGCCGAGCGAGATGCCGATATCGCTGGCGTCTTCGATGACGTTGCCGGTCACCGCCGCTTCCGCCTCGACATGTACGCCGGCGCCGCCGATGAGCTCCTTGCCCTTCGGCGCAAAACCCTTCCGGGCGTTGCGGATGATGTTGCTGGCGACGACGCTGAGCCTGCCGCCATGGTCGAGATTGGTGACGTTGATCCCTTGCGCGCAATCCTCGACGAGGTTGCCGGTGATGAGCGCGCCCTCGAAGGCGAATTCGGCATAGAGCCCGGTCTCGCCGCAGCGGCGGCCCTGATTGCCGATGATCTGCACGCTGGAGCCGGAATTGTTGCGGATGAAGGTCAGCGCGCAATCGCGCAGGCTGTTGCCCTCGATGATGACGCCGCCGGCCTTGAACAGGCTGATGCCGTTGCCGTTGGGGCCGTCGCCGCCGGCATCCGAGCGGATGCGGTTGAGGCGGTTGCCACGAATGATCGACTGCTCGTCGCCGGGCTGGCTGCGCCAGAGCTGGATGCCGTTATTGCCGCAATCCTCGATTTGGTTCTGCTCGATCGAGAGCCCGCGCGAATCCAGCGAGAACAGGGCGGATTCGCGCATGCTGCGGAAGCGGTTTCCCAGGATGCGGCCGCCCGTGCGGTCCAGTCTCAGGCCGATCGAGCCGGCATTGGTGAACTCGCAATCCTGCAGGCTGAGATCCAGCACCTCGTCGGCGCTCAGCAGGCCGCTTCGTTGGGCGATGCGGATATCCAACCCATCGAGCCCGATGCCGACGAGCGCGGCGCGCTTGATCCCGCGCGCCAGCAGGATGGGGCCGGCCTGCGCAGCCGTGAACTGCGTTGCGCCAGGGACGCCTATCAGCCGGGCGCCCTCGGGCAGGGTCACATTGGCGATGCGGTATCGGCCGGGCGCGACGATCAGGGGCGCATCGCGCCTGGCCGCCTCGATCAGGGCGTTCTGCAGCATGCGCGACTGGTCGTCCGGCGAGCCCGCGCGCAGGCCGAACTGCGCCGCCTCCAGGCCGAACTGCCCGAGCGCGGCGGAGCCCGCCGCGCGCTTGGGCGCTTGCGCCGATACGCCGGGTGCATGGGCCATGCCTGTGCCAAAAAGCGCCGCAGCCAGCAGGGAACGCCGGGATAGAGCCATCGAAGCCTCCGTGAGCGCCGGGTGCTTCAAGCGGCGTGCCGTGGCTGCTGTCCCGCCTTGGGATGGTGTCCGGGCCTGAGAGCACGTTGGAACCACTACCGTCATTCCGGGGCAGGCCGTAGGCCTGAGCCCGGAACCCAGAACCGCAGGTGGAAAAGAAAGAGTACGCGACCGGGTCGCTTCGTTCGGCAGTGACAGCGGTTCTGGGTTCCAGGCTCTTCGCTGCGCGAAGCCCCGGAATGACGCGTGGTTCCGGTGAAAATCATCAAGCTTCCGGCAGGCTCTCACAGCCCGAGCGCCTGGGCGATCTCTTCGGCGGCGAGCGTCGGCGCGAGCCTGCCCGCTGCCACCGCCGCCTCCAGCTCTGGCGTGCGCGCCTTCAGGGCCGGGTCGTGGCGCAGTCTTGCCTGCAGCCGGTCCTGCACCATCGCCCACATCCACTTCACATCCTGCCGGCGGCGCTTCTCCGCGATCAGCCCTTTCGCCTCGTGCCGGGCGCGATGGGCCTCGACCTTGCTCCAGAGCGCCTCGAGCCCCTCGCCGGTCAGGCCGGAGATGGTGATGACGGGCGGCGACCAGAGCGGCGAGGCGGGGGCGAGGATATGCAGCGCCGCCTGGTATTGCGCGGCCGCCGCCCGCGCTGCGGCGGCGCCCGCGCCATCGGCCTTGTTGACCGCGATCATGTCGGCGAGCTCGATGATGCCCTTCTTGATGCCCTGCAATTCGTCGCCGGCATTGGGCAGCATCAGCACCAGGAAGAAATCGGTGAGATCGGCGACCGCCGTCTCCGACTGCCCGACGCCGACGGTCTCGACCAGGATGACGTCGAAGCCGGCCGCCTCGCAGAGCAGCATGGTCTCGCGCGTCTTGGCCGCGACGCCCCCGAGCGTGCCGGAAGACGGGGAGGGGCGGATATAGGCGCATGGGTCGACCGCGAGACGCGCCATCCGGGTCTTGTCGCCGAGGATCGAGCCGCCGCTGCGGGTCGAGGACGGATCGACCGCCAGCACCGCGACCTTGTGGCCCTTGGCGGTGAGATAGCTGCCGAGCGCGTCGATCGTGGTCGATTTGCCGACGCCCGGCACGCCGGTGATGCCGACGCGGATCGCTTTGCCCGCTTTGGGCAGGAGCTGCTGGATCAAGGCCTGCGCCTGCCGCCGGTGATCGGCCCGGCGCGATTCCACCAAGGTGATGGCGCGCGCCAGCGCCGCCCGTTCGCCGGCGAGGATCGCCTCGCCAAGCGCCGGGACGGACGCGGAGGAGACGGAAGCGGGGGAGGAAGCATCGCTCATGGCGCTGAGCTAACAAGGCTTGGGCATGGGCGACAAGGCTTGGCCGACAAGGCGTCGATCCGTCGTCACTGTGTCATGGATACATCTTGATCATGCGCGGCCTGGGTGAGAGCTATGCGGGATGAGGCGTGTGCTGTTGCAGTTTCGTTTGGCCCCGGTGCTCCTGCTGGCTGCGTTGGCGCTCTCCGCCTGTGGCGGGCAGTCGCGAACCCTGTTGCTGACCGCCTCGGAGAAACAGGGCGACATCGTCGGCAAGGTCCGCATGTTCGTCGCGACCACGCGGGCATCCTCCGACCTGCCGGAATATTTCAATGGCGAGCGCGGGCTGGCGCTCGGCTTCGCCAAGCTCAACATCACCGTTCCGCGCAGCCACAAGTCCGGCGAGCTCGAACTGCCCGATGCCGGCGCTGCAGCTGATCCGGCGAAGCATTTCGCTGTCGTCGAGGTCGACCGCCTCGACCTGTCGCCGGTCGTCGCCGAGGTCAGGCGCGAGATCATGCGTCGCCCGGCCTCCGAGCGCGACGTGCTGGTCTTCGTACACGGCTACAACACGAATTTCGCCGATGCGGCCTATCGCTTCGCGCAGATCGTCCATGATTCCGGCTTCAAGGGCGTGCCGGTGCTGTTCACCTGGCCCTCGCGGGGCCAGCTCCTGCAATACCCCTATGATCGCGAGAGCGCCTTCTATTCGCGCGATTTCCTGGAGGCGAACCTCCGCGCCATCTCGCGTGAGATCGGTACGACGCGCATCGACATCCTGGCCCATTCGATGGGCACCCTCCTGACGCTGGAGGCGGTGCGGCAGGCCGCGATTCGCGGCGACGGCGGCTTCGGCGGCAAGCTGCGCGACATCATCCTCGCCGCGCCCGATGTCGATCTCGACGTGTTCAAGACGCAGATGCGCCAGATCAAGCGGCCGGTGACGGTCTTCGTCTCGGCCGATGACCGGGCGCTCGCCTTCTCCAGGCGCTTCGCCGGCGACAAGACGCGCCTGGGCGCGATCTCGTCCAAGGACACCGAGATCGTGGCGGAGCTGGAAAAGCTCGGCGCGCGCATCATTGACATCTCGGACATCTCGACAAGCGACAGCCTGAACCACGCGAAATTCGCCGCCTCGCCCAAGGTCGTGCAACTGATCGGCCGCCGCCTCGAGGCCGACAAGGGCATCGCGACGGCGGGACCGGGCCTGGGCGACAAGCTCGGCGACGTTGCCAGCGGCGTCGTCGGCACGGTCGGATCGACGGTCAATCTCGTAGTCACGGCGCCGGCTGCGATCGTCGGCCGCTGAGAGAGCCATTGGGATGAGGGCTCGAAAATTCAATCAGCCTCCCATCCCAATCAGGCTCCAATCCTGATCAGCCTCGAACACGCCGCAATCTGGCCGCGTTAGCGTGGCGTTAAGGCCGTGCTGGCCAACTCGGCCACCTCCTGACGCTTTGGATAGTCTCCACCCATGCCAGATTTGCGGCACGCATCCCTTTGCCGACGCTCCCTGCTGCTCGCGCTGCTGTCCACGACCCTGGCAGCCTGCGCGCAGACCGAAGCCGCCGTCTCGCCCTTTTCCGAGCCGACGCGCGCGGACGCATCCGCCCTGGGCAAGGAGCCGACGCTCCTGGTGGTGACCACGCGCAAGCCGACCGGCGGCGGCCAGCCCTTCTTCGGTCCGGAGCGCGGGACCCTGACCTTCGCCGAGGCGCAGCTCTCTCCTCCCGGGCGCGGCATCGCCGGCCGGGTCTCCTCCGTCGTCAATGGCGATTGGGCCGTTCTCGGGCTCGATCGCCGGACCTCGACGGGGGCGGCCCGCAGCTTCGCCGAGGCCGTCAACGGCCGCGACGTGCTGCTTTACGTGCATGGCTACAACGAGACCTTCGAATCCGCGGCACGCAGCGCGGCCCAGCTTTCGCATGCGCTCGAATTCCAGGGCCGCACGGCCCTGTTCAGCTGGCCGTCCGGCGGGGCGCTGCTCGACTATGGCTATGACCGCGAAAGCGCGCTCTGGTCGCGCGACGGTTTCGTCCAGGCGCTGCGGGCCCTGGTCAACAACCCCACCGTCGGGCGCATCCATATCGTCGCGCATTCGATGGGCACCTTCCTGACGCTGGAGGCGCTGCGCGAATTGCGTGCGGAGACCGACGTCTCCTCGCGCATCGGCGCGATCGTCTTCGCCTCGCCCGATGTCGATATCGACGCCTTCGAGCAGACGGTCTCGAAGCTCGGCCCGCTGGCGCAGCGCATGACGCTGATCATCGATCCGGGCGACCGGGCTCTCGCCGTATCCGCCCGCATTGCCGGCGGCGTTGCCCGCGCCGGCGCGGCGGAGCGCGCGCGGCTGGAGGCGCTGGGCGTGCGCGTCGCCGATACCTCGGGGCGGGGCTGGAGCATGCTGCGCCACGACCTCTTCCTCTCCGACAACGAGGTCACGCTGGTGGTGCGCCGGGCGATGGAGCGCGTGGGCGCCTGAGGGTTTTGAGACCGGCCTGCGACCGAGGCTCCCCCGTCATTCCGGGGCGATCCGAAGGATCGAGCCCGGAACCCAGAACCGATGCCGCCGCTTGAGAAGGCATGGGGCGCGGGTTCGCTTCATGACAACACGCATCGGTTCTGGGTTCCGGGCTCAGGCCTGCGGCCTGCCCCGGAATGACGGGCGAGAACAACGCCATCGCTCAGCGCTGAAGGCCGTCAAGATGAGCCATCGCGCTTGCCCGTCATCGCCTCGCGACGCAGGATCGCGCTGGGCGATGATGCAAGGTACTGACGATGATCAAGCTCTCGACGATGGCGGCGATGCTGGCCGCCTGTATCTCCGTATCCGTTGCCACGCCTCTTGCCATACCCTTTGCGACGCCCCTCGCGGCGCATGACCTGACGCCTTTCCAGGAGGTCGGGCGCGGCCATGTGCTGCATGAAGACGTTTCGCCGGCGGGGAGCGAAACGATCAATATCGAGACCTATGTCCCGCAGGCCTGCGCCAGCAAGCCGTGCCCGCTCGTCATCGCGGTGCACGGCCTGGGGCGCAACGCCGCCAATACACGCGACTACTGGATCGGATCGGCCGATCGCCACGGGCTGCTGATTGCGGCACCGCATTTCGACAAGGACCGCTTCCCGACCCGTCTGTTCCAGCAGGGTGGCGTCCAGGGCGAGCCCGACCATGCGAAATGGCTCTATGCGGTGATCGAGCGCTTCTTCGATGCAGGCCTGAAGAGCGGCCGCGTCTCGGGCTCGAGCTATGTGCTCTTCGGCCATTCCGCCGGGGCGCAGTTCGTCCACCGCATGGTGATGCTGATGCCGCAGGCGCGCTTCTCGACCGCGATCTCGGCCAATGCCGGCTATTACACCTTGCCCGTCGGCAAGGATGCGGCGGGTGGGTTCAGCTTTCCCTATTCGCTCGACGGCACGCCGGCGACGGATGCCAGCCTCAAGGCCGCTTTCGCCAAGCCTCTGCTGATCATGCTGGGCGATCAGGATGTCGACCCCAACCATCCCCAGTTGAACACGAGCAAGGGCGCGGAGGCGCAGGGCCCCAACCGCTTCGCGCGCGGCCAGAACTTCGTCGCGGTCGCAGCAGTCGAGGCGAAGCGGCTCGGCGTCGAAAGCCGCTGGCGCGAGATCACCGTGCCCGGCGTCGCCCATGAGCAGAAGAAGATGGCGAGTGCGGCAGCGGCGGCGCTGTTCGGCGGGCAATAGGGAGCAAGGCCATCCGCGCTGCCATCGCGAGACCACCCACGCCGTCATTGCGAGCGCAGCGAAGCAATCCACGGGGACGTCGAGCTCTGCCGCTCTGGATTGCTTCGTCGCTTCGCTCCTCGCAATGACGGCGTGGGTGGCGCCGATGTCTAAAGCGGCGGCAGGCCGTTGCGCTTCTTGATCACGGCCAGCGCGAAATTGGATTCGACCGACTGGATGCATTTCAGGCGCGTCACCTTCTGCTTCAGGAAGCGCTCATAGCCCTCGATGCCGTCGGTCAGGACGCGCAGGTGATAATCCTGGCTGCCGGTCATCAGATAGCATTCGGTGACCTCGCTCCAGCTTTCGACGGCCTTCTCGAACTCGGTGATGTTCTCCTGCGTCTGCTGCGACAGGCGCACCGAGACGAAGACGCTGAAGGGCAGGCCATAGGCTTTTGCATCGACGATCGCGGCATAGCCCTTGATGACGCCGGTCTCCTCCAGCCGCTTCAGCCGGCGCAGGCAGGGTGTCGGCGAAAGCCCGACCTTCTCGGACAGCTCCTGATTGGTGATGCGGCCATCCTCCTGCAGCACGGCGAGGATACGGCGATCGATGGAATCGAGCATGGTCTGCTCCTGTTCGGCTCATCATTGGCAGAAAGCTGCATCAAGCGCCTTTACGGCAATGATGATCGGTCATGCAATGCCGTGGCGAAAGGCGTAACCTGACGCTCACGAGCCATGGGCGAACCGTGCCGCCGCGGAGGACATAATCGATGAGCGAAGACAGCTACCACAAGGACCGGATCGCCAACCGCAAGCTCCATCCGGAAACGCTGATGATGGGCTTCGGCTATTCGCCGGCGATGTCGGAAGGCTCGCTCAAGCCGCCGATCTTCCTGACCTCGACCTTCGTCTTCCAGAACGCCCAGCAGGGCAAGGATTTCTTCGACTTCACCTCCGGCCGGCGCCGGCCCAAGCCCGGCGAAAAGCCGGGCCTGGTCTATTCGCGCTTCAACCACCCCAATATGGAGATCCTCGAGGATCGCCTGGCGATCTGGGACGAGGCCGAGAAATGCGCGGTCTTCGCCAGCGGCATGGCCGCGATCGCCACAACCTGCTTCGCCTTCCTGCGCCCGGGCGACACCGTCATCCATTCGCGCCCGCTCTATGGCGGCACCGAGACGCTGCTGAAGAACCAGATGGGCGCCTTCGGCGTCACGCCCTTCGGCTTCACCGACGGCCTCGACATCGCGCAGATGCGCGACACCGCCAAGGCCGCGGCCGCCAAGGGGCGCGTCGGCATGATTCTGGTCGAGACGCCGGCGAACCCGACCAACGGGCTGGTCGATCTCGCCGCCTGCGCCATGATCGCCGATGAGCTGGAGAAGTCCCAGGGCCACCGCCCGCCCGTCGTGGTCGACAACACCATGCTCGGCCCGAAATACCAGAAGCCGCTGAAGCAGGGCGCCGATCTCTCGCTGCTCTCGCTGACCAAATATGTCGGCGGCCATAGCGACCTCGTCGGCGGCTCGATCAGCGGCTCGGACGCGCTGGTGCGGCAGGTCAAGAGCTGGCGCGGCTCGCTCGGCACGCAGCTCGATCCGAACTCCTGCTGGATGCTGATGCGCTCGCTGGAGACGCTCGATATCCGCATGAGCCGCGCCAATGAGAACGCCAAGCTGGTGGCGGAGTATCTCTCCAGCCATCCCAAGGTGGCCAAGGTGCATTATCTCGGCGATCTCCGGGATGGCGACCCGCGCAAGGCGGTGTTCGACCGGCAATGCACGGCCGCCGGCTCGACCTTCGCCTTCGACGTCAAGGGCGGCGAGAAGGAGGCTTTCGCGCTGCTCGACAACCTGCAGATCATGAAGCTCGCGGTCTCGCTCGGCGGCACGGAGACGCTGGTCTCGCACCCCGCCGCGATGACGCATTCGGGCGTGGCGAGGGAACTGCGCGAGGAGATCGGCCTGACCGATGCGCTGATCCGCATCTCGGTGGGAATCGAGAATATCGAGGACCTGATCTCGGATCTGGCGCAGGCGCTGGAGGCGGTCTGAGGCGGGATGCTAGGCGGCGGCGTTGGAGGCTGATGATTTCAGTCTGAACCACGCCGTCATTCCGGGGCGACCCGTAGGGTCGAGCCCGGAACCCAGAACCACAGGTGGTGACGAGATAAGCGCTGCCGATGATGAGGCCTGAATCCCAGTTCCGTCGGTTCTGGGTTCCGGGCTCAGGCCTGCGGCCTGCCCCGGAATGACGGTGGCGGGGCAATTCACGACGCTCTAGAACCCGCTGCAGCTGGTTTCCTGAATCGCGCAGATCTGGTTGAGCCAGGCCCGGAAGCGGCCCGGCGGCAGCCCGCTCTGCGCGGTGGGCGCGATATCGAGCCGCTGCCCCAGGGCGTCGCCGGCGGGCAGGGGCCCGAACTCGACCAGGGCCCATTTGCCCTGGCAGCCGATCAGCCGTCCTACAGCCCGCAAGCCGTCATTGTCGAGCGTCAGCCCGGCCTCAGTGCCGAGCACGATGGCCGCCTTCTCGCTCGGCTGGGCCCGGCCGGCCTGGCTTTGCGTCTTGACGGTCAGCTTCTGGCCGCTGACCCAGCCTCGCCCGCCATACATCGCCCGCTCGCGCGCGCCGGTCAGCTGCGCGTTGTCGCGGGCGTTGCGGATGCGGAACCAGCCCTTGGCGCCGGCCGTGATCTCGACCTCGACCATCACGGAGAGCCCTTCGATCTCCTTGCTGAGCGTCACGGGCGGCAGCCGCCCGACGATGCCGAAGCCCGTCCCTGGCCCCGAGCGGACATTGAGGCCGGCGGGATCGGTCTCGGTGACGAAGGCGCCGATCGCGCAGGCGGTTTCGCCGGGCGGGGCCTCGATCGGGCGCTCCTGGGCGCAGGCCGTCGCGACCGACCAGGCCGAGGCGATGATGGCCGCGGCTAGCGCAGGAAGGCTTTTAGAGGCTGTTTGGCCCCCCGAGCCCTCATCCTGAGGAGCCATTCCCTTGGGAATGGCGTCTCGAAGGATGCTCCAGGAGGCTCCGGAACTATCTGGAGCATCCTTCGAGACGCCGCTTCGCGGCTCCTCAGGATGAGGGCTGGAGTTTCCCAACAGGCTCTTTCCGATCGGCGGCGTGGGCATGGCGTCAGCGCGCCGCGTTGACGAGCACGTAGAACAGCGAAGACGGCTTTCCGACCGTCGCCAGGAACGCCTTGAAGCGGTTCGAGGGGATGGTCTGGCAGCCGGCGGACCAGGTGTCGGGCTCGAGCACGCTGTCCTTGCCGCCCTGGTGGATAAACATCGAGGTGCCGGCCTTCCTGGGGTCGATCCGGCTGGGGTCGGCCGTGGTGAAGCGCCCGTCGCCGTCGGTGTCGCGCTCGACGACCTGTGTGATCTTGGTCTGGAAGGCGCGGGCGCCGACATGCCCCCCTGGTTTCTCGTAATAGTGATAGGTGCCCTCGATCAGCCGGCCGAGATCCCTGATCTTGTCGCTGTTGATGTCTTCGCCGTCGATCTTGTTGAAATGCACGCCGCCATAGCGCCGGTCCTGCCGGCTGGAGGCACGTTGCGAATACTGGGCGCCGGGCTCGGTGCAAATCGGAAAGATCGTCGACATCCCTGTCGATCCGATCCTGCGCAGGACGACGAGCCTGTCGTCATAGGAGCCCTCGCCGTGATGCGCGAGCGTACTCGTTTCATTGCGCAGGGACAAAAGCGAGACCATGCCGCCCCTGAAATAGGCTCGCGCCATCGGGCTCGCAAAACGCCGGAACACGGCGGCGTAGGCATCGAATTGCTGCTTCGGCGTCTGAAAGTAGAGCTTGCCGCCATCGGGCCTGCACAGCCGCACCGCCTCGATCTGCTCCCACAGCGCCCGGTTGTCGCGCCTGCGCAGCGCAGCCTTGGCCACCTTGCCCAGGCGGATCTCGGCGGCGCGCCAGACATAGTCCTGCAGCGACCAGGGCACGGTCTCGACCAGCGCCAGCCAGGCCTCGACATCGAGGCGCGCATGGCTGGACAAGGCCTTGTTCAATTGCCGGCCGAAGGCCGCGAAATCGAGCGGTCTTTCCCTCAGCCAGGCAGGCGGGCGATGGTCCTGGGCGACGGGCTGGCCTTTGGCTGCGGGCTGCTCCGAGACGACTGCCAGATTTGCGCGCGCGTCGGCGCGCGGCTTGATGATCCAGGAGGGCTGATCGCGCCCGCCGATCGTCAGATCAGGCCACGGCATGCAATCGCTCCGTCATGGCAGGCCCTTGGAGCCAGGCAGCTTCGGTTGGCAGCGGGCTGAAACTAACCATTCGTCATAGGGCTGCGCAAGCGTGTCGGCAGCTGGAGAGCGTCATTGTCAGGCTTGCGCCCCGAGAATCTCATGACCAGAGAATCTCCTGGCCAGAGCGCTCTGGTTTACGAGATGGCCGGGTCAAGCCCGACCGTGACGCGCTTGGGATCCCGGCGCTCCGCTTCGCCTGGGATGACGCGGTATTTCCGAGCAAGGGCTCTAGAAACCCACGCGCCCCCAGCCCGGCAGCTTGAGGGCGGGGTGGCGCAGGTCGAGGCCGGCGACGAGGCCGAGAAGGTTGAGCTCCACGCCTTCGACCCAGCCCAGCGTCACGCCGGCAAGGCCGAAGAGCGAGGCCTGCACGCCGGTGCGGCTCGGGGTGAACCCGGCGAAGAGCCCCTCATCGCGCCAATCCTTGCCGATCGCCGTCGACGGCAGGGCCTGGGAGAGTTCGGGAACCTCGGCCAGCACATGCTGGACGAAGCTGTTCGAGTTCGGGCCGGGCCAGGCGAGATAGCTGCCCGGCGCGGGATAGGCGTAATCGGTAACGGCGGCGCGGATGCGCGGGATCATGCGTTCGGCTTGCTCGCCCCGGATTTCGGCGACGGGTTCAGGTGCGTTGCCGAACCAGCGGCCATCGGCCTCGCGCAGGTTGACGCGCACCGGCGTGCCCCAGCCGACGACGTCGAAGCGGGTGTAGGTGCCGGCGCCCTTCTCCTTCACCACGATCCAGGAATGATGCGCGAAGATGCCGCGCCAGCGCCCGACGCGGGCGGCGAAGACATGTACCACCGCCTCCGGTTCGCTCGCGGCTGTCG
Source organism: Allobosea psychrotolerans (assembly GCF_002917105.1). Classification (GTDB taxonomy): domain Bacteria; phylum Pseudomonadota; class Alphaproteobacteria; order Rhizobiales; family Beijerinckiaceae; genus Allobosea; species Allobosea psychrotolerans. The sequence goes on from NZ_PQFZ01000013.1 coordinate 112,887, forward strand.
GCAGGAGCCTGGCGCTTGACCAGTCGGCCCCGCGCCAGTCGCTGGCATTGGCCTGCAACGACCACCAGGCGGCGTGGGTCGCCACCGGCAGCAGGAACAGGATGGCAAAAAACGTGAGGAAGCGGCGCAGGTGATGCATCCACCAGGATATGTGGCCGCCATGTTGCATCGCAAGGTCGCGGCCGCGACGACTGCGCGTCGTGCCGCGATCACAATGACTTGAGGCGCGCGAGCAAGCTGCAAGAGCCGGATGATGTCAGATGGGCTCACAAAGTGATCCCATCTGACATCTGAATCCGTCTCTCATCAAAGAGTTAGAGCAGGATTGATGCGAAAAACCGGTTTCCACTTTTTCGTATCCTGCTCTAGCTTGCGCGGCGATTGCGACAAGGGGGAGCAGGCTTTCGATGACTGAGTGTGGTTGGGCGAAGGGAGTTCTTGCGGGCGCGGCGATGGGGTTCGCGCTTCTCGCTGGGGGCGCTGCAAACGCGCAGACCAAGGAGCTGCGGATCTATAACTGGTCCGATTATGTCGATCCCGAAGTGCTTGATGCCTTCAAGAAGGAGACCGGGATCACAGTCGTCTACGACACCTTCGACCAGATGGAGACGGTCGAGACCAAGCTGCTCGCCGGCAAGACCGGCTATGACCTGATCGTGGTCACGGCCTCCTTCCTGCCGCGCCATATCCCGCTCGGGCTCTATGCGCCGATCGACGCCAGCAAGGTTCCGAATCTGAAAAACGCCTGGCCGGAGATTCAAGGGCGGCTCGCCAAATATGATCCCGGCAACAAATACGCCGTCAACTATATGTGGGGCACCACCGGCATCGGCTACAACGTCGCCAAGATCAAGGAGCGGCTCGGGCCAGACGCCGTGATCGACAGCTGGAAGATCATCTTCGAGCCCGAGCAGCTCAAGAAGCTCTCAAATTGCGGGGTGCATGTGCTGGATGCCGTCGAGGAGATGTTCCCGGCCGCTCTGCGCTATCTCGGACTGAACCCGGATTCCAAGGCCGAGGCGGACCTCAACAAGGCCGGCGAATTGCTGCGCAAGATCCGGCCGCACATCCAGAAATTCCATTCCTCGGAATACATCAACGCGCTGGCAAACGGCGATATCTGCCTCGCCGTCGGCTATTCCGGTGATGTGCTGCAGGCCAGGAAGCGGGCCGAGGAGGCCAAGAACAAGGTCGAGATCGCCTATGCCATCCCGAAGGAGGGCGCCTTGATGTGGTTCGATTCCTTCGTCATCCCGAAGGATGCGGGCAACCCCGAGGCGGCGCTGGCCTTCATCGATTTCGTCAACCGCCCGGCCATGGCGGCGAAGAACTCCGACTTCATCCAATATGCCAATGGCAACCTCGCCTCGCAGCCCTTGCTCTCGGCCTCGGTGCGCGGCAATCCCGGCATCTACCCGCCGGAAGCCGTAATGGCGCGGCTCTATACGATCACGCCCTACGACCAGAAGTCGCAAAGGCTGGTCAACCGGCTCTGGACCCGCGTCAAGACGGGCAAGTGACCGGGCGGCAAGTGAGCGAGCGGCACGTGAACGGGGCCAGGTGAGCACGGCAATGGGGCAGGGGACGTTCGCCAAGCGCAAGGCCTCGCCGGGCAGCGTGCGCCGCGCCTTCCAGCCCTGGAACGACCCGCAGGCGCGCCCGCTGGTGGAGTTCCGCAATGTCACCAAGCGCTTCGGGCCCGTGACGGCGGTCGATGGGCTGTCGCTTTCGCTCTATCCGCGCGAATTCTTCGCCCTGCTCGGCCCTTCCGGCTGCGGCAAGACCACGCTGATGCGGATGCTGGCGGGGTTCGAGCGGCCCGATTCCGGCGCGATCCTGCTCGACGGCGTCGACATCACTGCCGTGCCGCCGCATCTGCGCCCGGTCAACATGATGTTCCAGTCCTATGCGCTGTTTCCGCATCTCAGCGTTGCCGACAATATCGGCTACGGGCTGAGGCGCGAGGGCTTAGCCAGGCCCGAGATCGCTCGCCGCGTCGCGGAGATGCTGGCGCTGGTGAAGCTCGAGGGGCTCGGCGCGCGCCGGCCCGACCAGCTCTCCGGCGGGCAGCGCCAGCGCGTCGCGCTTGCCCGTTCGCTCGCCAAGCGGCCAAAGCTCCTGCTGCTCGACGAGCCCATGGCAGCGCTCGACCGCAAATTGCGCGAGGCGACGCAGTTCGAACTGATGGATCTGCAGAGCACGCTCGGCACCGCTTTCATGGTCGTCACCCATGATCAGGACGAGGCGATGACGATGGCCGACCGCATGGCGGTGATGGACCATGGCCGGCTGGTCCAGATCGGGCCGCCGGATGTGATCTATGAGGCTCCGGTCAGTCGCTATGTCGCCGAGTTCGTCGGCGACATCAATGTCCTGGAGGGGCGCGTCTCGGCCGTCGAGGGCGATCTCGTCAGGGTCGAGAGCGCTGTCGCAGGTCCGCTCGAGCTGGATGAGGATGCGCCCGGCTTCGCGCTGGGCGACACACTGCTTGTCGGCTTGCGGCCGGAGAAGATCGCGCTCAGCCATGACGAGCCGGCGCAAGGCCTCAACAAGGTCAGGGGCGAGATCTGGGACATCGGCTATCTCGGCGACGTCACCATGATCCAGGTCATGGTCGGCGGCGAAGGCGGCACGCTTTTGAAGGTTGCGCTGGCCAACCGCACAAGGCGGATCGAGCGGCCCTTCGCCTGGGACGATGCGGTCTGGCTGTCCTGGGACGTCGAAGCCGGGCTGGCTCTGGCGCCATGAAGAATTTCACGCTCCCTTCGACCGGAATGGGCGCGGAGAACCCTCTCCCGAAGGGAGAGGGCAGGGTGAGGGGTAGGCCGTTTGATGCTTTAGCCGTGACCTTACCGCTGCTTCGCTGTGAGGGTCGCGCTTGACTGGTCAATGGGCCTACACCTCACCCCTGCCCCTCTCCTTGCAGGAGAGGGATTCCCCGCGCGTTCTGCGGCAAGCGGCGCATGGGAGCTTTAGAGAGGGGCTGGTGTCATGAGCGCCACCTCCCGCCAGCGGCTCGGCTGGCTCGTGCCACTGATCCCCTATCTCTGGCTGCTCGCCTTTTTCCTCGTGCCCTTCGCGATCGTGCTGCGCATGGCGTTCTCGCATGCCGACACGGCACTGCCGCCCTATGCGCCGCATTTCGCAGGTTTCGCTGCGATCGGAGAGTTCCTGGCCGCGCTCGATCTCGATAATCTCCGCCTGCTCGCCGACGACGCGCTCTACTGGCAGAGCTATCTCTATTCCTTGCGCATCGCCGGCCTGACGACCTTGCTTGCGCTCGCGATCGGCTATCCGCTTGCCTATGCGATGGCGTCCGCTCCCAAAAGCTGGCGAGGCGCCTTGCTCGTGCTCGTCATCCTGCCGTTCTGGACCTCCTTCCTGATCCGCGTCTACGCCTGGATCGGCATCCTGCGGCCCGATGGTTTGCTGGACGCGGCGCTGATGGGCCTTGGCCTGACGCGGGAGCCGCTCAGGCTGATGAACACCGAGGCCGCCGTGCTGATCGGCATGGTCTATTCCTATCTGCCCTTCATGGTGCTGCCGCTCTTTGCTGAGCTCGAGAAGCTCGATCGCTCCCTGCTCGAGGCCGCCGCCGATCTCGGCGCCAGGCCGTGGACCGCCTTCCTGACCGTGACCTTGCCGCTCTCCATCCCCGGCGTGCTCGCCGGCTGCGCGCTCGTCTTCATTCCGGCGGTCGGCGAGTTCGTCATTCCCGATCTGCTCGGCGGCCCCGACACCATCATGATCGGCAAGGCGCTGTGGACGGAGTTCTTCTCGAACCGCGACTGGCCGCTCGCCTCGGCGGTGGCGGTCGTGCTCCTCGTCCTGCTGGTCCTGCCGCTGGTGCTGCTCCAGCGCGCGCGCCTCGCGCGGGGAGGGGCGGCATGAAACGGCTCGGACCTGGCCTCATCCTGGCGCTCGTCGCCGGTTTCGCCTTCCTCTATTTGCCGATCCTGGCGCTCATCGCCTATTCCTTCAACGCCTCGCGCCTCGTCACCGTCTGGGGCGGGTTCTCGACGCATTGGTATGGCGCGCTCATGCGCAACGAGCCGCTGCTCGACGCCGCCTGGCTGAGCCTGCGACTGGCCTGCGTCTCGGCGACGCTGGCCACGGTGCTGGGCACGCTTGCGGCCCTGGCGCTGGCGCGCCATGGCCGGTTTCGCGGCCGGACCCTGTTCTCCGGCATGGTGCTGGCGCCGCTCGTCATGCCGGAGGTCATCACCGGCCTGTCGCTGCTCCTGCTCTTCGTCGCGGCTGAAATCGAGCGCGGCTTCTGGACCGTGACGATCGCCCACGCGACCTTCAGCCTGGGTTTCGCCTGCATCGTCATCCAGGCGCGGCTCGTCGGTTTCGACCGCTCGCTCGAGGAGGCGGCGCAGGATCTGGGCGCGACACCGCTTATGACCTTCTGGACCGTGACCTTGCCATTGATCTGGCCGGCGGTCGCGGCGGCCTGGATGCTCGCCCTCACGCTCTCGCTCGACGACCTCGTAATCGCGAGCTTCACCACCGGGCCGGGCGCGACGACCCTGCCGATGCGGCTTTATTCAGCCGTACGGCTCGGCGTCTCCCCCGAGATCAACGCCGCCTGCACCTTGATGATCGGCGCGGTCGCTGTCGCCGTGATCGCAGCCTCGCTCCTGCTCAAGCGCGAGCGGATGGCCGGCGCGGATAAATAGCAGGTGAATGGCGGCCTCAAGCCCCGTTCAGCCCCGGCATGCGAATGTCCAGGTCAGGCGAGGGGGTGTCCTTCGCCGTCAGACAGGATAGGGACCATGTTCCGCACATTCGCCGGCCTCTCCACCCTCGCCATCGGCGCTGCGGCGCTGGCTGTCGCGAGCTTCGCGCCGATCACATCCGCGAGCGCCTTCGACGGCCGCTATGGGCGCGGCTATGAGCGTGCGGACTATGGTTGGCGCCCGGCGCCGCCCGTCGTCCACGGCTATTGGGGCCGGCGCTATTGGCACCATCAATATGAGGGCCGCGGCTTCCGCGCACCGCCGCCGCCCTATGGCTATGGCTGGCGCTGAGTTAAGGCATCAGGCGGCGGGCGCGCTTGCGCCTGCCGCTTCTCGGGCGTTGCGGCATGTTTCGCCAAATGGAACAAAACAGCTGAGCGGGAGGTTTCTGTGATGGAAACGAGGACCACGATCATGATCCGCAAGACCCTCATCGCTGCCGCGACGACGCTGGTTCTCGGCGCAGGCTTCGTCGGCCTGGGCGGCGTGGCCGCGCCGAGTTCGGCTCAGGCTCAGTGGCGCGACTATGATCGCCCCTATTACGGCCAGCGCCGGCATTACCGCGAGCGCGCCTATCGCCCGCAGCGGCCTGCTTATGGGCGAACTTATGGGCGAAGCTATAACGTGCCTGCCGGCCCGGGCGGCCTCGGCCGCGCCGGGGTTCTGCCGGACGGGCGGCGCTTCTACACGCCGCCGGGCCGCGAATTGCCGGGCGGGCAGACCTACGAGACCTCTCCCAGGGGGCAGGGAACGGGCGGGTATAACTGATCGCTCGCCCGATTGCGCGAACGATATCCAGCCGCCGGGATTACTCGGCGGCTGATTTTTGCGTGTAGCCGAGCCGCTGGTTCAGCTCCTCCAGCAGCTTCTCGGCCGCATCGGCGATGACCGTGCCGGGCGGGAAGATCGCGCTGGCGCCGGCCTCGTAGAGCGCCTCGAAATCCTGCGACGGGATCACGCCGCCGACGACGATCATGATGTCGGGCCGGCCGGCCTTGGCGAGCGCGCTTTTCAGCTCCGGCACCAAAGTGAGATGCCCCGCCGCGAGCGAGGAGACGCCGACGATATGGACGTCGTTCTCGACCGCCTGGCGCGCCGCCTCGTCGGGGGTGGCGAAGAGCGGCCCGATATCGACGTCGAAGCCGAGATCGGCGAAGGCGGAGGCGATGACCTTCTGGCCGCGGTCATGCCCGTCCTGTCCCATCTTGGCGACGAGGATGCGCGGCCGGCGGCCATCGGCCTCCTCGAAGGCCTGAGTCATCATCTGCACGCGTGTCACGGCTGGGTTCATGGTGCCGACCTCCCGCTTGTAGACGCCCGAGATCGACTTGATCTCGGCCCGGTGGCGGCCGAAGACCTGCTCCATCGCCATCGAGATCTCGCCGACGGTGGCTTTCGCGCGCGCCGCCTTGACCGCGAGGTCGAGCAGGTTGGCGTCGCCCTTCGCGCCATGGGTCAGCGCGGCGAGCGCAGCCTGAACGTCGGCCTCGACGCGCTCGGCCTTGAGCCGGCGGAGCTTCTCGAGCTGCTGCTTGCGCACCGAGGCGTTGTCGACCTTGAGCACGTCGATCATGGCCTCGTTCTCAGGCTTGAACATGTTGACGCCGATGATCGCCTGCTGGCCGCCATCGATGCGGGCCTGGGTCTTGGCGGCGGCCTCCTCGATGCGCAGCTTCGGGATGCCGGCCTCGATCGCCTTGGCCATGCCGCCGAGCGCCTCGACCTCCTGGATATGCGCCCAGGCTTTCGCCGCAAGCTCGGCGGTGAGGCGCTCGACATAATAGGAGCCGCCCCAGGGATCGATGATGCGGCTCGTGCCGCTCTCCTGCTGCAGCAGGATCTGGGTGTTGCGGGCGATGCGGGCGGAGAAGTCGGTCGGCAGCGCCAGCGCCTCGTCGAGCGCATTGGTGTGCAGCGACTGGGTGTGGCCCTGGGTCGCCGCCATCGCCTCGATCATGGTGCGCGGCACATTGTTGAAGACGTCCTGCGCCGTCAGCGACCAGCCCGAGGTTTGGCAATGCGTGCGCAGCGGCAGGGATTTTTCGCTCTGCGCGCCGAAATCCTTGACGAGCTTGGCCCAGATCAGGCGGCCGGCGCGCAGCTTCGCCACCTCCATGAAGAAGTTCATGCCGATGGCCCAGAAGAAGGACAGGCGCGGCGCGAAGACATCGACGCTCAACCCCGCACGCTGGCCGGCGCGGATATATTCGACGCCGTCGGCCAGCGTATAGGCGAGCTCCAGGTCCTGCGTCGCTCCCGCCTCCTGCATGTGATAGCCGGAGATCGAGATCGAATTGAACTTCGGCATGTTCTGCGAAGTGTAGGAGAAGATGTCGCCGATGATCCGCATCGAAGGCGTCGGCGGATAGATATAGGTGTTGCGGACCATGAACTCCTTGAGGATGTCGTTCTGGATGGTCCCTGAGAGCTTGGCCGCCGGCACGCCCTGTTCTTCGGCCGCGACGATATAGAGCGCCAGCACCGGCAGGACCGCGCCGTTCATCGTCATCGAGACGCTCATCTGGTCGAGCGGGATGCCGGAGAACAGCGTGCGCATGTCGTAGATCGAGTCGATCGCGACGCCGGCCATGCCGACATCGCCGCCGACGCGGGGATGGTCCGAATCATAGCCGCGATGGGTGGCGAGATCGAAGGCGACCGAGAGGCCCTTCTGCCCGGCGGCGAGATTGCGCCGGTAGAAGGCGTTGGAATCCTCGGCCGTGGAGAAGCCGGCATATTGCCGGATCGTCCAGGGCTGGTTGACATACATCGTCGGGTAAGGCCCGCGCAGATAGGGCGCGATGCCCGGCAACGCGTCGACGAAGGGCAGGCCGTCGCGGTCCTGCGGCCCGTAGACCGGCTTCACCGGAATGCCCTCCGGCGTCAGCCAGTCCGCACCGGTTGCGGGCGCGGTCGTCGCAAAGGGAGCGCCGTCGGCAAAGGCCAGCGTCGTGAAATCCGGGATCGCGGTCATGGCTTTCTCCCGTCGGATTGATCCCACCAATGGTGGAAATGATGCACCGGTCCGTGGCCATGGCCAACCTGAACCTGGTCTGCGGCGGCGATGGCCGCCGAAATATAGCTCTTCGCCCGGGCGACGGCCTCGGGCAAAGCGAGCCCCTTGGCGAGGCCCGCCGCGATCGCCGACGACAAGGTGCAGCCCGTGCCATGGGTGTTGCGCGTCGCCAGGCGCGGCGCGTTGAAGCGCTGGCGCGCGCCGCCGGAGAGCAGCAGGAGGTCGCTGCTGACCTCGCCCGCACCATGCCCGCCCTTGATCAGGACGTTGTGGGCTCCAAGCGCGGCAAGCTTGCCGGCCTGCTCGTCGATTGCCGCATCGGTCTCGGCGATGCCGGTGTGCAGCAGCGTAGCGGCCTCCGGCAGGTTCGGCGTGATCAGCGTCGCCAGCGGGAAGAGCTGGCGGCGGATCGCGTCGACGGCGTCGTCCTGCAGCAATTTCGCGCCCGACGCCGCGACCATCACCGGGTCGAGCACGATGTTGCGGGCCTTGTGGCGGATCAGCCCGGCAGCGACGGTCTCGATCAGCTCTGCCGTCGCCAGCATGCCGATCTTGACGGCAGCGACATCGAGATCCTCGAACACCGCGTCGAGCTGCTGGGCGACGAAATCTGCCGGCACGGCATGGATCGCGCGCACGCCGGTCGTGTTCTGCGCGGTCAGCGCGACGATGACGCTGGCGCCATAGACCTGATGCGCCGCAAAGGTCTTGAGATCGGCCTGGATACCGGCGCCGCCGCTGGAATCGGAGCCGGCGATGGTCAGGGCGATGGGGGGCGTCGTGCTCACTCGGCGGCTTCCAATGTGATCCTGAGTTTGGTGCCCGTGGCCTGGGCGTAGCGCTCCAGCGTGCGGGTCGAGGGCTTGCCACGGCCGCTTTCGAGCCGCGCGATCACGGACTGCGTCGTGCCCATGCGCTGGGCAAGCTCTTCCTGCGTCAGGCCGGCCCTGGTGCGGGCGCGGATCAACGAGGTCAGCAGGGCGAATTCCTCTTCGAGCGCGTCATATTCGCGCTTGAACTCGGGGTCGCTCATCTGTGCGAGACCCCATTCCCGAACGCTGAGTGTCTGGTCCTTTGTCATGTCACGCTCTTTGTCATGTCACGCTTCTGGCACGCTCCCGCGCGAGGCGAAGTTCCTTCGTCTGGACATGTGAGCCCTCATCCTGAGGAGCCGCGAAGCGGCGTCTCGAAGGATGCTCCAGCTTGCACTGGAGCCTCCTGGAGCATCCTTCGAGACGCGCTCCTGCGGAGCGCTCCTCAGGATGAGGGCTCGCGGAGTTTCCACATGGACGCTCAGACCTTCTCTGACGACCAAGGCTCCGTAACGGAATAGCTTCGAACTCATATCGGCGGGGAGCGCGTCGGCTTCCTCGCGCACGAGTTCGTTCAAAAATGAAAACGACCATCCTGATATCGTGTTCATAGCAAATTTGCGCTAATCGGGCAATGCCGAGATGGCAAGCGCGCTTTCGAGCAGGGCCACGACATCGCAGCCGGCATGGATGAAGTCGCTGACACCGGCCGCCCTGAGCGCGGCCTCGCTCTCGCCTGGCCGCCCTGCAAGCCAGATCGTCGCGCCGGCTTGCTGGAGCACCGTGGCGGCTGCGGCCGCCTCCGCCGCATAGCGCTCATCCGAGCCGCAGAGGCAGGCGAGGCGCGCGCCCGATGCCTTGTAGGCTGCGACGAGGGCCGCAAGATCGGTCGCACCGTCCTTGGCGAAGCCGTCATCGCTGCGCGCCGCCAGCCCCCCGGTCTCGAACAGGTTGCGGGCGAAGCCGGCGCGCGCGGTGAAATCGGCGATCGGCCCCAGCGTCGCCAGGAAGACGGTCGGGCGCTCGGGGAAGGCGTCGGCCTTGTCGCGCAGGGCCTCGAACGCCTCGGCCAGACGATGCGAGGGCAGGGGCTCGGCTCGCAGCGCCTCTTCCGGCGCGCTCAACGCCTGCTCGCGCGTCGCGCCCTGAGCCAGCCGGGCGATGAGGTCGCCCTGGTCCTGGGTGCTCGCCTTGGTCGCGGAGGGGCGGGCTGCCCGGCGCGCGGCGGGCGCGACATCGAGCACGCTGACGGGGGCCTCTTTCAGATTGGCGAATTCGCTCGTCCCGGTGATCGGCTCGCGGCGCGTGGCGATCGCCTTGGCGCGCGCCTCCCTCTGGCGGGCGAGGCCTGCCTGGACATGGCCGTTCGTCAAGGCCGAGACGATGCCCGGCAGGCCGCCCTGGGCCTCGCGCTCGAGGTCCTGGAACTTGCTCCAGCCCTGCTCGCAGAGCGCTTGGGTCAGGCTCTCGAAGCTGCCGGCCCCGGCGGCGGGGTCGGCGACGCGCCAGAGATTGGCCTCTTCGAGCAGCACGAGCTGGGTGTTGCGCGCGATGCGGCGGGCGAAAGCGTCGGGCAGGCCGAGCGCCGCCGTGAAGGGCAGGACGGTGAGGCTGTCAGCGCCACCGATCCCGGCCGAGAAGGTCGCGATCGTGCCGCGCAGCATATTGACCCAAGGGTCGCGCCTGGTCAGCGAGCGCCAGGCGGTCTCGGCATGCAGGGGCATCGGCTTCGGCGCGAGCCCGCAGGCCGTCTGCACGCGCTCCCAAAGCAGCCGGGCGGCGCGGAACTTGGCGATGGTCATGAACTCGTCGGTGTCGGCGACGAGGACGAAGGAGATCGCGTCGCGCGCCTCATCCAGCGCCATGCCTTGCGCTTCGAGCGCGCGCAGATAGGCGACCGCCGTGGCAAGCGCAGCGCCGAGTTCCTGCGCCTCGCTCGCCCCGGCCTCGTGATAAAGCCGGGCGTCGGCGCTGAGGAAGGGGCCCTTGAAGCCGCGCTCCCTCAGCGCCCGGACCGTCTCCGCCAGCCGGCGGCCGATCTCGGGCCAGGATGCGGCGAAGACGCCTTCGCTCGCCAGCAGCCCGATCGGGTCGAGTCCGAAATCGACCGCGCCGCGATCGGGCGCGATGCCGCGCTTCTCGAACAGGGCCGCCAGCAGGAGCGCATTGACGCGGCCCTGCGGGGCTGGGTCGAGCCGCAGCCGGATCAGCTCCAGCATGACGCCGTCAAGCGCTGCATCGAGCGCGGCGACATCGCCCGCGACGAGCCCGTGGCCGCGCGCCGCACGCGCCCCCACGAAGGACAGCGCCAGCGAATCCGCCCCGCCTTCGAGATCGGCCAAGGCGAGTTCCTGGGCTTGCGCCGGTTCGGGATGGTCGACGCGTGCCGCGACATGCCAGCGGCCGGCCTCGGCGCGCAGCGGCCTCTGCGTCGGGCTGGCGGCGGCATAAAGCGGCTCGATGCGGATGCCGTCGGCGCTGCGGCCGACCAGCCGCTTCTCGAAATCGGCGCCCTTCAGGACCTTGTCGACCGCGCCCCGCCATTGCTCCAGGGAGGGCGAGGGAAAGGCGTTCATGAAAGGCAGGTCTGACAATGCGGCCGCGTTCATCTGCGCTTGTGCTCCCTCTGCCCTGCCATTGTGCAATCGCGAAGCGCTGATTGCCATGGGTGCGGGCGCACCGCCATGCCTAGTTCGTCGTAAGGGGCGTGCGTGAATGTGGTGTGGTGGGGTGAAGGAAGTTAGCAGGCCAGACGGTGAAGTTGATGGTGCTGGCGGGTCTCAAGGCATTGTCGACAGTGGCAGCGCAGCCCCGAAAATGACGAGCGCTCGTCCCTTCTCCCCTCGCGGGAGAAGGGGAACGCGCAGCCCCAAGTCCCCGGCCATGCCGGCGATCATCGCCGGAGCGCAGTTTTTTGCCTTTCCAGGGCCGGTTTGCTACTCCTGTTGCGCTACTCCTGTGACGAGCTGGTTGCGAAGGAGCTGGATCATGCTGGATCGTTATGCCTTGCGGGCCTTGGCGGTGTGTTCGATCCTGCTCCTGACGCCCGCGCTCGCCCCGGCGCAGACAGCGCGCACGCCGATCCGGCCCGATGCCGTGGTTTCTTTCACGGATCTCAAGGATGGCGCCGTCATTCCGCCGAAGCTCACCCTCAGGTTCAGCGCATCCAATTTCGAAGTTGTTCCGGCGGCGGTCGCGAAAGCCAATTCCGGCCATCACCATCTTCTGATCGACAGCCCGGTGCCGCCGCTGGGCGAGCCGATTCCGAGCGATCCCGGCCATCTGCATTTCGGGCGCGGCCAGACGGAAGCCGAGCTTGTTCTCGCTCCGGGTCCGCATACGCTGCAATTGCTGCTCGGCGACCATGACCATGTGCCGCATAATCCTCCGATCATGTCCGCGGTGATCCACGTGACGGTGTCCGACAAGGCCACCGCGCCCGGGCGCACGGCGTCGCTGCCGGATTCGGAGGTCTATTTCATCGGCCTTTCCAACGGCTCGGTCGTCCCGCAAAACCTGACGGTCCGGTTTGGACTGCGCAATATGGGGGTCGCCCCGGCAGGTGTCGTCAAGGCCGGCACCGGGCATCACCATCTCATCATCGACCGGCCTACACCCGCTTTGGGTGAGCCCATCGCCAGCGATCCGAACCATCTCCATTTTGGCCGCGGTGAGACTGAGAAGAAGATCACGCTGACACCCGGCCGGCACACGCTGCAGCTCGTGCTGGGCGATCAAGACCATATCCCGCATGATCCGCCGGTCATGTCACGGCGGATCGAAGTGAGGGTGGTGAGGCCGCACAGGCAGCGGCGCTGGTAGACAGGTGCGGGAGAGACAGGAGTGGATGTCGAAAAACGTCGGCGCGGCGCGAGTAACTCTGATCCGATGATTGTAAGATCTTTAGAATCTTGCCCCGCTCCCGGTATTTCGCAGACGATGGTAGTCCATGGCAGCTGAATTGAATGTGATCCTGGGCTCCGGCTTTCCCTATCTGACGCCTGCATCCAGGCTCGTGGCTGTCGCATTGGGCCTCATCGTCTGGCTGTTGCCGCATCCGGCTTGCGCCGGGTCATCGACGCCGCGCCCTCCCGGCGCTATTGTTCTGGCTCAAGCGGCCCCGGCCGCGCCGGCCGCTGATGCAGGCAGCCTCGAAACCCGCTACTGGAATTCGATCAAGGACAAGACGGATCTCGGCGATTTTCGGATTTATCTCGATGCCTGGCCAAACGGGCTCTATGCAGCCGAGGCGCGCGCCCGGATCGAGCGCTTGAGCGGCAAGGCGCCGCCCCCCTCTGCGCCCGCTCCCGCTGCGCCGGTCGCGCCTGCCAATGCTCCCTTGCAGGATTGCGCCGAGTGCCCGCCGATGATTCCCATCGCAGCGGGCGCTTTCGCCATGGGATCGACCGAACAGTTCCGCTTCGAGGCGCCGGTCCACACCGTCACCATCCGGAAGCCGTTTTATATCGGCCGCACCGAAGTGACCTACGATGAATGGGATGCCTGCGTCGCGGCCAAGGGCTGCGCGTTCTCGCCGGACGATCGCGGCGCCGGCCGAGGCAAGCGGCCGGTCGGCAATCTGAGCTGGGAGGACACGCAGCAATACGTCGCCTGGCTGTCGAAAAAGACCGGCCAGAGCTATCGGCTGCCGACCGAGGCCGAGTGGGAATACGCCGCGCGCGCAGGCCGGGCCACCAGCTATTTCTGGGGCAAGACGATGGAAAAGGGGCGCGCCAACTGTTCGGGCTGCGATGGCGCGCGCTCGACCGGCGCGGTTGCCGTCGCAAGCTATCCGCCCAATGGTTTCGGCCTCCATGACATGTCGGGAAACGTGGCGGAATGGGTGGAGGACTGCTGGAACGACAGCTACAGATCCGCCCCCGCCAATGGCTCGGCCTGGGTGAAGCCGGGCTGCAAGGAACGCGTATTGCGCGGCGGGTCGTTCAGCAGCGAGCCGCAATATGTCCGTTCGGCCTCGCGCTTCAAATATGATTTTGATGTGCGCTTCCAGACCAACGGCTTTCGCGTTGCGCGGGAGCGGTAGGCTGTTTGGAAGGTTGTGGCTGGCTTTACTCAGATGACGAGGAAGCCGGTCTTCAGAAAATTTGGCCACGCTATACCCGCAGCAAACTGGATTCGCGCTGCGCCGTGGGGGCCGATCGGCCTTGGCCGCAGCGATGGGACGCTCAGCCCTGAGTTCCAGGCTGAACAAAGCGCCATTGTGCCCGCCGATATGCGTCCAGCCCCCGACAAGGCGATGAGGCCGACCCAGCCGTTGCCCGCAAGGCCAGCGGCAATACCGATAGCATGTCCTTGGCCATGCCGGCGGTCATCGCTTTCAAGCTTCGCCCATTACTGTGTCTCGAAGCTGCGCAGGATGAGCGCGGCTTCGGCCGGGGGCAGCGCCAGGATCTCCTGATACATCGCCGCCGTGATGTTGCAGTAATCCGCATGCAGCACTGGCGGAACGGAAGGCAGCTGGAAGATGCCCAGCTTCTCCGCGGTAAAGCGTTTGGCGAGTATCGCCTGCACCCGGTTCATCAACGTTTCCAGGATCTGCGGGTCGATCGGCGGACGTGGCGCGGAGGTGGCGATCGCTTGCTCGCCGAGCGCCAGTTCACGCTGGATCGAAGCCTGCGGCACCTCGTTCGAGATGTTCACCGGGCCGCCGACACCCGTGACATAGCGATAGCAAAGGCTCGGGTTTCGCTGCCCCAGCGCGACATAACGGTCCAGGGCCACCTTGGCGAACCCGATGAGCACGGCGTCGTCCGCCCTGGCCTTGTTGACTTGGATGACCTGTATCAGCTGCTCGCGGAGCGCGGCTATGAGTTCGGTTTCCGACAGGCCGTTCATATAGCCATCGTAATAAGTCCCGGCGATCCGCTGGAAATCCTGGGGAAGACGGGCCTGCATGGCGCCGAATGCCGGAATATTTTTCGCCAGGTTCTTGGCGAACAGCTCTACAGCCGCGCGCGTCTCATAGCCGGACGCCGCAAATTCGGAGCCGTCGGCAATGCTCGTGACGGCCCGGGCGGCGGTCAATTCCGGCATTGTGGGGTACCAGATCTCGGCGCTGGGCACGGCGAGGGCCCGATCGACGAAGCTCTGGGCAAAGCCCGCAGTTCTGTACTGCGTCTTCCATGCGCTCGCGGCGGCCTCCAGATCGGCGGTCGTCGTGCCCGGGAATGCCGGCCCGTGGAAGCCGAGCTTGCCGCTCCTGTGGAGCCATCGCTCTCGGCCCGCGGCGAAGGCCAGTGTGCAGGCGGATTCGCAATGCGTCGGCACATAGGTGAGCAGGCCTCTGCGGCTTATCGCCTTGCCCAGCTTAGCAGCTTCGCCGAGGCGGCCGCCCCCGCTGGTGAGATGCACCACCCTGATCTGCGGGGAGGCGCTGACGACGCGCTCGAAATCGGCGGTCAAGCCGAATTTGAAGCCGCCGGAGACCTCTATCTCGGTGCCGTTCCTCATGACGCGAAGCGAGTAGGCCGGCATCCGCGGATCGCCCCGGAAAGCCATATCGTAGGTCTCGGCCAGTTGCAGCGCGCCGCCCTGCGCGAAATCCGCAAGGGTGCGGACCACGCCGAGCACCAGCATGATCTTCGCAGCCGTCGCCCAGCCCGTGCCGAGATTGGCAGCGGTCCTGCACGCAGCATGATGGGTAGCGGACCGCCAGGTGCCGACGACCTGCCAGAACAGAACGACGAAAACGATCGACCAGGTGGCGAGCCGAAGCCAGAAGATCGGTCCTGGATCGAAACCTTTATCCGTGGAGAAGAGCAGCCCGACGCCGGTGATCGCGCCCAGTGCGAGCGCGTAGCCGACGACGGCAACGCCCCAATACGACCATGCCAGCGAGTTTTCGCCGCGCCAGTGCTGGGCGATGAAGTTTATGGATCGGCGCGCGGGGAGGACACTGATCGGGCCGGGGCCAGGGGTGGTCGCAAGCTCGCCGGCGACCGGCGAGATCAGAGACTCCCTGTGTTCCAGCCCAGGAGATGTCCCGTCGCGCTTGATCGCCCGTCTCAACCCCCATTTCGATACGAGCGAGACGAGGAACCCGAGGAGGGCCGCTGATCCCACAAAGCCAACGCAATATCCGGCGTCCTCGGCCGCGTTGCCGGACAGGGCGAGACGATGGCCTTCCCGCCACTGGAACAGGAACTCTATGAGCAGCAGCGCGCCGGTGAGAACCGCTGCGCCCGTGACGAATCTGGGCGTGATCCGTCCGACCGCTTCCGTCGGGCTGCGCCGGAAGGGCTTGCGCAGGCCGAAACAGGCCAGAAGCCCGACGAGACCTGAGAGGAAGGCGAATGCAGCCGAAGTCGCGAGATGAGACGTGACGAGGCTCGGCGACACCGTACCTGAAGACAGCAGCGTGAGAAGCAAGGATGCCGTGGAGATTGCCAGGCCGATGATGCCGACATTGCGGCCCCATCTCAGCGGCAGGTGCTGCAACCAGCTCTGGGCATGCGACAGCGGAGCGAGATGCCGTTGGTCAGGGGCTATCATTACTCCGCCATTGCAAGCGTTGGTTGTGCAAGCACCATAGCCTGAGCAGGGTGAGCTATCGCAAGCTTCAAGTGGTCTTCCACGCAAAAATCGTCATCGCTGGCAGAAGGGTGGAAAGGGCGGCTCGACAGCTGGAAGTCCGCCATATGAATTGGCCCCGCACAAGGTGATGACCATCAATATCGGCTTCCCGGCGGCTGGCCCTGGCGATCTCGCGCGCGACACTCAAGCCATGGGTCCCTGCCTGAACAAAGCGCCGCTTTGAAGCGTCGCCCCGATGAGGCTATAGGCTCGAGCCGGCCTGCCGCCCGACACTGCGTCCGCAGGGTGGCTTGCCCGCCCGCATCGTCGAGCGTTCTGCCCGACAGACCCTCTGGTATGGATCGTGACCCATGCAGACCCTGGAGCGCGTGCTGCATCACGCCATGCGGCACATGCCGATCGGGTTCGTCTCGAATCTCGGCGCCCGCCTGGCCTGGCTCAAGATCCGCTTCATCGACCCGGATGTCGCCCGCAAGGCCCGCGCCAATATCCGTCGGCATTTCCCGGCCATGCCCGAGGCGCAGGTCGAGGCGCTGGTCTGGCGCTTCGTCGACAATGTCGGGCGCTTGATGGCTGAGTTCTCCATCGTCCATCGCCTGACCTCCGCCAGGCGGATGGAACTCGTCGGCATCGAGGCCCCCCGCGCCAATCTCGGCAAGCTCCCGACCATCGCGCTGTGCCTGCATCTCGGCAATTGGGAGGTGGTGGCTGCAGCGATGCAGAAGATCGGCGTTTCGATCGCCTCGATCTCCGAGGTTCCGGAGAATGCGGCCCATCGCGACATCGCCGATGCGACGCGCAGCGGCCTCGACGTCAAGGTGCTCTCCCCCGACCGGATCGGCGCGCTGCAGGCGCTGTCCATCCTGAAGGGTAACGGCGTCCTTGCCGTCTTCCCCGACGAAAAGCGCGGCGGCACGATGATGGCGCCGCTGTTCGGGCGCCCGCCTCACATCAAGGGCAATCTTGCCCTGGTGGCCAAGCTCGCCCGGCGCACCGGCGCGCAGCTGGTCGTGGTCTATTGCGAGCGTCTCGAAGGCGTCCGCTTCAAGCTGCATTTCGAGGAGCCGTTCTTCATGGATCCCGACAGTGACGACGCGCTCGCCGACGTCGCCCTCATCAACAGCCGGATCGAGCCGATCATCCTGCGCCACCTCGCGCAATGGTATTATTTGGACGATTCGATCGGGCCCATCGCGTAGCGACTGTTTGATCCTGACGGCCTTCAGCGCTGGGCGATGGCGTTGTTCTCTGCCGTCATTCCGGGGCAGGCCGCAGGCCTGAGCCCGGAACCCAGAACCGATGCGTGTCCTCGTGAAGCGAGCCGGCTGCCCCGCGCCGTCTCAAGCAGCGGTATCGGTTCTGGGTTCCGGGCTCGATCCTTCGGATCGCCCCGGAATGACGGCGGGTAGATAGTCAGGACAGAGCCATTGACATCATTGGCTTCATTGCGGGTCAGCCTCTCAGGATGAGGGCCGGAGTGTCCCGGCGTCCCGCTTGCATGCTCCGCACCGGTTGCGCGCTGAACCGATAAGCGGTTTACGGCCCTGGCGGACTCAAGCCAATGTGCGGGTGGGCGAAGTCGAATGAGGAAAGCACCAAGACCATGACGAGTGAGGCGCCAGTGGTCACGATCGATGTCCTCATCGAGATGCTCAAGCAGGTCATTGCGGAAAACGCATCGCGCGGCCGGGGAAAGCTTGCGCCCGTTGCCTGGGGACCTGAGACCCTGCTCGAGGATACCGGCTTCAACTCCTATGATTTCGTCGAGATCATCTTCAAGCTCGAAGACCATTTCAACATCGAGATCGACTACAACGCCAACAACAACATCAACGATGTGAAGACGATCGGCGAGCTCTGCGACGAAGTCGGCAAGCTCGTGGCCAAAAAGCGGGCAGCATGAAGGCAGGCGGCGGCATGAAAGCAGGCGGGACGACGCGGATCGTCGTCTCCGGCCTCGGCATCGTCTCCCCCGTCGGTTGCGACACGGACAGCTACTGGCAGGCTCTGCTGGCGGGGCGCGGGAGCGTGGGCGAAGCCTCCGCCTTGCCGGGCAAGGGCATCCGCGTCGCGGAAGTCCAGGGCGAAGGCTTCATGGCGGGGCTGGAGCTCCCCCGCTCGGCCTGCGACCGCAACGCCCTGTTTGCCGTCGCGGCGGCGCGCCAGGCGCTGGTCGCTGCCGGGCTGGGAAGCGGCCTGCCGCGCCCCGAGCGCGTCGGCGTCATCCTCGGCAACTCCGCCGGTGGGCAATGCAGCGTCGACGACCAGTATTCGAGGCTCTACCAGCTGAACAAGCGCCCGCATCCGATGACCGTGCCCAAGGTCATGGTCAGCTCCTCGGCAAGCTGGGTTTCGATCACCTCGGGCGCGACCGGCCCCTGCTTCGTGACCTCGAGCGCCTGCGCTTCCGCGAGCCACGCCATCGGCATCGCCATGCAGTTCCTGCGCTCAGGCCTCGCCGACATCGTCATCGCCGGGGGTACGGAGGCCCCGCTCTCGGCTGGAACCCTGATCGCCTGGGACGCCATGAAGATCATGTCGCGCAGCCTCTGCCGGCCTTTTGCCGCGGGGCGCGACGGCCTCATGCTGTCGGAGGGCGCGGGCGTCGTCGTGCTGGAGACCGAGGCGCATGCGCGCAGCCGCGGCCTCGAGCCCGCGATCGAGGCGGCAGGCTTCGGCTTCAGCGCCGATGCGGGTGACATCGTCGCCCCCAATGCCGAGGGCATGGTGCGCGCCATGAGCCTGGCCCTGGCTGACGCCGGGCTGGGCGCTGGCGATCTCGCTTATATCAACGCCCATGGCACCGGCACCCGCGCCAATGACCGCACGGAGACGCTGGCCTTGAAGCGCCTCTTCGGCGATCAGCCGCTGCCGCCGGTCTCCTCGACCAAGGGCGTGACCGGCCACGCGCTGGGCGCTGCCGGCGCTTTCGAGGCGATCGCGACGATCATGGCGATCGAGAATGGCATGGCCCCGCCGACCGCCAATTTCGACGCTCCCGACCCCGAATGCGACTTCGACTGCCTGCCCAATCAGGGCCGGGCGATGCCGGTTCCGGTCGCGATGTCGAACTCCTTCGCCTTCGGCGGGATCAACGCCGCGCTGATTTTCAGGGCGCTTGGGGCGTGATGCCGACGGCCTTTGAGCCGGTTTATGGCCAAGGCTCCGCCGTCATTCCGGGGCGATCCGAAGGATCGAGCCCGGAACCCAGAACCGATGCCGCTGCTTGAGAAGGGCAGGGGGGGGCCGGCTCGCGTCACGAGGGCAGGCATCGGTTCTGGGTTCCGGGCCCATGGCTGCGCCATGTCCCGGAATGACGGCGGAGAATAACGTCATTGCTCGGCGCTGAAGGCCGTCCGTATTAGGTCAGGCTGCGATCGGATCGCATCAGAGGGCATGTCATCTCGGACAAGCCGCGTCAGCGGCGCCGATCCGGGATCCATGCCGGAGCAGTTATCGGCAAGGCTCAGGATTGGATCCCGGTTCTCCCTCCGGTCGCCCGGGATGACCAGGCCGTTTCAACCTCAATGCGAAACGCCATAGGCGGTATCGACAGATCTCCAACGGAGGCTCGAAAGAATCCAGAGACCTGGAACGGTCAGCTCACGACGTGCTGCACAAGTTCGTTCACTTTCCAGCAAGACCTCAATCGGCCATTTACCCGTCTATGCTATCTTGGGATATGAGAAGGCCGCTCTCCATACACTCGCTGATGCTGCGCTCGTTGCTTACGGCGGGCTTGTGTCTCGTTGCAGCGTCTTGTGGCGCAGACGATGCGCTAGAGGCATCTCTGAAGCGTCTAGCTACAGATATTCACGTGGCGATCGGAGAGCACGCACTCGTCCTGCCCTTCGTCGCCTTGGAGAACTATGCCTATAGGGGGGCATCCTTTGCTCTTGATCGGGCAGGTGATGGCAAACGTGTAAATGAGGCGGTGAGTAAGCTCCTGCGAGATACCGCTGACCCACGACACCCCTCGGAAATGAACGAGCTTTCCGTGGCGGTTAGAACATACGGATGGAACGACGCCGACATGCGCCAGCGCTTCGTATGTCCTCAACTCACCAGAGAGTGGGCGCGATCGGTATGCGACAATCCATGGGCTGCAACACAGCAAGCCCTTCCTATCAATCGCTTCAAGTTTGTGGATCTCCGCCGACTTCAGGACGTGGGCACCGATGGACCATTCAATTGTACCAAGGAAAGCGAGCCGCTCCGTTTGTTACCCAAAACACTGGGCGAGGTCACCATCGTCTGCCGAGCCGTCGTTCACCCGATGCCAGGCAACGATTTTCATCAAGCGGTGGTGCGGGTTGGCGAGCATCTAGGGGCTGTCTGGATGGTATGGGGCTATGGTCAGAATGGCGAAAGCGCGGAAGCAATGGCTCATCGAGAGGGGCGGGCCATTGTCGCTTTGGTTCAACATGCGCTCGGAACGAGCGAGAACTTTCCAGCGCTCCAGGAAGCGATGTGTCGTCTCCGACGACCGGGCTCTGTCAACAGTCCCAAGGGTACAGATTGCTAAGATGTGCGCGCACGATCCGATCCAGAATAGATGGCACAGCTTCTGACCGGCTACTTATCAGCCGCGATCGCTTCCCACCCAGGCGCGACACTCGCCGCGCCAGCCACCCCTAACTCCCACCACTCAACAAAAAAGCCGCCCATTCCGGGCGGCTTCGCTTGCTGGTCTCTCAGGTCTCGCTTAGACGAACTGACCGAGCCCCGGAATGGCGCCGACGATTGCGCCCATCGTGTCCTCGCCCGCCTTCTCGCGGCCGACCGCGAACATCTCCTTCGAGACCGACTGGATCTGGCCCATCGAGAGGCCGGCGCCCATCAACTGGCCGCCGAGCGCCATGACGCCGCCGCCACCGCCCATCAGGCCGCCGACCATGCCCATCAGCCCGCCCTTGGCGCCGCTCTCGGCATCGGCAAGCTCCTGCGCGCCGGGCAGGGAGGTCATCAGCTGGCCGATCTCGGCCGGCGGGCCTTCCTTCTGCAGGAAGGCGAGAATGATGCCGATCGCCTTGCGGGCGAGGCTCTCATCGAGGCCGGAGGCCGCGATGATGCGGGAGATCAGTTCGTCCATGGGTCTTGTCCCTGTCCTTGGCGGTACGAAATTCTGGCGGCACGGTGCGGTCGCGCGATAGTTCACATATTAACGATCTAATCAAGCGGCCAGGGGCATCCGTCAGAGCGATCGCGTGTGACCCCACAGCCCTCATCCTGAGGAGCGCTTCCGCAGGAAGTGCGTCTCGAAGGATGCTCCAGAAGGCGTTTCTGGAGCAAACTGGAGCATCCTTCGAGACGCCGCGTGCCGCGGCTCCTCAGGATGAGGGCTCAAAAATCCAAATGCGATTCCCCTGAGGCTTCCGCCGGCTGGCGCCTTTCGCTACACCCTTGCCCTGACTTTTCGATAACACAACAGGCGGACGGCATGGCGAAAGCAGATCTCGTGGTGGAGGATGGCGCGATCCTGATCGGCAAGAGCTGGAAGGCTGAGAACCTCCTGCTCAAGCTCGCCAATCGCCACGGGCTGGTGACGGGCGCGACCGGCACGGGCAAGACCGTGACCTTGCAGGTGATGGCGGAAGGCTTTGCCCGCAACGGCGTGCCGGTCTTCGCCGCCGACATCAAGGGCGATCTGTCGGGGATAGCCGCGCCCGGCGATTCGAAGCCGGCCTTCGTCAAGCGCGCCGCGGACATCGGCGTGACATACGAGCCCGACCAGTTCACCACCGTGTTCTGGGACGTCTTCGGCGAGCAGGGCCACCCCGTCCGCGCCACCATTTCCGAGATGGGCCCGCTCTTGCTCGCCCGGCTGCTCGACCTCAACGACACCCAGGAGGGCGTGCTCAACATCGCCTTCCGCATCGCCGACGAGCAGAAGCTCTTATTGCTCGATCTGAAGGATCTGCGCGCGATCCTCTCCTTCATCGCCGAGAACGCCTCGGATCTGACGACGAAATACGGCAATGTCACCGCCCAGTCGGTCGGCACGATCCAGCGGCAATTGCTGGTGCTCGAAAACCAGAAGGGCGATCTGTTCTTCGGCGAGCCGGCGCTCGACATCAACGACCTGATGAAGACCGACCGCGACGGCCGAGGCATCGTCAACATCATGGCGGCCGACAAGCTGATGGCCAATCCCAGGCTCTACGCCACCTTCCTGCTCTGGCTGCTCTCGGAATTGTTCGAGCAGCTTCCCGAGGTCGGCGATCTCGACAAGCCAAAACTCGTCTTCTTCTTCGACGAGGCGCATCTCCTGTTCAACGGCGCGCCGAAAGCCCTGCTGACGGCGGTCGAGCAGGTGGTCAGGCTGATCCGTTCGAAGGGCGTCGGCGTCTATTTCGTCACGCAGAACCCGCTCGATATCCCCGATACGGTGCTGGCCCAGCTCGGCAACCGCGTCCAGCACGCCTTGCGCGCCTTCACGCCGCGCGACCAGAAGGCGGTGCGGGCAGCGGCCGAAACCTTCCGCCAGAACCCGAAATTCAAGACCGAGGAGGCGATCACCCAGCTTGCCGTCGGCGAGGCGCTGACCTCGACGCTGGAGGGCAAGGGCACGCCGACCATGGTCGAGCGCACGCTGATCGCGCCGCCCATGGCGCAGGTCGGCCCCTGCAGCGTGCAGGAGCGCCAGCAGGCGATGAACGCCTCCGGCTTCAAGGGCAAATACGACACCATGATCGACGCCGACTCGGCTTACGAGGAGCTGATGCGGCGCAAGAACCTGAAGCCCGACGGATCGCCGATCGAAGCCTCGACCACGGGCGGCGGCGGCATCATGGACACGATCGGCGGCTGGCTCGGCGGCGGTTCGAACGCGCCACGCCCCAAGACCGGCCCCGGCAGCCGCGGCGGGGCCCTGCCGCAGAGCATGACCGAGAAGATCATCACCTCGGCCGCACGCTCGGCCGCGACCTCGATCGGCCGCCAGGTCGGCACCGCGATTTTGCGCGGGGTGCTCGGCAGCATGCTGGGCGGGAAGCGGTAAGGGGAGGGTGCGTCATGCTCGGGCGAAGACCCGAGCATCTCTTGCCAGAGCTTCTCGGCTCTCCGCTTCGCTCCGGCCGAGAATGACGCGCCCACTTCCCTTCTCCCCTGGCGGGAGAAGGTGGCGCGCAGCGCCGGATGAGGGGGCGCCGTGCCCTGTCCGGCTGGCGTCGTGTTCAGGTCATACTGTGAGCTCACGGCGCCCCCTCATCCGTCTCGGCTTCGCCGATCCACCTTCTCCCGCGAGGGGAGAAGGGAAAGCGCGCGCGACCAAGCAACCGCGCCATGCGGCAAGGCGGGCTGACGCAGCCCTCAAGCCTTGTCATGATGGCGCAACCTGAATCGGCTCTCGGATGACGAGGGCCCCTGACCCGTTGAGCGCCATGTCCAAGCTTCCTGCCGTTCTCTCCCGTCTCGATGCCGATCTCGACGCCTCGCTCGCGCGGCTGTCGTCCTGGCTCGAAATCCCCTCGATCTCGACGGATTCCGCCTATTGGCCCGATAGCCGCCGCGCCGCGGAGTGGCTGCGGGCGGATCTGGAATCGCTCGGCTTCAAGGCCTCGCTCGGCGAGACGCCCGGCCAGCCCGTCGTGCTGGCGCACCGGCCCAAGCCCGGCGCGCCGCATGTGCTGTTCTACGGCCATTACGACGTGCAGCCGGTCGACCCGCTGAATCTCTGGGACACCGAGCCGTTCAAGCCGGTGGTCAAGGAGATCGCGCCCGGCCGCAAGGTCATCGTCGCGCGCGGCGCCTGCGACGACAAGGGCCAGGTCATGACCTTCGTCGAGGCGATGCGCGCCACCATTGCCGAGACGGGCGATCTGCCTGTTGGCGTCACCATCCTGGTCGAGGGCGAGGAGGAATCCGGCTCGGTCAACCTGCCGGCCTTCGTCCGCGAAAATGCCGAGGCGTTGAAGGCCGATATCGCGCTGGTCTGCGACACCGGCATGTGGGACCGCGACACGCCGGCAATCACCGCCTCGCTGCGCGGCATGGTCTATCAGGAGGTCACGATCAAATGCGCCGATCGCGACCTGCATTCGGGCCTGTTCGGTGGCGCGGCCGCCAATCCGGTGCATGTGCTCTCGCGCATCATCGCGAGCCTGCATGACGAGACCGGCCGCATCACGGTTCCCGGCTTCTATGAAGGCGTCGAGGAACCGTCGAATTCGCAGAAGGCCGATTGGGCCGATCTGGGGCTGACGGAAGAGGAATTCCTCGGCCAGATCGGCCTGAAGCATTCGATCGGCGAGAAGGGGCGCATGCTGATCGAGCAGATCCAGTCGCGCCCGACCTGCGACGTCAACGGCATCTGGGGCGGCTATACGGGTGAGGGCACCAAGACGGTAATCGCCGCCAAGGCCTCGGCCAAGGTCTCCTTCCGCCTCGTCGGCAAGCAGGACCCCGACAAGATCGCCGCCGCCTTCCAGGCCTATGTCCGCGCGCAATTGCCCGACGACATCTCCGCCGAGTTCATCGTCTACAGCGCCTCGCCGGCAATCGCGGTGCCCGCCGATTCACCGGCGCTGACCAAGGCGCGGGCGGCCCTGACCGAGGAATGGGGCCGCAAGGCGGTGACGATCGGCTCGGGCGGCTCGGTGCCGGTGGTCGGCGATTTCAAGCGCCTGCTCGGCATGGACACGCTGCTCGTAGGCTTCGGCCTCGACGACGACCGGGTGCATTCGCCCAACGAGAAATACGACCTCTCCTCCTTCCATAAGGGACAGCGCTCCTGGGCGCGCATCTTGCAGGCATTGGGTTCATGAAATCGGTTTGCGTCTTCTGCGGGTCCAATCCCGGCAATGAGCCCGTCTATGCGGCGGGCGCCCGCGCCATGGGCGCCGAGATCGCCCGGCGCGGCCTCGTCCTGGTCTATGGCGGCGGCGCGGTCGGATTGATGGGCATCGTCGCCAATGCCGCGCTCGAGGCCGGCGGGGAGGTCCATGGCGTCATTCCGCGCGCCTTGCGCGAGAAGGAGGTCGGCCATCACGGCCTGACGCGGCTCGAAATCGTCGAGACCATGCATATCCGCAAGGCGCGGATGGCCGAGCTTTCGGACGGCTTCATCGCCATGCCCGGCGGCATCGGCACGTTTGAGGAGCTGTTCGAGATCTGGACCTGGGGCCAGCTCGGCATCCACTCCAAGCCGCTCGCCTTCCTCAATGTCGCGGGCTTCTACGACCCGCTCGCGGCCTTCCTCGACAACACCGTCGATGCCGGCTTCCTGAAGCCGACCCATCGCGCCATGGCGATCACGGATACGGAGCCCGCGACCCTGCTCGACCGGATGGAGCAATATGTCCCGGCCGCGACGATCAAATGGGTGGAGAAGGAGCAGGCTTGAGCGGCCGTTTGGAAACGCCAGCCCTCACCCCGAGGTGCCGCGCAGCGGCGTCTCGAGGGAAGAGGGGTTAAAGGACGAATAGTCTCTGAGTGGCCTTCCTGCCGCACCGGACGATGCGCGCAAGCCTGCCTGTTCAAATAGCGGACCGGCCGCGCTCGGAGTTCTGGAGCCTTCGCCGCGAGATCGACTACGCCCTGCCCGAGGAGAGCCTGAGCTATCTGCGGAATCCGAATTAGGCGTTCCGCATTGACGCCTGGGCTCGGGGAACCCTTCTCCCGCGAGGGGAGAAGGGTAGCGGCGTCATTCTCGGGCGTAGCGAAGGAGACCCGAGAATCTCATGCCGGAAAAAGCACCGGCAAGAGGCCGGCTTCCCAGAGATGGTCGGGTCAAGCCCGACCATGACGCTCTCCGATGGGTCCCGGCCTCCAGGATTTAGCCGCGATCAAGCGGCTGACGTTCTCGGCCCGAGCGGGATCAGCGCGAGAACCACCAGCTATAGCTGGCGGGCGGCTGGGGCGCTTCCTCCTGCCGGCCGCCAGTGCCGAGCGCGAGCAGGCGCGCGCTGGCTTCCGTGATCCAGGGGCGATGCTCGTTGATCGGCGTGATCGCGGTGAAGCCGCCGCAGATGCGCCTGGTCCGCGAGTTGAGCGGGCCGCTCGACCAGCTGACGATGCCGACGAGATCGCGCGAGGCAGGCGAACCGCGCAGCACGGGGCCGCCGGAATCGCCGCGGCAGGCCCCGGCGCCGGGGCTCTCGCCCTTGGTCTGCGTGTCGACCGCGACCTTCACGGTGTTGGCCGTGGTGTAGTTGCCGGCATTGACCAGGGGTGTCTCGCGCAGGCGCCGCGCCGTGCTCTTGTTGTCCTCGAGCGCGAGCCCGTAGCCCGCCATGGTCACGGCCTCGCCCTGCCAGAGGCCGCCGCCGAGCGAAAGCGGCTCGATATCGGGCGGCAGCGGCGATGCGAGCCGCAGGAGGGCGAGATCGGTGCCGGGCTGCGTGCGCGGCGTCGTTCCCGGGACAAAGCTCGGATGCGGCAGTACGGCGATCACGGCGTGGCGGCGCGCGCGAAACCGCGGATCGAGGCTGACGACGCGGATCGAGCCGCCGCCCATCAGGCAGTGAGCGGCGGTCAGGACCAGCTCGGGCGCGATCGCCGCGCCGGAGCAGAGTTCGCCGCGGCTGGTCTCGACCCGCAAGGTCGAGGCCCGCATGCCGCCGGCGTCCCGCGATGTCGTGCCGCCCACGACGGCGAGCGCAGGGGAGGCGGCGGCCACGAGTGCAGTGGCGAGTGCAATTGCGCGCAATGTCATGATGGCGACCAAGCTTCGAACTGGCTTCAATGTATGGGTTGCTGCTTGCCAGTCTAGAGGCGGTTAGGGACTATGGAGACGATTTGACGCTGGCGATCTTGCGCGAATGCCGGCGCGCCCTGCGGGTGAGGTGAACGCGACGGAGCTGCAACGTCGCATCGCCTGCGCGATGCTCCTGCCATCTCCGGCGTTTTGACCTCGCCACATCAGCCCTGACAGAACCTCTGGCCCTCCCGTCAGCGGCGTGTTGTCCAGCTGGCGCTCTCGCCCCAGTTCGACAATGTCTTGTCGATCCAGCCGCGCTGGGGGGCGACGAGAACGCCCTGGCTCAACAGGCCGCAACTCTTGCCCGAGGGGCCGGTCGACCAGCTGGCGACGGCGATGACGCCGCCATCGGCTGAGGTTATTGGCCCGCCGGAATCGCCCAGGCAGGCGCCGGCGCCCGCCTTCTTGCCGAGCCCGGCCGCATCGGCCGCCCAGATCAGGATACGGCCGGGACCATAAGGCTCCACAGTAACGAGCCCGGCCGAGCGATAGGTTCCGGTGGTGCGGGCCTCGCCTTCGCGGGTCACGCCATAGCCGGCGAGCGTCACCGCGGAGCCGGCGCGCGGCAGGTCGCCATCGACCAGCGTCGCCGGGACGAAGCGGGCCGGCAGCGCGACCTGGACGCGCAGCAGCACGAGATCGATCGAGCGCCGGCGATTGGCGACGGCCCCGCCGTTGAATTCGGGGTGGATGGCGACGCTGGCGGGGGCGATCAGCACGGGCTCGTCGCTGCCGCCCTCCTTCCAGTGGATGCGCAGATCCGTGCCGCCATCGGCGCAATGCGCCGCCGTCAGGATGGTACGCGACGACAGGACGATGCCCGAGCAGACGCCGCCGCGCGCATTCAGCACCATCAGGGTCGATGCCGCGGCCGGGCCGCCATCGCGGCCGCCGACCACAGCTCCCGCCATCTGCGGCACCGCCATCGCAGACAGCGTCAGCCCGAAGGCTGCGATCATTCGTCCGAGGCCCATGGCGCGCTCCTTACTCGTCGGGAGGGCTGGATAGCGCGGCGGCCAGCCAATTTGAACCCGCAATCGGAAGCGACCATGGAAGGTCTCGCCGCAGGCAGATGTCGCGCTCGTGATCGCCCGGGTCGGCGCCGTGATCGGGCGCGGCCATGAAGGACGTGGACGGGGGATGATTCGGTGACATACTTTGCGCCGATGCACGCCATGGTATTCATGGAGTGTTCAGTCGGCCGGGATTAGCGCATGTCGATGATGCCCGTTGAACCCATCTTCGCTCTCGCTCTGCTCGCGGCCCCGCTGCCGATCGTCCAGATCGACGACCCGACGCCGATCTCATGCCTCTCCGCGCAGGAGATGCGCGAGGCGATCGCGGATGGGCGCGTCATCCAGCCTGCGCAGGCCTCGCGCCATGCCCGCAATGCGGCGCCGGGCGAGGTCTTGCGCATCCGGCTCTGCCGCCAGGGCGATGAATATGTCTATGTGATCACGACGCTGAAGCGAGACGGCCGCGTCGCCCGCGTGACGCTCGAGGGCCAATCTGGCAAGGTCGCGACCATACGCTGAGTGCGAGGCCTCGCGATTCGGGCCCGGCCGGGCCAGATATCATCGCCAATCTGGCAGATAGCTTTACTAAGCAGGAGTACGCGACCGTGAGACTGCTCGTCGTCGAGGACGACAAGGACCTCAACCGCCAGATCGTCACCGCGCTGGAGAATGCCGGCTATGCGGTCGACAAGGCTTTCGACGGTGAGGAAGGGCTCTATCTCGGCGAGACCGAGCCCTATGACGCCGTCATTCTCGATCTCGGCCTGCCGAAGGTCGATGGCGTCGCCGTGCTGCAGGGCTGGCGCCGCGCCGGCAAGGCGATGCCGGTGCTGATCCTGACGGCGCGCGACCGCTGGAGCGACAAGGTCGCGGGCTTCGATGCCGGCGCCGACGATTATGTGGTCAAGCCCTTCCATGTCGAGGAGCTCCTGGCGCGCGTGCGCGCCTTGCTGCGCCGCGCCGCCGGACATGCGACCTCCGAACTCATCTGCGGGCCGGTGAGGCTCGACACGCGCGCCAGCCGCGTCGTCGTCGACGGCAACCCGGTCAAGCTGACCTCGCATGAGTACCGCCTTCTCGCCTATCTGATGCATCATCAGGGCCGCGTCGTCTCGCGTACGGAACTGGTCGAACATCTCTACGACCAGGATTTCGACCGCGATTCGAACACGATCGAGGTCTTCGTCGGCCGCTTGCGCAAGAAGCTCGGCGTCGAGGTCATCGAGACCGTGCGGGGCCTCGGCTACATCGCCGCTGCGCCCGAGAAGGTCTGATCCCGCGCGATGCCGTTGAAGTCGCACCGCTATTCGCTGGGCGCGCGGCTCTTCCTTTCGGCGGCGATCTGCTGCGCGCTGGTGCTGATGCTGGCGGGCATCGGCCTCACGACCTTCTACCGGCGCTCCGCCGAGCGCGGCTTCGACGAGCGCCTCAGCGTCTACATCAAGGAGCTTGTGGCCGACCTCGCCGCGCCGCCCGAAGCGGAGCGGCAGGCGATCGGCGATCTCGGCGAGCCGCGTTTCGATCTGCCCTTGTCGGGGTGGTATTGGCAGATCATCCGGCTCGACGGGGAGAAGCCGACAATTCGCGCCTCGCGCTCGCTCGTTGGCAGCCAGTTGCCGAAATTGCTCGACCAGCAATTGACGCCCAATGCGCGAGGCCTGCGCGAAACCTATATTTCAGGGCCGGACGACCGCTCCCTGCGCGTCCTCGAACGCGAGATCGATGTCGGTGAAGATGGTCGCTTCACCGTGGCGGTCGCGGCTCCCGCCGACGAGATCGACGGCGATATCCGCGATTTCCGCTTCGCCCTGACGCTGACCTTCGTCCTGCTCGGGCTTGCGCTCGTCGCCTCGACGATCATCCAGGTGCGCTTCGGCCTGCGGCCGCTGGTGCGGCTGGGAGCCGCTGTTGGGGCCGTCCGGACCGGCGAGGCGCCGCGCATTGCCGGGCAGTATCCGCCCGATCTCGCTCCGCTGGCGGGGGAACTGAACCAGCTCATCGACGCCAATCGCGAGATCCTGGAGCGGGCGCGCACCCAGGTCGGCAATCTGGCGCATGCGCTGAAGACCCCGCTCAGCGTCATGCTGAACGAGGCGGAGGCCGGGCAGGGCGCGCTGCCCGACATGGTGAAGACGCAGGCCGCGATCATGCGCGACCAGGTTCAGTATTATCTCGACCGCGCCCGGGCCGCTGCGCTGTCGGGCGCGCTCGGCGGGGTGACGGAGACCGCGCCCTCGCTCGATGCGCTGATCCGCACCTTCTCGAAGATCTCGCAGGGGCGCGGCATCACGGGCTCGCATAGCGTGCCGGCCGGAATCCGGTTTCGCGGCGAGAAGCAGGATTTCGAGGAGATGCTGGGCAATCTGCTCGACAATGCCTTCAAATGGGCGGACGCGACCGTCGAGGTCAGCCTCGCGCCGCCATCCGATGTCGGGCCTGAGCGCATCGCGCTCCTGATCGACGATGACGGGCCGGGCTTGCCCAACGAGGCCATGGCGGATGTGCTGAAGCGCGGTCGGCGGCTCGACGAGACGATTCCGGGCTCGGGGCTGGGCCTGTCGATCGTCGCCGATCTGGCCAAGCTCTATGGCGGCGGCCTCTCGCTGCAGAAATCACCGCTGGGCGGCTTGCGGGCCCGCCTCGTCCTGCCTTCGGTTTGAGACGAGCGGCTCTCTGAGATGAGGTGCCTGCGTGACCCTTTGTCGCCACCTTCGCGCGTGAAGCGCGGCCCGCGATTGTCTAAGAGTTCCTGATGCTGATCTGGATCATCTTCGCGGTCATGACGGGGGCGGCGGTTTTCGCGCTGCTCTGGCCGCTCGGCCGTGGCCAGGGCGCGGCTTTCGCCGACGGCTCGGATGCCGCGAGCCTTTATCGCGCCCAGCTCGATGAGATCGACCGTGACCTCGGTCGCACGCTGATCGGCCCGGCCGAGGCTGAAGCCGCCCGTGTCGAGGCCGCGCGGCGTCTCCTGCGCGCGGCCGACAAGGAGGGCGATCCGGCCGGCGAGACGGAATCGTCGCTGCGCCGCCGCCGTGCCAGCTCGGCGCTGGCCTTGTCCTGCGTGCCGCTGCTCGCATTGCTGGTCTATGGCGCCTATGGCTCGCCCACGCGCCCCGACCAGCCGCTCTCGGCGCGGTTGCGAAGCGATCCGTCGCAGCAGGATTTCGCGGTGTCGCTGGCCCGCATCGAGGCGCATCTGGCGGCCAATCCGGCGGATGGCCGCGGCTGGGCGGTGCTCGCGCCGGTCTATCTGCGGCAGGGCCGGCCCGAAGACGCGGTGCGCGCCTTTGCCGCCGCGATCCGCAATGGCGAGGACGGGGCGGAGATGCGCGCCGGTCTCGGTGAGGCTCAGATCCTTGCGGCCGGCGGCGTGGTAACCGCCGAGGCACGCGAAACCCTCGCCGAGGCACTCAAGCGCGAGCCCGGCAATCCGCGCGCGCGCTTCTTTCTCGCCATCGCCAGGGAGCAGGACGGCGACAGCCAGGGCGCGGTTGCCGCGTTCGAAAGCCTGCTCAAGGATGCGCCGCCCGGCGCGGCCTGGGTCTCGGCCGTCCGCCAGAGGCTGCAGGCGATCGATGGCGACACGGCGCGGGCCGCGATCGCCAGGCTGCCGGCGGCCGATCAGCAGGCCGCGATCCGTGGCATGGTCGAAGGGCTGGCCGAGCGCCTGAAGGCTGGCGGCGGCACGCTGGCCGAATGGGAAAGATTGATCCGCTCGCAGAACGTGCTCGGCGAGAAGGCCGCCGCGCGCGAGGCAATCGCGACGGCGCGTTCGCGCCTGTCGCAGGATAGCGCCGCACTCGTGCAGCTCGACCGGCTGGCGGGCGAACTCGGGCTGAAGGAGCAGGCGCCATGACAGCTGCCGAGCCGTTACCTCCGATCGCCGCCAAGCGCCGCTGGACCCGCAAGCAGCGCCGTTTGGCCCTGATCGCCGCGGCCGGCTTCGTGCTCTGCCTGGCTGCCGGGCTGGTGCTCGTCGCCATGCGCGACACCATCGTCTTCTTCTACGGACCGACCGAGATCGTCGAGAAGGGGCTCGCGCCCGGCACGCGCATGCGGCTCGGCGGGCTGGTCGAGACCGGTTCGGTCGTGCGTGGCCCAGGCCAGCGCGTCGTCTTTGCGATCACCGACAGCAAGACCACGCTCAACGTGACCTATCAGGGGCTCCTGCCCGATCTCTTCCGCGAAGGGCAGGGCGTCGTCACCGAAGGCGTCTTCGAGGGCGCGGGCCGCTTCCGCGCCGACTCGGTCCTCGCCAAGCATGACGAGACCTATATGCCGCGCGAGGTCGCCGACACGCTGAAGAAGCAGGGCCATTGGCAGCCCGGAGCGACCAGCCCGAACCCATCCCCCGTCACGCCGTCCCCGGTGACCAAATGAGGCGCGCATGATCGTCGAGATCGGCCATTTCGCGCTTGCCTTGGCGCTTGGCGTCGCCGTCGTGCAGGCCCTGGTGCCGCTCTGGGGCGTGGCGCGCCATGACCGGGCGCTGGCCTCGGTCGGCACCGCTGCGGCGATCACCTGCTTCCTGCTGGTCGCGTTGTCTTTCGCGGCCCTGGTCGCGTCTTACGTCCGGTCCGACTTCTCGGTCGAGAACGTCGCTTCGAACTCGCATTCAGCCCAGCCGCTGATCTACAAACTGACCTCGGCCTGGGGCAATCACGAAGGCTCGATGCTGCTCTGGGTCTTGATCCTGACGCTGTTCGGGGCGTTGGTGGCGCTGTCGCGCCATTCGCTGCCGGCGCGGCTGCGGGCTGGCACGCTCGCCGCCCAAGGCACGATCACGGTCGCCTTCCTCGCCTTCACGCTCTTGACCTCGAACCCCTTCCGGCGGCTCGATCCGGCGCCGGGCGAGGGCCAGGATCTCAACCCGATCCTCCAGGACCTCGGTCTCGCGATCCATCCGCCGCTGCTCTATGTCGGCTATGTCGGCTTCTCCATCACCTATGCCTTCGCAGTCGCGGCCCTGATCGACGGGCGCATCGACGCGGTCTGGGCGCGCGCGGTCCGGCCCTGGACGCTGCTCGCCTGGGTGTTCCTGACGCTGGGCATCGCGATGGGCTCCTACTGGGCCTATTACGAGCTCGGCTGGGGCGGCTGGTGGTTCTGGGATCCGGTCGAGAACGCCTCGCTGATGCCCTGGCTCGCCGGCACGGCTCTGATCCATTCCACCGTGGTGATGGAGAAGCGCGACGCGCTCAAGGTCTGGACGATCCTGCTCGCGATCCTGACCTTCTCGCTCTCGCTGCTCGGCACCTTCATCGTCCGCTCCGGCGTGCTGACCTCGGTGCATTCCTTCGCCAGCGACCCGGCGCGCGGGCTCTTTATTCTCGCGATCCTGATCTTCTTCGTCGGCGGCTCGCTGGCGCTCTTCGCCTGGCGCGCGCCCTTGCTCAGGCAGGGCGGCCTGTTCGCGCCGGTCTCCCGCGAGGGGGCGCTGGTCGTCAACAACGTCTTCATCGCGACCTCCTGCGCCACGGTCTTCATCGGCACGCTCTATCCGCTGGTGCTGGAGATGCTGACCGGGGACAAGATCTCGGTCGGCCCGCCCTTCTTCAACGCGACCTTCGTGCCGCTGCTGGTGCCGCTGCTGCTGATCCTGCCGCTCGGCCAGTCGCTGGCCTGGAAGCGCGGCAATCTGCTCGGCGCGGCGCAGCGCAGCGCCGCCGCCTTCGGGCTCGGCATTCTCGTCGCGGTGGGCGTGCTCGCCTATATGCGCGGCGGGCCGGTGCTGGCGCCGCTCGGCATCGGGCTCGGCGTTTTCCTGGTCACCGGCGCGATCTTCGACCTCGGCGAGCGCATCGTCGCGCGCGCCAGCGGCCTGCGGGCTGTTCTCTCGCGAGCCAAGGGCTTGCCGCGCTCCGCCTGGGGCACGGCCTTCGCCCATGCCGGCGTCGGCCTGAGCGTGATCGGCGTCGCCGCCGCCGCCTGGAGCACGGAGGCGATCGGCATCCTGAAGCCGGGCGAAAGCCTGACCAGCGGCCGCTACACCGTGGTGCTGGAAAGCATCACCCCGCGCCCCGGCCCGAATTTCCGCGAGGATGTGGTGCGGTTCCGCATCCTGTCGGGCGAGAGGCCGCTCAAGCCTGTCGAGGCGATGAAGCGCGTCTACACCGCTCGCGCCATGCCGACGAGCGAGGCCGGCATCCGCACTGACGGCCTGAGCCAGGCCTATGTCAATGTCGGCGAGATGGAGGGCAATGGCGGTATCGCCGTCAGGCTCTATGACAAGCCATTGATCCTGTTGATCTGGATCGGCGCGCTCGTGATGGCCTTCGGTGGGGCGCTGTCGCTGACCGACCGGCGCTTCCGGCTGGCGGCGCCGCAGCGTGCCAAGGCTGCCCGCGCCAAGCCTGTCCCCGCTGCGCCTCAACCGGCGGAGTGAGGCCGATGCTGCGCGCCCTTGTCATCGTTGCGCTCTGCCTGGGCTGGGCCGGTCCCGGCCGCGCCGTCCAGCCTGACGAGGTTTTGCCGAACGCCGCGCTCGAACACCGCGCCCGGGCGATTTCCGGCGGTTTGCGCTGTCTCGTCTGCCAGAACCAGTCGATCGACGATTCCGATGCGCCCCTGGCGCGCGATCTGCGCATCCTGGTGCGCGAGCGGCTGGTCGCGGGCGACAGCGACGCGGCGGTGCAGGAGTTCGTCGTCGCGCGCTATGGCGATTTCGTGCTGCTGCGTCCGCCCTTCACGATCCGGACCGTGGCGCTCTGGGCCGGACCGTTCCTGATCCTGCTATTGGGCCTCGCCTTCATCTGGCGCAGCGGACGGCGGATGAAGCCGGTGGGCGAGGCAGTTGCGCCATTGTCGCCGGACGAACAGGCGCGCATCGCGGCGCTGATGAAGCGGGACGGCGAGTAGGCCGCATCTCATAACGACGGCCGTTCCATCTGGCTTGAACCGTCATTGCGAGGAGCGTGAGCGACGAAGCAATCCAGGAGGGCTCGCGCAACCCTCTGGATTGCTTCGCTGCGCTCGCAATGACGGCGTGGTCCCAGCCGAAATCATCAGAGTTTAGCGGCTGATGCCGCATTGGCTGAAGAGCTCCGCCGCATAGGCCGATTCATGCCGGCCGGAGATGGCGCGCGCGACCCTGCCGTTCTCGGAGGGCCGGGTGGATGCGAAGGTCGCATAGGTTCGCGCGAAGCAGGCCGCCTTTTCCCCGCTATGCCCACGCTGGGCCGCGACCCTCAGCCCGGCTGAGTATGCGCCTCTGGATTTGGGCACCAGATATGCGCCGGCCTCTTGCGTCTGCCGGCGCGCGGCCCGGTCAGCCAGCCGGTCGATCCCGCAGCGGCTGCGTTGCTCGGCGTTGTAGGCCGGGGTCGAGGCCGCGTGCCAGTTGCGCCGCCCATCGGCCTTCTCCACGACGACGGCGTGCCTGGCAAAGACCTGCGCATAGCATTCGGCTTTGGCGTAACCTCGGCCCTGGGCTATTCGCAGCCCGGATTGATAGGCCGTCACGCGCTGCGCCAGCGCCGCATTGCTGCCGAGCAGCAGCAGCATGGCGGCGACCGCATGTCTGAGAACGCTCATCGTCAATCCCCCCGCGAATATCGGTTCGCGGACGGAGTGTTTCCGCCGCGCCAATGCGCGTCAAGCGTGCGGGGGTGGCGACGGCCTCAACCTTACGAAATCGTCATCTTCGCGCCAAATCCGGGTAAGGCTGCGCCCGTCATGGTCCCTAGCACAGACAGGGAAGGCCCTGCCGATCTGACCGAGGGTTTCGCCATGACGACCACCACATCAAAATCCATTCTGAAGCGCGGCGTCCTGATCGCCGGTGCCGCCACGCTCGGCATCGGCCTTGCCGCCGGCATCGCCGATGGCGCGCTGAAGCTCGACCACAGGGCCTTCGCCCAGCCGATTCAGCTCTCGGGCGTCCAGACGCAATTGCCCTCCTTCGCCGACATCGTCGAGAAGGTGAAGCCCGCCGTCGTCTCCGTCCGCGTCAAGACCCAGACCGTCGCCGCCGCCGACGAGGACGGCCAGGGCAGCCTGGACGACCTGCCGCCGCAGCTGCGCCGCTTCTTCCGGGACTTCGACGAGCAGCGGGGCGGCCGCCAGGGCCGGCCGCAGCCGCGCCAGGGCATGGCGCAGGGCTCCGGCTTCTTCGTCAGCCAGGACGGCTATGTCGTGACCAACAACCATGTCGTCGAGAACGCGGTCGACGTCCAGCTCGTCACCGATGACGGCAAGACGCTGGCGGCCAAGGTCGTGGGCACCGATCCGCGCACCGATCTCGCGCTGCTGAAGGTCAAGGATGGCGGCAATTTCCAGTACGTCCAGCTCGCCTCGGCCAAGCCGCGCATCGGCGACTGGGTGCTGGCTGTCGGCAACCCCTTCGGGCTCGGCGGCACGGTGACGGCCGGCATCGTCTCGGCGCAGGGACGCGATATCGGCTCGGGCCCCTATGACGATTACCTGCAGATCGATGCGCCGGTGAACAAGGGCAATTCCGGTGGCCCGACCTTCAACCAGCAGGGCCAGGTCGTCGGGGTCAATACCGCGATCTTCTCGCCCTCTGGCGGCAGCGTCGGCATCGCCTTCGCCATTCCCTCTTCGACCGTCGAGCAGGTCGTCGATGCGCTGAAGAAGGACGGCTCGGTCGCACGCGGCTTCATCGGCGTGCAGATCCAGCCGGTGACGAGCGAAGTCGCCGACGCGATCGGCCTCAAGGACGCGCATGGCGCCCTGGTCGCGAGCGCGGAAAAGGACGGCCCGGCCGCCAAGGCCGGCGTCAAGCGCGGAGACACCATCGTCGCCGTCAATGGCGAGCAGGTGAAGGATGCGCGCGACCTCTCGCGCAAGATCGCCAAATTCGCGCCGGGCACCAAGACCAATCTCACGGTCTGGCGCGACGGGCATGAGCGCCAGCTCAGCTTCGAGGTTGGCCGCCAGCCGGCGGCCTGAACAGGGGCAGGCTCGAGTCTCACGGTTCCTGTCGCCCCCACCGGGAGACCAGCCTTCACCTGCGGCAGGCCGGATGCGTATCGTCCGGCCTGCCGTTTTTGCGTTTTGTAGGATAGGCTTATCGCATGCGACTCTTGATCGTTGAAGATGATGCCGAGGCAGCGGCCTATCTGACCAAGGCTTTCCGCGAGGCCGGCCATGTCGCCGACCATGCCGCCGACGGGCTCGAGGGCTACGCCATGGCAGAGGGCGGCGGCTATGACGTGCTGGTGGTCGACCGCATGCTGCCGCGTCTCGACGGGCTGTCATTGATCCGCTCGCTGCGCGAGCAGAACGACGTGACCCCGGCGCTGATCCTCTCGGCGCTGGCGCAGGTCGATGACCGGGTGAAGGGCCTGCGCGCCGGCGGCGACGACTATCTGCCGAAACCCTATGCCTTTTCCGAACTGCTCGCGCGGGTCGAGGTGCTGTCGCGCCGCCGCGCCGCGCCGGCCTCGGAACCCACGACCTATCGCGTCGGGGACCTCGCGCTCGACCGGCTCGCCCATCGCGTCGCGCGTGGCGAGGAGGAGATTCCGCTGCAGCCGCGCGAGTTCCGCCTGCTCGAATATCTGATGAAACATGCCGGGCAGGTGGTGACGCGCACCATGCTGCTGGAGAATGTCTGGGACTATCATTTCGACCCCCAGACCAATGTCATCGACGTGCATGTCAGCCGCCTGCGCGCCAAGGTCGACAAGGGCTTCGAACACCCGATGATCCACACCATTCGCGGCGCGGGATACATGGTCCGTGACACGGCGCGCTGATCCGGCCGAGCAGGGCGCGGCTGCGCAGAGCGTTCCGCGCAAGACGATGCAATCCGCGGCCACGCATCTCCTGCCGAACCTGTTCCGCACCACCGCCTTCAAGCTGACGGCGGTCTATCTCGTCATCTTCGCGCTCTTCGCCGGCTTCGTGCTGGGCTATGTCGCCTGGAACGCCAAGCGCCTGCTCGACGACCAGATCCGCTCGACCATCGACGCCGAGATCCAGGGCCTCGCCGAGCAGCAGCGCCAGGGTGGCATCAGGCGGCTCGTCAACATCATCGAGCGGCGCTCGCGCGGGCCCGGCGCCTCGCTCTACCTCGTCACCACGCCGGTGGGCGATCGGCTCGCCGGCAATGTCGAGGCCGTGCCGCCGGGTGCGCTCGATCGGCCGGGCGAAAGCGAGATCGAATATGCGCGCTCCGCCGATGCGGTGGATACGCCGAGCCGCGCGATCGTGCGCGTCTTCGTGCTGCCGGCGGGGTTCAGGCTGCTGGTCGGGCGCGATGTCGAGGAGCGCGAGCGTCTCGGCGTGGTGATCAGGCGCGCGGCCGGCTGGTCGCTGCTGCTGGTCTTCGTGCTCGGCTGCTTTGCGAGCTGGTTCGTGGCGCGCCGTGTGCTGAAGCGCGTCGACGGCATGACCGACACGGCCCAGTCGATCATGGCCGGAGACCTGAAGGGCCGGCTGTCGATCTCGGGCACGGGCGACGAGCTCGACCGCCTGGCGCTGAACCTCAACGCCATGCTCGACCGTATCGGTGAACTGATGGCCGGCATGCAGCAGGTCTCCGACAACATCGCCCATGACCTGAAGACGCCGCTGACCCGGCTGCGCAACCGCGCCGAGGAGGCGCTGCGCACGGCGAAATCTCCCGACGAACTGCGCGCCGCGCTCGACGGCTCGATCGACGAGGCCGACAACCTGATCCGCGTCTTCAACGCGCTCCTGATGATCGCGCGGCTCGAGACCGGCCGCATCCAGGACAGCATGGACACGCTCGACCTTTCCGAGATCGTCTCCGGCATGGCGGAACTCTATGAGCCGCTGGCCGAGGAGGCTGGCCTCTCGCTGGTCACCGAAGTCGCGCCGGAATTGCATGTCTCGGGCAATCGCGAACTGCTCGGCCAGGCGCTCGCCAATCTGATCGACAATGCCCTGAAATACGGCCAGCCGGTAGAGGCGGGTGCGGCGACCGTGGTGGTCTCGGCGGCGCCTGTCGGCTCCGAGATCGAGCTCGTCGTCGCCGATCACGGGCCGGGCGTCCCGGAGGCCGATCGCGGCCGCGTGCTGGAGCGCTTCGTCAGGCTCGACCAGAGCCGCAGCAAGCCCGGCTTCGGGCTCGGCCTTGCGCTGGCGGCTGGCGTCGTCCGGCTGCATGGCGGCCAGCTCCGGCTGGAGGACAACGCGCCGGGCCTGCGCGTGGTGATCTCCCTGCCTCAAGTGCAGCCGAAGCCTGTGGACATGCATGAGGGCGGCGCGCTCCCGGCCTCGACAGCGCAGCCGAACCCTGCTGGCTTGCAATCGGCTTGAGTCCGTTTGGAACCTCCAGCCCTCATCCTGAGGAGCCGCGCAGCGGCGTCTCGAAGGATGCTCCAGATGGTTCCGGAGCCTCCTGGAGCATCCTTCGAGACGCCATTCCCAAGGGAATGGCTCCTCAGGATGAGGGCTCAGGGAATGACCAGGAGGCTCCGGGAACAGCGGGACTGAGACGATGGACGGGCGGCTTTGCGATCGACTGAAGGCCGCGCCTGTGCTGCCGGCCAAAGCCCGCCGCGAGGCGCTGCTGGCGCGCGAGCTGATCGAGCGCTTGCGCGACGATGGCGCCGCTGAGGCCCTGACGCAGCATTTCGCCGCCAATCCGGCATCAGCCGATCTCGTCGCCGGCATCCTGGCGCATTCGCCCTTCCTGACGCAGGTCATGCGGCTCGATCCGGCTGGGCTTGTCCTGGCCTTGACGACAGCGCCGGAGGCGCGGCGCGATGCCTTGCTGGCCGAGATCGCGGCCATCGCCGCGTCGGGCGTCGAGACGGCCGAACTCATGCGTGCCCTGCGCCGTTTCCGGCAGGCGATGGCGCTCCTGATCGCGCTCGCCGATATCGGCGGCGTCTGGGATGTCGAGACGGTGACGGCGGCGCTGACGGCGATGGCCGATGCCGCCGTGCGGCTTGCGACCGAGCATGTCCTGCGGCAGGCGGCCGATCTCGGCCGCATCCGCTTGGGCGACCCCGCCGATCCCGGCGCGGGCTGCGGCCTCGTCGTGCTCGCGCTCGGCAAGCATGGCGCGGGCGAGCTGAACTACTCCTCCGACATCGACATCGTCGTCTTCTTCGATCCCGAGGCGGCCGAGGCTGCAGGCGTCGCCGAGCCGTCGAGCTTCTTCGTCAAGCTGACGCAGGCCATCGCGCGCATCATCCAGGAGCGCACGCCCGACGGCTATGTCTTCCGCGTCGATCTGCGCCTGCGGCCGGATCCGGCCTCGACCCATGTCGCGGTCGCGCTGCCCAGTGCCTATTCCTATTACGAGACCGTCGGCCAGAACTGGGAACGCGCCGCCATGATCAAGGCGCGGCCGGTCGCGGGCGATCTCGCGCTGGGCAAGCGCTTCCTCGCCGATCTCGCCCCCTTCATCTGGCGCAAATATTTCGACTTCGCCGCGATCGCCGACATCCATGCGATGAAGCGCCAGATCCAGACGGTGAAGGGCCATGAGACGATCGCCGTCGAGGGCCATAATGTGAAGCTCGGACGGGGCGGCATCCGCGAGATCGAGTTCTTCGTGCAGACGCAGCAGCTCGTCTTCGGCGGCCGGCGCCCGGCCCTGCGCGGGCCGCGCACGCTGGAGATGCTCGGCGAATTGACGCATGAAGGCTGGATCACGCCCAAGGCGCGCGACGAGCTGGCCGAATCCTATCGCTATCTGCGCGTGATCGAACATCGCCTGCAGATGCGCCATGACGAGCAGACGCAGACCCTGCCCAAGGCGAAGGGCGATCTGGAGGCCTTCGCACGCTTCTGCGGCTATCCCTCGACTGCGGCCTTCGGCAAGGCGCTGACGGCTCATGCCAGGCGCGTCGAGGGGCATTACGCCCTGCTCTTCGAGGAGGGGCCGAGCCTGGCCAGCGAAGCGGGCACGCTGAGCTTCACCGGCACCGGGCTCGACCCGGACACATTGGCGACCTTGCGCAAGCTCGGCTTCCGCGACCCCGGCACCGCCGCCGAGACGGTGCGCGGCTGGCATTTCGGCCGCCGCGCCGCCGTCACCAGCGCCCGCGCCCGCGAGGTCCTGACGGAGCTCACGCCGGCGCTGTTGGTGGCACTCGGCCGCACCGTCGACCCTGACGGCGCACTCGCCCATCTCGACAACGCCTTCGTGCGCATGCCGGCTGCGGTCGAATTGCTGACGCTGCTGCGCTCGCATGCTTCGCTGCTGACGATCTTCGCCGACATCCTCGGCAGCGCGCCCAGGCTCGCCAAGGTCGCGGCGCTCTATCCCCATGTCCTCGACGGCATCATCGATCCGGCCTTCACCTCGGCCAATCTCGACACCGACGCCTTGACCGGGCGCATCAGGGCCGTCGTCGGCAATCCGCCGCCCAGCGTCGAGGACGGGCTCGATCGCTTGCGCGATGCGGCGCGGCAGGAGAATTTCCTCGTCGGTGCGCGCCTGATTTCGGGCGTCTACCGCGCCCAGCAGGCCGGCCAGGCCTATTGCGCCGTGGCCGAAGGCTGCCTGCGCGTCGCCTTCGACGATACGCGGGCCGCCTTCGGCGCCGATCATGGCGTCATTGCGGGCGCGGAGACGGTGGTGCTGGGGCTGGGCCGGCTCGGCGCGGGCGAACTCACGCCATCCTCCGATCTCGACCTGATCCTGCTCTATGACCGGCCGGAGGACGCCGGCCCGAGCGATGGCGCCAAGAGCCTCGACCCCGTCACCTGGCATGTCCGCTTCACCCAGCGGCTCGTGGCGGCGCTGACGGTGCCGACGCGGCGCGGCGGGCTCTACCAGGTCGATATGCGCCTGCGGCCCACCGGCAACAAAAGCCCGGCGGCGACCCAGTTCTCCGGCTTCGAGGCCTATCACACCGGCGAGGCCGAGATCTGGGAGGAGATGGCGCTGACGCGCGCCCGCGTCGTCGCCGGCGATGCCGGGCTGGCGCGCCGGGCGCAAGGAGCGATTAGTCAGATCCTGCGGCGCGAACGCAAACCGGCGAAGGTCGCAACTGCGGTGCTGGAAATGCGCACCCTGATCGCCAAGGAGAAGGGCGAGAGCGATCCCTGGGACCTGAAGCTCGTGGCTGGGGGCCTGACCGATCTGGATTTCCTGGCGCAGTTCCTGGTGCTGGCCCATGCCGCGCGCCACCCTGCTCTGGTCGCGCCCGATACCGCTTCGGTTTTTGCCGCGGCGCGGGAGGCTGGATTGCTGTCGCCCGCTGACGCTGCCTTCCTGATCGAGGCGCACAGGCTGATCGGCGATGTTCAGCTCTGGCAGCGCTTCACCGTCGAGGAGGCGTTCAATCCCGCCGCCGTGCCGCCGCGTGTGCTCAAGCGGATCGCGACGGCTGTGGGCCGGCCGGACGCCAAGGTGCTGCGGGCGGAGCTGGACGAGATGCGCGCCGGTGTCCGCGCCCTGTTCCAGAAGCTGCTCGGCGCCGCCCGCGCCGGGTGAAAGCTCAGAGAGTGTTTGAGACTTGAGCCCTCATCCTGAGGAGCCGCGAAGCGGAGTCTCGAAGGATGCTCCAGATGGTTCCGGAGCCTCCTGGAGCATCCTTCGAGAGGCGGGCTGCGCCCGCTCCTCAGGATGAGGGCTGTGGGGATATCGTAAACGGTTTTTCAGGCAGCCTGGGCGGTGATGCGCCCGGTGCCGCCATCCAGCGGCAGATGCACCATCACGATGGTGCCGGCGCCGATCGATGAGCGCAGGCGCAGCGAGCCGCCATGCAGTTCGGTCAGCGAGCGGGCGATGGCGAGGCCGAGCCCCGAGCCCTGATAGCTGCGGGTGAGGTCGCCCTCGACCTGCTCGAAAGGCCGCCCGATACGGTCGATCTTCTCCTTGGGAATGCCGATGCCGGTGTCCTCGATATAGATGTTGAGCGCGCCCGGCACCTGGCGCAGCCGCACCGCGACCTGCCCGCCTTCGGGCGTGAACTTGACCGCGTTGTCGAGCAGATTGCCGAGGATCTGGTAGAGCGCGTGCGGATCGGCCTCCAGGCGCAGGTCGCGCGGGCCCTCGATGCGCAGCGCAAGGTGCTTGCGGTCGATTTCGCCGCGCGCCTTGAGGACGGCTTCGTCGATGACCAGGCCCACCGCCACGTCGGATTTCTCGAGCCGCATCCGGCCGGCCTCGATGCGGGCCATGTCGAGGATGTCGTTGATGACGCCGAGCAGATAGCCGCCGCTGGAGCGGATATCGCGGACATAGTCGAGATAGCGGTCGCAGCCGAGGCTGCCGAACAGGCCGTTCTCCATGATCTCGGAGAAGCCGATGATGGCGTTGAGCGGCGTGCGCAGTTCATGGCTCATATTGGCCAGGAATTCCGACTTGGCCCGGTTGGCGCTCTCGGCCGCGGCCTTCTGCTCCAGATAGCGCTCGGCCATGTCGGCGAGCTGCTGTGCCTGCGCCTCCAGCTTCTGGCGCGAGGCCTTGAGGTCGGTGACATGCATCAGGAGCTGGTGCTCCGACTGGGTCAGGCGCTCCTCCTGCTGCTTCAGCTTGGTGATGTCGGTGCCGACCGAGACCGAGCCGCCATCCTTGGTGCGGCGGCCGTTGATCTGCAGCCAGCGGCCGTCAGACAGGCGCGCCTCATAGGATGAGGCGCCGACCGTGCCGCGCATGGTGCGCACCGGCTCGCGGTCGATATTGGGCTGGGCGCTCAGCGCCATCAATTGATCATGGCCGATGCCGACCTGGAGCAGTTCCGAGGGGAGCTGGTGCAACTGCTGGTATTTGGCGTTGCACAGGACGAGGCGGTTATCGGCGTCCCAGAGCACGAAGGCCTCGGAGATCGCCTCGACGGCGTCGCGCAGGCGGGCATCGGCGGTCGCCGTGCGCTCGGCCATGTTGCGCTGCTCGGAGATGTCGACGGCGATGCCGACGAGATGCTGCGAATGGGTCCGGCGGTCGATCACCAGCTCGGCGCGGGCCTTGAGCCAGACCCATTCGCCGGTGGCGCTGCGCACGCGGAACTCCTGGTCGAGATATCCGGCCTCGCCGCGGCTGATCGCATCGGCGAGCGCATAGAGATCGACATCGTCGGGATGGATGAAGGCGCTGACCTCGCCGAAGGACATGTAGTCGCCGGAGCGGTCATAGCCGAGCA
This sequence comes from Allobosea psychrotolerans, assembly GCF_002917105.1. GTDB lineage: Bacteria > Pseudomonadota > Alphaproteobacteria > Rhizobiales > Beijerinckiaceae > Allobosea > Allobosea psychrotolerans. The sequence goes on from NZ_PQFZ01000013.1 coordinate 156,760, forward strand.
TGGCGTACATCGAATCCGACCAAAAGATCCGACCGCGCGCCAGATCCCAGTCCCACAGGCCGCAATGGCCGCGGTTCAAGGCGGAGTCGATGCGCTGGCGCACGCGGTCGCAGTCCTCGTCGGCGGCCGAGGCCCGCCGCGATTGCAGGATGAAGGCGAGGGTGATGGCGATGAGCACGAGCGCGGCCGAGCCGATCAGCGCCAGGAGCGCACTGCGGCGCTGCTGCCAGGTCGCAAGTGCGCGGGACACGGGCTGCATCACCGCGACCTGGCCGAGCGGGGCGGGAAGATTGCGGACGGTCGCGAACACCTCGGTCGCGCCGGGCAGGGTGATGCGCATCACGCCGGCGCGGTCACCGAACACGGTCAGCGGCTGGGTCTGGCCGAGGAGGTCGACCAGCGTGCGCTGGGTCTGGCCGATGACGGGTTCGCTGGCGATGACCTGTCCGTCGGCCGTGCTGACATGGACGATGCGGCCATGGGGGGCGAGGTGCTTGGAGGCCAGCGTTGCAAGAAGAGAGGCGGGGGAGGCGCCGGTCTGGACGGCGACTTCAAGTTCTCTCACGATCAGCGCCGAGACGAGATCAATGTCGCCGGCAGCATCGAGCAGGGCGTCATCTCGCATGGCCGTGGTTTGAACCAGCGCCCCGGCGCCCAGGATGAGCATGAACACGGCGACAAGCGCCGGCAAGACTTTGCGAAAGATCGGTTCGAGGCTCTCGAAGCGTTGATAGAGCGGATGCGTCAACGATCTGGCAACCCCCAGAATCGTGCCTGCGCGCATAGATGCGCAGCTCGCGTTGGCACGCGTCATGCCCGTCCCCCTTCGGATAATCGGTACCGTCAGTAAGATCGGGAGACGTGCCGCATCCCCTCGAATCACTTTGAGTTGAATCCGCGCGGGCTGGTTTGTCTAGCCTTGAGTTGAATCGGAGCGTCAGAATTCGCCTTAAGGTTGTGCCGACCGAATCAATGAATCCTGTGCGGGTAATGAAACGTTAACGTTTCGGGCAGGCAGCCCCTCGGTGCCCGTCTGGACAGCCTCTCGGTGCCCGTTTGGACATGTGAGCCCTCATCCTGAGGAGCCGCGCAGCGGCGTCTCGAAGGATGCTCCAGATGGTTCGGGAGCCTCCTGGAGCATCCTTCGAGACGCGCTCCTGCGGAGTGCTCCTCAGGATGAGGGCTCGCGGGGTTTTCAAGCGACGTCTCAGTGCCGCTCGGAGCAGGATGCAAAAAGCCGGTTCCCGCTTTTTGCGTCCTGCTCTCGGTTTTTGGTTTGACGCATTTTCTTCACGCGAACCGGCGTCCACTTCGCTCGAAAACGCTTTAGGCGAGGGCGCGCTCGGCGATATCGGCGACGTCCCGCGACAATCCAGGCGTCCGCGCGACCAGCGCCAGAGAGGCCCGGGCGAGGTCCTTGCGGGCGGGTTCCAGCATCTTCCAGCTCTTGAACGAGCCGAGCAGGCGCGAGGCGACCTGGGGGTTGGTCCGGTCGAGCGCGATGACCATGTCGGCGACGAATTCGTAGCCCGCGCCGTCGGCCCGGTTGAACTGGGTCAGGTTCGCCGCGAAGCCGCCGATCAGCGCGCGCACGCGGTTGGGGTTGCCGAGCGAGAAGGCCTTGTGCTGCATCAGCCGCTTGACGCGGTCGAGCGTATCCGTTTCGGCGATCAGAGCCTGCGCCATCAGCCATTTGTCGAGCACCAGCGGCTCGTCGGCATAGAGCGCGGCGAAGCGCTCGATCAAGCGCTCGCGCGCCTCGCCGGGGATCAGCGTCATGGCCGCGAGTGCGGCCAGCCGGTCGGTCAGGTTGTCGGCGCTCGAAAACTGCTGCTCCACCAGCCGGGCCCCCATCTCGGGAGTGGCGATGGCGATCAGCCCGAGCGCCTCGTTGCGCAAGGCGCGGCGGCCGGCGGAGGCCGCATCGGGCGCGTAGGCGGCCTTGGTGGCGAGCGTGTCGCGCAGACCGACCAGCGTCGCCTCGAGCACCTGCCCGATCGCGCCCGACAGGCTGCGATGAGCACCATAGATCGCGTCGGGATCGACATCGCCGCCGATCTCGCGGGCGATGTCGGCCGGGGCCGGCAGGCGCAGCACCTGGGCGGCGAAGGCCGGGTCGGCAAGCCCCTGTTCGCGCAGGAAGCGGTCGAGCGCGCCTGCGATCTCGTTGGCCTTCGCCAGCAGGGTGGCGGGGTCGGTGCCGGGGCGCCCGGCCGCGACCAGCGCCCGCGTCGCCACGCTCTGCAGCGCCTGCCAGCGATTGAAGGAATCGCTGTCGGCCGAGAACAGGCGCAGCAGATCCGCATCGGAGAGATCGAGTTCGAGCCGCACCGGCGCCGAGAACCCGCGCAGCAGCGAGGGGATCGGCGCTTCCGCGACATTGCTGAAGACCACCGAAAGCGAGGGCTGGTCGAGCACGATCAGCCCGTCGCCGGCATAGGCGGCCGATCCGGTCGTCAGGGGCAGGTCGCCGCCCTTGCCGACGAGCCCGAGCGCGACCGGCAGCACCACCGGCTGCTTGGTGGTCTGGCCCGGCGTCGGCGGCGTCGTCTGGGCAAGGTCGAGCGTGTAGCGCTTCGCCCGCGCGTCATAGCGGCCCGAGGCGACGATGGTGGGCGTGCCCGCCTGCTCGTACCAGCGCGCGAAATCGGAAAGGTCCTTGCCCGAGGTCTCGGCGAAGCAGGCCAGGAACTCCTCGATCGTCGCCGCAGTGCCGTCGCAGCGCTCGAAATAGAGGTCCATGCCGCGCTTGAAGGCGTCCGCGCCGATCAGGACCTTGAGCATGCGGATCACCTCCGCGCCCTTCTCATAGACCGTCGGCGTGTAGAAGTTGTTGATTTCCTTGTAGGCGCGCGGCCTGACCGGATGGGCGAGGGGGCCCGCATCCTCGGAGAACTGCGTCGCGCGCAGCGTGCGCACATCACTGATGCGCTTGACCGGGCGCGAGCGCTCGTCGGCGGAGAACTCCTGGTCGCGGAAGACGGTGAGGCCCTCCTTCAGGCAGAGCTGGAACCAGTCGCGGCAGGTGATGCGGTTGCCGGTCCAGTTGTGGAAATACTCATGCGCGATGATCGCCTCGATCGAGGCATAGTCGCCATCGGTGGCGGTCTGCGGATCGGCCAGGACATATTTGTCGTTGAAGATGTTGAGACCCTTGTTCTCCATCGCGCCCATGTTGAAGTCCGAGACGGCGACGACGTTGAACACGTCGAGATCGTAATTGCGGCCGAAGACGCGCTCGTCCCAGCGCATGCAGCGCACCAGCGAATCCAGCGCCCAGCCGGCGCGGCCGGCCTTGCCGGGCTCGACATAGACCGCAAGCTCGACCTGCTGGCCGTCGGCGGTGACATAGTCCGCGCGGACATGGTCGAGCGCACCGCCGACCAGGGCGAAGAGATAGGCGGGCTTGGGGTGGGGGTCGTGCCAGACGGCGAAATGCCGGTCACTGCCGGGCACTTCGCCCGTCGCGACGCGGTTGCCGTTGGAGAGCAGCACCGGCGCCTCGGCCTTCGCCGCCTCCAGCCTGACCGTATAGACCGACATCACGTCGGGCCGGTCGAGGAAATAGGTGATGCGGCGGAAGCCGTCCGCCTCGCATTGCGTGCAATAGACCCGGGACGAGCGGTAGAGGCCCATCAGCTTGGTGTTGGCTGACGGGTCGAGCACGGTCTCGATCGTCAGGGTGAAGCCGCGCTGGGGCGGCGCATGAACAGTCAGCGATTGCGGGCCGGCGGTGAAGGCGCTCGCATCGAGCGCGGCGCCGTCCAGCTTGATTGCGCTCAGCGCCAGCTCGTCGCCGTCGAGGATCAAGGGCGCGCCCGGCCGTCCGGCCGGGTTGGGCCGCAGGCCGAGCAAGGCGCGCACGCGGGTCTGCTGCGGGGCGAGGCTGATATCGAGATCGACCGTGTCGATCAGCCAGTCGGACGGGCGATAGTCCTCGAGGCGGATCAAGGGGGTGTCTTCGGCGCGCATGGACTGACCTGACAGAAGCGACTCTGGAGCCTCGTGTGTAGCCCGAGCCTCCTCCGCTCGAAAGTCCGCGCGCGCCGCAGGGCTGGAGCGTTTGCGAGCGAACCGGTGTCCGCTGTGCGCGAAAGCGCTTTAGCGGTTCTGGGTTCCCGGCCCATGGGTCTCTCCCATAGGCTTCGCCATGGCCCGGCTTCAGGTCAGAGGAGATCGGCAAGCATCCGCGCTGCCCGTTGGGCGCCCTCAGCCTCGACTGGCCTGAATCGCGGTGGTGCGTGCAGCGCCGCGACCATGGCCTCGGCGATCATGTCCGGCGTCGCAGTGGCGTAGTCCATACGCTGCCCCGCACTATACCGGTCGAGGCGATGGGCGACGTGGAAATTCTGTTCGAAGTGGTTGCGGAGCGGGAAATAGAGAAACGGCGTGCCCGCCGCCGTCAGCTCCATGCAGGTGGTCAGCCCGCCCTGCACCAGCGCGAGATCGCACGCCGCAAGATGACGGTCGAGGTTCGGCACGAAGGCATGCACTTCGACGCCGGCTGGCGCCATGAGCGAGGCAGGATCGATGCGCGGACCGGCGACGACGATCATGCGCAGCCCCGGGAGCCGTGCGCTGGCCATCGCATGGCTTTGCAGGATGCGCCTGATCATATGCCCGCCGATCCCCGAGCCGCCGACCGTCACGACGCACACGCGCTCGCCGCGATTGTAGCCGAGCCTCTCGCGCAACTCGGCCCGGCTGCCGAAGCTCTGAGGGTGCGCGCCGATAACGTAGCCGGCGAAATCGAAGTGCCTGGGCACCCAGTCGCGCATCGCCGGCAGGTCCCGGCCGAACGACAACGGAGCAATGTCCTCGGGATCGCCGACGAAGATGGCACGATCCCGGACACCCGGGTGGCGTTCAATGTGCCCGATCATCTCGGCATTGTAGTCGGTGGTCAGAAAGGCTTCGTGATCTCCTCCCGATGGCATGGGCACATAGCCGACGAAATCGGTGAGCCAGGCGAGCTTAGCCCTCTTCAGCTCCGGATGCTCGTGCCAATAATGGTCGATGTCCCAGGCCTCATCGGCGATCACGAGATCGTAGCCGCCCTCATCGACGGCATCCTGGAAGATCATGAAATTGGCGATCAGCACCTCATCCATCCGGCGGATGGCCTGGAAGGCATTGAGCTCGTGCTCGCCCGACTCCAGTTCGATGTGCTGCGTCTCGCTGGCAAGCCGAGAACTCAGCGGATGGATGGGCTCGCGATGCGCTTCCAGCAGGCGCGTCACCGGATCCTGCGCCAGCCAGTCGATCCGCAGCTCCGGGTGCAGTTTACGCAGCTCGCGGGCAATGGCGATGTCGCGGCGACCATGTCCAAGACCGATGGGCGAGGACAGGTAGAGCGCTTTCCTTGTCTTCGTGTTCCGCCGCACAGCGCCCTTCCGGGCGGGAATGCCGAGCTTTCGGTCGAGAAAATCGGCGATCAACGTGTTGCACTTCGCGGGATAGCGCCCGAACGGATTGTGGCCGCCACCTGGAATCGCAACGAGTTCGGCGCCGGTCACCTCCGCCACCGCTTGCGCGCGCGCAAGGGGCTGAATCTGATCGCTCTCGCCGTGGATCATCAGCATTGGGCAGCGAATGTTGCGATACATCGCCTCGCTGACATCGAAGGCTGGCGGAAGTGAGCGCGCTTCCACGGTCTTGATCAGAACGGAACCCGTGGTCTCGCTGGCCCAGCCGATTGCATCCTCGATCTGCTTGGTCGAGTGAGGATCCGAGAAGATGTTGCGGACGAAATAATCCGCGAAATCGGGATAGTTCCTAAGCCAGTATTCGCGGTTGTACTTGTTCCATCCCTCGAACCGTTCATGCTTGGCGAGAAAATGCTGCGGTGTCGCATAAGGGTGTCCGGGGCCTATGCTTGCCGATGTCCCGCCCAGAATTGCCGCTTTTGCCCGTTCGGGGTGATGCGCGGCGAGCGCGCAAGCCAGCATGCCGCCAAAGGAAAGACCCACGAGGATGGCCTCGCCGGCCTCGGCTGCGTCCATGACGGCAAGCGCGTCGGCGAGGTAGTTGTCCAGCGCGTACGCAGCCACAGCGGCGGGCCTGTCGGACTTGCCGTTGCCGCGGCCGTCATAGGCAATGCAGCGGAAGCGCTCGCTGAAATAGGGCAACTGCGCCTTGTAGACGCGGGAGTGCACGATGCTCCAAGGCGGCAGGAAAACAATCGTCTCCGGGCCGTCGCCATAGATCTCGTAGTGCAGCTTCACGCCGTCGCGATCGACGAAGCCCTCCTCGCCGGGCAGCTTTGCGCGCATGATCTCACCTCTTCGACGAAGCTCCTTCCGCCATGCGAATGAGATCGCCCACGCGCCGCAAGGATTGGCGCACGGGCGAGCCCTGCCTTTCCAGGCCGAGGAGATAAAGGCTTTCCGCCCCGATGAAAGCGTTGGCGACGAGGGCCGCGACCTCCTCGGGCGAGAGCGGGCCCAGGCCGCCTATTTCAGGCTCGCTCCTGCGCACGGCGTCCACGATGAGATCCACCCAGCCCATGATCCCGGTGCGAATGACCTCGGCGACAGCTTGGTCATGCCAGCTGGCGGCGATGAGCTCCTGTAGAACGCGCACATAGCCCGAGCCGATATCGTCGTCGAGATATTGGCAGGCGCGGTCCCATCGCTCCGATAGCTTGAGCGTCGTGTCGCCGAACATGGCGTTCTGGCGACTGAGCAACTGTGCGTTCAGATATTCGAAGAGCGCGAGCACGAGCCCCTGCTTGGAGCCGAAGTGATAGTGAATCTGGCTCAGCGGCACGCCTGCGGCCGCGGCCACCTCACGGGTCGACAATCCGGCATAGCCGTTCTGGCGCAGCACCTGCTTGGCCGCCTCGAGCAGCGTGACGCTGGTCTCCGGTTTCTTCGACAACGCGCCCGCCATGCCAATCCTTTCACCTCCCGCGGCACTTCATTCGAGAAGCGCCAAGGATCATCCCGCGTCGGTTATGGCCGCTTCGGCCTCGCCGACGGCGTTTCAGCGGAGCCATCTGCGACAACCTTCCGCCTGGGAAGCGGAATGAGCATCGATACCTGCTCGCGATAGCGGCGATATTGATCGCCAAACAACCCGATCAGATCGCGTTCCTCGAGATGGATCCCGATCAGGATGTAGGCGGTGGTCGCGATCGCAAACAGCAGATGCCCGGCCGTCATGGCGGGCGTTGCCCAGAAGGCCAGCAGGAAGCCGAGATAGATCGGATGCCGGACCTTCCTGTAGAAGAATGGCGTCTTGAACACCGGCTCAGGCAATGTTCGGCCACGTAGCCGGGCATAGACCTGGCGCAGGCCGAACAGCTCGAAATGATTGATCAGGAACGTGCTGATCAGCACGACGGCCCAGCCGACCCAGAAAATGGCCTGCAAGGCCCTGGCGCCGGCAGGATCGGTCACCGACCAGACCAGTTCGGGCATCGGCCGCCACTGCCAGTAGAGCAGCACCAGCGCTAGGCTCGCGAGCAGCACATAGGTCGTCCGCTCGACCGACTGCGGCACGAACCGCGTCCACCAGCGCTTGAACCCGGGCCGAGCCATGACGCTGTGCTGAATGGCGAAGAGCCCCAGCAACACCATGTTGATCAGCAACGCCGGAGCAAGCGGCCCGGCTGCGCCGCTGTCGATCGTCTTGGGCACCGGCAGGTTGCCGACGAAGGCGACGGCGTAAAGGAATGTGCCGAGGAACAGCAGATAGGCCAGCACACCGTACAGAACTGAAGCGATGCCACCCATGGCGATGCCTCCTTGACGTGGAGCTGCCGAAAAGCGCGGCGCCGCGCCTTCGTTCGGTCGAACGACCGATATAACTGAATGTAATATCGGTCGACCGACCGAGTCAATCGCCGGATCGGTCCTGCCCTTCCACGGATCACTCCAAACGGCTCCAGGAGCATCGGCCCGAAAAGTGGGAACCGGTTCTCGGATCAGCCGAGGCAGGTTCAAAGAGCATCGGCCCGAAAAGTGAGGACCGGTTTTCGGGCGAGCCGATGCAGGATCAAAGAGCATCGGCCCGAAAAGTGGGAACCGGTTTTCGGGTCAGTCGATGCAGGATCAAAGAGCATCGGCCTACGACCCGGCTCATGGCTGAAGCTCCGCCGTCATTCCGGGGCGATCCGAAGGCTCGAGCCCGGAATGACGGCAGAGAAAACGCCAGCGCTCAGCGCCAGCCGGCTTCCTTGTCGCAGGCGGCGCGTGCCGCCGGGTTGCTCTTTTCCCATTGCGTGATCGAGCGGGTCTCGTTGTCGCTCATCTTGTTGTTCATGCAGACGCAGTATTTGCGCACGATCGGCTCGGCCGCGCCGCCGGCATTGTCGATCAGGCATTGGCCGACCCATTTGGCGTCATCGGCGCTCTGCGCCAGGGCGGCTTGGCCGGTAAACAGGGTCTGGCCGGCGAGCAGGGCGAATGCGACGGCGGCGGTCGCGAAATTGGCAGTCTTCATCAGAGATGTTCCTCGTCATGCCGGCTGTTCGGAAGCGACAGCGTTTGGCGGCCGCAACCTCTCACCGGGACGTGGACCTGGAATGCATCGGCTGTGAACGGCGGTCACAACCCGGGCAGCGGATCGGGCGTTGTCGCCATGCGCGCCGGCTCTGCATGGCTGACGAGCCGGCAGACGCGCGGCCGCGCGATCCGGACTGCGCGCTCGATCGCATCGACGGCGGCATGGACGGCCGCGACATCGAGCGCGGGGTCGACGCGGCAATGATAGTTCACCACCAGCCCGTTCTCGGTCTGGCGCACGCGGACGCTGTGAATGTCGTGGATCGGCCCGCCGAGTTTTGAGGCTTCGCCCGCCAGGGCCTTGCCGATGTCCTCGACCGTCTCCCAGGCGGCGTTGTGACCCGCCGGTGCGCCGGTTTCCATCGGTTCGATATGGGTTTCGACCTCCGTCTCGCCGCCGAATTCATCCCGGATCGCCGCTTCCAGCCGGGTGGCGATGTCATGCGCTTCGCCCAGCGGCAGTTTGGCGTCGACCTCCATGTCGAGGCTCACCGAGAGCCGCCCGCCAATGGTGTGGACGGTGACGTGATGCACCGGGATCTTGAGCTTGAGCGCGATCAGCAGCACCTTCTCCAGCGCCGTCTCGTCATCGACCTGGATCGGGTTGGCGGTGATGGTGATCTCGGCGCCGGGCTCCTCCTGCTCGACGGCGTCGAGCAGCGACTGCTTGATCGCCACGACCCGGTCGAGCGGCAAGGTGCGCGAGACGCGGATGCCGATCTCGCCATAGGTTCGCCCGCCCGCCGGGCGGACCCTGATCCAGTCGACCGCCACGATGCCCGGCACGGCGGCCGCGATCTTGTTCAAGCGTTCGCCGACGCCCTCCGGTGCGGCATCCATTAAGGTGTTGATGGTTCGCCGGGCCAGCCTGAAGGCGGAAAAGGCGGTGAAGGCCGCGATCGCGAAGGCGGCGATCGTGTCGGCGCGTGGCGCCCCGGCCCAGACGCCGATGAGGCCAGCCAGCACCAGCGCGGAGCCGACGAAATCTGCCGAGAAATGCGTCGCTTCTCCGGCCAGCGCCTCGCTGCCGGTCTCCTTGGCGACGCGGCTCAGCGAGCGCCAGCGCAGCGCATCGACCGTCATCGAGAGCAGCATCACGCCGATGACCACGGGCGTGACGGCGACATATTCGGCAATGCCCTGCCACAGCCGCGAGCCCGCCTCCCAGAGGATCGCGCCGGCGAGCGTGAACAGGATCGCGGTTTCGACCAAAGCGGCCAGCGCCTCGAGCTTGCCATGGCCGTAATGGTGCTCCTCATCCGCCGGCTTGTCGGCGGCATGGACGGCAAACCAGGTGAACAGGGTCGAGCCGATATCGACCAGGCCCTGGAGGGCGTCGGTCAGCAGGGCCAGCGAGCCCGAGATTATCGCCGCCACGACCTTCGCGGCCGTGAGCAGGATGGTGGCCATCACGGACAGCATCGCCGCGCGGCGCTTGATCGCGCTGATCTGCAGCGCGGTCGGCGCCGGCCGCTCGTCTGCGTCATCCGTTCTCGTCATGGCAAATCCCGTATCGGGCTGTCATCAATGGGGCAGAGCAGGAGGTGGTTCGAAAACCAGTTCCCACTCGTCGGAGTCATGCTTCATAAAGGCCTGGAGCATTGCTCAAGCGAAAAACCGGTACCCGCTTTTTCGCGCAATGCGCTAGGAAGGCGCAGGGTTTGGCCCGATCCGGGATCGAGATCAACCCGCCCATGATCGAAACAAGAGGCAGTCCACGATGCGCTATCTCCACACCATGGTCCGCGTCACCGATCTCGACGCAGCGCTCGATTTCTACGTGACCAAGTTCGGGCTGGTCGAGACCCGCCGCATCGAGAACGAAAAAGGCCGCTTCACGCTGGTCTTCCTGGCCGCGCCCGACGAGGTCGAGACCGTCAGGGAGCAGGGCAGCCGCGGTCGCCCGACGCTGGAACTGACCTATAACTGGGATCCGGAGGTCTATACCGGCGGCCGCAATTTCGGTCACCTCGCCTATGAGGTCGACGATATCTACGCCACCTGCGACAAGCTGATGAAGGCCGGCGTCACGATCAACCGCCCGCCGCGCGACGGCAACATGGCCTTCGTCCGCTCGCCCGACAACATCTCGATCGAGATCCTGCAGAAGGGCGATCCCAAGCCGCCGGCCGAGCCCTGGCTGAGCATGCCGAACACTGGCGTTTGGTAGGCGCAGCGGCGGCATGAGCGGCGTTTTCTGCCTCGGCATCGCCACGCTCGATTATGTCTACAGCGTCGAGACCATGCCGACGCGCGGCGAAAAATATCGCTCGCGCGATCTCGCCGTGGTCGGAGGCGGCTGCGCCGGCAATGCCTCGGTCGCGATCGCGCGGCTCGGTGGCCGCTCATGGCTGGCGACGCGGCTCGCCGACGACCTGACCGGGGACCAGATCGTCGCGGAACTCAAAGGCGAGGGCGTCGACACCGGCTTCTCCCTCCGCGCGCCCGGCCTGCGCTCGCCGGTCTCCGCCATCCTGGTCGATGCCGAAGGCGAGCGCATGGTGATATCCTATTCCGATCCCGCCATGCCGGTGACGACGGATTGGCTGCCCGGGAGCCTGCCGGAGGGGGCGGGCGCGGTGCTGGCCGATACGCGCTGGGGCGAGGGCGCGCTCGCCGCCCTGGCGCTGGCGCGCAAGGCCGGCCTGCCGGGCGTGCTCGACGCCGACCGCAAGCCGCCTCAACCCGATCTCGTCGCGACCGCGAGCCATGTCGCCTTCAGCGCGCAGGCGCTGCGGGAGCTGTCGGAGGAGGAGGATCCGCGCCTCGGCCTTGCCAGGATCGCCCGCGGTGCCGAGACCTGGCTTGCCGTGACGCTCGGCAAGGAGGGCGTGCTCTTCGTCGAGAATGGTGCGATCGCGCATATCCCCGCCTTCCCCGTCGCGGCGGTCGATACGCTGGGCGCAGGCGATGTCTGGCACGGCGCCTTCGCGCTGGCGCTGGCGGAGGGGCAGGACGAGCGCAGGGCGGTCCGTTTCGCCTCGGCGACCGCCGCGATCAAATGCACGCGCTTCGGCGGCCGTGCCGGCGCGCCGCGGCGCGAGGAGGTCGAGCGCTTTCTGGTGCAGGCAGGCTGACGAAGAGCTTTAGTTTTCAGTTCGCATTTCGCCGGCACGGAGCCCTTGATTGTCGATTGTCCGAAAAGACTGTTTGGCAACTCCGCGAGCCCTCATCCTGAGGAGCCATTCCCTTGGGAATGGCGTCTCGAAGGATGCTCGCAGAGGCTCCGGAACTATCTGGAGCATCCTTCGAGACGCCGCTGCGCGGCTCCTCAGGATGAGGGCTGGAGTTTCCAAACAGTCTCTGAAAGCGTTGACTGCCTTTGCATGGCTCTGGCTCGGGATCGCCGCGGCCCCGGCGACGGAGATCTCCCGCCGAGAGATCAATGTGCCCACCCCGTCCGGGCCCGTGGCGATGGAAGCCTATGAACGCCAAGGCCAGGGGCCGCGCCCCGCCATCGTCGTCCTGAGCGGCAGCAAGGGCTTCGGCTCGCCCGCTTATGGCGAGATGGCGCAGGCGTTCAATGCGGCCGGCCTCGACGTTTTCCTTCTGCATGTCCTGTCGCGGGAGGATGTGCGGGTCATTGCCGGGGCCGGTGGCGCTGCGGCGCGGAAGCGATACTACGCGCAGCGTCTTCCCGATTGGATCGGCTCCGCGCGCGCCGCTGCCGCCTTCCTGAAAGCCCGGCCCCGCCATGCCGGGAAAGTTGGGCTGCTCGGCATATCGCTGGGCGCGAATGTGGCGGCCGCAGGCGCCGCCGACAATGGCGATATCGCAGCCCTGGTCCTGGTCGATGGCGGATTTCCCGAGGGCCACTCCGGGCAGGTTCGCGCGCTTCCGCCCTTGCAGCTGATCTGGGGCAGCGGCGACCGGGTTTTCCCGCTGTCACTGGGGCATGATCTGGAGCGGATGGCGCGGGGTCTGGGCGCAACGGCAGGCCTCGATGTCTATGAAGGCGCCGGGCATGATTTCTTTCTCCGTCCGGGAACCAGCCAGGCCAGGGCCGCGCATCGCAGCGCGGCGGATTTCCTGCAGCGACAGCTGGTGCAACGCCCCTGACTGGCGGCGGTTGATGGCAATGTTCTGCCTGAAATTTAGGCAGATGGGCTCGCGCAAGCCCTTGCCCGGACGGGAGCCGCGCGGAAGATTGGCGGCGTTCGCTCGTTTCAAGGTTTGCCATGTTCGCGCCGCCCGTGCCGGCAGCCAGTGACCCGCTCCTGCCGGCCTATGTGCGGGCCGATGGTGGCGTGCGATTGCGCTTCGGCCGGGTCGGGGCGCGGACGCATCGTCTCGAGCTGGCGGAATCGGGCGGCTACCGCGCCCGTTTTCCCACGACCTTCGATGCAAGCTGCGAGGCCGTGCTGATCAACACCGGCGGCGGCATGGCCGGCGGCGACACGATGCGGGTCGCAGCCGTATTGGAGGCCGAAAGCGACGCCGTCATCACCAGCCAGGCGGCGGAGAAGATCTATCGCAGCCAGGGCACTGAGACCCGTATCGAGACAACCCTCACGCTCAAGGCGGGTGCGAGCCTGGCCTGGCTGCCGCAGGAAAGCATCCTGTTCTCGGGCGCCAGGCTCGCGCGCAACCTGACGATCGATCTCGCCGCGGATGCCAGGCTGGTCGCCTGCGAGTCGGTGTTCTTCGGCCGCAGCGCCATGGGCGAGGCGATGCTGCGCGGCTCGCTGCGCGATCGCTGGCGCATCCGGCGCGAGGGCAGGCTGGTCTTCGCCGATGATCTGCGGCTCGAAGGGGCTGTGGCGGCGAGTCTTGCGCGCCCTGCGATCGCGGCCGGTGCGCGCGCCTCAGCCACGCTGGTCGCCGCGGGGCCTGAGCATCTGGCGAAGCTCGACGATCTGCGCGGGCTGCTCGCTGACGCCCTTCCTGATGTCGAGGCGGGCGCCGGCATCGTCTCCGATCTGCTGGTGGTCCGTCTGCTCTCGCGCGATGCGCAGGCGCTCCGTCGCGCCCTCGTCACGCTGCTCGGGCATGTGACCGGTCGTGCGCTGCCGCGCACCTGGTCAATTTGAGGAGAGCACCATGCTGGCGATCCACGGTCTGAAATGCATCTATGACACCGGCGCGCGCGGGTGGGCGGTCGAGCTCGCTCTGAGCGGCGAGGGCGAGGAGGCGGTGCGCCGTTTCGATGTCGACGGCCCCGATGATGCGGAGATGCTGATCGAAGCCTTCGATGAATCGACCTCCAGCACCTTCGACCCCGCCACCGGCGAGATCATCTTCGCCTATGAGTACGCCGAGCTTGACGGCGATGAGGACGAGGACGACGAGTCCGAGGAAGACGGCGACGAAGACGACGAGGAGGAGGTCGCCGAGGGCGAGACCTCCGAGGATGAAGACGAAAAGGTGAAGGCATGAATCTGACGCCGCGCGAAAAGGACAAGCTGCTCGTCGCCATGGCTGCCATGGTGGCGCGGCGAAGGCTCGAGCGCGGCGTCAAGCTGAACTATCCCGAAGCCGTCGCGCTCATCACCGACTACGTCGTCGAAGGTGCGCGCGACGGCAGATCGGTCGCCGATCTGATGGAGGCCGGCGCCCATGTCATCACCGCCGACCAGGTCATGGACGGCATCGCCGAGCTGATCCACGACGTCCAGGTCGAGGCGACCTTTCCCGACGGCACCAAGCTCGTCACCGTGCATGAGCCGATCCGCGGCTCGGCCGGCAGGCTCAAGCCCGGCGAGGTCACGACGCTGCCGGGCGACCTGATCATGAATGAGGGCCGCGAGAGCCTGACGCTCACCGTCGCCAATTCAGGCGATCGTCCGATCCAGATCGGCTCGCATTATCATTTCTACGAGGCCAACCCGGCGCTGCGCTTCGAGCGCGACAAGGCGCGCGGCTTCCGGCTCGACATCCCGGCCGGCACGGCGGTTCGCTTCGAGCCCGGCCAGACCCGCGAGGTGAGATTGGTGGCGCTTGCCGGCAAGCGCGAGGTCTATGGCTTCCGCCAGGATGTGATGGGCAAGCTGTGAACGGACCGATTGGTAATGAGTGATACCCTGAACGAAGCCGAGCTGCCGCCCGCCGCGGCGGTGGCGCAGCTCAGCAAGAAAAAGGGCGTCTGCGCGCTCACCGGCGTCGAGATGGCGCGCAAGAACCTCGTCGTCCTCGACAGCCTGCGGCCGACGCTGGTCGAGCATATCAGGCGCGATTTTCCCGAGCTCGAAGACCACAGCCTGATCAGCGTCAAGGAGCTGGCGCGTTATCGCACACGATATGTCGAGGAGATCCTGCGCGAGGAGCACGGCGAATATTCCGATCTCGACCGCGAGGTCGCCGAGAGCATCGCGCGGCAGGAGACGATCGCCGAGAACATCGAGGATGATTTCGAGGAGCATCGCACGCTTGGCGAGCGCCTCTCCGATGGTCTCGCCAAGTTCGGCGGCTCCTGGTCCTTCCTGATCAGCTTCGGCCTCGTCCTGGTCGTCTGGATGGCGATCAATGCGATCATCGGCGAGGGCAAGGCCTTCGATCCCTATCCCTTCATCCTGCTCAATCTCGTGCTGTCCTGCATTGCCGCGATCCAGGCGCCGATCATCATGATGAGCCAGAAGCGGCAGGAGGAGAAAGACCGGCTGCGTTCCTCGAACGACTATCAGGTCAATCTCAAGGCCGAGCTCGAAATCCGCCATCTCCACGAGAAGATGGACCACCTCATCACCCGGCAATGGCAGCGCCTCGCCGAAATCCAGCAGGTTCAGCTCGAATTGCTGCAGGATCAGCAGGCGATGAAGCCGAAACGGCCGAAGGTGGTGGTCAGGAAGGCGAAGAAGAAACCGAAGCCGAAGCCGGCTCTTGCCGACGCGCCGGACACCGGGCCGACCAGGCCGGAGAATTCCTGAATCTCTAGTTGTTCCTTACTTTTCGTGATAAGTAAGGCGTAGGCGATTTTTGGAATGGTGCCATGGCGAGTTTCGAGGCGCGGGTCAGTTCGAAGGGGCAGCTGACGATTCCAGCCGAGTTGCGGCGTGACTGGAACCTGCAGGAAGGCGACTTGGTCGAATTCACGCGCTTGGCGGATGGGCGCGTGATGGTGCGCCCTCGCAATCTGCCGGTTGCGGCACTCTTCGGCCTTTTGTCCCATCTCAAGGCCGACCCCGCTTATGCAAGCGACGATGAGGCGATCGCGGCTCAAGTCGTCATGGACGACAAGGCCACCATGACGGTGCGCAAGCGCTCCCGTGCAGCTTGATTGGCATCGATACGAATATTCTGTTGCGGGCGCTCATGGACGATGATCCCGTCCAGTCGCCTGCCGCGCGCGCCTATCTGAGCCAGCTCGCGCCGGCTCGCCCAGGTTTTGTGAATGTCGTCGTCCTGGCGGAGCTGACCTGGATCTTGAAGAGCAGGTTCAAGGCCAAGCCCGCTGATCTTCTGTTGGCCGTAGAGGCCTTGCTGGACAACGCTGTTCTGGTCATCGAAGCGCATGAAAGCGTGGCGGAGGCGGTCGAGATCGCCCGGTCGGGCCGATCCGGTTTCAGCGACGCCATGATCGGGCTCATCAACCGGCACGCCGGATGCATGGAGACGATGACATTCGATCGCGGCGCTCCATCGGAGGCCGGTTTTACGACTTTGACCTAGCCGGAGCAGCCATGCCCTTTCCCTTCCCGCGCAACGCCTATGCCGCGATGTTCGGCCCCACCACCGGCGATACGGTGCGCCTGGGCGACACCGATCTCGTCATCAAGGTCGAGAGCGATTTCACCACCTATGGCGAGGAGGTGAAGTTCGGCGGCGGCAAGGTCATCCGCGACGGCATGGGCCAGAGCCAGGTCCGCAATGCCGACGGTGCGGTCGACACCGTCATCACCAACGCGCTGATCCTCGACCACTGGGGCATCGTGAAAGCCGATATCGGCATCAGGGCGGGCCGCATCTGCGCCATCGGCAAGGCCGGCAATCCCGACATCCAGAGCGGCTTCGGCAATTTCAACCCGTCCGAGACCATCATTGTCGGGCCCGGCACCGAGGTGATCGCCGGCGAGGGCAAGATCATCACGGCCGGCGGCTTCGACAGCCATATCCACTATATCTGCCCGCAGCAGATCGAGGACGCGCTGATGAGCGGCCTCACTACCATGCTGGGCGGCGGCACCGGCCCGGCGCATGGCACGCTCGCGACCACCTGCACGCCCGGCCCCTGGCATCTCGGCCAGATGATCAAGGCGGCCGACGCCTTCCCGATGAATCTCGCCTTCGCCGGCAAGGGCAATGCGGCGCTGCCCGGCGCGTTGATCGAGATGGTCGAGGCCGGCGCCTGTGCGCTCAAGCTCCATGAGGATTGGGGCACGACGCCGGCCGCGATCGACAACTGCCTTTCGGTCGCGGATGATTATGATGTCCAGGTGATGATCCACACCGACACGCTGAACGAGTCGGGCTTCGTCGAGGACACGATCAAGGCCTTCAGGGGCCGCACCATCCACGCCTTCCATACGGAAGGGGCGGGCGGCGGTCATGCGCCCGACATCATGAAGGTGGCGGGGCTGGCCAATGTGCTGCCCTCCTCGACCAATCCGACGCGGCCCTTCACGGTCAATACGCTGGATGAGCATCTCGACATGCTCATGGTCTGCCACCACCTCTCGCCCTCGATCCCGGAGGATCTCGCCTTCGCCGAGAGTCGCATCCGCAAGGAGACGATCGCGGCCGAGGACATCCTGCATGATCTCGGTGCGCTCTCGATGATGTCGTCCGACAGCCAGGCCATGGGCCGCGTCGGCGAGGTCATCACCCGGACCTGGCAGACTGCTCATAAGATGAAGCTGCAGCGCGGGCCGCTGCCGGAGGATGCCGGCACGGGGGCGGATAATTTCCGCGCCAAGCGCTATATCGCGAAATACACCATCAACCCGGCGATCTCGCATGGCATCTCGCGCCATATCGGCTCCATCGCCGTGGGCAAGCTCGCCGATCTCGTGATCTGGTCGCCCGCCTTCTTCGGCGCCAAGCCGGACCTGATCATCAAGGGCGGCATGATCGCGGCAGCCCCGATGGGCGACCCCAACGCCTCGATCCCGACGCCGCAGCCGGTGCATTACCGCCCGATGTTCGGCGCCTTCGGCAAGGCCGTGACCTCGACCTCGCTGGTCTTCGTCTCGCAGGCTGCGGTCGCCAACGGCCTGAAGCAGCGGCTGGGCACCGACAAGGAAATGGTCGCGGTCGAGAACACGCGCGGCGGCATCTCGAAGAAGAGCATGATCCACAACGACGCCACGCCCGACATCCAGATCGATCCGGAGACCTATGCCGTGGTGGCCGATGGCGAATTACTGGTCTGCGAGCCCGCCAAGGAACTGCCGCTGGCGCAGCGGTACTTTCTGTTCTGAGAGCCGCCGCTCGGTCATTGCGAGGAGCGAAGCGACGAAGCAATCCATGTGTGGACGGCCCGTTGTTTGCAAGATGGAAGCGTCTGGTTGATCTGGTCGCTTGCGGTCATGTGTCCGGCCTGTTGGTGCG
>NZ_PQFZ01000014.1 GCF_002917105.1 Allobosea psychrotolerans
CGCACCAACAGGCCGGACACATGACCGCAAGCGACCAGATCAACCAGACGCTTCCATCTTGCAAACAACGGGCCGTCCACACATGGATTGCTTCGCTCCGCTCGCAATGACGCGCTGCAATCAAACCTGATCGAAATCCACCACCACCCGCGCGCTGGTCGGATGAGCCTGGCAGGTCAGGATGAACCCGGCCTTGAGCTCCCATGGCTCCAGCGAGTAGTTCACCGTCATCTGCGCCTCGCCCTCGACGAGCTTGGCCCGGCAGGTCGAGCACATGCCGCCCTTGCAGGCGAAGGGCAGGTCCATGCCGGCGCGCAATGCCGCGTCGAGGATGGCTTCGCCCGCGGCGATCGGGATTTCGCGGCGCTTGCCATCGACGATCATCGCCCCGAGATGGGCGGGCGGAGCGCTCGCCTCGACGATGACGGGTTTGGGCCGAGGCCGGCCGCCGAGTGCCGAGACGAAGCGCTCGACATGGATGGCGTCCTCGGCAATGCCGATCTCCCGCAGGGTCGCTTCCAGATCCTCGCTCATCGCGGCCGGGCCGCAGATGAAGACATGGTCGACCGCGGCCGCCGGGATGATGCTGCGCAGCAGGAGCCGCGCCTTCTCGCCATCGAGCCGTCCGTTCAGGATCGGCAGATCCTGCTCCTCGCGCGACAGCACGTGAAAGATCGCAAGCCGCCCGAGGAAGCGATCCTTCATCTCCTCGAGGCTCGCCCGGAAGAGAATGTCCTGCGTCGAGCGGTTGCCGTAGAACAGGAAGAAGCGGCTCGTCGGCTCGCGCTGGAGCACGCCACGGATGATCGACAGGATCGGCGTGATGCCCGAGCCCGCCGCGAAGCCGACATGGACGCGCCCGTCGCCCGGATCGCGCTCCAGGCCGAAGCGGCCGGTCGGGGTCATCACATCGACCGCATCGCCGATGGCGATATTGCCGTTGATCCAGGTCGAGAACAGGCCGTTATCGACCTGCTTGACTGCGATCCTGAGTTCGCCGTCCTGCGGACCCGAGCAGATCGAGTAGGAGCGGCGCGTGTCCTCGCCTTCGATTGTCGCGCGCAGGGTCAGATACTGACCGGGTGCGAAATGATAATCGGCGGCGAGGTCCTCGGGCACCGCGAAGGCGATCGAGACAGCGTCCTGCGTCTCACGCTTCACTTCGCGGACGGTCAGGCGATGGAAGCGGGGTGTGGCGGTGGACATGGCGCCCCTACTAATGGCAGCGGAAATAGTCGAAAGGCTCCAGGCAGGCATTGCAGCGCCAGAGCGCCTTGCATGAGGTCGAGCCGAATTCGGCGAGCCGGGATGTATCGAGCGAGCCGCATTGCGGGCACGCGACCTCTTCCGCGCCGAACAATGCCCGTCGTCCGGCGCCTCTCACAGGGGGCGCGATGCCGTATTCGGTCAGCTTGCGCCTGCCGTCTTCGCTCATCCAGTCGGTGGTCCAGGCCGGCGACAGCACTGTCGCGACCGTGACGGGGCCGAAGCCGGCTTGCTCCAGCGCGAGTTCGATCTCCAGCGCGATCATCGTCATCGCCGGGCAGCCCGAATAGGTCGGCGTGATCAGGACCTCGATCCTGCCGTCATTGAGGCGCACTTCGCGCAGCACACCGAGATCGGCGATCGACAGCACCGGAATTTCGGGATCGACGACGGCGCCCGCGATCCGCCGGGCCTCGTCGAGCCGGACCTCGTCGATCACAATGGCATCGCGATGGAGCGCGAGGGCGTTCACCAGACGGCACCGGGGAAAGAGCGCTGCAGATATTGCAGCTCGCTCAAGAGATGGCCGAGATGCTCGGTATGATGGCCGTTGCGCCCACCCTTCTGCATCCAGTCGTTTTGCGGCACGGCAAGCGTCGCCTGGGCCAGCACGCTGGCGACGGTCTCGCACCAGCCGGCGCGCAGGCTCTCGGGCTCGATCGCCACGCCTTCTGCAATCAGCTCCCGCTCGCTCGGATCGACCTCGAACATCTCCCCGGTAAAGGGCCAGAGCGCATCGAGCGCGGCTTGTGCCCGCCTGTGGCTCTCCTGTGTGCCGTCGCCCAGCCGCACCACCCATTCCGAGGCGTGGCGCAGATGGTAGGCGCTCTCCTTCTCCGCCTTGGCGGCGATCGCAGCCAGCGTCGCATCGGTACTATCCATCATGGCGCGCCACCATGGATCGATGAAGGCCGAGTAGAGAAACTGGCGCAGCATGGTCTGGGCGAAATCGCCATTGGGCTGCTCGACCAGGAGGAGATTGCCGTAGCCGCGCACGTCGCGCAGATAGGCATAGGCATCCTCGTCGCGACCGGCGGCTTCGACCCTGGCCGCATAGGCGTAGAGCGAGCGCGCCTGCCCGATCAGGTCGAGGCCCATATTGGCCAGCGCCATGTCCTCTTCCAGCATCGGCGCGTGGCCGCACCATTCCGAGAGGCGATGGCCCAGGATCAGGGCGTCGTCAGCGCGCCGCAGAGTGTAGCGCAGCAGCGGCGTGTCGGAGACGGAGATCGATGCGACCGGCATGGCGATGTCCTCACATATGCCCGACATCGTCGGGCACTTCGTAGAAGGTCGGATGCCGATAGATCTTCGTCTCGGCCGGCTCGAACATCATGCCGGCATCGCTCGGGTCCGAGGCGATGATGGCGGTCGACGGCACGACCCAGATCGAAAGCCCTTCGCCGCGCCGCGTATAGACGTCGCGCGCCGCCTGCAGCGCCAATGTGGCATCTGCGGCATGAAGCGAGCCGACATGCTTGTGCGCGAGCCCGTTGCGGCTGCGGATGAAGACTTCCCAGAGCGGCATCATCGGCCCGGCCATGCGTTATCTCCCTTGCCGCGATGCCATGCCGGCCCGCGCTTCTTCAGCGGATGTGCCGATGACGGCGTTTCAGGCGGCGAGCGCCTTGTCGCGCTGCTTCTGCGCGTAAGCGAGCGCCGCCTCGCGCACCCACTCGCCTTCGTCATGGGCCTTGCGCCGCGCCGCCAGCCGTTCCCGATTGCACGGGCCGTTGCCGGCGATCACCTGCTTGAACTCGTTCCAGTCGATCTCGCCATAGCGCCAGTGCCCGGTCTCCTCATCCAGGCGAAGCTCCGGGTCGGGCAGCGAAAGCCCGAGAATCCGCGCCTGGGGCACCGTGGCATCGACGAATTTCTGGCGCAGCTCGTCATTGGAGAAGCGCTTGATCTTCCACAGCGTCGAAGTGTCGGAGTGCAAGCTGGCGGCATCGGGCGGCCCGAACATCATCAGGCAGGGCCACCACCAGCGATTGAGCGCATCCTGCGCCATGTCCTTCTGCTCGGGCGTGCCGCGCGACAGCGTCAGCATGATCTCGTAGCCCTGGCGCTGGTGGAAGGATTCCTCTTTGCAGACCCGGATCATGGCGCGCGCGTAAGGCCCATAGGAGCAGCGGCAGAGCGGGATCTGATTCATGATCGCCGCGCCGTCGACGAGCCAGCCGATCGCCCCGATATCGGCCCAGGTCAGCGTCGGATAGTTGAAGATCGAGGAGTATTTGGCCTTGCCGCTCAAAAGCTGGTCGACGAGTTCCTCGCGCGAGGAGCCGAGCGTCTCGGCGGCGGCATAGAGATAGAGGCCGTGGCCGCACTCGTCCTGGACCTTCGCGAGCAGGGCGGCCTTGCGCCGCAATGAGGGCGCCCGCGTCAGCCAATTGCCCTCCGGCAGCATGCCGACGATCTCGGAATGGGCGTGCTGCGAGATCTGACGGGTCAAGGTCCGGCGATAGGCGGCCGGCATCCAGTCGTTCGGCTCGATCCGCTCCTCGGCGTCGATCCTGGCCTGAAACCGGACCGTGAGATCGGCATCCTCAAGCTGGCGTTCGCCGGAATCGGGGCGGATGTTGAGGGCCTGCGTATACATGCGCTCCTCCTCTTATTCTCGTTGGTCCAATTCATATGTAACAAAAAATCTATTGTCAATAATTTCCTGTAACATGTTGTGATGCAACGAAGCGTGCGACCGCGCACCGTAGCCCTAGGGTCAGGTCGTGAACCGGCTCCCGATCTCGCTCGAACGCGGCAGCGGCTCGCCGCTCTCATCTATCGCGTTCTGGTCGAGCCAGCGTTCCGAGCCGGGCAGCACCTGGCGATAGATCACGGCGCACAGGCTGCGTGCCGACGCGCCCGGCCAGTCCTCCGGCAGGATATCGGCGGGCAGGACGGGATCGCGCAGCACGACCCGGCGGTATTCGTGAATCAGCAGGATGCGGGCGACGAGCGCGTCGAGATCGGACAGGTGAACGCCGCCCTCGAGGCCGGCCGCGAGCGGCTCGAACGCGGCCTGGAAACGGCGATAGGCTTCGGCGATGGCGTCGAGAGGCCAACTCCTCGCTGCAAGCGCTCGATTGGTCGAAGGGTCGCCGCTCGCTTCGAAGCGCAGCGCGCCGTTTGCCAGGTCCGGCAGCGCGGCGCCCGCTGGCGCAAGCCACAGACCGGGCGAGGCGACCCCGAAGCCTGCGGTCTCCATCGCCGCCTTCGTGGTCTCGCGGTCGGCGCCGCCGTCGAGCAGCACCATGTCGAAACGCCCCGGCCAAGGCGGCGAATGCAGCGAATAGATCTGCTCCGACGCGTGCCGGAAGGTATCGCGCCCCTTATCGGCCAGTCGGTAGAAGCTGTTGCGGCCGACCTTGATGCGCTCCAGCCAGCCATCGGTCGCCAACCGGGACATGGCCGTGCGGACAAGCCCGTCTGACAATCCCATCGCCCGGAAGAAGGCAAGCAGGGTGCCGAGCCAAACGCAGCCGCCGCGCGGCACGATCGCGTCGCCATAGATGGTGATGATGATCGACCAGGTCCGCGAAGGCTCGCCGCGAAGATGGTCGAGGATCGGGTCGAGGGTCGCGCGAGACATCGGCGATCAGTAACGCACCGCAGCGCAACCGCAAGCCACACGATCTGTAAGCCGCTTTACGCCCCGCGCTTGCCGGATACGGCTTGAGGTCGAAGCGTCTTTGGGGTGCCAGGCGCCACAGCCTCTGCCGCAGCCGCTGCTCCGGCGGTGATGAGTTGCGAAGCCATCAACGCATATTGCTGGCGCGACAGGCCCTTGCCCTCGCGGAACCAGAGATAGTGCCAGTTCAGCATGCCGAACAGGGACATGGTCAGCGGCTTGAGCAGAGGCCCATGCCCCACCTCCGGAACCGACTCGGCGATGGCCTCGGCGAAGATCGCCACAAGCCGGCGCTCCAGGGCACGCAGCGTCTCCTGCCGGTCGTCGCTCAGGAATTTGAGACTGGCGATCTGCACCTGATGCTGGGCGTCGGCGTCGCGATAGGCTTCCAGCAGCGCGGCCGAGAGGGCGTAGAGGCGCTCCTGCGGATCCCTCGCCGCAAGCGCCGTGTCCTCGACGACGGCGACCAGTTCGTTGAGATGATCGAACAGGATGTCGAACAGCACCGCGACCTTGTCGGGATAATAGTGGTACAGCAGTGCCTTGGAGACCCCGCAGGCCTCCGCGATCATCGTGATCGAGGTTCCCGAATAGCCGTACTGGGCGAAGAGCTCAGCCGCGCGGTGCAGGATCGCTTGCCGCTTGGCGTCGTAGTCTTGTGCGCGGGTGCGAGCCATTGCCTGTCGTGTTCCTGAGTGGCGGTTCCGGCGCAGCCTTCACCCGGCTTGATACCGCCGGTTCGGCCTTGCCGCTTTCCAGCATCCATAATCGGCCTCGTCGATTCTGAATACCAAAGACTGTCCGAATGGTCGATCAATGATAGGCGTGCGACCTCGCTTTTAAGATTGACCAATCGGCCGGTTAATTTAGCTTGCCACCGTATCGGCGTCAGCTACGATGCCGACGGGAATAAAACGGCGGGCCAACCGCCGCGCTTGATCCAGCTCAGGCCTTCTTGGAGGAACGCCCCATGACGAAATCCGCCTTCGGACGGCAGTCCTTGCGCGCGTCCGCGCTGCAAGCCCTTGCTGTCACAACCTTGCTGTCGCTGCCGGCTCTTGCCGCCGACCCGATCAAGATCGGCGCCGTCCTTTCCGCAAGCGGCCCTGCCGCTTTCCTTGGCGACCCCGAGGCGAAGACCCTCAAGATCTATGTCGAGGAGCTGAACAAGAAGGGCGGCGTGCTCGGCCGACAGATCGAGCTCGTGCTCTATGACGATGGCGGCGACGCCAACAAGGCGCGCACCTTCGCGACGCGGCTGATCGAGGACGACAAGGTTGTCGCCATGGTCGGCGGCTCCACGACAGGCACGACCATGGCGATGATCCCGGTCTTCGAGGATGCCAAGGTGCCGTTCGTCTCCGTCGCCGGCGCGATCGAGATCATCGAACCCGTGCGCAGCTTCGTGTTCAAGACGCCGCATACCGACAAGACCGCCTGCGAAAAGATCTTCGAGGACATGAAGGCGCGCAGCCTGACCAAGATCGGCATGATCTCGGGCACCGACGGCTTCGGCAAGTCGATGCGCGCCCAGTGCCTGCGGGTCGTGAAGGATTACGGCATCGCGATCGTGGCCGACGAGAGCTATGGCGCGACCGATTCCGACATGACGCCGCAGCTCAACAAGATCAAGAACACCGCAGGTCTCCAGGCGGTGGTCAACCCAGGCTTCGGCCAGGGCCCGGCGATCGTGACGCGCAACTATGGCCAGCTCAGCATCGGGCTGCCGCTCTACCAGAGCCATGGCGTCGCCTCGAAGAGCTTCATCGACCTCGCCGGCCCCGCCGCTGAAGGCATAAGGCTGCCCGCCCCTGCCCTGCTCGTCGCCGACAAGCTCGCCGACACCGACAAGCAGAAGACGGTGGTGACGGCTTATAAGACATCCTACGAGAAGGCCGTCGGCCAGCCCGTCTCCACCTTCGGCGGCTATGCCTTCGACGGCATTCAGCTCGTGGTCGAGGCGATCCAGAAGGCCAAGGGCGCCGAGCCGCAGAAGATCCGCGACGCGCTCGAAGCCACCAAGGGCTATGTCGGCGTCACCGGAATCTACACGATGTCGGCGACCGACCATCTCGGGCTGGGCACCGAGTCCTTCCGGATGCTGGAAGTCAGGAACGGCGGCTGGGTCGAGGTCGGCGCGCGCTGAGGCGCAGCCGACCTGGTACCCCTACCCCGGCCGGGGCATAAGCCCCGGCGCCAGCGCATCTGCGAGACGCCATGGCCGAATTCCTGCAACTGCTCTTCTCGGGCCTGACGGTCGGCGCGGTCTACGCCCTCGTCGCGCTCGGCTTCACGCTGATCTACAATGCCTCCGACGTGATCAATTTCGCCCAGGGCGACTTCGTCATGATCGGCGGCATGGGCACGGTGTTTCTGGCGGCGGCTGGCCTGTCCCTGCCGCTCGCCGCCTTCATCGCGATCCTGGCGGCGGTCGCCGTCGGATTGCTGCTGCATCGCCTGGCGATCGAGCCGGCGCGCGGCGCCTCGCCGGTCGCGCTGATCATGATCACGATCGGCGCCTCGATCTTCATCAAGGGCGTCGCCCAGGTCGTCTTCGACAAGCAGTTTCACTCGCTGCCCGCCTTCACCGGCTCGGATCCGATCGCGCTCGGCGGCGCGACCATCCTGCCGCAGAGCCTCTGGGTCGTCGGCGGCGCAATCGTGCTGTTTGTCGCCCTCTATCTCTTCCTGGAACGGACCCTGCTCGGCAAGGCGGTGCTCGCCACTGCCGCCAACCGCCTTGCGGCGCGTCTGGTCGGGATCAACGTCAAGGTCATCCTTGCGCTCGCCTTCGGCGTCTCCGCCGCCATCGGTGCGATCGCCGGCGTCCTGGTCACGCCGATCACGCTGACGCGCTACGACATCGGCACCTTGTTCGCCTTGAAGGGCTTCGCCGCCGCGATGGTGGGCGGCATGGGCCACCCGCTCGGCGCCGTGGTCGGCGGCGTCCTGATCGGCCTGATGGAAGCCTTTGGCGCAGGCTATATCAGCTCGACCTATAAGGACGGCGTCGCCTTCCTCGCCATCCTTCTGGTGCTGTTCTTCATGCCGCGTGGCCTGTTCGGCGGCGGCAGCGTGGAGCGCGTCTGATGCTCAAGAGCGCATTGCGGTCGCGCTGGGCGACACTCGCCGTCCTGGCGCTGATGATCGCGATCGTGCCGCTGATCGCCCCGTCGGCCTTCTATCTGCGCGTGGCGGCGCTGGTCTGGATTTTCGCGCTGGCCGCGCTCGGGCTGACGATCCTGATGGGCTATGCCGGGCAGGTCAGCCTCGGTCATGCCGGATTTCTCGGTATCGGTGCTTATGGCGTGGCGATCGGCCCGACCCATCTCGGCCTCTCGCCGCTGCTGTCGCTGATTCTGGCTGCGGCATTGTCGGGCGTCATTGCCTATGTCGTCGGACGGCCGATCCTGCGATTGAAAGGCTATTACCTCGCCATCGCTACGCTCGGCTTCGGCCTCATCCTGGCGTTGATCTTCCAGAGCGAAAGCGCGGTCACGGGCGGGCCCGACGGCATGGCGGTGGCGCGCCTCACAGTGTTCGGCTGGCGCATCGCCGGGGCGATGCAGTGGTACTGGGTCAGCGCCGGCGTGCTGCTCCTCGGGGCCTGGATCGCGCTCAACATCGCCGACAGCCCGTCCGGCCGGGCGCTGCGCGCCTTGCATGACAGCGAGGTCGCAGCGGCGGGCGCAGGCGTCGACGTCGCGGCCAAGAAGCTCGCCGCCTTCGTGGCCGCCGCCATCTATGCCGCCATCGCCGGTGGGCTGCTTGCCTGCATGAACGGCCTGATCACGCCCGATGCGGCGAGCTTCATGCACTCGGTCGAGTTCGTCGCGATGGTGATCATCGGCGGGCTCGGCTCCGTGCTGGGAGCGGTCGTCGGCGCGGCGTTCCTGATCGTTCTGCCGCAGGCGCTGACCTCCTTGCAGGAATACGAGCAGGCCGTGCTCGGCCTGCTGATCATGGTCTTCATGATCGCGCTGCCCATGGGGATCGTGCCCTCCCTGCGCAACTGGCTTACGGAGCGCCTCGCATGAGCCTGCTCAGCGTCTCCGATCTCGGCATCAGCTTCGGCGGCGTCGTCGCCGTGGATGGCGTCGGCTTTTCGGTCTCGCCGGGCGAGGTCTTCTCGATCATCGGTCCCAATGGCGCCGGCAAGACCACCTTGTTCAACCTTGTCACCGGAATCTATCGCCCACAAAGGGGCGATGTCCGGCTCGCTGGGCAGTCGCTGATCGGGCTCTCCCCGCATCTCCTGGTGCGGCGCGGCATGGCGCGGACCTTCCAGAACCTGCAGATCTTTTTCCGGATGACGACGATCGAGAACGTCATGGTCGGCCGCCACCTCGCTGAGCGCTCGTCCTTCCTGTCGGACCTTCTCGGCCTGCCCCATGTCGCCAGGCAGAACCGCCTGACTCGCGACGCGGCCTTCGCTCTGCTCGAGCGTGTCGGCCTTGCCGCCCACGCCGACGCAAATGCCGGCTCGCTGCCCTATGGCGCGCTCAAGCGCCTGGAGATCGCGCGTGCGCTCGCCGCCGAGCCGAAGGTGCTCCTGCTCGATGAACCGGCGGCCGGCTGCAACGCGATCGAGACCGAGGCGATCGACGCGCTGATCGTCGAGATCGCCCGGGCGGGCACGGCCGTCGTCCTGATCGAGCATGACATGAAGCTGGTGATGAAGATTTCCGATCGGATCCTGGTTCTGGCGCAGGGCCGCCCGCTCGCGGAGGGGACGCCGCGCACGATCCGCGACGATCCGGCTGTGATCGCGGCCTATCTCGGCGATCACGGCAGCAGGGAGGCCGATCGTGCTCACGGTTGAGGGATTGTCCTCGGCCTACGGCCGGATCGTGGTTTTGCACGAGGTCAGCCTGACCGTGGCGCAGGGCGAGATCGTCGCGCTCGTCGGCTCGAACGGCGCCGGCAAGACGACGCTGCTGCGGACGATCTCCGGCGTGCAGCCGCTGACGGGAGGGCGCATCCTGCTCAAAGGGCGGCCGATCGAACGCATGCCCGCTCACGCCCGTGTCGGACTCGGCATCGCGCAGTCGCCCGAGGGGCGGCAGGTCTTCGGCCCGCTCAGCGTCGAGGACAATCTGCGCCTGGGCGCGTTCCGCAGACAGGATGCCGGCCTCGCTGAGCGGCTGGCACAGGCCTATGCGATGTTCCCGATTCTTTGGGAGAAGCGGGCCATACCGGCAATGAGCCTGTCGGGGGGGCAGCAGCAGATGCTCGCGATCGCTCGCGCCCTGATGGCCGCGCCGAAGCTGCTCTTGCTCGACGAGCCGTCTCTGGGCCTCGCCCCGCTGCTGGTCGACCAGATCCTGAATGCCGTCGTCTCGCTGCGGGATCAGGGGATGACGATCCTCCTCGTCGAGCAGAACGCCTCGGCGGCGCTGGCCATCGCCGATCGCGGCTATGTGCTGGAAACCGGCAAAATGGTGCATCAAGGCGCGGCTCAGTCATTGCTGACCGACCCCAGGATGCAGGCTGCCTATCTCGGGCTTTGAACGGGGTTTCCCATGCCGCGACACGCTGCGGATGGCGGTGCCGTCCGAATGTGGCGTGATCTAAGGCGTGCTGCCACGGCCCCGCGCCGCGGCCAGCCGGCCGGCCAGTTCGATGGCAGTCTGGAGCGCGCCTGGCGAGGCTACGCCCTTGCCGACGATATCGAAGGCCGTGCCATGGGCGGGCGTCGTGAAGATGATGTCGAGCCCGGCCGTCACCGTGACGCCGCGGTTGAAGCCCTTCAGCTTCGTCGCGATCTGGCCCTGATCGTGATACATCGCAACGACGCTGTCGAACTCGCCGCCAAAGGCGCGGATATAGACGGTATCTGCGGGGTAGGGGCCGGTGCAGGCGATGCCAGTCGCCGCGATCCGCTCCACTGTCGGGCGGATCAGTTCGATCTCGTCGCGGCCGAACAGGCCGTTCTCGCCGGCATGAGGATTGAGCGCGGCAACGGCGATGCGCGGCTTTGCGATGCCGGCGCTTTTCATCATCCGGTCCACCAGCTCCACCGCATCCGTGATCGCGCGCGCATCGATCAGGTCGAGCGCTTCGCGCAGCGAGACATGGGAGGTCACGCGCGACATCCATTGGCCGTCGAGCACGTTCATCTCCGAGAAATAGCCCTGGTGCTTGAGTAGATGTGCGAACATCTTGTGCTCGTCGGGAAAGCGCCAGCCGCCTGCGAACATCGCCGCCTTGTTGAGCGGCGCGAAGGTGATGGCGTCGAGCTTGCCCGCCTGCGCGAGGCCGATCGCATGAGCCAGCGTCTCGCCGGTTATGCGACCGGATTCGGCTGACATCTCTCCCCGTCCAAGCAAGGCGGGATCGGCATTGCCGAGATCGATCAGCGGAACCTCAGGCGCGTTCCAATCGATCTCGTTGCCCTCAGCGACGCTGGTCCAGCGCAATTGCACCCCGGCATCGCGCGCGCCCTGCTCCAGCACGCGCCGGTCGCCGATCGCAACCAGCCGCACATGATCGCGCCAGCCGCCATCGGCCAGCACTTTCGCCGCGATCTCGGGGCCGATGCCGGTCGCGTCTCCAAGGAGGAAGCCGAGGCGAGGCTTGTCTTGCATGGCGGCCATGACGTCCCCTAGATTCAAGATGCTTATTGTCGACAATATGATATTCATCGCATGGGATCTGGCGAGGAGCAATGCCGATGATGCTGGAACGATCGGACGGCGGCACGAGCCGGCCACCTTTATTGCCGCATGGCCCCGTGCTGATGGCGGGCTTCGAGCGGCGCAGGCTGCGCACCCGCGGCGCCGAGATCGAGGTCGCCATCGCCGGCAGCGGACCGCCGCTGCTGCTGATCCACGGCAACCCGCTCAACCTGGCGAGCTGGCACAAGATCGCGCCCTCTCTGGCGCAGAGCTTCACGGTGATAGCGACCGACCTGCGCGGCTATGGCGACAGCTCCAAGCCGGAGGGCGGCGGAGACCATTCCGAATACAGCTTCCGCGCCATGGGCGAGGACAATTTCGACGTGATGGATGCACTCGGCTTCGAGACCTTCGCAGTCGCGGGACATGACCGGGGCGCACGCGTCGCCTTCCGCATGGCGCTCGACCAGCCGCATCGCGTCACGGCGCTGGCGGCGCTCGACATCGTGCCGACCCACCATGTCCTGACCCATGTCAGCCTGGGCTGGGGGCTGGAATCCTATCACTGGTTCTTCATGGCGCAGAAGGCGCCCTTCCCCGAGCGATTGATCTGCGCCGATCTCGACTATTACATCCGCTACAAGCTCAACAAGAAGGGCGTCGGGCTCGAGATCTTCACGCCCGAGGCGCTGGCCGATTATGCGCGCTGCACGACGCCGGAGCAGATCCACGCGGTCTGCGAGGACTACCGCGCCACGGTGACCCTCGACCTCGCCATGGACACGGCCGATTACGGCAAGCGCAAGATCGACTGCCCGGTCCTCGTGCTATGGGGCTCGAACAGCCATTGCGGCCGGCATTTCAGGCCGATCGAGGCCTGGAGCGAATGGGCAAGCGACCTGCGCGGCTGGGCGATCCCGACCGGGCATTACCCGGCCGAGCACAGGCCCGACCTCGTCTATGCCACCTTCCAGGAGTTCTTCTCCGGCCAGGAACCCGCGCCCTACAGCGAAGCCGCCTGATGGCTGCGATCGATCCGCTTGGGGCAAAACGGCGTCTGCATGCGCCCGGCGAAATCGCCTGTCTCGATGTGCGCGAACACGGCCAATACGGCGAGGGTCATCCCTTCCTCGCCGTGCCCTGCCCCTATAGCCGGCTTGAGGCCCTGGTTACGGCGCTCGTGCCGCGCCGTGACGTGCCGATCATCCTGGTCGACGAGGGCGACGGCGTGGCGTCACGCGCCGCGGCGCGTCTGGCCGCGCTGGGCTATGCGGATATCGACTGGATCGATGGCGGCGCCCCCGCTTGGGCGGCCGCGGGCTACACCCTGTTTAAGGGCGTGAACGTGCCGAGCAAGACATTGGGTGAGCTGGTCGAGGCGCAGTGGCACATTCCCGCCATGGGACCGGATGCTCTCGAGGCCTGGCGGAGCGCGCACCGGTCCTTTCAACTGTTCGACGGCCGCCCGGCCGTCGAATTCGCCAAGATGACCATTCCCGGATCGCGCTCCATGCCCAATGGCGAGGCGGGTCATCGCTGG
The DNA here is from genome assembly GCF_002917105.1 of Allobosea psychrotolerans. Classification (GTDB taxonomy): domain Bacteria; phylum Pseudomonadota; class Alphaproteobacteria; order Rhizobiales; family Beijerinckiaceae; genus Allobosea; species Allobosea psychrotolerans. The sequence goes on from NZ_PQFZ01000014.1 coordinate 13,055, forward strand.
GACGCGCTCGCCCTGGAAGCCGGCCCGGTCGTGATCAATTGCGCCGGGCGCACGCGCAGCATCATCGGGGCCGCAGGCCTTGCGATCCTGCAGCCGGGATTGCCTGTGCTTGCACTGGAGAACGGCACGCAGGGCTGGGCCTTGTCGGGCCGCGCGCTGGCATATGGCCGGGCCGCCGCGCCCCTGCCGGCTGCGCAAGCCATGGCAAGTCGACAGCGCGCCGATGCCTTCATGGCGGCGCATGGCCTCCTGCAGGTCGATCGCGCCGAAGCCGAAAGGCTCGCGCGGGAGCCAGACCGGACGACCTATCTCCTCGATGTGCGCGATCCCGCCGAGCATGCGGCCGCGCCGCGCGCCGCCGCGCCCTCCGCGCCGGGGGGCCAGCTCGTCCAGGCCACGGATCAATGGATCGGCGTGCGCCGCGCCCGCGTGATCCTTGCCGACGATACCGGCTTGCGGGCGGCGCTTGCCGCCTTCTGGCTGCGCCAACTCGGCTACGAGACCTATGTGCTCGCCGGCATCGACGAGTGGCCCACCGACTGGCGCCTGCCCGCCGAGCCCTTTGGGCCGCTGCATCCTGCCGCACTGCCTGAGGTCGCGGCGAGCGAAGCCGCCTCGCGAGCCCGGGATGGCGACCTCCTGCTCGATCTGCGCGGCTCGCTCGACTATCGCGCGGGGCATCTGCCCGGCGCGGCATGGTCGATGCGGCCTCGCCTGCCGGCGGTGGCCGGACGCCGCCTCCTGCTGGCAGGGGAAGCGAATATCACCGCGCTGGCCGCCGTCGACCTGATCGAGGCCGGCGCTGTCTCGGTGCACAGGATCGCGGGCGATGCGCAGGCCTGGCGCAATGCAGGGCTTGCCCTGGAAACCTCACCGGGCGCCCCCGTCGACGCTGAGGCAATCGACTTCCTGTTCTTCGTGCACGACCGGCATGACGGCAATCTCGATGCCGCCCGGCGCTATCTCGCCTGGGAAATGGGCCTCCTCGCCCAGCTCGACGACGCCGAACGCGGCGAGTACCGGCTGGATGCGATCGACCTCAGAGACCTCTCTGATTTGAAAGGTGAGCCCTCATCCTGAGGAGCTGCGAAGCAGCGTCTCGAAGGATGAGGGCTCGGGAGATTTCCAAACAGAAGCCTCTCAGCCGATTGCGCTGACGATCGCCTCGGTCATGGCCCGCGTACCGGCCGTACCGCGGATGTCGCGCGTGCGCGTCTGCGGTGAGGCCAGCGCCTTGTCGATCGCGCGCTGCATCGTTCGCGCGGCGTCCAGCGCCTGCGGGAGCGTCCTGGCGCGGCCGAGATGCTCGATCAGCATCCGCGCCGATTCGATCATCGCATAGGGGTTGGCGATGTCCTTGCCGGCGATGTCGGGGGCCGAGCCATGCGTCGCCTGCGCCATGGCCAGCCCACCCTCCCCGATACAGAGACCTGGCGCCATGCCGAGCCCGCCGACGAGCCCTGCAGCTTCGTCGGTCAAGATGTCGCCGAACATGTTCGTCGTCACCACAGTATCGAAGCTCTGCGGATCACGGATCAGGCGCATGGCGAAGGTATCGACGATCACCTCGTCGACCGTAACGTCGGGATAATCCTTCGCCACCTCGTAGCAGCTCTCCACGAACATGCCGCAGCCGAGCTTGAACACGGTGTTCTTGTGCACGAGCGTCAGGCGCTTCTTGCGCGAGCGGGCAATATCGAGGGCGGCGCGCGCGACCTTGCGGCTGCCCTTGCGCGAGATGACGCGCACCGAGATCGTCAGGTCGTCATTGGGCCTGAACTCGCCGGAGCCCATCACCACATTGCGGTCCGGTTGGAAGCCCTCATTGTTCTCGCGCACGATGACGAGGTCGATATCGTCATAGATGCAGCCGATGCCGGGATAGGAGCGCGTCGGGCGGACATTGGCGAACAGGTCGAAATGCTTGCGCAGGATCGGATGCGGATTGATCGCGCCCGGCCCCTTCGGATAGGCCTGATGGCCGATCGGGCCGAGAATGAAGCCGTCGAAGGTCGCGAGCGTCTCCAATGTGCCCTCGGGCATCGTGGTGCCGTGGCTGTCGAGCGCGGCGCGGCCGATGGGCATCGGCCGCCAGTCGATCTCCAGCCCATGCCGGGCAGCGGCAGCCTGCACCACCGCCACAGCCGCCGGCACGATCTCGTGGCCGATATCGTCCCCGTCGAGGGCGCCGATGACGAGCTGAGCCATGGTCACAGCCGCAAGGGCGCCATCAGGCGCTCGATCGAGGGCAGCGTCTCCAGATCGCGCACCAGGGCGATCACGTCTTCGATCCGCTCCGGCGCAAGCTTGGCGAAGCCTGCGGTCTCGCGGAACTTGTAGGAGACGTCCTCATAGCTCATCGGGTTGGTCGGGCTGCCCTTGCCGAAATCGGCCCGGCCCGAGATCGTCCGGCCGTCCTTCAGCGTGATGGCGATCAGGGTCGTCATCTTGTCGTAGCCGGCGGCCTCCGCCTCCTCGTCGACGACGAAGTCGATGCGCTCGATCATCGCCTTGACGTCGGGGCGGTTGACCACCTCGTCGGTGAACTCGGCAAGGCCGGCTTTGCCCTCGATCAGCAGGGCCGCCATGCAGAACTCCATCGAGAACTTGGCCTGGAGCTCGTTGGTCGGGCGGTGGTGGATCAGGGCATTGGGCATGTTGTGGTTGGTGCCGACGCGGACCCGCTCGACGTCGCCGGCCGTGATCCTGTTCTCGCGGATGAGGCGCAGCATTTCGGTCATGCCGGGATGGGTGAGCGAGCCCGACGGATGCGGCTTGATCGAGATACCTGGCGTCGCAAAGGTCCAGGGCGCGCCAAGCTGATTCAGGATCGCAGCCTCGTCATAGCCGCCGCCGGCGGCACGGAAGAAACCACGCGGCGCCTCCAGAATCTTGTCCGTGGCGCTCCAGCCATATTCGGCGAACTGGGCCGCCGCGACGCCGCTCTCCGACGAGCGCCCGGCATGGAAGGGCTTTGTCATCGTGCCGAAATTCTCGCGCAGGCCAGCCGACTGGCTGCCGGCGATGGAGAGCGCGCGCAGGGTCTGGTCGAGGTTGAGCCCCATCAGCTTGGCGCTGGCGGCGGCGGCCGCGAAGGTGCCGCAGGTGGCGGTGGCGTGGAAGCCGGTCTGGTAGTGGCGCGGGTTGATCGCCTCGGCGATCTTGCACTCCACCTCGACGCCGAGATGATAGGCGAGCATCACCTCGCGCCCGCTGGCACCCTTCGCCTCGCCCATCGCAAGCGCTGCCGGCAGCGCGGGCGCGGTCGGATGAGTGAGCAGTCCGTAAACCCGGTCCTTGGCCACTGCGAGCTGGGTGTCGTCATAATCATCCGCATGAATGCCGACGCCGTTGGCGAAGGCGGCGAAACGCGGCGCGACCTTCAGTTTCGAGCCGATCACGGTGGCCGGCCCTTCCCCGAGATTCAGATCCAGCAAATGCCGGCGGACATAGTCGCCGCTATGAGCAACCGAGCCCGACAGCGCCAGCCCGAGCCCGTCGAGGATCGATTTCTTGCCGAGCGCCACGACATCACCGGGCAAATCCGCCGGTGAGGCCTCGCAGATGAAGCGCGCGACATAGCGCGTCAGGCCGTTATCCGAAGGCGAAAGATTATCGGGCGTCTTCATGGCGTCCTCCAGGATCGGTCATCAGCGTCTAATTGTCTTTTGCCGATTGTCAACAGTTTAAGATTCGATGGCATCCCGCAACTGCGGCTGATAGATTGCGGCAACCGCACGGAACCCTTTGCAGGAACCCCATGGCATGAGTCTCGATATCGATTCCGCCCTCCAGCTTCGCCGCAACCAGTCGCTGACCTCGATCATCCGCCGTGAGCTGGAGCAGATGATCGAGCGGGGCGAACTGAGTGCCGGCGAGCGGCTCAACGAGAATGCGCTGGCCGCCAAGCTGGGGGTCAGCCGGGGGCCGATCCGCGAGGCCTGTCGCGGGCTGGAGCAGAGCGGGCTGGTGAATGTCGTCGTCAACCGCGGCGTGTTCATCCGCGCACTCGATGGGCGCGAGGCGGCAGAACTCTACGAGATCCGGGCGGCACTCTATGGCCTGGCTGGCCGGCTGCTGGCACCCATCGTCACCGACCAGCAGGTCGCCATCCTCACCGGTTATGTCGAGGAGATGGACGCCGCCATGGCGGCCGGCGACCTGAACAGCTTCTATCCCGGCAATTTGCGCTTTCACGAGGCCATCGTCGAATTCGGCGGCAATATGCGCCTGGCGGCCGAATGCGCCGCGATCCACCGCGAGATGCATCTGCTGCGCCGCCGCACCCTCGACATGCCGGGCCGGATGGCGACCTCCAATGACGAGCACCGCGCCATCCTCGAACGCATCGCTGCACGCGACCCCGCTGGGGCCGAAGCTGCGCTGGAGGAACATGTCCTGATCAGCCGCAACGCGCTGTTTGGCCCGCTCGGTCATTATCCCGACGCCTGATCAGCCACGAACCGGCCCAACTCTCATGCCCCCGAGAAGCGGCAGGCGATTGGCGAGGAACACGACGGCGAACGAGACCATCAGCAGCATGATCCCAAGCACGGAGATCGCGCCGAGATCACCGGATTCGTTCAGGTCGTAGATGATGACCGAGACGAGCTTGGTGTCCGCCGTCGTCAGCAGGATCGTGGCGGAGAGTTCGCGGATCGTGCCGATGAAGACGAAGCACCAGGCCGCCACGACATTGGAGCGCAGCAGCGGCGCGGTGATGGTGCGCAGCGTCGTCATCCGCGTCGCACCCAGAATGCGCCCCGCCTCCTCCAGCTCGACATGCACGCTTTTGAAGGCCGAGGAGAGCTGCTGGTAGCCTGCCGGCATCTCGATGGTCAGGAAGGCGATCAGCAGGATCCAGAGCGTGCCGTAAAGCGGCAGGATCGGGCTGGAATAGCTGAGGAAGAGGCCGACACCGAGCACGATGCCGGGAATCGCGATCGGCGCGGTCGCGAGGTAGCCGAGATAGGGCGCTGCCCGCGAGGTGCCGCGCGTGACGAGATAGGCCACGACGAGCGCGATCGCCGTGCCGATGGTCGCGGTGAGAAAGCCGAGCAGGAAGGTGTTGCGCAGCGCCAGCTGCGTCGCGGAAAACTCGAAGAACACGAACCAGATATGATGGAGCGTGAAGCTCTCCAAGGTAAGCGGTTCGGCCACTGTGCGGGTGAGCGCAGTCTTCACCAGCGCTGCATAGGGCATCAGAACCGTCAGCGAGAGGATGAGGACGGTGAAGCCGAGCGCCAGCCATTTCCAGCGCCCGAGCACGGTGATGCGCACGCTCCCGCTCTTGCCGCCGAGTGTGGTGTAGCCGCGCCGGCCGAGGATGCGCCGCTGCGTCCACAGCAACAGGATGGTGACGAGAAGCAGCGGCAGCGCGGCCGCGGCGGCAAGCCCTGGCTTGGGCGGATATTGGAACAGGCTCCAGATCTTGGTGGTGATGACATGGAAGTTCGCCGGCAGCGCCAGGATGGCCGGCGAGCCGAACATCGTCAGTGCCTGCAAGATCGCGATGAGCGAGCCGGCGAGCATGGCGGGCAGCACGAGCGGGATCGTCACCTTGCGCAAGGTCGGCCAAAGGCCGCCGCCGAGGATGGCGGAGGCCTCCTCCAGCTCGGTCGGCACACGTTCGAACGCGTTCGTCACCAATGTGAAGACATAGGGAAACGTGTAGCAGGAGATGGCGAAGACCAGCCCCGAGAGCGTGTAGATGTCGACGAGGTACTCGTAAGGGTCGAGGCCGAACAGCCAGCGATAGACGGCGTTGATGATGCCGCTATTGGGCGCGGCGAGAATCTCCCAGGCGATGGCGCCGAGGAAGGGCGGCGTCACGAAGGACGCCATGACGAGCCCGCGCACCACGGTGCGGCCCGGCATGTCGGTGCGCGCCACGATCCAGGCAAGCGGGACCGCGATGACGCAGGACATCGCCCCGACGCTCAGCGACATGGTGATGGCGACGATGAAAGGCCGGCGCAACGTCGCATCGGTGACCAGCGCCCTGAAATTGGCGAGGCTCAGGCTGCCCGTCTGATCCGTCACCGCATAATAGCCGAGCCAGCCGAGCGGCAGCACCACCAGCACCGCCAGGATCACCGTGAGCAGCACGAAGATCGGTCGCGACCAGTCGAAAGTGATGCGGCGCGTGGGAATCCCGGCGTCGATCCCGGTTATCGCAGTCATGCGGATCTCCGTACGCAGCCAGCACGCGACGCGAAAATGCAGAGTGCTGATGTCGTCATAAGGCGAAGCGACGGCGCGGAACGCCCGCGCCGCGGAAGGACGGCCTCGACCGGATCAGGTGCCGAAATACTCTTCGTATTTCTTCTTGATCATCTCGATATTGGGCTCGAGCTTGACCGGGTCGGAATAGAGCAGCTTGATCTTGGAGAGCGGCGTGCGCGTCTCCTTCTCCTTGACGCGCGGGTGGAAGGAGCGCAGCCCGCCAGAATCGCTGTTGAGCTGCTGCGTCTCCTGATCGAACAGGAAGGAGTAGAACAGCTTCGCGGCATTGGGATGCGGCGCGTTCTTGAGCAGGCCGCCATGGCCGATGGCGATTGGCGTGCCCTCCGTCGCATAGACGATCTCGACGGGAACGCCGCTCTCCTTCAGCATGAACATGTTGTATTCGTTGCCGTCAGCCTCGATGGAGCGCTCGCCCTGGGCCAGTTTCTTCGGCGGCTCGGTCGATGACTGCACCTGCATGATGCGCTGCTTGCCGAGCTTCTCGAAAAAGTCCCAGCCGAGCGCCTGGCTCAGCACGTCGGTCCCGGTCATCACCGTGCCGGAATAGCCGGGATGGGCTTTTACGATGCGGCCGCGCCATTTCGGATTGAGCAGATCGGCGTGGCTCTTGGGCGCCTCCTCGGCCTTCACCTGTTTGGTGTTGTAGCCGATGACCGAGAGATGCGCGCGATAGGCGGCGTAGTAGCCGTCCGGATCTTTGGCCTCCTTCGGCCAATCCTTGGCGACCTCTGCCGGCACGGCCTGAGCCAGCCAGCCATTGCGCTTGAACAGCACGAAGTGCACCGCATCCGAGGTTTCCACCACATCGGCGTTGTAGATCGAGCTGCCGTACTCCTGGCTGAGGCGCTGGAACACGCGTTCCGAGCCTGAGCGCTCGACCTTGACCTTGATGCCGGGATATTTCGCCTCGAAGGCGCTGCCGACCCGCTCGGCAACCACGACATCGGTGGCGGTATAGAAGGTGACGGTGCCTTCCTTCCTCGCCGCCTCGATGAGCTCCGGCGTGACGTCATAGGGTGCGGGGGCCTGCGCAAAGGCGGGCAGGCCGCCCAGAGCCGTGGAGAGAAGAAGGCCGGCCATCACGGAGCGTCTGTCGAACGTTGGGCGTTTCATTTTCGTTCCTCCCGATTGTTATGGTTGGCTAAAACGGCCTTTGGGCCCCTGTTCAGCGAGCCAGGGCGCGGCAATACTCCTGCGGGAAGTGCAGCCAGACGGGCTGGCCGCGATCGATGGACAGATGAGGTTCGGCCACCGTGCGAATCTGCGCACCGCCGGGAAGCTCGATCAGGTAGTCGCGATGCGAGCCGAGATAGACCTGGCGCAGGACCGTGCCCTGCGTCCGGTTGGGGCCGTCGCCCTGGGGCTTGGAGTCCAACACGATGTCGTGGTGGCGCACCGAGACGACGCCGTCCCCGCCGGCGGAGAAATCGCCGGCACCGCAACGCAGTTTCAGCGGACCGCATTCCACCGTATCGGCATCGAGCCAGCGGCCCTTCAGGATATTGGTGCCGCCAAGGAAGCGCGCGACGAATTCTGACTGCGGCCGCTCGTAGATATCCTCGGGACTCCCGGCCTGCTCGATGCGACCCTGGTTCATCACGACGATCAGATCGGCCGTCGTCATGGCCTCGGCCTGATCATGCGTCACATAGACCGTGGTATAGCGAAAGGCATCGTGCAGGCGGCGGATCTCGAAGCGCATCTCCTCGCGCAGATTGGCGTCGAGATTGGAGAGCGGCTCGTCCAGCAGCAGGATCTCGGGCTCGACGACGAGCGCGCGGGCCAGTGAGACGCGTTGCTGCTGCCCGCCCGAAAGCTCTCCGGGATAGCGCTCGGCAAGCGCCTTCAACCGCGTGACGTCGAGAATCTTGTCGACGAGCCGGGCAATCTCGGCGGCCGACATCTTCCGGAGCATCAGGCCGTAGCCGATATTCTCGCGAACAGTCATGTGCGGCCAGAGCGCATAGCTCTGGAAGATCATCGACATGCCCCGCCGCTCCGGAGGCTCGCTCCACCCGGCCGACGAGATCGTGCGGCCGCCGACGTGAATTTCACCGCCCTTTGGTGTGATGAAGCCGGCGATCAGTCGCAGCGTCGTCGTCTTGCCGCAGCCCGATGGCCCGAGCAGGCAGACGAGATCGCCCTTCTCGACTTTGAGGTCGACGCGATCGACCACGGTCAGCGCGCCATAGCGCATGGTGAGGTCGGCCAGCTCCAGAAACGCCAATGCATCCTCCCAGACGCCGTTTCGTCGCAAGATCAGCTCGGGCGTTGCGCATCCTCCGGCATTGCGCCGGGCTACGTCCGCCTCTGTGTGAGCTATCGATCTAAGGCTACGAACCTCCGGTTAGATTGTCAACAATAAGCATTTCATTTTGCAGATTGTTGACATTCTTCAGATGACATTTTACCGACGATTGTAGAGGAAGGAAAGCCAATGCTCGCCCAAGCCATCGAGCTGTTGAGGGATCGCTCCCTGCCGATGCTGATCGAGCAGGAGATCGAGCGCGTGATCTTGGGCGGCGAATACGCACCCGGCGACAAGATCAACGAGCAGGCGCTGGCTCTGCGTTTCGGCATCAGCCGCGGCCCCATTCGCGAGGCTCTGCGCTCGCTCGACCGCACCGGCCTGATCGACACCATTCCCAACCGCGGCGTCTTCGTGCGGCGGCTCACGGCCGCGCAAGCCGCCGATATCTACGACGTACGCGCCGCGCTTTTCGCCCTCGCCGGGCAATGTCTCGCCATCCGGGCCAGTGAAGCGGATGTCGAGCGCCTGCGCAGCCATGTCGCGGCCATGGACGAGGCCGTCGCGCGCGACGATTTCGAGACCTACATCACCGAGAATTTCGCGTTGCACGAAGCGATCGTCACCCGCGCCGGCAACGCCACGCTCGCCGCGCATTATCTCGCGCTCGTCAAGCAGTTGCGGCTCTATCGCACCCGCAACCTGATGCTGGCGGATTCCGTGCACGCCTCCAACGAAGAGCATCGCGAGATGGTGGAAGCCATCGCAGCGCGCGACCCCGCCCGCGCCTATGCCGCACACTTCAACCACGTGGCCACGGCCAAGACACGCCTGATGGCGAACCATCTGACTTGAGAGGAACTCCCGTGAGCGCAGCCGCCAGCAACATCACCCGCCAAGCTCTCCGCTTCGTCGAGACCACCAGCTATGCCGACCTCCCGGACGAGGCTCTGCGGATCGGACGACGCTGCATCGTCGATGCGCTCGGCCTCTATCTCGCGGGCAGTCGCGAGCATTCGGTCCAGATCCTCATCGCTGACGCCCTCGAACAAGGCGGGCGGGCCGATGCGCCACTGCCGGCAGCCGGCGCTCGCCGCGTGCCGGCGGCGCTCGCAGCCCGTGTCTGGGGCACCGCCGGCCATGCGCATGACTGGGACGACACACAGGTCTCGCATGATCCCGCCCATATCTACGGGCTGCTCACGCATCCGACCGTACCGCCGCTGACGGCGGCGCTGGTCACGGCGGAGCGGATGGGCATCCGCGACGGCAAGGCGGTGATGCTGGCCTTCCAGCTCGGCTTCGAGGTCGAGTGCAAGATCTCGGAGTGGATGACGCCACGGCACTACCGGCGCGGCCATCACACAAGCGGCACGGTCGGAACATTCGGTGCCTGCGTCGCCGCCGCCCATCTCATGGGCCTGTCGGGAGACCGGCTCGCCCATGCGCTGGGAATGGCAGCGAGTTTCGCTGCCGGCATCCGCTGCAATTTCGGCACGATGACCAAACCGCTGCATGTCGGACGCGCCTGCGAGAATGGCGTCACCGCCGCGCTCCTCGCCGCCCGAGGCTTCGACGCCGACCCTGCGGCGCTGGACGGGCCCTGGGGCTTTTTCTCGGTGATGGGCGAAGGTTTCGACGCGCAGAAGGCCAAAGAAGGCTTCGGTCGGCCGCTCACCATCGAGAACCCGGGAATCTCGATCAAGCCCTACCCGTCCGGGATCCTGACGCATCAATCCATGGATGCGATGCTGAAGCTCGTCCTCGATCACGACCTGAAACCGGAGCAGGTGGAGCGCGTGCGCTTTTTCGCCGGCAAGAACATCATCGAGCCGATCCGCTATCCGATCGCCAGGAACCATCTGCAGGCCAAATTCTCCATGCCGGCGCTGCTGGCGATGATCGTGCTCTGCCGGCGCGCCAGCCATCACGAGTTCGAAGACGCCTTCGTGGCCGGAGAGGCGATGCAGGACCTGCAGGCGCGCACCGATGTGATCAACGATCCCGAGATCGACGCCAGGGGCTACGACCTCATCCGCTCGCGCATAGAGGTCGAGACAAAAGACGGGCGCATCCTCGTGCAATGGGCCGACGAGCGCTATCGCGGCGGCCCGCTGAATCCGATCAGCGACGCCGATCTCGATGGCAAGTTCCGCATGTGCGCCGAGGGCGTGCTCGACAGCGCAGCGCAGGACGAGATCCTGGCGCTGGCCCGGAGCTTCGATACCGGCGCCGATCTGTCGCGCCTGATGGCCTTGATGACCGGGACCGCACAGCCCGTCTATTCGGCGGCCTGACGCCTTCCGCGCAGGATCTGTCCGGCCGCATCGCACGCATTGCCGGCGCGGCCCCGAAAATCAGCCGCTCCATCGCGCTCGCACTGGGGCGAGCGCCCCCCGTTGTCGTCGCCACAAGTTCGCTCCGTCAGCGTTTGACCGTGGGGCTCGCGCTTGGCAACCGCAATGTCGGCCTGGTCTGGTCGGCGCTGGGCACTGGCGCGGCCCCGTCGATCTCGCTGTTCTTTGCCGCAACCCAATTGCCGATCTATCTGCTGCTGTTGCTGATCGAATGGATCGTCCGTGTCCGCAGAAGCAGCCTCGCCAAGGAGACACAGCATGCCGACAGAACCCCGTGAGCTGACCGCCGAGATCGCCGAACGCTTCGCGCGGATCGCGCTTGGCCATGTCGGGCGCGAATATCCCAACAAACCCGACCATGTCCTCGCCGGGCCGCAGGATGCGCGCACGCCGCGCGAGCTGCACCCCATCTTCTACGGCAGCTATGACTGGCACTCCTGCGTCCACAGCTACTGGCTGCTCGCCCGGGTGCTGCGACGCTTTCCGGAGACCGCCGCCGCCAGCGAGATCACGGCGCTGTTCGACGCGCAGTTCACCGCGGACAAGGTCGCTGCCGAATGTGACTACCTCGCCACGCCGACGGCGCGCGGCTTCAAGCGCCCCTATGGCTGGGCCTGGCTGCTGAAGCTCGCAGCCGAGCTCTCCGGCTTGCCGCGCCAGGATTTGCCGCTCCAGGACTGGTCCGTCAGGCTCGCCCCGCTCGCCGAGGCTTTCGCCCAGCGCTTCCGCGACTTCCTGCCGCTCGCGACCTATCCGGTCCGCGTCGGCACGCATTTCAACACCGCCTTCGGCCTCAGGATGGCGGCCGATTATGCCGAGGCCACGCAGGATGCCGCGCTCACCACGCTGCTGCGCGAGACCGGCCTGCGCTGGTATGGCGAGGACGCCGACTGCCCGGCCTGGGGCGAGCCAAGCGGCGACGATTTCCAGTCCTCGGCGCTGATCGAGGCCGAATGCATGCGCCGCCTGCTGGCGCCGGAAGCGTTCCTGCCCTGGCTCGCGCGTTTTCTGCCGCGCATCGAGAACCGCCAGCCACGGACCTTGTTCGAGCCTGCCTCCGTCAGCGATCGCAGCGACGGCAAGATCGCCCATCTCGACGGCCTCAATCTCAGCCGGGCCTGGTGCTGGCGCGCGCTGGCGGCGAGCTTGCCCGCCGATGATCCGCGCCGCGAGATGGCGCTGGAGGCGGCGCAGCGCCATCTCGCGGCCGGGTTGCCGCATATCGCCGGCGACTATATGGGCGAGCATTGGCTCGCGACCTTTGCCCTGCTCGCGCTCGAGGCCGGCGATGCCCCCGCCGGGTGACGTCGCACCCGAGCAGGCTACGGCATCAGCAGGCCGCCATTGACCTCCAGCACCTGGCCGGTGACGTAGCCGCTGAGCTCCCCCGAGGCCAGGAAGAGAAAAGCTCCGACGCAGTCATCCGAGGTGCCGACGCGGCCCATCGGCACCGCTCGGCGCATCGCCTCAATCTGCTCGGCATTCGAAAAGCGCTCGCGCTAATCACCGACCGCGAGCCGAATGAGCAGATTTCGGCGCCGATCCGGCGCGCAGGCTGCGAACTCGTGGTGACCGGCTGAAGCGCTTTCGAGCGCGGCGGACACCGGTTCGCGTGAAAACAGCGCGTCGGAACAAAGAGCTGGAGCTGTCGAACGATCCCATTGGATCGGAAACGGCTCTAGCCGGGCTGGCCGCAGCGCTTTCCCGGCATCATCGCGCGATCGCTCAATAGCGCAGATGGCGGTTCAGGCGATGCTCGAGGCGGCGGCTGAACAGCGACATCCCGAAGCAGCACAGGAAGAACACGACCACCGCGAAGGCATAACCCTCCCGCGCCATGCCAAGCCAGGCCTGGTCCTTTTGGGCCTGAGTGATCACGGCGAGAAGGTCGAACAGGCCGACGATGCTGACCAGCGTCGTGTCCTTGAACAGGTCGATCACCGTGTTGACGAGGCCGGGAATGACCAGCCGGAGCGCCTGCGGCAGGACGATGAAGCACTGGATCGCCCATGGCCGCAGGCCAAGCGCGGTCGCGGCCTCGGCCTGGCCGCGCGGGATCGCCTGCAGGCCGCCGCGCACGATCTCCGCCATATAGGCCGCCGTGAACAGCGTCAGCGCCAGCATCGCGCGCAGCAGATTGTCGATCGTCGCGCCATTGGGCATGAACAGCGGCACCAGCAGCATCGCCATGAAGAGCACGGTCAGCAATGGCACGCCGCGCCACAGCTCGATGAACAGCATCGAGAACAGGCGGATGACCGGATATTTCGAGCGACGGCCGAGCGCCAGGAAGACGCCGAGGATGAAGCCGCCACCGCCCGCAACCGCAGTGAGCAGGATGTTCAGCATCAAGCCGCCCCAGAGATTGGTGGCGATATAGGCAAGTCCGAACAGCCCGCCGACCAGGAGGATGCCGGCCACCGCGGGCACGAAGCCGAGCAGGATCAGCGCGAGCCAGCCCTGCCAGCGCGGCGGCGCAATGAGCGTCGCCGCCGTGGTGCCGACGACCAGAGCCAAGGCAAGGTCGACCCGCCAGCGCTCGGGCGAGGGATAGCGGCCATAGAAGAACAGATCGAACCTGACCTTGATGAAGGTCCAGCAGGCGCCGCCGGCATTGCAGGCGGCGCGCGTGGTGCCGGAGATCGTTGCGTCCGTCACCGCCCAGTCGAAGATCGCTTTGACCAAGACAATGATCACACCAGCCAGAACCAGCGTCAGCAAGCCGCTGGACAGCGATGGAAACAGGTTCCGTTTGACCCAGACATGCGTCGGCGCCATCGCGATCAGCGCTCCATGATCGCGACATGGGCATTATACCAGGCCATGAAACCGGAGATGGCGAGGTTGATGCCGAGGAAGATGATCATCACCAGGAACATGGTTTCGAGCGCACGCCCGGTCTGGTTGAGCACCGTGCCGGCATAGATCTGGACCAGCTCCGGATAGGCGATCGCAGCGCCGAGCGAGGTGCTCTTGGTCAGGTTGAGATACTGGTTCGTCAGTTGCGGGATCATCACCCGCAGGGCCTGCGGCAGGATGACCAGGAACAGCGCCTGCGCTCCGGACAGGCCAAGCGAGGATGCCGCTTCGCGCTGGCCCCTAGCGATGCCCTGGAGCGAGGCGCGCACGATCTCGGCGACGAAGGCCGACATGTAGAGCGACAGCCCGGCGACCAGCGCGATCAATTCGGGCGGCACCACGACGCCCCCGACATAGTTGAAGCCGCGCAGCGTCGGGTAATCGAGATGGTCGATCGACAGCAGGACGAGCACAAGCGCGAGAGCGGGCAGCAGCGGCGCGGCCCAGCCGAAAGCCCGATGCCGGCGGCGCAGCCCCCTGAACACAGGGACGAGGCACAGCGTAGCCACCAGCAGCAGGAACGGCCACAGGCCGGCAGCGCCCATCTCCATGCTGGGCATGTTCAGGCCGCGGACGCTGAGGATCATGCCGCCCGGCAGAGCCAGGCCGTTGCGCGGCGGCGGCAGCGCCTGGATCATCACCACATACCAGAAGATGATCTGCAGCAATTGCGGGGTGTTGCGCACGATCTCGATGATCGCCAGCGACAGGCTGCGCGCCAGCCAGTTTGCCGAGAGGCGCATCACGCCGAGCAGGAAACCCAGCAGCGAACCCAGGACGATGCCGATCGCCGCGGCGAGCAGGGTGTTGAGCAGGCAGACCCACAAGGCCCGGCCATAGCTATCGGCCGTCGACCAGGGCACGATATGGAAGGGGATGTCGAAACCGGTCCGCTGGGAGAGGAAAGCGAAGCCGAAATTCATGTTCCGCGCCGCCAGATTATCCGACGCGTTGGCGATGATGAACCATGCGAAGAGGGCGAGCGCGCACAGGAAGAGGCCTTGCCAGGCAAAGGCGCGGAAAGAACCGCGCCTTTGCTGTCTCGGGGCTGGCTGTCGCGCGATCAGGACCGCGGTGTCAGCCACAGCCATCAACGCAGCGGCAGGGCATATTGAAGCCCGCCCTTGGTCCAGAGATTATTGGTTCCACGCGGCAGGCCGAGTGCCTTAGGGCCGAAATACTCGTCATAGATCTCGCCATAATTCCCCACGGCCTTGATGATGCGGTAGGACCAGGCGCCGTCGAGGCCCAGCTGCTTGCTGAAGTCCTCGTCGAGGCCAAGCAGGCGCTGCATGAAGGGATCGACCGGCTTGCTGGCCTTGATCTGGTCGGCATTGGCCTTGGTGACGCCCATCTCCTCGGCCGTCAGCAGGATCATATGCGTCCATTTCAGGATATCGCCCCATTTCTCGTCGCCTTCGCGCGCGAAGATGCCGAGCGGCTCCTTGGAGATGATCTCGGGCAGGATCACCCAGTCGTCAGGCGTCTTCATGGTCGAGCGCGCGGCGGCGACGCTGCCGGAATCATCGGAGTAGCCGTCGCAGCGCCCCGCCTCCGCCGCCGCGAAGGCCTCTTCCGGCTTGTCGAACAACAGGGAGTTGATCTTGATGCCGTTGGCGGCGCCGTAATCGGCGATGTTGAGCTCGAGCGTGGCGCCCGTGAGCATGCAGATGGTCGCGCCGTTCAATTCCTTCGCGGAGGCGACCTTCAGGCTCTTCTTCACCATGAAGGCCTGGCCAGCGTAGAAGTTCACCGCGATGGGTGAGAGGTTGAGCTGCGTGTCGCGCGTGAAGGTCAGCGTGCTGTCGCGGATCAGGACATCGATCTCGCCCGATTGCAGCACGGTGAAGCGGACCTTGGTGGTCACCCCGACATATTTGACCTTCTCCGCATCGCCCAGCACCGCTGCCGCGATGGCGCGGCAATAGGCGACGTCGAGCCCCTTCCATTTGCCGGTCGAATCCTGGAAGGCGAAGCCGGGAATGCCGGTATCGACGCCGCAATTCAGCTCGCCGCGCTTCTTGACCGCGTCCAGCGTTGGACTCTTGACCTGGGCTTCGGCGGACAGGCCCGCCGCACCTAGTCCGCAAACGGCAAGCGCCGCCGCATAAGCCAGTTTCCGCAAGCTCGTCATGACCCGATCACTCCCTGCCTGAGACAAAAGACAAAATCGAAGGCGACGCGGGGCTCTCGCCCCGAAACTAGCTGGCGGCGCTGTAGTCGATCGGTTCGGCATGCCAGCCTTGATGCCGTTTTGCCCAATAAGCCTCGCGCAAACGCTCCGAGATCGGTCCCGGGCGATCATTGCCGAGAATGCGCCCGTCGAGCCTGGTTACGGGAATGATGCCGCCTGCAGTGCTCGTGGCGAAGATCTCGTCGGCCTGGCGAAACTCCTCGACCGGCACCGCCCTCGCCTCGCAAGGCAGCCCCAGCTCGGCACAAAGATCGATCGCGCTCAGCCGGCTGATCCCGTGCAGCACGTTGCGGTCGGCGGTCGCGACCTTGCCGTCGGTGATGCAGAAGATGTTGTAGCCCGGACCTTCCGTGACGTTGCCATCAAGATCGAGCAGGATCGGGTTGTCGGCGCCCTTCTCCTCGGCCTCGAACATCGCCGCCGTCATGTCGGCCCAGTGGAAATTCTTGATGCGGGCGTCGAGGCAGACATCGGGAATGCGCGGCGTCGAGGCGATGATCATATGCGCGCCGCGCGCGATGACATCGGGCTTCATCTGCCAGACATAGGGAATGGCGAAGGCGGCGAGATAGCTGCGCGCATTGACCGGGTGATAGCGCTGCTCGGGGCTGGGCCGACCGCGCATGCAGTCCATCGCCACATAGGCCTCGCGCAGGCCCGACAGCCGCACGAGCTCGTGCAGGATCGCGCGGATGTCCGCGTCGCTCTCCTTCGGAGTGAAGCGCATGGCTCCGATCGAGGCGCGGAAGCGGGCGAGATGATCGTCGAGACGAAAGAACGCACCATCCCAGACGCTGACGACGTCATAGGTCACGTCCGAGCGACGATAGCCCCAATCGGTGATCGAGAGCTTGGCCTCGGAGACCGGCATATAGGCCCCGTCGAGATAGGCAGCGCCCTTCGACCAATCGACGTTCCCTGCGGTCGCAGTCTCCATCGTCATTCTCCGTATCGCGATCGGCATCTCGAAGGCGGAATATGTGATCACATCAGGCGAGATATCGCCGCCAGCGTCAAGATCGGGCCGTTATCGGGCGCGGTCATTTTCAGCATTTTGAGCTGCAAAATTGAGCAATATGACCAAGCTTGCAGCGCATGAGCTTTTCGCTCCAATCTCTCGACAACCGGCAGACGGCATGATGTGATCACACTATCGGCAGCAATCCAAGCTGCATCAATTCACCCATCGCGGATTATGCGCAAGCCGGCAGGAGAGCGACATGGCCTCGACCAAGCTGAACTACCGCAACGACACCCTGATGCTCGGCTTCAGCGACCTCAAGCGGCTACGCTCGGAGCGGCCGCTGGTCCTGACGGGTGGGCGCGGCATCCGGGTCTTCGACGAGCGCGGGCGTGATTACATCGAGGCGGTCTCGTCCTTCTACTGCGTCGCGCTGGGCTATAGCGACGAAGAACTGATCGAAGCCGCCATCGCGCAAATGCGCGCCTTGCCGATCTATCCCTCGGCGATCGACCGCACGGTTCCCGCCGTCATGGAGCTGGCGGAGAAACTCGCGGCCCTGTCGCCGATGCCGCAAACCCATGTCACCTTCGCCACCACCGGCTCCGAGGCGAATGATCACCTGATCAAATTCATCTGGTACGCGAACGGCTTCTCCGGCGAGCCGAGGCGGCGCAAGATCATCAGCCGCTGGTCGAGCTATCACGGCAGCACGATCCAGTTGACGGCGCTCGGCGGCGGCTCCGATCTGCATCGCTCCTTCGCGGTGCCGACGGATGAATGCCTTTATGTCAGCCATCCCAATTGGCCAGGCGGTGCCGAGCCGGGCGAGAGCGAGTCGGCGTATGGCGATCGCCTGGCCGCCGAACTCAGATCGGTCATCGAGCAGGCCGGCCCGGAAACGGTCGCGGCCTTCTTCGCAGAGCCGGTTTCCGTATCCGCCGGCATGTACGTTCCGCCAGCCGGCTACTTCACCAAGATGAAGGCGGTGCTCGACACTTACGGCATCCTGCTGGTCGCCGACGAGGTGGTTACCGGGTTCGGCCGGACCGGGCAGTTCTGGGGCACCCAGACGCTGGACATCAAGCCCGACTGCATGACCTCGTCAAAAGCGCTGTCGAGCGCCTATCAGCCGATCTCGGCGATCCTGATGTCGGGCGATTTCTACGACCGGCTGGAGCGCGGCAGCACCGAGAAGGGCTGGTTCGCCCATGGCGGCACCTATCATGCCCACCCGGTCGCCGCCGCGGTGGCCCTGAAGACGATCGAGATCTATGAGCGGCGCAATCTCGTCGCTCATGTGCGCGCCATCATGCCGGCCTGGGCGCGCGGTCTTGCCGCGCTGAAGGACCATCCGCTCGTTGCCGAGACGCGCTGTTTCGGGCTGCTGGGCGCGGTGCAATTGAAGCAGCCCGGCGATGGCGGAGCGGTCCCGGCCTCGCTGCGCATCGGCGGCTTGCCGGCGCAGGTCTATCAGGCCGGCCTCGAGGCAGGCATCATCGTCCGGCCATTGGCGAACTGCCTCGTGCTCTCGCCGCCGTTGATCATCACCACCGCGGAAATCGACGAATTGTTCGAGCGGCTGACGCGAGCGCTGGATCAGGTGCTGAAGGACATGCCGGCCGAGTAGCCGCAACGCGCGAAACAAGCCTGCAGAGCCATTCCGAGGCTTGGACTAGCCGGCGACCAGCGCGCGATGCGTGAGCCCGAGCCGCTGATACAGGTCGCGCTGGAAGGTGAGGATGTCGGCACGCCGCAGGTCGCGAGCCCTGACCGGATCGCGATCCCGAAAGGCCAGGACCATCTCATGATTGATATGGACCGTGAAATGCAGAAAGTCGGGATCGGGCGCGACGGGCACGGACATGGCCTCGGCGAGATGCGGCCCCAGCCGCAACCGCAATGTGAAGATCGCCGATTGCAGCACGCCCGACGACGACCCCCGCGCGATCCGCAAGCCCCAGGCCTGGATGGATGTGACGATCCTCACCACATCCGAGCTGTCATAGGCGAGACGAAGCTCCTCGTTGATCCGCGACAGGATCGCGACATCCTCCTCGGAGGCACGCTCGGCAAAGCGCGCCGCCGCCTCCCCTTCCACCAGGACCCGGGCCGCGTGCAGATCGTCGAGCTCGGCGCGGGTCAAGACCGGCACCAGGATGGAGCGGTTGGGGGTGGCGTGCAGCGCGCCATCCGCCGCGAGCCGCACGACAGCCTCGCGAACCGGCTGGATGCTGGTGTTCAGGGACGTCGCCAGGCCGCGCAAGGTGAGCCTCGTGCCGGGCAGCAGATGCCCGTTCAGGATGGTTTCCTGCAATTGCCCATAAACCTGTTGCCCAAGCGTCCTCTGCGGCACGGTGCGGCGGATGCTGTCGGCTGGGTTCTGGGCCAAGGATAACCTCGCGTTTTCACATGAAGAATCCCTGGCCTTTTCGGCCGTAGGATCATCATCGAAGGGCACTATAGTGCAGACCGCAATAACCCGGCCAACTCAACGGGCATAGGTGCTGGCACCTGCATTTTCTAATTTGGGAAACGCTGGATTCGGTTATGCGCCTGATGCCGGAGGCGTCTCGTCTTCAACTAACGATCAGCGGCCGCCCGGCGCCGGCGCGACGAACCCGGCTAACGCACGAAGGTGCGCGACAGCCCGGCGCTGCGGTCGACGATCAGGACCACGACCAGCGTCAGCACGATCAGCAGGGCCGAGACGCTCGCCACCAGCGGGTCGGCGCTCGTCTTCCAGGCCGCGCATCTGGTGATCACCGTCGGGGCGATCGATGCCGACGGCGTCTCCGATATCAATCCGGAAGAGGCCGAGATCGCCCAGGCAATGCTCGGCCAGAGCCGCACCCTGACCGTCGTCGCCGACAGCTCCAAGCTCGGGAAAACCGCCATCTTCCAGGTCTGCGACCTCAAGCGGATCCAGCGCATGGTGCTGGACGAGCCTGGGCAAGCCCCCTTGCCCAGGCCCTGTCGGCGGCGGGCATCGAGATCATCGTCGCGGAATGATCGCGTCTGCGGCGGTCCTCCACCGCAGACGCGCCAGCTTCAGAAGCGCGTGCCGCCCGAAAAGCGGAAGGCCTGGATCTTGTCGCCACCATATTTGATGCCGGTCGTCGGGTCGCGCCAACCGTCATCCTTCGTCAGCGCATAGGCGTAGTCGAAGCGGATGGGACCGAGCGGCGACTGCCAGAGCAGGCTCACGCCGATCGACGAGCGAATGACGTTGTTGTCGCGGACGCAGGCGATGTTGGATTGATAGCTCGAGCTCGTCGAGACCTTGTACTGCCTGGCATCCGAGCCGGTCGGGCAGCCTGTATAGCTCGCGCTCGTGATCGTCTTCGAACCGCCGTCATAATTGAACAGCGTGCCGGCATCGGCGAAGATCGCGCCGCGCAGGCCGACATCGCGCGGCAGGCCCGGCAATGGGAACTGCATTTCGAGCGTGCCGCCGACATAGGTCGTGCCGCCGAGCGCGCTGCCTGTCAGCACATCGCGTGGGCCGATACCGGTGGAGGAGAAGCCGCGCACCAGATTCGACCCCATGGAATAGTGGTCGATCATGCGCAGATCGCCGCTGGTCGCCTGGACATGGCCGCCCTGGAACCGCACGAAGCCGACGACATCGTCGAAGAGCTCACGGTAGTAGCGCGCATCCGCCGCGACGCGCAGGAATTTCGAATCGCCGCCGAGGCCGGCATATTCGGGTTTCAGTTCGGCAACGAAGCCGTTGCGCGGTTTCTGGATGTTGTCGAGTGAGTTGTAGTTCAGGTTCAGGCCGATCAGGGAGGTGATGGTCGAGCCTTGCGCCTCCTTGACCGCGACCGACGCCTCGCCATTGGTGAGGCAGTTATAGGTCGAGCTTTCCGCAGTTGCGCCGGTTGTCCCCGGCGTCGTTCCCGTGATCGCGTTCGTACAGTCGTTGTAGGGATAATCCGTCGAGTTCGGGACCTTGATCTCGGTCGTATAGAGCGAATAGCGCGGCGTGATCGAGAACTCCTCCGTGATCGGAAGGGTGAAGCGCAACTGCCCGCCGGTCACGCGGCTCGAATAGCGGCTGGTGCTGTAATAATCGTTGTATTTCGAGAACAGGTCGAACCCGGCTGCGACGCGATGGCCGAGGAAATAGGGCTCGGTGAAGGAGAAATCGACGCCCTGGGTGCGCTGGCCAAGTGTGCCGGCGATGCGCACGAACTGGCCACGGCCGAGGAAGTTCGCTTCCGACAGCGAGACCTCGCCGATGACGCCGTCTGAGGTCGAATAGCCGCCGCTGACCGAGAACGAGCCAGTCGCCTTGTCCTCGACATCGATATTGACGATGACGCGGTCAGGGGTCGAGCCCGGTTCGTTAGTGATACGGACCTTGCTGAAGAAGCCGAGATTGTTGAGACGCCGCTCGGCCCGGTCGACCAGCACCTTGTTGTAGGCGTCGCCCTCGCTGAGATCGAGTTCGCGGCGCACGACATAGTCGCGCGTACGGGTGTTGCCGCGCACATTGATGCGCTCGACATAGACGCGCGGCCCCTCATCGACGACATAGGTGATGCCGATGAGATGGCCGGCAGCGTCGCGGTCGCCGCGCGGGCGGACCTGCGCGAAGGCATGGCCACGACGCGACACCTCCATCGTCAGGGCCAGCAACGACTTCTCGACCGCTTCGGCGTTGTAGGTGTCGCCGGAGGACGTCGCGACGATGCGCTGCAGGGCCGCAGGGTCGACGTCGCGCAGGCTGGAATCGACCGCGACATTGCCGACGCGGTATTTCGGCCCCTCCTCGACCGCGATGTCGATGATCCAGCCGCCTTGCGCCTCGTCGAAATGGGCCTTGTTCGAGACGATCTGGAAATCGGCGTAGCCGTTCTTCAGATAGTAGCGGCGGATGATTTCGAGGTCGGAGGTGATCCGGTCCGCCTCATAGACGTCCGAGGTCTTGATGAAGCTGAGGAAGTTCGACTCAGTCGAGGTCATCAGGTCGCGCAGGCGACCCGACGAATAGACGCTGTTGCCGCTGAAATTGATCGATTTGATGCCGGTCTTACCTGCTTCGGAGATCGTGAAGACCACATCCGAGCGCCCATTCGACAAGGTGTTGATGCGCCCGCTGACCGAGGCCAGGCCGTAGCCGGCGCGGCGATAGGCGTCCTTCAGCCGCTGAACGTCGGCATCGATCAGCGCCCGGCTCAGCGGGCCGTTGGCCTTGGACTGGATCTGCTGCAGCAGAACATCGCTCTTCAGCCGGCGATTGCCCTCGAAGGCGACGCGGTTGACCGCCTCGTTCTCGCGCACGGCGATGACGATCTGCGAACCGCGCCGGCTGACCTGGACGCTGGAGAACAGGCCGCTCGCGACCAGCTTCTGTCGAATCTGCTCGGGCGTTCCGGCCTCGGGGTCGCTGGCATAACCCCGGATCGTCTCCGCATCGACGGTCCTGTTGCCCTGCACGACCACGGATTGTGCGAGCGCGGCACCGCTGCTGAGGACCAGCAGGAACATGGCAAGCCCGGCCGACAGAGAGAGCCACGCCTTGAAAGCCCGGCTCGGGGAGATCCACGTCATTCTATCGCCTATCGCATTACCGGTTACGCCGGCAGCAGGCTAATCAGCGACTAAAGGCGAAGAATCGACGAGATTGATTCCAATTGCTTCCAACCATTTCGCGCGGTGTCTGAACGACTTCGCCGCGCCTTATTTTCGAAGGGCGGCAACGGTTGATTTCAAGATCCGCACATAAGTCTGGAATGAATTTCAAAAAAATGCCGCAATAATGCGGCGACATCAGCAGAAGATCTGCCTTCTACGGATTATCCGCTTGCCATCGATGAGACTTTTGGCAACACAGCCTTCACCCTGAGGAACACGCAGGCAGCCCTGTCGCACTCGCCCCCACGTCCTAGAGGCCGTTAGACCTTGCCAGCCCGCGCCAGCGGCTGCGCCGCCAAGCTGCAGATCATCCGCGCGACCTCGAAGGACTTCTCGAAGGCCGGGACGGGCAGGAACTCGAAGCGCGAATGGAAATTATAGGCCCCGGTGAAGAAGTTAGGGGTCGGCAGCCCCTTGGCGGAGAGCGCCGCGCCATCCGTCCCGCCCCGCATCGGAATCAGCTTCGGCTCGATCCGCAGCGCCGCCAGCGCCGCGAAGAGCAGGTCGATCGAGCGGCGGTCATCGCCCAGGCTGTCATGGATATTGCTGTAGGTGTCGCTCACCTGGCAATCGACGCGACCTTTCGGATATTGCGCAGCGATCAGCGCCGCAACTTCGCCAAGGCGCGCCTTGCGCCGCTCGAACGAGGCTTTGTCGAAGTCGCGGATCATCACCCGCAACCGCGCCTCGCTGACATTGGCGACGATGTCGTGGAACCAGATATAGCCTTCGCGGCCCTCGGTGTGCTCGGGCGTCTGCGCGCGGTCGAACTGGCTGATGAAGTCGTGCGCCATCAGCAGCGGGTTGACCAGGACATTCTTCGCCGACATCGGGTGGGCGCTGACGCCGGTGAAGACAAGGTCGGCGGCCGCGGCGTTGAAGTTCTCGATCACGACCTCGCCGAGTTCGCAGCAATCGATCGTATAGGCGAAATCGCAGTCGAACCGGGCGAGGTCGAGGGCCTTGGCGCCGCGCAGGCCGATCTCCTCGTCCGGAACGAAGGCGACCAGGATGTCGCCATGCGCGTCCTCGGGGCGCAGATTGGCAAGCAGCGTCATGATCACCGCGATCGCGGCCTTGTTGTCGGCTCCCAGCACGCTCGTGCCATCACTCGCGATGATATCCGCGCCGGCCCAGGGGCGGATCTCGGGATGCTCCGCCACGCGCAGCCAGATGTCCTCTTGCCGGTTCAGGCAGAGATCCTCGCCCTCGAAGCGCAGGATCTGCGGGCGGATTATTGGCGAAAGGCCGGAATCGACCGTGTCGACATGCGCGATGAAGCCTATCCTCGGCGCGCCCGGCCGCGTGCCCGGCTTTAGCGCCGTGACGGTAGCATGATCGTCGATGATGACCTTCTCGAGCCCGAGCGCGCGCAATTCCTCCGCCAGCAAGGCGGCCATACGCTGCTGGCCCGGCGTGCTCGGCAAGGCCGTGGATTTGGCGTCGCTCTGACTCTCCACCGCCAGATAGCGGAAGAACCGCTCGATCAGTTGCGCGCGAATGCTCATCCTGCCTCCGTCCGGCCATCGAGGCGTTCTCCATCGCCTCCGTCACAACGACCCTACCGCAATGACGGGCACGAGACAGTGCCGGAAAGGCGGGCCGCGCCCTCGCTGGCCGCATCCGTCTCTCACCAAAGAGTGAGAACGGGATCGATACGAGAAGTCGGCGCCCACTTTTTTCGCATCCGGCTCTTGTGCGCCGCCGCCCCTTGACCTGCGTCATCACGCTCCATAGAAAGCTGTACCTTACATACAAGAGGGCGGTCGCGCGATGCATGCGATGAACCAACCCCGTCGCGCGGAGGATGCGCTCGAGGATCTGAAGGCCGGGCTCGGGGCGCATACCGTCCTGACCGGGGCCGATGTCCCTGCGCGCAACTGCAACGATTGGAGCGCCCAGCTCCCTCGCCGGCCTTTGGCCGTCGTGCGACCGGTTGATGCAACAGGAGTGTCCCAGGCGGTCGCCGCATGCCGTGCGGCGGGCCTGCCTTTCGTGCCGCAGGGCGGCATGACCGGGCTCTGCGGCGGCGCCACGCCCGAGGCGGGCTGGGTCGCGATCTCGCTCGAGCGCATGAGCGGCATCGAGGAGATCGATACCGCCAGCGCCACGATGACGGTGAAGGCCGGCACGCCGCTGGAGGTGATCCAGAACGCGGCCGATGCCGCCGGCTTCCTCTTCCCGCTCGATCTCGGCTCGCGCGGCTCCTGCGCCATCGGCGGCAATCTCTCGACCAATGCCGGCGGCAACAGGGTCATTCGCTATGGCATGACGCGCGACCTCGTACTCGGGCTCGAGGTCGTGCTCGCCGACGGCACGGTCGTCACCAATCTGAACAAGCTGCTCAAGAACAATGCCGGCTACGATCTGAAGCACCTCTTCATCGGCTCGGAGGGGACGCTCGGCATCATCACCCGCGTCGTGCTGCGGCTGTTCCCCAAGCCGCGCTCGACCATGGCCGCGCTCTGCGCGCTCTCAGACTACGACGCGGTGGTGACGCTGCTGGGCGAGGCGCGCAACGGCCTTGGCTCGAACCTCTCGGCCTTCGAAGTGATGTGGCCGGATTACTGGCAGGTCGTCACCGAGCGCGTCGGCGTACGCGCTCCGGTCGGAAGCGGCCATGGCTTCTATGTGCTGGTCGAGACGCATGGCTCGGACGAGGTGGCCGACAGCGCGCGCTTCCAGGCCTGGCTCGAAGGCATGATGGAGCACGGCGTCCTCGCTGACGCCGCCGTTGCCCAATCGCATGCCCAGACGCAGGCCTTCTGGGCGGTCCGCGATGCCTGCGCCGAATTCGGCCAGGTTCTGGGCCCGCATGTCTCCTACGATATCGGCCTCGTGGTGGCGCGCATGGACGCCTTCGCGACGCGCTGCAAGGCAGCGCTGAGCGCTGGCATCCCCGACTGCGAGAGCGTCTATTACGGCCATATCGGCGACGGAAACCTGCATCTCGTCGCCTGGGTGCCGGAGCTTGCCATCGAACAGCAGCCGAAGGCGGCGATGGACGCGATCATCTACGGTCTCGTCCGCGAACTCGGCGGCAGCATCTCGGCCGAACACGGCATCGGCACCCTGAAGAAGCCATGGCTCGGCCATGCCCGCAGCGAGCCGGAAATCGCTTTGATGCGGACGCTGAAGACGGCGCTCGACCCCGACAATTTGCTCAATCCCGGCAAGGTGATCTGACCATGGCGCGTGGTTTCAAGCTCATCGAGGCGTTGCTGGCCGCGCTGCTGCTGGCCATGGTGGTGATGGTCTTCGGCAATGTCGTGCTGCGCTATGTCTTCAATTCCGGCATCGTCGTCTCGGAAGAGCTGTCGCGCTTCTGCTTCGTCTGGCTGACCTTCATCGGCGCGGTGCTGGCCATGCGCGACGGAAGCCATCTCGGCATGGACACCGTCGTGCGAGCCCTCTCGCGCCGCGGGCGGTTGATCTGCTTCGCCCTGAGCCAGGCCCTGATCCTGACCTGCTGCATCATGCTGTTCGAGGGCACCTGGGTCCAGCATGAGGTGAACTCGACCACGGCAGCGCCGGTAACCGGGCTGCCGATGATCTGGGTCTATGGCGTGAGCTACGTCACCGCGCTCGGCATCGGCTTCCATGCCGCGGTCAAGCTCTGGCGCGTCGCCACCGGTGTGATCCGGGACGATGAATTGATCGACGTCAGCGAGAGCGAAGAGATGCCCCATCCGCCCGTCGCCGGAGAACTGCGCCCGTGACCGTCGTCGTCTTCACGACCTCGCTGCTCGGCGCCATGGCGCTGGGCATGCCGATCGCCTTCGCGCTGCTGGTCTGCGCGGTCGCCCTCATGCTGATGCAGGGCAATATCGACACCGCCATCCTGTCGCAGAAGCTGATCGAGGGCGCCGACAGCTTCCCGCTGCTGGCGATCCCCTTCTTCATGCTCGCCGGCGAATTGATGAACGCCGGCGGCATCTCCAGGCGCATCGTGGTCTTCGCGCTGACCTTCGTCGGCCATCTGCGCGGCGGGCTCGGTTTCGTCGCGATCTTCGCCTCCGTCGTCATGGCCGCAATCTCCGGCAGCGCGGCGGCAGACGCTGCGGCGATCGGCGCCTTGCTGATCCCGATGATGCGGCAGGCCGGCTACGACGTACCGCGCTCGGCGGGCCTGATCGCCGCCGGTGGCGTCATCGCACCGGTGATCCCGCCATCGATCGGATTGATCGTCTTCGGCGTCATCGCCAATGTCTCGATCGGCAAGCTCTTCCTCGCCGGCATCGTGCCCGGCCTGATGATGGGCCTGGCGTTGATCATCGCCTGGTTGTGGGTCGCGCGGCGCGACAAGGTCACGGTTTTGCCCCGCCAGGATTGGGGCGCGCGAGCGCGCGCCGGCATCGACGGCATTTGGGCCCTCGTCATGCCGCTCGGCATCA
This sequence comes from Allobosea psychrotolerans, assembly GCF_002917105.1. Lineage (GTDB taxonomy): Bacteria > Pseudomonadota > Alphaproteobacteria > Rhizobiales > Beijerinckiaceae > Allobosea > Allobosea psychrotolerans. Next base: position 39,957 of record NZ_PQFZ01000014.1, read on the forward strand.
TCGGCGGGCTGAAATTCGGCGTCTTCACGCCGACGGAGGCCGGCGTCGCGGCTTGCGTCTATGCCTTCGTGATCGGCGCCTTCGTCTATCGCGAGCTGCCGCTGCGCCAGCTCTATCCGCTGCTGGTCGCCGCGGCCAAAAGCACCTCGGTCGTGGTCTTCCTGATCGCGGCCGCCTTGATCTCGGCCTGGCTGATCACCTTGTCGGAGCTGCCCGAGCAGGTCGCGGCGATGCTCAGCCCCTTCATGGGCAACAAGATCCTGCTGATGTTCGTCATCATGGCGATCGTGGTCGTCGTCGGCACGGCGCTGGATTTCGCGCCGACGCTGATGATCCTGACCCCCGTGCTGATGCCGGTGATCAAGCAGGCGGGGATCGATCCCGTCTATTTCGGCGTGCTCTTCATCATGAACAACGCCATCGGCCTGATCACGCCGCCGGTCGGCATCGTGCTGAACGTGATGTGCGGCGTCGCCAACATTTCGATGAGCGAGTTGATGAAGGGGCTCTGGCCCTTCCTCTGGGCAGAGCTCGTCGTGCTGTTCCTGCTCGTTCTGTTTCCCGGGCTGGTGATGGTTCCGCTGGCCTGGTTGTCGCACTGATTTCAAAAAGGGAGGATCAAGAAAATGACGAAAAAATCGCTGCTTGTGAGCTTGCCCGCCGCACTTGCCGCCGTAGCCCTGGCTTGCGTCGCCGGTCCCGCTGCGGCCCAGTTCAAGGAGCGCAACATCCGCGTCTCCAACGGCGTCAGCAAGGAACACCCCATGGGCAACGGCCTGGCCGCCATGGGCGCCTGCACGCTGGCGAAATCCGGCGGCAAGCTGAAGATCCAGCCCTACTGGGACGGAGCGCTCGGCAACGACCTCACCGCCACGCAGAGCGTGCGTACCGGCTCGCTCGACATGGTGCTGACCTCGACCGCGCCATTGACCGGCATCGTGCCGGCACTCGGCGTGTTCGACCTGCCGTTCCTCTTCAACGACGAGAAGGAGGCCGACCAGGTTCTCGACGGCAAGTCCGGAGCCTGGTTCTCGGACAAGCTGCCTGCCGTCGGCGTCATCAATCTCGCCTGGTGGGAGAACGGCTTCCGCTACACCACGAATTCGCGCCGGCCGATCACCAAGGCCGAGGATTTCCAGGGCGTGAAGATGCGGGTGATGCAGAACACCATCTTCATCGACACCTTCAAGGAGCTCGGCAGCAATGCCGTGCCGCTGGCCTTCTCGGAGGTCTATTCGGCGCTGGAGACCAAGACGGTCGACGGGCAGGAAAACCCCTACAACAACATCGAGAACATGAAGTTCTACGAGGTCCAGAAATACCTCACGCTGACCAAGCACGCCTACAGCCCGACCTTGGTGCTGTTCTCCAGGAAGATCTGGGACACGCTCTCGCCGGCTGAGCAAGGCGTGCTGAAGGAATGCGCCATCGTCGGCCAGGCCGAGCAGCGCAAGGTCAACCGCGAGAAATCCGATCTGAGCCTGGCCAATCTCAAGGCGGCAGGCATGCAGGTCAACGAGATCTCGCCCGAGGAAACCACGAGGCTGCGCGACAAGCTCAAGGTCATCTACGAGCGCAACGCCGCCTCGATCGGGCAGGAGGCGCTCGATCTCGTCCTCGGAGATCTCAAGCGCATTCGCGGAAGCTGAATTTCGGCCCTCGCAATCTCGGGAGCGGCTTACGGATCGCGGCCGGCCCGGCCATGCGTTCCCGCGCAAATCTGTTACTGAGAATGCCCGAAGCCTCCCCGGCTTCGGGCATTCCCGCTCCGCTTCCTCTCGCCCTCCTCACGAGGCGAAACCAACCTCGCCATGCTGTCACTGAAGCTCCAGCCCACGAAGTCATTGGCGCAGAAGGCGGTCGCGCGTCTCCGCCAGGCGATCATCGAAGGCGAGCTGCCGCTCGGGGCCTTCATCGCCGAGGAGATGCTGGCGCAGTCCTTCGGCGTCAGCCGGACACCGGTGCGCGAAGCGCTCAACCAGCTTCAGTTGCAGGGCCTGGTGGTGATCAAGCCGCAGGTCGGCAGCTTCGTCTTCAGCCCCGATGCCGAGGACATCGCCACGATCTGCCAGTTCCGGATCATCCTCGAGCCCAAGGCGGCCGAACTCGCCTATCACCACGACCGCGACAGGACCGTCGCCGAGATCGAGGCGGCGATCGCCGGCATGGAACAGGCGCTGAAGGCCAGGGACAATGTCGCCTATGGCCGTGCCGACACGGCCCTGCACGAGGCCTTCTTCAACCATTGCGGCAATCGCTATCTGCAGGAATCCTACCGGCTCGTGGCCGGGCGCGTCGCGGCGCTGCGGACCAATCTGAGTTCGCCCATCGACGTCCAGACGCCGCGCTCCTTCGAGGAGCATCGCGCCATCCTCGGCTTCTTCCAGGCCGGCGACTTCGCCGGCTTCACCAGCCTGATGACCGCGCATATCGCCAATTCCGGCCAGACCTATGCGAAGGCGCTCCTGGTCTGAGGGGGTGAGCCTTCGCCCATCGCTCAACCGCTAATGCAGCCAGCCCCCAGCGATTCCAACGAGGAGCAGGATACCCATGCAGCCGCGATAGAGGACGAACGGCCAGCTCGACGTCCGTTCCAGAAAACGCATGAGGCCCCAGACCGCGGCAAACGACGCCAGCGAACCGGCGACGAGGCCCACCAGCAGCAGAGCCACGGCATGTACATCGATGCCGGCCCTGGCGAGCTCGACCGCTTCCTTGAGGCCCGCCAGCGCGATCGCCGGCAAACCGATGAGGAAGGACAGGCGCGCGGCCTCCATGCGTTCGAAGCCCAGGCCCAGTGCTGCAGTCAGCGTCGATCCCGAGCGGGACACGCCGGGGATCAGCGCACCGACCTGGGCCACGCCCACCAGGAGGAAATCCCGAAGCCTGGCCTGCTCGGCGCTGCGATCATGACGGGCCAGCCATTCGGCGAGGGCCAGGAGCAGCGCCATCGCGATCGAGCTGGCGCCGATCACCCAGAGCGAGCGCAAGGGCGAGCCGCAGGCATTGAGCAGCGGGGCGAGCAGCACGCCCGCAATAACGATTGGAACCGTCGCCAGCACGATGCCGACCGCCAACCTGATGTGAGGCCCGCCGGTCTTGCGACGCCTCAGCGCGAGCCAGGATCCGGTCGCGATCTCGCTGACGTCGCGCCGGAAATAGGTCACCACGGCGGCAAGCGCCGCCAATTGCATCAGCGCCGAGAAGGCCGATCCCGGATCCGGCCAGCCCAGCACGGCCGGGACGACGCGCATATGGGCCGTCGAGGAGATCGGCAGCAACTCGCTGACGCCCTGCACGAGGCCCAGCACGACCATCTGCCCAAAATCCAACGCGGCGAATCCGGTATCGATACCGGCCGAACATGCATTCGCCATCGCGAAGGCTCTCCATCCGAAAACGCGCCGTCTCCTATACGCTCGCGACGGGGCTGTCGCTCAATGCGGCGTTGTCCGAAGGTCCCGATGCCAGCCTGGCGTGCCGGAGCCGCCTGAAACCCGGATCGGCTGTCAGGCTGGAAACGGCAGCGCTCCCAGCGTCTTGCCGCAAGCTGTCTGGCATAGCCGAATAATCATCGCTTCGCGCCAAGAGCCCTCAGGCTCGAGCGAAGCATCGCCCCGGCCTGATTGCCGCATAAGTGGTCACATGCGTGGGGCAAAGCCGTGCTATATGGGGAGCTCCAGCAATAGTCCGTGGCGGCCCGCCGCCCAAAAGGAGACCATGCCTAGTTCCGATGGCAGTATGCCCGATCTGATCGGGATACTCGCCGTACTTGTTCTGGTTGCCGCGAACGGCTTTTTTGTCGCAGCGGAATTCTCTCTCGTCGCTGTCCGCCGCAGCCGCGTGACCGAACTGGTCAATGCCGGCAGGACCAATGCCGGCGCCCTGAAGCGGGCCGTCGACAATCTCGACGCCAATCTCGCGGCCACCCAGCTCGGCATCACGATTTCGTCCCTGGCGCTCGGCTGGATCGGCGAACCGGCGCTCGCCCATCTGATCATGCCCCTGCTGAACGCGCTGCCCGGATCCCTGGCCACGGCCAGCTCCCATGCGATCGCGGTCGCGATCTCCTTCATCATCATCACCACGCTGCATATCGTGCTGGGCGAACTCGCCCCCAAGAGCCTTGCCCTCCAGCGCAGCGAAGGCACTGCGCTCTGGGTCGTGCGCCCTCTCGGCTTGTTCCTGTTCCTGCTCCGGCCGGCGATCATCGCACTCAACGGCCTCGGCAACCTGCTGCTGCGGCTATGCGGCCTGCGGCCAGGCACGGGTGAGGACGCGCTGCATTCGCCCGAAGAGCTCAAGCTCCTGATCCAGGCCAGCCAGGAAGCCGGCATCCTCCAGCAGACGCAGCAGGAGGTCGTCGAACGCGTCCTCAATATCGGCGACCGCCGCATCGGCGACATCATGACGCCGCGCCGCGACATCGAGTGGATCGACGCCGACGACAGCCCGGCCGAGATCCTGCGCACCATCCGCACCTGCCGCCACCAGCAGCTTCTGGTCGGGCGCGGCGATGTCGACGAGCCCCTGGGCATGATCCTGAAGAAGGACCTGCTCGACCAGGTGCTCGACGGCAAGACGCTCGACCCGATGGCCGTCATCCGCGAACCCATGATCGTTCACGAAAGCGTGCCGATCTTCCGCGTGCTCGACCAGTTCAAGAAGGCCCCGGTCCGCCTGGCCATCGTCATCGACGAATATGGCAGCCTGGAGGGAATCGTCACCCAGACCGACCTGCTCGAGGCCATCGCCGGCGACCTCTCGGATGCCGAAGGCGAAGAACCCGATATCGTCGAGCGGGAGGATGGCTCGCTGCTGCTCGACGGCGCAATGCTGGCTCACGACGCCTTCGCCCGCCTCGGCTTCCGGCCGGGATCTGTGGAGGGCGATTTTCACACCATCGCGGGCTTCGCCCTGTTCCAGCTCGGACGGCTTCCGGAGGCCGGCGACCATTTCGACTATGAGGGCTGGCGCTTCGAGATCGTCGACATGGACGGCAAACGGATCGACAAGCTGCTCGCGACAACAGCGCGCTGATCGGCGGCCAGCCCAGCAACCGAGGGGCACGGCTGGGCACGCACGAGTCTGGCTCGGCTTAAGCCGCGCCCGGAGATCGCGAAGGCCACCGCGTCGAGATCGAACAATGGCGTCGTCACGCAGCCTGCACGCCGAATACGAAGCGCACAGCCAGATTGAGCGCGGATGGCAACACGGACATATGGGTCTCGCCGGGAAGGAACTGGAATTCCGTCAGGAGGTTCGGGGCGCGCGCGAGCCGTTCCGCCATCGCCCGCGCATTGTCGACGATGCGGCTTTCCGCAAAGCCCTTGATGCGCTTTTCCGCGTCAGTCGCGCCAATCTGGAACGGCGCGAGCGCCTGCTCATACTCGCCCGCCTGCAGGAGCACGCGCCCTCGTCGGTTGATCTCCCCACGCCCCAGGAAGCTTTCGGCCTCGGTGACGATGCCCGCCCCCTCCCACCAGATCGCCGGGCTCGCCGAGACCCAGGCGGAAAAGGCGTCCGGGCGGCGAAACAGCGCATGCAAGACGAAGAGTCCCCCGAAGGAATGGCCGAAGATCGCCTGGCGCTGCCGGTCGATCATGACGCGCCGGTCGATCTCGGGCTTCAACTCGTCCTCGATGAAGGCAAGGAATTCGTCGGCCCCGCCGGTACGGACATCCGGGCCGCCTTGGATGTGAGGCGGATAGACCTGGCCCGGCGGGGGGCCCATGTCCCAGGAGCGCCTGACGCTGTCATAGGCCGCTTCCGTCGGGTAGCCGATGCCGACCACGACGCCGTCAGCGATGCCGGTCCCGAGCGGATAGGCTGCCTGAACGCGCAAGATATCGGCCGCTGTGGCGATCATCGCATTGGCGTCGAGCAGATAGAGCACCGGCCAGCCCTGCGGTGGCCGCGTGCTCGTGGGAATGCGCAGGAAGATCCGGTAAGGCGCACCGCCCGAACGTGGCGCCAGATCGAAATGGATCGTGTCGGGAATGAGCGCTTGTGCCGCCATCAGGAAGACCTTCGCGAGAGGAGCCACAACAACACGGGACAGCCGATCATCGAGGCGGCGAGCCCCGCCGGAATCTGCCAGGGAAAGGCGATGCTGCGGCCGACCCAATCGGCCGCGACCATGACGAGGCCGCCCGCGAGGGCGGCTCCCATGAACTCAGGCAGAGCCCGCCGCAGGCCGAGTTGCCGCGCCAGGTGCGGCGCCATCAGGCCCACAAAGGTCAGCGGGCCGACGATGAGCGTCGCAATCGCCGTCAGGACGGCGCTCGATGCCAATATCACCGCCTGGCTGCGCCTGGGGTGAAGCCCCAGCGCCAGAGACGTCCCTGCCCCGAGCGGCACGATGTCGAGCCAGCGCGCGCCAAGCGGCAGGAGGACGAGCAATCCCGCCGCTGCGGCAAGGGCGACGGCGGCGCCCCTTGCATCGATCGCGTAGGTCGAGCCGGTCATCCAGTTCAGCAGCAGCACGGCCCTGGGGTCGCCGCTGGCCATCAATGCCGTCACGACCGCGTCGAACAACGCGCCGAGCGCGATGCCGACGAGCAGGGTCGATCCCGATGAGCCGCCCCTCCCCCGCCCCAGCGCGAGGATCGCCAGAAGCGCGACCAGCGCTCCGACGGAGGCGGCGAGAAGCTGCGCGCCCCGCCCGACCTCGGACAGCGTGAACAGCGCGACGGCGAAGCCGAAGGCCGCGCCGGCGCTGACGCCCAGCACCTCCGGGCTCGCCATCGGATTGCCCGTCAGGCGCTGGAGCATGCAGCCGGCACCGGCGAGCATCGCACCTGCCGACAGGGCGGCAAGCGCGCGCGGCAGGCGCAAGGGCAGCAGGAGATCGAGCTCGCCGCCCAGGCTCAGATGCCAGCCGTCGAGGCCGCGCCCGACCATGACGGAGAACACAGTCGCAATCACGAGCAGCACCCCGAGACAGCCAAGCACCCGCCCCGCATGGGCGCTGCGGCGAGACGCCGGTCCGATTGAGGAGAGCGGCGCGCCTTGCTGGGACTGGTGCAGGCGCGGCAACAGCCACAGCAGCAACGGCGCGCCGAACAGGGCCGTGACCACGCCAGTCGGCAGCATCGTGCCGTCGGCGCCGGCCGCAAGCTGCACGCATTGGTCGGTCAGCCAGAGCAGGGCCGCCCCCAGCAGCGCCGACCAGGCCAGGCGCTGCCCGACCCGCCTCGCCCCCGCGACATGAGCCAAGGCCGGCGCGGCGAGGCCGAGGAAGCCGATGATGCCGACCGTGCTGACGACGCATGCCGTCAAGGCGACGGCGAGGATGAGCGCGGCGAGCCGGGCGGCTCCGATCGACAGGCCGAGATTGCGCGCATTGGCGTCGTCCAGGCTCAGCAAGGTCAAGGGGCGCACCAGGAAGGCGCTCAATGCCGCAACGGCCACGAAGCGCGGCGCGAGGAAGACGGCGGCCGACCAGTCCTGCTGGCTGAGCGATCCGCTCCCCCACATGAACAGGCCGGCGAGGTAATGCGTCTTGAACAGGACGAGCGTCGCGACGACGGCGCTGCAGGTGAGGCCGATGACGAGCCCGGATAGCACGACCGAGACCGGCGCCAAGCCCTTGCGCCAGGACAGGGCGAGCACGCCGGCGACAGCGAGCAGCCCGCCCGCCAGCGCCGTCCATTCCCGGCCGAAGGCGAGCAGCCCAGGGGCCCAGAGCATGGCGACCGACAAGGCGAGATTGGCCCCCGCCTCGACCCCGAGCGTGGTCGGCGAGGCGATCGGATTGCGCAGCACCAATTGCAGCAACACCCCGGCAAGCCCCAGCGCCGCGCCGCACAGGATGCTGGTGACGAGCCGCGGCAGGACGCTATAGGCCGCCAGCATCTGGCGCGCATCGGCTGGGTCCGGCCCGCGCAGGGCGTCGAACCACAGCCCCGGCGGCAGCAGCTTCACGAGCGCCCACAGGCTCGCCACGCCTGCCGCGACCAGGAGGAACGCGACGATGCCGGCGGGGCCCTTGCGATGGAGAGCCTCAGCCACTGGACCGTTCCGTCGCGGAAAGATGTTCGCCCAAAAGCGCGGCGAAGCGCATGGCCGAAGGCAGCATGCCGAACATCAGCGCCGCCGGCAGCCGCTGGATGCGCCCGGCGCGGACGAAGGCCAGGCTGTTCCAGAGCGGGCTGCCTGCGAGCTTTGTCAGGACATCGCCGGAAATCGGCTCCAGATAGACCAGCCTGCTCTCCGGCACGGCCGCCAGGACCTCGATGCCGACCGTGGCGAAGCCCCAGTAATTGCACGGTCCCCGCCAGCCATTCGCAAGGCCGCAGCGCTTCAGCGTGTCGTCGAAGAGGCTGCCGGCGCCATAGACCCGGACATGATGCGCATCGAGGAAGCTCACGATCAGCAGCGGGATATCGGCCATTGCCCGGAGCCTGGCGCGGATCTCCGCCATCCGCGCCTCGGCCCGCGCGATCAGCGCCTCGCCTTCCGCCGCGCGGCCGAGCAGACCAGCCAGTTCGCGCGTCGCCGCGATGCTCAGTTCATAGGGTCGCCCTCCCGGCGGGGCATAGATCGAGAAGGTGCGGGTCGGAGCAAAGCGCTCCAGAACGGGGCGGATAGCGGCAAGATAAGGCGTCGTCACGATCAAATCCGGCCTGATCGCTGCCAGCAATTCGAGATTCGGCTCGCGGTCGGCGCCGAGGTCGATCATGCCGGCCGGCAAGGCGGGCTCGACCACCCAATCCGCCCAGGCGCCCACCTGCACCATGCCGATCGGCGCGATGCCGAGCGCAAGCAGCGTCTCGGTCAGGCCATAGTCGAGCGAGACGATGCGCGCCGGCGGCGAGGGCTCGCTGGCACGAACCACCCCGCCGCGCGCAGCCATGCAGCAAGCGGCGGCGAGGAGGGTCCGGCGATCGAGGCCGGCTGGGCTGAGCATGGCCGGGTCCGCACCCTCACCAGCGATAGCGCAGGCTCGCGATGACGCTGCTGCGGGTGCCCTTGTAGCAATAGCCGGCCTCGCAGGTCGTATATTTGGTATCGAACAGGTTCTGGGCGTTGACCTTCGCCGACCAGCCCTTCAGCGCGGGGTTCACCCGCCCGAGATCGTAGTTCAGCGTGGCGTCGACGAGTGCGACCGCATCGTTCTTGAAGGTGTTCTGGGCGTCGCCATAGCTGGACCCGGTGTAGCGGACACCCACGCCGAGCCCGAGCCCGGCGAGCGTCAGCCCGTCCGGCACGGTATAGTCGGTCCAGGCCGCGAAGCTGTGGCGCGGCGTCGCCACGGGGACCTTGCCGACCGTCCCCGCGGCGCCGGTGATGGTCTCCAGATCGAGATAGGCATAGGAGCCCCTGACGCGGAAGCCCGCCCCGAGATTGGCGACCGCCTCCAGTTCGAGCCCCTGGCCCCGCACTTCTCCGCGCTGGACCTGCACATAGGGGTTGGCGTCGGAGGCGACGAGGCCGCCATCCTGCGTGATCCGGAAGAGCGATGCGGTGAAGAAGCCGTCGAAGCCGGTCGGTGCGTATTTCACGCCGACTTCAGCCTGCTCGGCGGTGGTCGGCTTGAAGGGCACACCCGACGGATCGACGCCGAGATTGGGCGCGAAGGAGGTCGAATAGCTCGCATAGGGCGCGATGCCGTTGTCGAACTGATAGGTCAATCCGACGCGGCCGGTGAAGGCCTGGTCGTCGGCCTCCTGCCGGCTGGTGCTGACGCGGTCCACCGTCTTCGTCCGCACCCAATCCTGCCGGCCGGACAGCGTCAGCGTCCAGCGGCCAAACTTGGCCTGCTCCTGGATATAGGCGCCGATCTGATCCTGGGTCTGCCTGTTGATCGTGCTGAAGGCCGGGTCGGTGAAGCGGCCGAGCGATTGCAGCGTCACCAGGCTCAAGCCCGGCGCGGTGCCATAGCCGATCCGGTCGCTGAGCCTGAGATGGGTGTAGTCGAGGCCTGCGAGCAGGCGGTGCTGGATCGGCCCGGTGCCGAAATCAGCCTGCACCTGATTGTCGACCGCGAACGAATTCAGCACGTCGTGCACATAGCCGGTGTAGCGATTGAGGACCGTGCCGCTGGCATCGACGCCCGAATCGCCGGTGAAGCGGTTCTTCGTATCGACCTGGCCCCAGCGCAGGTTCTGCCGGACCGTGAAGACCTCGTTGAACTTGTGCTCGAACTGGTAGCCGATGCGGTTCTGGGTCTGCGCCAGGCTGTTGTAGTCCGGGTCGCTCCCCAGGAAGGTCTGCGACCGCGCGCCATTCCAGGCGTAATATGGAAATCCACCCGGATTCTTCGAATCCTGGAATTCGCCGAGGATGGTCAGCTTCGTCTGGTCGTTCGGGCGCCAGGTGAAGGCCGGGGCGAGATTGAGCAGGTTGTCGTCGCCCCCCACCACATTGGCCGTGTGGCTGTCGCGGACGGAGCCCGTCAGGCGGTAGAGCAGGGTTCCGTTGGGATCGAGCCGGCCGCCCACATCGAAATTGCTCTGGACGCGATTCTTGCTGCCCGCCTGCAATTCCACTTCGCCGAAAGGCTGATCGACCGGGCGCTTGGATGTGATGTCGACGAGCCCGCCGGGCGAACCGAGGCCATAGAGCGCCGAGCTCGGGCCGCGCAGCACGGTGACGCTCTCCACGCCATAGGGCGCGACCTTGAACACCGCCATATTGTTGCCGGGCAGGCGCAAGCCGTCGCGATAGACCCCGTTATAGGTCGCGTTGAAGCCGCGGATGTAGAAGGCGTCGAAACGGGGATCGAAGCCGGACGATTCGGAGCGCACGCCCGGCGTATAGGCCACCGACTGAGTCAGCGTCTGCACATTGCGGTCGTCGAGTTCCTGCCGTGTGACCACGGAGACCGATTGCGGTGTCTCGATCAGCGGCGTGCTGGTCTTGGTGCCCGCCGCGCTGCGCGTCGCGACATAGCCGACGTTGCCGTCAGCCGATCCCTGCACATCGATCGTATCGAGCACCACGGCGCCGTCTGCCCCGACAGAGCCGTTGCCCGCCGCACGCGCCGAGATCGCGACGGTGGTCGGATTCGGGAAGGAGTAGACCAGCCCCGAGCCCTGGAGGATGCGCGTCAGCGCCTGCTCCCGCGTCACGGCGCCCGAGACGCCGGGCGAGGTCTTGCCGGAAGCGACGGAGGCCAGATAGGTGATCTGGAGGCCCGACTGACGCCCGAAAGCGGTCAGGGCCTGGTTCAGCGGGCCGGCGGGAATGGAGTAGCTCGTCCGCGCGGCCTGGGCGAAGGCGCTGGGCACTAGCGCCGTGACGCCAGCGCCGATCGATGTCGTCGCCAGCAGCGCCGCAAGCAACGCCTTGCGTCCGGCTGTCCCGCGCGAACTGATCTCCGCCCCTTGCCCCATGGTGAAGCCGCTCCTGTCGATTGCATCGGGAGGGCGTGCCGAAGTGAATGGCGCAGCCCTTGAAGCTGATACAAACGGGAGCCCGATTTTTTCTGCTTTTCGCCCGACTTTTTTCAGAAGGCCGAAATCACCGTCAGGAACGACGAGATCCGACGGACATGGCCGCCGGTCGGATGCACCACCGCATCGAGCGCCCGCGCGGGATCACGCAGGTCGAAGAGCCCGCTCACCTTTTGCGAGCCGCTGAGCGACCCCGCGACGACGATGCGTCCGGGCAGCCAGCGGCCGATCCGGGCGATCAGCGCCGAGACCGGCTCCTGCTCGGCCACGATCAGACGGTCGCGCCACATCGCGACCTGGCCCGCCTCGCGCCTTCCGCGATCGAGGCTCTGCGAGGCTGCATCGAACGCCATCCAGTCTCCGGCGCCCAGCCGCTCGCCCGAGACCAGTGCCGAATCCGGAACCCGCGCCTCGACCAGCCCATGATCGACGGAAACCGTCACGATCCCCGCATCGCTGGAGACATCGAAGGCCGTTCCAAGAGCCGTCGCCGCAAGATATCCCGTCTGGACTCGGAACGGGCGCGCCGCATCCGGCGCAACCTCGAAGAACGCCATGCCCTGCAGCAGCGTGACACGACGCTCGCCGGGCCCATAGGCGAGCGCGAGCGCACTGTCGGGGCCGAGCGTCGCCATGCTGCCATCGGGAAGCGCGACCTGGCGGATCTCGCCCTTGGCCGTGCGATGATCGGCCCGCGGCTGGAGCAGAGCGTCCGACATCATCAGCGAGCCGGCGCCTACGGCGCCCAGGCCGATAGCACCGCCAATGACGAGGTTACGGCGGCTCAGCCCCAGCGCCGCGCGCTGCTCGGCCTTCCGGCGATCGGTCAGGACCTTGCCAGCCATCCCGTGGGCACTGGCGATGCGCGCCCAGATCTGCTCATGCGCCGGGCCCCTCGCCCGCCACGCTCTAATCATCTCGACGGCAACGGGGTTGCCGGGATCGTTCTGCAAGCGAATGACGAGGTCGATCGCCTCGTCGAGCAAGCGATCGAGATCCGGCGCAGCCTCGGTCATTCCAGTCCTTCCGGCATGGGCGCAGCCACCTGTTCGGCTTGCCTCTCCCATCCTCTACTACAGCCGGACGGCCGCGTTTTTCTCTCCCTGAGATATTTCCAATTACAAGTTTTCAGTGCGCATGACGATGTGGCGGTAGGCATCCCGGATCAAAGTCCAGGTCCGCGTCACCGACAGGTCGAGCTCGCGGGCGACCTCGCTGATGGTGCGCTCCCCCAGGCGATGCATCTCGAAGGCGGTGCGCGTGCGGGCAGGGAGCTCGGCCAGCGCAGCTTCCACCAATTTCAGACGCTGACGGTCATGGACGATGGTTTCGGGAGAGGGCAACGGCTCGGCAAGCTGCGCGAACGCCTCGTCGTCGAGCTCCACCTGCTCGACCAGGCGCTCGCGCCTGATGTGGTTGATGCTGAGATTGCGCGAGACCCGGTAGAGATAAGCCTTGGGATTATGATGCGCCGCATCGTCCCTGGGCGGCGACGACAGCACGCGCAGGAAGGTGTCCTGCGTCAGGTCGGCTGCCATCTCGGCCGTCAGGCCACGCCGCCGAAGCGACCGCGCGATATCCTTGGCGTGATACCGGAACAGCTTCTGAATATCCCAGACCACCCAGTCCCGCCTCCATGCCCCCGGTGTTCGGGCGCAGCTGGATGTAATCCCGCCGCCTGCCCGCACCGCCATCCCGAGGCTTCCAGGTTCACACCAGCCCCAAGCGCTGCAGCGCAGTAGCGTGAATTCAAATTTCCCTGCAAGTACAGATATTTAGATGGATTCTAACCTGCTTTCCGCAGAAACAATTGCCATGCCGGCTGCCGGCCGGGAAAACCAAGCATTCTCCGGGAGATACCGGCATTCGGCTCGCTCGGGCCGGCTCCCGCCAGCGGGGGACAGCACTCCGGACAGCGCGGAGAATTGCCGCAAACCGTTGCCCGGCTGCAACGGGTGCGCCCGGCAGCTGATCAGGGGATGACAAGAGCCTCGCACGGAGGCCCCGGTCACCGGTCTCCGCGCGTTCAGGCTTCGTAGCCGAAGGGATCGTCCACGGAATGGGCCGGCTTGGTGAACCAATGCGCCCCGTCCTCGGCCATGTAGATGATATCCTCCAGACGCACGCCGAACTCGCCATAGATGCAGATCATCGGCTCGTCGGAGAAGCACATGCCGACCTGGAGCGGCGTCTTGTTGCCCTTCACCATGAAGGCTTCCTCATGCACGTCGAGGCCGAGCCCATGGCCGGTGCGATGGGGCAGACCCGGCACCTTGTAGCCCGGGCCGAAGCCCGCCGCCTCGATGACGCCGCGCGCCGCCGCGTCAACCGCCTCGCAGGGCGCACCCAGGACAGCCGCATCGAATGCCGCCAGTTGCGCCCGCTTCTCCAGGTTCCAGATCTCGCGCTGGCGCGGGTTGGCCTCGCCGAAGACATAGGTGCGGGTGATGTCGGAGCGATAGCCGCCGACCTTGGTGCCCATATCGATCAGCACCATGTCGCCCTCCTGCAGCGTCTGCTCATAGGGCACGCCATGGGGATAGGCCGTCGCCTCGCCGAACTGGGCGGCGCCGCTGGTCCAGCTCATGCCGAGCTTGCGATGCGCCTGGTCGAGGAACAGCTTGACCTGAGCGGTGGTGACGCCGACCTGCAGCGCCCGGGCCGCAGCCCGGTGGACCTCCATGGTGATGTCCATGGCGCGCTGGATCAGAGCGATCTCGGCGGCCGACTTCAATTGCCGGCAAGCCGCGGTGATCACATTGCCATGGCTGAAGGAGAAGCGGTTGCCGGCCTTGCGCAACCCGTCGACGATATAGAACGGCGTATGCGGATCGAGCGCGACCTGGCCGCTCTCATAGCCCAGGCTGCGGATGGTCTCGATCACCAGCTCCGTCGGATCCTCATGCTCCTCCCAGCAGCGCACCTCCTCGCCGAAGCGCATCAATTCCCGCGTCTTCGGCTCCTCGAAGGTCGGGCTGAGATAGACGATCTCGCCCTCGGCCGGGATGACCGCGCCATGCAGGCGCTCGGACAAGGTGAGCTGGATGCCGGTGAAGTAGGCAAGGCTCGTGGAGGTATCGAGATAGAGCGCCTGGAGACCCTGCTCGCGCAGCAGCGCCTGCGCCTTGGCGATGCGAGCCTTGAACTCGGTCACCGCGATCGGCTCGATGCCATCAGTCATCGGTTTCAATTTGGCGAGCTCGGCCTCGAAGCTCGATCCGCCCACTCCGATCGTCATAGGTCGTGTCCTCATTCGTCTGGTCGCAAAAGCATTGGGCCGATCAGTCGCTTGTGGCGGGTGACCGATCGGAGCGGCGAAGGGCTTGTTTATGGACCGCATCCGCGGGAAACGGCACCCGCGCTGTCAGCTGAAAGCGCATGCGGAATTGCGGGTGGCGGACAGCAAGCCGACGCGCGATGCTGCCTCTTCCAGAACGACGGACGCTGGCCCAGGGCGGCCATGCGCGGCAGGACCGGGAGACATCGATGCGCGGCATGATCGTAGCGGCCCAGCCAGAAGCGGCCGAAGCCGGCGCGGACATCCTGCGCCGGGGCGGCAACGCCATCGACGCCGCCATCGCCTGCGCCTTCAGCCAGGGCGTGGTCGACCCGCAGATGTGTGGAATCGGCGGGTTCGGCGCGATGCAGATCAGCATGCCCAAACGCGGCGTGCACACCGTGCTCGAATTCCTGGCACTGGCGCCGCTCGCGGCCACGCCAGAGATGTGGGCCGAGCGTTTCGTCGGCCAGACCCGCGACGGCTTCGTCTTCCTGCTCAGCGACCACGCCAACGAGCTCGGCCATCTCGCGGCCGGCACGCCGGGCAACGTCAAGGGCTACACCGAGGCCCTGTCGCGCTTCGGCACGATGGAGCTCAGGGATGTCATGGCACCGGCGATCCGGCAGGCGCGCGAGGGTTTCACGATCCGCCCCTATGTCCACTACTACTGGACGATCGACCAGCGCAGCACCGGCCAGATCAACACCGAGGACAAGCTCCGCCACAGCGAGACCGGGCGCGCGATCTATTTCCAGCCCGACGGCACGCTGAAGCGCCCCGGCGACGTCATCACCAATCCCGACCTCGCCCGCACGCTGGAGCGCATCGCCGCCGCCGGCCCCGAGATCTTCTACACCGGCGCGATCGCCGAGGAGATTGCCGCCGACATGGCGAGGCAAGGCGGGCTCCTGACGAAGCGCGATCTCGCCGAGTACAAGGTGCGCGAGAAAGAGCCCGTCTGGGGCGCCTATCGCAGCCTGCGCATCGCCGGCAACCCGCCCGCAGCGGGCGGTGTCTTGCTGATCGAGCTCATGCATATCCTGCAGGAGTTCGAAATCGGCGCCCTCGAGCACAACAGCGCCGAGCACATCGCAATCCTCGCCGAGGCGATGAAGTGGATGACGATCGACCGCGACGCCCATATCGGCGATCCCGATTTCGTCGATGTGCCGATCGACAGGCTGCTCTCGCAGGCCCATGCCGCCGGCCATGCCAGCGCGATCCGGTCGGGTGAGAAGGCGCGCGTGGCGCGCTCGGAATTGTCCAGGGATCCGCCGGACACCACCGTCGTCTGCGTCATGGACGAAGAGGGCAATGCCGTGACGCTGACCCACACCCTCGGCCAGCCATCGGGCGGCATCACCCCCGGCCTGGGCTTCATGTATAACGGCTCGATGAGCGGTTTCGACCCCCGTCCCGGCCGCGCCGGCTCGATCGCTCCCCGCAAGGCCCGCGGCAGCGCCATGGCGCCGACGATCATGTTCAGGGACGAGAAGCCCATCATCGCCATCGGCGCGCCAGGCGGCACCTTCATCGTGCCCGCCATTGCCCAGGCGCTGAGCAACGTCATCGATTTCGGAATGAGCATGTTCGAGGCGGTCGCCGCGCCGCGCATCGTCTGCCTGAGCGACACGATCGACGTCTCCAACCGCATCGAACGCCGCGTCACCGCCGCCTTGGAAGCTGATGGCTACGCCGTAGGCCGGTCCTACCAGTCCTTCGCCTTCGGCGCGCCGCATGGCATCCGCGCGGAGGGAGCAAGCTGGTCGGGCGGCGCCGATCCGCAGCGCGACGGCATGGCCCTGAAAGTCTGAAGCCGGCGCGCCCGGCACGCGCTCCGCGCTTTCAGCGGCGGGCGACGCCGTTGACGAAGATGTCGATGCACATCCGCAGATAGGCGCGGCGCTCCTTGCGCGAGCCCCACTCGCCATGGTGACGCCGGCGCGAGAAAACGCCGAACACCATATCCATCAGCATCTGCGCGGCCTTGGACGGATCGGCGAGCGCGATGAGACCGCGCTCCACCTGACGCATCAGCCATTCCGCGAGAAGGCGACGCGACGCCTCGGCGCCGTCGCGCAGGATCAACAGCTCGATCTCGGGAAACCGGGTCGATTCCGTGATGACCAGGCGAATGAACGCGATGCGCTCGCGATCGGCGGCCTCATCGATATCGATCCTGAAGATCGCTTCGAGGGCTTCGGCCACGGGCAGATCTTCATCGTCGGGGCGCGGCAGATCCAGCATCGACTGCCGGTGCAGGATGACGACTGCCGTGAACAGATCGGTCTTGCCGGGGAAGAGGCGATAGAGCGTCCGCTTCGAGATACGGCAACGTGCCGCGACGAGATCCATCGTCGTGCCGGCATAGCCGACCTCGAGGAAGGCATCCCTGGCATGGGCCACGATCATCGCGCGCACAGCCTCGTCGGCCATGGTTTTCGGGCGCCCGCGCGCGGGCGTTCCCTTGGCGGCCGCTGCCGCGTCCTCACACGTTATCGCCAGACCCTGCGCCATGTGTTTCCCCTTATTTCACCTCCATGCGATTGACAGCGGAAGATTGCAAGCCATAAGGGTACTCTTAAGTTTCCAAAATAGGGTGATGCCGTGCAGCGCTTGAGGATGCAACATCGCGAGATCAGCTTTGTGCGCTGCAGCATGCCCATATTGCGTGGTCGAATCGCGGTCGCAGCCATGGCAGTGGGGCTTCTGCTCTCGGCCTGCAACGAGAAGGCGGCCAGCCCCGCTCCACCATCGGCGCAGATGCCGGTCAGCGTCGTCAGCCTGCGTCCGCAGCCCGTCGCCATCACGGCCGAACTGCCGGGCCGGGTTTCGGCGAGCCTGGTCGCGGAGGTGCGTCCGCAGGTCAACGGCATCATCAAGTCGCGCCTCTTCAAGGAAGGCGGCGAGGTCACGGCCGGGACCGTGCTCTACGAGATCGACCCGGCGAGCTACCAGGCGTCCTATGACAGCTCCGCCGCAGCCTTGCAGAAAGCCGAGGCCGCTGTGCCGAGCGCCCAGGCAAAGCTCGACCGCTACCGCGACCTGGTCCGCCAGAGCGCCGTCAGCAAGCAGGACCTCGACGATGCGATCTCGGCCCTGGCCCAGGCCAATGCCGATGTCGCCTCGGCCAAAGCGAGCCTCGCCACGGCGAAAATCAATCTCGACTACACCAAGGTCGTCGCCCCGATCGGTGGGCGGATCGACAAATCCTCCCTGACGCCAGGCGCCCTGGTGACGGCGAGCCAGACCGACGCACTCACCACGATCCGCCAGCTCGACCCGATCAATGTCGACATCACCCAGTCGAGCACAAATCTGCTGAAATTCCGCAGCGCCCTCGCCGAAGGGCGGTTGAAGCTGAGCGGCCCCAATGTCGCGGTCAAGCTCAGGCTCGATACGGGCACGCTCTACAACCAGGACGGACGCTTCGAATTCGCCGAGGCCAATGTCGACCAGACCACCGGCACCTTCACCTTGCGGGCGGAATTCCCCAATCCCGACCGGCTGCTGCTGCCCGGCATGTATGCGCGCGCCATCCTCCAGGAGGGCATCGCCGAGAACAGTTACCTGGTGCCTCAGCGCGCTGTCGGCCGCAACACCAAGGGTGAGGCGACCGCCAAGTTCGTCAACAAGGACGGCAAGGTCGAGGAGCGCGTGCTCGTGACCCGTCGCACCATCGGCAACAACTGGCTGGTCGATACCGGCCTCAGTGACGGCGACAGGGTGATCGTCGAAGGCGGGCAGCTCGTGCGCGTCGGCCAGACGGTCACGGCCAACGAGGTCACGATCGACGAGGCAAGCGGGGAGCTGCGCCCGGCGGCGCAGCGCGCGGCCGCCGAAACGGACACGCCCGGCACGGTGAAGAACTGAACATGTCACGCTTCTTCATCGACAGGCCGATCTTCGCCTGGGTCGTCGCCATCGTCATCATGCTCGCAGGCCTTTTGGCGCTGCAGTCCCTGCCGATCTCGCAATATCCGCAGATCGCGCCGACGACCGTCAACATCAGCGCAAGCTATCCCGGCGCCGACGCCCAGACGGTCGAGAATTCGGTGACCAAGGTCATCGAGCAGGGCATGACCGGCGTCGACAACCTGCAATACATGACCGCGACCTCGACCTCGTCGGGCAATGCCTCGCTGACGCTGACCTTCACCAATGCGGCCAATCCCGACGTCGCGCAGATGCAGGTGCAGAACAAGCTGCAGCTCGTCACCTCGCAATTGCCGCAGACGGTCCAGAACACCGGCATCACCGTGTCGAAATCCTCGACCGGCTTCCTGATGGTCATCGCCTTCGTCTCGCGCGACGGCAAGATGTCCTCGACCGACCTCGCCGACTATGTCGACTCGACGCTGAACGACACGCTCAAGCGCGTCCCCGGCGTCGGCTCCAGCCAGCTCTTCGGCTCCGGCTATGCGATGCGCATCTGGCTCGACCCCGACAAGCTGCAGAAATATGCGCTGATGCCGAGCGACGTCTCCAACGCGATCACGGCGCAGAACACGCAAGTCTCGGCCGGCCAGCTCGGCGGCTTGCCGCAGAAGCCCGGCCAGCAGCTCAATGCGACTGTGACGGCGATGAGCCGCCTTCAGACCGTCCCGCAATTCGAGAACATCATCCTGAAGAGCGGCAGCTCCGGCTCGATCGTGCGGCTGAACGACGTCGCGACGGTCGAGCTCGGCGCCAAGGACTACCGCACGGCCGCCCGCTACAACGGCCAGCCCACGGCAGCGCTCGCGATCAGCCTGGCGACCGGCGCCAACGCCATCTCGACCGCCGAGGCGGTGCAGAAGGCGATCACGCGACTGTCGCAGACCTTCCCCGAGGGCGTCGAGGTCGTCTATCCCTACGACACCACACCCTTCGTCCGGCTCTCGATCGAGAAGGTGGCCGAGACCTTGATCGAGGCGATCGTGCTCGTCTTCGTGGTGATGTTCGTCTTCCTGCAGAATCTGCGCGCGACGATCATCCCGATGCTCGCCGTGCCGGTCGTGCTGCTCGGCACTTTCGGCGTGCTGGCGGTCGCCGGCTATTCGATCAACACGCTGACCATGTTCGCCATGGTGCTCGCCATCGGCCTGCTCGTCGACGACGCGATCGTCGTCGTCGAGAATGTCGAGCGCGTGATGCAGGAAGAGAAATTGTCGCCGAAGGAGGCGACGATCAAATCGATGGGCGAGATCACCGGCGCGCTGGTCGGCATCGCCACCGTGCTCTCGGCGGTATTCGTGCCGATGGCCTTCTTCGGCGGCTCGGTCGGCGTGATCTACCGGCAGTTCTCGGTCACCATCGTCACCGCCATGATGCTCTCGGTGCTCGTCGCGCTCGTGCTGACGCCGGCGCTCTGCGCCACCATGCTGAAGCCGCCGGCGGACCATGCCACCCAGAAGGGCCCCTTCGGCTGGTTCAACCGCAATTTCGACAAGGCGACCCACGGCTATCGCAGCGGCATCGCCGGCATGATCGCGCGGCCGTTCCGGTTCCTCGCCGTCTTCCTGCTGATCGGCGTCGGCATGGCGGTGCTGTTCACGCGCCTGCCCAGCTCCTTCCTGCCGGAAGAGGACCAGGGCACGCTGTTCACCATCGTGCAGATGCCGGTCGGCGCGACGCAGGACCGCACCTTGCGCGTGCTCGACCAGATCCGCACCCATTACCTCGACAAGGAGAAGGATCTGGTCGAGGGCGTGCTGACGGTCGCCGGCTTCGGCTTCGGCGGCGAGGGCCAGAATGTCGGCCTCGCCTTCATCAGGCTGAAGCCCTTCGCCGAGCGCAAGGGCAAGCAGGCGACGGCGCAGGCCGTGGCGATGCGCGCCATGGGAGCGTTCCGCTCCATCAAGGACGGCATGGTCTTCGCGCTGGCGCCGCCCGCGATCCAGGGCTTCGGCAACACGGCGGGCTTCGACTTCTACCTGCAGGACATCGCCGGCGCCGGCCATGAGAAGCTGATCCAGGCGCGCAACCAGCTCCTCGGCCTCGCCGGCAAGAGCTCGGTCTTGTCCGGCACCCGGCCCAACGGCCAGGAGGACACGCCGCAATACTCCGTCGAGATCGACCAGGAGAAGGCGAGCGCGCTGACACTCTCGCTCTCCGACATCAATACGACGCTCTCGACCGCCTGGGGCAGCGCCTATGTCAACGACTTCATCGATCGCGGCCGGGTGAAATCGGTCTATGTCCAGTCCGGGGCGCCGTTCCGGATGCAGCCGCAGGATGTCGACAAATGGTATGTCCGCAACTCAGGCGGCACGATGGTGCCGTTCTCGGCCTTCTCCTCGGGACGCTGGACCTACGGCTCGCCCCGGCTCGAACGCTATAACGGCTCGGCGGCGGTGGAGATTCAGGGCGCGGCCGCGGCCGGCGTCAGCTCGGGTGCGGCGATGGACGAGATCGATGCCCTGATGAAGCAACTGCCGGCCGGCTACGCTCATGAATGGACCGGGCTGTCCTATCAGGAGCGACTCTCCGGCAGCCAGGCGGCGGCGCTCTATGCGCTGGCCATGCTGGTGGTCTTCCTCTGCCTGGCCGCGCTTTATGAGAGCTGGTCGATTCCCTTCGCCGTCATGCTCTCGGTGCCGATCGGCATCTTCGGAGCGCTGCTGGCCGCGACCTGGTTCGGGCAGACCAACGACGTCTATTTCAAGGTCGGACTGCTGACGACGATCGGCCTTGCAGCCAAGAACGCGATCCTGATCGTCGAATTCGCGATCGAGCAGCAGCAGGCCGGCAAGGGGCTGGTCGAGGCGACATTGGAGGCTGCGCGCCAACGCCTGCGGCCGATCCTGATGACCTCGCTCGCCTTCGTCCTCGGCGTGACGCCGCTGGCGGTCGCGACCGGCGCGGGCTCGGGCAGCCAGAACGCGATCGGCGTCGGCGTGATGGGCGGCATGATCGCCGCCACCGCGCTCGGTGTGTTCTTCGTGCCGCTGCTCTTCGTCACCGTGCGCCGCCTCGTCCAGGGCAAGGGTGCGCAGGGCAAGCGCACCGATGAGCCGGTGGCCGAGCCGGCAAAGGCAAGCTGAGATGGCCGCAACGATGACCGGAAGCCGCGCGACAATGAAACGCCTCAGCCTGGCCCTGCCGCTCTGCCTCATGCTGGGCGCCTGCGCGGTCGGGCCCGATTATGCCGGCCCCTCCCTGAGCCTGCCGGCGAAATGGGGCAACGCGCCGGCCTCAAAACGGCCGCTGGCGTCCAGGACGCTGGATGAGTGGTGGAAGCGTCTCGGTGACAAGACGCTGAATAGCATCGTCGAGGAGGCCGTTGCCGGCAATCTCGACGTCGCCTCGGCGAAGGCGCGCATCCGGGAGGCACGGGCGACCAGGCGCCAGGCCGTCGGAGCGCTGTTTCCCTCGCTCGACGGCACCGACTCGGCCACGCGGTCGCGGACGAGCGCTGCCACCTCCAGCACGGGCGGTAACGCCACCTCCAGCCTGTACAAGGCAGGCTTCGATGCAAGCTGGGAGCTCGACCTGTTCGGCGCGAATTATCGCGGCGTCGAGGCGGCGACCTATGGCGCTGACGCTGCCGAGGAGGACCTGCGCGCGACCCTGCTGACGCTCGTCGGTGACGTGACCTCGAACTATGTCGAGGCCCGCGGCTACCAGGCCCGTATCGCCCTGGCCAGGCGCACCGCGGCCTCGCAACGCGAGACAGAAGGGCTGACGCGGACCAAGTTCCAGGCCGGCTCGGCCTCGGCCGTCGACGTCGCCAAGGCGGCTGCGCAAGCGAGCTCGACCGAGGCGGCGATTCCGAGCCTGGAGGCCGCCTATGCCCAGAGCCTGCACCAGCTCGGCATCCTGACAGGGCAAGCCCCGACCGCGCTGGCCGGCCGGCTGGCACGTGGCGGCCCGATCCCGGCTGCGCGCAGCACGCCGCCTGCCGGCCTGCCCGCCGACGTTCTGCGCAACCGCCCCGATGTCCGCAAGGCCGAGCGCCAGCTCGCCCAGTACACGGCCAAGATCGGCCAGGCGGAGGCGGCGCTCTATCCGTCGGTCAGCCTCACCGGCAGTATCGCGACATCGGCCCTGAAGACCGGCGACCTGGCCAAGAACGCCTCGATCGGCTGGTCCTTCGGGCCGACGCTGAGCGTGCCGATCTTCAATGGCGGCGAGCTCCGGGCGGCTGTCGAGGTCGCCCAGGCCCAGCGCGACCAATATGATTCCGCCTTCAAGCTCTCGGTTCTGACTGCGATGCAGGACGTCGAGAACGCGCTGGTCTCGCTGGCGCAGGAGCGCCTGCGCGCGGGCAAGCTGTCTTCCGCCGCGACCTCCTATCGCGATGCGGCGCGCCTCTCCCGCACGCTCTACCAATCCGGCTCGTCGAGCTTCCTCGACGTGCTCGACGCGGAGCGCTCGCTCTACAGCGCCGAGGACACGCTGCTGCAGAGCCGGGTCGCCGTTTCCACGGATTTCATCGCCCTCAACAAGGCGCTCGGCGGTAGCTGGAGCAAGCCGGTCGACGTGTCCTCGCCGGCGGTCGTCGACGTCAACACCGGGCCGCATCCGCGCACGGGCTTCTGACGCCTGCTCTTTGAGCAGGGCAAGCTATTGAGGCAGGGCAACACGCCCTGCCCGTTTTGATCTCAGACGAGCAGGCTCCTGCGGGCGTCGAGGATGCGATCGAGCGCGTTCAGAAAAGCCGAAATCTCCTGGCCCCCGATCGGGAAGGACAGGGCGATCAGGCCGCGCGGCGCGAAATAGACACCGGCCTTCACGAGATCGAAGAACAGCAGGCTGCGCTTCGCATTCGCCACCCGCGGCGCGCCTTGCGGGTGAATGTTCATCAATGAGCCGAGGCCGGACACGGTGATCGGCACGGCCTTGGCCGCAAACAACGCGTTCAGATCGGCGCGGAAGCGGTCGCCACGCGCGTTCAAACCGTCGAGCGCCTCGGCCGTCAGGAGTTGCTCGACCGCCGCGAGCCCTGCCGTCATGGTCAAGGTGTTGTTGTTGTAGGTGCCGGCATGGCCGATCGAGGATGGCCGGCGCGGATCGAAGACCTGCATGATCTCGCGGCGGCCGCCGAAGCTGCCGAAGGCGAGGCCGCCGCCGAAGAATTTTCCGATCGTCGTCATGTCCGGCGTGATGCCGAGCAGCTGCTGACGCCCACCCAGCGAGAGTCGCGAGGTCTGGATCTCGTCGAAGATCAGCACGGCGCCCGTCTCGTCGGCGAGCCGGCGCAGGCCGGCAAGGAATTCGGGCGTGCCGGGAATGCAGCCACCCGCACCCTGCATGGGCTCGACCAGGATCGCCGCCAACTCGCCGCGATGCGGCTTGACGAGGTCGAGCGTCCTTTCAAGGTCGTTATAGGAGGCGACGACGAAATCGTGCGGCACGGTGACGGGCGCGCCGCCGGGCGGAAAGGTCAAGACGCCGCCATGATAGCCGCCTGCGAACACCAGGATCTTGCGCCGCCCGGTGAAGGTAAGCGCGGCGGCGAGCGCCATCAGATTGGCTTCCGTGCCGGAATTGGTGAAGCGCAGCAGGTCCATCGACGGAAAGCGCGCGCAGATGCGCTCGGCCAGCTTCCCTTCGATGGCGTTGTGCGAGGACAGGTTGATCCCGTCATCGAGCGCAGAGCGGATCGCCTGCTTCAGCACCTCGGGTGAATGGCCGAAAATGCCGGCAGTGAACTCGCCCAGGAAATCCAGATATTCGTGCCCGTCGGCATCGGTCAGGCGGCAGCCCTCGCCGCGCAGCATGCACAGCGGAAAGGGATCGTAGAAGAGCGAGGTCCGGGTGTTGCCGCCCGGCATCGATTCGGCCGCCGCCATGAAGCGCGCCCGGCTTTCGGGGTTGCGGCGCACATAGTCCTCGCGGGCCTCGACAAGCGCCAGATCAAGCGCTCCGGCTTCATGCGAATTGGCGGCAGTCAGGGGCATGGTCGGCCTCTTGCGATGCGAGATGGCGGGGGTGGATTCGATCGGCGATCAGGTTCCTGCCCGCTTGATCTCGATCAGGCAAGAATTGGGCGCGGTCGCCTGCGCCAGGCGCGAGGTCGGCATGCTGGAGGTGAGGCTGTTGGGATTGCCGCCACGGTCGAGGGGCAAGGCCCCGCCATCCTCAACCGGATCGTACCAGCCGCCGGTTGGCAGCACGGCGACGCCCGGCTCGACATCGCGCGTCGAACTGAGTGCCGCCAGGCAGCGGCCACGGTCGTTGAAGAGCTCCACGATGTCGCCATCCCGGAGGCCGCGCTTGATCGCCTCGGCCGGGTGCATCAGCACGACCTCATACCCGTCGCGCTTGGCCCCCTGGCTCGGCCCCGCCAGTTCCAGTTGGCTGTGCAGGCGATGCGCCGGCTGCGGCGAGAGCAGGTGCAGCGGGTAGCGCTGCGCCAAAGGCGAGCCGAGCCATTCCTCGGGCGCGAGCCAGGCTGGGTGGCCGGGACAATCGTCATAGCCGAAGCCGGCAATCGTCGCAGAAGCGATCTCGATGCGGCCGGACGGCGTCTCCAGCGGGTGGCCCTCGGGATCGGCGACGAAATCGGCCAGTGGCGTGACCGGGGCCGGCGCAGCCTGGCCTTGGTCGAGGGCGGCATAGCCGCGCGCCCAGAACGCCTCGAAATCCGGCAGCTCAGCATGGGCCGCGCGGTAGCCGTCATACATCCGGCGCAACCATTCCCGCGGCTCGCGGCCTTCGGTGAAGGCGTGCTCGAAGCCCATCTCGCGGGCTATGCGGGCCATGATCTGGTGATCGGACAGGACTTCGTCCGGCGGCGCGCAGACCTGCCGGCTGGCGATGAGCCAGTTGTCGCGGGAGGAGGCGGCGATGTCGTCGCGCTCGAACGGAAAGCTCGCCGGCAGCACGATGTCGGCATGGCGCGCGGTCGCGGTCCACATCGGTTCATTGGCGATCACAGTCTCCGGCCGCCGCCAGGCTTCCGCCAGGCCGGCGAGATCCTGATGGTGGTGGAACGGATTGCCGCCCGCCCACCAGACCAGACGGATATCAGGCAGCACCAGGCGCCGACCGTTATAATCCAGCGTCCCGCCCGGCTGCGAAAGGAGCTCGGTGATCCGCGCGACGGGGATGAAGCTTGCGACCGGGTTGCGCCCCTGATCGAAGGCCGGGCCCCGCAGCCGCCGGATCGGCTGGCCGACGGTGCTGACGGAGGTCAGGCCGAAGGCGATACCGCAGCCGGGCCTTCCGGCATGGCCGGCAATGGCCGCAAGCGCGATCGCCGCCCAATAGGGCTGCTCGCCGAAGCGCGCCCGCTGCAGCGACCAGGCCGCATTGACGAGCGCTGGCTCCGAGGCGAAGGCAAGGGCGAGATCCCGGATCGTCGCTGCCGGCACGCCGCAGATTTCGGCCGCCCACTCGGCGTCCTTGACCACCCCGTCG
Source organism: Allobosea psychrotolerans (assembly GCF_002917105.1). Taxonomy (GTDB): domain Bacteria; phylum Pseudomonadota; class Alphaproteobacteria; order Rhizobiales; family Beijerinckiaceae; genus Allobosea; species Allobosea psychrotolerans. Next base: position 65,982 of record NZ_PQFZ01000014.1, read on the forward strand.
CTTTCGCCAGCCAGATAGGCTTCGAGCTCCGCAAGCCCCACCGTGCAGCGCGCGAGGAAGGCGCGGTCGGCCGAACCCTCCGCCAGCAGCGTCCGCGCCATCGCCAGCAGCATCGCCGTGTCGGTGTTGGGGCGGATCGCGATGTAGTCGATCGTTCCGCCCGGCAGGTCCGGGACATCGGTGCGCACCGGGCTGACGACGACGATCCTGACACCCGCCGCTGCAGCTGCCGCCAGCCCGCGCTCGGAGCGGTGCTGGCCAGTGCCGCCGGCCTCGACCTGCGCATTCGACAGGCGAAAGCCGCCAAAGGAGATCAGCAGCTTGGCATGGGTGGCGATCTGGTCCCAGCTCGGAGCGACATCGGTGGCGAATTTGAAGCGAGGGCCGATGACATGCGGCAAGATGACCGCGCCGGCGCCGAAGCTGTAGGTGTTGACGGCCGAGGTGAAGCCGCCAGCGAGGTTGAGGAAGCGCTTGAGCTGGCCCTGCGCATGGTGGAAGCGCCCGGCACTGGCCCAGCCATAGGATCCGCCGAAGATCGCGGCATTGCCGTGAACCGTGCGGACGCGCCCAACCTCGCCGGCAACGAGCCCCGCCGCCTCGTCCCAATTGATGCGGACGAACTCGTCGCGGCCACGGTCTCGGCCGCGCCCCTCCGGATTTTCTCGCGCTGCGAGCCAGCCCTTGCGCACCATCGGATGAAGGACACGCGCCGGATGGTCCTTGAGGTCGAGATAGGCCGCCCCTATGGGCGAGGGCTGCGGGTCGAGCCCGAAGCCCTGCAAGGCAGCCTGTCCGGAACTGTCGCGGACGACCTCATAGGTGCCGAAATGCGTCCCGAACAGGTGCAAGACCCGCCTCCTACTGAGCCGGCTTCATATCGAAGGAGCGAACCCAATCGTCGCCACGCGCCTGCCAGGTCACCCGCTTCGAGACGCCATAGGTGGTCGGCTGCGCATAGAGGAACAGCACCGGCGCCTCCTCGCACATGATCTTGGTCGCGTCCTTATAGGCGGCGAGGCGCTTGTCCTTGTCCATGGTCGAGCGCCCGGCCTCGAGCGCCTTGCCGAAGGCGGCATTATCCCAATAGGCGTACTGGTTGCCGGGCGCGAGCAGGGTCAGCTGGCCGTCGGCGTCCAGGGTCGGCCAGCCATGGGTCAGGAGCGAAGTCTGCGCCAGCGTCCGCGACCGCAGATATTTGTTCATATAGGCGCCGAAATCCATCTCGTTCATCTTCACCTTCAGGCCGGCGTCGCCGAGCATGGCGGCGACCGCCTGCGCCACTTCCTGCCCCTGGATGTAGGTCGCGACGGGGATGTCCATCTCGATCACCTGCTTGAGGTCGATGCCGGATTCCTTCAGCAGGGCCTGCGCCTTCTTCACATCGTAAGGATAGGGCTTGAGGTCCGGATTGAAGCCGAAATAGGACGGGGTCAGGATCTGGCAGGGCTCGATATAGGCCTGCCCGTCGAAGATCGAATCCCGGATCGCATCCTTGTCGATGGCGTAGTTCATCGCCTGGCGCACCAGCTTGTTGTCGAGCGGCGCCTTCTGGGTGTTGAACTTGATGAAGACGTTGCGCGTGCTCTGCACCGAGCCGGCAATGGCGTTCTTGCTCGCCTTGACCCGCGCAAGCTCCGAGGTCGGGATGCCGGTCACGAGATCGACCTCGCCGGCCAGCAGCGCGGCGATGCGGCTCGCCGGTTCCGGGATCGTCTTGAACACGACCGTGTCGAAATCAGGCTTGCCCTGCCAGCCTCCCGGATTGGCGGCAAGCGTGATGTGGTCGCCCGGCACGTTCTCGGTCATGCGGTAGCGGCTGCCCGACATCGTCTCGGTTGCCGGATTATGGCTCGCCGCCCATTGCGGCGGCAGCAGGAAGAACATCGAGAGCTGGTCGACGAAGGCCGGGAACGGCGCGCTGGTCTCGACTTCGACGGTCTTGGCGTCGATGACGCGGACCTCCTTGACCAGGTCGAACCAGGACTTGATCCGGGCATTGACCTTGGGATCACGCACGCGGTCGAGGTTCCATTTGACCGTCGCGGCGTCGAGCGGCTCGTCATTGACGAATTTGGCGCCCTCGACGAGGTCGAAGCGCCATGTCGTATCGTTCACCAGCGTCCAGGATTTCGCCAGCGCAGGCGCCAGTTTGAGGTCGGCGCCGCGGATGACGAGGGACGGGTAGATATGGCTCAGCAGGCTCATGTCGGAGCCGAAGGAGCCCGTCATATGCGGGTCGAAGGTGTTGACGTTGACCGAGAGCGCGATCGTCGCCGTACGCCCGGCCTGGGCAAGCGCCGGCGGAGCGGACAACGCGGCGGCCAATGCGGCAGCGCTGAGGGTCTTGATCCAGAACGATGTCATGTCACGGGCTCCAATGGCGGTGGCGAGGAATGGCAGCGAGCAAGGGCGATGAAGTCTCAGATCAGGACGAAATGACCGGGCGAAACCTCGGTCAGCACGGCATCGGGGGCAGGCTTCTGCGTCTCGTAGTCGAAGGCCAGCGGCCGCCTGGCGCGCTCGATGGCCGGGTTCGGGATCGGGATCGCCGAGAGCAGCGAGCGCGTATAGGCGTGGCGCGGATCGGAGAAGATCGCTTCCGTCGGAGCGATCTCGACCAGGCGCCCGCGCAGCATCACCGCGACGCGATGGCAGAGATAGCGCACCATCGACAGGTCATGCGCGATGAAGAGATAGGCCATGCCCAGCTCCTGCTGCAGATCCTGGAACAGGTTGATGATCTGGGCCTGGATCGAGACGTCGAGCGCCGTGATCGGCTCATCGGCGATGATCAGCTTCGGACGCATCGCGACGGCGCGCGCGATGTTGACGCGCTGGCGCTGGCCCCCGGAGAACTCGTGCGGATAGCGCGCCATGAAGCGCGGATCGAGCCCGACCTGCTTGAACAGGGCCGCGACGCGATCGTCGCGCTCCGCGCGGCTGGCGACAAGCTCATGCACGATCAAGGGCTCGGCGACGAAATCCCCCACGGTCATGCGCGGGTTGAGCGCGGCGTAGGGATCCTGGAAGACGACCTGCATCTGGCGGCGAAAGGCCTTCAATTCGCGCGCCGGCAAGGTCGTGATGTCATGGCCGTCGAAGCGGATCTCGCCGCCGGTCGGCTCTTCCAGGCGCAGCACGACGCGGCCGGTCGTGCTCTTGCCCGAGCCGGATTCGCCGACCAGCCCGACGATCTCGCGGGGCGCGATGTCGAAGGAGATGTCGTCGATCGCCTTGACGAGATGCGACGGCCCGCCGAGCCAGCCGCCGCCGCTGGTGTAATGCTTCGCCAGATTGCGGACGCTGAGGAGAGGATGCGTCGGCGACGTGCTCATGCCACGGTCTCCCTGCGGGCCTTCAGCGCGGCGGGCAGATCATACCACGCGGCGACGAGATGGCCCGGCACGCTGCCCTCGACCTGGCGCAAAGGCGGCATCTCCGTGAGGCAGCGCGGCGTCGCGAAGGCATTGCGCGGCGCGAAGGGATCACCCACCGCCGGCTTGTAGAGATCGGGCGGCGAGCCCGGGATCTGGTGGAGCCGCCCCTCGGCGCGGCGCTCCGCCGTGGGCAATGATTGCAGCAGGCCCCAGCTATAGGCGCTACGCGGGTCGGCGAAGATCGCATCGACCGGGCCGCGTTCCATGATGCGCCCGCCATACATCACCTGGATGGTGTCGGCGATGCCCGCGACCACGCCCATGTCATGGGTGATCCAGATCACCGTGGTGCCGAATTCGCGCTTCAGATCCTTGACCATGTCGAGGATCTGCGCCTGCACGGTCACATCCAGGGCCGTCGTCGCCTCGTCCGCGATCAGGAGTTTGGGCCGGCAGGCGACGCCGATCGCGATCATCACGCGCTGGCGCATGCCGCCCGAGAACTGGTGCGGATACTGGCCGATGCGGCGCGCCGCATCGGGAATGCGCACGATCTCGAGCAGTTCGATCGCCCGCGCCCGCGCCGCCCTGGCGTCGAGGGCGGTGTGCCGGCGGATCAACTCGACCAGTTGCCGTTCCACCGTCAGCACCGGGTTGAGCGAGGTCATCGGATCCTGGAAGACGAAGCCGATCTGCCCGCCGCGAATGTCGCGCAAGTCCCGCTCGGGCAGCGTCAGCAGGTCGCGCCCCTGGAACAGCACCTGCCCGGCAACGATGCGGCCGGGCGGGCGCGGAATCAGCCCGCACATCGCCAGCACATGCACGCTCTTGCCCGAACCGGATTCGCCGACGATGCCCAGCGTCTCGCCCTCGTTCAACCCATAGGAGACGTCGTTGACGGCATGGACCGTCCCGCCCGCCGTATCAAAGGCGACGGTCAGGTTCCTGACCTCGAGGAGCGGGGCCATGCCGGTTCGCCTCAGGCGTTCAACACGACGTCCGGCGCGCGCGTCAGGAACTCGCAACCGCCTTCCGTGATCAGGACGGTGTCGGAGAGCTGGGTCGCGGCGATGCCGGGGATGCGCAGATTGGGCTCGAGCGTCAGGATCATGCCGGGTTCGAGCAGGATGCCGGTCCTGGCGTCGAGGGAGGGGTGTTCATGCGCGCCGAGCCCGATGCCATGGCCGATGCGGCCCGGCAGGTATTTGCCGTAGCCGCGCGCCTCGAGCCCGGCCTTGGTCGCGCCGAACAGCGCGTTGATCGGCGTGCCGGGCTTCAGCAAGGTCGCGACCTCGTTGCGGATCTCGATGATCGAATCGAGCGCCCGGCGGCGCTCGTCATTCAGCGCGCCGACCGCGACCGTCCGCTCGTTCTCGGCATGGATGCCGTTGACGATCGTCCAGATCAGGATGCTGATCGCCTCGCCGGCTTCAGGCTTGCGGTTGGTCGGGTTGTCGCAGTTCATGAACATGCGGTCGCCGGCCAGCGCCCAGGCCCAGAGGCCGTTCTGCGCCCCGCCTTCGAGGCTGCCGAAATCGCAGACCTCCTTGTCGGGGAAGTTATCGGCCCAGAAGCGGTTCATCGCCGCCATGGCCGCGAGCGACACGTCACGCTCCGAGCCGCCCTGCCGGACGGCCTCGACCGCCGCGATCATGCCGGTATCGGCAATGCGGGCGGCGTCGCGGGCATTGGCGATCTCGTCGGCGTCCTTCACCAGGCGGGTCGTCATGATCATCTCGGAGGCGTCGCGGAAGGAGGCGCCGGGCAGGAGTTCGGCAAGCTGGCGCGCCCGCGCAACCGGCAGGAAATCCTCCTCGACGCCGATGACCGCCTTGGCGAGACCAGCCTCCTCCAGCATCGTCTTCAGCGCATCCTGCCAGTTCGGCCCCATCGTGACCTTGGTCGACCAGGCGCCGTAGAGGCGGATATCCTGGATGAAGGTCGAGGCGCGGGCATGGTCGTCGCGCAAGGCATGGATCAGCATCGAGGGCTTGCCCTGCGCCGGCAGGATCGCGATCACCGGATGGCTGTAGATGATCGGGTTGAAGCCCGTCAGATAGAAGCTGCTCTCGGGCTTGAAGGCGAGGATCACATCGAGACCGGCAGTGCGCATCCTCTGACGCAGGCGTTCCGTGCGGGGAGCGGTAGTGGTCATGGTCACGTCCTCAATTTCGGATCGAAATAGTCGCGCAGCCAGTCGCCGAGCAGGTTGACGCTCAGAACCGTCAGCAGGATGGCAAGGCCGGGAAAGGTGACGATCCACCAGGCCGTGGAGATGTAGACGCGCCCCTCGGCCAGCATCCGGCCCCAGCTCGCATCGGGCGGCTGCACGCCGAGCCCCAGGAAGGACAGGGCCGCATCCATGATGATGACGCGTGCGAGCTCCAGCGTCGCGACGACGAGCGCCGGCGTCAGGACGTTGGGCAGGATATGGTGCAGCATGATGCGCCAGGTGCTCGCGCCGATCGCACGGGCCGATTGCACGAATTCGCGCGAGCGCAGCGCCAGGACCTGCCCACGGATGATGCGGGCGTAGCGGATCCAGCTGGTGACGGCCAGGACGATGACCAGATTGGTCAGGTTGGGACCGAGCGCCGCGACCACGAGCAGCGCCAGCAGCATCAGCGGAATGGCAAGCTGGATGTCGACGAGCCGCATCAGGATGCGGTCGACGACGCCGCCGAAATAGCCGGCGACGATGCCGAGGAACACGCCGACGATGCCGCCCAGCACCACGGCGCAGGTCGCGACCGAAAGCGTGATCTGGCTGCCATGGATGATGCGGCTGAGAATGTCGCGGCCGAGCTGGTCAGCCCCGAGCGGATGCGCGCCCGGGCTGAACAGGCCCGTCCATGTCGGCGGCGCGAAGCGCCCGCGCAGATCCGAGCGCACCGGGTCGGGCAACCCCAGCAAGGGGGCCAGGATCGCCGCTCCGATGAACAGCGTCAGCAGGATGGCACCGAGCAGTCCGGTCCGGCTGCGAAGCAAGGCGCGCAGGAAGTCGGCCATCTCAGGCGCTCCCCTTGATGCGCGGGTCGAGCAGCGCATAGAGCAGGTCGACGATCAGGTTCGTCGCGACGTAGATCGCCGCGATCAGCGCGACGCCGGCCTGGATCACGGGAAAATCCTTGGTCTCGATCGCCTGGACGATCAGGCGGCCGACGCCCGGCCAGGCGAACACCGTCTCGGTGACGACCGAGCCGCCCAGGAGCTCGCCCGTCAGGATGCCGATCATCGTCACCACCGGGATCAGCGCATTGCGCGCGACATGCCAGGTGAAGACCGTCGCCGGCATCAGCCCCTTGGCGCGAGCAGTGCGGACATAATCCTCCTTGAGCACATCGAGCATGCTGGAGCGGAACAAGCGCGCGATCGAGGCGGAGACGAAGACGGCCAGCGTCAAGGCCGGCAGGACGAGATTGGCCGGGCTGCCATAGCCGCCGGTCGGCAGCCAGCCGAGATCGACCGCAAACAGCAGGATCAGCATGATGCCGAGCCAGAACACCGGCGTCGCCTGCCCCAGCAAGGCCAGCGTCATCACTACGAATTCGGCGACCGAGCCACGCCGCATCGCGGCGATCGCCCCGGCCGTGCCGCCGATCAGGACACCGAGCGCGATCGCGGTCAAAGCGAGCTGGATCGTCGCCGGCATCCGCTCCAGCACGACGCCGATAGCCGGGCGCCCGAACTGGAAGGACTGTCCGAAATTGCCGGTCAGCGCCTGGGCGAGAAAGGTGAGGTATTGCCGCCAGATCGGCTGATCGAGCCCCAGCTCGGCCGTCAGCGCCTGCATCTGCTCGGGCGAAGCCCCGACCGGCAGGAGCAGCGCGACCGGATCGCCGAGGAAGCGCGTGACGAAGAACACGATCGTCACCACGCCCCAGATCGCGACGAGGGCCTCGCCGAGCTTTCCGGCAAAGTAGCGCGTCACGGCGCCGTCCTCGCGAGGAAGTCCCGGACGGCCGACAAAACGCGCGCATTGGCCTCGATATGGACGGCGTGGTTGGCGCCCTCGATCTCCAGCAATTCCGCACCCGGAACCATCTCGGCGATCAGGCGCGACTGGCTCGGCGGGCAGATCCAGTCGGCCGCGCCGCAGATCGCCAGCGTCGGCACGTCGATGCCGGCGAGCTTGTCGCGCAGGTCGTAATCCTTGGTGGCGAAGAGCGCGTTATGGGTCTCGGCGTGCAGATGCAGCGTGCGCGTCTTCTCCAGCGCGGAGTCCGGGTCGAAGTCCTCGAAATAGAGCGGCTGCAGGGCGAGCCAGATCAGGCGCAGCTCGGTGTCGTCGATGATCTTGTCTGAGAACAGCTTCTCGACCATGCCGATCGAGGCGCAGGGCGCCTTGTGGAGGCGCGCCTTGAAATGCTCGATCGCCTCCGCCTCATGATGATGGCTCGGCGCGGTCCCGCGCAGGATCAGGCGCGACAGGCTGTTGCTGCCATGTTTGACGGCATGGGTCAGCGCGATCATGCCGCCGAAGGAGCCGCCGATCAGCACGATCTTGCGGCCGCCGCAGAGCGCCTGCCGGAAAGCCTCCACATCGTCGGCGAACTGCTCGAACAGGAAAGGTGGCGTCAGCGAGCTGCGGCCGCAGCCGCGCTGGTCGAAGGCCAGCACGCGATAGCGGTCCGACAGCGCCTGATAGGCGCCGAACTCGCCGCGATGGTCGCCGATGCCGCGCCCGCCATGCAGCACGATGATGGTCTCGTCATGGTCCTCGCCGGCGACGTCGTAGCAGAACGTCGCGCCGTTGAGCTCGATCCAGCGCGGGGCGTCATTCGGCGGCATGGGAAGCGTCCTGCGAGGGGGCGTCGGCATCGGTCCATTCGTCGCCCTGGAGCTCGGGCGTGTCGAAGGCCTGGAGGGTGGCGAAATGCGTCTCGCGATCGGCGACGAACAGGCTGCGGACGATGCCGCGCGCGAGGCGGTCCGCGCCTTCGCTGATCGCCGGGATGTCGCCCGAGAGCTTGCCATGGCTCAAGGTGGCGGGAAAATTGAAGCAGTGAATTGCCTTGAGCGCCGGGCAGGCGCCCGGCGTCTTCTCCAGGAACTCGAAGCTCTCGCCGAGATCGGGCGAGGTTTCGAGCTCCACATTGGGCATGTCGGCAGGGACCGGGAAGCGATCGCGCCAGAGCCGGATATGGGGCGCGAAATCGGCCAGCTCCGGGCGCGACATCAGGTCGACGCGGAAGCCCGTGCCGAAGATGATGAAATCAGTGTCGTAGCGCCCCTTCGGCGTGGTCAGGACGAGGTGTCCGTCGCGCTCCTCGATGTCGAGGATCGGGCTGCCCAAATGGAAATGCCCGTTGGGATGTTGCGAGACCCGCAAGGTGCTTGGGCGCGGCGGCGGCGTCTGCGCCCGCAGCGTATGGTCGAGGAAGCGCCATTTCCACTCATCGGGCAGGCCGGCGAAGCCATGCACGACGCCCTGGCTGCCAATGCCGGTGAACTTGTTGACGCGCGGTATGTCGGTGCGGCGGATGAACAGGTCGAGCCGCGCAGCACCTGCCTCCAGCGCGACGGCGGCATTGTCCATCGACGACGCACCGGCGCCGATGACGGCGACGCGCTTGCCTTTCAGCGCTTCGAAATCGATCGCGTCGGCGGTATGGGCCCAGTAGCGGCGGTCGATCGTCCCGGCAATCGGCGGAACATAGGGTCCGCCGAGCCCGTCGCGCCCCGTGGCCAGCACGACATGGCGCGCATGGACGGTCTCGGCCACGCCTGCCCTGACGATCCGGAGCGCGAGGACGCCATCGGGCCCGCCGTGGATCGCGGCCACCTCCGTCTCGTTCTCGACGGGCAGGTCGAGCACCCTGCGATACCAGATCAAATAATCCATCCAGAGCGCGCGTGGCGCCCTGTCGAGCGCGTCCCAGGCGGCCCGTCCGAACTGGGCCTCGTAAAAGGCGCGGAAGGTCAGCGCCGGCAGGCCCATCGCCGGCCCGGTCAATTGCTTCGGCGAGCGCAAGGTGCGCATCCGCGCGAAAGTCACCCACGGCCCTTCCAGGCCCGCGGGCGCGCGGTCGTAAAGCACGTGATTGTCGACGCCGAGGCGCTTCAGCATGCCCGACGCAACAAGCCCTGCCATGCCGGCGCCGATGATGACGACATCTAGCACGCGCCGCCCGTCGATCTCGCGCGGCGGCACCCAGGATTTTGCCGGAAGCTCCAGCCATTCCAGATCCTGCCGCAAGCGGGCTTCCAGCGCGGCAAGTCCCATCGCAGCAGGTCCCATCGGGGTCGCGGACGGCACGGTCATGAGCGCACCTCCTGGTTGTCCGCCGCGCCATAGACGGCATCGGCCAGCATTTCGGTGCCAGCCGCGTCACGCAGCACGAAGCCTGGAATGAGCGCAGCGGCAGATTTCAGCAGTGCCTCGTTCAGCGCTGCGATGCTGGGCGTGAGCGGGCGCGCGACAGGCGAGATCGCCCCGAACAGGAACGGGATCGTCACGTCGAGCGGGCGCAGCACGACGCCCTTGATGGGTAAACCACACGCCGCCGCCGGCTCGATGATGGCCACGCCCAAACCGCGACGCGCCAGGGCGAGCGCCGTGAGCGATGCGTTGGCGTCGATCAGTTCGCGCGGCGCGATGCCGGCTGCCGCGAAAGCCTCGTCCACCCGCCGGCGCAGCCGGTAGGGGTTCGCCATGGTGATGACGCGCCGCAAGGCGAGATCAGCGAGTGCGACGACGTCACGACTTGCCAGCGGATCGCTTTCCGCCATCGCCGCAAGGCAAGGCGCCTCGCCGATCCAGTGCACATCAAGGCCGGGATGTTCGATCGGCAGGCTGGCCAGGCCGAAATCGGCCGATTGCGACAGCACCTGCTGCACCACGCTCTCGGCCGCGAGCGCCTCGATATGGATCTGCCGCGGCAGGAGCGCAGGATCCATTGCGGCGAGCGCATCCGGCACGATGCTGGCCGCCAGCGCCGGCGTCGCCGCCAGTTCGATCGCGGGCAGTGCCCCGGCGCCGATCGCCGCCGCACGCTCGCGGATGTGCTTGAGGCCGAAGAACAGGCGCTCGACCTGGACATGGAACAGCACGCCGCGCGGCGTCGGGCTGATGCGCGGGCCGCTGCGATGCAGAAGCTCGTAGCCGATCTCCGCCTCGAGATCGCGGATCTGCCGGGTCACGGCGGGCTGGGAGCGGTCCAGCAAGCGCGCCGCGCCGGTGATGCTGCCGGCCGACATCACCGCAACGAAAGCCTCAAGCTGCCGGATGTCGAGGGCGTCATTATTCATATCTGACATGCTAGGTCGGCATTGATCCAGATCAAACATAAAACATTGATCGGTTCGCCGCTGATCCGAACTTTTTTGAATGACAAGAAGAGATTGATACCTATTTCGCATAATGAGAGATTGCTTTCCCCCGATCGGAACCCGACACAGCAATGCAAGTCTCCAGCTCTCCGCGCAGTTCTGACGGTTGCCCTCGCGCCTGGGTCGGAGACGCCATCGCCGTGCTCGAAGCCGACCAGCATCGCTCGGCCGATACGCATCTTTTCAAGCTCGGCTGTGCCGGCCTGAGCGGGATCGACATCTATCTGAAGGATGAGTCGACCCATCCCACGGGCAGCCTGAAGCACCGGCTGGCGCGGTCGCTCTTCCTCTACGCGCTCTGCAACGGGCATATCCGCGAGAACACGCCGGTCGTTGAGGCCTCCTCAGGTTCGACCGCGGTCTCGGAAGCCTATTTCGCGCAGATGATCGGCGTGCCGTTCTATGCGGTGATGCCGCGCTCGACCTCGGCGGAGAAGGTCGCAGCGATCGAGCATTACGGCGGAACCTGCCATTTCATTGATGACGGCCGGCTGCTCTACAGCGAGGCCGCCGCGCTCGCCCAGCGCCTGGGCGGCCACTACATGGACCAGTTCACCTTTGCCGAGCGCGCCACCGACTGGCGCGGCAACAACAACATCGCCGAATCGATCTTCGAGCAGATGCAGCGCGAGCGTCATCCCGTCCCGCGCTGGATGGTGATGAGCGCCGGCACCGGCGGTACCTCGGCGACGCTCGGGCGCTATCTGCGCTACAAGCGCCATGCGACCAAGCTCTGCGTCGCCGATGTCGAGCACTCCGCCTTCTTCGAGGGCTTCCGGACGCGCGACGCCGCCTGCTGCTGCGAGCGCGCCTCGCTGATCGAGGGTGTCGGGCGGCCGCGCGTCGAACCCTCCTTCGTTCCCGGCGTCGTCGACCGCATGGTCAAGATTCCCGATGCGGCCTCGATCGCGGGGATGAACGTCCTGTCGCGCCGGCTCGGCCGCCGCGTCGGCGGTTCGACGGGCACGAATTTCTTCGCGCTGTGCTGGCTCGCCAATGAGATGAAGGCGAATGGCGTCGAAGGCTCGCTCGTCACCTTGATCTGCGATTCCGGCGAACGCTATCTGAAGACCTATTACGAGCCCGAATGGGTCGTCTCGAAAGGCCTCGATCCCGCGCCCTATGAGGCCAGGATCGAGACCCTGCTGGCCGGCGGCGCGTTCGACTGCCATCTCGCAGAGGCCTGAGCCTCCACCCGATCGCAAGAGAGACGCAAGAGGGACATATGTCTTCCACCACTCTCATCGAGCAGCTTGCCGGCATTGAGCCCGGCTCGGCGCTCGCGCAGGCGCTCTCGACCCGCGCCGAGGTGATGCGCCTGAGCCAGGCGAGCCATGACGCCGTGATCATTCCGCGCGAACCGGGTGGCCTGAGCCATGGCCTGCGCGCTGCGCTCGCGGCCCGCATGGCGCGGCAGAACGCCGACCCTGCCCTGGCGGCACATTACGAGGCCTGCCTCGCCCGCACCGGCGAAGTGGAGGCCGTGCCCCTCTCCGAGCCGGAACGGCGGCGCGTCGTGGCGATCCTCCGCCATGCCGACATGCTGACCTTGTCCCCGCGCGACGCGACGCGGGCCGATATCGAGGCGCTGAAAACGGCCGGCGTCGAGGAGGCCGATATCGTCCGCCTCGCCGAACTCGCCGCCTTCGTAAACTATCAGGTCCGCGTCCTGGCCGGCCTCAAGGTCTTGAGGGGATCCCGATGAGCAACGTCGTCCACGCCTTCACCAGCACGGTTCCGGTCTGGTCGCCCTATGTCACGCCGGTCGACCTTGCCTCGGCCACGCCCGAGCAGATGGCGGCGATGCAGGTGACGCCCTCAAACAAGGGCGTCTCGAAATATGTCCTCACTTTGGCGCATGATCCGGAATCGCTGGCGGTGCGCTCGCCGCTGTTCAACCTGATCATGTATGGCAAGGACGGCCTGTCCTCCGCCGAGCGCGAGCTCGGGGCGGTCGGCGCCTCCATCGTCAACCGCTGCATCTATTGCGCGGCGGTCCATGCCTCGCGCTTCAACGGCCTGACCAAGCGCACCGAGGTGATCGAGGCGATCTTCAAGGACGAGCTCGACGCCAGGATCGAACCGCGCGAGCAGGCGATCTTTGATTTTTCGGCGCGGCTCTCGACGACGCCGTCACAGCTCACGCAAGGCGATGCGGACGCGCTGCGCGAGGCGGGGCTCGACGAACTTGAAATGCTCGACCTCGTGCTCTCCTCCGCCATCTTCGGCTGGGCGAACCGGCTGATGCATACGCTGGGCGAGCCGCTGGAGCCCTGAGAGCAGGATGCGAAAAAGTGGGAACCGGTTTTTCACAATCGATCCTGCTCTAACTTTGGTGAGAGACGGATTCAGATTTCAGATGGGATCACGCCATGATTCCATCTGAAATCATCCGGCTCTGAGATCCGGCGCCTGCGCGCCGGGCAGATCATTGCTCCACCCCAAGGCGTCGCGACAGGACAAATCCGCTGGCCCCGCGCCTATGGCCAGCGCGAATATCGCTTTGTACGATTCCTGCTAAAAAACGGAACGCCCCTGTCTTAAGTCTCGAGCGCTCGAGACCCTCACGACAGGCCGCTTCATGCCCGCTTCCCGCCAGCTTCATCTCGGCGCCTTCATGCGCCCGGTCAGCATCCATACCGGCGCCTGGCGCTATCCCGGCGCCTATCCGGATGCCAATTTCAACTTCGGGCACCTGAAGCGCTTCGCGCAGAAGCTCGAAGCCGGCAAGTTCGACGCCTTCTTCATGGCCGACCATCTCGCCGTACTGAACATGCCGGTCGAGGCGCTGAAGCGCAGCCACACCGTGACCTCCTTCGAGCCCTTCACCCTGCTCTCGGCGCTCGCCAGCGTCACCGAGCATATCGGGCTCGTCGCCACCGCCTCGACGACTTTTGATGCCGCCTACCATATCGCCCGACGCTTCGCTTCGCTCGACCACATCAGCGGCGGCCGGGCGGGCTGGAACATCGTCACCACCTCGAACCCCGACGCCGCGCTGAATTTCGGGCTCGACGAGCATATGGACCATGGCGAGCGCTATGATCGGGCGCGCGAATTCTACGACGTCGTCACCGGGCTCTGGGATAGCTTCGCCGACGACGCCTTCACCCGCGACCGCGAGAGTGGGCTCTTCTTCGACCCGGAAAAGCTGCATGTATTGGCGCATAAGGGCGAGCATCTCTCGGTGCGCGGCCCGCTCAACATCGCAAGACCGCCGCAGGGCTGGCCGGTGATCGTTCAGGCCGGCGCCTCCGAGCCCGGTCGCCAACTCGCGGCCGAGACGGCCGAGGTCGTCTTCGCCGCGCACCGGGCGCTCGACGCCGGCCAGGCCTTCTATGCCGATGTGAAGGGCCGGATGGCGGCGATCGGCCGCGATCCCGACCATCTCAAGATCCTGCCCGGCGTCCTCACCGTCGTCGGCGACACGATCGAGCAGGCGCAGGGGAAGCGCGCTTTGCTCGACAGCTTCGTGCATTACGACAGCGCCATCGCCTCGCTCTCGATCGCGCTCGGCCATGACGCCTCGGGCTTCGACCCTGACGGGCCGCTGCCCGAGATCCCTGAGACCAACCAGAGCAAGAGCGGCCGCGAGCGCACCATCGAACTGGCGCGGCGCGAGAATCTGACCGTGCGCCAATTGGCGCAGCGGCTGGGCGGCTATGGCGGGCTCGCCTTCGTCGGCACGCCCGAGACCATCGCGGATTCGATGGAGGAGTGGCTGACGACGCACGGCAGCGACGGCTTCAACGTGATGTTCCCCTATCTGCCGGAAGGGCTCGACGACTTCGTCGACAAGGTCGTGCCGGTGCTGCAGCGGCGCGGCCTGTTCCGGACGGAGTATGCCGGCAAGACCTTGCGCGAGAATCTCGGCCTGCCCCGCCCGGCGAACCGGTTCTTCGCCTGACAGCCGGACAACGCTCGCGCCCAAGACTCCTGCTGGGATACGAGACCGCCTGGATACGAGACTGCCCGGATAAGCGGCACCGAGCGAAAGGCTATCGCGGAGCGCTACCTGGAGAGGTCGTCATCCCTCTCGGACAGCAATCTTTGAAAGGACGTTTCATTGACCGGGCCCGATCGATCGAGAAATACTCAAGTATCGAAACGATGTCGTCCGGATCGATCGCGGGATTTGCTGGAGCAGCTTGCGCCGCGTCACCAACGCTAAAAGCACCACGATGAATTCGTGGGCTCCCAATGGATGGAGACACGGTCATGATCTATCTCAGCCACTTCGTGATACGAGGCTTGCTGCGCGTTTCCGCCTTCCTGCGCTCCACCCGATGTTGACCGCGCGCCCATTGCGCGCCCGACCCGGCTGACCGCCGAGGCTTCACTCAATCATCGCAGACGAAAAGGCGCCGATCCCGCTCGGCGAAGGCAAAGCCATGTCTCAAGGCAAAGTCATGTCCCAAGCCATCATCATCGAAATCTCCGGCACGACGGCCGGCATCATCGTCGGCTCCCCCGGCAACTTCCGCTTCTTCTCCTCCGAGCCGGCCTTCGACAGGCTCGACGGCCGGACCTTTCATTCCGCCGAGCAGGCGCGCCGCACCGCCGCCGCGCATCGCACCGCCCAGGCCCCCCGCAAAGACGCCCGCAAGGCCGCCTGAACCCTTATCGCCCCTCGATCCAGACAAGGGCCCTCAAGCCATGGACCGTAGAGATTTCATCGCCCGCTTAGCCGGCTCGTCGCTCGCCCTCACCTCGAGGGCCGCAATCGCTCAATCCAGCCTCTCGCCCAAGGAGCTGCGCATCGGCTTCCAGAAGAACGGCGTCCTGCTCATCGCCAAGCAGCAGGGCGTGCTGGAGAAACGCTTCAAGCCGCAAGGCATCGAGATCAAATGGGTCGAGTTCCAGTTCGGCCCGCCGCTGCTGGAGGCGCTGAACGTCGGCTCGATCGATTACGGCCCGACCGGCGACGCTCCCCCGATCTTCGCCCAGGCCGCCAAGGCGAACCTGCTCTATGTCGCGACGCAGGAGGCCGCCGGCTCCGGCGCCGCGATCCTGCTGCCGCCGAAATCGCCGATCCAGACGCTCGCCGAGCTCAAGGGCAAGAAGATCGCCTTCGCCAAGGCGTCGAGTTCGCACAACCTAACCATCGCGGCGATCGAGAAAGCTGGGCTCGGCTATGACGAGTTCACGCCGGTCTATCTGCCGCCGGCGGATGCACGCGCCGCCTTCGAGCGCGGCTCGGTCGATGCCTGGACGATCTGGGATCCGTTCTTCGCCATCGCCGAGGCCATTCCCGGCGTGCGCATCCTGTCGCTGTCGAAGGGCATCGTCTCGCAGAACTCGTTTTACCTCGCCAATCGCGACTTCACGGCGAAGAACCCCGAGATCGTCGCGGCGATCAATGACGAGCTCGCCAAGGTCGCGCGCTGGGCCGACAGCCATCGCGACGAGGTCGCCAGCGTCCAGGCGGCCGCGACCGGCCTGCCGATCGAACCCTGGAAGCGCTCGGTCGAGCGCTCCGATTTCGTCATCGCGCCGCTCAATCCACGCGTGCTCGACGAGCAGCAGCGCGTCGCCGATCGCTTCCACCGGCTCGGGCTGATCCCCAAGCCGATCAATGTCCGCGACATCGTCTGGGACTGGAAACCGACCGCCTGAGCGATCGGCCTCCTCCGTCCTGAACCCGAGAAAGATACCCCATCCGATGATTTCGAAGAGATCGTTCCTGACCCTCTCGGCCGCGAGCCTGGCGCTTAGCCTGTCCGCGACCGGGGCCTCCGCACAGGAGAAGACGCTGCGCGTCGGTTTCCAGAAATACGGCAAGATCGTCCTGCTCAAGGGCAAGGGCACGCTGGAGAAGGCGCTGGAGCCGCTGGGCTACAAGGTCACATGGACCGAGTTCCCGGCCGGCCCGCAATTGCTGGAAGCGATCAATGTCGGGGCGATCGACATCGGCAACACCGGCGAAGCGCCACCGATCTTCGCCCAGGCCGCGGGCGCGCCGCTGGTCTATGTCGCCTATGAGCCGCCCGCACCGAAGGGCGAGGCCATCCTCGTACCCAAGGGCAGCCCGATCCAGTCGGTCGCCGAGCTCAAGGGCAAGAAGGTCGCGCTGAACAAGGGCTCCAACGTCCATTACCTGCTGGTCAAGGCCCTTGAGAAGGCGGGCGTCGTTTATGCCGACATCACGCCGGTGTTCCTGACCCCGGCCGATGCGCGCGCAGCCTTCGAGCGCGGCGCGGTCGACGCCTGGGCGATCTGGGACCCCTTCCAGGCCGCGGCCGAGACAACGATCGGCGCGCGCACGCTCACCGATGGCACCGGCATCGTCGCCAACCACCAGTTCTATCTCGCCAGCGAGAAGCTCGTCGCCAATCACGACGCGGCCTTGAAGGTCTTCCTCAAGCAATTGAGCGATGTCGATGACTGGGCCAAGGCCGACATCACCGCCGTCGCCGAGGCGCTGAGCCCCTCGACCGGCATTCCAGCCCCGATCCTGCAATTGGCGCTGGCGCGGCAAAGCTACGGGATCAGGCCGCTCGACGAGGCCACGATCGCCGAGCAGCAGCGCATCGCCGACACCTTCCACGCGCTCGGCCTGCTGCCGAAGCCCGTCACCATCGCCAGCGCCGTGAAGAGGATCGCCTCATGAGCATCGCGCCTGCACACAGCGCCAATGTCCTCTGGTTCCTGCCGACCCATGGCGACGGCCGTTATCTCGGCACGGCCACGGGCGGCCGCCAGACCGATTTCGCCTATCTGCGCCAGATCGCCCAGGCCGCCGATACGCTGGGCTATTACGGCGTCCTGCTGCCGACCGGCCGAAGCTGCGAGGATTCCTGGATCGTCGCCTCGGCGGTCGCGCCGCTGACGCAGAACCTGCGCTATCTCGTGGCGGTCAGGCCCGGGCTGCAATCGCCGACATTGGCGGCGCGCATGACCGCGACACTCGACCGCGTCTCGAACGGGCGGCTGCTCGTCAATGTCGTCACCGGCGGAGATCCGGTCGAGAATGCCGGCGACGGCATCTTCCTGTCGCATGACGAGCGCTACGAGGTCACCCGCGAGTTCCTCTCGGTCTATTCCGCCCTGCTGCGCGGCGAGACCGTGCGGCATGAGGGCAAGCATATCCGCATCGAGGATGGGCAATTGCTCTATCCCTCGACGCAGGCCGGCGGGCCGCCGCTCTATTTCGGCGGCTCCTCGCCCGCCGCCATCGATGTCGCGGCCGAGACCATCGACAAATACCTGACCTGGGGGGAGCCCCCAGTGGCGGTCGCCGAGAAGATCGCGACCGTCTCCGCCGCGGCCAAAGCGGCGGGGCGGAAACTCTCCTTCGGCATTCGCTTGCACGTCATCGTCCGCGAGACCGAGGCCGAGGCCTGGGCGGCGGCCGACAAGCTGATCAGCCATCTCGACGACGCCACCATCGCCAAGTCGCAGCAGATCTTCGCCCGCATGGATTCCGAGGGCCAGCGGCGGATGTCGGCGCTGCATGGCGGCAACCGCGACAAGCTCGAGATCTCGCCCAATCTCTGGGCCGGCGTCGGCCTGGTGCGCGGCGGGGCCGGCACGGCTCTGGTCGGCAGCCCCGAACAGGTGGCGGCCCGGATCAAGGAGTACATGGCGCTCGGCATCGACAGCTTCATCCTGTCGGGCTACCCGCATCTGGAGGAGGCTTACCGCTTCGCCGAATTGGTCTTCCCGCTGCTGCCGCTCAACCACGGCAAGCCCGTGATCAACGGCATCGTCAATAACGGCCCCTTCGGCGAGACCATCGCCAATGACGCCAAGCCCGAGCAGAAGCGGGCCGCGAGCTCATGACCGACCGCGCAGAACCGATCCCGCGCCCGCAACGCGCCAGCCTGCGCCTGCCCGACCTCAAGCCGCTGCAGCCATGGCTCGCGCGCCTGACGCCCTGGCTGTTGCCGCTTGCGATTCTCGTGGTCTGGCAAGCAGCCTCGCGGCTGGGCTTCATCGCCGCCAACGTCCTGCCGGCACCGAGCGACGTGCTCGCCGCCGGCTGGCGGCTGACGCTCAACGGGCAGCTCGCCGAAAACATCGCGGTCAGCTTCAAGCGCGCCATCTCCGGCTTCCTGCTCGGCGGCTCGCTCGCCTTCGCGCTCGGGCTGTTCAACGGCCTGTCCAAGACCTCCGAGCGCGTCACCGACACCACCATCCAGATGGTGCGCAACATCCCGAACCTGGCGCTGATCCCTCTGGTCATCCTATGGTTCGGCATCGAGGAGGAGGCAAAGCTCTTCCTGACCTCGCTCGGCGTCTTCTTCCCGATCTATATCAACACCTTCCATGGCGTGCGCACCGTCGACAGCCAGCTCGTCGAGATGGGTCGCTCCTATGGCATGAGCAATTTCGAGCTGTTCCGCCGCGTCATCCTGCCCGGCGCCCTGCCCTCGATCTTCGTCGGCGTGCGCTATGCGCTCGGCATCATGTGGCTGACGCTGATCGTGGCGGAGACGATCGCGGCCAATTCCGGCATCGGCTACATGGCGATGAATGCGCGCGAGTTCATGCTGGTCGACGTCGTCGTGCTGGCGATCGTGATCTACGCGGCGCTGGGCAAGCTCGCGGACTCCGTGGTGCGCCTGCTGGAGCGGCTCTGCCTCTCCTGGCACCCCGCCTTCGAGAAGCCGTGAGGAGCCGGCCATGACGACAGCGACATTGGCGCCGGGCGCCCGGCTTTTCGAGGCCCTGTTCGAGGACCAGTCGGCGAAAGCCCGGGCCGCGCGCGGCCAGCCGATCGCGATACGGGGCCTGAAGAAGCGCTTCGGCGAGCTTGAGGTTCTGCGCGGAATCGATCTCGACGTGCCCGCGGGGCAGTTCCTCGCCATCGTCGGGCGCAGCGGCTGCGGCAAGAGCACGCTGCTGCGCATTCTCGCCGGGCTCGATACGCCAAGCGAAGGCACGCTCAGTTTCGGTCAGGCCGGCACCGCCGCCGCGACCCCGCGCATCATGTTCCAGGAGCCGCGCCTGCTGCCCTGGGCGCGCGTGCTCTCCAATGTCGAGGTCGGGCTGGGCGCCGAGCGCAAGCTGCCCGAGGCCGAGGAGCGCGCCTTCCAGACCTTGCGCGCCGTCGGGCTCGAAGCGAAGGCGCAGCAATGGCCCGCTCTGCTCTCCGGCGGGCAGCGCCAGCGCGTCGCGCTCGCCCGCGCCTTGGTCAGCCGGCCGCGCGTGCTGGCGCTGGATGAGCCGCTCGGCGCGCTCGACGCGCTGACCCGCATCGAGATGCAGGGGCTGCTGGAGCGGGTCTGGCTCGCCCAGGGCTTCACCGCGATCCTGGTGACGCATGACGTCTCCGAGGCGCTGACGCTCGCCGATCGCGTCGTGATGATCGACGAGGGCCGCATCACGCTCGATATCGCGGTCGACCTGCCGCGCCCGCGCCGGCGCGGCTCGGTCGACCTCGCCTTGCTCGAAGAGCGCATCCTCAAGGACCTGATCCGCGAAGACGCCAACCCGCCGGAATACGCGATCTGAAGGAGATGGAAGCGATGGCCGTCATCACCCCGCTGCCCAAGGCGATCCGCCCGGTCCACGACGATGTGGCCACCTTCCGCGCCGCCTTCCGCCATCGCGCCGGCGGCGTCAGCGTGATCACGACAGGGTACGGCGAAGACCGCACCGGCCTGACCGCGACCTCGGTCTCCTCGCTCTCGGCCGAGCCGCCGACCATCTTCTTCGGCCTCAATCTGAGCTCGTCGAGCTATCCCGTGCTCCAGCGTCACCGCAGCTTCGGCGTGAATTTCCTGAGTGCGACCCAAAAGCAGGTCGCCGATCGCTTCGCCGGCCGGGGCGGCGAGAAGGGCGCCGCGCGCTACGCCGATGCGGACTGGACGAGCGGTGTATCCGGCGCGCCGCTCCTGCTCGGCGCCCTGGCCAGCCTCGATTGCGAGGTCGAGGAGATCATCGAGCGCCACTCCCACGCCATCATCATCGGCCGGGTCCGGGAGGTCAGGCTCGGCCGCGACGACGCCGCCCTGGTCTACTGGCGCGGTGACTATGAACGGCTCGGCTGGATGATCGAGGAAGCGACCACGGCGCTGGGTTTGCGCGCTTATTAGAGACGTCCGAAGCTGCTTGGACTCCCTCTGAGCGTTCGTCCTGAGGGGCGGGCTTTAGCCCGCGTCTCGAAGGATGCTCCAGGAGGCTCTGGAACCATCTGGAGCATCCTTCGAGACGCCGCTTCGCGGCTCCTCAGAATGAGGGCCGGAGGTTCCAGACAGGCCCTCAGCGCTCCCTGACGATCTCCAGCCTCGCGCCATGGGCGAGGCTGGTGTCGAGCGCCTGGTCCTTCCCGCCGAAGAACGAGATCGCATAGGCGCCCTGGCCACGCTGTTCGAGATGGCGCGTTAGCCCTTCGCAGGCTTCGGCCCGCCCCTCGGCCAGCGACAGGATCTGGCGGCCGAGCTGGAATTGCACGAGCCCGAAGCCGAGCCCCGGCACGCCGCCGCTGGCGACAGGCGCCTGGCCGAGCAGGGTGCGATAGCGTGCTGCCGATACGCCAAGGTCGCGGACCGCCACGGTCACGCCGGCAACGCCCGTGACTCCGTTCGCATGCGTGCGGGCCGCACCCTCCGGCACGCGCAGCGCCCGCGCCGTGACATCCTCGCACAGGAAGGGGATGTCGCTTTCCGGCGGCCGCGCCGAGCGCCAGGCCAGGCGCGTGCCGTCGGGCTGCAGGCGCGCGCCGTCGATCGGGCCCTCCATCACGATTCCGCCGGCGCGGGCGCGAGCCAGGTCGAGATCGAGCGAATCCGGCAGCAGGGCGTAATCGACCAGCCCGTTGCCGGCCTCGTCCAGCACGCGCCACCAGCGGAAATCCGGCACCGGCCGGGAAAAGGCGATGATTTCGAGATAAGCGCCGTCCCCCAGCACCACGAGCGCATTGCGCGAGCCGCGCGGATGCTCGCCGCCGGGCAGCACCGTGAAGCCCAGCGCCTCATAGTCGCGAACGGCCTGATCGAGATCGGTGACGGCAATGACGATATGGTCGATCGAAAGCGGCATCGCGGGGCGTCCTTGTGAACGTGAGCGTTGTCGAGCGAAGTGGACACCGCTCTAGCGGGAGTGCGAAGCCGCCACCAGATCGGGCAGATCTGGCGGCGGATAAACGGCCCGGTCGCGGCTGAGCGCTCGACCAGAGCATCGGCCCGAAAAGTGGAGGCCGGTTTTCGGAAGAAGCCGATGCTGTAGGTGGAACGCGGCTTTCAGCGCAACGGCGAGAACGCCGTGGGGCGCAGGATGCGGCTGCGCATCTCCAGCACATAGGGCGCGGCCTTGGCGCGGAACTCCTGCCAGCGCGGATCGGCCTCCATCGCCCCACGCCGGCGCTCGCGATCGCCCGCATCCTCGAAGCGCCACATATGGACGACTTCGTTGACGACGCCCGTATCGGTGGTGAACCAGCCGATCAGCTGGCCGAGATGCGAGACCTGCAGCTCCATGCCCTCGCGGACATAGAGATCGAGATAGTCGCGCACATGGGCCGGCTTGATCGCGTAGGTGCGTTCATCGAGGATCATGATCGTCAGCCTGCCGGAAAGGCGCCTTCGAAGACGCTGGCCGAGAGCGGATTGCGCTGGCTCGGGGTTTCACGCGCCTGCAGCGCCTCTGGCAATTGCGTCTTGTCGCCCGGCTTGCCGATCGCGATCGCAGCCTCGACGCGGTAGCCGGCCGGCACGTTCAGTTCGGTCGCCGCGCGCGCATGATCGAAGCCGACCATGCCATGGGCCTGCCAGCCGGACCGTGTCGCCTGCAAGGCAAGCTGGGCCCAGGCCGCCCCGGCATCGAAGGAATGGCTGTAGGACGGCACCTCTTCGGTCTTGCCGGGAACGGCCATGGCCTGCTTCGAGACCACGATGACCAAAGCGGCGGCATGCTTGGCCCAGGAGGCGTTGAACTCGTTCAGCAGGCCGAGCAGCTTGTCCCAATGCGCCGTGCCGCGCCGCGCATAAACGAACCGCCAGGGCTGCGAATTATAGGAGGACGGAGCCCAGCGCGCCGCCTCGAACAGGGACAAGAGCCCGGCCTCCGAGATGCCATCGACGGTGAAGGCGCGCGGCGACCAGCGCTCAAGGAAAAGCGGGTCGATCGCATGATCGGCGACGCGATGATTGATGCTCGTCATGGAAACATATCCTGCAGAATGCGGAACAGTGGTGGATTGAGCCGCGTCTCGATCGGCAAGATAGTCCAGATCAGTGCATCGACGCCGCGCCTCTTCCATTAGCAAGAAGCGCGTTCGCGGCATATCGGCATATGCCGCATTTTCGGAGAGCGAGGCTTGCAATAACGCCTATGTGAACCACGGCTTCAGCGGCCGTGGCCGCTTATCGCGAACCGTCCAGGCTGCGATATTGCCCCCGGCAGAAGATCAGCGGCGCATCGATCGGCTCGCAATCGAAGCGAAGCACCTCACCGACGAAGATGACGTGGTCGCCGCCATCATGCTGCGCATAACAACGGCATTCGAAATGGGCGAGCGCACCGGGCAGCAAGGGCGCTCCGGTCCGGCCGGGACGTTGATCGACGCCATCCCATTTGGTCGCGACCGACTGGGCGAAGCGGTTGGAAATGGCCTCCTGCTCGCGATGCAGGATGTTGATGGCGAAGCTCTGCGCCTGCAGCAGATGTTCGAGGCTGCGCGCCTTGCGCGCGACGCTGAACAGGATCAGCGGCGGGTCGAGCGAGACGGTGTTGAATGAGCTCAGCGTCAGGCCGACCGGATCACCGCCGCGCTCATGCGTCGTCACCACGGCGACGCCGGTCGCGAATTGTCCGAGAGCGCGGCGCAGTTCGCGCGTGTCGAGCGCCACGCCGCCAGTGGCGTCGTCTTCGCGTTCCGTATTCGGCAGCTTGAGCGCGCTCATCGACACGGCAGTTCTCCAGATCGGGCGCGATAGGCGTCGAGGACGTCGTCGGCCGTGTAGCTTGTCCGCGCGACGAAGGCCTCGCGCTGACCGAGCGCGGCCGAGGCCCGCAAACGGGTGCAGGTCGCCTGCGTCATCACCGGATCCAGCCCGAGCTCGCGAATGCCCTCCGCGACGCCGTCCATCTCGACCGCACGCCGCTCGGCATGCAGCACATCGGTCCTGATGCACATGTCGACAAAGGTGCTGAAGCGCGTCGCGTCCATCGGCTCGCAGATCCCGCGCAGCGCCTGCGCCCGCACACCGGCAGCGGAGGCGGCCGTCATCGCCTCGATCACCAGGGCCTCGATGCCTTTGGTGACGACGCTGCGCAGCATCTTCACAGCCGCCGCGTCTCCCGCGCGCGGACCGGCGCTCTCGATGGTGAAGCCAAACGGGGCGAAGACGGCAGTGAAACGCTCGACCCCATCGCCCGAGCAATAGAGCGGCACCTTCGCGCCATAGATGCTGACCGCGCCCATCAGATTGGCGTCGGTATAGGCGCCGCCCCTGGCCTGCACCGCCTCGGCAACGGCGATCTTGCTTGATGGCGTCGAGGCGTTGATGTCGACGACGAGCGCGCCCGGCCGCAAGCCAGCCGCGATCGCAGCCCCGACTTCAGCGGCGGTCGCGACGACGACAGCCGAGATCACGATGTCGGCCCGTGCCAGCAGCGCCTCGAGCGTGTCCAGCAATTCTGCACCCGTTTCGCGCACCTGCAAGCGGAACGGCTCCGAATAGGGCGGGCGGTTCGTACGACCTTCGCAGAAGACCAGCGGCGCAGCAGCGCCGTTGGCGGTCAGATGGCGCGCGAAGCACTGCGCCGCCTCGCCGAAGCCGACGAAGCCGATGACGGGAGCCGTCATGCCGCCCTCCCCTGCGCGGTGTCGCGGGGCTTCGCTCCAGCCCGGAGGTTCTCCCGCAATGTCGCGCCTTCATAGGAGCTGCGCATCAATCCGCGCTTCTGCAGGATCGGCACCACGGCCCGCGAAAACTGCTCCCAGGTGCCCGGCGATACGGTCGGGGTCAGGATGAAGCCGTCGCAGGCCTCGCTTGTGAACATCGCCTCCAGCTGGTCTGCGACCTGCACGGGCGTGCCGACGATCTGCGGCGCGAGCTCGCTGGTCGCGAAGCGCTTTGCCGCCTCGCCCAGCGTCAACCCCTCGGCCCTGGTGCCTTGCAGAATCACCTCGAAGGAGCCGCGCGAGCCTTCCTCGAGCGGCAGGTCGACCACTGGCTGATCGATCGGAAAGCGCGAAAGATCGGTGCCGATATGCGAGGACATCAGCGCCATGCCCAGTTCGGGATCGACCAGGCTGTTGACGAAATCCTGCTTCTCGCGGGCGATCGAGACCGTCTCGCCGATGATGGGATCGACCGAGGGCAGCACGGCGCAATGATCGGGATCGCGGCCGGCAGCCTCGATCGCCGCGCGCATCTCGCTGCGGAAGCGGCGCATGTCCTGCGCCGTGTGTTGCAAGGTGAAGATCATCTCCGCCCAGCGCGCCGCGAAGGCCTTGCCGGGCCCCGACGAGCCAGCCTGCATGATCACCGGATGGCCCTGCGGCGAGCGCGGCACAGTCAACGGTCCGCGCGTCCTGACCCATTCGCCGCGGTAATCGGCATAGTGCAGCTTGGCGGGGTCGGCGAAGCGGCCGGTCTCCTTGTCGATAACGAGCGCTCCCTCGTCCCAGCTCTGCCAAAGCGCCATGCAGGCTTCCAGCACCTCATCGGCGCGGCCATAGCGTTCCTCCCGGCCCGGGATCGCCTCGAAACCGAAATTGCGGGCCTCCAGATTGCTCGCCGAGGTCACGACGTTCCAGGCCATGCGGCCCTTGCTCAGAATGTCGAGCGTGCCGAGCGTGCGAGCGATCTGATAGGGATTGTGGAAGGTCGTCGAGAGTGTCGCGCCCAACCCGATATGCCGCGTCACCCGCGCCATCATCGCCAGGATCGGCAAGGGATCGAGCAGGCTGAGCGCGCCGCCCTTGCCGACCATGGTCGCAAAACTGCGGTTGTAATAATCGTAGATGCCGAGCACATCGGCGAAGAACAGCCCGTCGAAGCAGCCCTTTTCCAGCACTCGGGCGATGTGCTCGTACCAATCGGGCTCGAGAAAGCCGTTATCGGTCTCGGGGTGCCGCCACATGCCGTGGTGGTGGCAGGTCGGGCCGGCCTTGAGAAAGGCAACGAGCCGCATCTGACGCTTCTGCATGGGGAGTTTGTGTCCTTCTCCGGGGCTCCGACTGTCTCAGGCTGGCTCGGCCAGGCGGGAGGCCGCCATGTGCTGCGTGACCTCCTCCTCGACATGGTTCCAGATCTCGTTCTTCAGCTCCGCGAAGGCCGGCGATGTCTGGACATGGATGTCGCGCGGCCTGGGCAAGGCATTGGGAATGATCGTGCGGATGCGCCCCGGCCGAGCCGACATCACGACGATGCGGTGTCCCAGCACGATCGCCTCGTCGATATTATGGGTGATGAAGACGATGGTCTTGCCGCTCCGCTCCTGGATGCGCAGCAATTCGTCCTGCATCACCTGGCGCGTCATCGCGTCGAGCGCCGCGAAAGGCTCGTCCATCAGCAGCACCTCCGGATCGGCGGCGAGGCTGCGCGCCAGCGTCACGCGCTGCTGCATGCCGCCCGAAAGCTCGGCCGGGTAATGGTCGGCGAAGCCGTTGAGCTGGACCATGTCGATGAAGAACTCGGCCATGCCCCGCCGCTCATGCCGCGGCACGCCGCGCATGCGCAGCGGGAATTCGACATTCTGGCGCACTGTCTTCCAGGGAAACAGCGCATAGGACTGGAACACCATGCCGCAACGCGGCTCGATGCCGGTGATCGGGGCGCCCCTGAGCAGGACGCGCCCGCTTGTTGGGCTGGCGAAGCCGGCAAACAGGTTCAGCATCGTCGATTTGCCGCAGCCCGAGGCGCCGAGCAGGCAGAGCAATTCGCCCTCCTCGACATCCAGCGACAGGTCGCGGACAGCGACGACATCGGCGCCGCCAGCGGGGTAGGATTTGGTCACGTGCTCTGCGCTGAGGATGGCGGGCATGGTGTGTCCGATCGTGACGGGGGCCGGCTCAGTGGCGCCGGTGGCGTTCCCAGGGCTGCAGCAGGATTTCGATCCGGTTCGCGAGGACGTCGGCCGCGAGCACGGTCAGCGAGATCGAAACCATGCCGACCAGCACGACGGTCATGTCGCCCCAGTCCTTGGCCTCCCAGATCAGCGAGCCCAGGCCGTTGCGCGCCGCGATCATCTCGGCCGAGAGCACGCAGGACCAGGCGATGGCGAGCGAGACCTTCAGCCCCGCCAGGATGCCGGGCAGCGCGCCGGGAAAGATCACCTCGCGCATCACGGTGAGATCACCCGCGCCGAGATTGCGCGCGGCCCGAACCAGGAGCGGGTCGACGCGCCGTGTCGCCTCATAGGTCGCGAGCAGGATGTAGACCCAGCTTCCCAGGAAGACGATCGTCACCTTCTGCTGCTCGCCGATGCCCAGCCACAGAATCGTCAGCGGAATCCAGGTGATCGACGGCAGGGGCCGCAGCAGCGAGATGAACGGGCTGACAATCGCCCGCACCGGCCAGAAGGTCGCCATCGCCACGCCGAGCGGAATTGCGACGATCGCCGCCAGGAAGAAGCCGGCGAAGACGCGGGCCGACGAGGCGAGCACCGCCCGCCAGAGATCGCCCGACAGCACCAGCTTGGCGGCCGCCTGCGCCACCGCGACCGGGGACGGCAGGAACAGCGGCGAGATCCAGCCCGTCGCGGTCGCAAGCGCCCACAGCGCGATGAAGACCAGGACCGAGGCCATGCTGACCAGAGTGGCCCGCCCCGGCCAGTCGATCGCCAAGCGCGGCAAGCGCCGCGTTCCGACCGCGATATGGTCGCGCATCGTCATCACTTCACCCCGGGCACGAAGCTGGTGTCGACCCAGAGGTCGGTGTCGGGAGCAGCCGGAATCTTGCCGGCGCCATGCAGCAATTTGGTCAGGTATTTGATCTGCCCTCGGTGCCGGCGCATATGCTCGGGCCAGCCCGCGCTGCCGAAGAACTGGAAGCCCTTGATTGCCGCCGTGACCTGTTCCGGCGTCTGGCGGAAATAGGTCGCGACTGCAGCCCCCGCCTCCCCGGGATTGGCGATGGTGAAGTCGGCCCCCTTGAGCACCCCTGCCGCGATCTTCTTGGCGGTGGCGGGATCCTCCCTAGCGAGCTTGCGCGAGATGATGACGATGTCGCCTGCGGCCATGGTGCCGAAATCACGATAGATCGCCGTGTCCTTGTCGGTTCCGAGCAGCTTGCCTTCGGGCACCGCCTGCTTCAGGCGATCAAGCAAGGGCTGCCAGACGCAGGCCGCCTGGACATCGCCATGGCTGAGCGCAGCCGCCATCTCGGTGCCGGGCAGGCTGCGATAGTCGGTGTCCTGCAATGTCATGCCGCTTTCGGAGAGAAGCCCCATCAAGGTGATCTCGGCCGAGGAATTGGCCGCCACCGGCTTGCCCTTCAGATCCTTGACCGAGGCGATGCCCGGGCGGGCCCAGCAGCCCTCCTGCCCCGGCGAGTCGTCGACATTGGCGAAGATCGAGAAGGCCTCGTTGCCGCGCGCCATCTCGCTGATCACCGAGACGCGGCCGAGATTGCTGAAGGCAGCATCGCCGGCAGCGATCGCGCGGATCCGGTCGGCGGAGTTGACGATGACCTGGACCTGCACGTCGAGCCCTTGCTCGCGGAAGAAGCCCTTCTCGATCGCGACCAGGATCGGCACTTGACCGATCCAGGTCACGGAGCCGGCGAAGTTCAGGCGCGGCAGGGTTTGCGCGCTCGCGGCCAGCGAGGCGCAGGCACAGGTCGATGCGACGAGAAGGCGGCCGAGGAGCAGGCGGAAGCGCATGGCAGTGGTCCCCTGGTGCAGCGATACCCACTCAGCTAATCACCACCTCTGTCGGCACACAATGAACCGGTTCATCAAAAATGCACAAATTTTTAGCGTGATGCATCGATAAGCGACGCCGACCGCCCGATCTGGCGCTCGAGCCGCGTGACGAGCCATAGCGAGACCCAGCACAGCACGATGCTGATCAGCGCCAGCCGCTCCATTCCGAGCAGATGCCCATCGGTGCGCTCTGACAGGAGCAAGGTCGAGCCGCCCGCCCCCGCCGCCTGGGCCAGGCTGGTCGCGGCCGAGACCAGGCATTGATAGGCCGTCCGCTCGCTGCAGCGCGGCACCCGGCTGGCGCTCGCCTGGGCGACGGTGCTGCGGGCGAGCTGCGCCGCCAGGATTAGGCCGAGGACGGGCGCCATGATCGGCAATGGCATGGGGAGCAGAAAGGCGCAGCTGAGAAGCAGCGTCAGCGCGACGCCCACCCCCAGCGACGCCGCCCGCGAGCCGATGCGGTCCATCACCCAGCCGGTGGAGCCCGTCGTCAGCAGCGCCAAACTGCCACCGATCAGATAGATCGAGCCGAGCTCGGCCGTGCTCGCCCCCAGATTCTTCAGCGCGAAAGTGCCGATATGCGGCGAGATCAGCAAGGTCGCGAAGGAGGCGCCGGCTGTCAGCAGGAGCCCCGTCAGGCTGCCGGGGCGCAGCAGGATCGCCCCGACATCGCGCAGCAGCGTGCGCCCGAAATCCGCTTGCGCGGCCCGTCTCGAGAGCCCCGGCAGGCCAAGCAGGACTGGCACGGCCAACCCCAAGCACAAGGCCGCCATGCCGATGAAAGGCGCGCGCCAGCTCCCCGCAGCCGAAATCAGCCCCAGCGCGAGTGGCGAGCCGAGCAGCAGCGCCAGACCATAGGAGCCGACGATCGCACTGACAGCGCGATTGCGCCCGCCCTTCGGCGCAAGGTCGGCGGCCGCAGCGAAGACCACCGCCAGGAGCGGCCCGGCGCAGAGACCGGCGCACAGACGGCCGAGCAGCAGCCAGAAGAAATCAGGCGCGAGCGCCGCGAGCCCGGTCGTGAGGCCCAGCCCGACAAGCGCCCCGAGCAGCGCGCTGCGGCGCTCGATCCGCCCCAGCAGCAGGGCTCCGACGATCCCGCCCAGCCCCGCCGCGCCATTGAAATAGACGCTGGTATAGGCGACATCCTGAGCTGGCACCCTCAGATCATCGGCCAGGAACGGCGCCAGCGGAAAGACCATCACCGAGCCCAGCGCATTGGCGAAGGCCACCGCGCCGAGCCAGAGGATGACCCAGACGCTACCAGCGGTTCGGGCTTGAGGCGTCATCCGTTCCGGCTAGGGTTGCGTTGCGAAAGGGGATCAATTATGAACCGGTTCACCGCAGTTTCGTCAAGTGCGGCCCATCCGACGGGAACTGCATGAGCACGCAAGCCAAGCCGAGGCAGGTCAAGCTGCGCGATGTCGCGCAGGCGGCGGGCGTGGCGGTCGGCACAGTCTCGCGCGTGCTCAACGCCAACCCGACCGTGACGGAGGCCGTCCGCCGCAAGGTGCAGGCAGCGATCGACGATCTCGGCTACGAGATGGATGTCGTCGCCCAGAGCCTGCGCGGCGGCACCACCAAGATGGTCGCCTGCGCCATCCGGGATTTCGACATTCCGCAATTCGCGACCTACATCAAGGAAGCCGAGCGGATCTTCCGCGAGAACGGCTACACGCTGCTGTTGTCGAGCACGACGAACCAGCCCGATGTCGAGATGGCGCTGCTGCGCGCCTTCGAGCGCCGCCGCGTCGACGGCATCATGATGACGATCAGCGACGAGGGTCATGCCGGCGTCGCCAGGGCGCTCGCCGAGGCGGGCGTGCCCGTGCTGCTGATCGACCGCGACCATATCGGGACGCTGGACCGGGTGACGGTCGATCATTTCGGCGGGGCCAGGGCCGCAACCCAGCATCTGCTTGGCCTCGGCCATCGCCGCATCGCCATGCTCGTCGGCGACCTCAAGGCCTTTCCCTCGCGCAGCCGCGTCGAGGGCTTTCGCGCGGCCTGCGCTGCGGCCGGGGTCGCGATCGATCCCGGGCTGCTGCGCGAGCGGGTCCTCGATCAGGAGGACGCCTTCCGCGAGACGATGGCGCTGCTCAGCCTGCCGGATGCGCCGACCGCCTTCTTCGTCGCCGCCATGGATACGCTGGGCGGCAGCCTGCGGGCGCTGCGCGCACTCGGCCGCGAGGTCGGCCGCGATGTCGCCCTTGTCGCCGGCAGCGATTCAGACCTCGCCGAGCTCTACTCTCCGGGCGTGACGGCGATCCGCTGGAACCTCGCCGAGATGGGCCGCCATGCCGCCACGATGCTGCTGGAGCGCATGCGCGGCGAGGCGCCAGCGACCTCGCGTGCGCTCAAGCTGCCGACCACCCTGGTTATCCGGCAATCCTGCCAGGCGGTCACCGCGGGCAATCGCGATTGAGCCGCTCGACGCTCGCGCGGCCGCCTTGTCCGGCAGCCGCGCGAACCGGCAACCTCGCTCAGAAGGTCGGCATCGGCGGGAGGGACGAGAGCGGGATGCCGAACCAGCGCTTGTTGATCTCGCTGAGCTGGCCATTGGCGGCGATCTCGGCGATGAACTTGTTCGACCATTCCGCCAGCGCGGTATCGGCCTTGCGGAAGGCCATGCCGTTGGCCTGCTCCTTCAAGGTGATCTTCGGCTCGATGTTGAGCTGGGGATAGTCCTTGTTCAACTGCGCCAGGATGGTGTTGCTCGCACCGATCGCCTGGATCTGGCCGGAGATGATCGCCTGCAGGGCGGTCGCATCGTCGTCATAGCGCTTGAGCTGGGTGCCGGGAGGCATGATCGCGCTGATCGCGGTGTCCTGCGTGCTGGCGCGCGCCGTGCCGATCGAGACGTTCTTCAGGTCCTCGGGCTTCTGGATGACGACGTTCTTGGGCGCCAGCACATAGATCGTCAGGGCGCTGTAGGGGTTGGAGAACAGCACCTGCTTCTGGCGCTCGGCCGTGATGCCGAAAGTGGCGATCAGGACGTCGATCTTGTTGGTCAGGAGATAGGGGATGCGGTTGGGGCCGGTTACCGGCACGAGCTCGAGCGGCACGCCGAGCGCCTTCGCCATCAGCACGGCGACATCGGCATCGTAGCCCGCCGGCTTCTGGTTGGCGTCGGTGCCGCCGAAGGGCGGGTAGTCGGTCAGCACGCCGACCAGAAACTTGCCGCGCGCCTTGATCTCGTCCGGCGTCGCAGCCGCAGCGGCGTTACGGCCGAACGGCAGCAGCGCCGCTGCGAGGCCGAGCGCCAGCGTCAGGCCCATGGCTCTGCGGAATATGGCCCTGCGCGATATCGTCTTCAGCATGGTCATGGTCGTTTCTCCTGTGATCGCGATGGTATTTTTCTAGTCGTTGACACTCACCGGCTTGCGACGGTCAGTCTCCGTTCCATGATCTTGCTATAGGCCGAGAGCGGCCAGCAGATCAGGAAATAGACGAGCGCGACGAGCGCGAAGATCGTGAAGGGTCGGAACGTCGCGTTGTTGATGATCTGCGCCGCGCGCGTGATCTCGACGAAGCCGATGATCGAGGCGAGCGAGGTGCCCTTGATCAACTGCACCAGGAACCCGATCGTCGGCGGAATCGCGATGCGGAAGGCCTGCGGGATGACGATCAGGAACATGCGCGGCACATAGGTCAGGCCGAGCGCGCGTGCGGCTTCGGATTGGCCGCGCGGCACGACCTCGATCGAGCCGCGCCAGATTTCGCCGAGAAAAGCGCTGGCATGCAGCGAGAGGCCCACCGCCGCGGCGCCCCAGGGATCGATGTCGATGCCGAAGATGCCCGGCACGAAGAAGGCCAGGAAGAGCTGCATCAGGAGGGGCGTGCCCTGGAAGATCTTGATGTAGCCGAGCGCCAGGAAGCGCAGCCATTTGAACTCAGCCGTGCGCGCCAGCGCCACGACGAGCCCACCGATGCCGCCGCCGATGAAGGCGGCCAGGGAGAGCAGCAGTGTCCAGCGGACGGCCGTCACGATGAAGAAGATGTCGCCTTCGTTGAGGACGCGCATTGTCGGCTCTCCTAGCGCAGGCTGGGTTTGCGCAGCCAGATGCGCTCGATGGCGGCGAAAGCGCCCCAGAACAGCACCGACATGGCAAAATACATGCAGGTCACGATGAAATAGACCTCGAAGCTGCGGAAGGTGCGCGACTGGATATCGCCGGCAGCCGCCGTCAGCTCGCTTGCCGCGATCGCCGAGCAGACGCTCGAATTCAGCATCAGCAGGATGAACTGGCTGGTCAGCGACGGATAGATCGCCTGGATCGCCGGTTTCAGGATGATGAAGCGGAAGATCTGCAGGGGCCGCAGGCCGAGCGACTTGCCCGCCTCGATCTGGCCCTTGGAAATGCTCTCGATGCC
Organism: Allobosea psychrotolerans; assembly: GCF_002917105.1. Classification (GTDB taxonomy): domain Bacteria; phylum Pseudomonadota; class Alphaproteobacteria; order Rhizobiales; family Beijerinckiaceae; genus Allobosea; species Allobosea psychrotolerans. The sequence goes on from NZ_PQFZ01000014.1 coordinate 98,888, forward strand.
GGCGCGGATGATCTCGATGCCGTAGGCGCCGACATTGACCACGAGCGCGAGCAGGGCTGCCGTGTCCGAGGACAAGCGGATGCCGGCCGCAGGCAAGCCGAAATAGATCATGAAGATCTGGATCAGGAAGGGCGTGTTGCGGATCGCCTCGATATAGCCGTCGAGGAACCATTGCAGCCAGCGCGGGCCCGACGTCTTGCCGAGCGCGCCAAGCACCGCCACGACCATGCCGATCGCCATGGCCAGCCCCGACAGCACCAGCGTGTGGAGCGCGCCCGCAAGCAGATCCGGCCAATAGGCGAAGACATCCGCGAATTCGAATTGATAGCCCATCTCAGCGCCGCATCCGGACAGGGCGACGGGAACAAGCAGGCGGCGTAGGCTCGATCAAGACCAGGTTTCCTTATTCCCAGATCGTCAGGAGTCGGTCGAACCCGGCCACCGTGTTTTAAAGTCGCGCGAACCACATCGCTCCGGCAAGCGGCGCGGCCGATCAACTCGTTCCTTAGAGCATGACGCGTCAAAGGAGGAACCGGCTTTCGCACAAGGGCCGCCTTGTATCCCGCGCACAAGGCAAGCCTCATCTGGCTCTGAAGGCGAGGTGACAGCACCTCGCCAAGGGGTATCTCCAGAACGATCGAACCCTCGCTCCTCGCACCCCGAAAGCCCGGCCGCCGCCATGACGATCGACACCGCCATCTACGACCAGATCCGCGACACCACGCGCCGTTTCGCCGACGAGATCATCCGTCCCGCGGCAGTGGAACTTGACCGCAGCGAGGCCTTTCCAGCCGAGATCTACCAGCAGATGGCCGAGCTCGGCCTGTTCGGCATCACCGTCCCCGAAGCGCTCGGCGGGGCGGGGCTCGACACGCTGGCCTATACGATCGTCATGGAGGAGCTGTCCCGGGGCTACGCCTCGATCGCCGACCAATGCGGCCTGGTCGAGCTGATCGGGACGCTGCTCACGCGCTACGGCACAGCCGCGCAGCAGGCGCGCCATCTGCCGGACATCCTCAAGGCCCGCACCCGCGTCGCCTATTGCCTCACCGAGGCGGAGGCCGGCTCGGATCTGTCCAGTGTCAGGACGACGGCGACGCTCACGGCCGAAGGCTGGGTGCTGAACGGCGGCAAGCTCTGGATCCACAACGCGCCGGTCGCCGATCTCGGCTTCGTGCTCGCCTCGACCGACCCGCAGGCCGGGCATCGCGGCATGAGCATCTTCATCGTCGATCTGCACGCCAAGGGCGTCTCGCGCGGCCAGAAGGAGCACAAGATGGGCCAGCGCGCGAGCCAGGTCGGCGGCCTGAGCTTCGGCGATGTCCGGCTGCCTGCTGACGCCTTGCTCGGCGAGATCAATCGCGGCTTCCACATCATGATGAGCGTGCTGGAAAAGGGCCGCGTCGGCATCGGCGCGCTGGCGGTCGGCATCGCCCAGGCCGGGCTGCAGGCCGCGCTCGGCTACGCCCGGGAGCGCCGCCAGTTCGGCAAGCCGGTCCTCGAGAACCAGGGCCTGCAATGGATGCTGGCCGATATGGCCAAGGACATCGCCGCCGGCCGCGCCCTGGTCGAACGGGCTGCCGGCCTGATCGACGCCGGTGCCTCGGCGACCTCGGCTGCCTCGATCGCCAAATGCTTCGCGAGCGACATGGCCGTCGCCCAGACCGCCAATGCCGTACAGATATTCGGGGGCGCCGGCTACATCCAGGGCTTCGAGGTCGAGCGGCTCTACCGTGACGCCAAGATCACGCAGATCTATGAAGGCACGAACCAGATTCAGCGCACGATCATCGCCAGGGAGTTGATGAAGAACGGCGCCTGAACCCGACCAACCCCGGCCCCGCCATTCGGCAAACGACCCGGGGGACTGCAGCGGGCGCCGTTCGCGCCGGCTTGATTTATCCTGGGCTTGTCCCTCACATGCGGCGCTGGAGAGGGGCCGCATCGTGATCGATCGCCAGGACATCGTCGGCAACCTGAAGCGCGGCCTTCCGCCGACCGGCCGTGATCATCGAGATCGGCACTGACTTGACCCTCCAGACCGTCGACCGCCTCCTCATTCAGCGCCGGGCTCCGGACGTCGTGCCATGAGCGTCGAGCCATGAGCGTCGTCCTCGCCTGCGATCTCGGCGGCACCAGCTTCCGTGCCGCGCTCGTCGACGCCCAGGGCGCGACGCTGGCCGAGAGCATGATTCCGGGGCCGGCGAGCCTCGACCGTGGCGGCCGCTCGGAGATCGACGCAACCGCATGGTGGCGGATCCTGATCGAAGCCTGCGCCACTATCGCCAAGGCGCAGCCGGCGTTGTTCTCCCGCGTCCAGGCCGTGGCGATCTGCGGCGTCACGCGCACGCAAGTCTTTCTCGGACGCGGTGGAGAGCCGTTGCGCCCCGCCATGACCTGGAAGGATACGCGCTCGGAAGCCGCCGCCACCCGCCTGCGCGAGCGGCTCGGCGACGCGCATCCCGAAAGCGCGCGGATCAACGCCTTCCATCCCCTGGCGCGGCTCGCCTGGCTGCACGAGGAAGAAAAGGAAACGTTCCTGAACCTCGGCTCGGTGCTGGAGCCAAAGGACTATCTGAATTTCAGGCTGACCGGCCACCAGGCCAGCGATCCGATCTCGATGGCGCGCCTGCTCGCTTCCGCCGAGATCGTCGCGGGCATTGATCCGCTCGCCGCGGTCGGCCTCTCCCCTGCGATCCTGCCCGAGATGCTGGAGCCTTGCCAGGCCGTCGGGCCGGTCCAGGCCGGTTTGCCCGCGCCGTTCGACGTGCTCGCCGGCGTGCCGGTGTTCTGCTCGTCCAACGACACCTGGGCCGCTGTCGCCGGGCTTGGCGCCATGCGGCCGGGCTATGCCTACAACATCTCCGGCACGACCGAAGTGCTCGGCGTCGTCAGCGAGCGCGCAGCGGAAGCCGAGGGGCTGATGACCGTCGATTGGCGCGGCGTATCACAGCTCGGCGGGCCCAGCCAGAACGGCGCCGATACGGTGTCCTGGCTATTGTCGCTGCTGGCGCGCGGCGATGGCGACCACGCCACCATCGGGCGCGATATCGACGCCCTGCTCGCCGGTCCGCGCCACGCCCAGCCGCTGCTCTTCCTGCCCTATCTGCAGGGCGAACGCGTGCCTTACTGGAATCCGTCGCTGCGTGGCGCCTTCATCGGCCTCAACCGCCAGCATGGCGCAACCGACCTCGCCTGGGCCGTGCTCGAAGGCGTCGCCTTCCTCAACCGCATCGTGCTGGAGCGTGCCGAAGCCGCGCTCGGTACGCCGGTCTCGGAAATCCGCTTCGGCGGCGGCGCGGCCGCCAACCGGCTCTGGTGCCAGATCAAGGCCGATATCTGCCGCCGGCCTGTCGTGGTCGGCCAGGCGAAGGAGCCCGGCATCCTGGGCGCGGCGATCGTCGCCTGGACGGGGCTTGGCCGCTTCGCCTCGCTCGCCGAGGCGCAGGCTGAGCTGGTCAATGTCGCTGCACGCTTCGAGCCCGCCCCGGCGCGCGCCGCGCTCTACGACAGCCTGTTTTCGCTCTACCGCCGCAGTGAAGCGGCGCTCGCGCCGATCTCGACCGAGCTTGCAGCCCTGTCGCACGGCGCCGACTCCCCGACCACAAGGAGGCCCGCCCCATGAGCGCTCCCGTCACGCTCGTCACCGGCGCATCGGGCGGCATCGGCGGCGCGCTCGCCGCTATGTTGTCTGCTGCCGGACATCGGCTCGTGCTCTCCGGGCTCGACGCCGCACCGTTGGAGGAGATGGCCGAAGCGATCGCCCGGTCAGGCGGTGAGGTCGCGACGCTCGCCGGAAATGTCCGGGAACACGACCTGCCGCAGGAACTCGTCGACCTCGCCATCGCCCGCTTTGGCCGGCTCGACAACCTCGTCACCGCGGCGGGGGCCTCGCGGTCGGTCAAGCTCGTCGAGATGGAAGACGATGAGTGGGACAGGCTCGTCGACATCAATCTTTCGGCGGTCTTCCGCATCTCCAAGGCCGTGACGAAGCAACTGATCGCGCAGGGCGAGGGCGGCGCCATCGTCCACATCTCCTCGATCGCCCATGCCAATGGCGGTGCAAATCTCGCTTACGGCTCGGCCAAAGGTGGCGTTGCGACATTGACCTATGGCATGGCCCAGCAGCTCGGCCCGCACGGGATCCGGGTCAACGCCGTCGCGCCAGGCATCATCGACACGCCGATGGTGCGCGACGGCTTCGCGCAGCAATTCAACGCCCTGGTCGCAGGTGCTGCGGTCCGCACGCCACTCGGCCGGCTGGGCAGACCCGAGGATGTCGCCGCCGTGATCGCCTTCCTGCTCTCGCCCGGAGCCGCCTTCGTCACCGGCGCACTGATCCCGATCACCGGTGGAATCGAGATCCTGTCGCCGATCTCGACCATCGCCAAGGGGGTTTGAGGCCGTGCTTGGGCTCAACTGGCGCGATGTGGTCGGACATTACGGCACGGCGATCGCCGGGCTCGTCCTCATCGCCTTCTTCCTGGTTTTCGCGCCGAATTTCGCCAGCACGACCAATATCGTCAATGTGCTGAAGGATACGAGTTTCCTCGCCATCCTGGCGCTGGGCTTCGCGCTTGCCTTCACTGTCGCAGAGCTTGATCTCTCGATCGCCGAGACGGCGAGCCTGGCCGCCGTCGTCTGCGGCTGGCTGATCCAGTTGCAATATCCGCCCATCGCCGCCGTCGCGGCTGCGATCGGCGTCGGCCTCGCGCTCGGCGCGTTCAACGGCTTCGGCGTCACCGTGCTGCGCATCCCTTCGCTGATCATGACGCTGGGCACGGCGGCGATCGCCAAGGGCCTGGCCTTCATGATCACGCAGGGCATCGCCTTCGTCGGGCGCTGGCCGGTCGGCTTCACCGGGCTGGCGCGCGGCACCTCCTTCGGCCTTCCCAATCTCGTCCTCTGGATGGCGGCGGTCACGCTCTTCGCCTATGGCCTCGTCAAATGGACCCGCACCGGCGCACATATGGTGGCGACCGGCGAGGCCGATGAAGCCGCGCGGCTCGCCGGCATCGCGACCGGACGCATGAAGCGCATCGGCCTGCTCCTGACCGGTCTCTTCGCCGGCATCACGGCCATGCTGCTGGCGGCGAGCCTGTCCTCGGCCGCACCGAATATGGCGGGCGACTACCTGCTCTATGCGATTGCCGCCGTGCTGCTCGGCATGACCATGTTCGAACCCGGCAAGCCCAATGTGCCCGGCACGGTCTTCGCCGCTCTGGTGCTGAAGGTTCTCGGCAATGGCTTGGTCATGATGGGCGCACCCTATTACGCTCAGGATATCGTTCTCGGCGTCATCATCATCGGTTCGGTCGCCTTCTCGGCCAGCGCGATGAAGAAGGCGGCGTTCAAGGTCTAAGAAAGCAGGGGGAGAGTTCATCATGTCAGGTTTTCGCAAGTTCCTGGTCGCGACTGCGACGCTGATCGCGCTGTGCCAATCGGCTGAAGCCTTCGAGCTCGGCGTCATCGGCTTCCAGTTCTCCTCGGAGACGCATGCGCGCGTCGCCAATGCGGCCGCCACCGCCGCCAAGGCCAAGGGCTGGGGCGTGACGCTTTTGAACTCGGAGGGCTCGCTGCCCAAGCATGCCGAGCAGTTCGACGCGCTGATCGCCCGGAAGGTCGATGCGATCATCATCGCCATGGGCAAGCCGGTCGAGGCCGACGCGCAGTTCAAGGCGGCCAAGGACGCCAAGATTCCGGTGATTACCGTGCAGTCGGGCGCAAGCCCGCATGCGCTCTTCGACATCCAGAGCAATGAGTACAAGATCGGCGCCGATGCCGCGCTCTATCTGCTCGGCCAGCTCGGCTACCAGGGCAACATCGTCACCGCCCGCTTCGACCTCAACGTCGCCTCGCGCATCCGCGGCAAGGTGCTGGACAATGTGCTGGCCGAGAACCAGGGCGTGAAGGAGCTCGGCAAGTTCTCGATGGCCCGCACCCAGAGCTGGAGAGACGATGTCCGCGCCGGCATGCAGGCGCTGCTGCTGCAGAACCAGGGCAAGATCAACGGCATCTGGGCCTCCTTCGACGGCCAGGCCTACATCATCGACGACCTGCTGCAGGCCCAAGGCATCAAGAAGGGCCAGATCCCGCTGGTCTCGGTCGATGGCGGCAAGGAAACCTATGCCCGCATCGCCGACCCGGCCTCGACCTTCACGGCAACGGTCTCGATCCCGTTCGAGGAGATGGGCAAGCAGGCGGTCGACGCGATCCAGACCATCGTCATCGACAAGAAGCCGAAGGAGACAGTGACGAGCGGCCCCTATCTCTTCACCGAGGCCGTGCTGGTCGACAAGACCAATGTCGACAAGTTCCTGAAGTGAAGTTGTCACCCTCTCTGCATCGTCATTCCGGACAAGCCGCGCAGCGGCGCCGATCCGGAATCCATCTAAGAGCGTCGAACTCTACGATGGATCCCGGATCTCCGCTTCGCTGCGTCCGGGATGACGGCGCATATGAAGGTGAAGGATGCGCACGAGCGAACCGTCCATGACCGAATCCACCCCCCTCCTCTCGCTGCGCGGCGTCAGCAAGAGCTATGGCGCCGTCGCAGCCGTGCGCGAGGTCGATCTCGACATCTTCCCCGGCGAGGTCGTGGCCATCTGCGGCGACAATGGCGCGGGCAAGTCGAGCCTGATCAAGGTCATCTCCGGCGCGGAGGAGCCGACGGCAGGCGCGCTCGCCATGCGCGGCAAGCCGGTCGCTTTCGCCTCGCCGCAGGAGGCCCTCAAGCATGGCGTCGCAACGATCTACCAGGATCTCGCGCTTGCCCCGCGCCTCTCCATCGCCCAGAACGTCTTCATGGGCTCGGAGCTGACGCGGCCGGTCTTGCTGCCCTTCCTGCGCGTGCTCGACAAGGCGCGGATGCGGGAGCAGGCGCGCGGCTTCCTCTCGCAGCTCTCGGTCACGGTCGCCGACATGGACCGCCCGGTGGAGCGGCTCTCCGGCGGCCAGCGCCAGGCGGTCGCGATCTCGCGCGCCCTGCGCTGGAACGCCGAGATCATCATCATGGACGAGCCGACTGCGGCGCTCGGCGTCAAGGAGACGGCATTGGTGCTCGATCTGATCCGCAAGCTGAAGGCGGACGGGCGCACCGTGATCCTGATCAGCCACAACATGCGCGATGTCGTGGCGCTGGCCGACCGGGTCGTGATCATGGGAGCGGGCCGTAAATATGTCGACCGGCCGATCGGCGACCTCAGCGCCGACGACATCGCCCATATGATCATGAGCGGCAACGCCAAGGCGGCCTGAAGCGATGCGCGAGATGATCATCATCGACACCGACCCGGGCCAGGACGATGCGGTTGCCCTTTTGCTCGCCTTCGCCAGCAGCGACCAGCTCGACCTGCGCGCCATCACGACGGTCGCCGGCAATGTCCCGGTCGGCCAGACGACAGCGAATGCGCTGCGCATCCGCGAGCTTGCCGGCGCCAGGACACCCGTCCATCGCGGTGCCGAAAGCCCCCTGCTCTTCCCGCTCGAAACCGCCGAATTCGTCTGCGGGCCTGACGGGTTGGCCGGCGCCGACCTGCCGCCAGCCCAGGGCGAACCCGCCCCCGGCCACGCCGTCGAGGCGATCATCGCGCTCTGCCGCGCCGCGCCCGATGACAGCATCACGCTCTGCCCGCTCGGGCCGCTGACCAATCTCGCGCTGGCCTTGCGCCTCGCGCCCGACATCCTGCCGAAGGTGAAGCGCATCGTCTCGATGGGCGGGGCGCTCGGGCTCGGCAACATGACGCCGGCGGCCGAGTTCAACATCTATGTCGACCCCCATGCCGCCGCGATCGTCTATGCTTCAGGCCGGCCGATCGTGATGATGGGGCTCGGCGTGACGCATCAGGCGATCGCAAGCCATGAACAGGTCGCCGCGATCGGCGCGCTCGGCACCGCGACCGGCAAGGCGATCCACGGCATGCTGACACGGCCGCGGCCTGGTGGGCTCGGCACGACCGGCCACCCGATGCATGACCCTTGCGTCATCGCCTTCCTGCTCTGGCCCGAACTGTTCGAGGGCCGCGATTGCTTCGTCGCGGTCGAGACCTCGGACGGGTCGCAGCGCGGCCGCACGACGATCGACTGGAACGGCCGGCTGAAGCGCCCGGCCAATGCCCATGTCGTCGCGGGCGTGCAAGCACATGAACTGTTCGAGCGCATGACCGCGCGCCTTGCCACCCTCCCCTGACCGGAAGCCTCGGCGCGCGTTTTATTCATGCAAGCCGATGTCCACTTCGCTCGAAAACGCTCTCGAGGAGAACCGCATGCCCCATTTCGTCGAGGAGCTTCAGCAGGAAGCGGCCGGCGCCATCGCGCGCATGAAGCAAGCCGCGCTCGCCGCCCGCCATATCCACGCCCGCGCCGAATTGATGCGCCATATGCTGACGACCGCGAAAAAGGTCGCCGGCAAGCCAAAGGCCGAGGCCGTGGAGACCGTCGTGAGCGAGTGGATGCAGGCCTGGAATCTCGAACGCACGCAATGGCCCCATATCGCCCGCGAGATGGAGGCTTTCACCGAGGCCTTCCACGACTACGCCAACACCCCCTCGGACGTGCACGATGCCATTCTGCGCCAAAACTGCGAGGCTCTGGATGCCGCGCTCGCCCGCGAGGGCACCTCGATCTCCGACCAGATGGCCTGGCGCTCGCAATGCGCGCATGGCTGGTGGGACAAGGTCAGCCCGACGCCGGCCGACCTGCCGGGCGGCAAGCCGCGCCCGTCCATTCCGCAGCCGGAAGCCAATACAGCGTTCTGGGACCAGGCTTGCGCCGATTTCTGCCGCTGAAGCACCGGTCAAGACGATCCCGTGCCACACATCTGAGCAATTTGGATAAGACGCGTGGCCTTGCAACCCCCGCGAATCCGCTACCCAGCTTGCTCGCATTCCAATAAGCTCCGTCCCAATCGGGACCAAGTTCCGGCCGGGCCGAGGCTCGCGCCATGGTCCCATGAAAGATCGAACGGCGTTGGGCATGAACGACCCTGAACCGTGCGATCACAAACTGGGGAAGCTGATCATGAAGAAGATTTTGTTGGCCACGCTCTCGGCGTCGGCCCTGATGGCGGCACAGCCGCTGATGGCCAAGACCCTGGTCTATTGCTCCGAAGGCAGCCCCGAGAATTTCGCGCCGAGCATCAACACGACCGGCACCTCCTTCGACGCCAACACCCAGATCTACGACACCATCGTCCAGTTCGAGCGCGGCGGCACCAAGGTCGAGCCGGCGCTGGCGGAGAAGTGGGACATTTCGGCGGACGGGCTGACCTACACCTTCCACCTGCGCAAAGGCGTGAAGTGGCACAACACCCGCGCCTTCAAGCCGACGCGAGCCTTCAACGCCGACGACTTCATCTTCATGATCGACCGGCAGTGGAAGGAGAGCGACCCCTATTTCAAGGTCACCAGCTCGAACCACTCTTATTTCAACGACATGGGCATGCCCAAGCTGTTGAAATCAGTCGAGAAGATCGACGACTACACCGTCAAGATCACGCTTAACCAGCCCGAGGCGCCGTTCCTCTCCGACCTCGCGATGCAGTACGCCAGCATCCAGTCGAAGGAATATGCCGACGCCATGCTCAAGGCAGGCACGCCGGAGAAGATCGACCAGGATCCGATCGGCACCGGCCCGTTCTCGCTGGTGCAGTACCAGAAGGACGCGATCATCCGCTATAAGGCCTTCCCGGATTACTGGGCCGGCAAGGCTAAGATCGACGACCTGATCTTCGCGATCACGCCTGACGCCTCCGTCCGCTGGGCCAAGCTCCAGAAGGGCGAATGCCATGTCATGCCCTACCCGAATCCGGCCGATCTCGAAGCGATGAAGAAGGACGCCAATGTCCAGATCCTGGAGCAGCCGGGCCTGAACATCGGTTATCTCGCCTACAACACCACCAAGAAGCCCTTCGACAACGTCAAGGTCCGCCACGCCGTCAATATGGCGATCAACAAGAAGGCGATCATCGACGCGGTCTATCTGTCGAGCGGCATCGCCGCGATCAACCCGATCCCGCCCTCGATGTGGTCCTATAACGAGACGATCAAGGACGACCCCTTCGATCCGGAAGCCGCCAAGAAGGCGCTCGCCGAGGCGGGCTACCCCAATGGCATGGAGATCGATCTCTGGGCGATGCCCGTGCAGCGTCCGTATAATCCCAACGCCAAGCGCATCGCCGAATTGATGCAGGCCGACCTCGCCAAGGTCGGCGTCAAGGCCGAGATCAAGAGCTTTGAATGGGGCGAGTACCGCAAGCGCATGCAGAATGGCGAGCACCAGACCGGCATGCTCGGCTGGACCGGCGACAATGGCGATCCCGACAATTTCCTGCACACCCTGCTCGGCTGCGATTCCGCCAAGACCAACGGCTCGAACGTCGCCAAGTTCTGCTTCCCGGCCTTCGAGGAGCTGGTGCAGAAGGCCAAGACGATCTCCGACCCGGCGCAACGCACCGAGCTCTATCGCCAGGCCCAGGTGATCTTCAAGGAGCAGTCGCCCTGGTTCACCATTGCGCATGCGGTGCAGTTGAAGCCGATCCGCAAGGAGGTGAAGGACTTCAAGCTTTCGCCCTTCAGCCGCCATGTCTTCTACGGCGTCGACATCGCCAATTGAGGCCTTGGCCCGCCTGATGCATTGACGGCTGGGCGCGGCTTTCGAGCCGCGCCCGTTTTGCTAGAGCGTTTTCGAGCGAAGTGGCTACCGGTTCGCGTGAAGAAAACGCGTAAAAACAATGAGCCCAGAGCAGGTTTTGTCAAAGGCGGAAACCGGTTCTCGCGTCCAGCTCTGCCTTTGATCGTCTTCGGAGAGACCACCATGTCCGTTCGCATGTTCGCCGCCGCGGCGGCCTTTGGCCTGAGCGCCCTTCTGCAGCCGAGTGCGGCTGGCGCGCAGGCGCTTGTCGTTTGCTCCGAGGCCAGCCCCGATTTCCTCAACCCGCAATTCTCGTCGCAAAACACGGCCTATGATGTCGCGGCGCAGATTTACGACAAGCTGGTCACGACCGAGCGCGGCGGCTCCCAGATCATTCCCAGCCTCGCCGAATCCTGGACGATCTCGGATGACGGGCTGGTCTACACCTTCAAGCTGCGCAAGGGCGTGAAGTGGCATTCCAGCAAGATCTTCACGCCGACGCGCGACTTCAACGCCGACGACGTGGTCTTCACGATCACGCGGATGTTCGACGAGAACCACCCCTATTACAAAGTCGGCGGCTCGAATTATCAGTTCTTCGGCGAGATCGTGAAGCCGAGCCTGAAGGCGGTCGAGAAGCTCGACGACTACACGCTCAAGGTCACGCTGACCAAGCCTTATGCGCCGCTCCTGAGCGCGCTCTCGGTCGAGCCGATGTCGATTCTCTCGGCCGAATATGCCGATGCGATGATGAAGGCGGGCACGCCCGAGCAGGTCAATCAGGCGCCTATCGGCACCGGGCCGTTCTCGCTCGTCGTCTATCAGAAGGATGCGACGATCCGCTTCAAGGCGGTGCCGGACCATTGGACCAAGGCTGTCGGCAATCGCGACCGCATGGCGCTGGTCAACGATCTGATCTTCGTGATCACGCCCGACGCCTCGGTGCGCTATGCCAAGGTCAAGTCCGGCGAATGCCAGATCGCGCGCTATCCCAATCCAGGCGATCTGCCGGCGATGCGGGCCGACCCCAACCTGACCATGCTCTCGGGCAGCATTGCCGATCAGAGCTTCCTCGCCTTCAACCAGCAGAAGAAGCCCTTCGACGACAAGCGCGTGCGTGAGGCGCTGGTCTACGGCACCAATATCCCTGCCATCATCGATGCGGTCTATCAGGGCACCGGCAAGCAGGCGGCAGCGCTCGTGCCGCCTTCGCTCTGGTCGCATGACGACGCCTTGAAGCCGCGCCCCTACGATCCCGCGAAGGCCAAGGCTCTGCTCGCCGAGGCCGGCTACCCCAACGGCTTCAAGACCGTGCTCTGGGCCATTCCGGTGGTGCGCGCCTATATGCCCAATGGCCGGCGCGCCGCCGAACTGATCCAGGCCGACTGGGCCAAGATCGGCGTCCAAGCCGAGATCCAGAGCTATGAATGGGGCGAATATCTCAAGCGCGGCCGTGCCGGCGACCATGAAGTCGGCATGTTCGGCTACACCTGGGATTATCCCGATCCGAGCCAGATCCTGCTCTCGGGCTGGCATTGCGACGGCGTCAAATCCGGCGCCAACCGGGCGCGCTGGTGCAACAAGGAGTTCTCCGACCTCCTGACCAAGGCCAACACCATCACCGACCAGGCCGAGCGCACCAAGATGTTCGTGCGCATGCAGGAGATTTTCCAGGAAGACGTCGGCGGGCTGCTCTTCGCCAATGCGCAGGCTTTCACGCCGGTGCGCAAGGACGTCAAGGACTACAAGATCCACTTCTTCGGCGGCCAGCCCTTCGTCGGCGTCTCCTTGGCGAAATGACCGGAACAGCCGGGCGCGGACCTCTCAAAGCCGCGCCCGGATTGCCTAATCCACAGGCAGGATTTGCAGGCACGCTCGACCTCGTTGTAACAGGACCAAATAAAATCTGTCGCGACGATCGGTTCACGCGGCGAACAGGCCGACAAGACTGGGGCTCCGATGCTTCGCTTCATCCTCACACGCGTCAGTCTCGTGATCCCGACCTTCATCGGCATCACGATGCTGGCTTTCTTCCTGATCCGGCTCGTGCCCGGCGATCCAATCGAAACCATGGCCGGCGAGCGCGGCATCGACGCGACGCGCCATGAGATGCTGCGCAAGGAGCTCGGCCTCGACCAGCCGCTGCTGGTCCAGTACGGCATCTATATCGGCCGCGTGCTGCATGGTGATCTCGGCAAGTCGATCGTCACCCGCGAGAGCGTGATCTCGGAATTCAACGCGCTCTTCCCGGCGACGATCGAGCTCGCGCTCTGCGCCATCTTCATCGCGCTCGCAATCGGACTGCCCGCAGGCATCATCGCCGCGGTCAAGCGAAACTCCATCTTCGACCATGGCGTGATGGGCCTGTCGCTGACGGGCTATTCCATGCCGATCTTCTGGTGGGGCCTGCTGCTGATCCTGCTGTTCTCGGTCCAGCTCGGCATCACGCCGGTCTCCGGCCGCATCGCGGTGCAGTACTATATCGAGCCCGTCACCGGCTTCCTCACCGTCGACAGCCTGCTGGCAGGCGACTGGGACGCCTTCAAATCGGCGCTGTCGCATCTCGTCCTGCCCTCGATCGTTCTCGGCACCGTGCCGCTCGCCGTGATCGCGCGCATGACGCGTTCGGCCATGCTGGAGGTGCTGGGCGAGGACTATATCCGCACCGCGCGCGCCAAGGGCATGGCGCCTTTTCGCGTCGTCGCGCTGCACGCCCTGCGCAACGCCTTGATCCCGGTGATCACGGTCATCGGCCTGCAGGTCGGCGTGCTGTTCACCGGCGCGATCCTGACCGAGACGATCTTCTCCTGGCCGGGCATCGGCAAATGGCTGATCGAGGCGATCAGCCGGCGCGACTACCCGATCCTGCAAGGCGGCACGCTTTTGATCGGCGTCGTGGTGATGAGCGTCAATCTCTTCGTCGATCTGCTTTACGGCCTGATCAACCCCCGCATCCGCCATGCACGTTGAGGGGCGCTGAACCATGACCGCCGAAACCCTGGAAGCCCCGAGCGCAACCGCCCCCGCCGGCGCCCCGCCTCATCCCCTGCGCGAGTTCTGGAGCTATTTCAGCGCCAATCGCGGCGCGGTTGCAGGCCTCGTCGTCATCGTCCTCGTGCTGCTGGCGGCCGTCTTCGCCGAGGTGCTGGCGCCGCATTCGCCCTATCTGACCAACAACGCCGTCTTCCTGAAGCCACCGGCCTGGCAGGAAGGCGGCTCGTGGAGCTATCCGCTCGGCACCGACGCGATCGGCCGCGACATCCTCTCGCGCCTGCTCTATGGCGCGCGCCTCTCGCTGGTCATCGGCATCGCTGTCGTGGCGCTCGCCATGGCGCTGGGCATCGTGCTCGGCCTGGTCGCGGGCTTCTTCAAGGGCGTCACCGAAATCGTCATCATGCGCTTGATGGACATCGTGCTGACGATGCCGAGCCTGCTGCTCGCCATCGTCATCGTCGCGATCCTGGGGCCGGGCCTGATGAACGCGATGCTGGCCGTCGCGATCGTGGTTCTGCCGCATTATGTCCGGATCACGCGGGCCGCGGTCATCGCCGAGACCTCGAAGGACTATGTCGTCGCCGCCAAGGTCAGCGGCGCGGGCACCCTGCGACTGATGTTCAGCGAAGTACTGCCCAACTGCACGGCCCCCTTGATCGTGCAGGCGACGCTCGGTGTCTCCACGGCGATCCTGGACGCCGCAGCGCTGGGCTTCCTCGGCCTGGGCGCACAGCCGCCGACGCCGGAATGGGGCACGATGCTGGCCGATGCGCGTGAGTTCGTGCTGCGCGCCTGGTGGGTGGTGACGCTGCCGGGCCTGGCGATCCTGATCACCGTGCTCGCTTTCAACCTGCTCGGCGACGGCTTGCGCGACGCCCTCGACCCCAAACTGAAACGCTAGAACCATGCCGCTGCTCGAAATCGAGAATCTGAGCGTCGAATTCCCGACCTCCGCCGGCACGCTGAAAGCCGTCGACCGCATCAGCCTGACGCTCGACGAGGGTGAGATCCTCGGCGTCGTCGGCGAATCCGGCTCCGGCAAAAGCGTCACCATGCTCGCGCTGATGGGCCTCGTCGCCTATCCCGGCAAGATCACCGCCGACCGCCTGATGTTCGGCGGACGCGACCTGCTCGCCATGTCCGACCGGGAGCGCCGCAAGCTCACCGGCAAGGACGTCGCGATGATCTTCCAGGAGCCGAGCACGAGCCTCAATCCCTGCTTCACCATCGGCTTCCAGATCGCCGAGACACTCAGGAAGCATGAGGGCATGGACGGCAAGGCAGCGCGCCGGCGCGCGATCGAGCTGCTCGAGCAGGTCGGCATTCCAGCGCCCGAGAGCCGGATGAAGGCCTATCCGCACCAGTTGTCGGGCGGCATGAACCAGCGCGTCATGATCGCCATGGCGATCGCCTGCAATCCGCGCCTGCTGATCGCCGACGAGCCGACCACCGCGCTCGACGTCACCATCCAGGCGCAGATCCTCGATCTCCTGATCTCGCTGCAGCGGGAGCGCGACATGGCGCTGGTCCTGATCACCCATAATATGGGCGTGGTCGCCGAGACGGCGCAGCGCATCATGGTGATGTATGCCGGCCAGATCATGGAGGAGCGCAACGTCGCCTCGCTCTTCGCGGCCCCGCAGCACCCCTATTCCGCCGCGCTGCTGGCCGCCCTGCCCGAGCGCAGCGAGGGCGAGCATCGCCTTGCGACAATTCCCGGCATGGTGCCGGGCTTGCACGACCGGCCCAAGGGTTGCCTGTTCAGCCCGCGCTGTGCCTATGCCACCGATCATTCCCGCCTGGTCCAGCCGGAGCTGCGGCCCTGGCAGGACGGGCAGATCCGCTGCCACTACCCGCTCGGCGATCCGCAGCGCGACGCCCTGCGCGCGGCCGGCGGCAATCGGCTCGCGGCCCCGGAGACGACGCCGTGACGAACCCGGTCATCGATGCGCGCGAACTGACGCAAACCTACCCGGTCAAGCGCGGCCTGTTCCGCGCTCCGGCGAGCCTGCAGGCCGTCAGCCGCGTCTCCTTCACGGTCGACCCCGGCAAGACGCTTGCCGTGGTCGGCGAATCCGGCTGCGGGAAATCCACGCTCGCGCGGATGGCCACCCTGATCGAGGCCCCGACATCGGGCGCGCTGACGCTCGACGGCCTCGACGCGATCCACCCGCCCTCCTCGGAGAAGACGAGGCTGCGCCGTACGGTGCAGATGGTCTTCCAGAACCCTTACGGCTCGCTGAACCCACGCAAGCGCATCGGCGCGATCCTCGAAGAGCCTCTGCTGATCAACACCAAGCTGAGCAAGGCCGAGCGCACCGAAAAGGCGCGCGCCATCATGGCCAAGGTCGGCTTGCGCCCCGAGCATTACAGCCGCTACCCGCATATGTTCTCGGGCGGCCAGCGCCAGCGCATCGCGATCGCCCGCTCGCTGATCCTGTCGCCGAAACTGCTGGTCGCCGACGAGCCGGTCTCGGCGCTCGACGTCTCGATCCAGGCTCAGGTGCTGAACCTGCTCGCCGATATCCAGGACGAGTTCGGGCTGGCCTATCTCTTCATCTCGCATGATCTCGGCGTCGTCCGGCACATCGCCCATGACGTGATGGTGATGTATCTCGGCCATGCCATCGAACATGGCCCCAAGCAGGCCATCTTCGCTCGCCCGCTGCACCCTTACACCCAGGCTCTGCTCGCCTCGACGCCGCGCGTCACCACCGAAAAGCGCGAGCGCATCGTGCTGAAGGGCGAATTGCCCTCGCCGCTGAACCCGCCCAAGGGCTGCGTCTTCTCGACCCGGTGCCCGCATGTCACCGATCTCTGCCGCAGCGAGCGCCCGCCGGCCCGGGAGCTCGACCAGCGCCTGGTCGCCTGCCACTACGCCGAGCGCTTCCTCGCCCAAGCCGCCTGAACCGAGAGACCGAGCCCATACGAAAAAGGCGGCGCGGTTCATCCGCGCCGCCTTCTTGTTTCAGGCCCAAGCCTGCCAGCGGAAGAGTTACTTCCGCTTGGTGCCGACTTCCTCGTCCCAACGGCGGAAGGCCACGACCATCTTGTCCGGCGTCAATGGCGTCTCGATCGGATTGTTGGCGATGAGGTCGGCATATTCCGGCCGCCCGAATTCGGCGATCGCCTTCTGGCTCTCGGGCGGCGCCATGGAGAGCGGCACGTCCTTCACCGCCGGCCCCGGATAGAAATAGCCCTCGTCATAGGTATAGGCCTGCTGCTGGGGCGAGAGGACGTGGTTCATCAGATCGAGCACCACGGCGAGCTTCTCATTCGAGATGCCCTTGGGGACATACATGTACTGGGCGTCGGAGACCCAATGAAAACCCTTCAGCGCCTGGATCTTGGCTTCCTTCGGCACGATGCCGAGCGCGCGCGGGTTGATGTCCCAGCCGGTGGTGGAGACGATGATGTCGCGCGAGCCGTCGCCCAGCTCCTTCATCGTCGCCCCGGTGCCGGTCGGATAATATTCGATGTTCTGGCCGAGCTCCTTGAGATAGGCCCAGGTCTTGTCCCAGCCATTGACCGGATCCTTGGGATCTTTGTCGCCGAGCAGATAGGGCAGCCCCATCAGCCAGGTCCGGCCAGGGCCGGAATTGGCCGGGCGGGCATAGAGGAAGCGGTTGGGGTTCTGCTTGGTCCAGGTCAGCAATTCCTCGGCCGTGGTCGGCGGCGTCTTGACCTTGGCCGGCAGATATTCGAGCAGCGGGCCGGAGGGATAATAGACCATGCACATGCCCTGGCCCTGGCCGAGATTGTGCATGTCGAGCGCGGCCTTGAGATAGATCTTTGCTGGGTCGGGCAGGGAGGCGGAGTGCTGCGGAAGCAGCGGGACCCAGAGGTTCTGCTCGATGCCGGCGGCAAGCGCATCGAGCCCGCCGATGACGAGGTCGATATCGACCCGATTGGCCTCCTGCATCGCCTTGATCTTGCCCGGGAGCTCCGGCGCCGGCGCCTTGGTGAAGGTCATACGCGAGACCAGATTCTTCTTGGCGTCGCGATAATTCTCGAGCGGCTTCTGGACGAGGGCGAGCGCGCCGCCGACATCGATGATGCTGATCGCAACCGGCGACTTCGGCAGCGCCGGTGCCTGCGCGAAGGCGCCCGTCGCACCCAGCGCCGGCAGGGTCGCCAGCATGGCCGCACCGCCTTCGACGAATTGCCTGCGCGAAGCACCCGGCTTTCTTGTCCTCTGATCGTCTGTCATCATGTGTCTCCCTTGCTTGGTTGTTTCGTCAGGCCGGAACTCGATCGCGTCAGGCCTGACGTCCTTGGCCGCAGCGCCGAAGCGGATGCGGAAATGAAATGGCGCGTGGCCGGGACGCGCACTTGTCGAAGCTCGCGGCGTCCCGATACATCGCCTTCGAGATGCCCCGACGCCGGGGCCTGCAAAGGACGACGTCATGCCTGCCGACACCGCCGACACGCTTTCCGGCTGGCTGAGGGACACGCTGCTGCCGGGCTGGCTCGGGCGCGTCTACGACCCCGCACGACCCGGCTTCGTCGAGATGCTCGAGCCCGGCGGGGCGGCCTCCGACAGCGATATCCGCAGCACGCTGGTGACGGCGCGCCTGACATATGTCTTCAGCCACGCGCATCTGCTGGGCGTGCCCGGAGCACTCGACGCCGCGCGCCACGGCATGACCTTCCTCTGGGAAACCTGCCGGCGCCCCGATGGCCGCTTCTGCCATCGCTGCAGGACGAGCGGAGAGGCCGTCGATGCGCGCTCCGATTGCTACGACCTCGCCTTCGTGCTGTTTTCGCTCGGCTGGTTCGCCAGGGCGAGCGGCGATGGCCAGGCTGTCGCGCGGGCCGAAGAGGTGATGGGCTTCATCGAGACGCAGCTCGCCCATCCCGATGGCGGCTTCAGGGAGGATACGCTGGGCACCCTGCCGCGCCGGCAGAACCCGCATATGCACCTGCTCGAAGCCTGCCACGCTTTGGCCGAAGCGAGCGGCGACAGACGCTGGCGCGCGCGCGCAGATGCCATCGTCGCGCTGATGCGCGCACGCATGCTCGATAAGGCGACGGATTCGCTCGGGGAGTTCTTCAGCGAGGATTGGAGCGCCTGGCCGGAACCGCGCGGGCTCGTCCGCGAGCCCGGCCACCACTACGAATGGACCTGGCTGCTCTACCACCATGAGCGATTGACGCATTCCGCCAGCGCCCGCGTCGACGCACGCCGGCTCTACGGCTTCGCCGAGCGGCACCGGAGCGCCGGCACCACGCATCCCATTATCAACGAGATCGACCCCGGCGGAGCGGTTCTGAACGGCGCGGCGCTGCTCTGGCCCCAGACCGAGTATCTCAAGGCGCTTGTCGCGCGGATCGAGTTCGAAGGCGACGAGGTTGCCATCGATCGGCTCGACGGCCATCTGCGCCTGATGTTCGACCGCTTCGTCGATCGCAAGACCGGGCTTTGGGTCAACCAGATCGACAGCGCCGGGCAAGCGATCATCGAACCGGTTCCGGTGCGCGTGCTCTACCATCTGCTGCTCGCCTGCACCGAGATCGTGCGGCTGCGACCGGAGACCCGGCTGCCGTAGAACATGTGAGCAGCGACGCGAGCCCGGGCTCATGAGACCGCTCCCTCGCCAGCCTTCCAGCCGGCTGCCGCGAGGATATCGTCGACGAGCCGCTGCGATGCCAGCGCCTCCTCGCCGGTCACGACCGGATCGCGGCCCTGCATGATCGCATCGAGGAAATCCGCGATCACGGCGCGATGGGCGTCATGCGGGAAATCCATGATGTTGGCGCCGCTGCCGGTCGAGCCCTCGGCCTCGACGATCTCGGAGCGACCGTCGAGGAACGACAATTCCAGCCGGCCACCCACCAATGCGGCAAATCCCTTGCTGCCGATGATCTCGATGCGCTCGGGATAGCCGGGATAGGCGGCCGTGGTCGCGACCAATGTCGCGGGCGCACCACTGCCGGTTTCGAGCAGGGCCGAAACGTAGTCCTCCGTCTCCATTCTGTGCAACGCCGTCGTTCGGGCCTGCGCCGCCACGACCCTGGAGACGCCGACCAGCGAACGGAACAGGTCGAGCGAATGGATCGCCTGCGTCAGCAAGACGCCGCCGCCATCGCGCGCCAGCGAACCGCGCCCCGGCTCGTCGTAATAGGATTGCGGCCGCCACCACGGCACGCGCAGGAAAGCGGCCTCGACGCTGCCGAGTTCGCCGCCATCCAGCGCCGCCTTGAGGCGAAGGCTCGCCGGCCTGAAGCGGTGCTGCAGCACGACGCCGAAGACCTTGCCGGCCTTGCGCGCCGCCTTGACGAGGCGGGCGCCGCGCGCGCTGGTCAATTCCAGCGGCTTCTCGACCAGGACATGCTTGCCGGCCTCAAGGCAGCGCGCCGACGCATCGAGATGGCTGCTCGGCGGCGTCAGAACGATCGCCGCATCGACAGCGGGATCGGCGAGGACAGCGTCTAGGTCCGTCGTCACCGGAAAGGGAAACTGCCTGGCAAAGGCTTCCGTGCGCTCCTGGGAGCGGCTGACCGCCCAGCGCACCTTGCTGCGCTCCGCGAGATCGAGCAGGCTCTTGGAATGCGGCAGCGAAGCCGGCCCAAGCCCGATGATGGCGATGCCGATCTTGCCCGTCACGCGCGTGCACTCCCTGGCATGGCCCGGCCCGGTTCGCCTTGCAGGCGCACGGCCCGGGCCTGCGCCTCCAACGCCAAACGGCAGACCGTGAAGACATGCGCCTGCGCCATGGCCGTCTGCGTCCGCGCGCCGATATCGGCGACGAGGTCGCGGAAATAGGTCAACGGCTCCTGCGAGGCGTCGATATGGCGGGTGCCGACCTTGTCGACGAGGAAGACATGGTCGGTCCCCGGTCGGCCTGCGACATCGACATATTTGCGCAGCTCGATCGTGCCCTCGGTCCCCAGGATGGTGAGCCGCCCGTCGCCCCATGTCGGCAGGCCGTCGGCGGTGAACCAGTCGACGCGGATATAGCCGCCGGCCTGCGGGCTGCGCAGCAGGATCTCGCCGAAATCCTCGAAGTCGGGCAGATCATTCGCGCCGAAATGGCCGGTTGCGGAAGCCACGATCTCGGCCTCGCGCGAGCCGGTGAAGTGCAGGAACTGGTCGATCTGATGCGAGGCGATATCGGTCAGGATGCCGCCGAACCTGGCCTTGTCGAAGAACCAGCCGGGCCGGATCGCGCGATTGAGCCGATGCGGGCCGAGCCCGATCGTCTGCACGACACGCCCGATCGCTCCGTCCGCGATCAACTTGCCGGCGATGATGGTCGCGGGAACGATGAAGCGCTCGGAGAAGCAGACCGAGAAGATGCGCCCGGTCTCCGCCACGACCGCCTCGACCTCGGCCAGTTGCGCCGGCGTGGTGACGCCGGGCTTGTCGACCATGACATCCTTGCCGGCTCGCATCGCCCGGACCGCGAGCGCAGCGCGCTCATCGGGAATGCCGGCGCAAACGATCAGCTCGATCGAGGGGTCGTCGAGAAGCTCGTCCGTACCGCGCGGCGCGAGCGCGGGAAAGCGCTCGCGGAAGCCTGAAAGCACGCGCTCGTCGCCGGTCCGCAGATCGAAGCCGACGCAGTGCGCGCCGGCCTCGATGAGTCCGCCCACCATGTGGAAGATATGGCGGTGGTCCAGCCCTGTGGCGGCGAAGCGCATCCTATTTCGGTGCTCCGTGCCCGACGCCGATCTCCTGGTCCCAGCGCCGGAAGGCGGCAACGAGACGCTCCGGCGTCAAGGGCGGCCTGGTCGGCAGCTTGGCGATGAGATCGTCATATTCCGGGCGGCCATATTCAGTGAGAACGTCGCGGCTTTCCTGCGGCGCCATGGCGAGCGTCACGCCCTTCACTGCCGGCCCCGGGTAGAAATAGCCCTTGTCATAGGTCGCGGCCTGCGCCTCGGGCTTCAGCATATGCGACATCAGCGCCAGCAGCACGGCGATCTTGTCGGCGGGCACGCCCTTGGGGATGCACATGAACTGAGTGTCGGGAATCCAGTGCGTGTTGGCCAGCACGAAGACCTTGGCCTCCTTCGGCACGATGCCGAGCGCACGCGGATTGATGTCCCAGCCCAAGGTCGAGACGATGACGTCGCGCGTGCCTTCGCCGAGCTCCTTCATCGTCGGCGTGGTGCCGCCCGGATAGTAGTCGATGCCGGTGCCGAGCTCCTTGAGATAGGCCCAGCTCTTGTCCCAGCCCTTCATCGGGTCGGACGGATCGGCATCGCCGAGGATGTAGGGCAGGCCTTGCAGGAAGGTCCAGCCGGGGCCGGAATTGACCGGCCGGGCATAGGTGAAGCGCTTCGGGTTCTGCTTGACGTAAGCCAGGAACTCCTCGGCCGTCTTGGGCACGACCTTGAGGCGTTCGGGCGCATATTCGAAGAGCGGGCCCGACGGCGAATAGACGACGGCGACGCCTTCGTTCTGGCCGAAATTACGCTGCATCATCAGCGCCTGCTCGTGATAGACCTCCTCGGCCTTGGGCAGTTTCGCCGTATGCGATTTCCAGACATCGACCCACAGGCCCTGCTGGATGCCGTCCGACATCGCGCCCGGCCCGGTCAGGACGAGGTCGATATCGACGCGGTTGGCCTCCTGCTGCGCCTTGAGCTTCGCCGGCAGTTCCGGTGAGGGAGCCCGCGAAAAATTCAATCGCGAGATCAGCTTGGGATTGTCTTTGCCGAAGCGCTCGATCGCGGCCTGCGTCAATTGCAGATTGCCCGCGACATCGATGATGTTGAGCGCCACCGGCGCGGCCTGGGCATGGGCCCCCGTCGCTGCGAGCGCGGCAAGTCCCGCCGCGCCGGCCACGACGCGTCTGCGTGTCGGATATGTCGAATCTGTCATGGCTCTCTCCCTGAAGGTTCGACCCTCTATCCGCGTCCCGAGACTGGGCGCGCCGGGGCCTTGCATGCATCCCGTCGCAGCCGGCTTCGAGCCGGCTGCGCTAGTTCCCCCGTCAGCGCCGCCCTCCCCGCCCGACGATCTGCGTCGGGTTGACGAAGCGCAGTGCGATCACGAGCCAGATCAGCGTCGTGACCATGTAAACCACCGCCATCGCGTCGATCGATTGGACGGCGCGCACGCCGGCCGCGAAGACGGCGTAGTAGAGCGCCACCACCAGCGTCTGGCTGGTCGGGCCGGCGGTGAGGAAGGTCAGTTCGAACATCGCGATGGTGCGCACCAGCACGAGCAGTAGCGAGGCGAGAATGCCCGGCATCAGCAAGGGCAGGAGCACATGCACGAAAAGCTTGAAGGTGTTGGCGCCGAAGACGCGCGCCGCCGCCTCGATCTTGGTGTCGATCTGCTCGATGAAGGGGATCATCACCAGGATGACGAAGGGCACTGTCGGCACCAGATTGGCGAGCACGACGCCCGACATCGAACCCGCCAGGCCAGTGCGGTAGAGCACTGTCGCCAGCGGAATGCCGAAGGTGATCGGCGGCACCAGGAGCGGCAGCAGGAACAGCAGCATGACGAGCCGCTTGCCGGGGAACTCGCGCCGCGCCAACGCATAGGCCGCCGGCACGCCGATCAATCCCGACAGCAGGACCACCAGGAACACGATCTGGAAGGTGACGCTGAGCACCTCGTCGAGCTGGAACTCGGCCCAGGCGGCCGAGTACCAGCGCGTGGTCCAGCCGGCCGGGAACCAGGTGCCGAGCCAGCGCGTGGCGAAGGAGCTCGTCACCACGGTGGCGATCATCGCCAGCAGGTTGAGCAGGAAGAAGCCGATGACAGCCCAGTTGGCGGCGGCCCAGAGCTTCGTCGAGAGGCGGGTATCTGCAACCATGATCGTCAGCCCTTCCCGCCGCCGGCCGGGCCGCGATAAAGCAGGCCACGTGCGCTCAGGACCAGGACGACGATCCCGAGCTGAACGACGCCCATGATCATCGCCACCGCCGAGGCCATCGAATAATCATACTCCTCGAAGGCGGCCTGGTAGGCCGCGATCGAGATCACCCGCGTCGGCCCCGCCGGCGCGCCCAGCAGCACGGCCGAGGGAAACACCGAGAAGGCCTGCACGAAGCTGAGACAGAAGGTGATCGCCAGCCCCGGCAGCAGCAGCGGGAACATGATGGTCTTGAAGCGCTGCCAGGGGCCTGCCCCCAGCGTCGCAGCCGCCCGCTCCAGTGCCGGATCGATGCCCGAGAGATAGGACAGCGTCAGCAGGAAGGTGAAGGGGAAACCGGTGATCACCAGCGAGATCACGACGCCCCAATAATTGTGCAGGAGCTTGATCGGGGTCGAGATCAGGCCGAGCGTCAGCAGGGTCCGGTTGAACCAGCCCTGTGGGCCGAGATAGTTCAGCAGCCCCTGCGCGACCAGCACGGTGCCGAGCGTGATCGGGATCACCAATAGCGTCGTCAGCAGGCGCTGATGCTGCAGCAGCCTGACGCGGAAGGCGATCGGAACCGCAAAGAGCAAGGTCAGGAACGTCACCGGCAGCGCGAGCCAGAGCGTCGTCGCGATCGTGCCGTACAGGAACGAGTCGGAGAAGAACTTGATGTAGTTCGCCAGCGCGCCGCCGTTCTTGGGGTTGAAGGACAAGACCAGGCCGTACAGGAACGGGTAGACGAACAGCGCCAGCAGGAACAGCACCGCCGGCAGGACCAGCAGGGTCAAGCCGTCGACGCCGCGCGCCGCGAGCCGCTGCTTGAGCGGGATCGTGTCGGGAACAGCGCTCATGCCGCCCCCCCGCCGAAGACGAGCACGCGGTCGGGATCGGCTCCCAGCGTGACGCTCGTGCCGGGTTCCAGCTTGGTGTGAGCCAGGAAGGACAGGTCGGTGCCGTCCTGCATGCGCGCGAAGCCGACGAATTCGCGGCCGCGGAACTCGGTCGAGATGATCGTCGCCTTGAGCCCGCCTTCGCTGCTCGGATTCAGGTCTTCCGGCCGGATCGCGACATGGCAGGCCACACCCGCAGTGACCGCGCCGCGAACCCGCCCGGTCACGCTGGCAGAGCCGACCGCGACTTGCGCCACGCCGCCATCGACGGAGGTGACGCGCCCAGCCACGACGTTGCGGAAGCCCATGAACTCGGCGACGTCGAGATGATCGGGCCGCGAGAACAGATCCTCCGGCACCCCGACCTGGCGGACCTCGCCATCGCGCATCACCACGATGCGGTCGGCGAGCGACAGGGCCTCCTCCTGGTCATGCGTAACGTAGATCGTGGTCGCGCCGAGCGTGTTGTGGATGCGGCGGATTTCGGCGCGCATCTCGAGGCGCAGCTTGGCGTCGAGGTTGGACAAGGGCTCGTCCATCAGCACCAGCGGCGGCTCGACCACGATGGCGCGGGCGATCGCGACGCGCTGCTGCTGGCCGCCTGAAAGCTGGCCGGGAAGCTTGTCGACCTGGCTCTGCAGACGGACAAGCGCAGCCGCCTCGTCGACGCGCTTGTCGATCTCGGCCTTGGGCAGGCCGCGCATCTTGAGCCCGAAGCCGATATTGCGGCGGACATTCATATGCGGGAACAGCGCATAGTTCTGGAACACCATGCCGAAGCCGCGCTCTTCGGGCCGCAGCGGGTCGATGCGCTTGTCGTCGAGCCAGATGCCGCCGCCCGTGGCGGGCAGGAGACCGGCGATCAGGTTCAGCGTCGTCGATTTGCCGCAGCCCGATGGTCCGAGAAGCGCGATGAACTCGCCCTTCTTGATCGTCAGGGAGACGTCCTTCAGCGCGTTGTGCGTGCCGAAATCGCGACTGAGTCGATCGAGCCTGAGCTCGTGGAAATTCGCTGCGTGTATTGTCATGGAAGCCACAGGATTGAGGGCAGGCGCAGGCCGCCTGGAGCAGGCGGGAGCGAAGCGTCGAACAAGGGAATGGAGCCGAGCGAAAACACGGGCGGGATCATGCGCTGAGAGGCGAGACGGCAAGCGCTGCTGCTGGGAGATCGCGCTCGAAGCGAGATGCATCCGCGCTGGTTCTGTCCCGTGCCATGGCCTCTTCCCCGACAATGTCCGCCGCTGTTTTGTTTCATTCGGACATCGCGCGGGGGTCTCCCCCTTTGCAATCTCCGTGACGTCTTCCGCCCGACGACGGTTGACGCTCTGATCGCGGCATTGGTATGCTAGTATACTAGCGAGTGAGAATGCAATGACCTTCTCCACGGCGGGACAAAGCGCCGATCAGATTTACCGTGCGCTTCGGGCCAATATCCTCGACGCCGCGATCTTGCCGGGCGAGGCGATGTCGGAGGCGCGCATGGCGGCGCAGTTCGGGGTCAGCCGCACGCCGGTGCGAGAAGCTTTCAAACGATTGGTCGATGAGGGCTTCCTCCTGGTGCGGCCGCAAGCCGGCACCTTCGTCGCGCCGATCGACCTCGCGGCCGTCCACGACAGCCAGTTCGTGCGCGAGACGCTGGAATGCCGCACCGTCGTCCTGGCGGCCGAGCGCATCGACGCCGCCGGCAAGGCGCGGCTCGACGCCCTCGTCGCGCAGCAGGGCCAGGCCATGGCGGCAGGCGACCGCAAGAGCTTCTTTCGCCTGGATGAGAGCTTCCATGCCGAATTGTCGCGCCTTGCCGGCTACCCTTCGGTCTGGAGCATGATCGAGGCCGTCAAGGCGCAGCTCGACCGGGTGCGCTGCCTCTCGCTGGAGACGCCGTCCTGGTCGGACATGATCCTCAGGGAGCACCGCGAGATCGCGGCTTGTGTCGGCCGCGGCGATGCGAGCGGCGCGGAAGCTGCGATGCGCGCCCATCTGCGCACCGTTTTCGACGCGATCGAGGCGATCGCACAAGCGCATGTCGACGCCTTCGACAAAAGCAGGCTCGGCCCGCCACGGGACTGAGACAAGACACTGGCAGCGTAGCAAGCGCCCGCAGGGAGAGACGTTATGGAAGAGACTTGGCGCTGGTTCGGCCCGAAGGACGCGGTCGGGCTGTCGCAGATCAGGCAGACGGGCGCGCGCGGGATCGTCACCTCCCTGCATGATATCCCCTATGGCGAGGTCTGGAGCATTGCCGCAATCGAGGAGCGCAAGGCGCTGATCGCCGCCGACCCGTCGCTCGGCCTGCGCTGGAGCGTGGTCGAGAGCCTGCCGATCCATGAGCGGATCAAGCTGAACGAAGGCGACCTCACCCCGCTTTTCGACAATTATCGCGCCTCGATGCGCAATCTCGCCGCCTGCGGCGTCAAGACGATCTGCTACAACTTCATGCCGGTGCTGGACTGGACGCGCACCGAGCTCGCCCATCCCCTGCCCGGCGGCGGCCGCGCCTTGCGCTTCGGCATCGTCGAATTCGCGGCCTTCGACTGCTACATGCTGGAGCGGCCGGGCGCGGAAGCCGAATTCTCCCCCGCCACCTTGGACGCCGCGCGGCATTGGGCCAAGAGCGCCTCCGAAAGCACCAAGGCGCAATTGCTGGCGACGATCATGGCCGGGTTGCCCGGCGCCTTCGACCGCTACGACATCCCCGGCCTCCGGCGCATGCTGGACCGCTATAGCGGCATCACCCCGGCGATCCTGCGCGAGAATCTGGCGCGCTTCCTGCGCGAGATCATCCCGACCGCCGAGGAACTCGGCATGCGCTTCGCCATCCACCCCGACGATCCCCCACGCTCGCTGATGGGTCTGCCGCGCATCGTCTCGGGCGGTGACGACATCGCCTTCGTGCTCGGGGCGGTGGATAGCATCGCCAACGGCCTGACCCTGTGCTCGGGCTCGCTCGGCGCCGGCCCGCATAACGACGTGCCCGCCATCGCCAAGCGCTTCGCCAGCCGCATCCATTTCGCCCATCTGCGCAATGTCGCCAAGGAGCCAGACGGCTCCTTCATGGAAGCCGACCATCTCGACGGCGACACCGACATGGTCGCGCTGGTCTCGGTCCTGCTGGAGGAGCAGGAACGCCGCCGCCTCGCGGGCGACGAAAACTGGCGCATCCCGATGCGGCCCGACCATGGCCATGAGTTGCTCGACGACATCGGCAAGCCGACCCATCCCGGCTACCCGATCATCGGCCGGCTGAAAGGCCTGGCGGAACTGCGCGGCGTGATGCGGGCCGTGTCCTCGCCCAAGGGCTGGCCGCTGTCCTGAGGCTCTCTTATCCCGGCCCCTTCAGGAGGGCCTCGGTGGCGCGGCGGAGCAATGGCGCCGCCGCGCCCTGGATCTCGTGATCCTGGCTCGCGCGCACACTGGTCAGTTGCGGCACGGCGAGCCCTTCCATCGCACCCTCCGCCCGGAACAGCGCATCGAAATGCGCCCAGAGCCGGGCATTGGCGACCAGCGGGCCGCTGACGATGACGCGCTGGGGAAAGAGCAGGCGGCAGGCATTGGCCAGCGCCCGCGCCAGGATGCGCGCGGCCGCGTCGATCTCGGGCACGCTCATCAGGTCACGGCTGGAAAACCGCTCGGCGAGGTCGGCCTCATCCTCGTCGAGCTCGGGCCAGTGGCCGCGCAGGATCGGCAGCAGGGCCCACAGCGCCGCGCCGGTCTCCAGGCAAGCCGTGTTGCCGCAACCGCAGCGCCGCTCGCCGAGCACCGAGAAACGCCAATGGCCGATCTCCCCGAACGGGCCCCCCGCCGGCGCCAGGGGCTCGCCATCGACCGCATGGGCGAGGCCGATGCCCCAGCCCCAATGCAGCAGCAGCGTACCGCCCGAGAAGCGGCCGGGATCGCGCGCGACGCGGGCGCGCAATTCGGCATCGAGATTGCGGCAGATCTCGACCGGGCCGGCGACGGGATCGAGCAGCGCCTGGATGTCGAGATTGCGCATGCGCGGCCAGCGCGAGGCCATCAGCCAGCGCTTCTCCCTGAGATCGAGCAGGCCCGATAGCGAAACCACCGTACCGGCATGGGCCATGCCCAGCGGCGTCGCCGCCTTCAGCTCGGCCGCCAGGCCGCACATCGCGCGCGACATCGCCGCATTATCCACCTCAGCCGAGAGCGCGACCGCGCGCTCGGCGATGATCTGGCCGTTGAGGTCGACCAAGGCACCCATCAGCGACTGGCTGACGACATGGATCACACTGCCGCCGATGCGCCGCGCATTGGCGAGCAGCACGCCTGCCGGCCGGCCCCTCCCTGCCGTTTCCCCAATGCTTTCGACGACGAGGCGGCGCGCCACGAGATCGGCGACGACACGCGAGACGGTGGTGGAGCGCAAACCCGAGAGCCGCCCGGCCTCGGCGCGCGACTGGGCCAGCCCCGCAGCGACCAGCCCGTAGATCCGGGCGCGGTCGCGCTCATGGGCAGTGGAGAAGACGCTCTCGTCGAGGCTCGCAAGCGCCATCGCACTCCCTTTTAGAACCATATCGTTCAAAAATATTCATTGCCTTTATCGTGCGCCTTTCTAAACTCGAACGACAGGTTTTCAAACAAAATCAAGCGCAAACGGTTCAAAAATACCATGCTCGATATCCGCATCGTTCCCGACAAGGCGACCCTCGGCGCCCAGGCAGCCGCGCTTGGCGCGGATGCGATCCGTGAGGCGCTGGAGCGCCATGGCGAGGCGACGATCATCGTCGCCACCGGGGCGAGCCAGTTCGAGGTGCTGCAGCATCTCGTTGCGGCCGAGGGCATCGACTGGTCGAAGGTGACAGCCTTTCATCTCGACGAATATGTCGGCCTGAGCGAGGCCCATCCGGCAAGCTTCCGGCGCTATCTGCGTGAGCGTTTCGTTGCTCCGCTGGGCGGAGCGGTCACATTCATCCCCGTCGACGGCGAAAACGACCCGCAAGCCGAGACGCAACGGCTGAACACGCTCATCGCCGGCCGCCGCATCGATGTCTGCTTTGCCGGCATCGGCGAGAACTGCCACCTCGCCTTCAACGATCCGCCGGCCGATTTCGAGACGACCGAGCCTTATATCGTGGTGACGCTGGACGAAGCCTGCCGCCGCCAGCAATTCGGCGAGGGCTGGTTCGAGAGCTTTGAGGCCGTGCCGCAGCGCGCGATCTCGATGAGCGTGCGGCAGATCATGACGAGCAAGCTGATCGTCCTCTCCGTGCCCGACGAGCGTAAGGCCAGGGCGACCCGCGACGCCGTCGAAGGCCCGGTAAGCCCGCTGCACCCGGCCTCGATCCTGCAGACCCACCCCAACACGGTGCTGTTCCTCGACCCGCCGGCGGCGTCGCTGCTGGCCAAGGCCTGAGGCGGCGCGATGCGGATCTCGGCCGGTCTCGTCGATCTTCAGGTCAACGGCTTCGCCGGCGTCGATTTCAATTCCGGCGCGATCACCGCCGCCGAACTGGACCAGGCGCTCGAAGCGATGCTCGCAACCGGCGTCACCACCTGCCTGCCGACGATCATCACCGCCCATCCCGATGAATTGGAAGCGCGCTTCAAGGCGCTCGATGCCGCCGTCGCCGCCAGCAGGCTGGGGCCGGCGATGTGCCCCGGCTACCATCTCGAAGGCCCGTTCCTGAATCCCGCCGCCGGCTATGCCGGCTGCCACCCGCCCGATGCGATGACGGCAGCCGATTCCGGACTCGTCGAGCGCCTGCAGGAAGGGCTCAAGCGGCGGATCCTGATGGTGACGGTCGCGCCGGAAATCGCCGGTGCCGCAGCATTGATCGAAGCCACGGTCCGGCAAGGGCGCATCGTCGCGCTCGGCCATACCGCCGCCGATTTCGATCAGGTCGCGGCGGCGGCCGAAGCCGGCGCAACGCTCTCGACCCATCTCGGCAATGGCATGCCACAGACCGCCCACAAGCTCGCCAACCCGATCTTCGCCCAGCTCGCCGAGGACCGGATGTGGGCAAGCTTCATCGCCGACGGCATCCATAT
The DNA here is from genome assembly GCF_002917105.1 of Allobosea psychrotolerans. Lineage (GTDB taxonomy): Bacteria > Pseudomonadota > Alphaproteobacteria > Rhizobiales > Beijerinckiaceae > Allobosea > Allobosea psychrotolerans. The sequence goes on from NZ_PQFZ01000014.1 coordinate 129,225, forward strand.
CCATCCCAAGGCCCTGCAATCGCTGATCCGGGCCAAGGGATTGGCGCGCTCGATCCTCGTCACCGACGCGGTGGTCGGCGCGGCAGCCCAGCCAGGCCGCTACGATTTCGCTGGCATGAGCGTCGAGCGCCTCGCCGACGGTTCGGTTCGGCAGACCGGCACCGCCCTGCTCGCGGGCTCGGCGCTGTGCCTCGATGCGGCAATCCGCAACGTCGTCGCCTGGGGGCTGGCAACCCCGGATGAAGCGATCGCGATGGCTTCGCGCCACCCGCTCGCCGTGCTCGCGCCGGCCTTGGCTGCGCGGGGTATCGCGCTCGCGGACAGCGAGGTCGAATGGTCCGACGATCTGAGGGTCCGGCGCGTGCGCGTCGACGGAACCGAACGCCGTTTCGGCATGGCAGAGACGGTGCACTAAAGCGTTTTCGAGCGAAGTGGATACCGGTTCGCGTGAAGAAAACGCGTTAAAACAACGATTTAGAGCAGTCACGACAACAGGGGAGAGACCGGATGAAACAGGATCTTACGAGCATCAACCGCCGCACGGTGCTGGGCGGTCTGGGCGCAATCGCAGCCGGTGCGCCCGGCGCTTTTGCGGCGTCGCCGGCGCTGCCGAGCGCGCCGGTCACGATCAGCATCATCGATGTCGGCGGCGCGCTCGCCCTGATGCAGAAAGCCTTCGAAGATTACCGCACGGCCAACCCCAAGCTGGTCTCGCGCATCGCCTTCGTGAAGGCGCCTGCTCCCGAGCTCGCCAGCAAGATCAAGGCGCAGCAGGAAGCCGGCCGCGCCGATCTCGACCTCGTCCTCACCGGCAGCGACGGCCTCGCGGCCGGGCTCGACCAGAAGCTCTGGCTGAAGATCCTGCCCGATTTCACCGACAAGTTTCCAAAGATCGAAGAGAACTACGAGCCGGCGGCGCTCAACCTGCACAAGGTCCAGGGCGACGGCTTCGGCGTCGTGGTCAACTACTACCCGTCAGGCCCGCTGCTCGAATACGCCCCCGAGCGGGTGAAGACCGTGCCGACGACGGCCGAAGAGCTGCTCGCCTGGGCCAAGGCCAATCCGGGCCGCTTCATGTATGCTCGCCCGACCAATTCGGGACCGGGCCGCACCTTCATGATGGGCCTGCCCTATATCCTCGGCGACAAGGACCCGCAGGACCCGGTCGGTGGCTGGGACAAGACCTGGGCCTATCTCCAGGAACTCGGCCAATACGTCGAATATTACCCGGCCGGCACCGGCGCGACGATGAAGGAGTTCGGCGACGGCTCGCGCGATATCATCATCTCGACCACCGGCTGGGACATCAATCCGCGCGCGCTCGGCATCGTCCCGAAAGAGGCCAAGATCCAGACGCTGAAAGGCTTCCACTGGGTCTCGGACGCCTTCTTCATGTGCGTGCCCAAGGGCGTCCCCAATGACCGCCTCGCCGTGGTGCTCGACATGATGGCCTATGTGCTGACGCCCAAGGCGCAGGCCTATGCCTATGACGAGGGCTATCTCTATCCGGGCCCGGCGGTGAAGAACGTGCCGCTCTCGCTCGCCCCGGAAAGCAGCCAGAAGGTCATCGCCGAATTCGGCCGCCCGGAATATGCCGACCTCATCGCCAAGAATCCGATCGAGCTGCCGCTGAAGCCCGAGAAGATGGTCGTGGCCTTCCGCAAATGGGACGAGCTGGTCGGCGCAAAGCGCGCACGGTAGGACGTAAAGTCTCCGCTCGTAACCCGACCGTCATCCTGGACAAGCGGCGAAGCCGCGCAGAGCCGGGATCCATCGTAGAGCGCAACACTCTACGATGGATCCTTGTGCCCCGCGGGGTTTGTTCTAGGGCCGATCGAAAATCGAACCCGAGGGCTAGAGCCCGGACTACGCGACGGTTCTGCGCATAGGTAACCGCCTCGTCAGAGCCTGTTGGCAACCTCTTGAGCCCTCATCCTGAGGAGTGCTCCGCAGGAGCGCGTCTCGAAGGATGCTCCAGGAGGCTCCGGAACCATCTGGAGCATCCTTCGAGACGCCGCTTCGCGGCTCCTCAGGATGAGGGCTAGAGTTTCCAAACAGGTTCTCAGGCCGCCGCCAGCGGCATGACATCGCTCTGGTCGAAGCCGACCGCCACGCTCTGGCCGGGCTTGAGCGCGGCGATCTCGTCGCTGCCCTCGGCCAGCGCCATGATCTCGCGCCCACCGGCGCTGAGCAGGATGCGGTAGCCCCGGCCGATGAAGATCACCGACAGTATCTCGGCCTGGATCATGCGGTCGCAGACCCTCGCCTGCTCGCCGAGGCGCGTCTTCTCCGGCCTGACGGCGACCTCGCCTGCCTCCATCGCGATGAAATTGCACTCGCCGAGGAAGCTTGCGACGAAACGGTTCGCCGGCTTCGCATAGAGCTCCTGCGGGCTCGCCGTCTGAACGATGCGGCCCTTGTCCATCAGCGCGATCCTGTCGGAGAGGAAGAGCGCCTCCTCCTGGTCATGCGTGACATAGACGACGGTCGCGCCGACGGCCGCATGCAGCCGCTTGAGTTCGAGCTGGATCGACTGGCGCAGATTCTTGTCGAGCGCGCCGAGCGGCTCGTCCATCAGCAGGATGTCGGGGCGGATGACGAGCGCGCGCGCCAGCGCCACACGTTGCTGCTGCCCGCCCGAAAGCTGGCGCGGCTGCCGCTCGGCCAGCGCCGCAAGGTCGACCAGCGCCAGCGCCTCCTCGACGCGGGCTTCGACTTCCCGTTTCGCCAGGCGCCGCATCTCCAGGCCGAAGGCGACGTTGCGGCGCACGCTCATATGCGGGAACAGCGCGTAATTCTGGAAGACCATGCCGATATTGCGCTTCGACACCGGGATGGGGCCGATATCCGCGCCGCCGACCAGGATCGCGCCGGCATCATAGCTCTCGAAGCCGGCGATGGTCTTGAGCAGCGTCGTCTTGCCCGAGCCGGAGGCACCGAGCAGCGTGCAGAACTCGCCGGCGGCGATCTCCAGCGAGACGCCGTCCAGCGCTTTGGTGCGGCCGTAATGCTTGTCGAGCGTGCGGATCGAGACGGCCTTGCCGAGAGCGGGAATGGTCATGTCATGTGCGCTTCGAGACGAGGAGGTTGGCGCCGAGCACCAGGATCGTCACCAGGATAATGAGGCAGGAGGCGGCGATGATGGTCGGGTCGATCTCATGCGCGACGCCCTCATACATCAGCTTCGGCAGGGTCCGGCTGCGGATATTGGTCAGGAACAGCGCGATGACGACGTCGTCGAAGGAGGTGATGAAGGCGAAGATGGCGCCGGCCGCGATGCCAGGCGCAATGCCCGGCAGCATGACCCGGCGAAACATCGTCGGCCATGACGCGCCCAGGCCCAGCGCGGCGAGTTCGAGATTGCCGTCGAAGGATTTCAGCGCGGCCCGCACGGTGATGAAGACATAGGGCGTCGCCAGCACGACATGGCCGAGCGTCACGCCCCAGATCGAACCGACGAGGCCCGTCGGCGCCAGCAGGTAGTAGAGCCCGACCGCCAGGATGATCACCGGCACGATCATCGGCAGGATGAACAGCGTCTCGACCAGGGCGCGCCAGCGCGGCCGCATCCGCGAGACCCCGAGCGCAGCCAGCGTGCCGAGCCCGACCGAGATCACCACCACCAGCGCCGCGATCTGCAGCGAGCGCGTCAGCGCCGCCATCCATTTGCTGGTCGAGAAGAAGTTCTCGTACCAGACCAGGCTGTAGCTGTCGGGCGGGAAGCTGAGGAAGGGCGAGGAGCCGAGGCTCATCGGGAAGACGATCACGATCGGCGCGATCAGGAAGGCTGCGACCAGCACAGCCGCGACGACCGTCGCCCAGCCGCCCCATGAGCGCCCGCGCGAGGTCACGGTGAAAGGCTCGCCCGCCTTGCCGCCGCCGCCCTCGATCAGGCGGTCGAGGCCGAAGCGGCGCTGGAACAGCGCCAGCAGCGAGACCGTCGCGACCAGCAGGACGCTCGCCAGCGCCGCGGCGAAAGGCCAGTCGAGCTCCTTGTTGATGTTGGTGGCGATCATCTGGGCGATCATCGTCTGCCCCGGCCCGCCCATCAGCGCCGGCGTCAGGTAGAAGCCGATCGCGTTCATGAAGACGATCATCGCGCCCGCGACCACGCCCGGCGCCGTCAGCGGCAGGATGATGCGGCTGAAGATGGTGAGCGGTCCGGCGCCCAGGCTCTCGGCCGCCTGGACCGTCGAGAGCTCGAGATTGCGGAAGGCGGCATAGAGCGGCAGCACGACGAAGGGCATCAGCACATGCGTCATGCCGATCAGCACGCCCGAGAGATTATAGACGAAGGCGATCGGCGACGCGGTCAGGCCGCCCGCCATCAGGAGCTGGTTCACCACGCCATTGCTCTGCAGCAGGATGATCCACGCCGTGGTGCGCACCAACGCGCTCGTCCAGAACGGCAGCAGGACGAGGATCAGGAGCAGGTTGCGCGTGCGCGGCCCGACCGTCGCCATGACATAGGCCAGCGGGTAGCTCACAAGCACCGAGAGCCCGGTGACAAGACCCGCGATGCCGAAGGTCGTGCCCAGCACCGAGCGATAGACCGGCACGTCGATCAGGCGCTGGAATTGCGCCAGCGTGAAGGCGCCCTCGCCGAAGGCGAGCCGCAGCAGGGACAGGACCGGCGCGGCAAACAGGACGGCGAGCACGAGCGCGAAGGGCGCGAGGCCGAGCCAGACCGGGAACCCCTGCCCGACCGCGCTGCGGCTGCGCCCTTCGCTGGTGGCGATCACGGTCACGCGGCCAGCCTCACGACACGAACAGCCGGCGCGGGAAGTTGGTCAATCGCTCGCAGCCATGATCCGTGACGGTAATGGTCTCGGACATGCCGAACCCCTTCGCCAGCACATAGGTGTGGAAGGTCATGCCGGGCACGAAGGACCAGCTCGCCTTGGGCTCGGCTTCCAGCGGCTCGCCGCCATTGGGCTGCAGCATCAGCCCGACCGAGTAGAAGGTCTTGTTGGTATAGGTCTCGCGCAGTCCCGCCGCGAGCACGCCCTCGCGATAGATCGCATCCGGCACGGTCGCCGCCACGCCCGGTTTCACCGCCGCGATCGCCGCGTCCTGGATGGCGATCAGCTTCTCCACGATGGCATGCTCGGCGTCGGTCGCCTGCGCCACCTTGATCGGCCGCATGAAGCGGGCGTGGTAGTGCCGGACATTGGGCGTCGTCTCCAACTGGACGATGTCGCCCCGCTCGAGCACGCGGTCGGAATAGCCGCCATGCAGGTGATAGGCGCGCTCGCCGGAGGAGAGCACGCCCGGCCCCGGCAGGTCGCTGCCGGCGCGGATCATCGCGGCGCAGATCTCGGCCGCCATCTCACGCTCGCTTGCCCCGGCCTTGGCCGAGGCGATGCCGGCCGCCATGCCCGCTTCCGCGGCCTTGCCGGCAGAGCGCTGATAGGCGATCTCGGAGCTGGATTTGATGAAGCGCATTTCGGTGGCGAAACGCGAGGCGTCGCTCCATTGCGCCTCCGGCAACGCCGCGCGCAAGGCATGATAGCGCGACACGCTCAGCGGCCAGGCCTGCATCTCGACGGCGAGCCGCGCCTTCGCGCCGACTGCTTCGCGGATGGCGCGGGCCGCAACCGCATGACGATCGTCGGAATCGGTCCACATCACCCGCTTCGGGAAGACGCAGGTCGCGTCGAGGTAATATTCCTCGACATCGCGACAGAACAGCACCGGCTCGCCATCGGCGGGGATGATCGCGAACTGGAAGCTCGTATAGCCGCGCGTGAAGAAGCCGGTGAGATAGGTCACCGTCTCCGGCAGGAAGGCGATGAACGCATCCTGCCCCGTCCGCACCAGCTCGGCCCGGATCTTGTCGACCCGCGCGAGATAATCCTCGCGCGGGAACCAGTAGCTGGGGGTCGCCATCGTCATTCCTTGAGCATCGCCTTGTAGGCTTCCGTCACCTTCGCGCCGTTCTCGGCCCACCATTCGATGTCGAGGAAGAGCGCGTTCTTGAGGCGTTCGGGCGTGGAAGGCAGGTTGGCGGCGCGGCTTGCGTCGATCGAGGCCCAGGCCTGTTCGGTCACCGGGCCATAGGCGACATATTCGCTCAGCCGGGCGTTGTTCTCGGGCTTGACCATGTAGTTCAGGAAGGCGACGGCCTCGGCCTTGTTGGGCGCGCCCTTGGGGATCATGAAGAAGCCGACCTGCGGGATCTGCTGGTCCCAGGCCATCGCGATCGGCAGCTTCGAGTCGATGCCGGCCTGGAAGCGGCCGTTCCAGCCGAGCGCCATGACGACGTCGCCCGAGCCCAGCGCCTGGACGGGCTGCGCCCCGCTCGACCACCAGACCGCGACCTGCGGCTTCAGGGCGCGGATCTTGTCGAGCGCGCGCTTGAGGCCAGCTTCGCTCGAAAGCGTCTTGTAGACATCGGCCATCGGCACGCCATCGGCGAGCAGCGCCGCCTCGACCACCGTCTCGGGCGCATCGGGCAGCGTGCGCTTGCCCGGGAATTTCGCGGTGTCCCAGAAATCGGCGAAGCTCTTGGGCTGCGCGCCCGTGGCCGGGAAGGCCTTGGTCGAATAGCCGATCAGGGTCGAGAAGATCTCGGAGGGAATGGCGTAGTCGTTGCGCGCACCGGGCAGGACATGGTCGGTCTTGACCATGTCGGGCGTGATCTTCTCGAACAGGCCGAGCTTGACGCCGCGCATGAGCCCGCCGCCACCGCCGGTGACCACGTCCCAGGTCACCGATTTGGTGTCGACCATCGCCTTGATCTTGGCGGTATCGGGGCCGGTATCCTCCTCGACCTTGATGCCGCTCTCCTTCGAGAACGGGGTGATCCAGGCCTTGCGGATCGCCTCCTGATAGGCCCCGCCCCATGAGGCGAAGGTCATCTCCTTGGCGGATGCCGCGACCGGAGCGAGCAGAGCCGCCACGGCCGCTGCGATGAGCAGCTTCTTCATCACGCTTCTCCTCATATTGGACGCGGGCTACGCGGCCGTGGCGCCGCACAGGGCGGCGAATTTGCTGAGCATGGTCTTGGCGGGCAGCGCCTCGTCGGCGGTCGCCTTGAGCTGTTCGATATCGGCGCCGTCGCGCTCCATCGTGGCGCGGCTTTGTTCGAACCAGACCCGCGCCTGCGCCTGCGTCACCTCGGGATGGCCCTGGATCCCCCAGATTTTCCGGTCGCGATAGCGCCAGATCTGGTTGGGGCAGAGATCGCTGGACGCCAGGATCGTCATGTCCGGATGGTCGGCGCGCACCTCGTCATTGTGCCAGACGAACATGTAGACGCGCTCGCCGATCGCGTCGGCGATCAGGTCGGTCCGCGCCGCCGGCGCGACATCGAGCCATTTGTTGCCGACCTCGCAGAAGGAGCGGCGAAACACCTGGTCGCGCCCGCACAGCGCCGAGCCCAGGATCTGGCTGCCGAAGCAGACGCCGAGCATCGGGATGTCGAGGCTCTCGGCCTCGCGGATCAGGTCGTGCTCGCGACGGATGAAGGGCACGTCCTCATAGGCGCCATGCGGGCTGCCCGAGAGAAAGATGCCGTCATAACCGTCGAGCCGTTCGGGGAAGTCGCCGTCATAGGCCCAGCGCGCATCGACATCGAGCCCCCAGGAGGCGAAGCGCTCGGGCAGCTGCGCGACCGAGTCCCGGCTCGGCCCGTTCTGCAGGAAGAGCAATCGTCCGCTCATCTCGTCGTCCTTTCCCGGCTTGCGCGCCATGAGCTGATGCTGAGCCGCTTCACCGCGCATCCCTCGCCAGCGTTCCCGCCAGCAGGTCGAGGATGCCCTGGCGGGCATTGTCGATATGGCTTTGCATGGCCCGCGTGGCAGCCTCCGCATCGCCGGCCTCGATCGCGGCCAGAATGGCGAGGTGCTCGCCCTTGCCCGGATCGAAGCGGCGCGGAATCCGGGCCAGGCCGAACATCCGGGTCCGCTCGCGCAGATCCTTGACCATGCGCGCCATCAGCCCGTTGCCGCCGGCCTCGGCGATGGAGAGATGCACCAGATCGTCCACCGACCAGTGCTTGTCATGCGAGACGGCCGCCGCGCTGACCATGCCCTCGACGGCGGCACGGATCTCGGCGATGCGCGCCGGCGCGAGCCGGCCGGTCGCCAGCCGCGCCGTCTCGCCTTCGAGGACGCGACGGGTCGCCAGGATTTCCATGACGTCCTCGATCGAGACCGAATGAACGGTGAGGATCCGCCGGTCGCGGCGCAGATAGCCCTCGCCCGCCAGCCGGCCCAGCGCTTCACGAACCGGCGTCCGCGACAGGCCGAGCTTCTCGGCCAGGCGGCGATCCTGGACGACCGCGCCGCCAGGCAATTCCCCGACGAGGATCATCTGCCGGATCTGCTGCTTGGCGCGCTCGGCGAGCGACTCGTCGTTGTCGTCGGCAAGGCTCGCGCCGGAAAGGCTTGATGACGTGGTCAAAGGCATTGGCTCCTTGTGGGATATTTTTGGTATACCAATGGGACACGTCAAGAGCCTATAGGCGCAAAAGCGCCCAATCAGCGAGCGGGATCAGCTAAAAATTAGGCAGAGGATGTCAGCACAGGCCTGCGTGACCAGCGCAGGGAATGAGCGGCGCTGAGATGACGGGGCCACGCCTGTCGAAAACGGAACAGGAAGCGCAATAATCTCAATATGATATAGTCAAAAATCAAGCACGCGATCATCCCGGGCGGAGCGAAGCGCAGACCCGGGAGCCATGCCGGAGCGCCGCCTGGTTAGGCTCTGGAATGGATCCCGGGTCTCCCTGCGGTCGCCCGGGATGACCGCGTGGTTATATGGAGAGCCCAATCACCCGAATTGAGCCCGATTGTTTCAGGCCAATCCCCTCAGGTGATGCGGCGCACGCTCTCGGCGATCTCCTCCGGCTCGAAGAGCCGCTTCCAATCCGGCTTGAGGATCGTGTCCTTGCCGAAGACGATCGCCTTGTTGCAGGCGTCGGAGAACACGCCCTGGACCTGCTCGAAGGTGACGGCGGCGAGGATGTTCATATGGCCGAGCAGGAAGTCGCGCGCCGCCTCGCGCGGCACGCCGCGTGCGATCGCCTCTTCCATCGCCTCGCGCATCGCATCCAGCAGCGTGGCGCAGACGGTTTCCGACAGGCCGGGTTCCAGGATCGCCATCTGCTCGACCGTGACCCGGTGCGAGCGCATCACCGGCGCCCAGATCGCACGCGCGACCTCCTCGCCGAGCGCGTAATGCGCGTCGGGCCCCTGCATCAATGCGTTGACGATATGCTGCTTGGCGGCGATGCCGCCGAAATGGTCCGCCTTTGCCGCCGGATCGGTCTCGTCGTTGAAGATCGGCGGATGGCAGGGATGGGTGACGAAATAGGTGATGTCGGCGCGCTCGGGCAGATGGCCGGCATGCGGGGCGGCGGCGTCGAGGATGACGACCATGGTGCCGGGGGTAAGCTTCGGCACGAGATCATGCGCGACCGCGCCCACCGCGGTATCCGGCACCGCCAACACGACGACATCGGCGCCCTGGATGGCCGCAGCCGCATCGACGCAATCCACGCCATAGGCCTGCTTCACGCGCTCGCGGCCGGCCGGGCTGACCTCGACATGGCGCGTCTGGAAGCGCGACCTGGCGAGGTTGCGCCCAAGCCGCATCCCCATCTTTCCACCAGCGCCGAACAATGCAACGACCGTCATGCTTCTCTCCCGATAGCCGCCTGCTTGAGCAGGCTGTTTGACATGCTGGCTGATTGATACGATTGAACCCGGCGCATCCCGCGAGACGCCCTCCCCGGATCAAAGCCGCTGCGCCCACCCCTGGCAAGCCATGGAAAGCCGGGACCAGCAGCTAGCGCTCGATCCGCGTCGACAGGATGATCGAGGACATCGTCCGCTCGACACCCTCCAAAGCGCCGATCCGATCGATGAGCTGGTCAAGCTCACCGATCGAGGGCGCCACCACGATCGCGATCATGTCGAAATGCCCGCTGACGGAATGCAGCGTGCGGACCTCCGGAATCCGGCGCAGTTCCGCCTCGACCTTGGGCGCGAGCTTCGGCATCGCCGTGATCAGCACATGCGCCTTGACCAGCCCCCTCTCGTGATCGTCGGAAAGGCGAGCAGTATAACCGGCAATGACGCCGCGCCGCTCCAGCCGCTCGATCCGGCTTTGCACGGTGGTGCGCGACAAGCCGAGCTTGCGGCCAAGCTCGGCGACCGGCGCGCGGGCGTTCTCGGTCAAGAGCACGAGCAGGAGGCGGTCGGTCTGGTCTATCGTCATCTTGCGCAATGCTTACGGCGATCTGCCGAAAAATACCATATGAATCGTCGTGTTCGCGGCTTCTATCCGATGAAGCTGCGGGCGACCATCGCTTTCAAGGACAGTAGCCGAGGGCGAAGACGATGCGCGACGTGGTGGTGGTTGGTGCGGGCAAGATCGGGGCGACGATCGCCGACCTGCTGGGTGGAAGCGGCGATTATCGCGTCATCGTGGCGGATCGCTCCGACGTCCAGCTCGCCGGCACCCGCAAGAGCGCGACCGTCTCGACCCAGACGATCGACATCGCAGATAGCACCGCCCTGAACCAACTGCTCGCCGGCCGCTTCGCCGTGCTCAGCGCCGCGCCCTATGATCTGACGACGCGGATCGCAGAAGCCGCCGCCCCGCTCGGCGTGCATTATCTCGACCTGACCGAGGATGTCGCGAGCACGAAGCGCGTCAAGGAGCTGGCTGTCGACGCCAAGGCGGCGCTGATCCCGCAATGCGGTCTCGCGCCCGGCTTCATCTCGATCGTCGCCGCCGACCTGGCGCGCGATTTCGACACGCTGGATTCGCTCAAGCTCAGGGTCGGCGCCCTGCCGCAATATCCCTCCAACGCGCTCGGCTACAACCTGACCTGGAGCACGGACGGGATCATCAACGAATATTGCGAGCCCTGCGAGGCGATCGCCAATGGCGAGCATGTGCTGGTCCCGGCGCTGGAGGAGCGCGAGGAGTTTTCGCTCGACGGCGTCACCTATGAGGCCTTCAACACCTCAGGCGGGCTCGGCACGCTCTGCGAGACGCTGGCCGGCAAGGTCCGCACGCTGAACTACCGCACCATCCGCTACCCCGGCCATTGCGCTCTCATGAAGATGCTGCTGCAGGATTTGCGCCTGGCCGATCGTCGCGACGTGCTGAAGGACATCTTCGAGAATGCGCTGCCAAGCACCTTGCAGGACGTCGTCATCGTCTTCGTCACGGTGAGCGGACGCAAAGGCGGCCGCCTCGTGCAGGAGACCTACGCCCACAAGATCTATAGCGGCCTGGTCGACGGCGTGATGCGCAGCGCCATCCAGATCACCACCGCGGCCGGCATCTGCACGGTGCTCGATCTGCTCGCCGACGGAGCCCTCCCGCAAAGCGGCTTCGTCCGGCAGGAGGACATCACGCTTCAGGCCTTCCTCGCCAACCGCTTCGGCCAGGTCTATGCCCGGGCGCAAGACCATGGCGACATGCCGGCAAGCCAGACCAGCCGCGCCGCCTGACAAGGCGGCGAGCATATCCGTCCGGGCTCGGCAAGCGCCCGGATGCAGGGAGCACATGCACGCAAGGGAATTGGCAGCACCCCGAACGACCGGCCACAAGAGTCGAAAAGGGTATTGGGACAGGAAACGACCAGAGCAGGATGCGAGAAGGCCGGCTTCGGCTTTCGCGTGAAACCTGCTCTTCATCCGGCTCTGGGAGGGCAACGAGGCGATGGGGCGACGCGTACTGATCGCGGAATTCATGCATGAGACGAACACCTTCAGTGTTCAGCTCACCGGCCAGGACGCCTTCGAGGCGCATGGCGTCTATCTCGGCAACGCTATCCCGCAAGCCTTTCGTGGCACGCGAACCGCGATGGGCGCAGCCTTCGAGGCCGCCGAGACCTTCGGCTGGAGCCTCGTTCACCCGCTCGTGACGGGCGCCAACCCCTCCGGCCGCGTCTTGGACGCGGCTTTCGAGCTCTTCGCCGGCCATATCCTCGACGCCAGCGCCGGCGTCGATGGCGTGCTGCTGCATCTCCACGGCGCGATGGCGACGGAAAGCTCCGATGATGGCGAAGGCGAGTTGCTCGCCCGGCTGCGAAAGCGGCTTGGCCCCGACATCCCGATTGTCGCCGTCCTCGACCTTCACGCCACCTTGACGCAGCTCATGGCCGACGGCGCCAATGCGCTGATCTCCTACCGCACCTATCCCCATATCGATCAGTACGAACGGAGCTGGCAGGGCGCGCGCTTGCTCGAAAGGGCGATGGCCGGCGAGATCAGGCCGAAGGTCGCGGTCGCCCGCCGCCCGATCCTCTACGCGCTCGATGGCGGCCGCACGACCTCGCCGCCCTTCAAGGAATTGCTGCGCCGGGGCGACGCGCTGGAGGCCTCGGGCGAGGCGCTGGTCGTCAGCGTGCAGGCCGGCTTCTCCTCCGCCGATGTCCACGATATCGGCCCCTCCGTCGCCGTCACCGCCAATGATCGCAGCCAGGCTCAGGCCATCGCCGAGGAACTGATGGACTACGCCTGGGAGCAGCGGCATTTCTCCTCGATCAGCTTCACGCCATTGGCGGAGGCCATGGCCCGCGCCAAGGCCGGCGAAGGGCGACATGACAAGCCGCTGCTGATCTCCGACTATTCCGACAATCCGGGCTCCGGCGCCTATGGCGACGCCACCAATCTGCTGCGCGCCGTGCTCGATGCCGGGCTCCGCAATGTCGGCTTCCACGCGATCCGCGATCCAGAAGCCGCGCTCGCCGCCCAGGCAGCCGGCGTCGGCAACCGGGTCAGGCTCAAGCTCGGTGGCAAGGTCGACCCATCGACGGGTGGAGCGCCGCTTGATCTCGACGCCCATGTCGTGGCGCTGACCGACGGCCACTTCATCGCCTATGGCCCGATGGGCGGTGGCGTCTGGCGCAATTACGGCCTCTCGGCCCTGCTGCGCGTCGACGATGTCGAGATCATCGTGATCACTCATAACGGCCAGGCGACCGATCTCGCCCAGTTCACCTCGCTCGGCGTCGATCCGGCCCGCAAATCGACCCTGATCGTCAAATCGATGCAGCATTTCCGCGCCGCCTTCGAGCCCGTCGCATGCGAGGTGCTGGAGGTCGACACCGGCGCGCTCTCGACCCGCAACTTCAAGACCCGGCCCTATCGCAAGGTGCGTCGGCCGATCTTCCCTCTCGACGACATCTGACGACGACCGGCCCTGAAGCGCCGGCAACCACAAGGCAACCGGAGGACAGCGATGACCAAGGCGAGCAAGGTGGCAATGAGGTCCGCCCCATGAGCGTGCAGGCCGATATCGTATTGCGCAACGGCCCGATCTGGTGCGGCCGCGAGGATGGGGTCAAGCAGGCGCTGGCGCTCTGGCAAGGCAAGGTGCTCGCTGCCGGCCAGGACAGCGAGATCGCGCCGCTGATCGGCCCCGGGACACGGGTCATCGATCTGAAAGGGCGGCTGGCCACGCCGGGCCTGAACGATTCCCATCTCCATCTGGTCTCGCTCGGGCTGACCATGGACTGGGTCGATTCAAAGCCCGCCGCCGCCCCGACGCTGGAGGCCTTGCTCGGCGCCATCGCGGCCCGCGCCGCCAAGGCCAAACCCGGCGAATGGATCCTCTCGCGCGGCTACGACCAGACCAAGCTCGACACCGGCCGTCATCCCTTCCGCGAGGAACTCGACCGCGCAGCCCCAGACAATCCGGTCATGCTGGTGCGCACCTGCGGCCATATCGCGATCTGCAATTCGGCGGCGCTCGCGCTGGGCGGCATCGATGAATCCTCGCCTGCGCCGCAAGGCGGGCTGATCGAACAGCAGAACGGCCGGCTCACCGGCCTGCTCGCCGAGAACGCCCGCGCCCCGGTCCAGGCCGCGATCCCGCTGCCGAGCGAGGCCGAGATCGTCGCCGCGATCGAGCGCGCCGGGCATTACCTGCTCTCGCTCGGCATCACCAGCTGCATGGACGCTGCCGTCGGCCAGAAGGCGGGCTTTGCCGAGATCGCCGCCTATCACCGCGCCAAGCGCGACGGCCGCCTGCCGGTGCGCAGCTGGCTGACGCTGCTCGGCGACGAGGGCCGTTCGATCGTGCCGCAATGCCACGCCGCCGGGCTGATCTCGGGCACCGGCGACGACATGCTGATGATCGGCGCGGTCAAGCTTTTCCTCGACGGCTCGGCCGGCGGCCGCACCGCCTGGATGAGCCAGCCCTATCTTGGCGACGACAAGACCACCGGCGTCTGGATGCTGGACGATGCTGAACTCGAGCGCATGGTCATGGATATCCATGCCAAGGGCTATCAGCTCGCCTGCCACGCTATCGGCGACGCCGCGATCGAGCAATTGATCACGGCTTATGAGAAGGCGTTAAAGGCCCATCCCGACCCGGACCGGCGCCATCGCGTCGAACATTGCGGTTTCTCCACGCCCAGGCAGCATGAGCGCATGGTCGCGGCCGGGATCTATCCCTGCCCACAGCAGGTCTTCATCCATGATTTCGGCGATGCCTATGTCAAGGTGCTCGGACCGGAACGCGCTCTGCCGAGCTATCCGTTCAGGACCTGGTTCGATCTCGGCCTGAAGCCTGCGACCGGCAGCGACGCGCCGGTCTGCGACCCCGATCCCTTCCCGAACTTCCACGCCATGCTGACCCGCCAGACCTGGCGCGGCACGGTGATGGACGAGGCCCAGCGCGTCTCGATCGAAGAGGCTTTGCAAGCCTACACCGAGTTCGGCGCCTTCTCGCAGAAGCAGGAGGCCGTGAAGGGCAGGCTCGCCCCCGGTTTCCTGGCCGATGTCGCGGTGTTCTCGCGCGACCTGCTGACGGCAGCGCCCGACGAGATCTTGAAGGACACGCGCTGCGATCTGACGATCCGCGGCGGCGTCGTCGTATTCGAGCGCGAGTCGGCCGCAAGCTGACTGCGCCAAGCCAGCCAGGCGCGGAAGGCCGGAGAGATCCGGCCCCAACCGCGCCGGCAACACGGAAAAGCCGCAGCCAGGCCGATGAGCGGTCAGGTTAGACGGCGCATATGGGAGGATATTCGATGCTCAAGACACTGGCACTCACGACCGCGCTGACGCTCGCGGCCTTCACAGTGCAAGCGCAGGAACCGCGTCGGGGCGGCACCATTCGCTTCACCGCGCCGTATGCGGCCTCCTTCGTCAGCAATGACAGCCACGTCTCCAACCAGATCCAGGACGACATCTACGGCAAGGCGCTGCACCGCTCGCTCTACAATTGGGATTCGGCCAACAACAAGCCGGTGCTCGAGCTCGCCAAGAGCGTCGAGGTTTCGGCCGACGGCCTCGTCCATACCTTCAAGCTCAGGGATGACGCGCTCTTCCATAACGGCCGCAAGATGGTCGCCGACGACATCATCTGGACCTTCACGCGCCTGATGGACGGCTCGAAGAGCTATCCTGCCGCACGCTATGTCCGTCTGCTCAAGGGCGCGATCGATGTCGAAAAGGGCCAGGCCAAGGAGATCGCGGGCCTCCGGAAGATCGACGATTTCACCCTCGAGATGACCTTCACCGAGCGCACCGAGCCCGGCTTCCTCTTCAACGCCGCGACGACCTCGATCTACCCCGCGAAGGAAGCCCAGGCGCCGGACTTCTTCAACAAGCCGATCGGGCTCGGCCCGTTCAAATTCGTCGAGCATGTTCCCGGCTCGCGCATGGTCTTCGAGCGCTGGGAGAAGTTCTATCAGCCCGGCAAGCCCTATGCCGACAAGCTGGTGATCTCGCCGATGGGAGAGGCTGCCGCCCGCGACGTCGCCTTCCGCAACAAGGAGATCGACGTCTCGATCCTGGGGCCGACGCAATATGTCGCCTACAAGGCCGATCCCAACCTGTCGAAGGGCATCCTCGAGGTCGCCGAGGTCTTCACCCGCAATATGGGCATGAATCCAGGCTTCAAGCCTTTTGCCGACAAGCGTGTGCGCCAGGCGATCAACCACGCCATCGACAGCGAATTGATCATCAAGCGCCTCGTCCGCGACAAGGCCTATCGCGCCACCGGCTGGCTGCCGCTCTCCTCGCCGGCCTATGACAAGGCGATGCAGCCCTATGACTTCAATCCTGAAAAGGCCAAGAAGCTCTTGACCGAGGCCGGCTATCCCGACGGCTTCGAGTTCGAATGGACGGCGACGCCCAATGAGAGCTGGGGCATGCCGATCGTCGAGGCGACGATCCCGATGCTGGCCAAGGTCGGCATCAAGGTGAAGGTCAAGCCGGTCGAGGGCTCGGCCCTGGGCGGCATCGTCGCGAAGGGCGATTTCCAGGCCTATATCTGGTCGAACACTTCGGGGCCCGATCCGCTGACGGCGATGAAGTGCTTCCATTCCGCGACGCCGCAGAGCGCCTGCAACTACACCACCTACAAGAACCCCGCGGTCGACAAGCTGCTGGACGAGGCCGGCGCCACCGCCGACACCGCCAAGCGCCTCGACCTCGTCAAACAGGCCAATGCGATCGTCTATGCCGACGCGCCGGTCTGGTTCTTCAACTACAACAAGGCGGTACTGGCCTATCAGCCCTGGCTGCACGGCCTGCAGCCGAACGCGACGGAGCTTGCCCTGCAATATTTCGAGGATCTCTGGGTCGACGCCTCCTCGCCGGCGGCGAAGTAACCCTCCCGCGCCAAGTCCCTACGCCCGGCGGCTCGTTCCGCCGGGCGTTCATGGCCAGGAGCTGCCCATGCTGCCCTATGTCTTCAAGCGATTGCTGCAGGCCGTGCCGATCCTGCTCGCCGTCGCGGCGCTGGTCTTCGTGATGTTCAGCGTGATCCCCGGCGACTTCGCATCCACACAGTCGTCCGATGGCCGCTCGGCCATCGATGCAGAGGCGGTGGCGCGGATGAACACGCAGTTCGGTCTCGACGAACCCGTGCATGTGCGCTTTGGCAAATATGCCGGCAAACTGCTGACATTGGACCTCGGGACATCCTTCAGAACGCGTCAGCCCGTGATCAATTCACTGTCGGAGCGGATCTGGCCCAGCTTGCAGCTTTCCATGGCCGCGATGCTGTTTGCGATCGCGTTCGGCGTCCCGCTTGGCTTTCTTGCCGCTCTCAAGCCGGGCGGGTGGGTCGACATGCAGTCGATGATCGTCGCCGTCTCCGGCCTGTCCCTGCCGCAGTTCTGGCTCGGCCTGATGCTGATGTACACCTTCGCCCTGTTGCTCGGCTGGTTCCCCAGTTTCGGCTATGGCGACGGCAATCCGCGCTATCTCGTGCTGCCGGCCGTCGCGCTCGGCGTGGCGCCGCTGGCCCTGCTGGCACGAACCACGCGGGCTGCCGTGCTGGAGGTGATGAACGCAGACTTCGTCCGCACCGCGCGCGCCAAGGGCAACAGCGAAGTCCGGGTGATGCGCTGGCATGTGGCGCGCAACGCAGCCGTCATCGTGCTGACGACGCTCGGCCTGCAGTTCGGCTCGATCATGGGCGGCGCCGTCGTGATCGAGAAGCTGTTCGCCTGGCCGGGAATCGGGTCGCTGCTGGTCGATAGCGTCTCGTTGCGCGACATACCCGTCGTCCAGGCCTGCATCCTGCTGCTCGTGCTGTTCTTCCTCATCGTCAACATCGTCGTGGACGTGCTCTGCGCGTTGATCGATCCACGCATCAAATACAGCTAGGATCGAGCAAGCCTATGAAATTTAGAGCTAATCTCTGGATCGGCGGTACGCTGTTCGCAGCAGTGATCGTTGGCGGCACGCTGGCGCCCTGGCTTGCCCATACAGATCCGGTCATGGACGCCAACCTGATGAATGCCGAGATGCCTCCCGGCAGCGAGTTCTGGTTCGGCACCGACGCGCAGGGCCGCGGCATCTACAGCCGCGTGCTCTACGGCGCGCGCATCTCGTTGACCGTCGGCATCGTCTCGCAGTTGATCAACACCCTGATCGGGGTCGCACTGGGACTATCCGCGGGCTATTGGGGCGGCTGGTGGGATGATTTCGTCAACGGCCTGACCAATCTGATGCTCTCGATCCCTTCGCTGATCTTCGCGCTCGCCATCATGGCGATCCTGCAGCCCGGCCTGACCAGCCTCCTGATCGCGCTCGGGCTGACCAACTGGTCCTATACCTGTCGTCTCTCGCGCGCGGCGACGCTTTCGATCAAGCAGCAGGGCTATGTCGAGGCTGCGCGCTCCTTCGGCAGCGGCAATACCCGGATCATGCTCAAACAAATCCTGCCCAATATCGCCGGCCCGATCATCGTCATCGGCACGCTGGGCATGGGCGGGGCGGTGCTGGCGGAGGCCGCCCTGTCCTTCCTGGGCCTGGGCATCCGCCCGCCCTTCCCGAGCTGGGGCTCGATGCTCTCGGATGCGCGCGACCAGATCACCACCGCGCCCTGGATCTCGGTCTTTCCCGGGCTTGCCATCTTCATGACCGTGCTCGGCCTCAACCTGCTGGGCGACGGCCTGCGCGACATCCTCGACCCCCAATCGCAATCGCGCCGCGCCTGAGCGGCCATTCACTCCCGGAACCGAGACCGCCGATGACGACGAAACCCAGCCCGGATGCCGCAGTCGATCTCGCGCCGCTGGAAAGCGTGCGCTTCCACGGCCTCAAGGGCGGTCCGAGATTGATCGTGCTCGGCGCCGTCCATGGCAACGAGACCTGTGGACCCAACGCCATCGCCCGCGCCATTGCCGACTGCCGGGAAGGCCGGCTGACGATCCTGCGCGGCGAGGTCACCTTCCTGCCCGTCGCCAATCCCAAGGCCTATCGGCAGAACACCCGCGAGGGCGACCGCAACCTCAACCGCGACCTGCGCGAGAAGCCGCTGCCCGCCGATAATGAGGACCGGATCGGCAACCGCCTCTGCGCCCTGCTGCGCCAGCACGATGTCCTGCTCGACATCCACTCCTTCAAGGGCGAAGGCGAGCCCTTCGTCTTCTTCGGCCCTGAGAACAATACCGGCGAGCTCGAAGCTTTCCGTCATGCCGCGGAGGAGGCGGCCTTTGCCGCCTGCCTCGGCCCCGACATCCTGGCTCATGGCTGGCTCCCCATCTATGCCCGCCAGATCGCGGCGCGCGAACGGTTGAACCTGCCGCCGCTCTCGGTCACGGAGGGTTTCGGCACCACGGAGTATATGCGCTTCGCCGGGGGCTACGGCGTCACGCTGGAATGCGGCCAGCATGACGACCCCAACTCGGCGAATATCGGCCACGCCGCGATCCGCAATGCGCTGATCCATCTCGGGCTGGTCGATGCGCCGCCACCCGCGCCCTTGCAGCGCACGGTGATCGACATGGTCGATCAGGTGCTCTGCGAAGCGGAGGGCGACCGTCTCGAAGGAATCTGGAAGACCGGCGACCGCATCGCGGCCGGCCAGGTGATCGCGCGGCGCGCCAATGGCGACCCAGTCACCGCAGCCCGCGACGGCTTCACCATCTTCCCCAACGCCACAGCAAAGCTCGGCGAAGGCATCTGCTGTCTCGGCGTGGCGAGCGCGCGGCTCCCCTAGCCGGCAGGCAGCTGGTCCTAGACGATCTCGGAAACCAGCTTCGCGATCAGGCTGTTGGACAGGATGACCGGCAGCCCGGAAGCCTCCGCCGCCTCGCGGCGATGGCTCTCGACGAAGCCCATGCAATCCATCAGCAGGATCTGAGCGCCGCGCTCGGCGAGATCGCGCGCGGCCTGCGCCAGCGCCGGGCCGGGCTCCGCATAGGGAGAAGCCGCGCCATAGAGCGGCTCCTGGCCGAGCGCCACCCATTTGCCGGCTTCGCTGGCGATCTGCTCAGGGATCGGCACGATGATGCCGAGCCGCGCCCCCTGCGTCAGGGCCGCGACCGTCGGCGGCAGGATGCGGTCGGGCTCGATCAGGCGCGCCCGCTCGCAGGAGAGCGTCTCGAAATGGCCGGTGCAGAGCATCAGGATCGTGCTGCAGCCCTCGGCCTCCAGCATGGCGAGCTTGGCCTGCGCCGCCGCTTCCGTCTTGCTCCTGTCCATGATCACCGAGGAGCCGTCGAGCAGTTTGGTGATCAGCATCGCCTCGCCCGGACGGGCCGCGAAATCGCGCTCGATCTCGGCCTTGCTCAAGCCGTCGAGCACGCCGGCATGCCGGCGCGGCGTGCCCGCAGCGATGACGGCGTCGAGAATGGGCGTGATGTCGGCGCGCGGCGCCTGGCCGATGGTGAGCGTGCCGAGTTTGCGGGCCGTCATCGTCATGATGGGATCTCGTCGTTTTGAATGTCGCCTGCGTGCCGGGAGGAGCCCCGGCACGCAGGCTCGCTCAGCGCTTGAAGCCCTTCAGCACGGAGTCGAAGAAGCTGAAGATCGCATCGCCCGCGATGACGCCGGCGGCAAAGACCTCCATGTCGCCTTCGCCGCTCGCGCCGCGCAGCTTCTCCCAGATCAGCCGGCAGACGATGCCGAACAGCACGGCCCAGCCCGCCATCGGGAAGTTGATCAGCAGGCCGGTCGCGAAGAGCACGCCGATCTGGCGCTTCGGTCCGCCGATGAACTGCAGGATCGCACCCGGAATCGCCCACATGAACAGCGACCAGGCAACGCCCGGTGCGACGCCCGCCTTGATCGTCGCGGCATAGACCTTGTCGACGGGGGCGACGAGGTTCTGGGCGAAATAGCTCTGATAGGAGACCAGGACCACGATGCCGGCGATGACGAAGGCGAACATCGCCGCAAAGAGCTGCTGGCGGCGGCCATCGAGCTCGAAGGCCGGATCGACGCCATTGCCGCGCAGGATGTAGCCGGCCTTGAGGTCATAGCCCATATCGGCGAAGGCTGGCCCCGTCGCGGCGGAGAAGCCGACGAGCAAGGCCAGCGCCGGCACCGGGAAGCCGATCAGCATGCCGATGATCAGCGTGATCAGCGCCACCGCGAAGGCCGGGAACCAGCCGGAATGCATCGCCGCCAGGCCGACGATCAATTCATGCACATAGGCCGCAAAGGCCGCATAGAGCACGAACAGGATCAGCATGCCGATCGACATGTCGCTCATCAGCCCGCCGGCTACAGCGATGAAAACGGCAATCACGAGATAGCCGATGGTGCCCAGTCCCAGCGCGCGGCGCACCGCAGCGTCAGAGGTGCCCGCGGCAGCCTCGGCCTTCCGGGCGGCCTCGTTGCGCTGCATCAGCAGCTGCACCACCTGGAACAGCGCCACGATGCCCGCGCCGATCATGAAGCCGTGCGGGATATAGGCCGCCATCAGATCGCCCTTGGGGATCAGCGTGGCGAAGGTCTCGTTGTTGAAGAGCTGGCCGGAATAGCCGCGCAGCAGCAGGCCGACGCCGAACATCGTCAGCGCCCAGATATTGCCGATGAAGGCGACGCCGAAAGCCGACATCGGAATGCCCGAGACGGCAGTCGAGCCGACGAAGCCGATCGCGGCCAGCGGGATCTTGATGAAGGACACGGCGATACCGGTGACGAAACCGACGCCCATCAAAACCGCCTTGCGGCCGCCTTCGTCGCCGGCCTTGATCGCCTCGGCGGCGGCGACGCCCGGAGGCCAGGCCCCGGTCGCCGGGAAGACGCGCGAGTCGAACATCCGATAGAGCAAGTAAGCGTCGAGCAGCATCGCCATGAAGGCGCCGGCGAACATCGGCAGGACCAGATCGGGGCGCCCGAGCAGGAAGGGAATGCCGATCGGCAGGAGCAGGCTGTTGGCGGCGCCGAAGGTCGCCGACGAGATCGCGCTTTGCGCCAGGTTCTGTACATGGATCGAGCGGTAGCGCAGGAACAGCCCGAGCGGCAGTCGCGCCAGCGCCATCGCCGCCATCGCGCCGATCAGCGAGGTGTTGGCGGTGACGCCGAGCGACACCAGGAGCTGCATGCCGATGATGGCGCCGAAGACGCTGAGGATGCCGATCAGCACCAGCGTCGCCGGCTCGAACAGGCTGGGATGCTTCTGCCGCCCCGCCCCGGTAGGTTCAGTCATAGGTAGTCCCCCTCTTTGCCCCTTTCGGGCTTGAACGCCGATTGGCGATGATCTCAGCCGGCGGCGAACGCGCCGGACTTGGTCTCCTGCTCCTGCAGCACCTCTCCGCTCGCGACGCCGTAGTCGCGCCTGGCGGCCTCCGGCGAGACGAAGCCCAGGGCGATGTCGCGGGCGATGGCATCGGGTGAGCGTTCGGAAGCCGCGCCATAGCCAGCGCCGCCGGCCAGGACGAGCTCGACAATCTCATCGGGATGCATGACCTGGACCAGCTGGCCGGTGCCGACATCCTTGAGCACGTCGCCAGCCTCATTGAGTACGCGGCCCGAGGCGCCACCGCCGGGCTTGCCGCCGAACAGGCCGGGGATCGGGTTGTTGACTCCCTCCGGATAGAGCGAGACCAAGGTCGGGAGGCCGTCGGCTGCGAGCTTGCGCAGCTTGACGCGCTGGCCGAGGCCACCGCGCTGCTGACCGGCGCCGCCGGAATCCTGGAGATAGGTCTTCTCGACGACAAGGACGGGAACGCGCGCCTCGAAGGTCTCGATCGAGGTGTTGGCGGCCGAGGTCGGGTAGAGCAGGCCCGATTTGCCGTCGCCATGGGCGGAGCCGCCCTGCCCCCCGCCGACGAAGAGCATGTCGGAATAAGTGCTGCCGGCTTCGTCCCGGCCGTAGACATTGGCCGCCACGGGCAGGCCGGTGAAGGCCTGGACCTGTTTCGGCGCGGCCTGCGACAGCGCCCGGAAGATGTTGGGCGCGATGTACCAGCCGGTGCGGGTGCGCAGATTGACCGCCAGCGGCTTGTCGCAGTTCAGGATCGAGCCCTTGGGCACATCGAGCGTGAAGGCGCGGTAGCAGCCGGCATTGCCGCGCACATTCGGCGTCAGCATGCATTTCAGCGGATAGGTCGCATGCGCGCTGGTGTAGTTCAGCGTGCAGTTCAGCCCGCCCTGCGCCAGTTGCGGCGGTGCACCGGCGAAGTCGAGATGGATCGTGTCGCCCTTCACCGTCAGCGCCAGCGGATAGGTCATCGGCGTGCCCAGCGGGTTGTTCGAGACGGTGCCGTGATAAGTTCCGTCCGGCAGCGCCGAGATCGCCTCGCGCATCGCCTTCTCCGAACGGTTCTGCACCACGAAGGCGAGCGCGCGCAGATCCTGCATGCCGTAATCGGCCATGAAGGATTGCAGCCGCTCGGCGCCGATGGCGTTGGCCGCCACGAAGGAGTGCAGGTCGCCGAGCACCTGCTCGGAATTGCGGACGTTCTCGCCGAGCAGCCTGATCAGCGTCTCGTTGATCCGGCCGGCCTCATAGAGCTTCATCGGCGGGATCTGGAAGCCTTCCTCATAGATCTCGCGGGCTCGCAGCGAATCCTTGGTGCCGCCGATATCAGAGACATGGCCGACCGTGCCCATCAGCCCGACGACGCGCTCGCCCAGAAAGACCGGCGTGACGATCGCGATGTCGAAGAGATGGCCGGCGCAGAGCCAGGGATCATTGGTGATCAGCACATCGCCGGGCTTCAGCGTCTCGGCCGGGTAGCGCTCCAGCAGCGCCTTGACCGCGCGCGGCAGCGTCAGGTTGAACACCGGCATGGCGCGCGGGCTGTGCGCCAGCGTCTCCCCCTCCGGATCGAGCAATTCGCAGGCGAAGTCCTGCGATTCCGAGATCACCAGCGAGAAGGCGGTGCGGCAGACGGTCAGCCACATCTCCTCGACGACGTTGACGAGGCGGCTCCACATGATCTCGAGCGAGATCGGATCGGCCTCGATGCGGCGCGCCGCTTCGGCCATCGGCATGTCGGCGGTGATGGTGACCTCGGCCGCGCTGGTGCTGGCGACGCTGATCAGCAGGTTCAACACTTCGTCGATCGCCACCGTGTCGCCCGGCGGCACGATCGTCGTCGCCTCGCGCTCCTCGATGATGGCCGGCCCGCTGATATGGTCGCCGGGACGCAGCGCATAGCGGTCATAGACCGTGGCCTCGCTCCAGCCGGTCTCGAACCAGGCCTGGCGGCTGCCCTTGACCTTGTTGCTGGCCTCGGCCCCGCCGGCGGCCCCGGAGAGTGAGAGCGTCGGCGCGGGGCCGACGCAGCGGACGCGGAAATTGATCGCCTCCAGCCGCGCGCCCTCATAGACCGAGGTGTAGCGGGCCGAATAAACCCTGGCGAAGGCGGCGCGGATGGCCTCCAGGCTCGACGCGTCGATCGTCCCGGCGGGAAGATCGACCGCGATATCGTGCATCTGGCCGACCAGACGCATATCGGCCGAGCGCTCGACCGCGATGTCGGCCGGCTTCACGCCGGCGTCGAGCAGATGCTTGCGCCCTTCCGCCTCCAGCTCGGCCAGCATGGCGTTGACCGAAGCCGCGTCGAAGCCCTCGGCGAATTCGACCGGCAGCGAGCGGACGAGATCGAAGGACAGCGGCGCGGCCAGGAAGCCGAGCGCGGAAGCCGCGCCCGAGGCCGGCGGAATGATGACCTGGCTGACGCCGAGCACGCGCGCGACATCGACGGCATGCGCCGGACCGGCGCCGCCGAAGCCGACCATGGCGTAGCGCCGGGGGTCCTTGCCCTTCTCGACGAGATGGACGCGAGCGGCAGCGCCCATGCTCTCGACCACGACCTTATGGATGCCCCAGGCGGCCTCCTCGATGGAGAGGCCGAGCGGGGTCGCGATCGAGGCCACGGCCTTGCGCGCGGCCTCGAGATCGAGCGCCATGCGCCCGCCGAGGAAGAAGCCGGGATCGTAATAGCCGAGCACGAGATTGGCGTCGGTCACGGTCGGCTTGGTGCCGCCCATGCCGTAGCAGGCCGGGCCCGGATCGGAACCGGCCGAATGCGGGCCGACCTTGAGCAGGCCGACCTCGTCGATCGCCGCGATCGAGCCGCCGCCGGCGCCGATCTCGATCATGTCGATGACGGGCGCCTTGATCGGCAGGCCGGAGCCCTTGGCGAAGCGGTTGACGCGCCCGGCCTCGAGCATCGGCGCGATCTCGGCGCGGCCGTCCTCGATCATGCAGGCCTTGGCTGTGGTGCCGCCCATGTCGAAGGAGATCACGTCCTTGTGGCCGGCAAGCTCGCCGAACAGGGCCGTCGCCAGCCCGCCACCCGCCGGGCCGCTTTCCAGCAGGCGGATCGGGAAGGCGCGCGCTGTCTCCGGCGAGACCAGGCCGCCGGCCGAATGCATCAGACGCAGCGCGCCGGCAAAGGAACGGGCTGCGAGTTCGCGCTGCAGCCGCTCGAGATAGCGCCCCATCAAGGGCTGGACATAGGCGTTGGCCGCCGTGGTGACGAAGCGCTGATACTCCCAGATCTCGGCGACGACCTCGCTGGAGATCGAGACGGTCAATTCCGGAAAGGCCTCGCGCACGATGCGCCCGGCCTCGCGCTCATGGGCGGTGTTGCGATAGCTGTTCAGGAAGCAGATCGCGACCGCTTCGCAACCGGCGGCAGTGAGTTCGCCGGCTGCCTTGCGCACGGCCTCCGCGTCGAGGGCCGTGACGACCTTGCCGTCGCGGTCGATGCGCTCAGTGACTTCGAGCCGATGCTCGCGCGAGACCAGCGGCTCCGGGAAGGTCAGGAACAGATCGTAGATGTCGTAGCGCTGCTCGGTCCCCATTTCGAGAATATCGCGGAAGCCCTGGGTGGTGATCAGGCCGAGCTTGGCGCCCTTGCGCTCGATCACCGCATTGGTCACCAGCGTCGTGCCGTGGACGATATCGCCGATCTCGGCCAGCGTGATGCCGGCCATGGCGACGAGTTCCTCAAGGCCGATCAGAGCCGCCTCGGACGGGTCGTGCGGCGTGGTCAGGCGCTTGTGCAGCCGGACCGAACGCTCCTGCGCGTCATAGAGGATGAAATCGGTGAAGGTGCCGCCGATGTCGAAGCCGATGCGCCAACGCGTGCTCATGGAGCTCACTCCGCGATAGAGGATGAGAGGGGGATGAAGCGGGGATCCTTGGTGATGGCAGCGATCTCGGCCGCCCCCTGACCAAGGGAGGTAATGATGGCGGCCCGCTCGGCCGCACTGGCCATCGCCGCCGGAAAGGAAATGCAGAGCGCGACCTCGTCGCCGCTCACGGGATCGCCGACAGCGACCGAAATCGCGCCGACGCCACGGACGGCCTCGTCCTCGGATTCGGCATAGCCGCGAGCACGCTCGACCGCGAGGCGGGCGAACAATTCGTCGAAACTCTGCGGCGCCGTGGCCGATGGCGGCGCGAAGCCGCCGGCATAGAGGCGGCGGATCTCGTCATCGGGCAGCCGCGCCAGCAAGGCCCGGCCGGTGCTGGAGGCGAAAGCCGCGATCCTGTCGCCGATCGCAGTGACCACCCGCAGCGCATGGCGGCCGGGATGAGCGGTCACGCCGATTATGTCGGTGCCCTGGCGCACGCTGATATAGCCGGTATGGCCGATCTCGGCCGAGACGCGCGCAACGACCGCATCGGCGCGATCGATCAGGGAAGCGGAGAAGCGATAGACCTGCCCGGCCTGATGCAGGAGCACGCTGGGCCGGTAGCGCTTGCTGTCGCCGACCGTTTCCAGGAGCCCGGCATCCCGCATCGTCCGCAGCAGGCGCGACGCGTTGCTTTTCGGCATGTCGAGCAAAGCAACCAGATCCGTCACCGTCACATCGTGACGCGTGCTGGAGAAGCAACGAAGCACATCAGCGGCTGCGAGCAGGATGGACAATCGAGCGCATCTCAAAAAGTTCCACTAAATGGAACTTAAGTTGCAATAACAGGAACATACACGGCGCCGCGATCGGGAGTCAATCGAGCCATGACGGTCCGACATGTCCCGCTCGCCCGCAGCGATGCTTCGCACAGGCGGTCCCATGCAAAAGCCGCGCGAGGAAGCGCGCGGCTCTGCGGGGTTCTGCCGCGAGGTTCGGGTGCGTAGCGGCGAAGGGCGCGGGGAACCCTTCTCCCGGATGGGAGAAGGGCAGGGATGAGGGCCTGCCGCTGATTATTAGAGCGCGACTGTGCCGCTGCGCTTTCTATTGAAAGGGCACACCCTCATCCGGCGCTCACGCGCCACCTTCTCCCATCCGGGAGAAGGAAGATGGCGTCGCGGCTCTCGCGGCTGACGTCAGGCCTATCGCTTCAGACCGACACCTGCGCGAAAGCCTGCGCCGTGGCGCGGATCTGTTCGCGCGTCATGCCGGGCTTGTAGAGCGCCGAGCCGAGGCCGAAGCCGCCCGCGCCGGCCTTGCGATAGGCCTCGACCTTGTCGGGGCTGATCCCGCCGACCGGGACGAGCAGCGTCCCCGGCGGCAGCACGGCGCGCCAGGCGCCGACCACGGCAGGCGGCATCTGCTCGGCCGGGAACATCTTCAGCGCATCGGCCCCGTTGGCGAGCGCCGCAAACGCCTCCGTCGGCGTCGCGACGCCGGGCACGCAGGTCAGGGCATGGTCCTTGGCGGCGCGCACGACCGCCCCGTTGCTATGGGGCATCAGGATCAGGCGCCCGCCCGCCCGCTGGACGGACGCCACGGCCTCAGCGCTCATCACCGTGCCCGCACCGATCAGGATGTCGGGAAAGGCGCGCGCCAGCGCCTCGATGCTGCGCAGCGGCTCGGGCGAGTTCAACGGCACCTCGACGATGCGGAAGCCCGCCTCGACCAGTTCCGCGGCGAGGCCGACGACCTCGTCGGGCTTCACGCCGCGCAGGATGGCGATGAACGGAAAGGCGCGGAGCGCATCGTGAAAGCTCATGCTGGAACCTCAGGCGATCAAAGCGTTGCGGCGGGCGATGTCGAACAGGCCGAGAAAAGCCGCATCGTCGATCCAGGCGCTGTCGATCCCGGCGGCCTCGAGGCAGAGCCGATAGGAGCGCGCCAGATCCTCGCGGCAGATCAATTGAATGGGGCCGGGCGTATGATCGCCGATAAGCGCCTTCGCCTCGCGCACCTCCTCCCCGATCAGCAGGCCGGAGAGATAGCTCGGCAACTCCTCGCTGGTGAAGCGGTGGAACAGCCCGGTCGTCCTGACCGAGAACAGGCGGTGCAGCAGCGCCCCGGTTTCGTCGGAGAGCGCGAGCCTGCAGCCGGCTTCGAAGGCGGCGGGAGCGAAAGGCGGCTCGCTGTCCTCCGGCATCAGCTTGCCCAGGATCGAATGCCGCTTGAGCAAACCGTAGAGCTCGCCGGTCATGAAGGTGTGGAAGCGCGCGATCTTCCCCTCCTCGACCACGACCCATTTGCTGTGCGTGCCCGGCAGCACGAAGATGCCGCTGGCTTGCCCGTTGAGGCGCATGCCGCCGAAAACCTGGACCTCCTCGCCCCGGATGACGTCCGGCGCTGGCCCGGCCTGATCGCTGACGAGGCCCGGCACGAGACCGATCCGACCGCGCCCTTCCACCTCGATATAAGCGATGCCGCGCACCAGATCCTCGAAGCTGGCGGGGCAGGCGACATAGGGAGCCTCGCGCCAGCCCTGGCGGCTGCCGACCATGCCCGAGGCCAGGACGACCGCGGTGGGGTGGCGGTCGAGCCAGGGGCCGAACAGGCTCTCGAAGCGCTCGGCATAATCGCGCCCCAGCATCGCCATGACGCCGTCGCCCGATTGCAGCCGGTCGAGGATCGTGCCGTCGCGGTCCATCAGCGCAGCCCGCAGCGACGAGGTGCCCCAGTCGATGGCGATCAGATGCGAGGCTGGGCTCATGGGCGTAAAGGTCCGGCGCAAAATCAGGCGGCCGGAGTTATGCAGCCTGCGAGCGAAGCCGCAAGCGCGGATCGTCAGGGCCGGCCATCGATCCAGGTCGCGAGCACGCTTGTCGCGTCGAAGGCAACGAGGTCAGCCCGGTAGCCGGGCACGATCCGCCCAAGCGCCTTGTCCAGCCCGAGAAAGCAGGCCGGCGTCCGCGAGGCCATGATGAGCGCATCCTCGATCGTCACGCCCATCAGCCTGACCGCATTGCGCACCGCCTCGATCATGCCGAGATGCGCGCCTGCGAGCGTGCCTTGCGCATCGGTCAAACGCCCATCCTCCAGCTTGATGGCGCGGCCATGCAGCAGGAACGAGGTCTCATCGGAGCCGACAAGCGACATCGCATCGGTGACCAGCATCAGCCTGTCGCGCCCCATCGCACGGAAGGCGGCGCGCAGATTGACCGGGTCGACATGCAGGCCATCGCAGATGATCCCGGCGAAGAGGCGCTCATCCGCCAGCGTCGCGCCGACCACGCCCGGCGCGCGCGGCGCCATCTGCGACATCGCATTGAAGAGATGCGTCACGCCCGTCACGCCATCATCCGCAGCAGCCGCGACCTCGGCCGCGGTCGCATCGCTATGGCCGATCGCGATGCGCAGGCCAGCAGCAGCGAGCCGCTTCAGGACGGTCCCTTCGACCTGCTCCGGCGCGAGCGTCAAGAACGAACGGCCCGCCATGCCGAACCGCGTCAACAGCGCGATCTCCGCCTCGCCCGGCAAACGGATATGCTGTGGCGGATGGATGCCCTTGCGCGCCGGGTTGAGAAAGGGCCCTTCGAGATGAAAGCCCAGCACGCCCGGAACCGCCAGCGCCGCGCCGGCAATCGCGGCGAGCGCGATCAAGCGGTCCGGTGCGTCGGTGATCAATGTCGGCAGCAGCCCGGTCGTGCCGAAACGGCGATGCGCGGCAGCCATCGTACGGATCGTCTCCACGGACGGATCGTCATTGAGCAGGAGGCCCCCGCCACCATTGACCTGGATGTCGATAAAGCCCGGCGCGAGCAGGCTGTCGGCGGGGAGTTGCCTCGTCGGCAGCCCCGCCGGCGCCTCGTTCGGCTCATGTAGCGCGACGATGACGCCGTCAGTGATCTCAACCGAGCGCGGTCCCAGCATCCGCTCGCCGTCGAAGAGCTGCGACGCCGCGATCAGATGGGGGCCTTGCCAAGAGGGAGAGGGATCGCGATGCAAGGGCTGAGGACCGTTCGCGCGGCGCGACGCCGCCTTGTTGTGGTCTTGTCTTGACAAGACCAGTATAACACCATTCAGCTCGTCACAAGAGGAAGCTCATGGATCGGCTCAGGATCATCGGCGGCAAGCGGTTGGAAGGCGCGGTGACCATCGCCGGCGCCAAGAATGCGAGCCTGCCTCAGATTGCGGCTGCCCTTTTGAGCGACCAGCCGCTGACGCTCAGCAACCTCCCGGCCGTGAGCGATATCGACAACATGCTGGCGGTCGTCACCGCCCATGGCGCAACGGTCACACGCCATGATCTCCATTCCGCCACGATCGACGCCGGTGCTGCCAATGGCGGCGAGACGCCCTACGACACCGTCCGGCGCATGCGCGCCACCGTACTCGTGCTCGGCCCCCTGCTCGCCCGCTTCGGGGCGACGCGGGTCTCGCTGCCCGGCGGCTGCGCCATCGGTGCCCGCCCGGTCGACCTCCACGTCAAGGCCTTGATGGCGCTGGGCGCCAGGATCGAGATCGAAGGTGGCACGATCGTCGCCGAGGCGAAGGCGGGGCTGAAGGGCGCACGCATCGTGCTCGGCTCGCCCTCGGTCGGCGCGACCGAGACCGCGATGATGGCCGCGACCCGCGCCAAGGGCGAGACCGAAATCGTCAACGCGGCGCGCGAGCCGGAGGTCGCCGACCTCGCCGATTGCCTGATCGCCATGGGCGCGCGCATCGAAGGCGTCGGCACGCACCGCATCCTGATTGCCGGCGATACCGACTTCCGCGCAACGCAACACCAGATCATCCCCGACCGCATAGAGACTGGCACCTATGCCATCGCCGCCGCCATCACCGGCGGCCAGCTCGAACTGACCCATGCCAGGCTCGAACAGATGGCCTCGGTCGCGCAGGTGCTGGAGGCAGCCGGCGTCAGGATCTGGCCGGGCGATCGCGGCCTGATCGTCTCCGGCGACGGCGCCCTCACCGGCGTCGACATCAGCACCGAGCCCTATCCGGGCTTCCCGACGGATCTGCAGGCGCAGTTCATGGCCCTGATGACGCAGGCCACTGGTGCGGCGATGATCCGCGAAACCGTGTTCGAGAACCGGTTCATGCATGTGCCGGAATTGCAGCGGCTCGGCGCCAATATCGCGCTGCAGGGCACGACCGCGCTGGTGCGCGGCGGCTCGCCCCTCAGGGGCGCGCAGGTGATGGCGACCGATTTGCGTGCCTCGGTCTGCCTCGTTCTGGCAGCGCTGGTCGCCGAGGGCGAGACCATCATCAACCGCGTCTACCATCTCGATCGCGGCTATGAGCAGCTCGACGTCAAGCTGCGCCGCTGCGGCGCCGACATCACCCGGTTGAAGGATTGAACGCGGTGTCGGGGCAAGCGCGTCATTATCTGGGCGTCGATGGCGGCGGCACGGGCTGCCGCGCGCGGCTCGAGACGGACATGGGCGAGGTGCTCGGCCAGGGTCTGTCGGGACCGGCGGCGACGCGGTTCGGCATCGACAAGGCCTGGACCTCGATCATGACGGCGGTCGAGGCCGCCCTGCAGGAGGCCGGCATTGCCGGTGAGGCGCGTGGCGCCATCCGCGCCGGCATCGGGCTTGCGGGGCTCGGCCGCAAGGGCGCGCTGGAGGCTCTGCAGGCCCTGCCCCACCCCTTCGCCGGCATCGCTTTCACCAGCGACGGCTTCGCCGCCTGCCTCGGCGCGCATTCCGGTCAGGACGGCGCGATCGTGATTGCCGGCACGGGCTCGATGGGGATCGGCCGCGTCGACGGGCGCGAGCTGCGCGTCGGCGGCTATGGCTTCCCGATCTCGGACGAAGGCAGCGGCGCCGATCTCGGCCTGCAAGCCGTCAGGCTCGCCTTGCGCGCCCATGACGGCCGCCACGAACGCACCGCTTTGCTCGGCGAGGTGATGCAGCGCTTCCAGAACGAGCCGGCAGAGGCCGTCGCCTGGATGGACCGCGCCACGGCGACGGATTACGCGACCTTCGCTCCCCTGGTGCTGCGCCATGCCAATCAGGGCGACGCGGCCGGCCGGCGCATCGTCCAGAGCGCGGCCGAGCAGATCGACGGGCTCGTGCGCGCCTTGTTCGACCAGGGCGCGCCGCGCGTCACCCTCCTCGGCGGCCTGTCGAGCTCGATCGAGCCCTGGCTCTCGCCCGATGTCCGCCATCGCCTCAAGCCCGCCGACGGCGATGCCGTCTCGGGCGCGATCATCCTGGCGCGGACGATGGAAGCCTAGAGGGTGTCACAGGCTCTGACGACAGCCAGGCAACCGGTAATGATCAGGCCGGTGCCCAGGCAAGCGGCGACGAAGGGAAACCGCGCGATCAGGCTGCCCATGGCGAGGCGCCACACGCGGCCGGAACGGATTGCGATTGCGGTAGCTTGGACTAATTGGTATCTCTGATCTCGCAAAAGGCATTTAACTGGTATTCTGAGAGCTTGCCGCAAAATGGCGACCGAAGACGTCGATCCCCGATTCACCGATCTCGACGCCTGGCCCTTCGCCAGCGCCATGGAAGCGATGTGGGACGGCCAGATGGCCGCTGTCGCCGCCGTCCGCAGCGCCCTGCCCGCGCTGACCGCGGCAGCCGCTGCGGCAGCCGAAGTCCTCGGCGAGAGCGGGCGGCTGGTCTATGTCGGGGCAGGCACCTCGGGCCGCGTCGCTGTGCAGGACGGCGCCGAATTGCCGCCGACCTTCGACTGGCCGCTGGAGCGCATCGTCTTTGCCATGGCCGGCGGCCAGGACGCCTTGATCTCGAGCGTCGAAGGCGCCGAGGACGACACTGCCGACGGCATCCGGCGCATGGAAGAAGCGCGGATCGGCCCTGCCGATGTGGTGATCGGCGTCGCAGCCAGCGGCACCACGCCCTTCACCGTCGCGGCGGTCCAGCGTGCGACGGAGCGCGGCGCGGTGACGATCGGCATCGCCAATAATGCCGGCGCGCCATTGCTGGCGGCGGCGCGGTTTCCGGTGCTGGTCGAGACCGGCAGCGAATTGATCGCGGGCTCGACCCGGATGAAGGCAGGCACCGCCCAGAAGGTCGTGCTCAACCTGATCTCGTCCGGCATCATGCTCCGGCTCGGCCGCGTCTATCGCGGCATGATGGTCAATATGCGCACCGCCAATGCCAAGCTGAAGCTGCGGGCGCAGCAGATGGTCGCGCGCATCGCCGGCTGCGATGTCGAGGAGGCGGCCGCGGCGCTGCAGATCACGCATGGCGACATCAAGCTCGCGACGCTGGTCGTGCTCGGCTATGCACCGGAGACGGCAGCCGGCATTCTCGCGCGCAGCGGCGGCAATCTGCGCGTCGCGCTCTCCGATATCGCCGACGGGACGGTCTGATGCTGCGCATCACCAAGGGCCAACTCATCGAGGCGAGCCCGACGCCGCTCTATCTGCAATTGGCCGAGTTGATCCGCGCCCAGGTCCGCGATGGCGCGATCAAGACCGGCGACGCGCTGCCCTCGGAGCGCGAGCTGTCGGACGCAATCGGGATTTCGCGCGTCACCGTGCGCAAATCGCTGGAGGTGCTGCTGCGGGAGGGCCTGCTCTCGCGCAAGCATGGTTCGGGCACCTATATCGCGCCGCGCATCGAACAGCCGGCGGCGCTGCTGGCCGGGTTCTCGGCCGACATGGCAATCCGCGGCCATGCTGCGGGCTCGATCTGGGTCGAAAAGGCGACCGGCCTGCCCACGCCCGACGAGGCCATGGCGCTGGCGCTCTCGCTCGACCAACCCGTGCATCGTTTGACGCGCGTGCGCACCGCCGATGACGAGCCCCTCGCGATCGAGCGCGCCGTCATCCCCGCGCGTCATCTGCCCTCTCTGGACGAGGTCGGCATCTCGCTCTACGCCGCGCTGGAGGCGCGAGGCGCCAAGCCCGTGCGCGGCCTGCAGCGCCTGCAAGCCTCGCTCGCGACCGCCCCCGAAGCGAAACTGCTATCCGTGCCGGTGGGCGCCGCCATCCTGCGCATCGAGCGCCGCGGCTTCCTGCCCAATGGCACGCCGGTCGAATTCACCCGCTCGGCCTATCGCGGCGACCGCTATGATTTCGTCGTCGAGGTCCGTGAATTGCGCAGCGAGGGCGGTAAGGTCGACAGCGGCAAAGCCGAAAGCGGCAAGGTCGAGAACGGGACCTGACAGCGGTCAGGACCGCTCGTAGCGCAGGAAATCGCATTCCGCCCCGGCAAAAGACCGGGAATAGCGCGCCGCGATGCGCCAGCCGGAGCGCTCATAGAAACGCCGCGCAGCCTGGTTGACCGCGAAGGTTTCGAGCGAGCATGCGCCGCGATCCTGCGCGTCGCCGAGCAAGCTCGCCCCGACGCCCCTGCCCTGCGCGCTGCGATCGACGAAGAACATGTCGATATGCCCATCCGTGACCAGCGCGAAGCCAAGCGGAACCGCATCCGCAACGATCCTGACGCGTGGCCAGGCCTCGCTGAAGCGCGCCCGGAAATGCGCCTCGTCGAAAGGCGCCCAGTCGCAATCCGGCAAAAGCGGCGTGAAGACCCTGCGGTAATTGTCGAGCGCCACTGCGGTGAGCCATGCGACGTCGCGGGCTGTCGCGTTTCGGCAGATCACTGCTCGCCCCTGAGGCGTGGATCGAGGGTGTCGCGCAGGACGTCGCCGAGCAGGTTGAGCGCGAAGGCCAGGATCAGGATCGCCAGCCCTGAGAACACCGCGCTCCAGGGCGAGAGCAGCAGCACATTGCGCCCCTCCGACAGCATCGTGCCCAGCGATGGCGCCGGTGGTTGCGTGCCGAGCCCGAGGAAGGAGAGCGAGGCTTCGACCAGGATCGCAGCCGAGAGCAGCAGGCTCGTCTGCACCAGGAGCACGCTCGCCAGATTGGGCAGCATATGCACGAAGATGATGCGTGCGTCGGAGGCCCCGATCGCGCGCGCATTCATCACGAAATCGCTCTCGGCCACGACCAGCGCCGGCCCGCGCAGCAGGCGCGCGAAGATCGGCGTGTAGACCACCGCGATCGCGATCGCGGTCGGGCCGGAGCCTGGACCCAGCATCGCGATGACGCCGATGGCGAGCAGGATCACCGGGAAGGCGAAGAGCACATCCATGCAGCGCATGACGATGCGCTCGGTCCAGCCGCGATAATAGGCGGCGACCAGGCCAAGCGTGCCGCCGATCAGGAGCGCGACGATCACCGCCGCAGCCGAGATAGCGAGCGAAGCGCGCAGGCCATGGATCAATCGCGACAGCAGATCGCGGCCGAACTGGTCGGCGCCGAGCCAATGCGCCGCGCTCGGCCCCTTCAAACGGGCCAGGATGTCCTGCGCCAGCGGATCGTAAGGTGAGATCCAGGGCGCCAGCACCGCGACGAGGACGAGCAGGATCACGGCGCTCGCTGCGACGACCAGCAGCTTCGGCGTCTTGCCTGTCTTGGGCGTCTTGCCTGTCTTTGGGGTCTCGCCGGCCATGGCAGCGCTCACAGCCGCACGCGCGGATCGATCAGCACATACAGCAGATCGACCACGAAATTGACCAGCACGAAGGCGAAGGTGATGACGAGGATGGTC
>NZ_PQFZ01000015.1 GCF_002917105.1 Allobosea psychrotolerans
GTATAACATGATCCATGGACGGTCCCCTCAGGTGATGCTTCGACAACCTCACCTTGGCACAAAGATGCCGATCGGGGGCCGTCCACCCCAACAGGGAGGCATCGCGCGTCATCTCCTGGATTGCCTCGCGGAGCCTGTACTCGGGCTTGCCGACCCGGGTGCTCGCAATGACGGTAGTCTCGGCAATAAGCTCAACTTAGTAGCACAAACGGCGATTTGTGCTACTAAGCCTTCATGCAGCGCATCCCGCTCAACATCCAGACGCTCTATGCCGATCTGCAGCAGCAGGTCGGGATGGCCTCGTCCGACGAGGCGACGGTCGTCGCGACCACGATCGCGGGCGCGCGTTATCTGCGCCTTCAGCGCTGGGTCGGCGCGAGCCGCACGGTCGAGCATCTTGGCCGGGCCGACGATCCCGCCGTCATCGCCCGCGCCGAGGCGGCGAAAGCCGAGATGGTGCGCCGGCAGGAGCGACGCCGGCTCGTCTCGACCTTGCGGCGGCTCATCCCCGGCCCCACGCCGACGCTCGGCAAAGTGCTCGATGCCGTTGCTCATGCCGGGTTGTTCCGGCGTGGCGCAGTGCTGGTCGGAACGGCGGCTTATCAATGCTATCCGCCGCTTCTCGGCGCGATCCTGCCCTCCGCCACGGTGATGACGCAGGATGCCGATCTCGCCACGGCCGACCTCGCGCTCGACGGCGAGATCGCGGGAGACAGCATGATCGCGATCCTGCAAAAGGCCGATGCGAGCTTCGCCGCCTTGCCTGGACTCGATCCGAAGGCTCCGCCGGCGCGCTTCCGCAATGCCGAGAGCTTCGTCGTCGATCTCTTGACGCCGCAGCGGCGGCGCTCGGATCGCAATCCGATGCCGCTCAAGGCGCTCGCCGCGGGAGCTGTTCCGTTGCAGCATCTCGACTGGTTGATCGAAGAGCCCGTTCCAGCCGTCGCGCTGCACGGAGCGGGCGTGGCGGTCTCGCTCCCGCGCCCCGCGCGCTTCGCGGTGCACAAGCTCATTCTGGCGCAGAAGCGCGGGGCGCATGAGGCCGCCAAGAGCCGCAAGGACCTCGCCCAGGCGGCGGCGCTGGTCACGGCATTGCGGGAGGCCGCGCCATTCGAGCTGCAGGACGCACTGGACGAAGCGCGCGCGCTCGGCCGCGACGGTTGGGCGCGACCGATCGACCGATCGCTCTCTCAGATCGCCGCTTTGGCCTGAGCAGGCGGTGAGGGCGGAGTGGGTTTCACGCCGCCTTCGGCAGGGTCGGCTTGAGCGCAGCCGCAGTCTCCTGCGCGCTCGCCAGCGCGGCCTTGCGGTGCTCGGGGCTGAAGGCGATGCCCTCGGCGCGGACGAATTCGACATCGCTGATGCCGATGAAGCCGAACACGGCGCGCAGATAGGGCTCCTGGAAATCGTTCGGCGCTGCGGGCGCGCCTGGTGAATAGATGTTGCCGCGCGCGACGGCGATGATGACGCGCTTGCCGCCGGCCAGGCCCTGGGGGCCGTTTTCCGAATAGCTGAAGGTCTTGCCGCGGACGGCGATGCGATCGATCCAGGCCTTGAGCTGGGTCGAGATGGTGAAGTTGTACATCGGCGCGCCGATCACGACGATATCGGCGGCGAGGAACTCGTCCATGATCGCCGTGCTGGTGGCGACCTCCTGCTGGAGCGCCTCAAAGCCCGGCGCGCCGGCGGCTGCGGCGAGATAGGCGCCGGAAAGATGCGGAATGGGGTCGGCGGCAAGGTCGCGATAGGTCACGTCGAGGCTCGGATCGGCCTGGCGCAGGCGGGCGACGATGGCTGCCGAAACCTCGCGGCTGGCGGAGTTGTCGCCGAGGATGCTGGAGTCGAGATGAAGCAGTTTCATGAGAAGCCTCTTTGGTATATGTTTGATACTGAGGCTATGTACGAGCCTGTCTAAATCGCGACAAGGAGGCACATTTTTGGAACAGGGGCACACGGATGTGACCGATAGCTGCCGCGTCGTGGCACCGATCCTGAACCGCATCGGCGACAAATGGACCGTCCAGGTCGTCCGCCTGCTCGGCGACGGGCCGCGGCGCTTCAATGAGATCAAGCGCATGGTCGATGGCGTTTCGCAGCGCATGCTGACCCTGACCTTGCGCGGGCTCGAGCGCGACGGGCTGGTCAACCGCACGGTGTTCCCGACGATCCCGCCGCGCGTCGATTATGAACTGACCGATCTCGGCCGCTCGCTCTGGCTGCCGGTCCAGGCGCTCGGCCTGTGGGCCTATGAGCACCATGGCGAGATCAGCCGGGCGCAGAAGGCCTTCGACAAGCGCGCTGGGCTCAGTGAGGAGCAGCCCCGCAAGATCGCAGCAGCGGGCATGGCCGGACGCTAGATCACGTCGCATTCGGACGGAAACCTCCGCATGCGGGCATTGCTCCTGCGAAAAGCCGGTAGCCCCTTTTCGCGCAAGGCTCCGACGCGTCTTTTTTGTTAATCTTCGGTCAACCATGCAGCTTGTGCTGTTGCATCCGGATACAACGTCGAGATGTAATCGATGAATCAAGCAACCCTCGATCGTTCCGGAGTTTCAGGCCGTATGTCCGATCCGATTATCGTCATCGCGCGAGCGCATGTGCTGGCCGAGGCGCGCGCCAAATTCACCGCTGCCGCGCATGATTGCATCACCGCCACCCGTCGCGAGCAGGGCTGCCTTTCCTATGACATGCATGAGAGCCTCACCGAACCCGGCCGCTTCCTGACCGTCGAGCATTGGGAGACACGGGCCGACATCGATCGGCACATGGCCGCGCCGCATCTCATTGCCTTCCTCAATGTCGCAGGGGCTTGCGTCAGCGCGCCTCCGGTGATCGAAGTGGTCGAACCGCGGTCCATCGACCGTCTCTGATCCACCATCGTCACGGGTTTAACATCATGCTGCGTGCCACCTCCGTCGTTCGCAAGGCTGCGGTCAAGGCGGACAAGATCGTCGAGACG
The DNA here is from genome assembly GCF_002917105.1 of Allobosea psychrotolerans. GTDB lineage: Bacteria > Pseudomonadota > Alphaproteobacteria > Rhizobiales > Beijerinckiaceae > Allobosea > Allobosea psychrotolerans. The sequence goes on from NZ_PQFZ01000015.1 coordinate 2,960, forward strand.
CTGACGCTCGACCATGAGGATCGCAATCGCCGCCGTCTCGCGCTCAAGGGCGATGGCGGGCTCGACATCCTGCTCGACTTGGACAAGCCGACCGCGCTTGGCGACGGTGACGCGGTCAGGCTTGAGGACGGCCGGTTGGTCGTGATCAAGGCGGCCGCCCAAAGCCTGCTCGAGATCCGCGCCGAGAACCCGCTGCGCCTGATGCGGCTGGCCTGGCATATCGGCAACCGCCACACCCCGGCCGAGATCAGCGGCGACGCGATCTATATCGAGAACGACCATGTCCTGGCGGAGATGGTCCGCGGCCAGGGCTGCGCCATGAGCGCGGTGACGCGTCCCTTCCAGCCCGAGCGCGGCGCCTATGACCATGGCCACGACCATCACGATCACGGGCATGACCATGGCCACGCCCATGCGGCGGATGCCTGCGGCTGCGGCCACGACCATCATGCCGGCCACGGCCATGATCATGCCCATCATGATCACGGGCACGACCATGCGGGCCACGATCACAAGGCCCATGACCACAAAGCCCATGACCACAAGGCGCATGACCACAAGGACCATGACCACGCAGCGCATGCTCATGGTGACGACTGCGGCTGCGGGCATGACCACGGCCACAAGCATGGCGCCGAGCATGGTCACAAGGGCCATAGCCACGACCATTGAGCGCCGCTCATGTCGTCGGCCCATCTCCCGCTCATGGTCTGGCTGTCGCCGTCCTTCCCGGTCGGCGCCTTCGCTTATTCGCATGGGCTGGAATGGGCTTTCGAGGCGGGCGATCTGCACGACGCCGCGACGCTGCGGGACTGGCTCGAGGCCCTCGTCGTCCATGGCTCGCTGCGCAATGACCTGATCCTGTTCGCCAATGCCTGCCGCATGGTGGCAGCCGGCGGCGATGCGGGCCTCATCGAGACGGCGGAGCTGGCCCTGGCGCTGGCCAATTCGGGCGAGCGCCGGCTGGAGACGGTGACGCAGGGCAACGCCTTCATCGCGGCCATACGCGCCGCCTGGCCCTGCGAGGCGATCGAGCGCCTGCGGAGCGCCTGGCCGGGCGATATCGCCTATCCCGTCGCGGTCGGCGTGGCGGCCGCCGGTCACGGTCTGCCGCTGCGGCCTTCGCTGGAGGCCTATGGGCTCGGCTTCGTCGCCAATCTCGTCTCGGCCTCGGTCCGGCTCGGCATTGTCGGCCAGACCGACGGGCAGCGCATCACGGCGGGGCTCGTGCCGGCCTTGCATGAAGCTGCGGCCGTAGCCGAGATCGCGACGCTCGAGGATCTCGGCGGCTGCGCCCTGCGCTCCGATCTCGCATCCTTGCGACATGAAGCCCAGTATTCGCGGCTGTTCCGCTCGTGATCATGGCGGTTGCGACGGCTCTGGCGCTCGTTCTGGCCGCGATCGCAGGCTTGCATGTCTATTGGGGGCTGGGCGGCCTCTGGCCGGCCTCGACCCAGCAGGGCCTCGTCGGCACCGTCGTCGGCGATGCGAGGCTGAAGCGCATGCCGCCGCCGCTCCTGTCCATCACTGTTGCCGCCGCGATTGCGGTCACGGCGCTCTGGCCGTTGCTGCTCGCCGGGGCTTTCGCGGGCGTGGCGCCCCGCCTGCTGATTCAGGGCGCGGGCGTGGCGATCATGGCCGTGTTCTTGCTACGAGGCATCGCGGGCTATGTCCCGGCCTGGCGGCGAAAGCATGCGCTCGAACCTTTCGCCACGCTCGACAGGTGTTGCTACGCGCCTCTATGCCTCGCGATCGCCGCAGGCTACGCGGTTCTGCTCTTCAAAGGATTGTGATCGGTGACACGCTCTCCTCATGGCCCCCTGCGCGTCGGCATCGGCGGCCCCGTCGGCTCCGGCAAGACCGCGCTGATGGAGGTGCTCTGCAAGCGCATGCGCGACACTTATGATCTCTGCGCCATCACCAACGACATCTACACCAAGGAGGATGCGCGCCTGCTGACGGTGGCGGGCGCGCTGCCGCAGGAGCGCATCATGGGCGTCGAGACCGGCGGCTGCCCCCACACCGCGATCCGCGAGGACTGCTCGATCAACCTCGCGGCGGTCGAGGAGATGCGGGGCAAGTTCCCCAATCTCGACATCATCCTGATCGAATCCGGCGGTGACAATCTCGCCGCGACCTTCTCGCCCGAGCTCGCCGATCTGACGATCTACGTCATCGATGTCGCCGCCGGCGAGAAGATCCCGCGCAAGGGCGGGCCGGGCATCACGCGCTCTGACCTGCTCGTCATCAACAAGACCGATCTCGCCCCCCATGTCGGCGCGGATCTTGCCGTCATGGACCGGGATTCACGCCTGATGCGGGGAAAACGCCCCTTCGTCTTCACCAATACGAAGGAGGGGGAGGGGGTCGACGCCGTGGTCGCGTTCATCGAGACGGCAGGCGGGCTCCGGGCTGCCCCTGCCGCGTGAGGCCTCGCGGCCGCTGGCCTGAGTCTTGCTGGCTTCCCAGCCTGTCGACACCGGCGTAACACCTCCTGGTGGCGAACACTTGCGGGGGACATGCCGGCGCCTCCTTGCGGACCATGAGACCAGACCTGAAAATCCTGATCGTCGATGCCAATCCGGTACGCGCGGCCATCATCGATGAGGGCCTGCGCGAGGCCGGCTTCACCGATCTCGTCCGCATCGGCGCGACCAACGGGCTGGTCGCGGCCATCGAATTGCATGATCCCGACGTGGTCGTCATCGACCTCGAGGACCCCAGCCGCGACGCGCTCGCCGACATGTTCCTGGTCAGCCGCCATGTCCGGCGGCCGATCACCATGTTCGTCGATCAGTCGGATTCGGCCTCGATCGAGGCCGCGGTCGAGGCCGGCGTCTCCGCCTATATCGTCGACGGGCTGAAGAAGGAGCGCATGCAGCCGATCCTGCAGACCTGCATCAGCCGCTTCAACGCCTTCCGCAAATTGCGCGAGGAGCTCGACGAGGCCCGCTCGCAGCTCGAGGAGCGCAAGACGATCGACCGCGCCAAGGGCATTGTCATGCGCATGAAGGGCCTGCCTGAAGACGAGGCCTATGCGCTCCTGCGGCGCACGGCGATGAACGAAAAGCGCAAGCTCGTCGACATCGCGCGCTCCATCATCACAGCCGCCGAGGTGCTGAAATGACCCTGCACTTACGCGTCGGTTTCATGCCGCTGGTCGATTGCGCCCTCGTCATCCTGGCGAAGGACGAGGGTTTCGCCGAGGCCGAGGGCCTCAATCTCGAACTGGTGCGCGAGGTCTCCTGGTCGAACCTGCGCGACAAGCTCAATGTCAGGCTGTTAGACGCCGCCCATATGCTAGGCCCGGCGGCGGTCGCCGCGACGCTGGGGATCGGCGGCGTCAAGGCGCCGATGGCGGTGCCGATCGCGCTCAATCTCGATGGCAGCGCGATTACGGTGTCGCTGCGCCGTTTTGAGGAGATGGCGCGGCTTGGCGATGGAGACATGGCCGATCCTGCCGTCTCCGCGCGGGCGCTCGCCGCCATGGTCGTGCGGCGCAAGGCCTCCGGTCTGCCGCCGCTGACCTTTGCCGCCGTATTCGGCTTTTCCAGTCACACCTATCTCCTGTGTGAGTGGATGGCGAAGGGTGGGATCAAGCTTGGCGAGGATGTCCGCTTCGAGGTCGTGCCGCCACCCCAGACAGTCGAAGCTTTGACCAGCGGACGGGTCGATGGCTTCTGCGCCGGCGCGCCATATAGCGCGACGGCCGTTGCTGCCGGCATAGGCGCGATGCTGCATTGCGGAGTCGATCTGCGCCGCAACTGCCCTGAAAAGGTCCTGGCCTGGCGCGCCGACGATGCGGAACGGCGCGCGGCGGCCGTCGCGAAACTCAACGCCGCGATCCTGCGGGCGAGCGACTGGGCCTGCCAGCCCGCTAATTTCGGCCGCCTCGCCCTGCATCTGTCGAAGCCCGATCGGCTTGCGCTGCCCGCCGATATCCTGGAGCCGGTGCTGCATTGGGAATTGCTGCAGGGGGCAGGGCGGCCGCCGCGCAAGGTCGAGCGCTTCATCCGCTTCGACCGCGAGGCGTTGCGGCCCGATCCCGAGCATGCCAACTGGATTCTCGCAGGCATGGAACAGGCCGGCCAGATCATCCGCAGCCCGGAGATGACGGAGCAGGCCAAGGCGGTCTTCCGGCCTGCTCTCTTTGCGGGCAGCGGCAATCGCATCTGAGGATCTGCGCATTTTTTGTGCGACTGCGGTTGAATTGTGCGGCGCAATAAGGCGCGCCGCGACCATGATCGGCAGGGGCGCGATACCTCTAAGCTGTTGAAATTCTAAGAATTGCTCCGGCTTGATCCGGTTGGCACGATCCTTGTTTGTATCGAGTTAGCGCGGCCAAGGCTGCCCGCGCCCAATTTCAGATCGAAACGCACAGCAACGCCGCTGTCGAACGTGCCTCACCCAGGTGCTTTCGCGCGGCGTTTTTCGTTTTGGCGGCGCAGACGAGTTCGACCCAGACCCCAGTTTTCAGTCCAGCAGAGAGGCGATCGATGACAGAGACAGTCGAGACCAGCGTGAAGCCGGTGAAGGCCGCCGCCAGCCGCCGCCAGCTCCTTCAACTCTCCGGCGCGGCCGCCTTGCTCGCCGCTGCCAGGGCCGCGCTGCCCTCGGGCGCCTTCGCCCAGACGCCGGGGCCGGAGCTCAAGGGCACGCGCCTCGGCTACATCGCGCTGACCGATGCGGCGCCCCTGATCATCGCCAAGGAGAAGGGCATCTACGCCAAATACGGCCTCCCCGACATGGATATCGCCAAACAGGCGTCCTGGGGCGCGACGCGCGACAACATGGCGCTTGGCTTCAAGGCCAACGGCATCGACGGCGGCCACATCCTCTCGCCGAAGCCCTATCTCTACGGCACCGGCAAGGTGATGCAGAACAGCCAGCCCTTGCCGATGTACACGCTGCTTCGCCTCAACGAGGACTGCCAGGGCCTGTCTGTCTCCAACGAATACAAGGACTTGAACGTCGGCACCGATTCATCGGCCTTGAAGGAGGCCTTCGCCAAGAAGAAGGCAGCCGGCAAGGAGGTGAAGGCCGCGATGACCTTCCCGGGCGGCACCCATGATCTCTGGATTCGCTACTGGCTCGCCGCCGGCGGCATCGATCCCGACAGCGATATTTCGACCATCGTCGTTCCGCCTGCCCAGATGGTCGCGAACATGAAGGTCGGCAGCATGGATTGCTTCTGCGTCGGCGAGCCCTGGAACGAGCAGCTCGTCAATCAGAACATCGGCTTCACGGCCGCGACCACGGGCGAGATCTGGTTCAAGCATCCCGAGAAGGTGCTCGGCATGCGCGCCGATTTCGTCGACCAGAACCCCAAGGCGGCGATGGCCATCATGCTCGCGACCATGGAAGCGCAGATGTGGTGCGAGAAGATGGAGAACAAGCAGGAGATGGCCGAGATCATCGGCCGCCGCCAATGGTTCAACGTCCCGGTTCCCGACATTATCGGCCGCATCAAGGGCGACATCAACTACGGCCGCGGCAAGATCGTGAAGAACTCCAAGCTCCTGATGAAATTCTGGGGCGAGGGCGGCTCCGTTTCCTATCCCTGGAAGAGTCTCGATACTTGGTTCGTCACCGAGAACATTCGCTGGGGCAAGTTCGAGCACACGATCGACATCAAGGCCCTGGTCGACAAGACCAACCGTTCCGATCTGTGGCTCGATGCGGCCAAGACGCTGGGCGTCGCCAATCCGCCCAAGGGCGACTCGCGCGGCGTCGAGACCTTCTTCGACGGCGTGAAGTTCGATCCTGCCGCGCCGCTGGACTATCTCAAGGCGCTCAAGATCAAGCGGGTGGCCTGATCGCATGGCCGAGCCGCTGATCATCGTGGGGAAGGGCATGGCCGCGACGCGGCTGGTTGACGAGCTCAGCCAGCGCGCGCTCGGTCGCTATTCCATCGCGGTGATCGGCGCGGAAGGCCGGCTTGCCTATAACCGGGTGCTGCTCTCGCCCTTGCTGGCGGGCGAGATCGCCGAGCCCGATATCGAGCTGAAGCCCGCCGCCTGGTGGCGCGCGCGCGGCGTCTCGATGATCTATGGCCGCGCTGTTGCCGGTGTCGACCGTGCAGCCAGGACTGTCACGCTGGAGGACGGGCTGGTCCTGCCTTACGGCAAGCTCGTCCTCGCCACCGGCTCCAAGCCCCTGAAGCCGCCTTTCCCGGGTGGCGATTTGCCGGGCGTCGCGACCTTCCGCGACACCGCCGATGTCGGAATGATGCGGGCCTATGCGCAGCGCGGGGCGCGCATCGTCGTCATCGGCGGCGGCCTGCTCGGGCTCGAGGCCGCCTATGGTCTCTCAAAAGCCGGCGGCAAGGTCACGCTGCTGCACCTGGTCGACCGGCTGATGGAGCGCCAGCTCGATGCCGAGGGCGCGGGCCTGCTCGCGGCCGCGATCACGGCGCGCGGCATCGCTGTCCGGCTGAACAGTGCGACCAAGGGTTTTGTCGGTGCGGACAAGGTCGAGGGCGTCGAGCTTCAGGACGGCACGATCATGCCCGCAGATCTCGTCGTCATCGCCATCGGCGTGCGGCCCAATGTCGATCTCGCCAGGGCGGCGGGGCTTGCCGTCAATCGCGGCGTCGTCGTCGACGATGCGATGGCGAGCGAGGATGCCAATGTCTTCGCGATCGGCGAATGCGCCGAGCATCGCGGCCAGGTCTATGGCCTCGTCGAGCCGGCCTATGAGCAGGCGCGCGTGCTGGCGATGCGGCTTGCGGGCCAGAAATCCGCAGGGGTGGAGGCGGCTTATGCCGGCTCGCTGCTTGCGACCAATCTCAAGGTCAGCGGCGTCGGCGTCTTCTCGGCCGGCGAGTTCGAGGCGGGCGAGGGCGCCGAGATCGTCGTGCTGCGCGATCCCACCGCCGGCATCTACCGCAAATTCGTGCTGCGCGAGGGCAGGCTCGCGGGCTGCGTCCTCGTCGGCGATACGCAAGGCGCGCTGTTCTATCTCGGCTTGATCCGCTCCGGGCAGGACATCTCGGCGATCCGCGCCGATCTGCCCTTCGGCGAATCCTACTGCGCCGATGGGCGGATCGTGGAGGCGGCCTGACATGCGCATCGACGACACCTGGCTCGGCCCCGGCATTCCCGATCCGGCCATCCGCACCACCTGCCCCTATTGCGGGGTCGGCTGCGGCGTTCTGGCGAGGCGCGATGGCAAGGGCGGAGCAGCGATCGCGGGCGACCCCGCTCACCCCGCCAATCTCGGGCGGCTCTGCTCGAAGGGCTCGGCGCTGGGTGAGACGCTCAGTCTGGGCAGCCGGGTGCTGCACCCGCTGAAGCGCAATGCGGCCGGCGGCTATGACCGCGTCAGTTGGGAGTTCGCACTCGATGCGGTTGCCGAGGGCTTGCTCTCGCTCATCCGGCGCGAGGGCCCCGAGGCCGTCGCCTTCTATCTCTCCGGCCAGCTCCTCACCGAGGATTATTACGTCGCCAACAAGCTGATGAAGGGCTTCATCGGCTCGCCCCATGTCGACACCAATTCGCGGCTGTGCATGTCCTCCACGGTTGCCGGTCACAAGCGCGTCTTCGGCTCCGACACGGTGCCGGGCAATTACGAGGACCTCGACAGTGCCGACCTGATCGTGCTGGTCGGCTCGAACACCGCCTGGTGCCACCCGGTGCTGTTCCGTCGCATCCAGCAGAACCGTAGCGAGCGCGGCGCCAAGGTCGTCGTCATCGATCCGCGCGTGACCGCCACCGCCGATGATTGCGACCTCGTCCTGCAGCTCAGGCCGGGCTCCGACAGCGTCCTGTTCGCAGGGCTCCTCGTCCATCTCGCCGAGCACAGCCTGACCGATGCGACCTATCTTGCGCGCCACGCCAGCGGTTTCCAGGCCGTGCTGGAGAATGCGCGCGGCATCGCGCCCGACATCGCCACTGTTGCCGCGCGCACCGGCCTGAGCCCGGCCGACATCGCCGCCTTCTACACGCTCTGGGCGGGCACGCCTGCCGTCGTCACGGCCTGGAGCCAGGGCGTCAACCAGTCGGCGCAAGGCACCGACAAGGTCGCCTCCATCCTGCATTGCCACCTCGCGACCGGCCGCATCGGCCGGCCCGGTGGCGGGCCGTTCTCGCTGACCGGACAGCCCAACGCCATGGGCGGGCGCGAGGTCGGCGGGCTCGCCAATATGCTCGCCGCCCATATGGGCTACTCGGCTGTCGAGATCGACCGCGTCCGCCGCTTCTGGAATGCGCCCAACATGGCGCAGCATGAAGGCTTGAAGGCCGTCGCCATGCTCGATGCGGTGGCGGACAAGCGCATCAAGGCGCTCTGGGTCATGGCGACCAACCCGGCCGTCTCCCTGCCGCGCGCCGATCATGTCATGGCGGCGCTGCAGGGGCTCGATCTCTTCATCGTCTCCGAGAATGTGCTCTCCAACGACACGCTCGCCGCCAGGCCGCATGTCATCCTGCCGGCTGCGGCCTGGGGCGAGAAGGACGGCACGGTGACCAATTCCGAGCGCTGCATCTCGCGCCAGCGTGCCTTCCTGCCCCTGCCAGGCGAGGTCAGGCCGGATTGGTGGATCATCTGCGAGATCGCCAGGAGGCTGGGCTTCGCCGCCGGCTTCGGCTTCGCCGATGCGTCCGAAATCTATGCCGAGCACGCCGCGCTGTCCGCGTTCGAGAATGTCGGCAGCCGCGATTTCGACATCGGCGCCCATGCCGCTTTGACCAGGCGCGATTATGACGCGCTCAGGCCGGTGCAATGGCCCGTGCCGGCCGGCAAGTCGCAGGGTACGGCGCGCCTCTTCGCCGATGGCGGCTTCTTCACGCCCGACGGCCGCGCCCAGATGAAGCCGCTCGCCATGCCGGCGTTGGCGGCTGAGCCGAGCGAGGCGTTTCCGCTGCTGCTCAACACGGGCCGCGTCCGCGACCATTGGCATACCATGACGCGCACCGGCCTGAGCCCGCGCCTCTCGGCCCATGTCAGCGAGCCCGGTGTTCATGTGAACCCAGCCGACATGGCGCGGTTCGGCCTGGAGGAGGGCGGCTTCGCCCGCATCGCGAACGCCCATGGCGCGGTCGTGCTCAAGGTCCTGGGCGATGCGGGCGTGCCGGCCGGCTCGCTCTTCGCGCCGATCCACTGGTCGGCGCAGACGGCGTCGGATGCGCGCATCGGCGCGGCCGTGCAGCCGTTCTGCGATCCCTATTCCGGCCAGCCCGAGATGAAGGCGACGCCCTCGTCGATCGCGCCTGTCAGCTATGCATCGCAGGGCTTCGTGCTGTCGCGCGAGGCCTTCGCCTTGCCGGCGGGAAGCTGGTGGGCGAGCGTTGCGGTCGAAGGCGGGCAGGGCCGGCTGTTTGCGACCGACGCCTCGGTCGATGATCTGATGGCGGCCATGCGCTCGGCCTTCGGTGAGGACGGTCTCACCGAGATGATCGACCGCGAAGGCGGCGCCTATCGTTGCGCGGCGACGATTGGGGACCGGCTGGTCGCCGCGCTCTTCGTCGCGCCCGCTGGGCGCGCGCCGCTCTGGGACACGGTCAAGCTTGCCTTCGCCGATCCCGACGCAGCGGTGGAGAGCCGGCTGGGGCTGCTCGCCGGCCGCAAGCCCGGCGGCGCCGACCCCGGCCCCACGGTCTGCGCCTGTTTCGGCGTCGGCCTCAATGCGATCCGCGCGGCCTTCGCCGGTGGCGGCGCGATGACGCCCGAGGATATCGGCCGGCAGCTCAAGGCCGGCACGAATTGCGGCTCCTGCCTGCCGGAAATCCGGCGCATCGGCGCGCAGTCGCGCGAGACGGTGGCGGCATGACGGACGCGACGGAAGAACTCAACCAGAGGAGTATCGGAATGGGTCAGGCTGCCTTGAAGACAGCGACCACGGGCGCCAAGGTTGTCGCCTTGCCGGGCGTGAAGGCAGAGGTGGTGGCGCTGCCAGGCGTCGCGGGCAGGCGACTGGTCGATCGGCTCGGCCCCTGGCTGCGCGCGGCGCTGGTCAACATCCTGCCGCCGCTGATCACGGTGGCGCTGATCCTGCTGGTCTGGCAGCTCTCCGCGCATGGCCCGCAATCCTCGCTGCCGCCGCCGACCAAGATCTGGGAGGAAGCCAGGGACCTGATCACCGAGCCGTTCTTCTGGAACGGCTCGCAGGATATCGGCCTGGGCTGGCGCATCCTGGTCTCGCTCCAGCGTGTCGCCATCGGCTTCAGCCTGGCGGCGGTCGTCGGCGTGCTGCTCGGCGCGCTCGTCGGCCAGTCGGTCTGGGCCATGCGCGGGCTCGATCCGGTCTTCCAGGTGCTGCGCACCGTGCCGCCGCTCGCCTGGCTGCCGCTCTCGCTGGCGGCGTTCCGCGACAGCCAGCCCTCGGCGATCTTCGTCATCTTCATCACCGCGATCTGGCCGGTGATCATCAATACGGCCGTCGGCATCCGCAACATCCCGCAGGATTACCGCAATGTCGCGCAGGTGCTGCGGCTGAACCAGATCGAGTTCTTCTTCAAGATCATGGTGCCCTCCGCCGCGCCCTACATCTTCACGGGCTTACGCATCGGCGTCGGCCTGTCCTGGCTTGCCATCGTCGCGGCCGAGATGCTGACCGGCGGCGTCGGCATCGGCTTCTTCATCTGGGATGCGTGGAACTCCTCGCGCCTGTCCGACATCATCGTGGCGCTCATCTACATCGGCGTCGTCGGCTTCGTGCTCGACCGCCTCGTCGCTTTCGTCGGCACCATCGTCACCCGTGGCACCCTGACCAATTGAGGAGGATGCGATGAGCTATCTCAAGATCGACCATGTCGACAAACGCTTCCAGCGCGGCGCCGCCACGACCGAGGTGCTCAAGGACATCAACCTCGTCATCGACAAGGGCGAATATGTCTCGGTGATCGGCCATTCCGGCTGCGGCAAGTCGACCCTGCTCAACATCATCGCGGGTTTGACCCCGGTGAGCGCCGGTGCGGTGCTGCTGGAGGGCAAGGAGGTCAATTCGCCGGGGCCCGAGCGCGCCGTCGTCTTCCAGAACCATTCGCTGCTGCCCTGGCTCACCGTCTACGACAATGTCGCGCTCGCCGTGAACAAGGTCTTCGGCGGCCAGAAGAGCAAGGCCGAGCGGCATGACTGGATCATGCACAATCTCGACCTCGTCCAGATGGCCCACGCCAGGGACAAGCGCCCGGCCGAGATCTCCGGCGGCATGAAGCAGCGCGTCGGCATTGCCCGCGGGCTGGCGATGGAGCCCAAGATCCTGCTGCTCGACGAGCCCTTCGGTGCGCTCGACGCGCTGACGCGCGCCCATCTGCAGGATTCGATCATGCAGATCCATGCCGCGCTCGGGAACACCATGATCATGATCACCCATGACGTCGACGAGGCCGTGCTGCTCTCGGACCGGATCGTGATGATGACCAACGGACCCTCCGCCCGCATCGGCGAGGTGCTCGACGTCCGGCTCGAGCGCCCGCGCAAGCGGCTCGATCTGGTCGCCGACCGCAGCTACATCGCCGCCCGCGAGGCGGTTTTGAAATTCCTCTACGAGCGCCACCGCTTCGTCGAGGCGGCGTGATGATGGCAGGTCATCCCGCACGCGCTGCGGCACGAAGTGCTGCTGCGCAGATGCGGGATCGCGAGACGCGTACGGCGCCAACAACGGCGCCTCATTCTGAGGATGGTCCCGGATCGCCGCTTCGCGTCGTCCGGGATGACCGAGAACCAACATGAGCGACGATTTCAGCCCGGACCAGAAGCGCTATCTCGAAGGCTTCATGAGCGGCATGCAGTCCGCCCGCGCCGCGCGTGGGCTCGGCCCGCTCGGCGGGGCTGCGGGTGCCGGCGCCGCCGCGCCGGCCGGGCCCGACAGGGAGCACCAGGAGGCGCAAGGCCGCGCCGTCGCCGCCGGCGGCAAGCTGGTCGACCAGGAGAAATGGAAGGCGGTCGAGCACCCCTTCGACGCCTATGCCCGCTTCAAGGCGCAGGCCGAGGCCGGCACCTATCCCAAGCCGGAGGATAATTTCCGCTGGCGCTATCACGGCCTGTTTTACGTGGCCCCGGCGCAGAACAGCTATATGTGCCGGCTGCGCATTCCCAACGGCATCCTCAAGGCCTGGCAGTTCGAAGGCGTCGCCGATCTCGCGGCAAAGTTCTGCGGCCCCTACGCCCATGTCACCACCCGCGCCAATCTGCAGGTCCGCGAGATCAGCGCCGAGAACGCGCCGCTGCTGCTCGAAGGCCTCGCCGATCTCGGCCTCACCGCCAAGGGCTCGGGCGCCGACAATATCCGCAACGTCACCGGCTCGGCCACCGCCGGCATCGACCCGCTCGAATTGCTCGACACGCGTCCCCATGCCCGGGCCTGGCACCACCACATCCTGAACGACCGCTCGCTCTACGGCCTGCCGCGCAAGTTCAACGTCGCCTTCGACGGCGCGGGGTCTATCGCGACGCTGGAGGACACCAACGATATCGGCTTCCAGGCGATCGAGCTGGGCGAGGGCGCCAGTTTCGAAGGCCAGTCGATTGAGCCCGGCATCTGGTATCGCCTGGCGCTGGGCGGCATCACCGGTCATCACGACCTCGCCCGCGACACCGGCGTCATCGTCGCGCCCTCCGATGCGGTCGCCGTCGCCGACGCCATCGTGCGCGTCTTCATCGCCCATGGCGACCGCACCAACCGCAACAAGTCGCGCTTGAAATATGTGCTCGATGCCTGGAGCTTCGATAAATTCCTCGCCGCGGTCGAGGACAAGCTTGGGCGCAAGCTGGTCCGGGTCGATGCGAGCCTGGTGAAGCCGCGCCCGGTCTATGACCGCCTCGCCCATATCGGCGTGCACAGGCAGGCTCAGCCCGGCTTGAACTGGGTCGGTGTCGCGTTGCCGGTCGGCAAGCTCAGCGTGGCGCAGATGCGCGTCATCGCTTCGATTGCCAACGCTTGCGGCGATGGCGATATCCGCCTGACCGTCTGGCAGAACCTGCTGATCTCCGGCGTGCCGGACGCCAAGGTCGAGGATGTCATCGCCAATCTCGAGGCGATCGGCCTCTCCGCCGAGACCTCGATCCTGCGCGCCGGGCTGATCGCCTGCACGGGCGCGACGGGCTGCAAATTCGCCGCCGCCCACACCAAGGAGGATGCGCTCGCCATCGCCGCCCATTGCGAGCCGCGCATCACGCTGGAGATGCCGGTCAACATCCACCTGACCGGCTGCCACCACTCCTGCGCCCAGCACTATATCGGCGATATCGGCCTGATCGGCGCCAAGGTGCCGGTCAATGAAGAGGGCGACACCGTGCCGGGTTACGATCTGCTCGTCGGCGGCGGCTATGGCGTCGATGGCGGCATGGCGCGGCCCTTCCGCGAAAAAGTTCGGGCCGAGGACGCTCCGGCACTGGTCGAGGCGGTCCTGCGCACCTGGCAGATCCATCGCGCCGCGCCCGACGAGAGCTTCGTCGCCTTCGCCCGCCGCCACGAGATCGAGGCGTTGCAGGCGCTGGTCGCGCAAACCGGAGACGCGGCATGACCGTCCAGACGCCGTCCCCCATCGTCCAGGTCCTGCCCGAGACCGCGCCGTTCTCCGAGGAACAGCGTTCCTGGTTGAACGGCTTCTTCGCCGGCCTGCTCTCGCTCGACAATGCCGGCGTCACCGCGCTATCGCCCGCAGAGAATGCCGCCGTGATGGGCGCGGCCGATGACGGCGCGCCCTGGCACGATCCGGCGATGGAGATGGCGGAGCGCATGAAGCTTGCCGAGGGCAAGCCTTTGCCGCGCAAGCTGTTCGCCGCCATGGCGCAGCAGGATTGCGGTCAGTGCGGCTATGTCTGCGAGACCTATTCGGCTGCGATCGCCTCCGGGCAGGAGCCACGGCTGAACCTCTGCGCGCCCGGCGGCAAGGACACGCTGCGCATGCTGAAGACGCTGGTGGAGGAGGGCGGTGCCGCTCCTGCCGCGCCGATGGCGGAAGCCGCCGCGGCCGCGCCTGCCGGCCCGCTTGGGCGTTCGCGCGAAAACCCGGCCATGGCGACCTTCCTCTCGCGCCGCAAGCTCAATGGCGAGGGCTCGGAGAAGGAGACCTGGCATGTCGAGTTCGATCTTTCGGAATGTGGGCTCGACTACATCGTCGGCGACGCCTTCGGCATCGTCGCCCGGAACGATCCGCGCCTGGCCGATGCGGTGATCGCGCTGCTCGGCGCGCGGCCGGACGCGCCCGTCAACGGCAAGACGCTGCGTGAGGCGCTCATCAGCGATTGCGCGCTCGGACCGGCACCCGATGCGCTGTTCCAGTTGATCTCCTATGTCACGGGCGGTGAAACCCGCGCCAAGGCCAAGCGCCTGGCGGCGGGGGAGGATCCCGATGGCGATCTCGACCGGCTCGACGTGCTCGGCACCTTGCACAAATTCGGCCAGGCGAAGCTCTCGGCCGAGGCTTTCGTCGAGGCGCTCGATCCGTTGCAGCCGCGGCTCTATTCGATCTCGTCCTCGCATCGCGCCACGCCCGGCCGCATCACGCTGACGGTCGATACGGTGCGTTACAAGATCGGCACGCGCCCGCGCTGGGGCGTAGCCTCGACCTATCTCGCCGAGCGGGTCCAGCCCGGCGACAAAGTGCCGGTCTATGTCCAGCGTGCCCATGGCTTCGGCCTGCCGGAAAACCCCGCGACGCCGGTCATCATGTGCGGCCCCGGCACCGGCATCGCCCCGTTCCGGGCCTTCCTGCATGATCGTCGGGCGACGAAGGCGCCGGGCCGGAACTGGCTCTTCTTCGGCCATCAGCGCCGGGCCTCGGATTTCTTCTACGAGGACGAATTGAACGCGATGAAGCAGGAGGGTGTGCTCACCGGCCTCACCCTGGCCTGGTCGCGCGACGGCAAGGAGAAGATCTACGTCCAGGACCGTATGCGCGAGCGTGGCGCCGAGCTCTTCGCCTGGCTGGAGCAGGGCGCGCATTTCTATGTCTGCGGCGACGCCAAGCGCATGGCCAAGGATGTCGAGCGGGCCATGGTCGATGTCGTCGCCGAGCATGGCGGTCGCTCGGCCGATGAGGCCGTGGCCTATGTGGCAGCATTGAAGAAGGCCGGGCGCTATCAGGCCGATGTTTACTGAGGGCCGGAGCAGGATGCTAAAAACTGGGCGCGAGTTTTTAGCATTGATCCGAGAATCTCATGACCAGAGTGCTCCGGTTCTCGAGATGGTCGGGTCAAGTCCGACCATGAGGCGGGGTTTCCGAGCGTAAATAGCGGCGTTTCGCTCCACGGACCCTCAATACCGCTTGGTCGAGAGCACGTCGAAGGTCTTGCCGATCGTCGCCAGGGCCTTGTCGTAATCGGCCAGCGACAGGCAGGCGATCAGCGCGTCGATGATGGCGAGCTGGGCGATGCGGCTGGTCATCGCCTCCGTGCGGAACTGGGTTTCGCGCGCCATGGTGTGCAGCACGATGTCGGCATGGGCGAGCAAGGGTGACTTGCCGAAATTGGTGATGCAGATCGTCGTCGCACCGGCCTCCTTGGCGAGCTTGGTCGCCGTCACGGTCTCATGCGTCGAGCCGGAATGGGAGATGGTGATGACGGCCACATCCGGCCCGGTCAGCGACGCGCTGATCGCCTGGACATGGGAATCGACCACCACCTTGGCCTCGACGCCGATGCGCAGCAGGCGGTAATTCGCGTCCTCCGCGATCGGGGCGGCGCTGCCGATGCCGTAGAGCTCGACGCGGCGCGCTTTCAGGATCGCGGCGACGGCCGCCTCCATCGCGCCGGTGTCGAGCACCTTCATGGTGTCGTGCAGGGCCTGGAAGTCGCTGCGGAAGATCTTTTCGATCACCGTGCCGGTGTCGTCGCTGCGGGCGAGATCCTCATGGATGAACTGGACCGGCTGCACCAGATCGCGCGCCAGCGCGATCTTGACCTGCTGGAAGCCGCGCGCGCCGAGCTGCTGGCACAGCGAGATGACGCTACCTTCGCTGGCGCCGGTGCGCTCGGCGACTTCCGTGACCGACATATGCACCACCTCGCCCGCATGGCTGATGAAGAAATCGGCGATGCGGGCGGCGGTCGGCGGCAGATTGGCGCGCAGCGCCTGCAGGCGATCGAGCGCGCCCTCCAGGCCGGAGGATGACGGGCTCTTGCGGATCGCCGCGGATTTGGAGGCGGGCTTCGCGGTCGTCATGCGCTCAAGGCCAATAGTCCGGTGCCTTCGTGCTGAGGCGTAGCGCCGCCCAGGAGCGGGAACACCCCGTCGCGGATCTCGAAATAGCGCAGGCCGAAGCGCCGCGCACCCTCGCCGTCGGTGGCCGGATTGTCGCCGACCATCGCGACGGCGCGCTTGGGCAATTTGAGCAGGGCAAGCCCCGCCTCGAACAGGGCGGGCTCGGGCTTGCCGATGACGCGGTGCGGCACCGGGCCGGTGCAGGCGACGACAGCCGCCAGCAGCGCGCCCGTTTCCGGCACGATCGCACGATCGGGGCCGGGATGGACGAGGTCGGGATTGGCGGCGACGAGCTCGGCGCCGTCGCGCACCGCATTGGCCGCGATCATCAGGCGCTCATAGGAGAACTGCCGGTCGCGCCCGAGGAAGACGATGTCGGGCCGTGTCTGCACAGGCACCAGCCCGATGTCGCGTGCATGCGCCATCAGGCTCTTGCTCGCCATCATAAAGACGCGGGCGCGCGGCAGGCGCAGCGCGAGCTCGTCGAGCGCAGTCGTTCCCGCAAGCACGATGCGGCGCGGAGCGACCGCCAGGCCAAGCCGCTTCAGGCCGCGCGACAGCTCCAGCGGCGTATGCTCGGCATCGTTGGAGACGATGACGAAACGGCCCTCCAGCGCCTCGAGAAAAGCGCTCGCGCCCGGCAGGGCCTGTTGGCCGCGGACCAGGGTTCCGTCGAGATCGACGAGACAACCGTGAACATCCTGAAGCGAGCCCATCGCGCGAATCTCAAAATCTGGCGGCCGGATGCGTGAAGCCATGTACTGAGATTAACTCAGTGTCAAATTCGGTATTTACTGAGCTAAGTTCATCGTCCTGTCATGAAGCGCTGCCACCACATCGCCATCGCAGCACAGCCGGGGCGGAAGCCGGGCAGAAGACGCGATGTCCCGTGGCAACCCAGGCAGGGGGAAGACATGCTCGAATTCCTCACCGGCCGCGTGCTGCGAATGGCCATCACGCTCTGGGCGATCGTCTCGGTCGTCTTCCTCGCCACCCGTCTGACCGGCAACCCGATCGACTTCCTGATGCCGGAAGGGCTCGATGCAGCCTCGCGGCGCGAGATGATCGCCTATTGGGGGCTCGATCGCACGGTCATCGAGCAATACTGGCTGTTCTGGCGCTCGCTGCTTTCGGGTGATTTCGGCCTCGGCCTGATGGAGCGCCGGCCGGTCGCGACGATCTTCACAGAGCGGCTCTGGCAGAGCGCCTCGCTGCTGGTCGCGACGCTGGCGCTGACGATCGGCGTCGGCGTGCCCGCCGGCATCCTGGCGGCGATCTGGCGCGGCCGGCCGGGTGGAAGCGGCGTGCTCTTCGCGGCTTTCCTCGGTTACGCCATCCCGAACTTCGTGCTCGCCATCCTGCTGCTGCTGGTCTTCTCCTACACGCTGCATTGGTTGCCCAGCGCCGGCTCCGGCACGCTGCTGCATTACGTCATGCCGACGATCGCGCTGTCGGCCTATTTCGTCGCGGCGCTGGTGCGCTACACCCGCAATGCCATGCTCGACGTCCTCTCCGAGGACTATATGCGCACCGCTCGCGCCAAGGGCCTGTCCGAGCGCGCGATCATCCTCGAGCATGGCCTGCGCAATGCCCTGATCCCGGTCATCACCGTGCTCGGCCTGCAGATCACCACATTGGTCTCAGGCGCGGTGGTGGTCGAGACCGTCTTCGCCTGGAACGGGGTCGGGGATCTCCTGGTCGGCGCGACGATCAAGCGCGACTACCCGGTGCTGCAATTCGGCGTCCTCGTCGTCGCGAGCGCGGTGATCCTCGTCAATCTCCTGGTCGATCTCACCTATGCGCTGGTCGATCCGCGCGTGCGCCTGGCTGGAGCCTGAGCGGTCATGACCGATACCTTCGACGCCAAGATTCTGGACGCCAATATCGCTTTTCCGCCGCAGTCCAAGCCGCACACGCAGCCCAGGCCGCGTGGGCGCTTCGCCTGGCCGGCGGGCGTGAATGTCCTCGTCGCGGGCGCGGCCCTGCTCGCGCTCATCCTCGTCCTGCTCGCGCTGTTTGCGCCGGCGCTTGCGCCCTTCGAGCCCGACCAGCAGAAGCTGCTCGCCCGCTTGCGCCCGCCGATCGGTTTCGAGCGCGCCAATCCGGCGCATTGGTTCGGCACCGACCAGCTTGGCCGCGACCTGCTCTCGCGCTGCCTCCATGGCCTCAGGCTGACGTTGGCGCTGGCCCTGTTCGGCACGCTGATCGGGCTTGCACTCGGGGTTTCGCTCGGGCTCGTCGCCGGTCTGTTCGGCGGCTGGGCGGATGCGCTGATCATGGGCTTCGTCGACATCATGCTGTCGCTGCCCTTCACGCTCGTCGCGCTCCTCGTCATCGCGTTGGCCGGGACCGATGTCGCGGTGCTGATCTGTGTGCTCGGGATCGCCTATTGGGCGCATTTCGCCCGGCTGGTGCGCGCCCAGGTGCTCGGCCTCAGGGAATTGCCCTTCGTCGAGGCGGCGCGGGCGGCCGGCGCGACGCGCTGGCACATCGCCACCGTGCACATGATCCCCAACATCGTCTCGCCCATCGTGGTGATGGCGAGCCTGAACTTCTCCAACCTGATCCTGCTCGAATCCGCGCTCTCCTTCCTGGGGCTGGGCGTCCAGCCGCCGACCGCGACGCTCGGTTCCATGGTCGGGCAGGGCCGCGACTACATGGCCTCCGCCTCCTGGATCGTGGCGGTGCCGGCGCTGCTGATCGTGCTCGTCAGCCTGGCCGCCATGCTGCTCGGCGATTTCCTGCGCGACCATCTCGACGTGCGCCTGCGCGAACGCTGACGGCCGCCTGCGTTCCAAGTCTGCTTGCCAAGTCTGTCTGCCAAGTCTGCGTCCCACGCCTGTTCCTCTCCCGCTCGTCTCGAAAGGGCAAAAACCATGCTCAAGACCTTGCTGAAGACCGCGCTCACTGCCGCGCTCGCCACCACCGCGCTCACCGGGCTCGCCGCCGCGCAGGAGCTCAAGGTCGGCGTGCAGAACATGGCGCCCTGGCTGGATCCCGGCCGCGATTTCTCCAATGTCGGCTCGCAATTCTATTTCAACGCCTTCGACCCGCTGATCGGCAAGGACGCCAGCCGCGCCGAGAGCGTCTGGCAGCCCGGCATCGCCACGAGCTGGAAGCAGGTCTCGCCGACGCAGATCGAGCTGAAGATCCGCCAGGGCGTGACCTTCCACAATGGCGACCCGATGACGGTGGAGGATGTGGTCTTCTCCTTCGACCGCATCATCAACTCGACCTTCCCGCCCTATACCGTGCGCAAGCGCGACACGCTGCCCAACATGGCCAAGGTCGAGGCGGTTGACGCCGAGACGGTGCGGATCACCGCCACCAAGCCGGAGCCGCTGTTCGAGACCCTGCTCAATGTGCAGCAGGGCATGATCGTGCCCAAGAAATACGTCATGGCCCTGACGGGCGATCCCAATGTCGCCGAGCCCAGCGATTTCGAGGCCTTTGCGCTCAAGCCCGTCGGCACCGGCCCCTACAAGATCACCGAATTCGTGCCCAACCAGAAGCTGGTCTATGAGCGTTTCGACGGCTTCTGGGGCGAGAAGGCGCCGTTCCAGAAGGTCACGGTCCAGCGCATTCCGGAGCTCTCGGGCCGCCTGACCGCGCTGAAGAACGCCGAGGTCGACCTCATCACCAATATCCCGCCCGACCAGCTCGATCCGATCGCCTCTGACGCCAAGCTCAAGGTCGAGGGCATGCAGACGCCGCTCTTCCACGTCGTCATCTTCAACACCCAGAACCCGAAGATGGCCAATCCGAAGTTGCGCCAGGCGCTGTCCTACGCCATCGACCGCAAGACGCTGAACGAGGCGCTCTGGTTCGGCAAGGCGAAGGTGCCGAGCTCGCATACATTCGCGCAGTTCGGCCCGCTCTACATGCCGGAGCTCGACACCTTCGAATATGATCCCGCCAAGGCCAAGGCCCTGCTCAAGGAGGCTGGCTATGACGGTTTCCCGATCCGCTTCGACACCCAGGCCGCCTATTACACCAACGGCCTGCTCGCCGCGCAGGCGATCCAGGAGATGTGGGGCGCTGTGGGCGTCAAGACCCAGCTCAACGTCACCGAGCAATGGACCGGCTCCGAGCCTTCGATGATGGCGCGCAACTGGTCGAACCCGATGTATTTCCCCGACCCCGCCGGCTCCTTCGGCATCATGTGGGCGCCGACCGGCAACTCCGCCTCGGAAGGCCGCTTCAAGGCCGACGAGGCCTATAGCGCGCTGTGGGAGAAGTTCCGCTACTCGACCGATCTCGCTGAGCGCAAGCAGGCCTATGCCGGACTGATGCAGATGATCAAGAACGACCCGCCGGTGCTGCCGCTCTACCAGCCCTATGAATCCTACGGCATGAAGCGCTCGCTTGCCTGGCGGCCGCTGCCCGGACACATCCCCTATGTGCTCGATTTCCGCGCCGGCCGCGTGACGCTGGCGGCCCGCTGAGACTGAGGTTGCCGCCCCTTGCCCGGCTGTTTTCGGGCAAGGGGCGGCGCTCTCCCCTGTCACATCCTCAGCCCTCATCCTGAGGAGCCGCGTCGGCGGCGTCTCGAAGGATGGTCCAGGAGGCTCCGGAACCATCTGGAGCATCCTTCGAGACGCAAGCCGTCGGCTTGCTCCTCAGGATGAGGGCTCGTTGTGGCGATGCAAGCCATCGCCCGCTTTTGCAATCCCCTCCTTCCCCCCCGCGAGCCCCGCCATGAGCAAAGCCCTTCGCCTCGCCTTCGTCGCCGACATCCATCACGGCGAAAACAGCTTCACCAAGATGGGCGCTCACGCTCTGCCGCTGATGGCCGAGTTCCGCCGCTTCGTCGCGCAGGCCAGGCCCGACGCCGTGATCGATCTCGGCGACCGCATCTCGGACCGCGACCATGCGACCGACCTGCGGCTGGAGCAGGAGGTCGCCGAGGCCTTCTCGGCCATTGCCGTGCCGCGCTTCCATCTCTGCGGCAATCATGACCGCGACCATCTCAGCGTCGCCGAGAACGAGGCGATCCTGGGCCAGCCGCTCGGCCATCGCATCATCGATCTCGGCGACTGGCGTCTCGTGCTCTGGGCCGCGGATTCGAAGATCCACCGCCCCGGCGGCTTCGTGCTGCAGGAGGCCGATCTGCTCTGGCTCGCGGCGATCGTGAACGCGGCCGACCGCCCGCTCGCGATCATGAGCCATGTCCCGATCTCCGGTCATGGCCAGACCGGGAACTATTATTTCGAGCGCAACCCCGAATTCTCGACCTATCCCGGCGCGGAGCGGGCGCGCGCCGTGCTGCGCCAGGCCAAGGTCCCGGTCATCTGCCTCTCCGGCCATGTCCATTGGAACACGCTGACGACGGTCGACGGCATTCCGCATCTGACGCTGCAATCGCTGACCGAAAGCTTCACCACCTTGCCGGAGCCGGCCGGCGCCTGGGGCCTGCTCGAACTCGATGGCGCGATCGCCTGGACCGTCCATGGCAAGGACCCGTTCTCGGCGCGGATCGAGGCGGCGGAGACCCTGCGTCGCTGGATGACGCCGCTGCAGCCCTTCCACGAGCATCCCGAGCTGCGCCTGCGCCGCCTGGCGCTCGCGGCGGAGTAGGCTGCGTCCAAGCGCCGATATCTGTCCCGGCGCCCGCTAGAAAACGCCCTAAACTACGGCCAGGATGACATGGGCTTGAATTTTGGCGGCGACCTCGCCGCTGCCATGTCTGTCTGCAATTGCGGATGTGACGTAGTCGGTCGCGGCGTCCAGTTGCCCTGCGCCTCTGGCCTCGATCTCGTTGCGAAGCGGAGTTCCCTGGCAATACGCGATGGCTGGAAGGCGCGGCGAGGCTGCACGGCTCTGCTCGGCTCTCGTCTCGATCTCTACATGGGAGAAGCCTGCCTTCTCCAGTTCGCTGCGGATCAGCGCTGTGTCGTGGTAGCCATGTGGCGTGCGCGCCAGAAAGCGCGGCGGATCCTCTGGAAAAAGCCTTGCGAGAGCATGCGTCACGTCATCGGCTAATACGTTCTCCTCGATGCGATCCCAGACGTTGAACAGGAAATGCCCTCCGGGCTTCAGGACGCGCCTGGCTTGCCGGTAGGCAGATATGCGGTCGGGAAAGAACATCGCGCCGAACTGGCAACACACCAGGTCGAAGGCCGCATCTTCAAAAGGCAGCGCCAAAGCATCCGCCTGGCGCCATGTGATGCGTTGATCGGGAGCTTGCCGCGAGGCGGCATAGTCGAGCATCGGCTGGTTCAGGTCGGTGACGACATAGCGCGCACTGGGGGACAGTTTTGGCGCCAAGGCGCGGGTGACGACCCCGGTGCCCGCGGCGATTTCCAGGACGGTGCTTGGCGACAGGGACGCTGCGCGTTGTGCCAGGTCTGCGGCGAAGGGCTCGAAAATCAGCGGCACCATATGGCGGTCGTAGTTTTCCGGAAGCGAGCCGGCGAAGACCTTGTCCGTTTCCAACATCGCTATCCCCCGCCATCGGTTTGAAGCCTCGCGAGATCAGCCGATGCGAGACCGGCATATGATCATGTGCGTCGGGTGGTTTTCGACCGGGAGGCACCCAGCAGCACGCGGACTTATGTCGGCTATAGCTCTGCGACAGCCGAGCCTAAGGCCGGGCTGCCGAAATCCATCATAACAGCCGCGGACGTTCGCCAATAGCGCCCAGGCGGGTGATTCAGACTCCCAAACGAGTATCTCTCATCATACGCCGCCGGGCAGGGCAGGGCCGGGAGTGTCGACGACAAGGCATATTTCGTTGGTGCTCCGAGCCCGTTGTGTCATAGGCAGTCCTGAAACGGAGACACAATGGCCGAGATAACGATCACGCTGCCCGACATCGCGACATGGACAAAAGCCGTGCTCGTCGAGGCAGGAATTCCCGCCGGGGCAAAATTCACGTCGGTCCGCTTCCTGAAAGGCGGCACGAAGATCGGCCAGTCGACAGGTATGTCGGACACCTTGATTGCTCGCCTGATGTGCATCAAGCGCGGCGGCGGCGTCACAGACGCTAAAATGAACAAGGTTCTGAGCGGCTATGTGTCGTGCACCTTGGTGGCGATGATCGACTGATCGTCGCTTTGCTGTCGGCCTCGTTGCGCGAGGGCGAACCATTTGTCCTCGCGACTGGCTGTGGCCCAGGCCATTGCATTGGCGTAGGGCGATTTTGGGCGTAAGGCAGTCATGTCGCTCGCTGCTGGCCTGCTCTGGCCAGACTTGCGACGTCCTCGGTCGAGCTACCCATAGCTCCCATGGAAGGCGGCTCCGCAGTGATGCGGGGCCGTTTTCGTTCCGGCCCGCAGCATGGAGCCGGGCCGCGCTCCTGCGAGCTGAAGCGCGAGATTGCAGCGTGGAGTCAGCGAAAGACCGCCGATGGCGGCGGCATCGATCATGACCGGGCCTGCAACGGCCGCATCATCACGAGATCCCGGCGGAGGTGAAGCGATGCCGTCGGCGCAAGCCGGCGCGTCGCAGCCTTCGGGAGCTCGATCGTCTCCTCCAAGGCCTTGTTTCCTCCAAGGCCTTGCGATGGTCCCGCCGCTTCATACCTTTCAACAGGCGTATCCAGCCTCTGTTGCCGCGCGCGGCTTGCGCGTGGCACGGCCTCCTTTCAGGATGGAATGATGAGTTTCGGCCCGGCCTTGCAATCGATCGTGGGCGTTCGCGCCTCGATCCCGGACGACGCCTTCACGGCTGCCACCCTGGGCACCCGGAGGGAGGGCAGCGGCGTCGTCATTCGGGACAACGGGCTGGTGCTCACCATAGGCTACCTGATTACCGAGGCCGAGGATGTCTGGCTGACGACCCAGAGCGGCCGCGTGGTTCCCGCCCATGCCTTGGCCTATGACCAGGAAACCGGCTTCGGCCTGGTGCAGGCGCTTGATCGGCTCGACCTGCCCGCGGTGGAGTTCGGTACCGCAAGCCAGGCTGAAATCGGCGACCCGGTCGTCCTCGCCGACGGAATCGGTCAGGTGGTGCGGGCGAACATCGTGGCCAAGCAGGAATTCGCCGGCTACTGGGAGTATCTGCTGGATGAGGCGATCTTTACCGCTCCCGCGCACCCGTTCTGGGGAGGCGCCGCGCTGATCGGAGCGGACGGCAAGCTTCTGGGCATCGGCTCGCTGCACCTGCAAATGGGCCGGGGCGAGGAAATCTCGGAGGTCAATATGATCGTGCCGATCGATCTGCTTCCGCCGATCCTGAACGACCTGCTCGCCCGGGGCGGCGTCGACAAGCCGCCACGCCCCTGGCTCGGGGCCTTCTCGGCCGAGAGCAATGGCGAGGTCGTGGTGATGAGCGTGGCTGAGGGAGGCCCCGCGGCCCGGGCCGGCATGCGTCCCGGCGACATCATCTCGGATGTTCGCGATGGCGAGATCGATGGTCTGGCCGATTTCTACCGGAAAGTCTGGGCGAGCGGGCCGGCAGGATCGGAGGTTCCGATCAGGGTCGTCCGCAATGGCCGTGAAACCTGGCTTCGCGTGAAGTCGGCCGACCGCGGCAGCTTTCTGAGAAAGCCGCATCTCCAGTAGCGTGCAGGGGGCCTTGTGGTGAAGGCCCGTCCCAAGCTCGCAATGGCGACGGAGCCTCGACAGAGAACCCTCTCCTGTAAGGAGAGGGCAGGGTGAGGTGTAGGCCGTTATCCGCTGGGGCGCGGCCTCACCGCCGCGTGCGGTTGGCTTTGCACTTTACTGGTCCAGGGGCCGACACCTCATCCCTGCCCTTCTCCTTACAGGAGAAGGGTTCCCCGCGCCTCTCGCTGAAGCGCGCGCCGAAGCCCTGCCGGCTTTCGCCGCGCCTCAGCCATAAGCCAGCCTCAGCGGCCGTCGGCATTCAGACCGTTCATCGCGGACGCAGAGATACGCATTGTCCCGGCAAGGACCTCGCCATGTCCAAGCACGGCGAGTTTGCCATGCTGCGCGAGATCGCTGCGATTATGTGCGTCCGGTATATGGCTGACCGGCTCGATGCAGACGAAATCGCGATCCGGCCCGACATAAAGATGCAGGTTTGAGAAGGCCTCCTCGCCACGCAGCTTGATCGAGAGGCCTGCGCTGGGGCGTTCCAGCGCGACGAGCCGCGGCTCCCAACTGGAATAGTGAGCATCGAAGCCTGCGACATCCACGAGCGCTAGGCCTGCGCCGAGATCAGGCGCGGTTTGCACCGGAATGAATCGCAAGGGCAGGTATCGGTCATCCGATTCCGAGCGGTGAGCTGCGGAGAAGCGCAGCCTCGCACCGGCCTCCAGCCGAAAATAGGGATGCAAGCCGACCCCGAAGGGCATCGCCGCGCCGCGATTGGTGATGGCAAGTCGCACCGCCACTCCTCGGGCGTCGACGATGATGTCCTGCACCAGATCATAGGCGAAAACCTCGCCGCGCTGGCGATGCAACAGGCTGATCGCGCCTTCACCCCGGGACAGGATCTCGAAGGCTGCGAAGCGCGAGAACCCGTGGATTGCACATCTCTCCTGAGGCCGGTTGATCGGCAGCGCGTAGTCATGGCTGGCATAACTGAAGCTGCCGCCGTCGATGCGATTGGCGAAGGGCGCCATCGGAAAGCAGCCGACGGGCGAGGGTTCGCCTGGGATGAGCGCTGTGTCGTCGCAGCCGCGCAGAATGTCGATCAGCCGGCCGTCGGGATGCCGCCAGCTCAGAGCGGTGAGGTTGGCGCCGTAATCCGGATTGACGGCGAGTTCATAGCCATGGGCCGCAAGCGTGATCCGCGACATCTCGCCTCTCAGCCCTGTCGGCTATAGCCGATGCCGCAATGGGAGCCGCCCTGGAAGCGGCGGGTGACCGCGTCGCCTGCCTCGGGCTCCACCTGATCGGCGAAGTCCTCGGTATTGTCCTGCGGCACGAAACCGATCCGATGAGCGTCGTCGCCCGTCCACCAGCGGCGCGTATTGGCCGAAATCCCCCATACGACACCATAGCCGACCTCCGGCGCCGCCAGCGCGGCCAGCACGAGGCGGACGAGATCGGGATAGGACAGCCAGGTCGCGAGGTGGCGCGTGTCCAGCGGCTGCGGCAGGCAGGAGCCGATGCGCAGATGGACGCTCTCGATGCCATGCTTGTCATGGTAGAGCCGGCCCAGCGCCTCGGCATAGACCTTGGAAACCCCGTAATGCCCATCCGGCCGGCAGGGGTCGGCGATCGTCAGCGGCTGCTGCCTGCGCGGGTAGAAGCCGATCGCATGGTTTGAGCTGGCGAAGATGACGCGGGCCCGGCGCTTGCGCGCCAGTTCGAAGACATTCAGCGTGCCCCCGATGTTGACCTTCAGGATCGCCTCGGGGTCCGTTTCGGTGTTGATGCCGCCGAAATGCACGATATCGCTCACGTCGTCGGGGCAAGCGGCCGCAAGAGCTGCCTTGTCGGTGATATCGGCGGCCGCAAAACGCGCTCCGCCAGGCAGCGGATCGGGAAAGGGCAGGAGGTCGCTGAGAAGCAAGCGGTGACCGGCGGCACTGAGGCCCGGCGCGAGCACGCGTCCCAGCGTGCCCGACGCCCCCGTCAGCAGCACATGGCCGGCTGCCGCCGGGCGATGCCGTGATGCCGGGGCCATCGTCAAAGCCCCTTCATGCGCGCAATCGGCACGCCGGCGACGGGCGCTTCCGCGATGAACAGGTCGCCATCGCCCGGGCCGGGCAGGGGGCCGATGCTGAGCGACGTCACCGCCAGCATCTTCAATCCCGGTCCACAGAAGCCCGGCATGGTCGGCGCCTTGCAGGGCACTGGATGGCGCGAGACCAGCGTTCCATCCGGGGCGAAGCGATTGAGCATGCCGGCAGAGACCCCGGCGCTCCAGTAATGCGCCTGCACATCACAGGCGCCGCCATCGGGCCGTCCTGTCGCCTCGTCCAGCGTCGCGAAGCGGCGTTTGCCGGATAATTCGCCGGCCTGCGGGTCGAAATCATAGGCGTCGATGGTCGGGCCGCGTGAATCGCTGTGATAGAGGACGCGGCCATCCGGCGACCAGGCGAGGCCGTTCGAGACCTTGATCCCGCCGAAAAGCGCCTTGACCGCACCATCGGCCGAGACCTGGTAGAAGACGCCGAGCGGCTCCTTCTCGGGGCGGTCATCCATGCTGCCGAGATAGAAGCGGCCGTCAGGCCCGACCTTGCCGTCATTGAGGCGGTTGGTCTCAGGCTCCGCCGTCCCGGCAAAGCGGCTGAGCGTGCCGCTATCGGGGTCGAACAGCGCGATCTCGCGCCCGAGCGCCAGGATCAATCGGCCGCTCTCGGTGAGGCCGAAGGACCCGACCGGCTGCTGGAAATTCCAGCTGGCTTTGCGCGTGCCGTCGAGCGCGATGCCATGGATCGCCGGTGCCAGCACGTCGCAGATGAAGAGGATGTCGCGCCGCTCGTCCCAAAGCGGACATTCGCCGACGCGACAACCGAGGGCGGAGAGCGTGCGGAAGGCGATCACAGATCGGCCCGCCTTGTCTTCTGGATGATCGCATCGGGATGTTCGAGCACGTAGGGGCTGAGTTCGAGGCCAAGCCCCGCGCCTGCGAAGGGGTAGACATGCCCGTCCTCGATGCGCGGCATCACCGTGACGAGGTCGCGATACCAGGAGCTGTAATAGGCCCTGACGGATTCCTGGAAGATGGCATTGGGGAGGTTCATCGCGAGATGGATCGAGGCGGCGAAGACGACAGGGCCGGTGCAGTCATGCGGCGCGACCGGGCGCTGGAACGCCTCGGCCATCGTGCCGATCTTCTTCGCCTCGCTCAGGCCGCCGCACCATGACACATCGAGCATGACGTAGTCGGCCGCTCCCTTGCGCAGCAGTTCGAGAAACTGCGACCGGGTGGCGACGGTTTCGCTGGCGCAGACCGGCAGGCCGGAACGCTGCGCGTAGATGGCGAGCGCGTCCGGGTCCTGCATCTTGATCGGATCCTCGGCCCAGAACGGCCGGAATTCCTGAAGGCCGCGAGCGATCGCCAGCGCCGATGGCAGGTCCCACATCGAATGCAGCTCGACCATCACCTCCATCCTGTCACCGACGGCGTCGCGGATCTGGCGGAAGGGCAGGAGCGCCTTGTCGAGATCGGCCCGGTGGATGAAGTTGCCGCCGCTTTCGACCGCGTAGGGGTCGAAGGGCCAGATCTTCATCGCCGTGATGCCTTCCTCGAGCAGGCTCTGCGCCAATGCGCCGGCATCGCGATGGAAGGCGATCTGGTCCTCATAGGGACCCTCCGCCGCATGGTCGCCGGCACCGATGTAACGGCGCGCACCGCTCTTGTTGTAGGTGTATCCGGCGCAGGTGTTGTAGGTGCGGATGCGCTGCCGTGAGAGGCCACCGAGCAACTGGTGGATTGGCTGGTTCGTCGCCTTGCCGAAGAGATCCCAGAGCGCGATGTCGACGGCCGACGCCGCACGCATCTCGACGCCCGAGGAGCGGAACCCGACATAGGTCTCGATCAGCAGCTTCGAGATCGCGTCGATTTCCAGCGGATCGCGGCCGATGAGGAGCGGCGCGACGTCGCTGTGCAGATAGCGCGCGACCGCATCCGCGCCACGGAAGGTCTCGCCGAGGCCGATCAACCCCTCATCGGTATGGATCTGCAGCCACAGGATGTTCTTGAGGTAGGGGAGCTGGATGGTTTCGAGCGCTGTGATTTTCATGGGCCGGTATCCGTGAGAATGCGGGCGAGGCCGGCGCGGAGACGCGACCTCGCGACGGTGTCAGGGCGTGTGCCTTTCAAGGCGCCGTTCAGGACGATGCGCAGCCGTGACGGGCATGATGGCACGCGCGGCATGCTTTGGCGGAGAGGCGCCCGCCGCGACGGCGGACGCTCCATGGCGAGGCCAGATACGACCGTCATGTGAGAACGCGGCCGTTATTTGGAGCCGATTTCTTCGTCCCAGCGCCTGAAGGCCTGGACGAGCTGTACCGGCTCGAGCGGCAGCTCCTTGGGATTGTCGGCGATCAGCTTCTCGTATTCCGGCCGGCCATATTCGGCGAGCGTGTCCTGGCTTGCCTTGGGCGCCATCGAGAGCGGCACGTCCTTCACCGCCGGGCCGGGATAGAAATAGCCTTCGTCATAGGCATAGGCCTGCTGATCCTTCTTCAGCATGTGGGAGATCAGGTCGACCAGGATGGGAATGCGCTCCGCCGGGAGACCCTTCGGGATGCTGAGATAATGGGCGTCCACCACCCAGCGGAACCCCTTCAGGGTCTGGATCTTGGCGTCCTTCGGCACGATGCCGAGCGCACGCGGATTGATGTCCCATCCTGTCGTGGTGACCATCATGTCGCGGGTGCCATCGCCGAACTCCTTCATGACCGCTCCGGTCCCGGTTGGGTAATACTCGATCTGCTTGTGCAGCTCCTTCAGATAGGTCCAGGTCTTGTCCCAGCCCTTGACCGGATCCTTGGGGTCGGTATCTCCAAGCAGATAGGGCAGCCCCATCAGGAAGGTCCGTCCGGGCCCGGAATTGGCGGGGCGCGCATAGATGAACTTCTTGGGGTTCTGCTTGGCCCAGTCGAGCAGTTCCTCCGCCGTGGTCGGCGGCGTCTTGACGCGCGCCGGCGCATATTCCAGCAGCGGACCGGACGGATAATAGCTGATGACCACGCCGCGGCCCTTGGCCAGGCCCTGCATGCGCCAGGCGGGGTCGAGATAGATCGATTGGAGATCGGGCAGGTTCTTCGCCTGCTCGCCGATGAGATCATAGTAGATGTCGTCGGCGAGGCCGGCGGAGAGCGCATCGGGGCCGATGATCACAAGATCGATGTCGACGCGGTTTGCGCCCTGCTGGGCCTTGATCTTGCTCGGAAGCTCGGGCGACGGAGCCTTGGTGAAGGCGATGCGCGAGACGAGCTCCGGATTGGCCTTGCGGTAATTGTCGAAGGCCGGCTGCGTCAGGGCAAGGTTGCCGGCAGCGTCGACCACGTTCAGCAGCAGCGGGGATTTGGGCTTGGCCAGCTGGGCTGCAGCGGGATGCACGCCGAGCCCGGCCATGCCAAGCCCTGACACGCCAAGCGCGCCGCCGATCAGATGCCGTCTGGAAATGTCATGCGTCATGTTTCCACCCTTTCTGGAACATCGGAGAATTGGTCCGCGGGCGTTGGCTCGTCCGTCGGGGGCCCTTGATGGGCTTCTCGTTCTTGCGGCTAGACCGTCTGCCTTTCCCTCAGTGGCGAATGGCGTTTACGCTCGTGCCGGCTGCCTGCGTCGTGGCGGTTGACGCGATCTCCCGGCGCCGATGAGGCAGAGGTTCCTGCAGGCGCGATTGCGACCCGGCCCATTCTCATTGCCTGTCATCCAGGCGGGCGCGACCGAAAACGGTCTCGATATGGCGCTGTCCGGAGCGGACGATGTGGTCCCGCATGATCCGTTCGGCGGAATCCGGGTCTCCCAGCGCGATGGCGTCGAGAATGGCGCGGTGCTCGGCGAAGGCGCGGCCGCGCTCATCGGCTTCCTGGAGCAGGCCGACGCGCGTGGTGTGATCGTAGATCTGCTGCCGGCTTTGGAGACGCCGCAGATATTCGCAGCCCGAGGCCTCATGGATCTGGCCATGGAAGAGCTCGTTGAGCTCGATCAGCCTTTCGACATCGCCTCGTCGCGTCGCGCTCTCCATATCGGCGACCTGTGCCCGCAAGGCGTCGATATCGGCGGGCGAGGCGCGCTTGGCGGCCATGCGCGCGATCATGCTTTCGAGCGCGGCGCGGGCGAGCGACATCTCCTCGGCCTGCTGTGCGCCATAGGTCACGAACACGCCGCGCCTCGGTTCCGTCCGCACCAGGCCCTCGGTCTCGAGCTGGCGCAAGGCCTCCTTCAGCGGCGTGGTGCTGACGCCGAGATCGCGCGCCAGATCGCGCTCGTTCAAACGCTCCTCGTCGACGAGCCGGCCGGCGATGATCGCCTTGCGCAGATTCTCGTGAACATGGTCGCGCAGATTGATGAGGAAGATCGGTTGGACCGGAGTGACGCGCTCGCCGTGATCCATGCTGGCCTCCGCGATTATCCCGCCCAGTGGCTTCTAATATGAGATATCTGATATTTCAACAGCTACCACAAAGAAGCCGCGGCGCGAGTTGCGCAGTCAGAACAAGGCCGCAGGCGACGCCTCCGTCTCAACATAGCTTTGGGGCTTCGGAGAAGATGAGGCGTGGCGCCTCAAAGGAGCCCGTGCGCGCCGTTTCCGGAATCGATTGCGCCTCTAGCTCGAGGCAGACACATCCATGGCCGGGGTTTCATGCCTTCGGTCAAATGCGGATGGCGGCCACTTCAGCAGCGCGGCGCGGCCGGCCTCCGTGAGCGCGTAGACACCGCGGTCGGCGCGTTCGAACCAGCCATAGACATTGCGATGCAGGATCTTCTGGGCGTCCGGGCAGGATGGCTTGAGGTCGCGCGGCCGCTGCGGCGTCGCCATCATCGCCGCGGCGCAGGCAAGCGCCTGTTGCCGATAGGCGGTCATGATCGGCATTTTCGTGCCGCCGCCTGCGACCGGATCGCCCTGGCGCCGCTTGTGCTCCTCGACGAGCTTCGAGCGGCGCCGGGGATCCTTGCGCGGCGTCGGCGCCGCCGGCGAGACCAGGACATCGACGCGCCCGGACGAGGCGACGCCGAGCAGCCCGAAGCCGAGGCGCCGGCACAGGTTGCGGTACCTGGCATCGCTCTCGCGCCCTTTTCCCCTGGCCGACAGGCGGGCAGCCAGCCAGATCTCGTCGCCGACGCTCATCCGATCGACGCCTTGCAGGACGAGCTCGAGGTTGAAGCTCAGCTTCAGCTCGCCGATCACGACGACGGACGGGTCTCCCTCCTTGAGCCCGACAAGGTCGCATCGCCCGATCTCGCCCTTCACGGCATAGCCGAGGTTCTCGAGAAAGCGCTTGACCGGCAAATAGAGGGTCGTCTCCAACGCGAAATCTCCGGATGCAGCCAAACGCCACTCCCGCAATCGGCTGTCGGGCGATGGGCGGCTGCCGCGACTATGCGGCGGCAGTCGTTTCGGAATGACAAATGGCCCCAGAGCGCTTTCGAGCGAAGTGGACTCCGGTTCGCGTGGAGAAAACGCGTTAAGGAAAAGGACTGGAGCGATTGAACGATCCAGCTGGATCGGAAATTGCTCTAAGACCGCCTCGACGCTTGGAACCGTGAAAGTGCAGGCGCCGGGACCTTCGTGGGGGGCTCATCTGAGCCACTGCGTTGCGCGAGCGCCAAGGTCGGTTGCTGCGAGGACGTTGACGGCAAGTCTGTCGCGTTGCAATGCGCTTCCAGTCTTGGGCTTGCCGAATAAGCGCCCGACGACGTTTCGGCGCCGGTAAGCTGGGCGATCGGGGGGATAGATGCCGCTGATCACGCGCCTGCCATCGACGCGCGGCCGGCCCTAATCGATCGTGGCTCCGGTTCTCAAGTCCGAAGCCGGAAATAGAGACCCGAGTAGGTAGCAACATAGCATTCTGGGTGGAGAGGAACTTCGATGGGGCGTTGTTTGTCCCAGGCGTCGACCTGATCATAGCCGAGTGCCTGCAACCCTTTGATGAAGTGCTCGCGGTGAGCGACCATATAAGGGCAAAACGCAATCTGCCCCGACCTCTTGACGATCGATTGCAACGTCACGAACGAGCGATCGGGATGAAGCGCGGTCCGATGTATGATCAGATGAGGCGGAAGCCTGATCGCTGCGCGCAGTGCCTGATGCAGAAAATTTTCTTCCAGATATTGGAGAGAGCCAGCCGCAAAGACGATATCAGCTTCGCCGATCGCGCTGATATCGTTTGTAAATCTGAGATGCTTCGCGCCCCTCTCCTCGGCGATCCGCTTTCCTGCTTGTGTGATATTGGGTAGGTCATAGACAGTCCATGAAAATTCACTCGGAAGATCAAGGTACTTGCAGTATTGATAGTAGACATGCCCAATATATCCGCCAAGATCGAATAAGTGGCATGCTCCCCCCTCAATGGCTGGTCGAAGCCAGAACAAAGCCGGATATTCGGTCGGCGGCATTGGTTTGAACTCGCCATTGGCATGGCTGTAGACATCCAGGTCGGCCATGCCCGTCTGATCATAGCCGGTTACCGCGGTTGGAGCTGAGCGGGCGGCCTCTTCAAAGCTTGAAAATACACCGCTATTGCCGCTGTCGTTCCGGCCCGCGAGAAATTGCCACCGATGAAGGGCGTAGTGGATATGTCTTATGCCCGGCCAAGGGCCTAGAATGCGAACAGCTCGGCGGCCAGCCCATCGAGCGACGCTGAGCGGAGTATGCCTTCGCCTAAGCTCCGTCATGTAAAACTTCCATCGGATCGGCGAGGATTCTTTGGCTGCCGAGCTGAACCAAACAGTCACATTGGGATTCTCGGTTTCCCAAGTAAGCAAGCGCACAAACGGTGACCGGCATGGGCGATGGTAGTAGTACCCCCTTCTGTTGTGGGGGGCTCCATGCCGTATTCGCGCTGCTTTGTAGCGGGACGGATGTCGCTGCCTGATTTCCGCCAGCTTGGTCCTCCCTGCCTGGGCGCCACGTAGCGCTGAGGATCTGCCTCGAACGGTGCCTTGTGCTCGGCACTGGCGAAGCGCCAGGTGGCGCCGCCATGGCTCGCCGAGAAATCCGGCTTGCCGGGCCGCGGGCCGCCATTGCGGAATTGGGCAACGGGATCATGGCCGCGGATCGCGATCGCATCAGCAGGGTCCAGCGTGTTGACCGGGGGGACAGGATGACGTTGCCCTCTCGCGCACGGCGCCTCTGCCGTCCCTGCCGGGGCTCAGGCCTTGCGCGCTTCCAGCGCTTCGAAGACATAGGCCGCGAGGTAGCCGTAGATCGCGTGGCCGACGAGGCTCATGAAGGAGAGGCGCGGCACGTCGTTGAGCAGGAAATGCTGGCCGGCGAGCGGCGCGAAGAAGCCGAGCGCAATGAAATAGGTGATCACGCCCCAGATCCAGCCATCGGCCGGCATGCCGAAGCTCTTCACCCAGCGGGTCAGCCCGTAATAGCCGAGCGGGTAGAACAGGAAGCCGGTGGTGAAGTGCAGCAGCTTGGCCGTCGGCGTCGAGATGGCGAGGCCGAGCTGATGCGCGAAGAGCGACTTGACCAGCTCCGGCGGCTCCAGCGGATATTCGGCGAACCAGGCGGTCGGCACGGCCGAGAACAGCTCCCAGAAGCCGAGCGCGGCAAAGCCGCCGAGAGCGAGGTTGAGCACGCTGCGCGTCGAAGGCAGGGCGAAGCCGCGGGTCATGGTGGCGGTGGTCATGGCGTGCGTTCCTGTCGTGAGGGGCCCAAGGGGCCCAGGAGGTCAATGGGCGATGGCAAGCGGCGTGGCCGCGACGGCGAGCGCGGCGGTGCGGCCGCTCGGGCGGCTGCGCAACTGCGTCAGCCTGCGGCTGGCGTAGAGATTCCAGCCGCCGCGCCGGGCGAGGCGCTCGCTGAGGATGTCGCTGGCCCGGTCGTGATTGCCGGAGCGGATCAGGCTTTCGATATGGGCCTGCTCGAACAGGTCGCGCTGGGCGTGGCTGCCGCCGATGGCGACAAGCCCGCTGCGGGCGCTGCCGAGCAGCCGGGAGGCCTCGGCATAATCGCCCTCCTGGAAGGCGATCAGGCCGAACGCCGCGAGCGCGCCGTTGCGGGCGGCTTCGCGCCGTTCGCCGCTCGGATGCGTCTGGCAATCCTCGACCAGCCCGCGCGCGATGGTTTCCGCCGCATCATGCTGGCCGGCGCCGAGCAGCGCGAGCGCGTAATGCAGGTCGGCGAAGACGAGGCGGCCGTCATGGACGCGGCCTTCGGCCTTGGCGGCGAGCTCCTCCCAGCGCGAGCCGACATCGACGCCGGCATAGTCGAGCCTGGCCAGCAGCGAGGCGCCGTTGGCGATGTCGCGGTAGTCATCGGTCTGCTCGCCGCGGATGTCCTCGTCATAGAGGCGCAGCACCTCAGCGGTCTCGCCGCGCTCCAGCCGGAACAGAGCGAGGTGCCAGACGATGTGGAAGCGCAGATTATTGGCATGAGCCCAGTTGCGGCTGTCGCCGAGCCAGGCGACGCCCTCCTCGCTGCGGCCGGTCATCTCCAGCACATGCGCCACGGCATGGCGGCCCCAGGCGTCGCGTGGGCTCAGGGCGACCGCGCGGCGCCCAGTGCGCTCGGCCTCGGCATAGAAGCCCTGCTCCTCCAGCGCGAATGCATAGCAGCCATGGACATAGCCGCTGAGCGGATGGCTCTCCGCGAAACCGGGCACGACGCGGTGCAGGCTCGCAAGCATCTCGGCCTGGTCGCCGAGCATGAAACGCAGGCCGTGCGAGAGCTTCAGCGCCAGCACGTCGAACGGATGGCTGTCGAGGATAGCCTCCAGGCGTTGCGCCGCCCGGCGCGGCGCGTCCGCAAGCCAGAGCGCCAGCGCCTCGGTGACCATGCGCTCGCGCTGCGTCGCCGGGCGCTGCGCCAGGGCGGTTTGCGCCCTCGCCAGGCAGTCACGTGCCGCGCCGAGCAGTTCGGGTCGGGCCAGCGAGAGCAGCATCAGGCCCTTGGCGGCATGAGCGAGCGCGAAATCCGGATCGGCGGCGAGCGTGCGGGCGAGATGCTCGGGCGTTGCCGCAGCATGCGCCAGCAAGGCTTCCAGCGTGTCGTTCCAGGCCAGCCGGGCCGCGTCGTTGGCGACGGTGACGTGGTTGCCCGAAAGATCATGATAGGAGAGATCGTGATACATGAGGCTGCTCCATTGCAGCGCCCGGCAAGAGCGCTCATCGGGGAGTTCGCAAGGCACCGTTCAAACGGACATCAACTCGCTTCACGGACCCGTGTTGGCAGGGCCACGGCCGGCTCGTCCCGCCGCATTGGCTCCGGCTTGGGCTCCGCCTTGGGCGCTGGCCCGGCCCAGGGCTGGCTCTTGAACCAGCCGACGATGACGGCAACCGTGAGGATCAGCGCAAAGCCTGCCAGGTTGAGCAGCGCGACGCTGGCCTCGCCGCGCCCGAGCCAGTCGGCGGCCGCGCCGGCGAGGCGCGCCAGCACGACGCTGGCGAGGAAGGTCGCCAGCGACTGCCTGCCGATCAGGATCAGGAGATGGCCCGCGCCGCTATCGAGCCGCTGGCGCCACGGATCGATCAGGCTCAGCACAAGATAGGCCAGGGCCAGGAAGTGCAGCACGCGCAGGATATGCAGGTTGCTCTTCTCGGCCTCGGGGATGAGCAGATCGCGCAGGGACTGCGCTGCCGGCCAATGCTCCAGGATGCCCCAGAAGGAGAGCGGCACGCTGAGCAGGAGGAAGACGGCGGCGGCCAGCATCAATCGCCTGTCGCCGAGCCGCGGCGTCGGCAGCCATTTCATCGCGATGAAGAAGCCGATGAAGAAGACGAGCTGCCAGGCGAAGGGATTGAGGAACCAGCCGGCTCCGTTCCAGGGATTGCCCGGCAGGTTGAGACCCTCGCTCCAGACCAGCGCGTAGAGCAGCCCGGCCAGCAGGAAGGGCAGGGTGGCGTGGATGCGCCTCAGCGCCATCATGGCCGGCACCAGCGCCAGGATGACGAGGTACATCGGCAGGATGTCGAGATAGTCGGGCTGCCAGGTCAGCGTGGCCAGGCCGAGGAGCGCGGTCTCCGCGTCGCTCAGCAGCGGCGGAAATTGCCTGGCGAGCTCGGCCAGTCCGAAGGCGCGGTCGAGCAGGCCTGCGAGGGCGATCAGCGCCAGCACGAGGCCAAGCTGCGCCCAATAGACCTGCCAGATCCGGTAGGCGATGCGCGCTGTGCCCAGCAGGAAGCCGCGCCGGACGAAGACACTGCCGAAGGCGAGCGCGCTGGCGATGCCGGAACAGAAGACGAAGAGCTCCGCGCCGGAGGAAAAGCCGAAGCGCGCCGGAATGAAGGCGTTCCAGCTGTTCTCCGGCAGATGCGCCACGAAGATGATCAGCATGGTCAGGCCGCGGAAGAAG
Organism: Allobosea psychrotolerans; assembly: GCF_002917105.1. Taxonomy (GTDB): domain Bacteria; phylum Pseudomonadota; class Alphaproteobacteria; order Rhizobiales; family Beijerinckiaceae; genus Allobosea; species Allobosea psychrotolerans. The sequence goes on from NZ_PQFZ01000015.1 coordinate 39,944, forward strand.
TCGAGCCGCTCGTCGCGCGGCCGCTTCGCCCGTTGCGGGGAGGGGCCTGCGGCGGGCCCGGTCGCGGGCGCTGTGTCGCCGGCGCCGTGTGCGAGGCTCGTCAAAAAAGTGTGGCGCATGCAGGGTCTCCGGCGGGCCGCGTCAGTGGCTGCTTGGGAGAGATCGCACCAGTTGGCGCTGCGGTTACATCTTCACGGAAATGTGAGCCTGGCGCCGACGCTTGCCGGTGGCGCCTCGGGCGGCATGATCAGCTTCCAGGCGCGCTCGACCCAAGCGGCGGAGGCGATGTGGCCGCCAGCATGCAGGCAGAGCTCGAGTCGCGCCGGGCCGGCGCAGCCGCGCGCCTGGCGGCAGGTGAGTTCAGGCGGATCGGCCGGCGCTTTCGTGTCGGCAGCCCAAGAGGCGGTGCAGCCATCCGGCGCCAGGATCGCCAGGCTCTTGAAGACATCGCCTTGCCTGTAGCCGGAACGCAGGCTGCGCCCGGCCAGCGGCACGGTGGTGTCGCTCGTGCCATGGACATGGATCAGGTTCGGGCGCGGGCCGGCGCAGCCGCTCGGCAGCGGCTCCCAGAAGGCGCCGGCGATCGGTGCGAACCCGGCAAAGCGCGCCGGCATCCGGCAGGCCAGATACCAGACCATCGAGCCGCCCTGCGAGAAGCCGCTTGCCATGATGCGGCGGGGATCGACCGGGAAGCGCCGTGCGACATCGTCGAGAACGCGGCCGACATAGGCGAACTCGTCGCGGTTATGGCCGGGCGAACCGGGATAGGACCAGGTGCGGCCCATGCCGTCGGCCGCGATCAGGGCGACGCCGAGGCGTTGCGCCACGCCGACGAGACCCTGATCGGCGATCGTCTCCTCGGCTGAGCCCTGATAGCCGTGGAAATACATTATCGCGCCGCTGCGCTGCCCGGTCGGCGCCTGCTGCGGCAGGATGATGCGGTAAGAACCGCCGTCGACCAGACAGCCGCCCTCAGCCGGACAGGAATCGACAGGCTTGCGATCGGCCGGATTCTGGGCCGGCGCGGGGCCGGTCAGGACGAAGGTCGCGGCAAGCGCCACCACCCACCGGGCAAGACGCCGTCCCGCAGCCAAATCTCTCGCGGTCATCTCCGAGGCTCCTGAGCATGCGCGCCCACGGAGCGCTCCTTGCATGCGCGAGCCTATAGAGCCGGTGGGCTAGGATCATCGTCAGGTCACGGGCTTGTGAGCCCTGTGACGCCATGCGACGGAATAAGCCGGATTCCGTCTCGCCATCCCCAAAAAAGCCCACTGCCTTGTCGCTCGTCGAACTCGAAACGCAGCTGCGCCCCATCTTCCTGGCTGCACTGGCCGGCGATGCCGCGGCCTATCGGCTCTTCCTCGACATGATCGGCACGCGTCTGCGCGGCTATCTGCGTGGGATGCTGGCGCGCGCCGGCCGCAGCGAGCCGAGCGAGGCCGAGGACGTGCTGCAGGAAACCCTGCTGGCCCTGCATCTCTCCCGCCACACCTATGATCCCGCGAGCCCGGTGACGGCCTGGGCGCATGCGATCGCGCGCTACAAGCTCGTCGACCATCTGCGCCGCAGCGGACGTCACGCCGCAAACCTGCCGATCGACGAGGAGGCGTTTCGATTGGCCGCGCCCGACAGCGCCGCCTCGGATGCCAGGCTCGATCTGGAGCGCGCGATGCAGGCTCTGCCGGAGCGCACGCGCGCGCTGATAGACGGGGTCAAGATTCAAGGGACGAGCGTGGCCGAGGCAGCGAACGCCGCGGGAATGACCGAGACTGCGGCCAAGGTCGCGATCCATCGCGGCTTGCAGGCCATGGCCAAATTCCTGTCGAAGCACGGGACACGGCCGGCATGAGCCCGATGCGAGAGCGATGCGCCGTAACCTTTCGCCGGCTTGCCGCGAACTCCCCTCCGAGCCGAACTCACGGAAAAGCTCAGAACCGATGTGCACAGAGACTGTTTGGCCCCTTTTTGAGCCCTCATCCTGAGATGCCGCTGCGCGGCTCCTCAGGATGAGGGCTGGAGGTTCCAGACGGGCACTCAGACAGGTAAAATCAGTCATGCAGACCAATGACCTGATCTCCCTCATGACCGCGAGCCACCAGCCGGTGGACACCGGATGGCTGAGGCGCGCGACCGGCATTGCCGCGCTCGCAGCGCTTGCGGTCACGATCGGCCTCGTCCTTGTCACCCTGGGTGCGCGGCGCGATCTCGCCAGCGCCTGGATGACGCTACCGGTCATCGCCAAGGCCCTGTTCGGAGCCGGCGTCGCGGTCATCGCGCTCGTTTTGTTCCAGAGGAGCCTGCGTCCCGGGCTGAAGCCGGCGCGGCTCCTGCCGATGGTCGTGATACCGCTGCTGCTGGTGGCGGCCTGGGCCCTGCTGACCCTGGGCCAGGCGCCGGTCGCGCAGTGGAGCGCGCTGGTCTTCGGCCGTTATTGGCGCGCCTGCCTCATCGCCGTGCCGCTCTATGCGCTGTGCCCCCTCGTCGTCCTGCTGCTGCTGGCGCGCCGGGGCGCCCCGACGAACGGGCGTCTCACCGGCGCTTGCGCCGGCCTTGCCTCGGCCGGCCTCGCTGCAGTCGCGTACAGCCTGCATTGCCCTGACGATACGGCGCCGTTCCTGGCGACCTGGTACACGCTCGCCATCGCGATCGTGACCAGCCTGGGCGCACTCATCTTCCCGCGGCTGATACGCTGGTGAGGCGTCATACGTTGATGCCGCGTCATGGCCGCCAGCTTCGGCGAGCGATATCAAAGGCTTCCGATCGCTTGATATCCCCGCGCCGTCATTCCGGACAAGCCGCGCAAGCGGCGCTGATCCGGAATCCATCGAAGGGCGACGCACTCTACGATGGATTCCGGGCCTCCGCGGAGTTTATCCTTGGGCCGATCGAAGATCTGACCCGGGGGCTGCGCCCGGAATGACGGAGCGTGTTGTCAGGACAGAGCCATTGAAATCTCTGGCTTCATCCGGACCAGCCACTTAGTCGCAATGTCTTGACCCACGCAGCATGGCAGACGGCGCTGGCATCGGCGCTCGAACTGCTCGATCGCCAGAAGCGGAAAGCCGCTATTCGACCAGGCACCTGAATTCGCCACATTGTGCCTTTATAAATCCTCACTCGGCGTCGATTCGTTCGGCCGGCTTCACATGCGCCCATCAAGCGCCGAGCCCGCTGCCGTATTCATCGAAGTTTGACCGCTGCCCGAATGCAGCGTGCCGCTGCGCTTCGGCGCGCGCCGATCTCCCTAAAACGTAACTGCTGCGCGGCTCCGCCGCGTCGCGAATGGATTCCTATGCATCATATCTCCCAATCCAAGCCTTCAACCGGGCGTTCGCGCCCCGACATGACGAGCGCGGCAATGGCCGCACCCCGAAAATCCGATCCGAACTGGAAGCCGGAGCCCTGCGGCCTCAGCCGTGCAGAGCTGCGCAAGATCGTCGCGGACATCCTGGGGTAAAGATCCCCGGGGTGAAGACCCTGGGATGAAGAGCTCACGAGACAGCGCGACACCCGATCATGGCTTCGAAGACGTCGAGGCTGCTCCTCTCCGGCGCCGTCGAAGCCTTGTCGCTATCCTCGAATTGGCGGCGACACGCCATCCTCACAGCGGTGAGCCATCGCGAACCGCGCGTTCTGGCGATGGAGGGATGTCATCTGCCCCGTTTTGAACGTGCAAGACATCGCAGCACCATGCTCCGCCGATTCCGGCCGTGGCGCTGTGACGCTTCAGCGGCTTTCGCAGCCATCGTCGCGCGGGTCCGCCAGACGAGCTCATCCAAGGCCGACTTCGTTGCGGCAAGCAGGCTCGTCATGCTGCCGATCGTCGTCTTTGCCGCGCCCTTTATCCGCAGATTGTCGGAGCGCCTGACGCGCGAGGATGCTCTTTGAAGGCGCGGCAGAGGCCCCGAGATTGGGCCCCAAGCATTTCGCTTTAAGTTGCTGGTCCAACTTGCGTGCACTCGACATCTTCCGAAAGTCGTCGGAGCACGTCGATATCCTGCTGCAACGTCAACGAAGCCTCCGCCCGCTCCAAGGCCAATCGCGAGTGACGCACTGCGTTCTCGGTAAAGTTAGAAGGTCCGAGCCGCGACAGCGCCTTCAGGGCCTTCTGGAGCCTGATCCCGACCTCGACGATGCCTGCGCCATCCCGGGCGATCGGCGTGAACAAATCGTCGAAGATCTCCCCCAGATCGATTGCGGAGACATGAACCCGCGGGAATGGGATGTCCTGCTCGGGATCGACTGGTTCGGCCCAGATTGCCAGGATCCGGACTGCCCTGCCGATCACGTCGATCGCAGTACCAGGATCGTTTATCCCCGGCGACAAGGCGCGCGATGCGATCTCAGCCAGGACGGACGTGCCAAAACGGGGATCCTGATCGAACGAGCGGATGTCGTCGATCGTGAAACAAGCTCGGATCTCGCTTTCCTGCTCATCGAGATCGAGTCCGTTCGCCCATGCGATCGGGTCGGTTGGGACCACGAACGCCCCTGGCGTCGAGCGCACGAAGATCACGCCCTCACCCTCCTCGGCTATGTGCGACAACTGACCGATGTCGAGGTGCTGCACATAGCCGATCCGTGACGCATAGATCGGCCTTGCGGCTTTGGGGATTGCGGTCATAGCGCGACCGCCCATATGCGGCCGCTTGCAACGCATTCGCATCGCCTCGCTAGCCGCTTTCTCGACCCGCTCGGTCGTTTCCGTCACACGTCCCAGACGAGAGAGATGATCGATCCAGCGCAGGAGCGTGACCACGATTAGGACGATGACGCCGGCGGTGACGAGGAACAGCACCACGCGCCCGGTGCTGCCATAGGCGCCAGTGCTGAGCGCGATGATGCCCACGAGGCTGTAAAGGAAGGAACCAATGAATGTCGCCAGCACGTTCTGAGTGGTGGAATCCTCCATCACGAGGCGGGTTGCGCGCGGCGTCACATTGCTGGTCGCGGCCGAATAGGCCGACACCATCGTGCTGAGCGAGAAGGTCGTCACGGCCAGCATGCTGGACGCGATGATGCCGAGGATGTTGTCGACGGCATCGGCGCCGATCTTCGTCGGCAGATCGCTGGGGATGTAAGGCCCCAGGACGATCGCCACGAGCGCTGTGCCGACCGCCAGGATCGAGAACAGGCTGGCGCGGAACCACATTCGGCGGGTGAGTTGGGACAGAAGCCATAGCCAGCGCGACGTCATGCGAAAATCGGCTTCATCGGGGGGCCGTCTCCAGGTTGGCGGTCAAAGATCACTTTCTGGAACGCCCCAGCGCCAACCTGGTTGCCTTGCCACCTGCCGTGCGCGATGACGCGAGGAGCCGGTCCGCGCGGCGATGCTGCGTCCATCGGGCCGACCATCGCCCGTGCAGAGCCCAGGTATAAAACGCCCATGTTGTCTGCCTTCGACCTCATCGCCATCCTGCTCGTGCTGACGGCGGTATTCGGTTGGCTCAACCATGTTCTGATCGGCCTGCCGCATGCGATCGGCTTGTTGGTGATGGGCCTTGTGTCCTCGCTGATCCTCATCGGGATCGAGATCGCCTTGCCCGACGTCTCGCTCTATGAGGATCTGCGGCGCCTCCTCCGGCAGATCGACTTTCAGGAGGCCGTCCTCAACGGCATGTTGGCCTTCCTGCTGTTCGCCGGTGCACTCCACGTCAATCTGGCGGTGCTGAAGAGCAGAGCCTGGGCCGTCGGACTGATGGCGACCGTCGGGGTGCTGATCTCGACGGGGGTGATCGGCTTCGGCTTCTGGTGGCTGTCGGCTCTGCTCGGCGCGGCCGTCCCCTTTGCGTGGTCTCTGGTCTTCGGCGCGCTGATCAGCCCGACCGATCCGGTCGCGGTCCTGAGCACCCTCAAATCGGTCAGCGTCCCCAAGACGCTCGAAGCCGACATGGCGGGGGAATCGCTTTTCAATGACGGGGTCGGCGTGGTGATCTTCACCGTAGTCGTCGCGATCGCCACCGGCCAGAGCGGTGGCGCTGTCGAAATCGGCGAGGTCGCCAGGCTCTTCCTCTACGAGGCGCTCGGAGGCGCGATCCTTGGCCTGGTCTCCGGCTACGTCGCCTACCGCGCCACGCGCGCGATCGACGACTACCCCATCGAGACGCTGATCTCGCTGGCGCTCGTCATGGGCGCCTATGCGCTGGCGTCGAGACTTCACATGAGCGGCCCGATCGCCGTGGTGGTCGCAGGCATCCTGCTCGGCAATCGCGGGCCGCGTGATGCAATGAGCGACGAGACACAGCGATATCTGTTTTCGTTCTGGACGCTCGTCGACGAGGTTCTGAACTCGGTCCTGTTTCTGCTGATCGGCCTGGAGGTGCTGGTGCTCAGCTTCGACCGGAGCTTCCTGTGGCCGGCCATCTCGGTCATTCCACTCGTTCTGCTGGCGCGCTTCCTGGCGGTTTCGATCCCCGTCATGGCCCTTCGCTCGCGTATCGCCTTCGTGAGAGGCACCATCCCCGTCCTGACATGGGGCGGTTTGCGGGGCGGCATATCGATCGCGTTGGCGTTGTCGCTGCCCAGCGTCGCGGAAAAGCCAATCCTGCTGGCCGCGACCTACGCCGCGGTCGTCTTCACCATCGTCGTGCAGGGCTTGAGCCTGAAGGCAGTCGTCAGACGCGTCTCGGACTGTCCCTGAAGGCTGACGCAGCCGCAGTCCGAGCGGCTAACATGGTCATTCGTTAACCCCGCGGCCAGCAGGCGGGCATCTTGCGCGGCGTAAGAATGAACTCATGGGCCACCGCACGATGGCCCGATGCTCATCGGAGAATCGCCATGTCCAAGGTTTCCACCGTTCCCGCCGGCAAGAGCCGCAAGCGCATGCTCGCCTCGGTCGCCGCCATCGCCCTCGTCGCCTCCGGTGCGGCCGGCAGCGCTCTGCTATCCAATGCGACCCCGGCGCGGGCCGGCGCGGTCGTCACCTCCGACCTGCAGGCGCAGGCGGTGCCCTCGTTCTCGACGGTGGTCGAGCGGGTGAAGCCGGCTGTCGTGTCGGTCCGGGTCAAGATCGAGAGCGCGGCCGACACCGGCTCTGACATGTCGGGCCAGATGAACAACCTGCCGCCGCAACTGCGCGAACTGTTCAAGCGCTTCGGCGAGGACGGTGGCACACCCCAGCAGAAGCCGAAATTCGGTATGGCCCAGGGCTCGGGCTTCTTCATCACCGGCGATGGCTATGTCGTCACCAACAACCATGTCGTCGAGCACGCCAAGACCGTCACGGTCACGATGGACGACGGCAAGACCCTCGACGCCAGGGTGATCGGCACCGATCCCAAGACCGATCTTGCCTTGCTCAAGGTCAATGAAGCCGGCGACTACCCGTTCGTCGCACTGGCCAAGGAGGCCCCCAAGGTCGGCGACTGGGTCGTCGCGATCGGCAATCCCTTCGGGCTCGGCGGGACGGTGACGTCAGGCATCGTCTCAGCACGTGGCCGCGATATCGGCGCCGGCCCCTACGACGATTTCCTGCAGATCGACGCGCCAATCAACAAGGGCAACTCGGGCGGCCCGACCTTCAACCTCAAGGGCGAGGTCGTCGGCGTCAACACCGCGATCTTTTCGCCGTCGGGGGGCAGCGTCGGCCTCGCATTCGCGATCCCGGCAGGCACCGTGACCAGCGTCGTCGACTCGCTGGAGCACACCGGCGCGGTCGAGCGCCGCTATCTAGGGGTGCAGATCCAGCCGGTGACGCAGGACATTGCCGACAGCCTCGACCTGAAGTCGACGGCCGGTGCCCTCGTCGCCGAGGCGCAGCCCGGCACGCCTGCCGCTGAAGCCGGTGTCCGGTCAGGTGATGTCATCACTAAGCTGAATGGCCAGCCGGTGAAGGACGGCCGTGACCTGACGCGACGGGTCGGCGCGCTCAAGCCCGGCGACAAGGCAGAGATCGCCCTCATTCGTGGTGGCAAGGAAGAGACGCTGCCGATCACGCTCGCCGTCCAGAAGGGCGAAAGCGCCAATCCCACCGCCGACACGTCCGAAGCTCCGGCGATCCTCGGGGTGAAACTCGCGCCCATCCAGGAGTTGAAGGGCGCGGGCGATCAAGGCGTTGCGATCGTCAACGTCGATCCCGACGGCCCCGCCGCGAGCAAGGGCGTGTCCTCGGGCGACGTCATCCTCGAGGTCGCGGGCAAGGCGGTGAATGCGCCCGCCGAGGTCAAGGCCGGGATCGCCAGCGCCCAGCACGAGGGCAAGAAGGCCGTGCTGCTGAGGCTCAAGACGGCTGAAGGGCAGCGCTTCGTCGCCTTCTCGCTGGCCAAGGCTTGAGCGAGGACGCCGATCGCGCCAAGCAGTCGGCATCACGACGATCCAGCGGCGAAGCGGCGAAATCCACTTCGCCGTTTTGCGCGGCCCAGGCGGCCTGCCTACTTATCTGGCCTTAGCCTGTAGGTCGGTGATCAGCTGCTTCATCTCGGCGATTTCCCGGACCTGGGCGGCGATAATTTCATCCGCGAGCTTGCGCACGCGTGGATCGACGATACGTGCGCGCCCGCTGGTCATGATCGCGATGGAGTGGTGCGGAATCATCGCCCTCATGTAGGAAACGTCATCGACGGTCGTCTGGCTGCGCACCAGCCAGAGCGCCAGCGCGAAGACCGCGACGCTGGCGACGACGATCGCGACATTGGCTTTCTTGCTGCCATACATTTTCTGCATGAAGCCCAGCATCAGCACGGCCATCGTTGCGCCCATGAGCAGCGCCATCCAGGCCCGTGTCTGGCTGAAGAAGATATGATCGAACTCGTAGGTGTTCAGGTACATCAGGCCGAACATGACGATGGTTGATACGGCGATCATCGCGCCGAAGCGGACGTAGCTCATCGAGAATTCCTTGGTTGAGTGACAGCGCGGCAGATCGGCCAGATGGTCAGCGGGCCAGCATCCAGATGGCCATCGCGACCATCATCAGGTTCTCGGTCAGTGAGACGAAGCCGAGGGGAACCTTGCTGTCGCCGCCGACGCAGGCGCATTTGATCTCGCGCTTGTCGATGTAGACGGCCTTGACAACGGACACCGCGCCGACGAGGCCAATGACGAGCGCGACCGGGATCGCGAGCCAGAGCAGCGCGCCGGCGATCATCAGGATGCCGGCCAGCGCCTCTGCGAACGGATAGACATAGGCGTAGCGCACGACACGCTGCGCCAGCAGGTCGTAGCCCAGGAACATGTTGGAGAAGCGCTCGACGTCCTGCAGCTTCAGGATCGCCAGGATGCACATGGCGAACGAGATGAACCACTCGATGCCGCGAGCGGAGATGATGTCGCCCGAAGAGGCCCAGTTCGTCGCCGCCGCCATCAACGCAGCCATCACGAAGACGGCCACGACCGGCTGATAGCTGACCTCCTCGGCATCCGCGACCGGTTTGCCCAGATGCCTGCGCAGATCATCGTAGCCGCCGATCCGCTCGCCTGCGATGAAAGTCTGCGGCGTGGTCTTCACATCTTGCTCGGCCTTGAAGGCATCGATCTCCGGCCGCGATCGAAGGAGATGATCGTCGATGACAAACCCCTCACGGGCGAGCAGGTCGAGCGACTTCAGCCCGAACGGGCAGACATGCTCGTCCGTCACCATGCGGTAGAGCGTTGCCTGTCTGTCGCCTGTTTGCACCATCTGGCGTGCCCGATCTCAATGGACAGGTGCTTGGGCACCTGTCTCTGAAGGCAAACGTCGGCGCGCAGCGGAAGTTCAGCGGCGTTGCAGAATACAGCAATCCCAACCAGGTCACGCCGAATGATCTAAGCGGCGAAGCCGCTCGAGGCGCTGCAAGGATGAGCTGGGCCCGTAAGGGGAGCTTTCCCGAACGCCGCGCGTTGAACTCCTATGCGTGCTTCTCGCAACGGAAAAGGAGGTCACCATGCCGGCAGGACAAAACGATGGCTCAGGAGCCATGGTCGAACTCGAAGACGAGAAAGTCCGAAAGAACGACATCCTCAGCAATCGAGACAAGGCGCAGCGGCAACCCGGGCAAAGCCTGGATGGCAAGAGTAATCAGATCGACGAGTATAAGGATACGCCTTCGAACCAACGACCAAAGCGCGATTGATGATCCTCGAGCAGACAAGGAGTGCGCGATGACGACCATTCCCAAGAATTCTACGAACGAGAAGGCCGATAAGAAGCCAAAAGCTTCCGAGAAGAAAGTTGATCGTCCCGGGTTCGATCTGGGCGGCGCCAGCGGCGAGACTGAGGCTGGCAGAGGATTGGGGCTTGGCGTCGATGCCAAGGACGATCGCAAGGGCCAGCGCCTCCCGCGATAGGCGGCTCGGTTCGCTGGATCGCTACGTGACCAAAAAAGGGGCGGCACGGATCGTGCCACCCCGCATCTGCCAAAGCCTGATATCAGGCCTTCGTCTTCTGTACTCGAGTTTCGGTGCAGCTTTCAGCGTATCCCTGTTCGTGTCGACGAATGCGCGCCTTGCGCCGTCCTTCGGGTTCAACACTGCCGTCGAAGGGGCGAGGACGACATAGCCCTCGCCGATCCCGAGGAATCCACGGACGCCCACGACCAGGCCAGTGACGCTTTTGCCATTTTCGATGACAAGATCATCGGTCGTACCCAGCTTTGTCCCGATATCGATGCCGAGGGGTACTGGGCCTGCACCCTGCGCCGCACGGTCGCGACCGAAGCGAATGAGCCGCTCGCGATCGAGGGACGCCATATTGCACTTTCCGAGCTGCCGCTTGAGAAATTCAAGTGTAGCGGCCTTGGAAAGCAGAGGAGCCTTGCCGAGGGCGCTCATGTCGTCGATATGAGGGGCGACGAGGGCCCCGCATGTCGTCAGGCGCGCGATGCGCGACGTGTGCGGAGCCTCACCATGATCAACCCGGCGCCCGGCCCCGATGGCACGCGAACGCCGCCTATGCGCTGACTTGCAAGAGAACAATGCAGGACCATCAACTCTATAGATTCTCCGTCGCGCCGATGATGGACTGGACTGATCGGCATTGCCGCATCATCCATCGCCTGATGTCGCGGCGCGCCCGGCTCTATACCGAGATGGTGACGGCGCAGGCCGTGATCCGGGGCGATCGCCAGCGCCTGATCGGTTTCGACGATTTCGAGCATCCCGTCGCGCTCCAGCTCGGCGGCAATGACCCCGTCCTGCTGGCGCAGGCGGCGCGGATCGGCGCCGATTTCGGCTATGACGAGATCAACCTGAATTGCGGCTGCCCCTCGGACCGCGTCCAGGGCGGCGCCTTCGGGGCCTGCCTGATGCGCGAGCCCGGCCTCGTGGGCGATTGCGTCGCGGCGATGAAGGCCGCCGTCGCCATCCCGGTGACGGTGAAATGCCGCATCGGCGTCGATGATCAGGATCCGGAAGCGGCGCTCGATGCGCTGACCGCAGCGGTGCGCGCGGCCGGCGTCGACGCCTTGACCGTCCACGCCCGCAAGGCCTGGCTCCAGGGGCTGTCGCCGAAGGAGAACCGCGAGGTGCCGCCGCTCGACTATGAGCGCGCCTACAGGCTGAAGGACAACAATCCCGACCTCGTCGTCACCATCAATGGCGGCATCCGCGCGCCGGAGGAATGGAGCGGCCATCTCGCCCGTCTCGATGGCGTCATGATCGGCCGCGAGGCCTATCAGAACCCCGAGATCCTGCTCCAGGTCGATCCGTTGCTCTTCGGCGAGGCGGCGCCGGTCGCGGACGCCTTCGCGATGCTGGAGGCGCTGGAGCCGCATATCGCGGGCCATCTCGAGCGGGGCGGGCGATTGCACGCCTTCACGCGCCATCTGGTTGGGCTGTTCCCCGGCCAGCGCGGTGCGCGCCTGTTCCGCCGCCATCTCGCCGAGCATTGCGTTTCTGCCGAAGCGGGGCTTGCCGATCTGCGTGCGGCAGCGGCGCATGTTTCGCGTTATGAGGATGCGGCTGTCGCGGCTGCTTAGGAAGAACTGTCGATGCCGGATGCCTCGCCTCTACAGGAGGACACCACCCGGCGTATCGCCGACAGCTTTGCCAAACAGGCCTTCATGACCACGCTCGGGGCGCGGCTGCTGCATGTGCGCCCCGGCGAGATCGAGATCGACTTGCCGGTCTCGGCGCATCTGACCCAGCAGCACGGCTTCGTCCATGCCGGTGCGGTCGCGAGCATCGCCGATTCCGCCGCAGGCTATGCGGCTTTGACGACGATGCCGGCGGGGGTGGGCGTGCTGACGGCCGAGTTCAAGATCAACCTGCTGGCGCCTGCCGCCGGCGAGCGCCTGCTTGCCAAGGGCAAGGTGATCAAGGCCGGGCGCACCTTGACGCTCGCCATGGCCGAGGTCTTCGCGATCTCGGGCGGCCCCCCCAAGCTCTGCGCCATGCTGACCGCGACCTGCATGGCGATCACCGGACGCGAGGGCGTGTCCGACTAGAGTCGTTTCTGAATCAGTTTGATCGGAAACTGCTCTATCTCCTTGTTTCAATGCGCTTTCTTCACGCGAGCCGACGCCCGTTTCGCTCGAAAACGCTCTGCAGCAGCGTTTGAATCAATGTGATCGAAAACCGCTCAAGCTCTTTGTTCTAAAACGCTTTTTCTCCTGAGCCGGCGTCCGCTTCGAGGGGAGCTGACATCAGGATCTTCGTGGCCACCTAAGCTTGTGCCCGTACAAACTGCGCCAGGTTGGCCCTGACGACGAGGTGATGAAACGGCCTGATCAGGTTGAGATAGGTGAAGCCCAAGGCATTGTGAGTGTGCACGACGGTTGTCGCGATGAGCTGCGTGCCGGCTGGAGACTTGCGACGGAGCAGCGACAGTCGGAAGTCCAGGTGCCGATCATCCTCACCCAGCACAATTTCGTCCTGGCCTTCCCATTGCACCGGGAAGAAGTCCACGCGTTCGGTGTCGGCTCTGGACGCTCGGACCTCGCCGGAGGTTTTGACGCCGAAGGGCGTCACCATGGCGTCGCGCACCGCGACCAGTGCCTTGATCCACGCCGGTTGATCGCCGACCGTCCGGGTCGCCAGCACGCGCATGCTGTCCTGTTTCGACGAACTCAGATCGATGCTGTAGCTGTCGAGCAGGCTGGCATTCTCGTACCAGCTTGCAACGACGCTTTCGGGTGGCGGCGTGGTCCGGCGCACCGGTGCTTGGCGTTCTAAAGACATGCCGAAAGCTCGATTCTGGCAGCATTTGCGGCAGCTGACCGGCCACTAGCGCTGAGGAAGTCCATGCCTTCGAACGACGCCGGCCGGGACCGATATGATAGTGCGCGCGAGCGCTCTACACGTGATGTATCCGATGAGGAATACGCCCTGATAGAGCCGTTGTTGCCGCAGCCCAGGCGGCCCGGTCGCAAGGCTCATGATGGATCTTGATGGCGAGACAGGCGCTCAGCGCTTCTGATTGTAGACGTCGAGGCAGACCGCACCCAGCAGGACGAGGCCCTTGATCACCTGCTGATAGTCGATACCGATGCCCAGGATCGACATGCCGTTGTTCATCACGCCCATGATCAGCGCGCCGATCACCGCTCCCGAGACGCGCCCGACCCCGCCATAGGCCGAGGCGCCGCCGATGAAGCAGGCGGCGATCACGTCGAGCTCGAAGCCCAGCCCCGCCTTCGGGGTCGCCGTGTTGAGCCGGGCCGCGAAGACGAGGCCGGCGAGCGCTGCGAGAACGCCCATATTCACGAAGGTCAGGAAGGTCAGCCATTCCGTGCGCACGCCCGAAAGCTTGGCGGCGCGCGCATTGCCGCCGACCGCATAGATCTGCCGGCCGATGCTGGTGCGCGTCGTCACGAAGGCATAGAGCGCGATCAGCACCCCCATCACCACGAGCACGTTCGGCAGGCCGCGATAGGAGGCGATGAGATAGGTCGCGTAGAGGATGATCGCGGCGAAGGCGAGGTTCTTGGCGATGAAGAAACCCTGCGGCTCGAGCGGGATGCAATGGCTCTGCTGGCGCATGCGGCTCTTGAGATTGAGCACCACGAGCAGGATCGCGAGCGCGGCCCCGATCGCCAGCGAGGTCGGGTAGAGCGCGCCTGCCTCGGGCATCAGCTCGGGGATGAAGCCCGAGGACAGCTTCTGGAAGGTCGCCGGGAACGGCCCCAGCGACTGGCCCTGCAGGATCGCCAGCGCCAGCCCCTTGAAGACGAGCATGCCGGCAAGCGTCACGATGAAGGAGGGGATCTTGAAATAGGCGACCCAATAGCCTTGCGCCGCGCCGATCAGCGCGCCCAGCGCCAGGCAGATCAGCGCGGCGGGCACGAAATGCATCTCGTAGCGCACCATCAGCACGGCGGCGACCGCGCCGACCGCGCCCGCCACCGAACCGACCGACAGGTCGATATGGCCGGTGACGATGACGAGCAGCATCCCCAGAGCCATGATGACGATGAAGCTGTTCTGAAGCACGAGATTGGTCAGGTTCAGCGGCCGCAGCAGCGTGCCCCCGGTCACGACCTGGAAGAACAGCATGATCGCCACCAGCGACATCAGCATGCCGTAGTCGCGCAGGCCCGTCTTGAGGTGGTTGCCGGCCGGACGCGCCGGTGCTTCGCTTGAGGTCTTGCCGCTCAAGGTTTCGCCGCTCATGCTCTGGCCTCCCCGTTGCGCATGATGGCGCGCATGATTTTTTCCTGGCTTGCATCCTGCGCGGAGAATTCGCCGACGAAGGCGCCCTCGTTCATCACGCAGATGCGGTCGCAGATGCCCAGCAGTTCCGGCATTTCCGACGAGATCACGATGACGCCGCGTCCGGAATCCGCCAGCTGGTTGATGATGCAGTAGATTTCATATTTGGCGCCGATGTCGATGCCGCGTGTCGGCTCGTCCAGGATCAGCACCTTGGGCTCGGTGAAGAGCCATTTCGACAGCACGACCTTCTGCTGGTTGCCGCCCGAAAGCTGGCCGGTCTCCTGGTAGACGCTGGCGCTGCGGATGCCCATGCGCGAGCGATAGCCCGTCGCCACCTTGAGCTCGGCCATGTCGTCGATGACGCCGCCTGGAGCCACCGCCGGCAGGTTGGCCAGCGTCATGTTCTTGCGGATGTCCTCGGCCAGGATCAGCCCGAGCTCCTTGCGGTCTTCGGTGACATAGGCGAGCCCGGCAGTGACGGCGCGCCGCACGGTGGAGAGATCGACCTCGCGACCCTCCAGCCTGGCGCGGCCGCTGATATGGCGCCCATAGGAGCGGCCAAACACGCTCATCGCGAATTCGGTCCGGCCTGCGCCCATCAACCCGGCGATGCCGACGATCTCGCCGCGCCGGACCTGGAAATCCACGCCCTTGATCACGCGCCGCCCGGGATCCTGCGGGTGGAACACCGTCCAGTCCTCGACCTCGAAGATCACCTCGCCGATCTTCTCTTGGCCTATCTTCTCTTGGCCAATCTTGGGCTCGCGCTTGGGATAGCGATGCTCGAGATCGCGATCGACCATGCTGCGGATGATGCGGTCCTCCTCGACCGGGCCGGCGCGGCAGTCGAGCGTGTCGACGGTGCGCCCGTCGCGCAGCACGGTGATATGGTCGGCGACGCGCGCGACCTCGTTGAGCTTGTGCGAGATCAGGATCGAGGAGATGCCCTGCGCCCGCAGCTCGACCAGGAGATCGAGCAGCGCCTCGCTGTCGCGCTCGTTGAGGCTCGCGGTCGGCTCGTCCAGGATCAGCAGCCGGACATCCTTGGACAGCGCCTTGGCGATCTCGACGAGCTGCTGCTTGCCGACGCCGAGATCGATGACACGGGTGTCGGGCGCCTCGTTCAGGCCGACCTTGGCCAGCAGCGCCAGGGCGCCGCGATAGACCGCTCCCTGGTCGATCACCCCGAACCGCGTGGGCGGGTTGGCCAGATAGATGTTCTCGGCGATGGAGAGGAGCGGGATCAGCGCCAGCTCCTGATGGATGATGATGATGCCGAGCGCCTCGGATTCGGTGATGTCGCGGAAGCGCCGCTCCTCGCCATCGAAGACGATGGCCCCGTCATAGGAGCCGTGCGGGTAGACGCCGCTCAGCACCTTCATCAGGGTCGATTTGCCGGCGCCGTTCTCGCCTACGACGGCGTGGATTTCGCCGGGTTCGACCGAGAACGAGACGTCGCTCAGGGCCTTGACGCCCGCGAAGGCCTTGCTGATGCCGCGCATGGCCAGGATCGGATTCATTTGATCTGCTCCGCGACCGGATGGATCGACGGCCCCGCCTAGAGCCGGATGATGTCAGATGGGATCACCAAGTGATGCCATCTGACATCTGAATCCGTCTCTCATTCAAAAGTGAGAGCAGGATCTATGCGAAAAACCGGTTCCCACTTTTTCGCATCCTGCTCTTGGGCGGGGCCGCGCGCGAGGGGCGGCGTTACTTGATCTGCCCGGCCTTGTAGTAGCCCGAGGCGATCAGGATCGCTTCCCAGTTCGACTTGTCGACCGCGACCGGGGTGAGCAGGTAGGACGGCACGGTCTTGCGGCCATTGCTGTAGGTCTTGGTGTCGTTGACCGGCACCTCCTTGCCGCTGAGCATGGCATCGACCATGTCGGCGGTGACCTTGGCGAGCTCGCGGGTGTCCTTGAAGATGGTCGAATACTGTTCGCCGGCGAGGATCGACTTGACCGAGGGAACCTCCGCGTCCTGGCCCGAAACCAGCGGCATCTTCATCGAGCCCGAACCGTAGCCGACGCCCTTCAGCGACGACAGGATGCCGATCGAGATGCCGTCATAGGGCGAGAGCACGGCGTCGATGCGCTTGTTGTTGTAGAAGGCGCTGAGCAGGTTATCCATGCGCGCCTGGGCGGTTGCGCCGTCCCAGCGCAGGGTCGAGACCTTGTCCATGCCCATCTGGCCGCTCGCCACCACGAGCTGCTTGGAGTCGATGAAGGGCTTCAGCACCGACATCGCACCGTCATAGAAGAAATACGCGTTGTTGTCGTCCGGCGAGCCGCCGAAGAGCTCGATGTTGAACGGCCCCTTCGCCTCCGGCAGGCCAAGGCCCTTCACCAGCGTCTGCGCCTGCAGGACCCCGACTTTGAAGTTGTCGAAGGTCGCATAATAATCGACATTCGGTGAGTTCCGGATCAGGCGGTCATAGGCGATCACCTTGGTGCCGGCGGCGGCCGCCTGCTGCAGGATGTCGGACAAGGTGGTGCCGTCGATGGCGGCGATCACCAGGACCTTCGCCCCCTTGGTGACCATGTTCTCGATCTGCGAGAGCTGGTTGGGGATCTCGTCCTCGGCATATTGCAGATCGGTATTGTAGCCGCGTTCCTTCAGCACCTTCACGATGTTGTCGCCATCGGCGATCCAGCGGGCGGATGATTTCGTCGGCATGGCGATGCCGACGGTGGGCTTGGATTGCGCCAGCGCCGGCCCGGCAAAGGCAAGCGCGCCCAGCGCGAGAGCGGATAGAAGCTTGGTGATCCCGGATGTCATCGTTTTCTCCCTTGGTAGAATATTTGCTTGGTTGACTATTCGGCTGAACGTTCATCGCCGCCTGCAAGCGGTCTTGGTTGAGATGAGACTGTCAGTGCGCTCCCAGCCTGACCCGCGGCTCCGCCTTTCCGACCGCGCCGGGGCTGAACAGGAATGTCGCGCCACCCAGCGGATCGGCGGCGCGGGCTGCTTCATCCTGTCCCTCCCAGGCGCTGGTGACCAGCAGGCGGTCGAAGGCCCGCCCGACGAAGACCGGGCAGCTCGGCTGGCGTGCCGGCACGGCCAGGCTGCGGACGGTCTCGCCCTGATCGGTGAGGACATCGATGCGCGCCCCGCCCCAGCGGGCGATCCAGATCAGTCCCTCGCGATCGATCACGGCGCCGTCGAGCCCTTTGCCGTCGTCGGACAGGGCAAGCGAGGAGGGCGCCTCGCGCGGCAGCCCCGTCACGGGGTCGAGCGCCACGCGGTAAAGTTCGTTCTGCGCCGTGTCGGCGAAAAACCCTTGCCGGCCGTCGGCCGAGAAGCAGATCGCGTTGGGGATCGTCAGCCCGGAAAACAGCAGCACGACCTCGCCACCCGACAGCGCATAGATCGAGGCGGCGCCGGCCTTGGCGCTCTTGC
The DNA here is from genome assembly GCF_002917105.1 of Allobosea psychrotolerans. GTDB lineage: Bacteria > Pseudomonadota > Alphaproteobacteria > Rhizobiales > Beijerinckiaceae > Allobosea > Allobosea psychrotolerans. The sequence goes on from NZ_PQFZ01000015.1 coordinate 57,911, forward strand.
TCATCATGCTGAACCAGAACGCCCCGCCGGGATGCGCGCGCGCATCATTGGAGCGTGTCGCGTGGTCATCCGCCTCGACGGCGCGAAACGGCGTCATGGCGCCGTCCCGGCGTGAACGCAGATGCAGCCCGCTCTCGGTCGAGACGATCTGGCGCTCGTCATCGACCATGGCCAGCGCCGAGGCCATCAGCGGGAGATCGTGGCAGGTCACGCCGCCGGTTCCCAGATCAGCCTCGAACAGCTTGCGCTCCAGAATGTCGAACCAGAACGCCGCGTCGGTCGCAGCGTCATAGGCGGGCCCTTCGCCGAGATGGCAGCGTGTTTCTCCGAGCAGCACGGGAGCGGGCAGGGCGGCCGGCGTCGCGCTCACCATGTGAACGCCTCCATGCTGCGACGCTGCCCGAGCAGGAACGCGTCGGCCACGAGTTGCAGGGGCGCCAGATCGACATCGCTCTCGCGCCTGCCGACAAGATCAATGAGGCGGCGGTAGAGCGCCGGATACTCCGCCTCCGGCTCGTCGACGAGCGGGCGGCCGTCATGGTCGAGCTTCGCGCCTCCGGCTGACAGCATCAGCGTTCCGCCTTCCGTCTCGATGCGCATGTCCCAGCTTTGCGATCCTGCCTGCAGGAAATCGAATTCCGCCCGGATCGGCAAGCCGGCCTCGTCGGCAAGATCGAGCTCGGCTGCGATCGGCACCGCGCGATTGGCGGGGAAGGCGAGCCCGGCACCCTGCAGAAAGACCGGGCGCGGCAGGATGCGGGTCAGGATCGACAGCGCGTTGATCCCGGGATCGAACACGCCGAGCCCGCCGGCCTCGAAGATCCAGTCCTGACCGGGATGCCAGACCCGCACATCCTCGCGCCAGTCGATCTTGACCGACAAGGGCCGGTTCGCCGCGAGGAAGGCGCGGGCCGGCTCGACCGCCGGCGCAAAGCGGGAATGCCAGGTGGCAAAGAGCGTCAGGCCCTTGTCGCGCGCCATGGCGATCAGCGGAGCAAGCTCGCTGACGGTCGCGCCGGGCGGCTTCTCCAGCATGACATGCTTGCCGGCCGCCAGGGCCAGCGCCGCCTGGGCTCGCCGCACCTGCGGCGGCGTGCACAGCGCCACCGCATCGACCGCGACATCGGAGGCAAACAGCGCCTCGAGGGTCTCGAAACAGGGCACGCCGTCCAGCCGCGCATTGCGGCTGACGACGGCCGCGATCGCGATCTCGGGCAGGCCCGCCACCGCGGGCAAATGCTGGTCGCGGGCGATCTTGCCCAATCCGACGATGGCGAGGCGCAGCATGCTCATTTGCTCCAGCGCAGAACCGCGGCGTCGAGGCTTTTGGCGATCTCGATCAGCCCGGCCTGCGTCTTGGGATGAGGCAGTTCGAGCGGATGGCGCAAGGCGGCCGAGCCGATGATCCCGCCCTCCTTCATCAGGATCTTCGCCGCCGACAGGCCGGTCTGGCGGTTCTCGTAATTGATCAGCGGCAGCCAGCGCGCATAGGCGGCCATGGCCTCATTGCGGCGCCCGGCGAAGTAGGGATCGACGATCTGGCGGATGCCGTCGGGATAGCCTCCGCCGGTCATCGCGCCGGTCGCGCCCGCATCGAGATCGGCCATCAGCGTGATCGCCTCCTCGCCGTCCCAGGGGCCTTCGATCGTCTCGCTGCCGAGTTCGAGCAGCGTGCGCAGCTTGGCCGCGGCCTGGGCGACCTCGATCTTGAAATAGGAGACGTTCTCGATCTCGCGGGCGAGCTTCGCCAGGAAGGCGGGCGAGAGCGGCGTGCCGGCCACCGGCGCGTCCTGGATCATGATCGGGATCGAGATCGCATCCGAGACGCGACGGAAGAAGGCTTCGATCGCCGCCTCGCCGACCCGGAAGGTCGCGCCATGATAGGGCGGCATGATCATCACCATGGCCGCGCCTTTGTCCTGTGCGCGGCGCGAACGCTCGGCGCAGACCGCGCTGCCGAAATGCGTCGTCGTCACGATGACCGGCACCCGGCCCGCGACATGGTCGAGCGCCAGATCCATCACCATGTCGCGCTCGGCATCGGTCAGCACGAACTGCTCGGAGAAGTTCGCAAGGATGCACAGCCCGTCCGAGCCGGCCTCGATCATGAAGTCCAGGCAGCGGCGCTGGCCCTCGGGATCGAGCGTGCCGTCATCGTGGAAGATGGTCGGCACGACGGGGAAGACGCCGCGATAGGGTCTGGTCGCTGCAGGCATGGCGGTGCTCAATCCTTGTCTGGGAGAAGGCGGGAAGGGGCGATGAGACGATGCGACCCGGGGAGCCGCTCGGAGGGTTCGCTGCGCGCCGCGCCGTGGCGGCGCAATCCGTTGAAGATGACCCCCACCATGGCCTCGGCTGCACCCTCGACGTCGCGGGCAGCGATAGCGTCGACGATCTTCCGATGCGTCATGATGACGATGTCGCGCTCGGGTTCCTCGACCGGCGCGCTCAGCAGGAAGGACGCCCGCAGTGCAACGTCGATGACGCCGCCGACCGAGCGCATGAACGGATTGCCCGAGGCATTTGCGACGGCGACATGGAGCGCGAGATCGGCATTGGCGAAGGCCACGGAATCGGACGGCTCGCGCTGCATCGCGGCCAGATCGGCCTCGGTTCTGCGCTCGGCGGCCAGGGCCGCCGCACGAGGCTCGACCGCCAGCCGGATTTCGGCGAGATCGTCCAGGAAGCGGCGGTCTATGCCGGCCTGAAGATGCCAGGCGAGCAGGTCGCTGTCGAACATGTTCCAGGCGGCGCGCTCGCGCACCACCGTGCCGACCCGCGCCTTGGTGGTAAGCAGGCCCTTGGCGACGAGCGTCTTGACGCTTTCGCGCAGCACGGGGCGCGAGACGCCGAAGCGCAGCATCAGCTCGGCATCGCCGGCGAGCTTGGAGCCTTCCTTGGCGCGGCCGGCGATGATGTCGATCGCGATCATCCGCGCCACCTCGGCGTGGTTGGAGTGCTCCCGCCGCTCGGGAACCGCGACGATTCCGGGTTTCATGGCGTGGTTCCTCTTGCCGCAGTGCCCCGCACGGAGCGGCGGGCCAGCGCCAGCGTCGCCTGCTGGAACGCGATGAAGGCAAACAGCAGGACCCCGGTGACGATCTTGGTCCACCAGCTCGACAACGTGCCGTCGAAATTGATGCAGGTCTGAAACAGGCGCAGGCTGCCGCCGGTCAGGACGACCGCGAGCATGATCAGGCCGAAGGCGCTCAGCCGGCAGCCGCCGGGCAGGCTGCGCTGGCGGCATTGAGACCGCCGGCCAGCATGGTCGCGGCAAGCAGCGTGGTCATGGATGAAAGACGGCGCATGAGCTTCTCCCGGAACGTTATCAATCGAGGCGCCTCTGCGTGCGCTGCCTTGTTCTAGCGGGGCCGTTTGAAGCTGTAAATAGTCATACTATCTTACTAATGGTCAGCGACCTGCGGGAGCCGCTCAGGCCGTGAAGCGATAGAGCGTGCGATGCCGGTAGAGCGCGCCCGGTATCAGCCTGGCCGATGGGAAATCCGGACGGTTTGGTGCGTCGGGCCAGATCTGCGGCTCCAGGCAAAAGGCGTCGGCCTGGCGGTGGAGCCTGCCATGCTTTCCCGCCACGCTGCCGTCGAGAAAATTGCCGGAGTAGAGCTGGAGGCCGGGCTGGTTGGTATGGAGCTCCATGATCCGCCCGGAGCGGGGCGCCTCGACGCGAGCGGCCAAACGTAAGTCGTCCGTCGGCAAGCCATCCGCAGGAGCCAGGCAGAAATTATGGTCGTAGCCGCGGCCGCGCCGCAGCTGTTCGTCGGGGTGCCGGATGCGGGCGCCGATCGGATGCGGCTGGCGGAAATCGAACGGCGTGCCAGTGACGTCTCGCGGCGGCTCCTGCAGCGGGATCGCGGTTTCGTCCACCGCAAGGAAACGATCGGCGGCGATCTGCAGGCGATGCTGCAGGATATCGCCAGCCGCGGTGCCGTCGAGATTGAAGAAGCTGTGATTGGTCAGGTTGACCACCGTCGCCCGATCGCTCGTTGCGATGATGTCGAGCAGGAGTTCGCTTGGAGCCGGCAGGCTATAGCGCACCTGCGTCTCGACCGTGCCGGGGTAACCTTCCTCGCCATCGGGGCTGCGGCAGGTCAGCGTCAGCGCCGGAACCGGGCCATCCTCTGCGCCGACGATCCTCCACGCCTTGCGGCTGAAGCCGTTGACGCCGCCATGCAGCGCGTTGGGGCCATTGTTGCGGGCAAGCGAAACCTGTGCCCCGTCGATCACGAAGCTACCGCCCGCAATGCGGTTGGCGTAGCGCCCGACCGTCATGCCGAAATAGCAGCCCGGGCGGGTATAGGGCTCAAGCGCGTCGAAGCCGAGAACGACGTCGTCGATCGCCCCTGCGCTGTCGGCCACCAGCAGCGCCTGGAGCGCGGCGCCATAGCTGATGATGCGCGCCGTCAGCCCGCCATCCCGCCTCAGCGTGACGCGCTCGATGGCGGTGCCGTCCGGCAGGTGCCCGAAGATCTCGCGTTCGACCGGCATGCGTCTCTCTGCTTCGGCGCTTTTCGGCACGTGTCGGCCTATGTCGGCAAGCCGAGGCTCATCGTCACGGCTGAAGTCTGCCGCCACGGCGGCGCAATGTACATCGTTCTCAAATCCCGCAGCATGCAGCCCGCGGTGATCGCAACGTCCGCAGCCGCTCAGCCTGTTCGCAGCCGGGGTATCGCGGCTGCCTGTTCGGTCCGGTCTTCGATCAGGCTGATCAGGTACTGCGCTCCGTCTTCACCATCCGAAGCGGGAAGATGCCGGATTGCCGCGATACGCTCGCCATTGCCGGGCGTCGTGATCCTCCGGATCGCGACCGTGGTAGCCTTGACCGGCGGGGCCTTGCTGCTGCCCTCGATCGCCTCGGCGGTCTCCTCGCCGAAGACGTCCCTTGCCGTTCGTCCGACAATGTCGGCGCGCGACAGCCCGAACAGGGTTTCCGCGGCCCGGTTGACCAGCAGATAGCGGTGGCTGAGCGCGTCCTTGGCCAGGATGGCCTCGTGCACATTCTCGACGATCGTTCCAAACAAGCGCTCCATGCGCTCCAGCGTCTGCTGAAGATGCTGCTGCTTGGTGAAGTCCTCATGGGTCGCAACCCAGCCGCCATCGGGCGTCGGCTGCTCGAACACGCGGATCTTGCGGCCGTCCTTCAATTCGACATGGCTTACGGACGGTTGGCCGAGCGCGATCCGGGTCAGGATCGTTCTGACGTAGGTTTTGCTGTCTCCGGAAAACAGGCCGGATTCGGCGCGGTATCGCAGTATGTCGCGAAGATTGCAGCTCGAAGCCATGATCTCTTTCGGCAGATTATACATCTTTCGGTAGGATTCGTTCATGAGAATGACGTTCGCGTGCACATCGAGCATGATCAGGCCCTGGGCCATATTGTTGATCGCCGCGATGAGATGGACCTTGTTCTCCTCGAGGTGATCGCGTTCCCGTGATGTCGCCAGTTCGCTCTTCTGGAGCTCACGGATTCGCTCGGTCGTGCTCTGCAGTTGCTGGACAGCCAAAGCGAGCTTGCCGATTTCATCTTTTCTGCCGGCGTACGGGATCGCTGCCAGAGTCTTGCCGGAGGCAATGCTGTCGGTTGCCCATGTGATGGCGAGCAGCGGCTCGATCACCGAGGCCTTGAACAGAGAGGCTGTCAGCCAGGTCAGGGCGATGGCGCCGATGCCGAGGATCACCAGCAATATGGTCGTGAACTCGACCTGCTCTCCCAGCTTGGCGATGGCGTGGGCGCGCTTGAAGTAGACCGTAGCCAGTGCCGCGAGATCCTCGTTCAGTGCCATGCGCACCTGGCGGTTCGCCTCGTTGTCTCCCCATTCGCGACCCGCCGCCTGGCCGATGGTGTTGGCGCGCCGCACGAGCTCCGCGCGGAACCCGATGAACTCGGAGACACGGGTCTTGAAGGCTGCGAAGAGTTCCGTATCGTCATCGCGAACGATGCGCTGCCATTGATCCATGACCTCGGCCAGTTCGCGGTTTCGCTGCAGGAGCGCGTCGCCATAGCGCCTCACGGTCGCCATATCGCTCGACATGTAGATGCCGCGCGATTCCATGACGACGGCGAAGATCAGGCCGTTGACCTTTTCGACGTTGGCGGCAGCCTGTGCCGAAACGTCAAGTTGCCTGTGATAGGCGGATTGTTCGCGGACCGAATAAATCGAAACCGCGACCAGCATCAGAATCAGGATTAACAGACCGGAAAAAGCAGCATAAAACTTTACTTTTATACTGGATTTGTGCAGGCCGTATGGTAATTTATTAGTTAACACAGCCATTACATATGCCTTTTGGCGTCGTCGTTTCGAGATTTGTAGCGTAGAGTGTTGAATTTTTCTTTCGATCCGGCGTTGTTGATGCCTGTTCGATTGAGCACCTCGCGCGGCGGGTGCGCCAATCGGAGGGCGGAACTTGCCGGACAATCACGGCGACGCTATGCCTCGTCTTTCAAAGCTGATCGTCTCGCAACGTCTGCGTCCCGCAAAGCCTTCGCATGCGGCGCAGCTTGAGCAAGCGCCAATCCGGCCTGTCGCGGGACGGCAACCTGCCGACCACTCGCCGAGCTTAAGGACGCGAGTGCAGCCTATGCAGGCAGGCGATCGACACCGCCCCGGGGGAGGCCTCAACCTTCGGGCAAGCGTCAGGACTGACAATCGCCGCGATCAGGGACGTCTCCACAGAACAGGGCTAAGCGAACTGCGAAGACCCTTCAGGACGTTGCGCGTGCGCGCCGCCCGATGGTTGCGCGCGGCCCCAGCAACGCGACGACCGGCGCGTCGGGCGCAGACCAGCCCGGGAGCAGCGGCACCAACGACCCGGCGGCCAGATAAGGTGCGACGTCCTATTCCGATCGAAGGATGACACCCAATCCAGACAACGCCATTTCACGAATGACATCGCCGTCATTGCACCAGAGTACCGGATTGATGCGCACCGTTTCCGGCTTGCCGCTCCCTTTTTGCGAAGCGCCAGAGCGTGACGTCCTCCTCGTTCTCGCGCAGAGCCAGGCGATCATGGCCGGGCAGGTCGCCCGGGCTTGCCGGTGTGGCATCTGCAGAGAATGTCAGCTGCCCTGGCCTGCCGCGACGGGAGTGAAGAACGTGTCCTGCCACTTCGCCGGCGCTGCCTTCAGCAAGCCGGCCTTTGCCATGAAGGTTCCAAAGCGCATCACGCCCTTCGGCTGAACGCCCCATTCCTCCGAGACGCTCGTCAGCATTGTCTCGGTTTCGCCGAGGGCGAGTGAGGATTTCTCGGACTCGAGGAAGATCTCGGCCGCCTTGCGCGGGTTGGCCTTGATGTAGGCCCCGGCTTCGTCGATCGCGGCGACGACAGCCTTGGCCACCTGCGGATTGGCCTCGACGAAAGCGCGCTTGCTGGCGAGGAGGCCGCTGGTCACGCGCTCGCCGAGATAATCGGAGAAGAAGAACAGCCGCTTCACATTCGGGCTCTTTTCGACGATGTCGCTATAGGGGTGCGGCGCGGCATAAGCGCTGATCGTCCCGCCCGTGATCAGTGCCGAGGTTGCGTCAGGATGCGGCAGCTGGATCATCATCGTGTCGAGACGACGCGACTGGCCCTCGCCGAAGGCTTTCTCGGCCGCCATGCGCACGAGCAGTCCTTGCTGGCCCGTCGTAGAGGTCACGGCGATCTTGTCGGTCGGCTTGAAGTCGGCGAGCGTCTTGATCTCGGCTTTGTTGGTGTAGAGCCCGTTGTCGCCGGCGACGAGGGCGGCGAGGCCGCGGATGTCCATCGAGCCGCGCGTCTTTTCGGCAGCGATCAGCATGCCTGGCAGCCCATAGGCACCTATGTCGACGGAGCCGCTGATCAAAGCGTCGTTGATCGCCGGAGCACCGCTGATCTTCTGGATCTTGACGGTGAGGCCGGGCAGCCCCGCGGCTGCGCCTTGCTTGGCGAAGAGGCCGAGCTTCTCGGCCACCGTGACCGGCAGATAGGCGTATCCGTACTGGATCGCCATGGTGATGGTAGCGGCCTCGGCCGCCCGCAAGCGGCGGGGGGCGGCGCTCAGCGCCGTCGCGGCGGCAGCACCTGCAAGGACGGCGCGACGCGAAAAAAGAGCTTGCATGTTTCCTCCCAAAGTTATTTTTGAAACGTCGTTTCAAAAACGCTATGCCGCATTATGGCGCCCTGTCAATCGGCGACGATCACCGGGCACCGCCGAGCGGATCAGGGAGCCAAGGGATGGTCGGATTTCGTGTTCTCAAGCGGCGCCGTCAGGTGTCCGCGGACGTCGTCGAGCGCTTCCGCGCATTGCCGGTCGCCAATATCAGCGACTCGATGTCCCGCATGACGGCCGGCGGCGCGCGGCTGCGGCCGCTGCACGGCGGCGGCGTCCTCGCCGGCCCGGCCGTGACGGTGAAGTCTCGTCCGGGTGACAACCTCATGATCCACAAGGCGCTCGACATCGCCTCGCCCGGCGACGTGGTGGTTGTCGATGGCGGCGGCGACCTCACCAACGCCCTGATCGGCGAGCTGATGATCTCCCACGCGCAGCAGCGCGGCCTCGCCGGCATCGTCATCTATGGCGCGATCCGCGACAGCGCCTGGATCCGCGAGCATGATTTCCCGGTCTTTGCCGCCGGCGTCAGTCATCGCGGGCCCTACAAGGACGGCCCCGGCGAGATCAATGTTCCGATCGCGATCGAGGGCATGGTGATCGCGCCCGGCGATCTTGTGATCGGCGACGATGACGGGCTGCTCTGCGTGCCCTTTGACGAGGTCGAGGCGGTCTATGCCGCTGCCGACGCCAAGCACAAGGCCGAGACCAGGCAGATGACCGCGATCCATGAAGGGCGCAACGATCGCAGCTGGGTCGATGCCACGCTCGCCAGGCTGGGCTGCGAGATCGAGGCCTGATCGCGATGGCCGCGCCGACCCATGTCCCGGTGCGGCCGGCGTGGCTGGCGTTGCGTGATGAGGCGGCGCTCGACCCCGGCATGCCGATCGTCGATGCGCACCACCATCTCTGGGATCGGCCGCATGGCCAGCGCTACCTGTTCGACGAGCTGCTCGCCGACATGGCGTGCGGCCACGATATCCGAGCCACGGTCTTCGTCCAGAGCCGCTCGATGTACCGGCCGGAGCTATCGGAGGAGTTCAGGCCCGTTGGTGAGGTCGAGTTCGCCAATGGCATCGCGGCCCAGGCGGCAAGCGGGCTCTACGGTCGACGCCAAGCCTGTGCCGGCATCGTCGCGCATGCCGATCTGCGGCTCGGTGAACGGCTCGAGCCTGTGCTCGACGCTTTGTCGCGCGCCGGCGGCAGCCGCTTGCGCGGCATCCGCAACCAGACGGCGTGGCATCCCGATCCGGCGATTGCCTCCAATCCCGTGCCGCCCGAACCGGGCGTCATGCGCGACCCTGCCTTCGCGGCCGGCGCGCGGCGGCTCGCGCATCATGGTCTCGTCCTCGACGTCTGGGCCTACCATACCCAGCTCGACGAGGTGGCGGCGCTTGCCGATGCCTGCCCCGAAACCACAATCGTGCTCGACCATTGCGGCGGCCCGCTCGGCGCCGGTCCCTATCGTGGTCGGCGCGCCGAGGTGTTCGCGCAATGGTCGGACAGCCTGGCCGCTCTCGCTCGACGACCGAATCTGCGGGTCAAGCTCGGCGGGCTGGCGATGCGGGTCGGCGGCTTTGATTTCCACGAGGCGCCGCTGCCGCCTTCGTCCGAGCAACTGGCCGAGGCCTGGTCGCCTTATATCCTGCGCTGCATCGAGCTGTTCGAGCCGCGGCGCTGCATGTTCGAAAGCAATTTCCCGGTCGACAAGGGCATGGTCGGCTATGGCGTTCTCTGGAACGGCTTCAAGCGGATCGCGGCGACGTTTTCCGCGCCTGAGCGCGCCTGGCTGTTTCACCGCACGGCGATGGAGGCCTATCGTCTCGACTTATCGCTCACGGAGACAGGCTGATGTTCTTCGCGCCGCCATCCGACGTCGCCACCACCGTGTTCACGCGCTTGCCCGACCGTTTCCGCCAGCCTCGTGCGACGGCCTGGGCCGCGGCCAATCGTGGCGGGCTCGCGATCGATTCCTTCCTCGAAGGCCCGAGCTTCGACCGGCAGGGCCGGCTCTACGTCACCGATATTCCCTTCGGCCGGATCTTCCGCATTTCTCCGGACGGCGAATGGGAACTCGTCGCGGAATATGACGGCTGGCCGAACGGGCTGAAAATCCACCGCGACGGCCGCATCTTCATCACCGATTACAAGCGCGGCATCATGCTCCTCGAGCCCGAGAGCGGCGTGGTGATGCCGTTCCTCGAAACCGCCGCCTCCGAGAGCTTCAAGGGCGTCAACGATCTGGTTTTCGCGCCCAATGGCGATCTCTATTTCACGGATCAGGGCCAGACCGGGCTGCACGACGCCACGGGCCGTGTTTATCGGCTGACGCCCGAGGGACGCCTGGCCCGCCTCCTCGACACCATCCCGAGCCCCAACGGCATCGTCATCGATCCCGGCATGACGCATCTGCTGATCGCGGTGACGCGGGCCCAGCAGATCTGGCGTATCCCCCTCAACGACGGCGGCCTGACGACGAAGGTCGGTGTTTTCGCGCAACTGCATGGCGGGCTCGGCGGTCCCGACGGGCTGGCGCTCGATGCGCAAGGCAACCTGCTCATTGCCCATACCGGCTTCGGCTCGATCTGGCGTCTGTCTCGCACCGCCGAGCCGCAACTGCGCATCCGTTCCTGCGCCGGCATCTCGACCACCAATCTGGCGTTCGGCGGCTCGGATGGGCATGATCTCTTCATCACGGAATCGCAGACGGGTTCGATCTTGCGCGCCCGGCTCGATGTCGCGGGAACGCCCATGTTCTCGCATCAGGATTGACCGCGGCCGTCTGACGGGCTCGGCGTGGCGGAGGCTATGGAAGATGCTCGATAAAAAGGCGAAGGCCCGTCCGAAGCTGGAGGGCGTAGCCTCGGCCGATCGCTTGCTGACGGTGCTGACGGCGTTCCAGCGTGGCGACGACGCGCTCGAACTGACCGAGCTCGCGCAACGCACACAGCTCGTCAAAAGCACGATCATGCGGTTGTGCATCTCGCTCGAGCGCTTCGGCCTGATCGAACGCGTGGATGATGGCCGCTATCGGCTCGGCACCGAGATCGCGCGGCTGGGCTCGGTCTATCTCCAGTCCTTCGCGCTCGAGGCGCATGTCATGCCGGCGCTGGAAACGCTCGTCGCGGCATCGGGCGAGACGGCATCCTTCTACATCCGCCGCGGCGACCAGCGGCTATGTCTGTTCCGCGTCGACTCGCCGTCGCCCCTGCGCATGCATGTGCGCCCGGGCGATCTGCGGCCGATGGATGCCTCCTCGATCGCGCAGGTGCTGCGCCGCTTCGACCCCAATAGCAGCGCCGAGGACAAGGCCGTCGAGATCCCGATCTATTCGAGCGGCGTCACCGATCCGCATGTCGCCTCGATCGCGATGCCGGTGTTCGGAGCCGGCGGTCGGCTCCTCGGCGCGCTCGCGCTGACGGGCCCGGCTTCGCGACTGACTGGCGAGAGCGCCGCAAAGGTCGCTCCCACCCTGAAGAAGACCGCCGGTGTTCTCACGCATGCGCTGGGTGGCGCTCTCGAGTGACATAAAAAAATTGAAACGGCGTTTCATTTTATCTTCCCAGCGCGCGAACGACGTGATAGGTCGTTGCGAATGGGACGGTCCGGCAGGGCTCGTTCCGGCGAAGAGGCGCAGCAAGCGCCCGGTGCTGCAGGGAAGAGACGCCGACGTTTCGCTCGCCGAGTCCGGCAGCGTGGATGGTTGCTCCCGAGGCCGCCGGTGCGCGAGGCGAGAGGGAAGCAATGGCTGCCACGATCATTGTCACGGGAGCTGCGCTGGCGCGGCCGGCCATGGAAACTGCGGAGCGTCGCGGCGCCCGCATCATCACCGTTGCGCCTTACACTCCGCCGACCGAGATCGCCGCGCTGGCCGTCGCCGAAAAGGCTGATGCCATCATCGTCCGCGCGGCCCATGTCACCGAGGACGTGATCAAGGCCGCGCCGTCGCTCAAGGTCATCGTCAAGCACGGCATCGGCGTCGACACGATCGATCTCGCCAGCGCGACGCGCCACCGCATCCCGGTTCTGATCACGCATGGTGCCAATGCCCAGTCGGTTGCCGAGCATGCCTTCGGCCTGATGTTTGCAGTCACGCGCCAGAGCGCCTGGCTCGATGCCCGCATGCGCGCCGGCTATTGGGATAAGGCGTCGAGCTTCGGCAGCGAGCTTTCCGGCAAATCGCTTGGCGTCGTGGGGCTCGGCAGCATCGGCTCGGCCCTGATCGAGCTGGTCCGTCCGCTGCGGATGACCTTGCGCGGTTATGACCCCTTCTTCCGTGGCAAGCTCGACGGCGTCGAGATCGTCGGCGACCTCGACGCCTTGTTGCGCGAGAGCGACATCGTCAGCCTGCATATTCCGCTGACCGCAGAGAACCGGAACCTCTTCGACGCGCATCGCCTTGGCCTGATGAAGCGCGGCGCCATGCTGATCAACACCGCGCGTGGCGGGCTGATCGACCATGAGGCGCTCGCGGCCGCGCTGACAAACGGCGCGCTGGCCGGCGCGGGGCTCGACTGCTTCCCGGTCGAGCCGCCGAAGGAAAACCCGCTCTCCGGGCTGCAGAACGTGGTCATGACTCCGCATATCGGGGCGAATACGCGCGAGGCGGCCGAGCGTGTCGGCGTGCGTGCCGTCGAGCAGGCGCTCGACGTCATCGAGGGCAAGCCCTTCGACCCACGCGCCAATGTCAATCCGGATTACGCGGCTGCTGCTGCCTGAAGAGCGCCCTCGAGGCGCCGCTTTCCGCTGGGAGGATTCCGATGAAGCAGATCTCGCGTCGCGCCGCCTTGACGGGCAGCCTCGCAACCCTCGCGGTCGGTGCGCTGCCGCTCAGGGCACGCGCAGCGACCACCGTGACGATCGCGATGCAGAACGGCATCGGCTATCTGCCGATCATCGTCGCTGATGCGCTCGGGCTTTTCGGCAAGGCGGTCGAGGCTGCCGGCGCGCCGACCACGCAGGTCGTCGTGAAGAAGTTCAGCGGGGCCCCCGCCATCAATGACGGGCTGCTGTCCAACACCATCCAGCTCGGCGCGATGGGCACCCCGGGCATGCTGGTCGCCTGGGAGAAGACGCGCGGGTCCTACGACATCAAGGGGCTGACGCCGCTCTCCATGGGCCGCTACTCGCTCTACACCTCGCGGCCCGAGGTGAAGACGGTCGCGGACTTTCCCGAGACCTCGCGCATCGCCGTGACGGCCCTCAATACCCCGCAGGCGATCCTGCTGCGGATGGCGGCGGAGAAGCAACTGGGCGAGGCCGGGATCCGCCGTTTCGACAAGATGATGGTCAGCCTGCCGCATCCGGATGCCGCGACCATGATGATCTCGGGCTCGGCAACGATCGACGGCTATTTCGCCAACGACCCCTTCATTACCGTGCTGGAAGCCAATCCGAAGCTGCATGTCGTGACGACGTCGGAGGAGATCCTCGGCCATCCCGCGACCAGCGGGCTGCTCGCCACGACGGGCAAATTCGTCTCCGAGCAGCCCGCCATCGCCAGGGGCATCGTCGCCGCCATCGCGCAGGCGGAGGATTTCATCAAGGCGAAGCCCGCGGAGGCCGGTGAGATCTACCTGAAGTCGGAGCCGTTCAACCTGTCGAAGGACGCGCTGACCGCAATGATCCGTGACAACAAATGGTCGACCGAGCCGCACGGCATCATGGCCTATGCGACCTTCATGGCGAAGATCCGCATGCTCAAGAACCCGCCGACCCGCTGGCAGGACACGTTCTTCGCCCCGATCGCGGCCGGCACCGGCGACTGAGGACCGGACGAAAACAACAAGGAGGAACCGGGATGAGGCTGCCATCACGCCGCACCGCGCTTGCTTTGGGAGCCGCCGCCTTTGGCGGGCTCGCCTTGCCGGCGCGAGCGCAAGCCAAGAAGAACATCACCATCGCGATCCAGTTCGGTACGAGCCATCTGGCGACGACGGTCGCCGACAAGCTCGCGCTCTTCGCCAGGCATGCAAAGGACAATGGCATCGGCGACACCAGCTTCACAGTGCAGCGGGTCAGCGGCTCGCCGGCAATCAATGACGGCATCTTCAGCGGCACGCTCGATGTCGGTGCCTACGGTCCGACAGCGCTCCTCGCAGCCTGGCTCAAGACACGCGGCTCCTTCGACATCCGCGGCATCGCCGCCTGCAACGAAGCCGTCTTGACGCTCTACAGCAACGATGCGTCGGTGAAATCGGTCGCCGACATCAAGCCGGAGATGCGCATCGCCGTCACCGCGACGACCGCGCCGCAGGCGATCCTGCTCAGGATGGCGGCCGAGAAGGCCTTCGGTCCGGGCCAGGCCAGCCGCTTCGACAAGCAGATGGTCGTTCTGCCCCATCCGGACGCGACTGTGGCTTTGATCTCGAAAGCGGCGATCCAGCTCTATTTCGCCGCGCCTCCTTTCATCTCGACGCTGGAAGCCTCCGGCAAATGCTTCAAGGTGGTCGATGGCAACGCCATCATCGGACGCTCCTATTCGGGCGCGCTGCTTGGAGCCACGAGCAAGTTTGCCGGTGCCAATCCCGCCGCGGTCGCCACCATCGTCGCGGGCCTGCGCGAGGCCATGGATCTGATCAAGAGCGATCCGGCCCAGGCCGCCAAGCTCTACATGGAGGTCGAGAAGACAGCCTTGAGCCCAGCTGAGGTCGAGGCCGCGATCAGAGCCCAGACCTTCACCGTCGAGCCGCAGGGCATGATGGCCTTCGCCGGCTTCATGCAGCGCAATGGCGAACTCAAGGAAGCTCCGGCGAAGTGGCAGGACGTCTTCTTCGAGCCGGTCAGCAAGGGGCAGGGAAGCTGATGCTCGCCACCGAAAAGATGCCGGGCGTCGCTGTCGGCAGCGGCGTTCAAACCCTGCTGCAGGTCGACGGCGTGACCCTGCAGTACAAGACACGCGACCGGCTGGTGACCGCGACCTATCGCGTCTCCTTCGACGTCAAGGAGCAGGACCGCTTCATCCTCCTGGGCCCGTCGGGCTGTGGCAAGTCGACCCTGCTCAAATGCGTCGCCGGCTTTCTGAGCCCCACCGAGGGCACGATGAAGCTCGACGACCGGATCATCGACCGGCCGGGCCCCGACCGGATGATGGTCTTCCAGGAGTTCGACCAACTGATGCCCTGGCTGACCGTGCTCGACAACGTGATGTTCGCGATGCGCCGTTCCGGCCGCTTCCCGAAGAACGAGATCAAGGACCGCGCCCGCCGCGCCACCGTCAAGGTCGGTCTCGAGCGATTCCAGGACGTCTACCCGCACATGCTGTCGGGCGGCATGAAGCAGCGCGTCGCGATCGCGCGCGCGCTGGCGATGGAGCCGCGCATCCTGCTGATGGACGAGCCTTTCGCGGCGCTCGACGCGCTGACCCGCCGCCGCATGCAGGAAGAGCTGCTTGAGCTGTGGGACGACGTCCGCTTCACGCTGATGTTCGTCACGCACTCGATCGAGGAGGCGATCATCCTCGGCTCGCGCATCCTCGTGCTGACGCCGCATCCTGGGCAGGTCCGCGCCGAGCTGGACGCCACGGCCTACAGCCACGAGCACCAGGGTGACGCCGATTTCATGGCGTTCAACCGCAAGATCAACGGGATGCTCTTCGGCACGCAGGAGACGGCCCATGACTGACGTCACCGCCACGCCGCGCAATCTGCCGCGGCCCGACATCGAGCGCGAGCCGGAAGACATCAGCCGGATCGGCGAGATCAGCCGCCCGATCGGACTGTGGGAAGGCATCTTCGCGATTACGGCCGTGCGTCGCGCGCTCGTGCTGATCGGGCTCGGCATAGCCTGGGAAGTCTATGCCCGCTGGCTCGGAAATCCGCTGATGTTCCCCTCGCTCAGCGACACGCTGTCCGCCTGGTGGGAGGACATGTCATCGGGCCGCCTGCCGGGCGCCGCGGCGAGTTCGCTGCGCGTGCTGCTGATCGGTTACGGCACTGCGATCGTCTTGTCGGCGGTGATGACGACACTGGCTGTCTCGACCCGCATCGGGACCGACCTGCTGGCGACGCTGACGGCGATGTTCAACCCGCTGCCTGCGATTGCAATCCTGCCTCTGGCCCTGCTTTGGTTCGGGCTTGGCACCAGCAGCATCGTCTTCGTCATCGTTCATTCCGTGCTGTGGGCAGTCTCGCTCAACACCTTCACCGGCTTTCTCTCAGTCAGCCAGACCCAGCGCATGGCCGGGCGCAATTACGGACTTGGCGGCCTCAGGCTGGTCATCTTCATCCTGATCCCGGCGGCGTTTCCCTCGATTCTGGCGGGGCTGAAGATCGGCTGGGCCTTCGCCTGGCGCACCTTGATCGCGGCCGAACTCGTCTTCGGCGTCTCAGGCAATGCGGCTGGCCTCGGCTGGTACATCTTCGAGGCGCGCAACGCGCTGGAGACCGCGACGGTCTTCGCCGGGCTTCTCACCGTCATCCTGATTGGCCTGGCGGTCGAAGGCATCGTCTTCCGCTCGATCGAGGCGGCAACGATCCGCAAATGGGGGATGCAGAACCACTGACCGCCCACTGGAGAGGCTGGGCAGCCGGCCTCTCCACAACCAAGAAACGGAGGAAACAATCATGAAGCCAACGCGCATTCTGGCGGCAGCTGTGCTGGCGGCCTTGCTGGCGGGGCCGAGCCTCGCCCAGGATTATCCGACAAAGCCGATCCGGCTGGTCGTTCCCTTTCCGCCCGGCGGCGGCACGGACGTGGTTTCGCGTGTGATCGCCCAGAAGCTCGGCGAGACAACGGGCTGGACCATCGTCGTCGACAACAAGCCGGGCAGCGGCGGCAGCGTGGGCCTGAGCCTGGCCGGCAAGGCGCCCGCCGATGGCTACACCCTGGTGATGGCGCAGAACGCCAATCTCGTGATCAACCCCATCCTCGGCAAGGCGAATTACGATCCGGTCAAGGATTTCGCGCCGATCGGCCTCGCCGCATCGGCGCCGCAGGTTCTCGTCGTCGCCAAGGATTCGCCGATCAAGACCGTCGAGGATCTGCTCGCCGCCGCCAAGGCCAAGGGTGGCAAGCTGACCTTCGCCTCTCCCGGCATCGGCACGAGCTCGCATCTCGCCGGCGAATTGCTGCAGCAGATCGCGCAGGTGAAGTTCCGGCACGTGCCCTATAAGGGCGCCTCGCAGGCCCTCCCCGACCTGATGGGTGGCCGGATAGACGTCTATGTGTCGTCGGTGCCGTCGGTTTCGGTGCAGATCAAGGAAGGCGTGCTGCGCCCCGTCGCGCTGTTCGCGACCAAGCGCGATGCCGAGTTCCCGGATGTCCCGACCTTCGAGGAAAAGGGCATCAAGAACTCCGACGCCGCAACCTGGTGGGGCCTCGCCGCACCGGCCGGCACGCCGGCGGAGGTCATCGCCAGGCTCAACACCGAGCTGAACCGCGTGCTCAAGCTGCCCGACACCCAGGCCAGGCTGCGCTCGGCCGGCGCCGAAGCCACGGGCAGCAGTGCCGAGGCGTTCGCCGCGCTGGTCAAGTCCGACGTGCCGAAATGGACGGCCGTGATCAAGGCAGCCGATATCAAGGTCGCCGACTAGGCCGCACTCCACGGCACGTTCGACCCAACACACGACCGGCGCGCATCGCACGCGCCGGCGATCGGGAGGAGTTTCCATGAGACGTCGTGACTTCCTGGCGGCGACTGCTGCAACGCTATCGACCGCGCCGATGCGAGCGCTGGCCGAGCCGGTGCCGTTTTCGACAGGCACGCAGCCCCCACGGCTCAAATTGCCGGCGCTCGCCTGCGACTGCCATATGCATATCTACGACAGCCGCTTTCCGGCCGCGGCCAATGCCACATTGCGGCCGCCGGACGCCTCCGTCTCCGATTACCGCAAGCTCCAGCGCAGGCTGGGCAGCGGCCGCAACGTCGTCGTCACACCCTCGACCTACGGCACCGACAACCGGGTGACGCTCGCCGCGATCGAGGCGTTCGGTCAGACGGCGCGCGGCATCGGTGTCGTGGGACCGGATGTCACGCCGGCGGAGCTGAAGGCGCTTCATGACGGCGGCATCCGCGGAATCCGCTTCAATCTCGCAGTCGGTGCTTTCCTCAAGCCCGAGATGATCGCGCCAACAGCCAAGAAGATCGCGGCGCTGGGCTGGCACATTCAGGTCAACATGGCCCCGGAGTTGTTGGTCGCGCTCGGCGATACCCTGGCGGAGCTGCCGACGCCGATCGTTCTCGACCATCTGGCGCGCATTCCACAGCCGGCCGGCATCTCGCACCCCGCCTTCGCGGTCGTGCGGCGCTTGCTCGACAAGGGACATGGCTGGGTCAAGCTGTCGGGTGCGTACATCTCCTCGGCCGATGGCTCTGCGGACTTCGCCGATGCCGGCGCCGTGGCGGCCGCCTTCGTGAAGGCGGCGCCCGAGCGGATGCTCTGGGGAAGCGACTGGCCCCATCCCACCAAGACCGACAAGCCCGACGACGCCTTCCTGCTCGATCTCGTCGGCCGCTGGGCGCCCGAAGAAGGCACCCGCCAGCGCATCTTCGTCACCAACCCCGCAACGCTGTTCGGCTTCTAGCCGCGACGCAGCCATTCCGCCGGTTCGCCAGGAGGCTCCATGAAAGTCAAATTCGCCGGAAACCAGGATGCCATCGCCGGGCTGATTTTCATCGCGCTCGGCACGATCGGCTTCGTCATCGCGCTCAAATACAGCTTCGGCAATTCGGTCGAGATGGGGCCGGGCTATTTCCCGCGCGTGCTCAGCATCCTGCTCATCGGCTTTGGGTTGTTGACCCTCGTCCGGGGCTTGCGCGACGGTGTCGCGATGGAAGGCATCTGGGCCTGGCTGCCGCTGCTCTTCATCACCCTGTCGATCATGCTGTTCGGCGCCGCGATCGAGCGGCTGGGGCTCGCCCCGGCCGTGATGCTGCTGATCGCGGCCTCCGCCTATGCAGGGCACGAATTCAGACTGCGCGAAGTCGCCGTGCTGGCCGTCGTGATGGCGGTCTTCGCCACCGCCGTCTTCGTCTGGGGCCTGCGGTTGCCTTACCCGCTCTTCGCCTGGAACCTCTGAGATGGACGTTCTCGACCACATCATGCTGGGTTTCGGCGTCGCAATGTCGCTGCAGAACCTGGCCTATTGCTTCCTCGGCGTGCTGCTTGGCACGCTGATCGGTGTCCTGCCCGGCGTCGGTCCGCTCGTCACCATCTCGATGCTGCTGCCGATCACCTTCGGCCTGCCGCCCGTGGCATCGGTCATCATGCTGGCGGGCATCTATTACGGCGCGCAATATGGCGGCTCGACCACGGCGATCCTCGTCAACCTTCCGGGCGAGACCTCCTCGGCCGTGACCTGCCTCGACGGTTACCAGATGGCGCGACAGGGCCGCGCCGGCGCGGCGCTCGCGATTGCGGCGCTGTCCTCCTTCGTCGCCGGCTGCATCGGCACGATCCTGATCGTCGCGCTCGGAGTGCCGCTGGCCAGTTGGGCCCTGCGCTTCGGTGCGGAAGACTATTTCGCGCTGATGCTGCTCGGGCTCGTCGCAGCCTCGGTTCTCACCCATGGCGATCTCGTCAAGGCGCTCGCCATGGTGGTCTTGGGACTGCTGATCGGCCTCGTCGGAACGGATGTGAATTCCGGCGTGGAGCGATACACGTTCGGCCTGCCCGAGCTTGCCGACGGAATCGGGTTCACGGTGCTGGCGGTGGGCATCTTTGCGGTCTCCGAGGTCGTCACCAACCTCGAGCAGAAGGAGACGCGCGAGGTCTTCACCAAGAGCATCGGCGGGCTCATGCCGAGCTGGAGCGACATCAAGACGGCCTTCCTGCCCACCTTGCGCGGAACCGCGATCGGCTCCTTTTTCGGGATCCTGCCGGGGACCGGCCCCTCCATCTCGTCGTTTTCCGCCTATATGGTCGAGAAGAAGCTGGCCCGCGATCCCTCGCGCTTCGGGCGAGGAGCGATCGAGGGCGTTGCAGCGCCCGAAGCAGCCAATAACGCGGCCGCACAGACCGCCTTCATTCCCATGCTGACCCTGGGCATTCCGGGCACCGCGACAATGGCGCTGATCCTGGGTGCGCTCGTCATGAACGGCATCCAGCCCGGCCCCTCCGTGATGGCGCGCAGTCCCGAGCTGTTCTGGGGCGTCGTCGCCAGCATGTTCATCGGCAACGCCATGCTGGTGGCGCTCAACCTGCCGCTCGTAGGCATCTGGGTGAAACTGCTGACGATCCCCTATCGCTGGCTTTTCCCGGCCATCATCCTGTTCTGCGCGCTCGGCAATTACAGCCTGAACAACAGTGCGATCGACGTCTATCTCTGCGCCGCGGTCGGCATTCTCGGCTATGTCTTTTCCAAGCTGAAATGCCCGCCGGCACCGTTGATCCTGGGCTATGTCCTCGGGCCGATGATGGAGGAGAACATCCGCCGTGCACTGCTGCTGTCCGAGGGCGATCTTTCGATCTTCTGGAAGAGCCCGATCAGCGCGATCTTGCTGGTGATCTCCGCCCTGCTGCTGGTCAGCATGATCCTGCCGGCGATACGGGCCAAGAAGGAGCAGGCCTATGCCGAAGGGTGAGCGCGACATTCCATTCGCTTCGTGAACGCGCCAACTCCGGAAGCGCTCCCTTCCAGTGACGGACGAGGTCATCGCTGCCTCGTATAGTCGTCGGGGAGTGAGCTGTCCGAGCTCCGTTTACAGGTTCGATAGGAGGGGGCGCCGGCAGACTCTGGGGTGTCCTCTGAAATTTAACTCAATGGTCAAGTTTCAGGAGGCCGAGCTCGACCGCACGTACAGCCTTGCGGCCGGCAGCATCGATCACTCGTATCCGGACAGGAGATGGGGCGTGTAGAGTTCCTCCAGCGATTGGATTTCCTCTCCGCTCAGCCTGACGTCCATGGCGGCGAGCGCATCGTCGAGCTGGTGCATCTTGGTTGCGCCGACGAGCGGAGACGTGACGCCTTTCTTGTGAAGCAGCCAGGCCAGTGCGATCTGCGCGCGTGGAATGCCGCGCGCCTCCGCGATCTCGCCGACGCGGCCGACGACCATGCGGTCCGCCTCCTGGGCTTTCGCGTAGAAGGCCTTCCCGACCTCATCGGCTGCGGCGCGCGCCGTGGACGGCGCATCTTCCCAGGGGCGGGTCAACCGCCCTCGCGCAAGCGGCGACCACGGGACGACGGCGATCCCTTCCGAGATGCAGAGCGGGAGCATCTCCCGTTCCTCCTCGCGATAGAGCAGGTTCAGGTGGTTCTGCATCGAGACGAAGCGCGCCCAGCCGTGCTGGCGCTGCAGCCCCAGCGCCTTCATGAACTGCCAGGCATACATCGAGGATGCGCCGATATAGCGTGCCTTGCCTGCGCGAACGACGTCGTGGAGCGCCTCCAGCGTCTCCTCGATCGGCGTCTCATAGTCCCAGCGGTGGATCTGGTAGAGATCGATGTAGTCGGTGCCCAAGCGCCGCAAGCTGGCATCGACCTCCGAGAAGATCGCCTTTCGCGACAGGCCGAGCCCATTGGCATCGGGCCGCATGCGACCATACACCTTCGTGGCGATGACGGCGGCGTCCCGGGTCGTGAACTCCCGGATGGCGCGGCCTAGCACCTCCTCACTCGCGCCGTCCGAGTAGACGTTGGCCGTGTCGAAGAAATTGATGCCGGCCTCGACCGCCCGTCGAAAGAACGGCTGTCCCTCGGACTCGGTCATGACCCAGCTATGGTTGCCCTTGGACGGATCTCCATAGCTCATGCAGCCCAGGGCGATCCGGGAGACTTTCAGCCCGGTGCTTCCCAGATTTCGGTATTCCATTTGGCCGCGGCCCCTTCTCAATCATGCGGATCCGACATTCAGTCGGCGAATATGGCCTGATCCATGACCTTTGGATCTCGCGGCATGAGCGGCGCGAAATCCATCCGGTCGAGGATATCGCGACGGATGTCGATACCAGGCGCGACCTCGTCGAGCCGCAGCCCCTCATCCGTCAGCCTGAAGACCGCCCGCTCGGTGACGAAAACGGCCTCATGCCCGCGCTTCAGAGCCTGGCGACCGGAATATGTGATCTGCTCCACCTGGCTCACGAGCTTGCGCACGTTGCCGTGACTGTGGATGGAGAGCTTTCCGTCGCCGATGGTGATAGTCCCGCCCTTGGCGTCGAAGGTGCCGCAGAACACCACCTTCCTGGCGTTTTGGGCGATATCCATGAACCCGCCGGGCCCCACGGTCAGGCCGCCCAATTTGGAGACGTTGACGTCGCCGACCGCATCGAGCTCGCCGAAGCCCAGGAAGGCGGTGTCGAGTCCGCCACCTGCATAGAAGTCGAACTGCGACGGTCCGTCGATCATCGCAGAGGCGCTTCGTGCGAATCCGAACAGCAGCCCGACGAGGAGTGCGCCGCCATAGGTGCCGTGCTCGATGGTCTGGTAGTAGCGCCCGACCTCGCCCCGCTCGGCGACCATCTTGGCGACGCCTTCGCCGATGCCGACGCCAAAGTTGATGACGTCGCCATCCCGAAGCTCCTGATAGGCGCGCCGCGCGATCAGCGTGCGGATGTTGAGCGGCTCGGGCGGGTCGATGATGACCGGCCCGCGTCTCTCCCCGGAGATCAGGGGATCGTAGGGCAGGTCATAGCTCATGCGTTGATCGGGATCGACCACGACCGCATCGACGATGGCGCCGGGAACGCGCACGGAGCGGGCTGGAAGCGAATTCAGGTCGACCGCCGTGCGGACCTGCGCGATGACGATGCCGCCCGAGTTATGGGCCGCGAGCGCGGCCGCGTAGACATCGACGTTCGCAGCTTCCTGATCCAGGCTGATATTGCCGTCGGGATCCCCGAAGGAGCCGCGGATGATGGCGACGTTGATCGGGAACGACTTGTACCAGAGGAGTTCCTGGCCGCCGATCGTGACGACCTCGACGAGGTCCTCCCTGGCGGCGCTGTTCATCTTGCCGCCCTGGTGGCGTGGATCGACGAAGGTGCCAAGGCCGACATGGGTGAAGAGGCCCGGTCGCTTGCCGCCGATCTCGCGGTACAACTGCATGACGCAGCCGCTCGGAAGGACATAGGCTTCGATCTTATCGTCCCGGGCCATTTCCTGCATCTTGGGCGACCAGACCCAGTGCCCGCCGATCACGCGCTTCACCAGGCCCTCATGGGCAAAGTGGTTCATTCCCTCGCTCTTCTTGTCGCCGATGCCGAGTGCGTGGACGACGTTCAGATTGCGCGGATAACCGGTCGACAGGAACCGCCGCGATACCGCGCGAAAGGTATGCGTCGCCTCCATGAGGCCGCCGCCGCCGCCCACGAGCGCGACGGTGTCGCCATCCTTGATCAGCCCGACGGCGGCCTCGGCGCTCATGAATTTGTTGCGGGTCATTGGACGGGCTCCAGGCTCTCCGCTGAGCGCCTCGGCACCATGAGCCGATGTTCGCCCTCTTGAACGACCTCGCCGCGCTGGTTGATCAGTTCGATCGCGATGAACAGGATGCCCATGTCGCTCCGGCTTTTCGGGATGCGCATCTCGGCCACCCTGAACTTCACCTGCAGGGTGTCGCCGATCTGGATCGGTTTCTTGAAGTTCCAGGTCCAGCCCAGGGCGATGCCGTCTCTGAAGAAGCCTGACTGGACCTTGAGCCCGTCGGTCAGGGAAAGGCCCATGAGACCATGAGCGATGCGGCCGCCGAAGACCGTCGACTGCGCGTAAACCTCGTCCATGTGGACGGGGGAGAAGTCCCCGGCCACGCCGGCATAGGCGAGAACGTGTCCTTCGGTGACCGTCACGCGGGGCGTGAGTTGCTCGTCCCCCACCTTGATCTCGTCATAGAGTTTGCCGGGAAGCATGATGATGTCCTCGCGATGCGTCGCCGTCGCGCGGCTGTTGCGCGACTGGTCTGGCGTCTTTGAAACGGGTTGGGTCAGTGATGGAGCAGTTGGCCGAGGAAGGCCTGTGTCCGCGGATTCTTCGGGTTGGCGAAGAAGGGGCCGGGCCTGTCGCTTTCGATGATCTCGCCGCGGTCCATGAAAATGACCCGGTCCGCGACGCTTCGGGCAAAGCCCATTTCATGCGTGACGCACAGCATCGTCATGCCGTCCTCGGCGAGACCGACCATGGTGTCGAGAACCTCCTTGACCATTTCGGGGTCGAGCGCCGAGGTCGGCTCGTCGAACAGCATCACCTTGGGGTTCATGCAGAGCGCACGCGCGATGGCGACGCGCTGCTGCTGCCCGCCGGACAGTTCGGCGGGATATTTCTCCGCCTGCTCTGCGATGCGCACGCGCTCCAGATAGGTCATCGCGAGCTCGGCGGCGCGATTCCTGGCGATGCCGCGCACCCTCATCGGGGCGAGCATGCAGTTCTCCTTCACCGTGAGATGGGGGAAGAGGTTGAACTGCTGGAACACCATGCCGACTTCGCCGCGCACGGCGTCGATGCTCTTCTCGCCGTCGCCGAGGTCGAAACCGTCCACGACGATGCGGCCGCCCTGGTAGAGCTCAAGGCTGTTGATGCAGCGGATCAGGGTCGACTTGCCTGATCCCGAAGGGCCGCAGATGACGATCCGCTCTCCCCGCTGAACATCCAGGTCGATGTCCTTGAGGGCGTGGAACCTGTCGTACCACTTCTGCAAGCCGGAGATGGCGATGATCGGTGACGGCTCTGCAGCAGGCGCTGTCACGGTTGAGCCATAAGGCGCTAGGTTCATGTCGCAACTCTCAAAAACATGCGGGAGGGACGGCGGGCGGCAACTCGTCGCCCGCCATGGCCATCACTTCACCATCGAGATCGGCAGGGCGGCTTCGCCTTCGCCTGTGGTCGGCATCGCGGCGAGTTCGCCTCCGATCCACTTCTTGTAGAGGGCCTTGATCTCGCCGCTTTCGACCTTGCGCGCCACGAAATCGCTGAGGTAATTGGCCCATTCGCGCGAGGCCGGCCGAACCGCGAAAGCATTGAACGCGCGGGCGACGACGAACTTCTCCTCGTATTTTCCGGGACCGGCGACCTGCGCGATGTTGGGCACCTGGGTCGCCGCTCCGCCGATGACATCGACCTGCCCGGCGATCAGCGCCTGGACGGTGCTGGCGTCGTCATCGAACCTCTGAATGACTGTTCCGGCAGGGGCGGCCTTGGTCACCGCGATGTCTTGCGGCGTGCCGCGGGGAACGCCGACGCGAAGCCCCTTGAGATCATCCCAGCCTTTGATGCTCGCCCCGGTCTTGCCGATATAGATCGTGTCATTCGTCGTGTAGGGCCGCGCGAAGAGCACGACCTTCTGCCGGTCGGCGAAGATGCCCATCACGGCCGCCAGGACGTCCACCTGTCCGGTCAGGAGGGCGGCGACCCGGTTGCTCGACGTCACCGGCGTGACCTCGACCTTCACGCCGAGATCCTTCGCCAGCATCTCGCCGAGTTCGATGTCGAACCCTGTGAGTTTCCCGGCACCATCGGTGAAGCCCCATGGAACCTGCGCCACCTGGGATCCGATCTTGAGGACACCGCCCTTCTTGATGGACTCGACGGTCTGCGCGGCTGCACTGCCGAGGCTGAGCGGAGCGACGGCCAAAGCGAACGCCGCGCCCAAGAGCACGCCGCGAATGCGAGAGATCATTTGCATGTTTCCTCCTCCTTGCGGATCATTCCGCTTTGTTGATTTAGGTTTTTACTTGAAATCGCTTCTCGAGATTCATGCTGAAACGTGAGAGCGGAAAGCATATGATGAAGTAGACGATTGCCGCGAAGCCGTAGGCCAATAGAGGCTTGTAGGTCGTACTTGCTATCATCTGAGCCGACCGCGACAGCTCGACGAATCCGACGATCGCCGCGAGCGACGTTCCCTTGATGAGCTGAACGAGGAAGCTCACTGTCGGGGCGATCGAAATCCGCATCGCCTGCGGAAGGACGACGTCCCGCATCCGGTTGAAGTAGCTGAGGCCAAGCGCCTTGGCGGCCTCGGTCTGGCCCTTCGGGACGGCCTGGATCGAGCCGCGCCAGATCTCCCCGAGGAAGGCGCTCGCGTGGAGGGTCAGGCCGATGCTGACGGCCGTCCAGGGGCCGACCTTGTAGCCGAACACGGGCAGGCCGTAGAACACGAGGAAGAGCTGCATCAGCAGCGGCGTGCCCTGGAAGAAGTCGATATAGCTTCCGGCGATCCGCTGCAGCCAGGATCTCTCGGAGGTCCGCATCAGGGCGATGGCGAGCCCAACGATGCCACCGCCCGCGAAGGCCACCAGAGACAGCATCACCGTCGACTGGACGCCGGCCAGGATCGACAGGATCTCGGAAAGGCCGAATTGCCTGATCATGACGCCTCACTTCACCGGATAGGAGAAGTAGGCGCGATCGACAGCCTTGAAGATGTGGGCGAAGCCCAGCGCCATCACCAGGTACAGCACCGTGGTGACGACATAGATCTCGAAGCTCCTGAAGGTCAGGGTATCGATCGACTGGGCGATCGAGGTCAGCTCTTCCGCCGAGATCGACGAGACGATGCTCGTGGTGAGGAGCGCGAGCACGAACTGGCCGGAGAGGGCCGGGAAGATGATCCGAAGCGCCGGCTTGAGGACGATGTAGCGGTAGACCTGCAGCCGCTTGAGCCCGAGCGCGGCTCCGGCCTCGAACTGTCCGCGCGAGATCGCGTCGATGCCGCCGCGGATGACCTCGGCCGAGAAGGCTCCACAGTTCAGGCTCAAGGCGAGGACTGCGGCGCTCCAGGGCTGGAAGCTGATGCCTATCGCCGGCAGGCCGAAGTAGATGAAGAAGACCTGGACGAGAAAGGGTGTGTTGCGGATCGCCTCGACATAGGTCGTGGCGGTGAGGCGCACCCACGCGACCGTGCTCTGCTTGGCGAGAGCGGTCACGATGCCGATCGACAGTCCCGCCAGGATGGCGATCGTCGACAGCAGGACCGTCAGCCAGCACCCGCGCAGGAACTGCTCCCAATACGGCAGGAGCACCGAGAAATCGAATTCGTAGGTCATGCTTCCTCCAGGCGTCCCCGCTTTGCGTGGGGATCGTTGTTCTTATGGAATGCGGAAAAACTCCCGGTAGAGCTCCACTTGGTTGGTCAGCATGTGGATGCCGGGGTGTGTCGGGAGCCCGATTTCAGCCGCCGCTTTCAGCAGCCGTGTTTCCGCCGGCTTCATGATGATGTCGGCGACGACGGCTGTCGTAGACAACAAGCCCGGGTCGAACGGCAGCGGATCAGTGTCCGCGAGGCCAAGCGGCGTCGCGTTGACGACGATATCGCTCCGGGAATCCGGAACTGCCGCCAACGAGATCCGGCCGGGCCACTTGTTCGACAAGCGATCGACAAGACGTCCGGCGCGCTCGGCGGAGAGGTCGGTCACATGGAGCCGCCGGGCTCCGGCCATCATCAGAGCCACGGCTACCGACACGCCGGCGCCACCGGCGCCGACGAGGCTGACGACCTTTCCAGCGGGGTCATGGCCAGCGATCTGCAGACCGCGCACGAACCCTGTGCCGTCGAAATTGTCGCCACGCCATGAGCCATCGGGTTCACGGCGCAGCGCGTTCGCCGAGCCGGCAAGCGTCACAGCCTCGCTGGCGGTGTCGATCTGATCGCAGACGGCAAATTTGTGCGGCACAGTCACCAGGATCCCGTCGAGGTTGGCGATCTGTTTCAGCCCGGCAAGAACGGTCGACAGGTGCTCCGGCTTCACCTCGACCGCCGTCAGAACGGCGTCGCAGCCACGGTCGAGGAACAGCGAGTTCATCAATTCGGGAGCCATGACCTGGGCGACAGGATTCCCGATCACGGCGAACAACCGCGTCGTGCCCGAAGGGCAGGGGATGCTGGAGCGGCCCGTCAGCGCGTTCACTGCGGTCTCGTCTCTGATTGGAAAATCGCTTGCACGGACCATCGCCATCAAAACTGGAATTCATTCCACTATGGACGTCGTTCCATGTTTGTCAACGCGCGTGACACTGCATTCCAATTGGAATACGTTCCATTGTGGAACGGAGGCGCCGATGGACAGGGCTGTCGCAATCGTTGAACTCTTGTCGCGGCATGCATCCGGCCTGCCCTTGATGACGATTGCCGATGGTCTTGCCATTCCTCGGAGTGCCACGCATCGCCTGCTCGGCGACCTGCGTGATGAGGGATATGTCAGACAGGACTACGAAGGTGGCGCCTATCGCCTGACCGCGAAGATCGTCGCGCTGGGGTTCGCCTATCTGGCGGCGGCCGGAGCAACCAGCCTGGTCCAGCCCGTCCTTGATCGCCTGGCTGAAGAGACCGGTGAACTCGTCACCTTGGCCGTCATCGACGCCGGGCGGCTGATCAGGCTGGCGAAGGCTCAAGGCGCGCGCAGGGGGCTGCTCTACAATCCCGATGAAGGGGCGGAGGTCTATCTCGCGGCGACGTCCAACGGACATGCCTGGTTGTCGTGTCTCGACGACGAAGAGGTCTTGCAGCTCGTCGCGAAGCAGGGGTTCAAACGAGAGGGTTACGGCCCCAACGCGCCGCGCTCGCTCAAGGAGCTCCTCGAGTTCGTCGAACGCGCTCGCGTCGCCGGCTGCGCCAAGATCTTCGAGACCTATGAGGCAGGCACCGCGGCGGTGGCTGTCCCGATCTTCCGGGCTGACGGGGCCGTGCCGATCGGCACCGTCAGCGTCGCGGGACCCTGTATCCGCATGACTGAGAGCATGATGGATCGCATCACTCCGGCTCTCGTCGATGCGGCAAGCGAGATCGGACTGAAGGGCGCGGGTCTCCCGATCTTCGATCGAGCGGAGCATTAGGATGTCGAGCCGGATCCGTGCCCTGGCCATCCTGGAGCTTCTCGCCCAGTTCCCCTCAGGCCTTGCCCTGCGGGACATCGCGGCGCGCCTTGCGATTCCGGTCTCTGCTACGGACCGCCTTCTCGCCGGCCTCGCCGATGGCGACTTTGTCACCATCGACCAAGGCTCCGGCCTGATCCGGCTTCGCGTCAGGCTCGCTGCGCTTGGGCTGGCCTATCTCGGAGCGAGCGGGATCACGGATCTCGTGCAGCCCATTCTCGACGATCTCGCCAAGCGGACCGGGGAACTCGTCAGGCTCGCCGTTGTCGAAGGCGATCGCCTGACATGGGTTGCGAAGTCGCAGAGCACCCGCAGCGGCCTGTTCTATACGCCCGATACCGGTACGGAGGTGTATCTTCCCGCCACAGCCAACGGCCAGGCTTGGCTCGCCTGCCTGCCGAACTCCGAGGTTCAGCGCCTCGTCGAGAAGCAAGGCATAAAGACGTCTGGCGTTGGCCCCAACGCTCCCAGCGATATCGACGCCCTGCGCTCCCAAATCGAAATAGCGCGGGCACAGAACTTCGCCACCGTGACCGAAGCCTACGAGATCGGAACATCCGCCATCGCCACTGCGATACGGCGAAGAGGGCAGGGCACGCCCGTCGGCACGGTCAGTGTGGCCGGTCCTACGATCCGCATGACGGCATCGCGGATGGCAGAGATCAGCCCGTGGCTTCTGTCCAGTGCGGAGGAGTTGGGAGCGGCTTCTGCTTCCTCCCCGCTCTTCGCCTTTTCCTGAAGCTTATCTGGACGCTGGCCTATAACATCGTGCGCGTAATATTTGCCCATATCTAGAGGGTGGGGCGTTTCTTGAGTTCTCGGCTGGCTTCGAGGGAACTTGCTGCTCCTTCGGGGAGACGCGGGTTGGGTCGTGACTGGAGAGGGAGCGTGCAGCGTTTGAGAGACGACGCCCGAATGAGGACGGCGCCTGCAACAAGAAACGCGCCGGGAGGCGATGGGTCACCGTGTGGCCAGTATGGTCGCCTACGAGGTCTAAGACATCACAACGGGTAGTGTACGTAAGCTGAAGGGGTAGTCCTGGAGAATTTCCTTCACGCGAAGCGGTGTCCACTTCTCCCGAAAACGCTCTAGACCCATCCGCCATCCACGACATAATGCTGCGCGGTGCAGGCTGACGCTTCATCCGATGCGAGGAATACGGTGAACTTCGCCAGTTCGTCCGGCGTCAGCCGGCGCTTGAGACATTGCCGCCGCATCAGCTCGGCCTCGCTTTCCGGCGTCAGCCATTTCTCGATCTGTCGCTCGGTCATGATCCAGCCGGGCGCGATGGCGTTCACGCGGATGTTGTAGGCGCCGTAATCCCGCGCCAGCGAGCGGGTGAGGCCGATCACGCCGGATTTGCTGGCGGTGTAGGCGGCCATGCCGCCTTGACCCGCCATCCAGGAGGTCGATCCGAAGTTGATGATGGCGCCGCCATTATTGGCCTTCATGTCCGGCAGCACCGCCTGCGCCGCGAAGAACTGGTGCTTCAGATTGACGGCTATCCGATCGTCCCAATACTCCGGCGTGACCTCCTCGGTCGCATGCCGCTCATCATGGGCCGCATTGTTCACGAGGATCTCTATCGGCCCATGGCGCGTGCGCGCCTGTTCGATGCCGGCCCGCAGTGCCGGGATGTCGGTCAGGTCGACAGGCTGGAAATGCGCCGCCAATCCAGCCGCGCGCAGGTCCCGCGCCAGCGCCTCGCCGGTATCGTGCATGATGTCGAACAGCACCACGGTCGATCCCTGCTCGGCAAATCGGCGCGAGATCGCCGCGCCGATGCCTGAGGCGCCGCCTGTGACCAGAACCACCTTGCCGGCAAGATCGCGATAGAGGGCAGCCATCATCAACTCCGACATGCATGGGCGCTGACCGCTCGGCCCGGTTCCGCCGGGAACGGCCAGTCAGTTGCGGAATGGACGAAAGCATTGGGCGAGCGGTCATGCAACGCATTTTCTGAGTTGCGTACCTCAGAATTTGAGTTAGGTTGGCGTCAACCCGCAGACAGACGGGACTGGGAGGATGCGATGCGATTTCTCACGAGGCTGGCGCTCGCCGCCGCAGGATTGACCTTGGCCGCCGGCGCGGCGGCCGCGCAGACCACCGTCCGCTGGCTCCATCTCGAGCAGAACCCCGCCCAGGTGAAGATCTGGGAGGAGGTCGCCCGGCGCTTCGAGGCCAAGAACGCCGGCGTCAAGGTCGAGATGCAGTTTCTGGAGAACGAAGCCTACAAGGCCAAGCTTCCGACCATCCTGCAGTCCAAGGACCGGCCGCACATCCTTTATTCCTGGGCCGGCGGCGTGCTCAAGGCGCAGGTCGAGGCAGGCGTGCTGGAGGACATCACGAACAGCGTGGGTGCCTACAAGGACAATCTGTCTGCGGGCGCGGTCGCGGCCTTCGCGATCGATGGCAAGCTCTACGGCCTGCCTTACACGGTCTCGCAGGTCGGGTTCATGTACAACAAGGACCTCTTCGCGAAGGCCAATCTCGACGGCGGCGCGATCAAGACCTGGGACGACCTCCTGGCCGCGGTGAAGACGCTCAAGGGGGCCGGTATCACGCCGATCGCCGTCGGTGGGCAGGACAAGTGGCCGCTGCATTTCTACTGGACGCATCTCGCGGTCCGGCTCGGCGGCAAGCCGGCTTTCGAGGCCGCGCTCAAGGGCCAGAATGGCGGCTTCGAAGGCGAGACCTTCCAGAAGGCCGGCGAGCTGATGAAGCAGCTCGTCGATCTCGAGCCGTTCCAGAACGGCTTCCTCGGTTTCAAGAACCAGCAGGCGCTCGGCTTCTTCGGCGACGGCAAGGCCGCGATGAACCTCGCGATCTCGAGCCACTCCGCGACGCAGCGCGCGCTGGCTGCCGACAAGAAGGGCATCTCCGAGGACAAGCTGGGCTGGTTCGACTTCCCGATGCCCGCCGGCGCCAAGGGCCGGCCGTCCGACACGCTTGGCGGCGTCAATGGCTGGATCATCACCAAGGGCGCGCCGAAGGAGGCGGTCGAATTCGTCAAGTTCTTCATCTCGGACGAGGTCCAGCGCGAGCTCGCCAAGCAGAACTTCATCATCCCGACCTTCAAGGGGGCGGAAGCGGCCCTGAGCGCCGCCTTCATGCAGAATGTGGCCAGGAACATCGCTGCGTCCCAATACCACCAGAACTTCTACGATCAGGATCTGGGTCCCTCGGTCGGCCGGGTGGTGAATGACGCGACGGCCGAGATCGCCGGCGGCTCGATGACGCCGAAACAGGCCGCCAAAGCGATCCAGGACGCGTTCAAGCAAGGCAATTGAGGCCGGCCCGGGCGCGTCAACCTGCGAGCGATACTGATGTCTCAGCACAGCGGCGCAGCCGTCATCCGCGGAAGACCTGCAGCCTCCGGCGCTCGCCGGAGAGCGGCGACCGACGGGCGCCTCGCCTCGCTCCTGCTGTTCCTGCCGCCGGCGCTGCTGCTGTTCACAGTGTTCGTGGTGCTGCCGATTGGCGAGGCAGCCTGGTATTCCGGATTCAACTGGAACGGGTTTGGCAGCCCGACGCGCTGGATCGGCTTCGACAATTACCGCTTCGTCTTCGACACGCGCGGCTTCGGCACGGCGTTTCGCAACAACCTGCTGATCATCGCGGTGTCGCTGGTGATCCAGCTGCCTCTGGCACTGACGCTGGGTCTCATGCTCGCCGACAAGTTTCGCGGCTCGGTGGCGCTGCGAATGCTGTTCTTCCTGCCCTATGTCCTGGCCGAGGTCGCGACCGGCCTGATCTTCAGCTTCATCTATGACGGCAATTACGGCCTGCTCGCATCGATCTATCGGGCTTTTGGGGCCGAGGCGCCGCATCTGCTCGCCAGCACGCAGACCTCGATGCTGGCCATCCTGGTCGTCGTCGTCTGGAAGTATTTCGGCTTCCACATGATGCTGTTCATCGCCGCGCTGCAGGGCATGGACCGAAACCTGGTCGAGGCGGCGCGGATCGACGGAGCCTCGCGCTGGCAGGTGCTGCGCCATGTGGTGATCCCCTTGCTGTACCCGACGATCCGCCTCTCGGTGTTCTTCGCCGTCGTCGGCTCACTGCAGCTCTTCGACCTCGTCATGCCGCTGACCCGGGGCGGGCCGGCCGACTCCTCCAACACGATGGTCACTTTCCTTTACAACCACGGCGTCTCGCGCATGCGCGTCGGCTATGGCAGCGCCATCGGCGTGATCCTGTTCGTGATCTGCGTGACCTTTGCCATCACCTACAAACGCTGGTTCATGCGCGATGAGTGACACGTCCATCGCTGGCCGCCGGCCGCTCGATCTCGTCCTGGTCTACAAGGTGCTGTTCCTCGCGCTGGTCGCGGCGTTCGTCGCGGTGCCGCTGCTGGCGACCTTGCTCGGCGGCTTCAAGACGCTCGGTGAGCTGCGCACCAATCCGTTCGGTCTGCCGGAGACCTGGGAGTGGCAGAACTACACGGGCATCCTGTTGTCCAAACGCTACTGGCAGTTGCTGTCGAACTCCTTCGTGATCGGGAGCTTCACCGTCGTCCTGACGCTGCTCGTGGCGTCGATGGCGGCCTTCGCCTTCGCTCACATCCATTTCTTCGGCAGCTCCATGCTGCTGAGCTATCTCACCATGGGACTGTTGTTCCCGGCCGCCACCGCCATCCTGCCGCTCTTCATCAAGGTTCGCGATCTCGGCCTGCTGGACAATTATTTCGGCGTCATCCTGCCTCAGGTCGCCTTCAGCCTGGCCATGAGCATCCTGCTCCTGCGGCGCTTCTTCAAGGATCTGCCCCACGAACTGCTGGAGGCTGCGCTCGTCGATGGTTGCAGCTACTTCGCCTTCTTCCGTCATGTGACGCTGCCTCTGTCGCGACCGATTCTCGCGACCGTCGGCACCATCACCTTCGTCCACAGCTGGAACAGCTACCTGCTGCCTCTGGTGATGCTGAATTCCGAACAGCTTTATCCCTGGCCGCTCGGCATCATGATCTATCAGGGCGAATTCTCGTCGGAATGGCACCTGATCCTGGCGTTCATCACGCTGACCCTGCTGCCGACGATCCTGCTCTTCATCTTTGCTCAGAAGCACATCGTCGCGGGCCTCACCGCTGGTGCGGTCAAGGGCTGAGCGCATCTCGAATAACCGGCCTCGGACATCACCTGTGGAGACAAGAATGCGCAAAGTCGGAATCGGCGTCATTGGCTGCGGCAACATCAGCACGAAATATCTCGAGGCGATCAGGCAGTTTCCGATGGTGGAACTCAAGGCCGTCGCAGACATGCGCAGCGCCGCGGCGGAGAAGCGCGGCGCCGAGTTCGGCGTGCCAGGGCTGCGCGTGGGCGAACTCCTCAAGCGCGACGACGTCGAGATCGTCGTCAACCTGACCGTGCCGCTCGCTCATACCGATGTCAGCCTCGCGGTGCTCAACGCCGGCAAGCATGTCCACTCCGAGAAGCCGCTGGGCATCAACACGCTCGAGGCCCGCAAGGTCATGGATCTCGCCGCCCAGAAGGATCTGCGCGTCGGCTGCGCGCCGGACACATTCCTCGGCGGTGGCCACCAGACCGCGCGGAAGCTGATCGACGACGGCGCGATCGGCACGCCGGTGGCCGGCAGCGCCTTTTTCGGCTGCCCCGGCCATGAGAGCTGGCATCCGGCGCCGGGGTTCTACTATCTGCGCGGCGGCGGCCCGATGCTCGACATGGGTCCCTACTACATCACGGATCTGGTGCAGTTGCTGGGGCCCGTGGCCGGCGTGATGGGTTCGACGGCGCGGCCGCGCTCCGAAAGGTTCGTCACCAGCCAGCCGATGAACGGCGCGCTGATCCCGGTCGAGGTCGAAACCCATGTTGCCGGGACGCTGGAGTTCGAGAGCGGCGCCGTGGTCTCGATCACGATGAGCTTCGACGTGCCTCAGCACACCCATTCGCCGATCGAGATCCATGGCGACAAGGCAAGCCTGCTGGTGCCCGATCCCAACAAGTTCGGTGGCGAGGTCAAGATCGCCAAGCCGCGGGGCAGTTGGGAATCGGTTACCCTTTCGCATGGCCATGCCGATGGCGAGTTCCGCTCGATCGGCGTTGCCGACATGGCCGCTGCGATCATCGCAGGCCGCCCGCATCGCGCCAGCGGCGCGCTCGCCTTCCACGTCCTCGAGGTGATGGAGGCATTCCAGAAATCGGCCGACGAGGGGCGCCGGATCAAAATCGAGAGCCGCGTCGAGAGACCGGCGCCTCTGCCCGCCGGGCGTACGACCGGCCAGATCGACTAGAGCAGGATGCGAAAAAGTGGGAACCGGTTCTTCGCGATCGAACCTGCTCTAACTCTTGGATGAGAGACGGGTTCAGATTTCAGACGGGATCACGAAGTGACCCCGTCTGAAATCATCCGGCTCTAGAACGAAGGATGACTGGAATGCGCAAGGCGATGATCGTATGGGGCGGCTGGGCGGGTCACGATCCCGATCTCTGCGCCTCGATGATGAGGGGCTGGCTGAAGGCCGAGGGTTTCGAGGTGCGCGTCGAGACCTCGACCGAGGCCTTCCTCGATCCCGCGATCCGCGATCTGTCCCTGATCGTGCCGATCTACACGATGTCGAAGATCGAGAAGCCGGAGGCGCTGGCGCTGTGCGATGCGGTCCGCGGCGGCGTCGGGCTGGCTGGCCATCATGGCGGTATGTGCGACGCGTTCCGCGATTCTGTGGACTACCAGTTCATGTGCGGCGGCCAGTGGGTTGCCCATCCCGGCAACATCATCGACTACAAGGTCGATATCATCAGGCCCGATGATCCGATCATGGCCGGGATCTCCGGTTTTGAGCACCGTTCGGAGCAGTACTATATGCATGTCGACCCCGCCATCGAGGTCTTGGCGACGACGCGGTTCAGCGGCGAGCATGCCTCCTGGATCGACGGCGTCGAGATGCCGGTCGTGTGGAAGAAGCGCTATGGGCAGGGCCGGGTGTTTTACTGCTCGTTGGGTCACCGCGCCTATGAGCTGGATCTGCCGGAGATACGCACCATGCTGACGCGCGGGATGCTCTGGGCGGCGCGATAATGGGGGCAGGAGAGACAGGGGTCATCGGCCGGGCGACGCTGGAGGATGTCGCGCGCGCCGCGGGCGTGTCGCTCGCCACTGCGGACCGCGTCGTCAACCGCCGCGACGGCGTGCGCGACAAGACGATCGCGCGGGTCGAGGCGGCCGTCTCCAGGCTCGGCTACCGGGCCGATCCCGCAGCGGCCCGTCTCGCCCGCAATCAGAACTTCCGCTTCCTCTTCGTGCTGCCCAGCGGAGCCAACAGCTTCATGACCATGCTGGCCGAGCAGGTCGCGCGCACCGCCGAGTGGCTGGCCGCCCAGCGCGCCTTCATCGATGTGGAGCATGTCGATGTCTTTGACGCCGATGCGCTGGCGCGCGTCCTCGAGGGCGTCCTGCCCGGCTATCACGGCGTTGCGACGATCGCGCTCGACCATCCGCGCGTGCGCGCCGCCATCGACGATCTCGCCGATCGCGGCGTCCCCGTCGTCACCTTGGTCTCCGACGTGCCGAGCGCGCGGCGGCTGCATTATGTCGGCATCGACAATCCCGCTGCGGGACGCACCGCGGCGACGCTGATGGGCCGCTTCCTGGGAGGCCGCCAGGGTGTCGTCGCTGTGATCGCCGGTTCGCTTTCGCTACGCGACCATGCCGAGCGCCTCTATGGCTTCAATCAGGTCATGGCGCGCGAATTTCCTGATCTGATCATGCTTCCGGCGGTCCAGGGGCGCGACGACAACGAGCAGACGCTGGCAGCGACAGAGGCCCTGCTGCGGCAGCATGCCGATCTCGTCGGTCTCTATAATGCGGGCGCCGGCAACCGCGGCATTGCAGCCGCGCTGCAGCAGGCCGGCCGTGCCCAGGAAATCGTCTGGATCGCTCATGAATTGACGCCGCATACACGGCGCTTCCTGCTGCACGGCGAGATCGACGCGATCATCAGCCAGGATCCAGGTCACGAAGCGCGCTCGGCGGCGCGCGTGCTGCTGGCATATTGCTCAGGAGATCGGCTGGTGGCGGATCAGGAACGCATCGGGATCGACATCTTCCTGCGGGACAACCTGCCCTGATCTGGGCGTCCAGGATCTTGGCGTCCATACCGAGATCGGCTCGGCCGGGCGATCTCTGCTGATCTTTCTCAGGCCGAGAAGCTCAAGATCGCGACGAACGCACCGCTCTTCCGCCGCATGGAAGAGGATATGAACGTCAATTGCGGCACCATCCTCGATGGTGAGGAGACCGGGCAACCGGCCGGCCAGCGCATCTTCGACCTAATCCTGAAGGTCGCCTCCGGTTCGCGCACGAAAACCGAAACGTTCGATTTCGGATCAGCCGGATTTGTGCCATGGCCGCTCGGCGTCACCGTCGAACGGCGGTTTCGCGTCCGCCGTTGCTGAACCTGCTAGAGCATTTTCGAGCGAAGTGGGCACCGGTTTAAGAAAATGCGATAAAATAAGGAGTTAGAGCATTTCAGCGATTCGGAGAAACGCGGAAATGCTCTAGGGGCGCTCGCAGCGCGACCTCGCCCGATCCAAGGCTTCGACAAAAATACGCGACCAGCGCGCAATTCAGGCGATCCGATCGCCGCTGCCGCTTCAGTGGCGACGCGATCGGTTCGATCAGGCAATCCAAGGCCGATCGGCTTTTCCTGTTCGTGTGCCCTGAGCTTCGGAAATCAATCACCGGGATGCGGATCGTTGCCCCGTCGCCTCTGGAAGGCCGTAAACGCCTTCAAATCAGGCGCCAGCAAATCATGTTTCTCCGCCAAGGCGACGAACAGACCCCGCGCTGTCTCCACTTCGATCTCGCCGGCAAGCGCAGCCTGGCAGGCCTTGAGTGCGAAGGTATAGCCAGCGTCCCGCGTAAACCCGGGATCATCGATGAGAAGCTGATACGCCTCGGTAAGAGACCGCACAGCTCTCGGAAAGCCCGGCCCGGTCAGGATGGTGACAGGGCGGGCGAACAAATCGGTGCGCATATCTTCCTCCCTTCCGGCTGGGAAAAAGGGCGCTGCGAGGAGCGCAGCGCCCTTCCTGTTCAAAAGTCCATGCCGCCGGCCGGCATCGGCGGAGCCGCCTCCTTCTTCGGCAGTTCCGCGATCATCGCCTCGGTGGTGATCAGCAGCCCGGCAACGGACGCCGCATCCTGGATCGCCGTGCGCACGACCTTGGTCGGGTCGATGATGCCAGCCTTGACCAGATCGCCATAGGTGCCGGTCTGCGCATCGTAGCCGTGGCTGTAGTCGCTCGACTCCAGCAGCTTGCCGATCACGACGGCGCCGTCGTCGCCGGCATTGTCGACGATCTGACGCGCGGGTGCGGTGATCGCCTTGCGGACGATCTCGATGCCCGTCTTCTGATCGTCATTGACCGGCACCAGAGCCTCGAGCGCCTTGACCGCCCGCAGAAGCGCAACCCCGCCGCCAGGCAGGATGCCTTCCTGCACGGCTGCGCGGGTCGCGTTCAGGGCGTCGTCGACGCGGTCCTTCTTCTCCTTGACCTCGACCTCGGTCGCGCCGCCGACGCGGATCACAGCGACGCCGCCGGCGAGCTTGGCCAGACGCTCCTGAAGCTTCTCGCGGTCGTAGTCCGAGGTGGTCTCCTCGATCTGCGCTTTGATCTGCGCAACGCGGGCCTCGATCTCCGTCTTGGAACCGGCGCCGTCGACGATCGTGGTGTTCTCCTTCTCGATACGCACCTTCTTGGCGCGGCCGAGCATTTGGAGCGTCACGTTTTCGAGCTTGATGCCGAGATCCTCGCTGATCGCCGTACCGCCGGTGAGGATCGCGATGTCCTCGAGCATGGCCTTGCGGCGGTCGCCAAAGCCCGGCGCTTTGACGGCCGCGATCTTCAGGCCGCCACGGAGCTTGTTGACGACGAGCGTGGCCAGGGCCTCGCCCTCGACATCCTCAGCCACGATCAGGAGCGGCTTGCCGGTCTGCACCACCGTCTCCAGCAGCGGCAGCATGGCTTGCAGGCCCGACAGCTTCTTCTCGTGGATGAGGATATAGGGGTCTTCGAGCTCCGCGATCATCTTCTCGGAGTTGGTGACGAAGTAGGGCGAGAGGTAACCGCGGTCGAATTGCATGCCCTCGACGACGTCGAGCTCGGTCTCGGCGGTCTTGGCTTCCTCGACGGTAATGACCCCCTCGTTGCCGACCTTCTCCATGGCCTCGGCAATCATCCGGCCGATGGCGCGGTCCCCATTGGCGGAGATGGTGCCGACCTGGGCCACTTCGTCGGACTTCGTGACCTTGCGCGAATTGCTTTCGAGCGAGTTGATCACGGTCGCCACGGCGAGGTCGATGCCGCGCTTCAGGTCCATCGGGTTCATGCCGGCGGCCACCGCCTTGGCGCCTTCCTTGACGATGGCCTGCGCGAGCACGGTCGCGGTCGTGGTGCCGTCGCCGGCGGCATCGTTCTGCTTCGAGGCCACTTCGCGCACCATCTGGGCGCCCATGTTCTCGAACTTGTCGGAAAGCTCGATCTCCTTGGCGACGGTGACGCCGTCCTTGGTGATGCGGGGAGCACCGAACGACTTCTCGATCACGACGTTACGGCCCTTGGGACCGAGCGTGACCTTGACGGCATTGGCCAGGATATCGACGCCGCGCAGCATCCGCTCACGCGCGTCCTGGGCGAATTTCACATCTTTTGCAGCCATAATTCCTCACTCCTTCAGACTTGAGGTTTCACGGTTGATCGGATCAGGCCCCGTCAGGCAGCCTGCTTCAGGGGCGTCGCGGCCTCGATGACGCCCATAATGTCGCTCTCCTTCATGATCAGGAGATCCTCGCCATCGAGCTTGACCTCGGTGCCGCTCCATTTGCCGAACAGCACGCGGTCGCCGGCCTTGAGATCGAGCGGAACGAGCTTGCCGGCCTCGTCGCGGGCGCCGGGCCCCACGGCGACGACTTCGCCCTCCTGAGGCTTTTCCTTGGCGGTGTCAGGGATGATGATCCCGCCCTTGGTCTTCTCCTCGGCGTCGATGCGCTTGACGACAACGCGGTCATGCAGTGGCCGAAACTTCATGAGTTCCTCCAATTTCCATGTCGGTCACAAACAAGGCGGGCTGGCCCTGTGCGAGCTGCGCGGCAATGACGCGCGAGCTCAAGGCACCTCGCCCGCGCGATGATTTGGTTTTGGAGAATTTCGGCTTCAAGAGGCTGGCAGCACTTTTTTTGATGGAGTGCTAACAGCCTGAAAAGGCGCCATAAATGAAACTTTTGGGCTTGCAGACACGTTGGTTCTGCGCTGCCATCGGGCAGGGCAGCTTCGGAGTTCGACACATGGCTTCACGCGACTTCGCGCGGCAGATCAGTGGCTACGGGTTGACGACCGCCGGCATCCTTTATCGACTGCCGGACCACCCCTCCATCCTGCAGGAATATATCTGGCAAGATTACGATCTCGCCCCGCGGTTCCCGGAATTGAACAAGTTCCTGGCCTTCTGGCAGGCCAAACTGGAAGGCGCGCTGTATCGCATCACGGTCAGCCATAATGAGTTGATCGGGCCGGCGGACCTGCGTGCAGTCGGTGGCGAGTTTCGCCTTCAGTGAGGTCGAAGGAGAGCGCCCCTTCGAGAGGGGCGCCAGCATTGAAGATTCAGGAGATGGCGGCGAGGATGATGCCGGTCGCAGCTGCCAGCATTGCCAACGCCTGAAGCTTGCCCGCATCGATGCCCTTTGAGCGTCATTTCAAGCAGCGGTGACCACTTCAGGGGCGATCCGCTGCGCTTGCCCGAGCGCATCGGCGCAAAAACCCCAGCCGCAGCGGAAGCTCGGGGCCAGGGTGGAGGTGTCAACCGGCATCCTTGAGGCCGAAGACCGGCTGCCCCGACATGAGCGCCGCTCGGCGATCCGGCTTGTCGAGGAACTGCGCGGGCGCGGATAGACGCTGCGGCGGATATTACGCCTTGCAGCCGTTGTAAAAGACGTCTGCGCACTGCCTTGCCCGAAGAGCAATCTCATCGCGATGCGGAGCGCCTCGCTGTGCCATCATGGCTGTGCGCTGCGGCTCCATGATCATCATGCCGCGGAGCAGCCCCGAGGTGATGTGGACGTCGTCAAAGCGCAGGAGACCTTTGTCCTTCTGCGTCGTCAGCCAGGCTTCAATGATGCCGTTCACGGGCACGATGGCTGATTGGTAGAAAGCCCTTGCGACCTCGGGAAACCGCTCGCACTCGCTGATGACGAGCCGCGTGATCGCGATGGTCTCCGGGCTCAGCGTCAGGACGCCGAATGCAAACAGGATGTGTTCAAGCGCGGCTCGCGGATCGAGATCGTCGCTGACGTCGTCGACCACATCGAGCAGGAAGCGGCCAATGCGGTCTTGGATCGTACGCTCGAACAACTCCGCCTTTGTGGCAACGAGCTTGTAGAGCGTCTTGGTCGAGACACCGGCGCGCTGCGCCACCGTCATGATGCTCGTACCGGCATAGCCCTTCGACTGAAATTCGCGATCGGCCGCTTCAACGATGAGATGCAGCGTGTCGGCATCGCACCGCTTCTGGGGGCGTCCGCGAGAACGCTTCACCGTCTCGTGATTTTGGCGCATGGATATTTTCCAAAATGTCGTTGACACAGCCAATATAAGGACTATTTGGAAAATAGCAATTTTCTAAATGACGAAACAGCCGATCGCGACGCCCAGTAGGAGCTGGATCGATGAGCACACATGAAGATCGCATCAAAGCCGAGCGCGCCATGCCTGGCGAGCGGGTTGTCCCGGTAACCACGGTTGAAAAGCCGGCTGATTCTGCTTTGTCGCCGCCGCCAGAGGAAAAAGCTCGCAGCAGCCACGTCCTGCGCCGCGTGGCGCTGGGAGGTGTCGCACTGATCGCGCTCGTCGGCATCGGCTATTGGGGTCATGGGTATTGGAACGTCGGTCGCTTTCAGATCTCGACGGACGATGCCTATGTGAAGGCCGACAGCACCACGATTGCTCCGAAGGTCTCCGGCTATATCGGCCAAGTGCTGGTCCGCGACAACGAACCGGTCAGGGCCGGCCAGGTTCTTGCCCGGATCGACGATCGAGACTTCCGCGTCGCGCTTGATCAGGCAAAGGCCGACGTCGAAGCAGCCCGAGCCGCCGTCGCCAGCAAGCTGGCCCAGCTTGAGGCCCAGCAGTCTGCGATCGATACAGCCAAGGCGACGGTCGAAGTCGACAAGGCAACTGCGAACTTCGCCGAGCAGGACAACGAGCGCTACGCCAACCTCGCCAGGACGGGCTATGGCTCCGTGCAGAACGCACAGGCGGCGGTCGCCAAAATCTCGGCTGCGCGTGCCGCGATCGATCGCGATGTGGCCTCGCTCGCCCAGGCACAAAAGCAGGTCGATCTGATCAAGGCCGACCTGGCCCAGGCAAGGGCTACGGTTTCCCATGACGAAGCCGTTCAGCGCCAGGCCGAACTCAACTTGTCCTATACCGCCGTTCTGGCCCCCGTCGACGGTATCGTCGGAAACCGGACGCTTCGGGTCGGCCAATATGTCCAGGCCGGCACGCAGTTGATGGCCGTCGTCCCCGTCGCGAACGCCTATGTCGTAGCGAACTTCAAGGAAACACAGCTGACCAATGTGAAGCCCGGTCAGAAGGTCGAGATCGAGGTCGACATGTTCCCGGGTGTCGCGGTGGAGGGGCATGTCGACAGCATCGCTCCGGCCAGCGGCCAGGAATTTGCCCTGCTTCCGCCCGACAATGCGACCGGCAACTTCACCAAGGTCGTCCAGCGCGTTCCGGTCAAGATCGTCCTCGATTCCGGCCACAGCCTTGCTGGCAGCCTGCGACCTGGCATGTCGGTCGTTCCGACCATCGACACCAAGATTTCCAAGAACAATTCAGTGGCGGACGCGCGGTAATCCGCGCGCCCGGCTTGCAAGGAGCTGGGCCATGTCTACGCAAATGCCGACCGTTGCCCCATCGACCCCGTCA
This sequence comes from Allobosea psychrotolerans, assembly GCF_002917105.1. Lineage (GTDB taxonomy): Bacteria > Pseudomonadota > Alphaproteobacteria > Rhizobiales > Beijerinckiaceae > Allobosea > Allobosea psychrotolerans. The sequence continues at coordinate 100,676 of NZ_PQFZ01000015.1, forward strand.
ACCGGTGACAAGGCGAGCTTGTCGACCTGGATCGCGATCACGGCCGGGGCCATCGGGGCCTTCATGGCGATCCTCAATATTCAGATCACCAACGCCTCGCTGCTCGATATCGAGGGCGGCATCGGCACCGGCATCGACAACGGCGCCTGGATCTCGACGTCCTACCTGATCGGCGAGATCATCGTCATCCCGCTGACGAGTTTTCTCAGCCGCGTCTTCTCGTTCAAGCTCTATATGATCTGGAGCACGATCGCGTTCGCCCTGTTCTCGATGGCCTGCGCCTTCGCCAGCAATCTCGGCGAGATGATCGCCATGCGCGGCCTTCAGGGCTTTGCCGGCGGCGTGCTCATCCCGATGGCTTTCACCATGGTCGCGACCCGCCTGCCCAAATCGCAGCAGCCGATGGGCCTGGCCATGTTCGCGCTGGCGGTGACATTCGCTCCGGCGATCGGGCCGACGATTGGCGGCTACCTCACCGAGAACTACGGCTGGCAGACGATCTTCTTCATCAACACGCTGCCCAGCGTCGCGATGGTGGTCGCGCTTTCACTGACGCTCGAAAAGCAGCCGTCACAGCTGGGCCTGCTCAAGCAGGGCGACTGGGCTGGCATCGCGACGATGGCGATCGGCCTGTCGGCGCTGCAGACCCTGCTCGAGGAGGGCAACAAGGAGGACTGGTTCCAGTCGACCTTCATCGTTCGTCTCGCAGCGATTGCCGCTGTGTTTCTGGGGGCCTTTGTCTGGATCGAGTTGACGGTCAAGAAGCCGCTTGTCGATCTCTCGCTGCTGAGGAACCGCAACTTTACAGTCGGCACGCTGTCGAACGTCCTGGTCGGGTTTGGCCTGTTCGGCTCGGTCTATGTCCTGCCGCAGTATCTCGGCCAGGTGCAGGGCTATAACGCCGAGCAGATCGGCATGGTCCTGGCGTGGACCGGGCTCCCGCAGCTTCTCCTCATTCCGCTTGTCCCGATGCTGATGAAGCGCTTCGACATCCGCTACATCACCTTTGTCGGCATCGCCCTGTTCGCCGCCTCATGTTTCATGAACACGCATATGTCGCTGAACTATTCCGGTGACCAGCTGTTCTGGCCCAACGTCGTCCGTGCCGTCGGCCAGTCGATGGTGATCACCCCGCTGACGGCGATCGCGATGATGAGCATCCAGCCCACGGACGCGGCGAACGCGTCGGGCCTGTTCAACATGCTCCGCAATCTTGGCGGCGCGGTCGGTACCGCCGTGCTTGGGACGATCATCACCAAGCGGGAGCAGTTTCATTCAAACATCATCGGACAGGCCGTCACGCCCTTCCGCGACGAGGTCAGGGGCCGCCTCGACCAGATGACCAACTACTTCATGTCGCACGGCGTCTCGGATCATGCGGCTGCCCAGCAGCAGGCAGTCATCGCGCTCGGCAAAACGGTGAAGCGGCAGGCGTTGGTCATGGGCTTCAGCGACACCTTCGCGATCATTGGCGTCATCCTGGCCATCGCGGCTGTTGCGATCCTGTTCGCCCGAAAAGGGCAGGGCAGTTCCGTTGCGGCGCACTGATCACCACGACCAAGGTCGGCCACCCGCCGCAGGCGAGTTTCCCAGCAATTGGCGCGAGCGCCAATGGATCAACGACCATGCAGAACGACCACGCTCCCTGTGTTGACAACGCCCGTGCCAAACTTCGTCGGCGCCAAGCCGAGCGAGACGAGCAGGACTACCTTGAGAGGCACAACCCAAGGCGTATTTCCTTGATCGAGGCCGCGCTTTATTTGCTCACTCTGGTCCTGTTTTACGATGCAATTCAGAGCGGATTTGCAAGGCCTGTAAGTCCTCCGGTTTCCCCGGTGTCTCTGGAGATCCAGGCCCCCTCGGACGATCTGGGCATCGAAGATTTTGACATCGATATCCGGCACTGACCACGGAAGGTGGCCGCCGACGGCCGCTATTGCTCGCTGCCTTTGCCGATAACCCAGAGCCTCTAATTCCACACACAGGCACCCTCCAGATCAATGACGTAAGCCATAACGGGCGCGGTTTGCGGCAGTTTTGCTCAACTGCGGCAGACTTTGAGACTCCCAACAACAAGAGCGCCATGTGGGTATCTGCGCGAGGCTTGACGGCGCCGAGTTGTGCGCCTAAACTTAACCTAATGGTTAAGTTTCAAGAGACGCAGCTCGACCGCACCTTTTCCGCTCTGTCCGATCCGACGCGGCGGGCGCTGCTGGCGCGTCTCGAGGGGGAGGACGGGCTCTCGATCAGCGAATTGGCGCGACCCTTTCCGGTCTCGCTGCCGGCGATCATGAAGCATCTCGACGTGCTCTCCGACGCCGGGCTGGTCACGCGCTCGAAGCAGGGGCGCACGGTGTCGTGCCGCCTCAACGCGGAACCGATGGAGGAGGCGATGGGCTGGCTCGCGCGCTACCAACGGTTCTGGACGCAGCGCCTCGATGCGCTGGAGGCGATGCTCAACGCGCAGCGCCAGGAGAAGAGCTGAAAGGCAAAAGAACGGCTGCAAGAGAACAGCTGAAAGCGAACACCTGAAAGACGACGCCCGCAGGAGGGCGCGCCTGAAACAGAAACGCGCCGGGAGGCGATGCGATGGATGCTCGAGCCAAGATCACTCCGAAAGCCAAGGCCACCCCGACCAGGGCTAATCCGCCCAGGACCACTCCTAGCCTGACGATGAAGCGGCGCCTGAACGCCAGCCCCGCCGAGGTCTATCGGGCCTGGACCGATCCCAAGCTGCTGACGCGCTGGTTCGGGCCGGAAAACGTCGAGACGCTGGAGGCCGAGCTCGATGTCCGGGTCGGTGGCGTCTACCGCATCGTGATGCTCGAAAACACCGGCGAGCGGCATCAGGTCTCGGGCGCCTATCAGGAGGTCGTCGAGAACGAGCGGCTGGTCTTCAGTTGGTCCTGGATCACGACGCCCGAGCGCGTCTCGCGCGTCACTGTCACGCTGAAGCCCGATGGCGACATCACCATCCTGACGCTGCTGCATGAGCAGCTCTTCGACGAGCAGGCGGTCAAGGGCCACACCCATGGCTGGACCGGCTCGATGGTCAAGCTGGAGGCGCTGTTCGCCTGATCGCGCATGCGATCGGCAACGGCTTTGGAATCCGGCCGGGCAGACGCCTGTCGACAAGAGCCCGGCCCAACCAAAAACCCTGCCCAACAAGGAGACGAGACGATGCAACATCAAGTCGTATCCCGCGAAGACTGGCTCTTGGCCCGCAAGGCGCATCTCGCCCGCGAAAAGGCGTTCACCCGGCAGCGCGACGCGCTCAGCGCCGAGCGGCGCGCCTTGCCCTGGGTCAAGGTGGATAAGGATTATGCCTTCGAGGGGCGGGATGGCCGCCTGACGCTGGCGGATCTGTTCGGCGCCAACAGCCAGCTCCTGATCTATCATTTCATGTTCGGGCCGGGCTGGACGGAGGGCTGTCCGGGCTGCTCCTTCCTCGCCGACCATTTCGACGGCGCGAACCTGCATCTGAAGCATCACGATGTCAGTCTCGTTGCCGTGTCGCGCGCGCCTTATGCGGAGTTCCAGCCGTTCCGGAAGCGCATGGGCTGGGATTTCGCCTGGGTCTCCTCGGCAGGCAGCGACTTCAACGACGACTTCCACGTCTCGCCGAGCCCGGCCGAGCGCGCGGCGGGACGCTACGAATACAATTACGAGATGCATGACGGGGAGGGCGGCGAGATGCCGGGCTTCAGCGTGTTCTATCGCAACGAGGCCGGCGAGATCTTCCACACCTACTCGACCTATGCGCGCGGCGGCGACCTGCTCATCGGCGCGAACAACTTTCTCGACATGATGCCCAAGGGCCGCAACGAGACCACGATCATGGACTGGATGCGCCATCATGATCGCTATGAGGACAAGCCCGCCGCGAAGGGAGCCTCCGAGCCGGCGCCCGCGAGCGCCTGCTGCGGCTGACAGGCCGCTTGAGATACCCCTCAGCCCTCATCCTGGGGAGCGCTCCGCAGGAGCGCGTCTCGAAGGATGTCCAGGAGGCTCGCGAATCATCTGGAGCATCCTTCGAGACGCAGCGAAGCGGCTCCTCAGGATGAGGGCTGGAGATTCCAAATGGGCTCCAAGCCCGCGCCCTGTCGTTTTGGCGCCCGCTTCATCGAGTGCGGCGCTGGCCTGCCGGTTCTCTCTAACCGGCCTCTAACCCCATGGGAGTGAAGCCATGACCTATGTGCAAGGATTCGTCGTCGCCGTTCCGGCCGCGAACAAGGAGGCCTATCGCCAGCATGCCGCTGAGGCCGCCCCGATCTTCAGGGAGTTCGGCGCGACCCGCATCGTCGAGGCCTGGGGCGACGACATCCCCGACGGCAAGCTGACCGACTTCAAGGGCGCGGTGAAGGCTGCGCCCGACGAGGTCGTCGTCTTCTCCTGGCTCGAATTTCCCGACAAGGCTGCCGCCGACGCCGCGAATGAGAAGATGATGAACGACCCGCGCATGAAGGAGATGGGCGCGTCCATGCCCTTCGACGGCAAGCGCATGATCTATGGCGGATTCGCGTCGCTTGCCCAGCAGGGCGCCAGCCATGGCATGGCCTATGTCGACGGCATGGTCGCAGCGGTCCCGGCCGGCAACAAGGATGCCTATCGCGATTTCTGCAGGCATCACGGCGCCGTTCTGTGCGAGCACGGCGCCGCCCGCGTCGTCGACAGCTGGGGCGAGGATGTTCCCGACGGCAAGCTCACCGATTTCAAGCGGGCGGTGAAGGCGACGGGCGACGAGAAGGTGGTCTATTCCTGGATCGAGTGGCCCTCGAAGGCCGTCCGCGACGCCGGCTGGCGGAAGGTCATGGCCGATCCGCGGATGCAGCGCGAGATGCCCTTCGACGGCAAGCGCCTGATCCATGGCGGCTTCGCCCCGATCCTCGACGCGTAATACCAGCGCCTTTGACGCTGAGTTACGGCGTTATTCTCCCCGTCATTCCGGGGCAGGCCGCAGGCCTGAGCCCGCAACCCAGAACCGATGTGCGTCCTCGTGAAGCGAGCCGGCTGCCCCGTGTCTTCTCAAGCAGCGGCATCGGTTCTGGGTTCCGGGCTCGATCCTTCGGATCGCCCCGGAATGACGGGGGAGGATGACGCCATCGGTCATCGCCAAAGGCCGTCTGCTTTGCCGCCGGAATGATGGAGGAGCCCCGGAGCGTACCGCTCCGGGGCTCCTCCATGAGAGCGCTCAGCCCGGCCCGGCTCCTTGCGTCGCAAGATAGACCGCGTAGATCGACTGGCTCGCGGCCATGAACAGCCGGTTGCGCTTGGGGCCGCCGAAGCAGATGTTGCCGCAGACCTCCGGCAGCCTGATCCGGCCGATCACCTTGCCGGCCGGGTTGAACACCGTGACGCCGTTATAACCGACATTGCGCCCGGCATTGGACGAGGCCCAGAGATTGCCCTCGACATCGCAGCGCAAGCCGTCCGGCCCGCAATTGATGCCGTCGATCATGCAATCGGCGAAGAGCTTCTGGTTCGAGAGCTTGTTGTCGGCGCCGACATCGAAGACATGGATGTCGCCCTTACCGCCCGGCCCGGTGTCGCCCGGTCCCTTGCCGGTCGAGGCGATGTAGAGCTTCTTGAAATCGGGCGAGAAGCACAGGCCGTTGGGGTCGGGCACCTGCTGCTCGGTGGCGACGATGTCGAGGCGCCCGCTCGGGTCGAGCCGGTAGGTGTTGGTCGGCAATTCGCGCTTCGCCAGCCCGATGCCGGGCAACTGGCCAAGCCGCGGATTGATCTTGCCATTGGCGTTGCTCGGGCCGCCGGCGGCGTCCGGTGCGCCCTCATAGAGCTGGCCGCCATAGGGCGGGTCGGTGAACCAGTAGCTGCCGTCGGGATGGGCTGCGATATCATTGGGCGAGTTCAGCTTCTTGCCCTGGAAACTGTCGGCGAGCACGGTCGCAGAACCGTCGAGCTCATAGCGCACGACGCGGCGGTTGAGATGCTCGCAGGAGAGCTGCCGGCCCTGGAAGTCGAAGCTGTTGCCGTTGCTGTTGCCGGAGGGCGCGCGGAAGACGCTGACATGGCCGTCATCCTCGATCCAGCGCATCTGGCGGTTGCGCGGGATGTCGCTCCAGACCAGATATTGCCCCTGTGCGTTCCAGGCCGGCCCCTCGACCCAGAGCCCGCCGGTCCAGAGCCGCTGGATCGCGGCGTTGGGCTGGGCCAGGCCATTGAAGGACGGGTCGACTGCGATGATGTCGGGATCCCAGAAATAGGTCGTCGGCTGGCCGCGCCGGCTGAAATCGCGCGGCGGGTTGGTGATGGTTGTCGGTGGTGCGGCGGGGCTGGCGGCGGTCTGCGCCAGAACGGGGCCAGCGGCCGCGGCGAGTACGCCGGCACTGGCCGCCCTGATCAGGGCTCGCCGCGAAAGCGCGCCTTGCGGAGATCTCGCTTCATAGGAGTCCGTCATCATAACCTCCCTCAATTTTTATTGATTGAAACGATTTAGTCCGGGTGCTGCATGCCATCTCCGGGGTGTCTCTGATCCTTTCCTGTGATGGGTTGCAGCGGCGTCGGTTCCAGGAGCTTAGAGCATCGCTCCTGCGAAAAACCAGTGTCCGTTTTTTCACATCCGGCTCTCGGACGCGGCCTCAGGATCGGCCGCGCCGTCGCGCTCGGTCGAGTCCCGTGGCAGCGGGGCTGCCTTGCCGCAGCCGCATGGGAGGAGACTCGTTCCGGTCCGGCTCTTGCTTGTCCCGCTCCTGTCCTGCCTTGGCATGCCGGCCCTGCCGCAGGCGCCTTGCCGTCGCAGGCGAAATCGCCCACAGGATGCGCCTCGAATTCACCGGGCTCATCCCATGTTTGCTGGAATACCGATCGGCGACCTCGCCTTCCTCGCCGTCTCGCTCGTCGTCGCAGGCGCCTTCACAGGCGTGCTCGCAGGCCTTTTCGGCGTCGGTGGCGGCGCGGTCATCGTGCCGGTGCTCTACGAGGTCTTCCGCGTCATCGGCGTGCCCGAAGAGGTGCGCATGCCGCTTTGCGTCGGCACCTCGCTCGCCATCATCATCCCGACCTCGATCCGCTCCTTCAACGCCCATCGCGCCAAGGGGCTGGTCGATCTCGACATTCTCAAGGTCTGGGCGGTTCCGGTCGTGCTCGGCGTCCTCCTCGGCAGCTATGTCGCCCGCTTCGCGCCGCCTGATCTGTTCAAGATCGTCTTCGTCGTCGTCGCGGTCGCCAGCGCCATGCGCCTGCTCTTCGCCTCGGATCGCTGGCAGCTCGGCTCCGAGATGCCGGGCAGGCCGCTGATGACGGTCTATGGCGGCATCATCGGCGTGCTCTCGGCCCTGATGGGCATTGGCGGCGGCCAGTTGTCGAGCCTGTTCATGACCTTCTATGGCCGCCCGATCCACCAGGCCGTCGCGACCTCCTCGGGGCTGGGCGTGCTGATCTCGATCCCTGGCGCGCTCGGCTTCATCTATGCCGGCTGGCCGAAGATGAACCTCCTGCCGCCGCTCTCGCTCGGCTATGTCTCCTTCATCGGCTTCCTGCTCTTCATCCCGACCTCGATCTGGACGGCCCCGATCGGCGCGCGCCTGGCGCATAGGCTCTCGAAGCGCAAGCTGGAGGTGGCCTTCGGGCTGTTCCTGCTGGTCATCGCCGCGCGCTTCCTCTGGTCGCTGCTTGCCTGAAGGGGGCAAGTTATGGAGGAAGCCAAGTGATGGAGGGAGGCAAGTGATGGAGGGAGGCAAGTGATGGCTGCTCAGACCCGGCACATTCGCATTCGCCATCTCACGGAGGCCGACCATTCGGCGCTGGTGGCTCTGATGGTCGAGATGCAGGGGCATTATCGCGTGCCGTGCCCGGAGCCGGCGCAGATCCTGGCCGGCATCGCGGCGCCGCCGGCCGGCGTCGAGATCCTGATCGCCGAGGATGGGGCGGCGCTGCTCGGCTTCGCCGCGGCGGCGGCGATCTATCCCGGGCCCGGCCTGACCTCGGGCTTCTTCCTGAAGGAGCTTTACGTGGCGCGTGAGGCACGTGGCGCCGGCATCGGCCGCGCCCTGATGCGTGCCCTTGCCGACCTCGCCTTGGTGCGCGGCCATAAGCGTCTCGACTGGACGGCGGACGCCGCCAATCCCGAATTGCTGCGCTTCTATGAGAGCCTCGGCGCGGTCGCGCAGCGGGAGAAGATCTTCTACCGGCTGGCGGGCGAGGCGCTCGTCGCGACGGCCCGCAGCGCCACTCCGCAGGATTGAGCGGTCAGCTTCGCTGCGCCCGCATGCGCTCCGGCAGAAGCGCCATCACCGCCAGCCGCTGCGCCTCGCTCATGCCGGCCCATTGCGCGATTTCCTTGAGCGTCCGGCCGCAGCCCTGGCAGAGCTTGCTGGCGGGGTCGATCACGCAGATCTTGACGCAGGGGCTCGACGCGGTGGTCACGGCTTGGCGGCTCCCAGCATGAGCGCGAAGCCGAGATAGATCGCGATCTCGGAGAGCTGCTGCATCGCGCCGACGATATCGCCGGTCTGACCGCCGATCAGGCGGCGGCAGAGCCGCTTGAGTATCGTCCCGGTGCCGAAGCTCAGGAACAGGCCGAGGGCCAGGCCGAAGGGGGGCAGGGAAAGCGTGTTGTCGAGGGCGATCGCGAAGGCCGCCGACAGACAAAATGCGATCAGGGCTGTGCGCCCCGTCGGCCGGCCGACCGCCACCGATGCGCCCTCCCTACGCGCCGGTTTCTCGGTCGCGAGCAGATAGATGCCCTCCGCCCGGGACCAGGGCGCGGCGATGAGGACGGCGCCGGCCGCAGCCCAGGGGCCGGCCGCCGCCAGGATCGCGGCCAGCGTCGTGACGCGCAGCAGCAGCGACAATCCCAGCGCCATCACGCCGAAGCTGCCGACGCGGCTGTCCTTCATGATCTCCAGGCGCCGTTCCGGGGTATGTCCGCCGAACAGCCCATCAGTGGCGTCGGCGAGACCGTCCTCATGGAAGGCCCCGGTGGCGAGCACGAGCGCGCTGACGGCAAGCACGGCTGACAGCGTCGGGTTGATGCCGGCAAGGCCCGCCCCCAGCAGGATCAGCGCCGCCGGCAGCGCGATGAGGAGGGCGGCGAGCGGCAAGGCGCGCGGCACCAGCCGGAAATCCGGCATGGCGTGGACCTCGCCTTCGCTCGCCAGGCGCGGAAACGGCAGCCGCGAATAGAAGCGCACGCAGATCGCGGTCGCCGCCAGCCAGCCCGGCCAAATCGGCTCGTCCTCAAATGACGGCTCGCCTTGCCCCGCATTTGCGCTCTCGGCCTGCGTTTCGCTCATGCGGTCTCGTCGTCCTCGATTGTCTTCATGCGCCCGAGCCTATAGCAGCAGCGGCGAGCCGGCCGCCATGGCGAAGCGCCCGGTGCCCATCTCCGCATCGCCCGACGAGACGCCCATGCCCGCTTCCGGCTTGCCCTTCGACGATATCCGTCAGCTCATTGCCGCCATGCCCGGCCCCGACATGGCCGCGGCCAATGCGGTGCGGGCTCGCGACAAGGAACTGACCAAGCCGGCCGGCAGCCTCGGCCGCATGGAGGAGATCGCCGAATGGCTCGCCGCCTGGCAGGCCAAGCCGATCCCGCGCGTCGACCGGCCGCTGGTCTGCGTCTTCGCCGGCAATCACGGCGTCGTGGCCCAGGGCGTCTCCGCCTTTCCGCAGGCGGTCACGCGTCAGATGCTGGAGAATTTCGCCGCCGGCGGCGCGGCGATCAACCAGATCTGCGCGGCCTTCGATATCGGCTTCAAGGTCTTCGATCTCGCGCTCGACCTGCCGACCGGCGATTTCACGCAAGGCGACGCGCTCGACGAGCGCGCCTGTGTCGCCACCATGGCCTTCGGCATGGAGGCGCTCGCGGGCGGGGCTGATCTGCTTTGCCTCGGCGAGATGGGCATCGGCAACACCACCTCCGCAGCCGCGATCTATGCCGCGCTCTATGGCGGCGATGCCGCGATCTGGTGCGGCCGCGGCACCGGTGTCGACGACGCCGGCCTGAAGCGCAAGGTCGCCGCCGTCGAGGCGGGGCTTGCCCTGCACGCGGCCCATCTGCGCGACCCGCTCGAGGTCCTGCGCCGCTTCGGCGGGCGCGAGATCGCGGCGATCTGCGGCGCCATCATCGCCGCGCGCTCGCAGCGCATCCCGGTCATTCTCGACGGCTATGTCGTCACCGCCGCCGCCGCGATCCTGCACGCGCTGGAGCCGTCATCGATCGACCATTGCCTCGCCGGCCATCTCTCGGCCGAGGGCGCGCATGCGCAGGTCCTGGCCCGACTCGGCAAGCAGCCGCTGCTGGCGCTCGACATGCGGCTGGGCGAGGGCACCGGGGCAGCGCTTGCCGCTTCGCTGGTCAAGGCCGCCGCCGCGATCCATTCCGGCATGGCGACCTTCGCTCAGGCCGGTGTGGCGGGGAAGGGGGCGGCGGAGGCCTGAGCCCTCGTCAGGCTTCGCCCTGGCTGCTCTCGTCGCCGCCTTGCGTCAGCGCCTGCCGCAGGAAGTCGCAGAGCGCCCGCATCGCGGGGCTGGCGCGGCCAGGCGCCATGTGCAGCGCGATCTCGGAGGCCGGCAGGGCCGGCAAACCATCGGCCGCGCCGAGCAGTCGCAGGCCCGGCCGCGCCGTGCCGGCCTTGACGATGGTCACGGCGGCGCCCGAGGCCGCCATGGCCTCGACCGCGCCGATGCTGGAACTGCTGAACAGGATGCGCCAGCTCAGCCCCGCCGCGTTCAGGGCGGCGAGCCCCCATTCCCGGTACATGTTGGGCGCGCTGAGCAGGGCAAGCTTGAGGGGCTCCTCCAGAGACAGGCCATGTTCTCGAGACAGATCATGCCGGTCCGAGCAGGCCCAGACGGTGCGTTCGCTGCGCAGCACCTCGCCGCGCCCGTCGCCCTGCTTCTGGGTGGTGAGGACGAGATCGAACTCTTCGCCGAGCCTGGTCAGCAGGTCGCGGGTGAAACCGGTCGTGACCTCGAGCTCGACATCGGGATGGGAGCGCACGAAGCGGGCGAGGGTCTCCGGCAGCACGATCGTGGCGTAGTCGTCCATCACCGCCAGCCGCACCGGCCCGCTCACGCTCTGCGCATCGGCGACGTCGAGCGCCTCGTCATGCAAGGCCACGATGCGGCGCGCATAACCCAGGAAATCCTCGCCGGCGCGCGTCAGCGCCACCTCATGGGGCGAGCGCTGCAGCAAGGTGTGGCCGACCAGCTCCTCCAGCCGGCGCACCTGCGAGCTGATCGTCGACTGGCTGCGGAACAGCGCTGCCGCCGCCCGCGTAAAACTGCCCTTCTCGGCGATGGTCACGAGGCAGCGCATCAGGTCGATGTCGATATTGCGGATCATGCGGTGTCTTTCGGACGCGCCTGCCGTCGAGATCGCCGGCCATGCCCCGTTATGCCAACTCCGGCGAGCCGTCTCCAGCTGGAGCAATTTGCTTAAACGCGTTTTCTTCACGCGAGCCGGTATCCACTTCGCTCGAAAACGCTCTTTCTGCGACAGCGGCTTGCGATCGGCCGCGCCGATCCTGGAAATCGAAGAATTCAATTTTGCCGGCGGCGGCGCAGCCGCTAGAGCAGGATGCGAAAACGTGGGGACCGGTTTTTTGTGTCGATCCTGCTCTCCCTCTCTGGTGAGTGCCGGCGATATTCTGACGTCCAGTCTCCCGGGCGGAGAGGGTGAACCATGCCGAAGCTGAGATCCGACACCACCACCAAGGGCCGCAACATGGCCGGCGCGCGCGGCCTCTGGCGCGCCACCGGCATGAAGGACTCAGATTTCGGCAAGCCGATCATCGCCGTGGTCAACTCCTTCACCCAGTTCGTGCCCGGCCATGTCCATCTCAAGGATCTCGGCCAGCTCGTCGCCCGCGAGATCGAACAGGCCGGCGGCGTCGCCAAGGAGTTCAACACCATCGCGGTCGATGACGGCATCGCCATGGGCCATGACGGCATGCTCTACAGCCTGCCCTCGCGCGAGATCATCGCCGACAGCGTCGAGTACATGGTCAACGCCCATTGCGCCGACGCGATGGTCTGCATCTCGAACTGCGACAAGATCACGCCCGGCATGCTGATGGCGGCGATGCGGCTCAACATCCCCACCGTCTTCGTCTCCGGCGGGCCGATGGAAGCGGGCAAATACATCGCCGAGGGCGTGCTCAAGAAAGTCGACCTCGTCGATGCGATGGTGGCTGCCGCCGACAGCAAATATTCCGACAGCGAAGTCGATGTGATCGAGCGCTCCGCCTGCCCGACCTGCGGCTCCTGCTCGGGCATGTTCACCGCCAATTCGATGAACTGCCTCACCGAGGCGCTGGGGCTGGCGCTGCCGGGCAACGGCTCGGTGCTGGCGACGCATGCCGACCGCAAGCGCCTCTTCGTCGAGGCGGGGCACCTGATCGTCGACATCGCCCGGCGCTGGTACGAGCAGGATGATGCGAGCGTGCTGCCGCGCAATGTCGCGAGCTTCAAGGCCTTCGAGAACGCGATGACGCTCGACATCGCCATGGGCGGCTCGACCAATACGGTGCTGCATCTGCTCGCCGCCGCCCATGAGGCCGAGATCGCTTTCACCATGGCCGATATCGACCGGTTGTCGCGGCGTGTGCCGGTGCTGTGCAAGGTCGCGCCTTCGGTCGCCAACGTCCATATGGAGGATGTCCACCGCGCCGGCGGCATCATGGCGATCCTCGGCGAGCTCGATCGCGCCGGGCTGATCGACACCTCGCTGCCGACGGTCCATGCGGCGACGATGGCGGAAGCCCTGTCGCGCTGGGACATCACGCGGACGCAAAGCGAGGCGGTGAAGAGCTTCTACAGCGCAGCCCCCGGCGGTGTGCCGACGCAGGTCGCCTTCAGCCAGGAGCGCCGCTTCGAGGAACTCGATCTCGATCGCGCCGGCGGCGTGATCCGCGACAAGGATCATGCCCATTCCAGGGATGGCGGGCTCGCCGTGCTGTCCGGGAACATCGCGCTCGACGGTTGCATCGTGAAGACGGCCGGCGTCGACGCCTCGATCCTGAGCTTCTCCGGGCCGGCGGTGATCTTCGAGAGCCAGGACGCCGCCGTCGAGGGCATCCTCAACCGCAAGGTTAGGGAAGGCGACGTCGTCGTCATTCGCTATGAGGGGCCGCGCGGCGGGCCGGGCATGCAGGAAATGCTTTATCCGACGAGCTATCTGAAATCGAAGGGGCTCGGCAAGGCCTGCGCGCTGGTCACCGATGGGCGCTTCTCGGGCGGCTCGTCGGGCCTCTCGATCGGCCATGTCTCGCCTGAAGCGGCAGAAGGGGGCGCGATCGGCCTGGTCGAGAATGGCGACATCATCGCCATCGATATCCCCAACCGCGGCATCAGCCTGCAGGTCTCGGAGGAGGAGCTGGCGCGCCGGCGTGCCGCGATGGAGGCCAAGGGCAAGGACGCCTGGAAGCCCGCCGCGCCGCGCAAGCGCAAGATCACGACCGCGCTCAAGGCCTATGCCGCGATGACGACGAGCGCTGCCAAAGGCGCAGTCCGGGTCGTGGACTGAATGTGGGGGCGAATGGCGAAATAGCGAATAGCGAGTGGTGAGTAGCGAGTAGAGCCACTCTCACCATTCGCTATTCGCCATTCGCCACTCGCCTTTCAGGCCGCCCTCGTCGTCGGCTCCGGCAGGGCCGCCAGCGTATCCATCACCCGCTCGGCCGGGAGCGTGATCGTCACTTCGGTTCCGGCGCGCGGCTTCGATTTCAGGTGGAAGCCGCCGCCATGCAGGTCGATCAGCCCCTTCACGATCGGCAGGCCGAGGCCTGAGCCCTGCTCGGCCGTCTTGATCGCCAGCGAGCCGCGCCCGAAGGTCTGCAGCACGATCGGGATTTCATCCTCCGGGATGCCGGGTCCGGTATCGGTGATCGAGACATATTGTCCGCCATTGGCGGTCCAGCCGACCTTGATCGAGATCTCGCCGCCCTGCGGGGTGAACTTGATCGCGTTGGAGAGGATGTTCAGCACCACCTGCCGGATCGCCCGCTCATCGGCCCAGACCTTGGGCAGATGCGGTTCGATCGCCTCGCGGATCGTCTGGCCCTTGGCCTTGGCGCGCAGGTTCAGCATGTGGCGGCAATCATCGGCGATGGCGGCGAGCGAGAGTGCCTCCTCGTTGAGCTCGTATTTGCCGGCCTCGATGCGCGAGAGATCGAGGATCTCGTTGATCAGCTCGAGCAGATGCTGGCCCGAGCCGTGGATGTCGGCGGAATATTCCTTGTAGGCGGCGTTGGCGTGCCCGCCGAAAACCTCGTTCTTCATCACCTCCGAGAAGCCCAGGATCGCGTTGAGCGGCGTGCGCAGCTCATGGCTCATCGTGGCGAGGAAGCGTGATTTGGCGAGGTTGGCTTCCTCCGCCTTGCGCCGGGCCTCGTCGGAATTGGCGGTCGCAGTTTCCAGCTCCGCGATCAGCGCGTCCTTTTCGGCGCGGAATTCGATTGTGGAAACCGAGCTGGCATAGAGCCGGTTGGCCAGGAAGATGAAGAAGAACTGGGCGGACGCCGCCATCAGCGCCATCGTCACGCTGTCGATATCGTTGCGACCCCAGAAGAACAGGCCGATGCCGACGGTGATCGGCAGCAGCCCGGCATAGACCGCGATCGGAATCGAGGCCGACAGCATCACAGTCAGCGCGCTGACGATCAGCAGGGTCGTGGTGACGAAGACCTTGGCCCCAGGCGCGCCGCTCTGCGCGAACAGCAGCAGGATCAGGGACCAGGTGAAGCCATGGACCCCTTCCGCCAGGGCGAAGAGACGGCGCCACAGCTTGATCCGGACATCGCCGGTCTCCTGCGCGAGGAAACGCCGGCACAGGATCACGATCACCAGCGAGCTGAGGATGACGGCGCCGACCCAGGGCGCGACCCTGTAGACGGGTATCCACAGGCAGGCCGCCGCCGCGATGCAAAGCGCCAGCACCAGCGTGCCGGCGGTGCCGTTCATGCGGTATTGTGCGAACAGCCGCAGCAATTCGTAGTCGAAGGCGCGCTCGAGCCCGGTCGAGGAGGTCAGCCGCTCGCGCACCGACTTGACCTCGCGCGTGACGAGCTTGCGGCGCGCCAATGCGTTCGGGTCGGGCCCACGCCCGCGTTGCACCTGTTCAGCCGTGACTTCCGCCATGATCGGAGCAAAAATGTCCTCGCCCGGCGGCGCAGGATGCACCGCCGGCTCGCCATCATGGTCGGTAAATCGTTAAGCTCTTCCTGATGGCGCGCTTCGGATTCGGTCGTTTCAGGTCAGGCCCCTTCGGCTGGCGGCGCGTCAGCCGGCTGGTCGATCTCGTGGTCGCCCTTGGAATCCTTGGTTTATTGGCGATAGCGGGCGCCGTGCTGCAATATCGGCTCGGGCCTGCTCGTATGCTGACCGGCGCGGCGCAGGCGATCGACGGCGATTCGCTCAGGCTGAATGGCGAGGAATTGCGCCTGGAAGGGCTGGATGCGCCCGAATATCGCCAGAGCTGCATGACCAAGGCGGGCAGGCCGGTCGATTGCGGACGCAGTGCGCGCCGCGCCCTGGCCGATTTGCTGGTGCGTGGCCTCGTCACCTGCGAGATCAGCAAGCTCGATCGCTATGGCCGCGGCCTCGCCCATTGCCGCGTCGGCGAGATCGACATCAACGCCGAGCTGGTACGGCAGGGCCAGGCGGTCGCCTATGGCGGCTATCGCAATGAGGAAGAGCAGGCGAGGGCGGCCGGGCGCGGGCTCTGGGCGCTCGACTTCGAGCGGCCCGAGACCTGGCGACGGGAACATCCACGTTAGAGCCCGTTTGGAACCTCCAGCCCTCATCCTGAGGAGCCGCGTCAGCGGCGTCTCGAAGGATGCTCCAGATGGTTCCGGAGCCTCCCGGAGCATCCTTCGAGACGCCATTCCCAAGGGAATGGCTCCTGAGGATGAGGGCTGAGGGAATTCCCAAACGGTGTCTTAGAGCGTTGCTACGAGAGCCGGCATCGGTTTTTCTCGAGGGCAATGCTCGACGGCGGCCTTACGAGATCTCGTTGAACTTCGCGGTGTTTCAGCCGAGAGCCCTGATCGCAGTCTCGATCGGTATGAACATCGTCCTGCTCTCCGCGGGGAATTCAACAAAATCGAAACGCGTGTAGAAGGCCGCGGCACTGTCATCGATAGCGTGCACGAGGACGCCTCGCACGCCGATGATTTTGGAGGTTTGGATTGCCCGAAGAAGAGCGTCCTTCAGAAGGCCGGCACCGATACCCTGTCGCTCGTGAGTTTTGCACACCGCCAAGCGACCAAGGACGATCATCGGCACGGGATCCGGGCTGTTTCTCCGCAGCTTTCCAGGCGCTGCCCCCAATCTGACGGAGGCGCTCGAAATGCAGTAGTAGCCCACGACGAGATTGCGCTCGGCGCAGACATATGTGCGGCTGGTTTGCCCTTCGCTTTTCACAGCGCGAGCCTTCAGCCAATCGTCGAGGGCATCGTGGCCGCAGGCGAACCGGCTGAGATCGTGATGAGAGGTGATGGGGCTCGGGGGCGAAAGACCGCTCCCGAACTTCGTCGATATGTTCGTCACGTCTCCCATGGGGATTTCTCGGCGAACAGTCTCTTCAGTCGTGAGCTGGGCGGCGGCGGATTGTCGAGGACATCCATAAACGCTTCGAACTGCGCCTCGTTCAGAGAGAACAGCTTCTGATCGATCAAGACATCGATCGCGTGCTGCTTCGCACTCTCCAGCATGAACTCCGTACGCGTTTTCCCGACGACATTTGCAGCGGTGTCGATGAGATCTCGTGTCTGCCGGGGTACTCTCAGGTTTATCGTCGTCGTCTTCGTTTCCGATGCCGGTCGCTTCTCGACAGATGCGGCGGGTGGCATTCTCAGGGTTCCATTCTCTCCGGGTTGATCGCGCTTTGCTGCGCGGGTTGATCGATCTGCCAATCGGTCACCCCGGAGTTGATAAGCCATACTCGTATCCACATCGTCAACACAGATAACGCCGCATGCGCATTGAAGAGTGATTTCAGCTTGAGTTGCACCGTCATGGCGAGGAGCAAAGCGACGAGGCAATCCACGGACGCCAGAGCTCGACGACCTTTGGATTGCTTCGGCTTGACGCTCGCAATGACGGTCTGGATGGTCGCGATCGAGCCGAGCATCCCCAAGCCCACCCAGGATCCAGCGCCTGCGCCGGGCTCAACAGGTCCGGCGAGGATCGTGACGCACCGACGCCAAGGAGACGCGACGAGGGCCGGATCTCGCCCAGGAAACAGGGTACACTCTTCTTTCTGGTCGGCTGCCTGCGGCGCGGAGACCCGGTTCTGGCCAGAATTGCCAATTTTTTGGATCAATTTTGCCATATGCAGCGGCGCCTCGGTAGAAAATCACCATTGACGCCCTCTTTCGAATAGTGTGCACTCTATAAATCGAAGACTTCAAAAGTGCCTGTGTCTCCCCCAGCGGAAGGACTCGCATGCTCGCGTCAGGACAGTCGGGACCGGCGCAAAAAGCCGTCGAGAACAAAGTCGCTGCCGAGAACGCGGCCTGCGCGGCGCTGCCTGAGCCCTACGACGTCACCGAGCAGATCGGCTACCTGCTGCGGCGCGCCTATCACCGGCATCTCGCGATCTTCCAGGAGCATATCGGCGACCCGCAGATGACCGCGGTCCAGTTCGCGACTTTGTGCGCCCTCGCGCGCCAGGGCCAGGCCTCCCAGAAGGATCTCATCGCCGCCACCGCGATCGACCAGGGCACGATACGCGGCATTCTCGAGCGCCTGCACGCGCGCGGCTGCATCACCCTCGACAAGGACCCGCAGGACGCCCGCAAGGTTCTGGTCGCGATCACGCCGGCGGGGCGGGCCCTGCTCGACGAGATGATCCCCCGGGCGCGCGACATCACGCACCGCACCTTGGCGGAGCTCAATCCCGCCGAACAGGTGGCGGCGATCTTCGTTCTCAGGAAAATGTTCTGACCCGCAATCCGTTCGCATCATCGTGAGGCAAGACGCATGTATGACCGCTTCTCCGCACTTCGCATGGTCGACCTCTGGCTGGCGGAGGACATCGGTTTCTTCGACCTGACGGCCCAGCTGATGATCGATCCCAAGGCCCGGGCGACCTTTCACATGAATGCGCGCGAGCCGATCACGGTTGCCGGCATCGAGGTCGCCGCCGCCGTCTTCACGCGCTACGAGCCGTCCTGCCAGGTGGAGCTGAAGGTCGAGGACGGGCAGGCCGTCGACAAGGGCGCGGTGCTGATGATCGTCAGCGGGCCGGCACAGGCGCTCCTCACCGCCGAGCGCGTGGCGCTCAACATCGTCCAGCGCCTGTCGGGCATCGCGACCGAGACCGCGAAATACGTCGCCGCCATCGCCCACACCAAGGCGCGCCTGCTCGACACCCGCAAGACGACGCCGGGCCTGCGGATGCTGGAGAAACATGCCGCCGCCTGCGGCGGCTCGCTCAACCACCGGCTCGGCCTCGACAATGGCGTGATGCTCAAGGACAACCACATCGCGGTCTGCGGCAGCATCACCGAAGCGGTTCGGCGGGCGAAGCTGAAGGTTCCGGCGCTGACCAAGATCGAGGTCGAATGCGACCGGCTGGAGCAGGTCCGCGAGGCGCTGGCCGCTGGCGCCGATGTGATCATGCTCGACAACATGGCGATCCCGGCAATGCGCGAGGCCGTTCTCTTCGTCGATGGCCGGGCGGCGCTGGAGGCTTCGGGCGGGATCAGGCTCGATACCATCGCGGCGATCGCCGAGACCGGCGTCGACTACGTCTCGACGAGCCGGCCGCTGCAATCGGCGCCGGCGGTCGATATCGGCCTCGACGAGCCGCGCTGACGAGGCGGGCGGACGAAACCCGATGAAACCCGGCATTCTCTTCGTCATTGTTGGTGCGAGCGGTGTCGGGAAGGACACGCTGATCGCCGGTGCGATGACCACTCTTGCGGCGTCGGGCCGCTATGTCGCCTGCCGGCGCGCCATCACGCGCCCGGAAGGGCCGGGCGAGGATCACGAGCCCGTCTCTCCCGAAGAGTTCGAACGCCGTGTCGCGGCCGGCGGCTTCCTGCATTGCTGGCAGGCGCATGGGCTGAGCTATGGGCTGCCGATCCAGCTGCGCGCCGAGCTGGAGGCCGGGCGCCATGTCGTCGCCAATGGCTCGCGCGGGGCCTTGGCGGGGCTGATCGACGTCGTGCCGCGCCTCGTCGTCGTCGAGATCACGGCGCCGCGCGCAAGGCTGCGCGAGCGCATCCTGGCGCGCGGCCGCGAGAGCGCAGCCGAGATCGACCGGCGCCTCGACCGCAGTCCCGATCCGCTGCCGGAGGGGATCGAGCTCCTGACGGTCGCCAATGATGCGAGCGTCGAGGCCGGGATCGAACACCTTGTCGCAGCAATCGAGACCGCCGCCGCGCGCATGGCGCTGCGCCGCATGCCGATCCATGCGGGGCGCGCGAACATGGCGTTCCTGCCTCAGGAGAGCAGCGCGGTGCCGGCCGCGACCTATGCCGGCAGCGGGCGCATCGAGCTCATGGCGGCGGGGCGCAGCGTGCGGGCCGCGGTCAGCATGGTCGAGCCGGGCACGTTTCTCGGCGATGACGAGATCGGCCTCTCGGCCGAGGCCTTCGACGCGCTGGCGCTGCCGGAGGGCCACAGGGTGTCGATCAGGCGCACGCCCACGCCCGGCAGCCGCGCGCTGCTCTGCCGCAAGATCGATGGCGGGCGCCTCTGCGCCGACGAATACGAGACGCTGTTTCGCGACATCGTCGAGGATCGTTATCCCGAGAGCGAGGTCTCGGCCTTCCTGGTCAGGACGATCCAGAACCTCGACGATGTCGAGGTCGTCGCCGTGGCGCAGGCGCGCTGCCGCTTCATGGCCAGGATCGCCTGGGACGCGCCGATCGTCGTCGACAAGCATTCGCTCGGCGGTATTCCCGGCAGCCGCATCACCCTGATCGTGGTCCCGATCGTCGCCGCCCACGGGCTGCTGATGCCCAAAACCTCGTCGCGCGCCATCACCTCGGCATCGGGCACGGCCGATGCGATGGAAGCCGCCTGCCGGGTCGACCTGACGGCAGCCGATGTCGCCCGCGTCGTGCACCAGACCGGGGCCTGCATCGCCTGGAACGGCCGGCTCAACCATTCCGCGCTCGACGACGTGGTCAATGCGATCACGCGGCCGCTCGGCCTCGACAGCAATCGCTGGTCGGTCGCCTCGATCATGTCGAAGAAATGGACTGCGGGATCGACCCATGTCGCGGTCGATTGTCCCTACGGCCCCAACGCCAAGCTGAAGACCCTGGCTGACGCCCGGGAACTCTGTCGCGTCTTCGAGCTGGTCGGCGCCGGGCTTGGCCTCACCGTGCGCGCGCTGGCCACTGACGGCAGCAGCGCGATCGGCCGCGGCATCGGGCCAGCCCTGGAACTGCGCGACGTCGGCTTGGTGCTGGATTGCGACCCGGCGGCCCCCAGTGACCTGCGCGAGAAGGCGCTGACCTTCGCTGCGGAGATCCTGTCCTTCGATCCCGCAATCGGCGATTCCACGCGCGGACGGGCGCAAGCCGAGGCGCTGCTGGCCTCGGGCGCGGCACGCGACCGCTTCGAGCGCATCGTGGCGGCGCAGGGCCGCACGGCCCGGACCGAGCCTGGTCCGCTGACCCATGTCGTGCGGGCCGCGCAGGCGGGCCACGTCGCCGCCGTCGACGGCTGGCAACTGGCCGGCGTCGCGCGCAGCGCCGGCGCGCCGGCCGTCAAGGCGGCAGGCATCGATCTTGCGACATCGGTCGGCCAGCATGTCGCGGCCGGCGGGGCGCTCTACACCATTCACGCGACCGGAGCGGCCGATCTGGACGCGGCCATCGAATTGTCGTCGAGACGATCGGGCATCACGCTGAGCGAGGTTTTCGAGACGGTCTGACCACAGCTCGACTTGCTGACCACGGGTCTTGTCTATCCAACTGCGGCTGCGTCCTCCGCTTCGGAGCACGGGCGGCGATTTTCGGGAGAAATCGTATGGTTTTCAAGACAAGCAGCAGCGCTCGATCCCTGGTGGGGGCGCTCGCCTTCGCCGCGACGTCGATCCTGTCGGGCACGGCCGGCGCGGTCGAAATCTCGATCACGCAATGGGGCGCGAGCCTCTATGGCGCTCCGGTGGCTGTTGCAATCGAGCAGGGCGATTTCAAGAAGGCCGGCATCGACGTGACCGGCGTGGTTGGCTCGGGTGGCGGCGGCACGAGCGTGCGCAACATCCTGGCGAGCGAGGTGCCCTATGGCGAGGTCGCTACGGCCGCCGCCCTGGCGGCCGCCAGGCAGGGGCTGCCGATCGTGCTGATCCATTCCGGCACCCGCACGGTCGCCGAGGCCAGCCTGGTGACGATGCCGAACTCGGAGATCAAGAGCCTCGAGGACCTCGTCGGCAAGAAGGTCGCGATCACCTCGCCGAAATCGACCTCCGAAATGGTCTTCCTGATGGAGTTGGCGGCGAAGGGCATCGACGCCTCGAAGATCCAGCGCATCGCGTCGGGCGGCTATACTCAGGGGCTGACCATGCTGGAGCAGGGAGCCGTCTCGGCCGCCGTCCTGATCGAGCCGCTGTCGATCCTGCGCAAGGACCGCTACCGCACGGTGATCGCGGCCAAGGGCCTGCTGCCGGCGATGACGACCTCGGTGGGCATCACCACCCGCGAATTCGCCAAGGCCAAGCCCGAGCAGCTCAAGGCCCTGATCGCCGGCCGCCGCATGGGCGTGCAGGCGATCTACCGGGCGCCGGAAGCCGCCTCCGACATGGTCGCCAGGCAGTTCAACATGGATCCCGGCCTGGCCAAGGTCGCGATGCTGAACATGATCGAGCCGCAGATGTGGAGCGAGGGCGGCTTCAGCACGGCCGAGCTGAACCGGATCGGCGAGGGCCTCAAGCTCGTCGGCGAGATCTCCGCCTTGCCGGATTGGGGGGCGCTGATCGACCGCTCCTTCCTGCCGGCCGACCTCAAGGCCGATCAATGACGGTCCTCGCCATGGCGTCACGCGACGCTCCGAAAGCGGCAGTCGAGCCGCCGGCCGCAAGCCTCAGGGGCGTGACACGTCATTACCGCTTCCCCGGCGGCGGCAAGACGCTGCATGCGCTGGGGCCGATCGACCTCGACCTCCGGCAGGGCGAGTTCTTCTCGGTCGTCGGCCCGTCCGGCTGCGGAAAATCGACGCTGCTCGACGTGCTGGCGGGGCTGAACCCGCCCAGCGAAGGCACGGCGAGCTTCGAGGGCAAGCCGATCGCCGGCGTGCCCGACGGCATCGGCGTCGTCTTCCAGGAGGACGCCTCGTTTCCCTGGCTGACGGTCGAGGCCAATGTCGCCTTCGGCCTGAAGCGGGCCGGAATCGGCCAGGCCGAGATCGAGCGCCGCGTCGATTATGCTGTCGGCTTCATGGGCCTGCGCGATTTCCGGCAATCCTACCCGGCGCAGTTGTCGGGCGGGATGCGGCAGCGCGTCTGCATCGCACGCACGCTCGTGCTGCAGCCGCGGCTGATCCTGCTCGACGAGCCTTTCGGCGCGCTCGACCAGCAGACCCGCCTGATCATGGGCGACGAATTGCTGCGGCTCTGGCGCGAGACCAGGGCAACCGTGCTCCTGATCACGCATTCGCTCGACGAGGCCGCGATGCTGGCCGACCGCGTCGGGGTGATGTCGGCGCGGCCGGGCCTGTTCATCGACGTCATCGAGACCGGCTGGTCAAAGGACCGCGACAGCCGGATCGTCGCCGATCCGCGCTTCGGTGAGATGACCGGCCGGATCTGGGAGAAGCTGCGCGCCGAGACGATGAAGCACATGCAGACGCAAGGAGCAGGGCCGCGATGAGATATCGTGGGCTCGTCACCCTGGCCGTCGTGCTGTCCTGCGTGCTGGCGCTGGAACTGGCCTGCGCCTTGGGCTGGGTCGCCAGGACCGTGATCATCCCGCCCAGCGCGATGGTCGCCAGTCTCAGCGACATCCTGTGGTCGGGCGAGTTCAACCGCGCCATCGCCCTGACCCTGACCAATGTGATGATCTCGGTCGTGATCTCGATTTCGGCGGGGTTCGTGCTGGGCGTGGCGATCCACGCCTGTGATTTTTTGCGGCGCGCGGTCGAGCCTTATCTC
Organism: Allobosea psychrotolerans; assembly: GCF_002917105.1. Taxonomy (GTDB): domain Bacteria; phylum Pseudomonadota; class Alphaproteobacteria; order Rhizobiales; family Beijerinckiaceae; genus Allobosea; species Allobosea psychrotolerans. The sequence goes on from NZ_PQFZ01000015.1 coordinate 123,747, forward strand.
GCAAGCTACTACGCCGTCCCGACCTTCATCTTCTACCCGGTCTTCATCGTGCTGTTCGGCGTCAACAGCGCCGCCATCATCGCCATCGCCGTGCTGCTCTCGATCGTGGCGATGATCACCGCCACGATGAACGGCCTCGACCGGATTCCGGGCGTGCTGCTGCGCACCGCCCGGATCATGCGCCTGTCGCCGGTCAAGACCGCGCTGATGATCCAGCTGCCGGCGGCGGCGCCGTATTTCTTCACCGGGGCGCGGCTGAGCGTGGCCTACTCCTTCATCGGCGTCATCGCCTCGGAGTTCATCCTGTCGGGCGACGGGCTCGGCTACGCCATCGCCTATGCCTACAACAATTTCGAGAACCGGCAGATGTACGGGCTGATGCTGCTGATCGTGATTGCGGTCACGCTCGTCAACATGACGCTCGACAGGCTCGACCGCCGCCTGCAATCGCGCCTGCGCCGCTGAGGTCCAAGATGGCGAGCAAAGCGATGGCGAGTAACACCGTGGCGAGCAAAACCCTGCCGAGCCAGACCCTGCCGGGCGGAGCGCTGCGAAACATCGTGCCGCCGATCGTGCTCGCCCTGGTCCTGATCCTGTGCTGGCAGGGCCTGCACCTCGCCACCGCATCGGGCGCGATCAGTTCGCCCGCCGCGACCCTGGCCCGGCTCGTCGTCCTGATGGGGAGCAGCCGGTTCTGGCTCGACGTCGCCGAGACCGGCACGGCCTTCCTCTGGGCGCTGGCGCTGTCGATCGTGCTCGGCATCGGGCTCGGCGTCGTGCTCGCCTGGCTGCGGCCGGTCGGGGAGGTGATGGAGCCTATCCTGGTGACGTTCTACTCGCTGCCGAAGGTGACGCTTTATCCGCTGGTGCTGCTGATCTTCGGGCTCGGAATGCCGGCGAAGGTCGCCTTCGGCATCATGCATGGGCTCGTGCCGATCACGCTCCTGACGCGCAACGCGATCAGCCAATTGAAGCCGGTCTATCTGCGCACGGCCAAGGTGATGCGGCTCAGCGCCTTCGAGGCGGTGCGGTCCGTCGTGCTGCCGGCGATCATTCCCGAACTCGTCGCCGGCATCCGGATCGGTTTCTCGCTGAGCCTGCTCGGCGTCCTGATCGGCGAGATGTTCGCCTCGAAGCGGGGCCTGGGCTTCACCGCCGTCAACGCGATGGGCCTGGGCGATCTCGACACGATCATGGCGATCGGCCTGTTCCTGGCGCTCTTCGCGGTGCTGGCGAATGGCGGGTTGCTGTCGCTGGAGCGCGCGATCCGCCACCGCTCGGCCGGCCGCTAGAGCATTTTCGAGCGAAGTGGACACCGGTTCGCGTGAAGAAAATGCGATAAAACAAGGAGGTAGAGCATTTTCGAGCGAAGTGGACACCGGTTCGCGTAGTCATCGCCGATCGAGCCGCAGGATGCGCGTCTTGAAGGCTGCTTTCAGCCTCGTGCAGTGACAAGAGTACCGCGTCTTGGCAGTGCAAGCGTCGCGAGGAAGCAGGCTGCCAACATCAGTGCGGAACCGATCAGGCAGGCTTGGATGCCCCCGACCTGGTAGAGCATGCCCGAAAGGAGCGTCCCCGCGAAGCGGCCGAGCGCGTTCGCCGCATAGTAGAAGCCGACATCCTCTGCCGATTTCTCAGAGCCGGCATAAGCCAGGATAAGGTAGGAGTGCACTGAAGAGTTCACTGCGAAAGCAAAGCCGAAGACGCATAGCCCGACGACCAAAACCAGGTCAGCCCGCAGGCCAGCGGTGCTGGCAAGGACCGCGGCGATCGCCACCGGCACGATGGCAAGAGCCAAAGACCACATCCGCGCTGCCGGCACCTCCGCCGAAAGCCCGTCGGAGCTCCTCTTCACGAATGCGGGCGCCGCTGCCTGAACGACACCATATCCGATCGTCCAGAGCGCCAGAAAGGTGCCGACCATGGTGAAGGTCCAGCCGGACGCATAGAGGAACACCGGCACGCCCACGACGAACCAGATATCGCGTGCACCAAACAGCGCGACACGGGCGAGGGCCAGCAGGTTGACGGCCCGGTTCTTGGCGAAGAGCTCGCGGGCAGTTTTGCTGGCTTTGGCCTTGCCGAGCATCGCCGGCAGCGAGGTGACGACGCCCACCAGGATCAGCGCGAGCATGGCCGCCATCGCCCAGAGCGCGCCACGGAAGCCCAGCGCCTCCAGCAGCAGCCCGCCGAGGAAGAAGCCGATGCCCTTCATCGCGTTCTTCGAGCCGGTGAACCAGGCGACCCAGCGGAACAGGCGGCCCTCCGCGTCTTCGGCCTTGGCGGTGGCTTCCGCCACCTTGATTGCAGATTTCGAGGCGGTCTTGGTCAGATCCTTGGCGACCCCGCAGATGCCCTGCGCCATGACGACCCACGTCACCGAGGCGGCCGCGGTCCAGTCCGGCGAAAGACCCGAGAGCAGCAGGAATCCCGCGATCTGGGTCGTCAGCCCGACCGCCAGCATGCGCGTGATGCCATAGCGGGCCGCGAGCCAGCCGCCGATCAGGTTGGCGGCGATGCCGGCTGCCTCATAGAGAACGAAGAGGAAGGCGAGCGTGAAGGGCGAATAGCCGAGCCGGAAGAAGTGCAGCAGCACGAGCATCCGCAACGCGCCGTCGGTCAGGGTGAAGCCCCAATAGGCCGCGGTGACGATGGCGTAGTTGCGCGAGCCTTCGGTCACCTTAGATCCCGACCTGTTCGAGGTGGCAGGCGAGATCGACCATGCGGCAGGCATAGCCCATCTCGTTGTCGTACCAGGCGTAGACCTTGAGCATGGTGCCGTCGGTCACCAGCGTCGACAGACCGTCGATGATCGAGGAGCGCGTGTCGCGCTGGTAGTCGATCGAGACCAGCGGCCGCGACTCGAAGCCCAGGATGCCGGCGAGCGGCCCCTTCGCAGCGGCCTTGAACAGCTCGTTGACCTCGGCGGCCGTCGTCGGGCGCTCCAGTTCGAAGACGCAATCGGTCAGCGAGGCGTTCAGCACCGGCGCACGAACGGCGTGACCGTCGAGCTTGCCTTTGAGTTCAGGGTAGATCAGCGCGATCGCTGTGGCGCTGCCGGTCGTCGTCGGCTGCAGCGAGAGCATGGCGGAGCGGGCGCGGCGCAGGTCCTTGTGCGGCGCGTCGACGACCACATTCGTGTTGGTCGGATCATGGATCGTGGTGATCTGGCCGTGCCGGATACGGAAAGCCTCATGAACGACCTTCACCACGGGGGCGAGGCAATTGGTGGTGCAGGAGGCTGCGGTAACGATCGGGTGCTTGTCCGGCTCGTAGAGATGCTCGTTGATGCCGACGACCACGTTGAGGACCGAGGCGTCCTTGACCGGCGCGGCGACGATGACGCGCTTGGCGCCGCGCTTCAGATGCCCCTCGATCGTCGCAGGCATCAGGAATTTGCCGGTACATTCAAGCACGACATCGACGCCAAGGTCACCCCAAGGGATATCTCCGGGCACCACGTGAGCCGAGAAGCCCATTCGGCGCTCGCCGATGCGAATTCCGTTCTCGCTCTCTGGGCCCATATCGGCGCGCCAACGGCCCTGCATGCTGTCGAATTCCAGCAAATGGGCCGTCGCCAACGCTCCGCCCTTGATCTCGTTGAGATGCACGACGTCGAGTCGATTGCCGGCACGCGGATCGTCGCCCTGGCGCTCGGCCGCGCCGAGAGCTGCCCTCAGAGCCAGGCGCCCGATGCGCCCCATGCCATTGATGCCGACCCGCATGACCCACGCTCCCTACGATGATCCTGAACGGTCCATCGCCTGAACGAAGATAACATGTCAATATGTCGGTTGACTCCGACATGTTGCTTGGGCAGCATTTATGTCGATAACAACCGACATAACGAGAATGCCCCATGGAAACGGCTCCCCTGAAGGTCCTCTTCGTCTGCAAGGGCAACCACGCCCGTTCGATCATGGCGGAATCCATCATGCGGCGGCTCGCCCGCGACAAGTTCATGGTCTTTAGCGCCGGAAGCCAACCGCAGCCGGAGGTCAGCCCATTTGTCGCTCGACTGCTGAAATCCTTGAATCACGATATGGCGGGCCTGCATCCCAAGAGCTGGAACGAGTTTGCCCAGCCTGGCTCGCCAGAGCTCGACTTCGTCTTCACCCTGTCCGAGACCGCAGCCAATGCCGCGCCACCTGCCTGGCCCGGCAACCCGATGACAGCGCTCTGGACGTTGCCCGATCCTGCGGCCTTCCAAGGGGAAGACGTGCAGAAGGCGCTTGCCTTCGCGGACGCCTACCGCATGCTCAATAATTGGATTTCGATCTTTGCGAGCTTGCCGCTGTCAACGCTGCAAGGCATGGCGTTGCAGCACCGTCTCGATGCAATCGGGAAGGATATGGGCAAAAGGGACGACGCGGCGTGACACAAGGGCTGGATTCTCCCGACGCAGTGGCTCTGCTCGGCGCGCTGGCGCAGCCGACGCGGCTGGAGATCTTCCGCCTGCTCATGCGGTATCGCCCGCATGGGCTCGCGGCGGGAGACATCGGCCGGCTGCTGGCCGTGGCGCACAACACCTTGTCGACCCATCTGGGCGCGCTCGAACAGGTCGGACTGCTGGCGTCGCGGCGGGAAGGCCGCCACATCATTTTCGCCGCTCAGGCCCCGCGCGCCGACGCGCTGCTCGCCTTCCTCTCCGACGCCTGCTGCAGCGAGAGGCCAGCGGGATGCGCGCCCGTTTCGCGATCCGTCCCGGCTCGCCGGGAGTTCGTCGCCAGCGAGCGCCCCTTGCGCGTGCTGGTGGTCTGCACGGGTAATTCGGCCCGCTCGATCATGGCGGAGGCGGTGTTGAATCGTGAAGGGCTCGGACGGATCCAAGCCTATTCCGCTGGTAGCCGTCCGCAGGAGATGCCTCATCCGCTGGCTCTCGGCCTGCTCGACGACCTCGGCTATGACGTCTCGGCGATGCGCTCGAAGTCCTGGGACGAGTTCTTTGGTCCTGCCGCTCCTGAACTCGATCTCGTCATCACGGTGTGCGACGACGCGGCCGAGGCGATATGTCCAGCCTTCCCCGGCGTGCCGATGCGGGTGCATTGGGGACTGGACGATCCCGCGTCGGTCTCGGGCCCGCAAGCAGCCAGACGTGCCGCCTTCCTGCAGAGCTATCGCGACCTGACCGCTCGCGTCACGGCCTTCGTCAACCTGCCATTCGAGGAGATGCCGCTGCGCGAGCTGGAGCCTGTTCTGATCGCCATCGGCCGGATGGACGGAGCGACCGACAAGTCGCTGGGGCAGGCCGCATGACCACCGCTCCGGCCGCGGCCTCGCCGGCAGGATCTCACGCAAAGTTCTCCGTAAAGCCGGCATGGAGCCCCCATGTCATCCAGCACGTCCAGCCGAGGCTCGCTTTCGGGCATCGCCCATGATCGTCATCGCCAAACATCGATCATGAAATGACGTCATCCTGTTGACCGCAAAGGCCTCGCCATGGTCGGGTCGGCCCGCAAAAGGGAGAGGTCTTCGATGAAGCTCTATGATGGCGGGCGGGCGCCCAATCCACGGCGGGTGCGGATCTTCTTCGCCGAGAAGGGCGTGCCTCTGCCTGAGCTCGTGCCGGTGGATATCGCCAAGAAGGAGCACAGGAGCGAAAGCTTCACGCGCATCAACCCGCTGCAGCGGCTGCCGGTGCTCGTGCTCGACGATGGCACCGCGCTGGCCGAGACCATCGCGATCTGCCGCTACATCGAGAGCCTGCATCCGCAGCCGCCGTTGTTCGGGGCCGATCCGAAGCAGCAGGCGCTGACCGAGATGTGGAACCGCCGCGTCGAGCTCGGCCTGTTCAACAGCGTCACCGCGATCTTCCGCCACAGCCACCCGTCCATGGCGGAGCTGGAGGAGCAGGTCCCCGAATGGGCCGAGGCCAATCGCGAGCAGATCGAGGACCATCTCTGGATCCTCGAGCTCCAGCTCGCCGGCAACCGCTTCGTCTGCGGTGAAAACCTGACGGTGGCCGACATCACGGCCGGCGTCGCGATCGATTTCATGAAGCCCTCGCGTATTTCGCTGCCCGAGGATTTCGTCCATATCCGCCGCTGGCACGCCGAGCTCTCGGCTCGCCCGAGTTGGAAGGCCTGAATGCGCGTGATCGTCGTCTCGGCGTGGGCAGGGTTGGCGCTGGCAAAATTGGCGCTGGCATCTCTGGCGCTGGCATCTCCCGTCTCCGCCGCCGAGCGCCTGAGCGGCGAGGCGATCAAACGCGCCTTCGAGGGCAATACGGTCAGCGGCCGCTATACCAATGGCGGCTTCTTCACCGAATATCATGACGCGGACGGCCGCGCGCTCGGCCATAATGGCTGGCAGCCCAACAAGGACGCCTGCTGGATCACCAAGGAGGATCAGGTCTGCTATTATTACGGCCCGCCGACAGACCGCACGGTGCATTGCTTCACGGTCGAGGCCACCGAGAAGCTCTATGTGCTGCGCAACGTCTCCAACGGCCAGATCAATGCCTTTGCGACGGTCGAACTCGGCAATCCGCGCAAGCACAGCGACAATGGCGCGCCCTGGTATTGCGACGGGCTGATCTCGCGGGCGCCGGCCCTGCCGATGTCGCGGCGCCGGTTCGCGTCGCGATGATGCGGCGGCTCGTCCGCACTGCCCTGGTCGTGGCTTTGTCGGTCTGCGCGGGTGCCGTCGGCCATGCCGCCGAGCGCCTGAGCGGCGACGCCATCCGCAAGGCCTTCGAGGGCAATACGGTGAGCGGCCGCTATTCCGGCAACAACCTGCCTTTCAGCGAATTCCACCATCCCGACGGCCGCGCCAGCGGTCACAACCGCAATGTCGCCAATACGGACGCCTGCTGGATCACCACGGCGGATGCGGTCTGCTACTACTACGGACCGACACAGACGCGCCGGACCTATTGCTTCACGGTGGAGTTGAGCGGCCGGCTCTATGTGCTGCGCAGCCGACCGAGCGGGCGCATCAACGGCATCGCCACCATCGAGCCCGGCGATCCGCACGGCTTCAGCGCCGGCGCTGCGCAATGGACCTGCGACGGGCTGATCTCGCGCGCGCCCGGCCGCTCCCGCCTGGCGCGGCGGTGAGCCCGGCCGAGCCGCTCGAGGCGGTGCTGCGGGATCTGCGCGCCTGCCGGATCTGCCGCGATGCGCCGCTTTATTCGCCGCCCTTGCCGCATGAGCCGCGCCCGGTCATCCAGGCGAGCGCGACGGCGCGGCTCTGCATCGCCGGGCAGGCGCCGGGCACGCGCGTCCATGCCAGCGGCAGGCCCTTCACCGATCCCTCCGGCGTGCGTTTGCGCAACTGGCTCGGGCTCGACGAGGCCGCCTTCTACGACGAGGCCAGGGTCGCGATCGTGCCGATGGGGCATTGCTTCCCCGGTCTCGATGCCAAGGGCGGGGACCGGCCGCCGCGCCGCGAATGCGCGCCGCATTGGCGCGCCCGCGTCTTCGCGGCGCTGCCGGAGATCGAGCTGGTGCTGGCGATCGGCCGCTATGCCCAGGCCTGGCATCTGGGGCCGAGCGAGGGGGCGACGCTCTCACAGACGATGGCGAACTGGCGGGCAATCCTGGAGCGGCCGGTCATGCCGCGCGTGCTGCCCCTGCCGCATCCTTCCTGGCGCAACAATGCCTGGCTGACGCGCAACCCCTGGTTCGAGGCGGAACTGGTGCCGGTCCTGCGCGCCGAGATCGCGCGGCTCGTCCCGACGAGTTAAACTGACGGCCTTCAGCGCTGAGCGATGGCGTCATCCTCCGCCGTCATTCCGGGGCACGCCGGAGGCGTGAGCCCGGAACCCAGAACCGTTGTGGATATTCGTGAAGCGAGCCGGCGACCCGTGCCTTCTCAAGCAGCGGTATCGGTTCTGGGTTCCGGGCTCGATCCTTCGGATCGCCCCGGAATGATGGGGGAGCCTCAGCCAGCAGTCGAGGGCAAACGCCGTTGGTATGAGAGCAGGATGCGCCGGTGTCCCCGCCAGCTCAGCGATAGCCGTAAGTGTAGCCGTCGAGCCCGCGGTCGACGCGGCCCCTGGCCTGGATGACGGTGCGCACCGGACCCAGCGTCGTCTGGTCGCGGGTTTCGAGACGCACGCCGCCCGTCGCCGCCGAGCCGCTCCGGCCGCCCGTGCGGACGCCGTATTCGACCGCGACCGAGCCGCCCAGACGCACGCAGGCGGTGCTGCCTTCCATGCGCACGAAACCCGGGCCGTATTCGGGGCAGGGCCGGGCCGTCTTGGCAGGCCGCCAGGGCGTCGCCTTGGAGGTCGTCGTGCTCTGGCCCGGAATCGGCTCGCCGATGACCTGCGCCATGGCAGGAACGGCCGCGACCACGAGCGTCGCAAGTGCAAGGAATCGGATCAGCACGGTCGGGACCTTCGGATGCGCCATGCGACGATGGTAACGACAGAATTCCGGCGAAGCCATGGCCGCAGCCTCTTGATCAAGGAAAAACCCCGGCCGCAAGGCCGGGGTTCGTCAGGCTTCGAGTTGGACCAGAAAACTGGCCGGTCGCTCTTTTCAGAGCTGATTGGCCGCGCGCGCGCGGATCAGGAAATTGTCATAGGAATATTCGGCGATCTGGAACCAGAGATACTCGTCGCCGCGGAAGGCTGACATCGCCTCGTAGATCTTCTTGAAATCGGCGTTCTTGGCCGAGGTCTCGGCATAGACCTCCTTCGAGGCCTTGAGGCAGGCTTCCATGATCTCCTGGGAGAAGGGCCGCAACTGCGCGCCCGCACCGACGAGGCGCTTCAGCGCGGCCGGGTTGCGCGCGTCGTATTTGGCCTGCATGTCGATATTGGCGAGTGCAGCGGCCGTGGTCAGGACCGATTTGTAGAGCTTCGGCAAGGCGTCCCATTTCGCCGTGTTGATGAAGAAATGCAGCGCCGCGCCGCCCTCCCACCAGCCCGGATAGTAATAAAACGGCGCGACCTTGTTGAAGCCGAGCTTCTCGTCATCGGCGGGACCGACCCATTCGGCCGCGTCGATCGTGCCCTTTTCCAGCGCCGGATAGATGTCGCCGCCGGCGATCTGCTGCGGCACCACGCCGAGCTTGCTCATCACCTGCCCGGCGAAGCCGCCGATGCGCATCTTGACGCCCTGCATGTCGGCGACGGTCTTGATCTCCTTGCGGAACCAGCCGCCCATCTGGCAGCCGGTATTGCCGCCGGGCAGGGCGTAGATATTGGCCTTCTTGTAGAACTCGTTGAGCAGCTCCATGCCGCCGCCATGGTAGAACCAGGCGTTCTGCTGGCGGGCGTTGAGGCCGAAGGGCACGGCGGTGCCGAAGGCGTAGGTCGGATCCTTGCCGACATAGTAATAGGACGCGGTGTGGCACATCTCGACGGTGCCGTTGGTGACGGCGTCTGCGGCCTGCAGCCCGGGCACGATCTCGCCGGCGGCGAAGACCTGGATCTGGAATTTGCCGTCGGTCGCTTCCGAGACGGCCTTGGCCATCACTTCCGAAGCGCCATAGATCGTATCCAGCGATTTCGGGAAGGATGAGGTGACGCGCCACTTCACCTCGGGCATCGCTTGCGCGATGGCCGGGCTCGCGATCACGCCGGCCCCTATGCCGACAGCGGCACCGGCTCCTGCCGTCTTCAGAAATTGACGACGCTTCATATGGACCTGTCCTCCCTCAAAGACGATGCGCGTGCCGGTTCGTCCAGTCTTCGCGTTCCCACAAACAAAGCAGGTCTTTTCGCTAGTGCAAGCGAAAAAGCATGGCGTTCATGCAAAAATGACATGGCTGCATTAGAATCCACCACCTTTGCGCGCAAGAGTCGGCGTTTCCGGTGGGGCAGGGGCAGACCAGTGCGTCGGCGCGATCAGGGAACATGAAAAAAGCCCGGCAACCTGCCGGGCTTTAAGGACGAATCGTGGTGGCCGTGCAAACGCCGCGCCGGAGCGCGGCGCTGGCCTCAGCGGGAGCGCGTGCGCACCTGGAAGACGTCGAAAGTGAGTTCCGCGACCTGCCACCAGAGATAATGATCTCCGCGGAAAGCGGCCATCGATTCGATCGCTTTCTTGAAGTCGGGGTTCTTGGCCGAGATCTCGGCGTAGAGCTCGTTCGAGGCCTTGAGACAGGCCTCCAGGATCTCCTGCGAGAACGGGCGCAGCTGCGTGCCGGCGCCGACGAGGCGCTTCAGCGCCGGCGGGTTCACGACGTCGTACTTCGCCGCCATCCAGTTGTTGGCATGGGTACAGGCGGCGGTCAGTGCTGCCTGGTAGGCCTTGGGCAGCGAATTCCACTTCTCCAGGTTGACGAAGGCATGAACCGTCGGCCCACCCTCCCAGAAGCCCGGATAGTAGTAGTACGGCGCCACCTTGGCGAAGCCGAGCTTCTCGTCGTCATAGGGGCCGACCCATTCGGCGCCGTCGATCGTGCCCTTTTCCAGCGCCGGGTAGATGTCGCCGCCGCCGATCTGCTGCGGCACCACGCCGAGCTTCTGCAGCACCTGCCCGGCGATGCCGCCGATGCGCATCTTGATGCCCTGCAGGTCGGCTACGGTCTTGATCTCCTTGCGGAACCAGCCGCCCATCTGCGCGCCGGTGTTGCCGCAGGGCAGGCCGTAGATGTTGAACTTCTTGTAGAACTCGTTGAACAGCTCGTTGCCGCCGCCCTGGTAGAGCCAGGCGTTCTGGCCGCGCGCATTGAGGCCGAAAGGCACCGAGGCCGCGATCGCGAAGGTCGGATCCTTGCCGACATAGTAATACGACACCGTGTGGCACATCTCGACGGTGTTGTTGGTCACGGCGTCGGCCGCCTGCAGCGCGGGCACGATTTCGCCGGCGGCGAAGACCTGGATCTGGAATTTGCCGTCGGTCAGGTCGGAGACCATCTTGGCCATGACCTCGGCGGCGCCATAAATCGTGTCGAGCGACTTCGGGAAGCTCGACGCCAGGCGCCATTTCACTTCGGGGTTGGACTGCGCCACGGCCGGCATGGCGACCGCCGCGGCGGCTGCGCCGGCAGTGGCGGTCTGGATGAATTGACGACGCTTCATGTGGAACATCTCCTCCGGGATTTCAGCAAAATGATGCGCAGACGGGTTTTGCCCCATCCTGCGGTGTTTCAGGACAATGATGGCTGGCGGCAGCAATCATCAAGGCCGGGCGCATTGTTCTTTGGTGCAACGCGCTCTTGTGTGCGGCCCTATACTTGCACGTTTTTCACGCACATCTCCCCAAACATCCTGTGACCGTCGAGCCATCCTGCGGGCTCGACAATTGCGCCTGGAACATGGCACGGCTGCGCCGGGAGCGCATGAAACTTTTCACGCATGCGGTCAACCTCCGCCCGATCTCATGCGGACGAAATGCGAAAGGCGCGCGACATGGCCGGGGACAAATTGGACCAGGATAAACTCAGCCAGCTGAGAGCGCGCTATGCCGGCGCGAGCGGGGCCGATATCCACGATCCGCGCTTCGCCAAGGTCGCTGCCGACCAGTTCAAGGGCGACAAGCGCAAATGGCCCTTCTCCGACGTCGCCACCTTCATCAGCGCGCCCTATCGGCCCGACGCGCTGGGCCTGCCCGATCTCGGCGGTCTCGATGTCGCGATCATCGGCCTGCCGATGGATCTCGGCGTCACCAACCGCGCCGGCACGCGGCTCGGGCCCCGCGCCGTGCGCGCCGTCGAGCGCATGGGCCCGATGGACCATGTCCTGGGCACCGCCCCCTTCGGCATGCTGAAGGCGGCCGATATCGGCGACGTGCCGTTCCGCTCGCGCTATTCGCTCGAAAGCTGCCATGAGGACATCGAGGCGACCTTCAAGACCATCGTCGCAGCCGGCGTCTCGCCGCTCGCGGTCGGCGGCGATCATTCGATCACCTATCCGATCATGCGGGCGGTCGGCGAGAAGCGCCCGCTCGGCATGGTCCATATCGACGCCCATTGCGACACGTCGGGACCCTATGAGGGCTCGAAATTCCACCATGGCGGCCCGTTCCGGCAGGCGGTCCTCGACGGCGTGCTCGATCCCGACCGCGTGATCCAGATCGGCATCCGCGGCGGGGCCGAGTATCTCTGGGAGTTCTCCTATGAGAGCGGCATGACCGTGATCCATGCCAATGAGGTGGACGCGCTCGGGCTCGACGCCGTCATCGCCAAGGCGCTTGCCGTCATCGGCGACGGGCCGACTTACGTCTCCTTCGATGTCGATTCGCTCGATCCGGCCTTTGCGCCGGGCACCGGCACGCCAGAGGTCGGCGGGCTCACCCCGCGCGAGGCGCTCGCCATCCTGCGCGGGCTCAAGGGTTCAAACATCGTCGCCGCCGACGTGGTCGAGGTCGCACCGCAATATGACGCGACCTCCAACACGGCCCAATGCGCGGCGCAGGTGCTCTTCACCGAATTGTGCCTGATCGCGGAAGCCCGCGCCGCGGGCAAGGGCAGGCCGTGAAGCGCAAGACGCCGACGCTCGACGCGATCGACCGCCGGATCATCGCGGTCCTGCGGGAGGAGGGGCGCATCACCAACCAGGCCCTCTCCGAGCGGGTCGGGCTCTCCGCCCGGCCCTGCCTCGAGCGCGTGCGCAAGCTGGAGACGTCCGGCCTGATCCGGGGCTATGGCGCACGCCTCGCGCCGGAGCTTGCCGGCCACGCCATCGTCGCCTTCGCGCAGATCTCGCTGCGCGACCACTCGGTCGGCCGGCGCGAGCGCGTCGAGAAGGTGCTGAAAAGCTGTCCCGACGTGGTCGAGGTCCAGGTCGTCAGCGGCGAGGCCGACTATCTCGCCCGCATCGTGGCGGGCTCGCTGGCTGATTATGAGGAACTGACCGGCGCCTGGCTCGCCGACGCGCAACTCGGCGTGGCCAGGATCGCCACCACCTTCGCGCTCAAGGCGCTGAAGGAGTTCGAGGGTTATCCGCTGGGCGAGGATTAGCGCGCCGATCATGCCTCCGCGACGGAGCGAGATGAGATGACGAGAGACGCGATGACAGCGAAATTATCCTTCCCGATCAAATTCCTGCTGCTCGCTTCGCTGCTGGGCGCGCCCGGCTGGAAGGCGTGGGCGGAGGTGCCGGCATCGGGGCCGGCCCAATTGAACGCGGCTTTTTCCGCCATGGACGCGCTGACGCGTCAGAGACGGGCGAACGGAAGCCTGCCGCGATGGAGCGATCCCGCAGACGCCAAGGTGCTGGGAGCGCTGTGGAACGCCCCTGTCATCCTCGGCCGGCCGCCCTATACATCGAACGACATTCCCCTGCTGCTCGGCATCCTGGAGAAGGAAACGCAGGTTCTGAAGGCCTATGCGCTGTTTTCCGCCGATCCGGCCCAGCAGCCGGACACTGCACGCAACGCGATGCTGTTCCAGGATGAGATCACCCGCGCGCATGTCTTCCTGATCAAGGTCATTGCCGCTGCAATGCCGGCGGTGGCCGATTTCATCACGCGGCTGAAGCCCGACGAGATGAACGATGCGCGCCGCCAGGGGCTGCGCATGATGCGCCTGGGCTTCCTGGAGATCGTCAACTCGGCAACGCTGGCGCTCCGCAGCCCTGGCTTGACCCCGCAGAATCAGCACGCGCTTGCGAATGGCCTTGCCGAGAACGCCGTGGCGCTGGCCAAGGGCACGACGCGCGGCGACCGCCTCGCACTCGTCGCAACAGTCCAATCCGCGCTCCCGACGCTCAGCCCCGCCGTGCAGGCGCCGTTGAAGGCAGTCGTCACGGCGCTCTCGGTCAATTCATGCGAGGGGCTTTGCGGGCTGGAATGAAGGCCGCAAGCCGACAGGGCGGTGCCATAGTCGCATGCGGCCCTGCGGCGAGCCACCCGGTCGATCCTTAGCCTGCGTGCAAGGCCTTCGCCCATGGACAAGCCATCACCTGCGTCGCAGCGAGATGCCGCCGCAGCATCTCGCGCAGCTCCGCGACCGCAGGGTCGCGAATGGCAAGATCATCATCGGCACGCAGCATCGCCGCCATGCGGATCAGATGCAGGATCACGGCAGCCAGTGGCGCTATGCGTTCGCGCGGCACCGGCGGCTCGATCGTCTGCAGCAGGCCGGCAATGCCGCCGCGCAGCCGCGCCCGCGCCTGCTTCTTGACCGCCGGATCGAGGCTCCGGCGCTCGCCAAGCACGAGGAAGGCCGGATTGGCCTCGAGATAGACCAGCAGGCGCTGGAACAGCTCGTCGATGATCCCGTCGCTCGCCGCGCCGTGCTCATTTGCCGCGCCCTGGGCCTTGGCGGCGAGACTGTCGAAGACGGCGGCAAGGCTGTCGAGATGGCGGGCGTGCAGCGCCGCCGCCAGATGCTCCTTGGTCGGGAAGAACTGATAGAGCGAGCCGATCGAGGCGTTGGCGCGCCGCGCGATCTCGGTCGTGGTCGCAGCCTCGTATCCGGCCTCGGCGAACACGGCGGATGCGGCGTCGAGCAGGGCCGAGACGCGCTGCACGCCCCGCCCGCGGCTGGGCGTCTTGGTGATCTTGGCGGTCTTGCTCACGCCTGCGCTTGACTTTTGTGAGTCCATTCTCATAAATCACAAATGTGAGGGTTGCCTCATATTGATGAGCGCCGCCCGGCTCATATCTGCCCGAGCGCGACGCCCCGGCTTCCGGAGACCACCATGACCTTTCATCTCGACCCTGGCAAAACCGCGCTCATTCTCATCGATGTCCAGAACGGCACGCTCGCCATGCCGCTGGCACCTTATGACCGTGCCGCGCTCGTCACGGCGACGCAGCGGCTCGGACAAGCCTTCCTGGCCGCTGGAGCGCCGATCGTGACCGTGACGATCGCGTTCTCCGGGGATGGCGGCGACCGGCTCGCGCAGGCCGTCGACATGCCCATGCAGTTGCCGGCCGGGGGGCCACCTCCGGGCTGGTCCGAGCTGGCGCCCGAGATCGCCGCGCTGCCGGCCACGGTCCGCATCGTCAAGCGCCAATGGAGCGCCTTCTTCGGCACCGAACTCGACCTGCAATTGCGGCGGCGCGGCATCACCAGCATCGTGATCGGCGGCATCGCCACCAATTTCGGGGTCGAATCGACGGCACGGGATGGCTGGCAGCATGGCTACGCCGTCATCGTCGCGCAGGATGCATCGACCTCGCTTGGCGCGGAGATGCACGAATTCGCACTGGCGAAGACGCTGCCGCGCGTTTCGCGCATCCGCAGCAGCGCCGACATCATCGCCGCGCTCGGGCAAAAGGCCTGAGAGATTGTCTGGAAACCACCCGAGCCCTCATCCTGAGGAGCGCTCCGTAGGAGCGCGTCTCGAAGGAGGCTCCAGGAGGCTCGGGAACCATCTGGAGCATCCTTCGAGACGCCGCTTCGCGGCTCCTCAGGATGAGGGCTGGAGGGTCCAAACCGGCTCTGAGCACCTCATCCACCCGGAAAGGAGCGCGGCATGGCGCGCGCTTATGTGATCTCCGACGTGACCCTCCGGGAGGGCGAGGCGCTGGCGGCTTACCGGGAGCTGGCGGCCCGGTCGATCGCGGCCTTCGGCGGGCGCTATCTCGTGCGCGGCGGCGAAATCGGCGTGCTGGAGGGCGATTGGCGGCCGAGCGCGATCGTGATCGCCGAATTCGCCGATGCCGCGACCGCGCGGGCCTGGTACGGCTCGCCGCTCTATGCCGAAGCGCTCGCCTTTCGCGAGGCAGCGCTGACGCGCGATCTCATCCTGGTCGAAGGCGTCGATGATGCAGACGCATTGCTGCCGCGCGCCGCGGCCTTGGACGAAGGCTTGCCCAATCTTTAAACTGCGACCTGTCCGATCGAGGCTTCTGGTCGCGAGGGAACGGATCTGATCCGACGTCGGACGCCATGGAGTTGGCTATGGCCGATGTAAACGACCCCCTTCTGCTTGATCTTGTCGAATGGGTCGCGCGCGAACCGCGATCCTATTCCGAGGTGATGGAGACCTGGCGGACATCCTGCCCGCGGCTGTCGATCTGGGAGGATGCCGTCGATCGCGGCTATGTGGCGAGAACCCAGGCGCCGGGCTGCAGCGTGATGGTCGCGGCGACCGCCTTGGGACAGCGCTTTCTGCTTGAGAACGCCCGCTGCCCGGCGGTTGTATGACGGCTTCCGGCAGAGCCCTAGCGCCGCGCCGCCAGCCAGATCACATGCCGCGCGCCGCTGCGGCCTTTGTTGGCCCGCACCGTCTTCTCCTCCACCGAGAAACCCGCCTGCCGCAGCCTTTGCGTGAAGCGGCGGTCCGGCCCTTGCGACCAGACGGCAAGCACGCCGCCGGGGCGTAAGGCGCGGCGCGCGGCATCCAGGCCCGCCTCGCTGTAGAGCCCGTCATTGCTGGGCACGGTCAGCCCTTCCGGGCCGTTGTCGACATCGAGCAGGATGGCGTCGTAGCGCGCCGGCGCGGCGGCGATGACGGCGCCGACATCGGCAACCGTCACGCTGACGCGGGGATCGTCGAGACAGCCCGCGAAGACCTCCGCCATCGGCCCCTTCGCCCAGGCGACGACCTCGGGCACCAACTCGACCTGCTCGACCCTGGCGCCGGGGCCGAGAACCTGAAGCGCCGCGCGCAGCGTGAAGCCCATGCCGAGCCCGCCGATCAGGAACTGGGGATGCGGCGCATCCCGAAGGCGCGCGCAGGCCAGCGTGGCGAGCGCTTCCTCGGAGCCGCTGAGCCGGCTGTTCATCAATTCGTTGGTGCCGAGCATGATCGAGAACTCGCTGCCGCGTCGCTTCAGCCTGAGCTCGCCCTGGCCGGGCAGTTTCGCGCTGTCGATCAGGGTCCAGGGGATCACGGCAAAGGTCTCTCGGCACAGGTCTCGCGGCAGGGCAGGCACGGCTATAGCCTCGTCGCGGCGTGGCGGCGAGCCTGGCCACCCGGTCCCAGGGCTATCGCATCTGGATTTTTGAGCCCTCATCCTGAGGAGCAGCCGGAGGCTGCGTCTCGAAGGATGCTGCAGTTTGCTCCGGAAACGCCTTCTGGAGCATCCTTCGAGACGCGCTCCCTGCGGAAGCGCTCCTCAGGATGAGGGCTGTGGAGCCAGATGCGATAGCCTGGCCGCCCGGTTCTGTCGCCTGAACGACAGATTCGGCTGCATTCCTCCCGTTTCCCGAGCATGTTCGGCTGCTCTGATGGGCCTATCCTCATCCTTTGCCAGGGAGAGCCGCCATGGACGCCATCGACCGGGAACAGGCCGTCTGCGCGCAGAATTACGCGCCGCTGCCGATCATGCTCTCCCATGGCGAGGGCGTCTGGCTGACCGATACCACCGGCGTCCGCCGCCTCGACATGATGAGCGGCTATTCCGCCGTCAGCCTCGGCCATGGCCATCCGCGCATCCTGAAGGTGCTCTCCGAGCAGGCGCGCAGGCTCGCGGTCACCAGCCGCGCCTTCCACACCGAGCCGCTCGGCCCGTTCCTGGCCAAGCTCTGCGAGGTCTCCGGGCAGGAGATGGCGCTGCCGATGAACACCGGTGCGGAGGCGGTCGAGACCGCGATCAAGGCGGCGCGGCGCTGGGGCTACCGCGTCAAGGGCATTCGAGACGGTGCAGCCGAGATCATCGTCGCGGCCGGGAATTTCCACGGCCGCACCACGACCATCGTCGGCTTCTCCTCGGAGGAGAGCTATCGCGACGGTTTTGGCCCCTTCGCACCGGGCTTCGTCACCGTGCCGTTCGGCGACGCCGCAGCGATGGCGGCCGCGATCACGCCCGAGACCGCCGCGATCCTGATCGAGCCGATCCAGGGCGAGGCCGGCATCGTCGTGCCGCCGCCCGGCTATCTGCGGGAGCTGCGTGCGCTCTGCGACCGGCACAACGTTCTGCTCATCCTCGACGAGGTTCAATCAGGCTTGGGCCGCACCGGGCGCTGGTTCGCCCATCAGCATGAGGGCATCCGCGCGGACGGGCTGATCGTCGGCAAGGCGCTGGGCGGCGGCGTCTACCCCGTCTCGGCCTTCCTCTCCTCGCGCGCGGTGATGAGCCTGTTCGAGCCCGGCTCGCATGGCTCGACCTTCGGCGGCAATGCGCTTGCCGCCTCGATCGGGCTGGAGGCGCTTGCCGTGATCGAGGAGGAGCGCCTGGTCGAGCGCTCGGCGCAGCAGGGCGCCTATATGAAGGTGCAGCTGGAGGCGATGAGCGCGGGCCTCGCCCGCTCCGTGCGCGGCCTCGGCCTCTGGGTCGGCGTCGAGATCGATCCCGGGGTCGCTTCCGCCAAGGCGCTGGTCAAGACCCTGGCCGGGGCCGGGGTGCTGACCAAGGAGACGCATGAAACCGTCATCCGCTTCGCCCCGCCTCTGACCATCACGCGCGCCGAGCTCGACTGGGGACTCGCCCGCTGCGAGGCGGTGTTCAAGGAGGCGCTGGCCGCCGGGGCGAGGGCCGCGGCCTGAGCGCCACGCAGCGCATATGAGGCTATCGCATTTGCCCCGCGCACCCTCATTCTGAGCGGCTGGCCTGACATGAGTGGGCGAAAGGCGCGGGGAACCCTTCTCCTGCATCGAAGTCGGGTTTACCCGACTTCGACACTTCGAGTGCTGATCTCGGGCAAGCCCGAGATCAGTGAGAAGGGCAGGGATGAGGTGTCGGCCCCTCGACCAGTAAAGCGAAAAGCAAACCGTGCGCGGCGGTGAGGGCTCGTCCTCGCCCGATAACGGCCTACACCTCACCCTGCCCTCTCCTTACAGGAGAGGGTTCTCCGTCGAGGTTCCGGCGTCATTCAATGGGCGCGGGAGGCACATCCCCATCATGCGATGAAGGCATGGCTCGTCCCGCCATTGCCTGTTGATCCGGCGCAGGCAGCATGGGTAACACTCATGCTGCACTGCAGCGCGCGTGCTGCACTGCCGATATCGGGAAGGGACGAGATCCATGACGGCCGCGACCGAGACGCGCCATGCCGATATCGCCGTGGCGGTCGGCCAGCGGTCGACGCATCTGGCGCTGGTCCTGTTCGCGCTCGCCATGGGCGGATTCGCCATCGGCACGACCGAATTCGCCGCGATGAGCCTGCTGCCCTTCTTCTCCAGGGGGCTGGGCATCGACGAGCCCATGGCCGGGCATGTGATCAGCGCCTATGCGCTGGGCGTCGTCGTCGGCGCGCCGATCATCGCGGTGCTGGCGGCGCGGATCACGCGCCGCACCCTTCTGATCGGCTTGATGAGCGTCTTCGCCGTCGCCAATCTGCTGAGCGCGCTGGCGCCGAGCTATGGCTGGATGCTCGCCTTCCGCTTCCTCAGCGGCTTGCCGCATGGCGCCTATTTCGGCGTGGCGGCGCTGGTCGCCGCCTCGCTCTCCCCGCCCAACCGGCGCGCCCAGGCCGTGGCGCGCGTGATGCTGGGCTTGACCATCGCCACCATTCTCGGCGTACCGCTCGCCAACTGGATGGGCCAGGCTCTCGGCTGGCGCTGGGGCTTCGGCATCGTGGCGCTGCTGGCGGTCGCGACGGCGCTCCTGGTCTATGCCTTCGTGCCGCGCGACCGCCTGCAGCCGGGCGCCAGCCCCTTGCGCGAGCTCGGCGCGCTGAAGCGCCGGCAAGTCTGGCTGACGCTGGGCATCGGCGCGATCGGTTTCGGCGGCATGTTCGCGGTCTACACCTATGTCGCCTCGACCCTGCTGGAGGTGACGCAGGTTTCGCCGGCGCTGCTGCCGATGGTGCTCGCCATCTTCGGGCTCGGCCTGACGGCGGGCACGCTCGTCGGCGGCTGGGCCGCGGACAAGGCGACCATGCCGGCTGCCGGGGCGATGCTGCTGTGGAGCGCCGGTTCGCTCGCGCTGTTTCCGATCGCCGCCGGCAACATCTGGGCGATCTCGCTGGTGGTCTTCCTGATCGGCTGCGGCGGCGGGCTCGGCATCGTGCTGCAGACCCGGTTGATGGACGTGGCCGAGGATGCGCAGACGCTTGCCGCCGCGCTCAACCACAGCGCCTTCAACACCGCCAATGCGCTGGGTCCCTGGCTCGGCGGCATGGCGATCGCGGCCGGCTATGGCTGGACCTCGACGGGCTGGGTCGGCGTCGCGCTGGCGCTGGGCGGGCTCGCCGTCTGGCTGATTGCGCTCCTCGACGACCGTCTCAGTGCGGCCGCGCGTCGCTCTCGCGCCCATCGCATCGGCTGACGCAGCAGGCCGTTTTTCGTCGGTCGGCTGATTTTCCCAATGAAAACAGCGGATTGGTCTGCGGAATAATTGAGCGGGCCGGCCCATAAAAGGCGCGCATGCCCCCTTGCGGCAAGGATGCAAGATCGCCCAATCTATGAGCACAAGCCGGACCAGGGAACTCGAAACGCCCGGCCGGCCGAACCTGTGGGAGGTCCTATGAAAGGTTTCGTTCGTTTCATCGCCGCAGCCGCGTTGACGGTCGTCGGCGCGACCGGCGCTCTGGCGCAAGCCAAGGAGTGGAAGGAGATCCGGATCGGCACCGAAGGCGCCTATCCCCCCTTCAACAACCTCAATGCCAAGAAGGAGCTGGAAGGCTTCGAGATCGACTACGGAAACCTGCTTTGCGAGAAGATGAAGGTGAAATGCACCTGGGTCGTCCAGGACTGGGACGGCATCATCCCGGCGCTGCTCGCCAGCAAATACGACATCATCATCGCCGGCATGAACGCCACCGATGAGCGCAAGAAGCGGGTTGATTTCACCACGGTCTACACCAAGACCCCGATCTGGATCATCGGACCGAAGTCGACGACCTCGACCGATGTCTCGCCGGCTGCGCTGAAGGGCAAGGCGATCGGCGTCCAGGGCTCGACCGTCCACGCCAACTTCGTCGAGAAGGTCTACAAGGACTCGACCGCGCGCCCCTATCCGACGCAGGAGGAGGCCAACCTCGACCTGCTCAGCGGCCGGCTCGACTACATCATCGCCGACTCGCTCTCGCTCGAGGATTTCCTCAACGGCAAGGGCAAGGATTGCTGCAAGAAGATCGGCGAGATCGTCCGTGATCCGTCGATCCATGGCCCCGGCGTCGCCGGCGCGGTGCGCAAGGAAGACGTCGCGCTGAAGGAGATGTTCAACAAGGCCATCGCCGAATCGCTGGCCGACGGCTCGCACAAGAAGATCGCCGACAAGTATTTCAAGATCCCGATCATCTGATCGGGTCGGCCTGATCGGCCGGCGCGGGTTCTCCGCGCCGGCTCACACCTTCGGCCCCGAGCACCGGCTGCTGCATGTTCGATAAGTTCGCTTTGCTCGGCTTCGGCCCCGGCGGCTGGGGGCTTCCTCTGCTCCAGGGCGCCGGCATCACCATCTCGATCGCGCTTGCGACACTTCCTTTCGGCCTGGCGCTCGGCCTGATCGTCGCCCTCGGCAAGCGCTCGGAGAAAGCTGTTCCGCGCTGGCTGGCGACGGTCTACGCCACGGTTTTCCGCGGCGTGCCCGAATTGCTGACGCTCTACATCATCTATTTCGGCATCCAGGTGCTGCTGCAGGAGCTCTGGCATCGCCTGGGCCTGCCCGGCAATTTCTCGATGCCGCCCTTCGTCGCGGGCATGGTCGCGCTCGGCGTCGTGCTCTCGGCCTTTTCCAGCGAGGTCTGGGTCGGCGCGCTGAACTCGATCCAGAAGGGCCAGCGCGAGGCCGCCGCTGCGCTCGGGTTGTCCCGGAGCCAGGCCTTTCGCCTGATCGTGTTTCCGCAGCTCATCCGCGTGGCGCTGCCCGGGCTCGGCAACAACTGGATGGTGCTGTTGAAGGAGACCTCGCTGGTCTCGGTGATCACCTTGCCCGACATCATGTTCATCACCACGCGCGCCAATGTCACGACCAAGGAGCCGTTCCTGTTCTTCGGCGCGGCGATGCTGATCTATCTCGCCTTTTCGCTGGCCTCGGCCTGGGGCGTGGCGAAGCTGGAGGCTCGCAGCAATCGCGGCTTTGCCGCCTTCGGGGGCGCGACGCGATGAGCTGGTGCGAATATCCCGGCTGGTTCCTCGGCAGCGAGGTCTTCCAGAACTATGGCTGCCGCATGGCGGGCGGCCTCTGGATCACCACCGAGCTGGTCGTCATCTCCGTCGTGATCGGCTTCATGCTGGCCGTCGGGCTCGCCATTGCGCGGCTCTACGGGCCGCGCTGGGCGCAGATGGCGATCAACGGCTACACCACCTTCTTCCGGGGCACGCCGCTGCTCTGCCAGCTCTTCCTGATCTATTACGGCCTCGGCCAGTTCCGCCCGTTCTGGCAGGATGTCGGGCTGTGGTGGTTCTTCCGCGAACCGTTCTATTGCGCGCTCTTCACCTTCACCATCAACACCGCCGCCTACCAGGCCGAGATCCTGCGCGGCGCCATCCAGTCGATCCCGCGCGGCCAGTTCGAGGGCGCGCTCTCGCTCGGCCTGCATCGCTGGGCGACCTTGCGCCATGTCATCATGCCCCAGGCGATGATCCTGGGGCTGCGCCCGCTCGGCAATGAGTTGATCGTGATGATCAAGTCGAGCGCGGTCGCCTCGCTGGTGACGCTCTACGATCTGATGGGCGCGACCAAGCTCGCCTTCTCCCGCTCCTTCGACCTGACGATCTACCTCTATGCGGCGCTGATCTATCTCGTGCTGGTCGAGGTGATCAGGCGCATCTGGGACAGGGTCGAACTCAGGCTGACCCGGCATATGGCATTGCGCTGATCAGGCGAGACGCCGACGCTACGGCCGTCAGCCCGGCAATGTCAGGACCAGCGGCCCGTTCGTGGTCGCGACGACCGTGTGCTCATACTGGACCGTCGGCGCCCGCGGTTCGCCATAGAGCGTCCAGGGGTCGTCGCCGCTCTCGGCCCAGTTCGCCCCCAGCGACAGGAACGGCTCGACCGTGAACACCAGGCC
This sequence comes from Allobosea psychrotolerans, assembly GCF_002917105.1. Taxonomy (GTDB): domain Bacteria; phylum Pseudomonadota; class Alphaproteobacteria; order Rhizobiales; family Beijerinckiaceae; genus Allobosea; species Allobosea psychrotolerans. The sequence continues at coordinate 146,439 of NZ_PQFZ01000015.1, forward strand.
GTTCTGCATCAGGCGGCGCTCCGAGCGCTCCGGCCAGGTCGCGATCTCGGTCGGCTCCTCATGCAGCGAGCGGCCGACGCCATGGCTCGCCAGGTTGCGGACCAGCGTATAGCCGTTTTTGCCCGCAAAGCGGCCGATGGCCTGGCCGATGCCCGCAAGCGGCTTGCCGGCGCCGACCTGGCCGAGCCCGGCCCAAAGCGCGCGGCGGCCGTCGCGGCACAGCCGCTCGGTGCGGCGCGAGACCGGGGGCACCGCGAAGGAGGCTCCCGTATCGGAGAAAAAGCCGTTCTTCTCGGCGGAAACGTCGATATTGACGAGATCGCCGGCTGCGATCCGGCGCGGGCCGGGAATGCCGTGGGCGATCTCCTCGTTCACGCTGATGCAGGTCGCACCAGGAAAGCTGTAGGCGAGCTCGGGAGCCGGGCGGGCGCCGGCGCTTTCCAGCGCCGCGCGGCCGATCTGGTCGAGCTCCGCCGTCGTCATGCCGGGTTCGAGCGCCTTGCCCATCGCCGCCAGCGTGTTGGCGACGATGCGGCTGATCTCGCGCAGGTCCTTCAGCTCGTCATCATTGGATATCGTCATGACCGCATGCCCTATCCGGTCCGGCGGCCGGCGACAACATGCAGCGTCCGTTGCGCGCATGAGCGGGACACGGGCGCGATGCTTTTCAGTTGGGCTGCCACAGGCTAAGCCGGTTCCGGCATTTCAAGAAAAGCAGTGGAGCGAAACATGACCAAAGTCGCCTTCCTCGGTCTCGGCGTGATGGGCTATCCCATGGCCGGCCATCTCAAGGCCAAGGGCCACGAGGTCACGGTCTACAACCGCAACCCGGCCAAGGCGAAAGCCTGGGTCGCCCAGCATGGCGGCGCCAGCCAGCCGACCCCGGCCGAGGCGGCCAAGGGCCAGGAGATCGTCTTCGCCTGCGTCGGCAATGACGACGATCTGCGCGCGGTGACATTGGGCGAGGGCGGCGCCTTCTCCGGCATGGAGAAGGGCGCAATCTTCGTCGACCACACCACGGCCTCTGCCGGTGTCGCCCGCGAGCTCGACGAGGCGGCGACGGCTGCGGGCTTCGGCTTCGTCGACGCGCCGGTCTCGGGCGGCCAGGCCGGCGCCGAGAACGGCGTGCTGACAGTGATGTGCGGCGGCGACCCGGCGGTCTATGCCCGTGCCGAGCCGGTGATCGCGAGCTTCGCGCGCATGTGCAAGCTGATGGGTCCCGCCGGCTCCGGCCAGCTCACCAAGATGGTCAACCAGATCTGCATCGCCGGCCTCGTCCAGGGCCTGTCGGAGGGCGTCCATTTCGCCAAGCGCGCCGGGCTCGATGTCGAGTCGATGCTGGAGGTGATCTCCAAGGGTGCGGCCGGCTCCTGGCAGATGGAGAACCGCGGCAAGACCATGAATGCCGGCAAGTTCGATTTCGGCTTCGCCGTCGACTGGATGCGCAAGGATCTCGGCATCGTGCTGGAGGAGGCGCGCCGCAACGGCGCGCAGCTGCCCGTCACCGCGCTGGTCGACCAGTTCTACGCCGAAGTCCAGAAGATGGGCGGACGGCGCTGGGACACCTCGAGCCTGATCGCCCGGCTCGAAGACTGAGCGGCGTCTTCGCTGCATCCGTCATTGCGAGCACCCGGGTCTTGCCTTCGGCAAGCCCGAGTACAGGCTCCGCGAAGCAATCCAGAGGTTTGCGCGAGCCCTCCTGGATTGCTTCGTCGCTGCGCTCCTCGCAATGACGATTGAGTGCCCGTCTGGCTTTTCCGTGAGCCCTCTCCTTCGAGACGCCGCTTACACGGCTTCTCAGGCAAGGGCTGGAGTGTCCTGACGGTCTCCAAGAAAAAGGCCCCGGATCGCTCCGGGGCCTTCCACGTTTTGAGGGCCGCGCCTTTGGAAGCGCTGTTCGCCTCAGTTCAGGTTGAGCTTCGGCGGGGCGTTGAGGTCGAGCCCCGGAAGGCCGCCGGAGCCACCGAGGCCCGGGATCTGGATCGAGTCGAACTGCTTGTCGATCGACTTCTGGTCGAGCAGGACCGCATTCGCCTTGTAGTGCGTCACCATCTTCGGGAAGGTGATGACGAGGCCCACCATGATGCACTGGATCACCACGAAGGGCACTGCGCCCCAATAGATCTGGGCGGTGGTGACCGGTTCCATCTGCAGCCCGGTGATCTTGTCCTTGTAGCGGTTTTTCGGTGCGACCGAGCGCAGGAAGAACAGCGCGAAGCCGAAGGGCGGGTGCATGAACGAGGTCTGCATGTTGACGCCCAGGATGACGCCGAACCAGATCAGGTCGATGCCGAGCTTGTCGGCTGCCGGTCCCAGCAACGGCACGATGATGAAGGCCAGCTCGAAGAAGTCGAGGAAGAAGGCGAGCAGGAACACCAGCACGTTGACGACGATCAGGAAGCCCGTCGCGCCGCCCGGCAGGCCGACCAGCAGATGCTCGACCCAGACATGGCCGTTGACGCCGTAGAAGGTCAGCGAGAACACGCGCGCGCCGACCAGGATGAACAGCACGAAGGCCGAGAGCTTGGCGGTCGATTCGGTCGCCTGCTTGAGCAGGTCGAACGTCAGGCGCTTCTTGCCGAAGGCGAGCAGGATCGCGCCGGTCGCGCCCATCGCGCCGCCCTCCGTCGGGGTTGCGAGGCCGATGAAGATCGTGCCGAGCACCAGGAAGATCAGCGCCAGCGGCGGCACCATCACGAACACGACCTGTTCGGTCATGCGCGAGAGCAGGCCCAGGCCCAGCCATTTATTGGCGAGCGCGATCACGAAGGACACGCCCACCGCGATCGACATCGTCAGCACCACGAAATCGGCGCCGGCGCCGACCTTGGTGAAGTATTTCATATAGGCGATGGCGATGCCGAAGGAGAGGATCGTCACCACCAGCAGCGAGCGCCGCCGCGTCTGGCCGTCGGAGTCGCGCAGGGTCTGCGCTTCCGGCGGCAGGCCGGGTGCGCGGTTGGGATAGACGATCGTGACCAGGAAGACATAGCCGGCATAGAGGCCGGCCAGCACGAGGCCGGGAATGAAGGCGCCCTCATACATGTCGCCGACCGAGCGGCCGAGCTGGTCGGCGAGCACGATCAGGACGAGGGAGGGCGGGATGATCTGCGCCAGCGTGCCCGATGCGGCGATGACGCCCGAGGCGAGGCGGCGGTCATAGCCGTAGCGCAGCATGATCGGCAGTGAGATCAGGCCCATCGAGATGACGGAGGCCGCGACCACGCCGGTGGTGGCCGCCAGCAGCGCGCCGACGAAGATGACCGCATAGGCGAGGCCGCCGCGGATCGGCCCGAACAGCTGGCCGATCGTGTCGAGCAGGTCCTCCGCCATGCCGGAGCGCTCCAGCACCAGCCCCATGAAGGTGAAGAACGGGATCGCCAGCAGCACGTCGTTGTTCATCGTGCCGTAGATGCGTTCCGGCAGCGCCTGCAGGAAGTTCTCCTGGAACAGCCCGAGCTCGATGCCCATGATGGCGAAGAACAGGCCGTTGGCCGCGAGCGCGAAGGCGACGGGGTAGCCCAGCAGCAGGAACAGCACGAGCGCCGCGAACATCACCGGCGCCATGTTGACGCGCATGAAATCGGCGAAGCCGGCCGCCTGGGCGTCACCGGTATGGAGGCTGAAGAAGGCGGTGACGGTGAGCGCGACCAGAAGGCCGGCGCCACGCGCGAGGCGGGATGCGGTCATGGAAGGGGTCCGGACGTCTCTGGAGGTGTCTGCGCGGCCAGCGTTGTTCACGAAGCCAAACCTTGCGCCTTGGCCTGGTCGAGCAGGCGCTGGGCTTCAGCCTCGGCCGCAGCGGCATGGCCGCGCAAGGTCTCGTCGTCTTCAAGATGCCCGCGCATGATCGCGATCTGCTTGATGATCTCGGAAATGCCCTGGAAGGCGAGCATCACGAAGCCGATGAACAGGAGCCCCTTGGCCGGCCATTGCGGCAGGCCGCCGGCCGAGAGCGACTGCTCGCCAATCACATAGGAGCGGGTGAAGAAGGGCCAGGAATGGTAGATCATCAGCACGCAGAACGGCATCAGGAAGAGCGCGTGGCCGATCAGGTCGATCCAGCGCTGCACGCTCTTGGGCAACTGGCTGTTCACGATGTCGATGCGGATATGCTCCTTCACCTGCAGCGTCCAGGAGGCGCAGAGCAGGAAGACCGCGCCAAACAGCATCCATTGCAATTCGAGCCAGGCATTTGAGGAGACGTTGAAGACCTTGCGGATGATGGCGTTGACCGTCGCGACGATGACGGCGAGCAGGATCAGCCAGGCTATCTTCTTGCCGATCTGGCCGTTGATCGTGTCGATCGCGCGGCTGACCTTGAGTAGTCCTTCCACGTCCATCCTCCCGAAGCGCGCAGCGTCCCGCCTGTGTCACGCTTATGGCGGGTATGCAGCGCTGTTATATCAAGGTCCAGGGCAGTACAAGATTGTGCGGCGCAGTCGGCGGGGTTTCCCACTAAAGGATCATTTGCATCAATCGCGCGCGATCCTGTTGAAACGCAACACAAATAACCCCACCACCATCATCAGCCACATCATCACGACGAGCGCCTGCGGCCAAAGTGTAACGAGCCAGCTGATGAGAATGGTTGCCAGCGCGCTGGAGCCGAGCTGGATCGCACCCATCAGCCCCGCCGCCGAACCCGCGAGCTCGGGCCTGGCCGAGAGCGCCTCGGCCGTCGCACCGGGGATCGTCAGCCCGTTGCCCGCCGCGTTGAAGGCCAGCGGCAGGAACAAGGCGAGCGGCGTCCAGACCGGGCTCAGCGAGAGCGCCAGCGCCACGCTCATCGCCACACTTGAGATGATCAGCCCGTTGCGGATCAATCGCTTCGTGCCGAGCTTCACGGCCAGGCGCGACATCGCGAAATTGCCGACCATGTAGCCGAAGGCGTTCAGGATGAAATAGGCGCCATAGGCGTCGGGCCCATGCCCCATCGTCTCGACCACGATGAAGGGGGCCGCCGCGACGAAGCCGAAGAAGGCCCCCGAGGTCATCGACAGCGCGATCACATTGGTGACGAAGCTGCGGTCGCCGATCAGCAGCGGGAAGGCGCGGAAGACGCCGAGCAGCGCGCTGCGCTGGCCGAGATTGGGCGCGGTCTCCGGCAGCCTTGCGATCGTCAGCAGCAGCACGCCGGCTCCGAACGCCGTCATGAACCAGAAGATCATGCGCCAGCCGAACCAGGTCTCGATCTGGCCGCCGAGATAGGGCGCCAGCATCGGCGCCACCACCATCACCATGGTGACGGTGGCGATCTGGCTTGCCGCCTCGTCGCGGCTGGCGCTGTCGCGGATGATGGCGCGCGACAGGGCGAAGGCCGAGCCCGCGCCCGCGCCTTCGAGCACGCGCGCCAGCAGCAGCATGCCGGTCGAGTGCGAGACCGCGCCGAGCACGGAGCCGAGCAGGAACAGTGCGATGCCGGCATTGACGCAAGGCCGCCGGCCGAACCTGTCCGAGAGCGGGCCGATGACGAGCTGCATCAGCGCGACGGCGACGAGAAACAGCGTCAGCGTGAGCTGGATCGTGGCGTAGCTTGCGGCGAAATGCCGGGCGAGCGTCGGCGTCGAGGGGGCGAGCAGGTTGAGCGCGATCGGCTGCAGCGTCGAGATCGCCACCAGCACGGTCAGCGTCGGCTTGGCACGCATGGCGGCGGCGTTCATTCGGCTCTGGCGATCTTGAGATTGGAATCGGGGCGCACCCGCTGCCGGTGCATCGTGTAGAGCCCGCTGCCGACGATGAGCGCGATGCCGGCGAAGGCGAGGGGGTCTGGAACCTCACCCCAGCCGAGATAGCCGATGATGACAGCGAAGATCACGATGGAATAGCGGAAGCCCGAGATGACGCCGACATCGGCGTCGCGGAAGGCGCTGATGATGAAGAAGCTGCCGGCCGAGACCAGCACGGCCGCGGCTGCGACATAGACCGTCTCGCGCCGCCAGACCGGCTCCCAATCCTCGGCGATGCCATAGCCCAGGGCGATGATCCCGACGAGCATCGTCGTGGTGAAGGAGACCACGGTCGAGGGGATGTCCTTGTCGATCCGGCGGGTCAGGAGGTCGCGGAACCCGACGAGCAGGGCGCTGAGCAGGGCGACGATCGCGGCGGGGCTGAAGCCTTCCGCCGTCGGCCTGACGACGATCAGCACGCCGCAGAACCCGACCGTGACGGCCGCCGTGCGCCGCCAGCCGACCTTCTCGATGCCCATCAGCACCGCAAGCACGACGATGATCAGGGGCGAGGCCATGCCGATGGCGGTGATGTTGGCGAGCGGCAGCCGGCCGAGCGCCCAGACCATGGACAGGGCGACGCCGGCCTCGATCACGCCGCGCAGCAGCACCACGGGGCGCAACGCCAGCAGCAGCTTGTCGCCCTCGCGGAAGGCGAGCACCAGAGCGAGCCCCGCCAGCATCGCGAAGACGGTGCGCAATGCGATCGCCTGGCCGGCGGGGTAGGCGTCCCGCGCGAGTTTCATCAGCGCGTCATTGCAGACGAAGAGCGACATCGCCGTCAGCATGGCGATGATGCCGCGGCGGTTTGTGGCTGCACTGGCCAAGGCTGGCTTTCGTTGCGCGGCTGTCGCTCAGTCCGCGAGGCGGTCGAGCGAGAACGGCGTGAGGTCGAAGGCCGATCGGCCGGAGGTCGAGAGATCGGCGAGGATCTCGCCGATTGCGCTGGCGAATTTGAAGCCGTGGCCGGAGCAGCAGGAGGCGAAGACGGCCTGCGGCACGCCCGGCACCGCATCGATGATGAAATCCTCGTCGGGCGAGACGGTGTAGACGCAGCCCTTGAGGGTCAGCGGGTCGCCGGCGGCGTCGGGGATGTAGCGTCTGAGGCATTCGCGGATCAGCGCGACCTGGCGCGGGCTGGGCGTGCGGTCGTCGTCGCGCGGATCCATCGGCTCCCGGCCGAAATGCGGGCCGCCGAGCTTGAAACCCGGATGTTCGTAGAGCGGGAAGCCGTAGAACGCGCCTTCCTCGACGCTGAGGATGAACACCGGAAAGGCACCCTCGCGAAACAGCTCCGGCCGACGCGTCGTGAACCAGCCGATCGCCTGGCGCACGGTCGAGACCTTGCTGGCGAGCGCCGGCACGGCGTCCGCGATCCAGCCGCCCGAGGTGATCACCAATCGCCCGGCCGAGTACGTGCCGCGCGCGGTGCGCACCACGACGCCGCCCTGCGCGGTCGGGGTCCAGTCGAGCATCGGCTCGCCGGTGCGGATATCGGCGCCGCGCGATTGCGCCAGGCCGACATGGGCGTAGATCGCCTTTTCCGAGGCGACGAAGCCGCCATCGGGCTGCCACAGGCCGACATGGCCCTCCGGCAGCTGGAAGGCGGGGAAGCGCCGGGCGATCTCCGCGCCGTCGAGCCGCTCATGGACGAGCCCGTGGTCGAGGCAGGATTGCAGCGAGGATTCAACCGGGCCTGCGCCCTCCGGCGCGAGATCGATCGAGCCGGTCACATGCAGGAGCTTCATCCCCGCCTCGTCCCCGGTGGTGCGCCACAACTCATGGGCGCGCCGCACGATCGGCACGTAATGCGAGCCTTCGAAATAGGCGAGGCGGATGATGCGATTGAGCCCGTGCGATGAGCCCATGGTATGGCCGAGGTCGAAGCGCTCGAGGCCGAGCACCTTGAGGCCGCGCCTGGCGAGGTGCCAGCAGGCGGCCGAGCCCATGGCCCCGACACCGGCGACGATGACATCGTAGCTATGGCTCGTCATGGCAAAGGCTCAGGCAAGGACTGGACTCTGGCGGCGACAGGCGAGGCGGGCGCAGAGCTTTAGCGTCCGCTTTCCCCAGGGTCCATGCCCAGAAGGTCTAGCGCAGGATGCGAAAACGGGGGGACGGGCCTTCCGCATTGATCCTGCTTTAGGAGCTGACCTGAAATGAACCGAGCGATATCAGGGGCTTCCGATCGCTTTCCGTCACCTGCACCGTCATCCTGGACAAGCCGCGTCAGCGGCGCAGCTCCGGGATCCATCGTAGAGCGCGGCTCCCTGCGATGGATCCCGGGACGACCTTCGGTCGCCCAGGATGACGGCGCATGGGTGATCGAGACAGAGCCCGTGACATCATCCGGCTCCCGGCCGTGCCGCGGCCCGCGTCGGTTATCCTTTGTTAATGATGTCGGCTGATAAAAGATCGCTTTCTCCAACACTCCAGGAATGGCTGATGCTCGGCAAGGTTCGGCGCTGGATAGGCAGTCGAAACCACATGGCGGCCGCGCAGGGTTCCGCCACCGGCGAAGCGCTGCCGGCGCCCGTGAGCGAGGTCTCGCTCGAGGGCACCTATGATGACAGCGCGCTGCACGAGGCCGTCGGCACGCTGGAGCAGGATGTCGTGGCGGCGATGCGCCGCCTGACCGGCGGTCTTGGTGAGGCCGAGCAGTTCTCCGCCCATGCCGAGGGGCGCTCGCGCGAGATCCATGACAGCATCGCGGACCTGCGCGCCGCGACCTTCACCGCCAGCATGAATTCGGCCGCGCTGGCGACCGCGACGCAGCAGGTCTCGGACGCGGCCGAGCATGTCGGCGCGACCATGATCAGCGCCCGCGACAGGCTTGACGCCGCAGCCACGCGTGCCGGCGAGGCGACGGAGATGATGACCGGGCTCGCCGTCGCCACGCTCGAGATCCGCAGCATCGTCGATGCCATCGCCGAGATCGCCAGGCAGACCAATCTGCTCGCGCTCAACGCGACGATCGAGGCGGCGCGCGCCGGCGAGGCGGGGCGCGGCTTCGGTGTCGTGGCGCAGGAGGTCAAGACGCTCTCGGTCGAGGTGCGCGAGGCGGTCGACCATATCCGCCGTCGCGTCGACAACCTCAGCCAGACGGCGCAGGGCTCGGCCGCGATCGTCAACGAGGCGCTGGGCATGGTGCGCGACGTCAATCCGGTGATCGCCTCCATCGGCGGCGCCGCGCAGGAGCAGGCTGCGGCTGCAGCCGAGCTCTCCCGCAGCGCCGGCGAGACGGCGCGCTTCGTCGAAACCGTGCTCCACCGTGTCGACGAGATCGACCGCGTGGCGCTCTCGGCTGCCGATGACAGCGCCCGGGCGCGCAGCTCGCTGTCCGACGGCGTGCGCCAGGCCGACAACATGCTGCGGCGCTTCATCCCGACCTTGCGGCACGCCGCCTTCGCCGACCGCCGCCAATATGACCGCTTCCCCGCCGAGCGCCGCGCCGAGGTCAGCTTCGGCACGCAACGCATCGTCAGCCAGACCATCGATCTCGGCTTAGGCGGCGCGCTGCTTGCAAGCGTCGCCCAGCCGCCGCGATTGGGCGCCAGGGGCACGATCAGGATCGATGAGCTTCCGCCGCTCGCCTGCCGCCTGATGGCGACGAGCGAACTCGGCCTGCATATCGCCTTCGAATCGGGGGCGGTCGAGGCGAATGCGCCGCTGCGGGCGCTGCTGGGCGAGATCGAGCGTTCATACCGGCCCTTGATCGTGGCGGCACAGAGCTTTGCCGACAGCATCGCGCAGGCCATGCTGCAGGCGCTGCGGGAGCGCCGGCTGAGCGAGGACGAGCTCTTCGACATCGACTACCGGCTGCTGCCGCAGACCGATCCGCCGCAATACGCCAACCTCGCCTTGCCGACGCTCGAAGCGATCCTGCCGCCGCTGCTGGCGAAGACCCTGGCGAGCGATCCCCGCATGGTCTTTGCCCTGCCGATCGACCGCAACGGTTATATCCCGGTCCATAACGCTGCCTTCTCGCAGCCGCAGCGCTTGGGCGATCCGGCCTGGAACATCGCCAATAGCCGCAACCGGCGCATCTTCGACGATCGGGCCGGCATCATGGCGGCACGCTCGGTGCGCCCCTTCCTGGTCCAGTCCTATCGACGCGACATGGGCGGCGGCGTCACCGACCTGATGCGCGAAGTCGACGCGCCGCTGCGGATCAATGGCCGCCACTGGGGCGGCGTGCGCATGGCCTATCGGATGTGAACACACGGCTCTAAAGCCGGTCCCAGGCGAAGGGGATGTTGAGCGCCCGCAAAGCCTGCTGCCAGAGCGAGCTTGCCTGTTCGAGCCGGGCGCCATCGTAGACGCCCTGGACCTGGTGCACCTGCAGGCGCCATGAGGCGCCATCGGCATCGCTCCAGGTCTTGCCGACGAGCCGGCGCAGGCGCTCGGGATCGCGCGCGCCGGGGCTGTTCCCGAAGACGGTGAATTGCGGCGAGTTCTGCAGCATGTCTGAGACCAGGAGCAGCGCCCGGTCTCCGCTTTGCACGCGGTTCTCGCGGCGCGCCAGCACGTCGCCGATCGCCTCCACGATCGGCGACTGATTGCCCTTGGCCGGCTGGGCCAGCACCGTCAGCGCCTCGTCGAGCGGACGGCCGAATTTCTCGACCCACCGGACATAGTCGCGGCGCGGATTGCCGATCAGTTCGCTGACCGTGCGGCCGGGGTTGCATAGCGCCAAGAGCGGCGGGAAATTCGGCTCGAACACGTCCTTGAAGACATAGATCGACATCAGCCGGTCGGCCGGCAGCGCCTCGCCGACCTCCTTGACCAGCTTCTTCAAGCGCCCCGCCTGGACCTCGCTCCAGGGATCGGTCTTGTCGACGAGGATCAGCGTATGCCCGACCGGCCCGCTCTTCCTGCAGAGCGTCTCCGCATCGCGCGGCGGCCCGCCGAGCAGTCTCGGGGCGGCGAAGAAACCGGCGAGCGAGAGGCCGGCCAGGATGGTGGCGGTGATCGCCCAATGTTCGCTTTTCATGGCCTGTCGCAATCCGCTCCGGCGCCCGTCTGGGCCTGTGAGCCCTCATCCTGAGGAGCCGCGCAGCGGCATCTCGAAGGATGTTCCAGATGGTTCGGGAGCCTCCTGGAACATCCTTCGAGACGCGCTCCGGCGGAGCGCTCCTCAGGATGAGGGCTGTGGGAGATCTCCAAGGCTCCGTCTCAGCGCGGCGTCGCGGAAAATTCCGCGTGGATCGCCTTGCGGTTGGCCTCGTCCTGCTCATAGGCTTCGCGCCCGGCCTCGATCGCGCGTGTCTTCAGGCGCTCGATCTCGCCGGCGAGATCGACCCCGCGCACCAGCGCCAGCTGGTCCTTGAGCTTGGCCTCGATCAGGGCTGGCATATTGGCGAACTGGCGCTCGACATCCTCGATCAGCGCCCGCAGCCTGGAATGGTCGACGAGCTCCGCCGGCTGGTCGATCTCGGGCAGGTTGATGCCCTGCGAGAAATAGGCCGGCGGCAGATCGGTGCGCACCCTGAGATTGGCCTCGCGATACTGCATCACGGCGGCGTCCTTGGCGGCGCGTAACTGCGCGACGCGGGTGAGATAACGGTCGCGGATCTGGTCGGCGCTGGCCTTGGCGAGCTGCAGCCGGCCGATCTCGCTCTGGCAATCCTCGCGGAACCCCTCGACCTGGCCGCGGATCTGCTCGAGTTCGGGGGCGAGCTCGGTGTCGAGCCGGCGGCGCTCTCGCTCCACCGCCTCCCAGCGCTGCCGCCAGCGCTTATAGGCGAAGGCCTGGCCGGGGTAGCTGCCGAAGGCCGAATAGCCCTTGGAGGCGGAGAAGAAGGCGATCAGGCAGCCGATCAGCACGAGCGCGATCGATTTCAGCTCGTAGACGCCGAGCGGGTTCGCCAGCATATGCGGCACCACCTGCTGCGAGGCGGCGTCTGGATTGGCGATCAGCAATTCGCGGTAATGCCCGACGGCGAGGTTGAACAGCACGATCAGCGCGATCATCCCGGCATAGGCCGGCAGCGCCCAGAACAGATGCGAGGCCTTGGCGTGCTGGCAATAGCGCGCCGGCCACAGGCCCATGACGAAGCCGAGCGAGATGTTCAGCGCCGAGATGATCACGGCGGTCGCCGCCCCGCCGATCAGGCCGAAATCGCTGGCGTCGGCGAAGAAATTGCCGTTGAGCAGGCTCTCGATCGCCAGCGGCACCACCAGGAAGGCCAGCGTAAACTGCCATTTCTCCAGCTTCGGGTCGGCGCTGCGCTGGTTCACATAGTTGAAGTACTCATATTCGCGCTTGGCCTTCAGCGCGTCGAACACCGTCTGCTCGAGCTCGCCGCCATGCTTGTTCAGCAGCGCGCGCATGCCGGATTCGATGCGCCTGATCCGGGTCTCGTAGCGCTCCGCCGTCAGCGCCTCGCGCTTGCCGATGACCTCGGCATGAAGCGCATTGAGCTTGGCCGTCGCCTCCTGGCGGATGCCGTTGAACAGCTCGGTGACGCGGGCGAGCAGGCCGAGCTCGGTCTGCGAGGGCAGGGCGGAATGAGCGGGCGGGTTGTTGGCGAGCGCGTCGCCGGCGCCGCGCAGCCCGGCCTGCACCGTTTCGGCCAGGTGATAGCCGGTAATCGGCGGCACGCCCGTGCCGCTGCCGCGATCATCGGTCATGCGCGATCAACCATCATGAGAGGCTCGCGCCAGATAGCCCCGGACATCGACGATGTCGGCGTGGAAATCGCGGAAGCGCGGAAAGGCCGGGCGGCGATAGGCCCTGTCGAACCAGAGCGCGACCAGAATCAGGAGCGGCGCGGCGATGAAGAGCGCGCTGTGGCCGAGCAACGAGGCCGAGCCCGCAGCCACCGCCGCAAGCGCCAGGGCCGCAACACCGGCGATGATGAGCGCAAGCATTGTCAACAGCGCGCCGATCCGGTGGCGGCCGGTGTCGTAGGACAGGCGCAGCAAGCCCTGCAGCCCCGTCAGCGCGCCGGCGGCGCAGAGTTCCAGCACGATGAGGAAGGCGAAGACCGCCGCGATGCCGGGGCCGATCGCCGTGGTCGCTGCCGGCCGCAAGCTCGCAAACACCGTCCGCGCCGAGAAACCGGCGAAGGCCAGGCACAGACACAGGACGCCGGTCAGGAGCAAGGCGGGGAAGCGGACATCGCGCCACAGCCTTATCGCCGCCAGCACGAGCCTCTCGAAGACGGTGTCCTGCACCAGGCGGAACGCGGCGCGCGGGAACGCCTTGATCCGGGAATGGACACGACTCAGCATGAAACGCCTGCAACCGGAACGGGCCAAAACGTTAGCCCAACCGGCTATCGGGTCAAGTTGTAACGAGTTGGGGTGGTGGAAGAGCCCTCTCTGTTTGGACATTCCAGTTCTCATCCTGAGGCGCGTGGCTCCGAGGGCGGCTACAGGGTCGGCCTAGCCCGTCATTGCGAGGAGCGTCAGCGACGAGGCAATCCAGGAGGGTTCGCTCGACGGCCCCTGGATTGCTTCGCTACGCTCGCAATGACGGCTCGGGCAGCCCTCCGAAGCCAGCCTCTCAGGATGAGGGGTCGCAGAGTCTCCAAACGGACTCTAACGAATTGAGCTCTGTCCCAGTTTACGGCCCTGCCGCGCGCAAAACCGTCAAACGCCAGGCTCCGCCCTCGGCTTGCTCTCATCGAGCAGCCAGCTGCGAAACAGCGCGACCTCGGGCCGCGTCCGCGCCAGCTTCGGCGTCAGCAGGTAGAAAGCCCGCTCCGAGACCAGGCGGATATCGGTCCCGAAGGGCGCCACGAGCCGGTGCTGGGCGAGATCGTCCGCGACCAGGGCGAAGGGGGCGAGCGCGATGCCCTGGCCGTCGAGCGCCGCTCCCAAAGCGAGCGCGGTCTGGCTGAAGCGCTTGCCGGCCGTCAACGGCGCCCGGGCGTTGGCCAGCTCCAGCCAGAGCGGCCAGGCGTCATGGGCGTCGTGCAGGAGCGTCGTCCCCAGGAGATCGGCCGGCGTCGCCAGCGTTGCGGCGAGCGCCGGGCTGCAGACGGGAAACAGATCATCGGCGAGCAGCCGCTGCGCCTCCAGCGCGCGGTCGAAGGGCGGCGCCGAGAGCCGCACGGCGAGATCGGGCAGGCCGGGGCCACCCAGCCGCTCCGTCGCTTCCGAGGCCAGCACGCGCACCTCGACATCGGGCGCGAGCGCCGAAAAGCTGCCGAGCCGCGGAATCAGCCATCTCGCCGCGAAGGAGGGCGTGACCGTCACGGTGACGCCGCGCCGCTCATGCGCTTGCGTCGGTTCGATTCCCGCCATCGCGCCCGCGATCAGGGCGAAGGCGCGGCGGATCTGCGGATGGAAGGCGCGCCCTGTCGGCGTCAGCGCCAGGCCTCTGGGCTCGCGCTCGAACAGCGCCACGCCGAGGCTGGCCTCCAGCGCCCGGACCTGCTGCGCGACGGCGCCATGCGTCACGTTCAGCTCTTCGGCGGCGAGCCTGAAGTTGAGATGGCGAGCGGCGGCGTCGAAAGCGCGCAGGGTTGCAAGCGGAGGCATTCGCGACATCGAAAGGATGTAGCAGCGCTACAGGGTCCCTGCACGGGAAATCCATGGTTCAGGCCGGCGCCGGACCCTATGAACAGGGGCATCAACCAGGAAAAGAGCGCGCTATGACGAAGAAAGTGGCGATCATCACGGCCGGCGGCAGCGGCATGGGCGCAAGCGCCGCGCGTCGTCTCGCCAAGGACGGCTTTGCGGTGGCGATCCTGTCCTCCTCCGGCAAGGGCGAGGCGCTGGCCAAGGAGCTCGGCGGCATCGGCTTCACCGGCTCGAACCAGTCGAACGACGACGTCAAGCGCCTGGTCGATACGGTCTTCGAGCGCTGGGGCAGGGTCGATGTCCTGGTCAACAGCGCCGGGCACGGGCCACGTGCGCCCATCCTGGAAATCCCCGACGAGGACTGGCAGCGCGGCATGGAGGTCTATTTCCTCAGCGCGGTCAGGCCGGCGCGGCTGGTGACGCCGATCATGCAGGCGCAGCGCTCGGGCTCGATCATCAACATCTCGACGGCCTGGGCCTTCGAGCCCGATGCGATGTTCCCGACCTCGGCGGTGTTCAGGGCGGGCCTTGCCTCCTTCACCAAGATTTTTGCGGAGAAATACGCACCCGACAACATCCGCATGAACAATGTGCTGCCGGGCTGGATCGACAGCCTGCCGGCGACGGATGAGCGCCGTGAGCGCGTGCCCCTGCAGCGTTACGGCCGCGCCGAAGAGATCGCCGGGACGATCGCCTTCCTGGCCTCCGACGATGCCGGCTACATCACCGGGCAGAACATCCGCGTCGATGGCGGCATCACCCGGTCGGTCTGACGACCTTCAGCGCTGAGCGCTGCCATTATCCCTCCGCCGTCATTCCGGGGCACGCCGAAGGCGTGAGCCCGGAACCCAGAACCGATGCGTGTCCTCGTGACGCGAGCCGGTCAGCTCTTCCAAGCAGCGGCATCGGTTCTGGGTTCCGGGCTCGATCCTTCGGATCGCCCCGGAATGACGGCAGAGCCTCAGCCGCCGGTGACGCTCATATGGCGTCCGACGGCGGGTTTGGCGCGGCGCCGGTCGATGATGAAGTCATGGCCCTTGGGCTTGCGCGAGATCGCCTCTTCCATGGCGCGGTGGAGGCCGGCATCGTCGGGCGAGGCGCGCAAGGGGGCGCGCAGATCGGCGGCGTCCTCCTGGCCCAGGCACATATAGAGCGTGCCGGTGCAGGTCAGGCGCACGCGGTTGCAGCTCTCGCAGAAATTATG
>NZ_PQFZ01000016.1 GCF_002917105.1 Allobosea psychrotolerans
GGGCGAGCCGGTCCGCACGATCCACAACACCGCTTCCACGAACATGCGGTTGTCGCGCCCAGACGAACCGCGCGTGCGCTCATCGCCGATGATATAGAGCGACATCCGCTCCCACTGATCGTCCCTAAGAATCAAGCGGTCCAGAACGCCCATGGCTGCCTCCAAAAGACAGCCTTGAATCATGCCAATTCACTCTTGGGAATCCCAAGAGTCCACGCCACCTAGCCCTCATCCTGAGGAGCCATTCCCTTGGGAATGGCGTCTCGAAGGATGCTCCAGGAGGCTCCGGACCCATCTGGAGCATCCTTCGAGACGCCGCTGACGCGGCTCCTCAGGATGAGGGCTGCGGGTATTCAAGCGGGTTGCGGCGGGCGGCTGTCCGGCTGATAAGCTTGCCGCAAAGAGGAATCAGGCCCGTGACCGAAGCCAAGCAGAACTCAGACATCGCCGCCCTGCCCTTCGAAGCGGCTCTCAAGGAACTCGAAGCGATCGTCGCCAAGCTCGAGCGCGGCGACGTGCCGCTTGAGGAATCGATCGACATCTACACGCGCGGCGAAGCCCTGAAGGCGCGCTGCGACGCGCTGCTGAAGCAGGCCGAGGCGCGCATCGAGAAGATCACGCTGGGTGCCGACGGCAAGCCGACGGGTACGACGCCACTCGATGTCGACCAATGACCTGCCGCTGGAGCTGATTCCGACCTGATTGGATCGTTCAACGGCTCCAACTCTTTGTCTTGACGCGTTGTCTTCGCGCGAACTGGTGTCCGCCTCGCTCGAAAAGCTTTAATCGCCTGCGATCGGGTTCGCCCAGCCTCCAAGTTGTCCGATCAGCCCCTCCACCAATCGCGCGACGTGCTGAACGCCGGCGTCCCTGCCGCGCCGCCTGTGCCAGGCGATGTGCAGCGGAAAGCCCTCGACCGCGATCGGCGGCGGCAATGCGACGAGGCTCTCCTGGCCGGAGGGCGGCAGGCAACGGCTCGGCAGCAGCGCGATCATGTCCGAGCCTGCGAGCAGCGGCGGCACCATCAGGAAGCTCGGCACGACCATGCCGACATGGCGCACGCGGCCGAGCCGGGCCAGGGCTTCGTCCAGCGCGCCATGGGTCTCGCCGCGCCCCGATACCAGCACATGCGGATAGGCAAGCCAGCGATCGAGAGCGAAATCGGCAGCCGCCGGGTGGCCCTTGCGCATCGCAACGAGATAGTTCTCACGCAGCAGCTCCTTGCGCGTGAAATCGGCCTCGACCGTCGGAAACACCGAGACCGCGAGATCGATCGTGCCGCGCGCCAGCCCTTCGAGCGCGGCGCTTGCGCCATGCCAGGGCATGATGGCGAGCGTGACGCCAGGCGCCGTCCTGACCAGATGCGCCTGTAGCGCGGGTGCGATCGCGACGGCGGGATGATCGGCCATGACCATCCGCACCGTCTGCCGGATCGCCGACAGGTCGGGCTCCTGCTGCCGCAACAGCGCCGCCACGCCGGCCAGCACATCCTTGACCGGCTGCGCCAGCGCCTGGGCCTTCGGCGTCAGCACCATGCCCCCAGAGCCGCGCTCCAGCAGCCTGTCGCCGAAGAGCTGGCGGCAGCGATCGAGTGCGCTTGATGCCGCCGGTTGCGACAGGCCGAGACGCTCCGCAGCCCGCGAGACATGAGCCTCATCGAGCAGCGCGTCGAGGATGACAAGCAGGTTGAGATCGACGGCGCGCAAATTCATGGGATGGATGATACGGTATATAAATCATCCATTGGAATGATTTTATGGCGCGCAGCATTCTCCCGTCACCGCGAAGGAGATTGCCATGCCCAAGACCCTGATCCTGCTGTTCCACCCCCGCTATGCGCAGTCGCGCGCCAACCGGGCGCTCGTCGAGGCCGCCCGCTCGCTGCCGGATGTCGAGATCGCCGACATGGAGGCGCTTTATCCGGATGGCCGGATAGACGCCGATGTCGAGGTCGCGCGCCTCATCGCCGCCGACTGCATCGTCTTCCAGTTCCCGGTGCAATGGTACGCGACGCCTCCGCTGCTCAAGGCCTGGCAGGACGCCGTTCTGACGCGGATGTTCTACATCGCCTATGAAACGGAGGGTGCGAAGCTCGCCGGCAAGCCGCTGCTGGTCGTCGCCACCGCGGGCAACACCCGCGAAGCCTATGCGCCTGATGGCGCCAACCTGTTCCCGCTGCGAGACCTTCTGAAGCCGCTCAAGGCCACCGCCCATCGCTGCGACCTCGCCTGGGCCGAACCCTTCCTGATCTACGATGCGCACAAGGCCGATGACGAGGCGCTGCAGGCAGCGGCAGAACACTATGTCGCACGACTCGGGCGGCTTGCCGCCCCTGCGTCACGGGGCCAGGCCGCGTGACTGCGCCGGGCGGCCCAGCTTCCAACGCTCTTGCCGGGGCCGATCAATCCCGTCAGATTCAGGCGAAGCAAGGAGCCATGATCATGTCCCAGCTACCCGACGAAGATCCCGTCCTGGGCGACGCCCGCTCCTGCCAGGCGATCGAGCAGGTGATCGTGCCGCGCGCACGCGATCTCGGCGGCTTCTCGGTCAGGCGGGCCCTGCCCTCGATCGGGCGCAAGATGGTCGGCCCTTTCATCTTCTTCGACCAGATGGGGCCGGCCGAGTTCCATCTCGGCGAGGGGCTCGATGTCCGCCCGCACCCGCATATCGGGCTCTCCACGGTGACCTATCTCTTCGACGGCGAGATCATGCATCGCGACTCGCTCGGCACCGCGCTCGCCATCAAGCCCGGCGCCGTCAATCTGATGACGGCCGGGCGCGGCATCGTCCATTCCGAGCGTACCGGGCTCGAGGCCCGCGCCAGCGGCCCGCGCCTCTACGGCATCCAGGCCTGGCTCGCCTTGCCCAGGACGCATGAGGAGAACGCGCCCGAGTTCATCCATCACGCCGCGCCCGAATTGCCGCGCATCGTCGAGGGCGGAAAGCGCATCAGCCTGATCATGGGCTCGGCCTATGGCCAGACCTCGCCGGTGAAATTCCCGTGGGAGGCGCTCTATGCCGAGGCCGTGCTCTCGCCCGGCGCGATCCTGCCGCTCGACCCCGATTATGACGAGCGCGCGATCTATATCGTGACCGGCAAGGTCGACATTGCCGGCGACGAGTTCGGCGCCGGCCAGTTGCTGATCTTCAAGCCGGGCGACCGCATCTCGATCCTCGCCGTCGACCAGACCCGCCTGATGATCGTCGGCGGCGAGCCGATGGATGGACCGCGCCATATCTGGTGGAACTTCGTCTCCTCCTCGAAGGAGCGCATCGACCAGGCCAAGGCGGAGTGGAAGGCCGGCCGCTTCGACACCGTGCCCGGAGACGAGACCGAGTTCATTCCGCTGCCCGAGGGCTGAAAGAAACTCAGGCTGCCGCCGACCCGTGCCTCCCCTCGAAAGCCGCCATGCCAATACAACGGGATTTGCACACGCCCGACCCGGGCTCATTGATGCTGCGCGGCTTTCTCTGGGCCGGGCTCAGCGTCTCGATCTTTTCCGGCTGGTTCGTGGTCACGCGCTTCAGCGTCACCCGCATCCTCACCGTCTGGGACCTGACCGCGCTGCGCTACGGCATCGGCGCGATCCTGCTCGCGCCGGTGCTGCTGCGCGGCTTGCCGCCCCGGGCCTGGCGCAACGGTTTCGGCTTCGCGCTGCTCTGGGGCGCGCCCTTCGCGATCCTGGTCGCGCTCGGCGTGCAGATGACCTCGGCCGCCCGCGCGGCCTCGGTGACGCCGACATTGATGCCGGTCTTCGCCGGGTTGCTCGGCTGGGTGCTGCTGCACCAGCGCCCCGGCACGATCCGGCTCGTAGGCTATGCCGCCATCGTGGCTGGGCTTGGCGGCCTCGTCCTGACCGCGAATGGCGGGCAGGCCGCGCCGAGCCTGCTCGGGCTCGGCCTGCTCGCGCTGGCGGCGGCGATGTGGGCGAGCTACACGCTGCTCCTGCGCCGCAGCGGCCTGAGCGCGATCCAGTCGGCGGCGCTGATCTGCTTCTGGTCGGCCGTGATCTTCCTGCCGGTCTATCTCGTCCTCGGCATCAGCCGTCTCGGACAGGCCCCGACCGCCGAGATCGCGGTCCAGGGCTTCTATCAGGGCGTGCTGATGAGCAGCGTTGCGCTGATCAGCTTCAATCGCGGCGTCGCCTTGCTGGGCTCCTCGGCAGCGGCTGCAATGATCGCGCTGGTGCCGGTCGCCGCCTCGCTCCTCGCCATCCTGTTCCTCGGCGAGATACCGGCAGTGGCGGAAGGAATTTCGATCGCGATCATCGTCGCCGGCGTGCTGCTGGCAGCGCGCCCCGCCCGCTCATGAGCGAGCCGCGAGCCAGGCCTTGTTTGCGGGGAGCACGACTTCACCCTCCGGCATCGCCTTCAGCCCGGGCATCCGCGACGCCAGGATCGCCAGCGTCGAGAGCGCGAAGAGCCCGACCGGCAGCAGCATCGCCGTCTGCAGGCCGAGCCATTCGCCGGCCAGACCTCCCGCCAGTGCCCCGACCGGCCTCATGCCGTACATCGCCGTGGTGAGCGTGGCGCTGACGCGGCCGAGCAGGGCCTGTGGCGTCACCGCCTGGCGCAAGCTGGTCTGGGTGATGAACCAGAGGATCGGTCCGAAGCCGAACAGGAAGAAGGCGAGCGCCAGCGCCGGCCAACCGAGCGAGGCCGGAGCAAGCGCGAGCAACCCGACGCCGAGCAATGACGAAGCCGGGCCGAAGACGAGCAGGAGGCCGGTCGGCAGCCTTGCGATCAGGGCGGGGCCGCTGAGCGCGCCCGCGATCAGGCCCGCGCCATAGACGGAGGATGCAAGGCCGATCGTCTCGGGCGCCAGCAGCAGGATGCGGGCTGCATAAGGCGTGACGATCGCGAGGAAGGCGAAGAAGGCCATGTTCCAGCCGATGGCGCAGAGCGCGATCGGCCTGAGATAAGGATGGCGCGCGACGAAGGCGCCACCCTCAGCGATGGCGCGATGCAGCCGCTGGCGCGGCTGGGCAGGCGGGCGGTCTCCGGGCAGGCGCGTGGCGGCGACGAGCACGACGAGGCCCGCCAGCGCGCAGATGACGAGGCCGAGCCCACCCACGCCATGCGCCACCGCCCAGCCGGCGATCAGCGGAGCCGCCAGACTGAAGCAGGCGCGGCCGAGTTCGAGCCGGCCATTGGCGCGCGGCAATGTCGAGACCGCGACCATGCGCGGCAGCAGCACGAAGATCGACAGCGCGATCACCACCGGCCCCGAGGCCGCGATGAAGGTCGAAAGGCCCAGGGGCCATCCGACCAGGCCGAGCGCCAGCAGCCCTGCCCCCATCAGCGAGCCGGCCAGCATCAGCCCGCCGCCGAGCATGACAAGGCTGCGCGGCGCGATCCGATCGGCGAAGACGCCGGCCGGCAGCGAGACCAGGAGCCAGGCCGCCGATTGCGCCGCGACCAGCAGACCGACCAGGCGCGGGCTCGCCCCGCCCTGCGTCGCCGCCAGCGAAATCGTGTCGAGCGACAGCTTATCGGCGAATTGCGAGGAGACGCCGGCGAGGAGAAGGGCGATCGGGACGGGCGACGACATCGGGGCGTTTCCTGCTTGCGGGAGACCGCAAGCTCGCCGATCGCCGGGGCCGAACCCACCCGTTTCCTGTCTTCAGGGAGGGTTGCCTTTCCCTGGAACCGCGCCGTCATTCTCGGGCGGAGCCCTCGGGTCCGATCTTCGATCGGCCCAAGGATAAACTCCGCGCAGACCCGAGAAGCTCGTGCAAGAGATGCTCGGGGCAAGCCCGAGCATGACGGCGAAGCTCGGAACCTACGCCACCATCGCCGGCACGCGCTTGTGGCAGTCCGTCGCCTGCTGCAGCGCGTAGCCGATGCGCAGCGCCATCGCTTCCTCATAGCCCGGGCAGCAGATCTGCAGGGAGAGCGGCAGGCCGCCAGCGGTGAAGCCGTTGGGCAGCGAGAGCGCACACATCTCCATGAAATTGCCGAAGCGGGTGAAGCGCGAGGGCATCAGGGCCTGGTCGACCTCGTCGAGCCTGATCGCCGCCATCGCCGTGCTCGGCGTCAGCAGCGCGTCGACGCCCGCCATCGCCGCCGCCATCTGCGCCTTGCACTCGACCTGCCGGCGCTTGGTCGCGAGATAGTCCTGGGCCGAGACCTTGGCCCCGACGAGCACGCGGGCCCGGACGGCATCGTCCATCGTGACGCCTGCGTCCTCGGCCATCGCGCCGTCGTTGAAATAGGCCTCCGCCTCCAGGATCGCCTGCGCCCTTAAGAAATCGCTGAAGGCGAAGGGCAGCACGACATCGACGATCTCGGCGCCGAGCCCGGCCAGCGTCTCGAGCGAGCTGTCATAGGCCGCCAGCACCTCCTGCGCGCAACCCTCGCGCTCGGAGGCTGGCATGCGCCCGAGCCGCAGGCCCCGCACGCCGCGCTTCAGGGTCGGCAGCGGATCGACGGACAGGATGCCGCGCGTGTTGGGATCGAGCGGGTCCGGCCCCTGCAGCACATTGTAGAGCAGGGCCGCATCCTCGACGTCGCGCGCCATCGGGCCCGGCGTGTCGAGCGAGGTCGAGAGCGGCAGGATGCCATGGGTCGAGGCCCGGCCGATGGTGAGCTTGAGGCCGGTCAGGCCGCAGAAAGAGGCCGGCAGGCGGACCGAGCCGCCGGTATCGGTGCCGATCGCCCAAGGCGCGAGCCTTGCCGCCACCGCCACACCCGAGCCGTTGCTGGAGCCGCCGGGCGTGCGCGCATGCTCGGGGTCCCAAGGGTTCCAGGGCGTGCCCATATGCTGGTTGGTGCCCCAGCCGCCGAAAGCGAACTCGACGGTGTGGGTCTTGCCGAGCACGATCATGCCCTGCGCGATCATGCGCCTGGCGATCGTCGCGGTCACGGTCGAACGGCGCGTGCGCCAATGCGCCGAGCCGCCGGTGGTGATACGGCCCTCCAGCTCGATCAGATCCTTCAGCGCCACCGGCACGCCATGGAGCGGACCGACGGCATGGCCGGAGCGGATCGCCTTGTCGGCGGCCTCGGCCGCAAGCCTGGCGTCCACGCCATAGACCGCGACGAAGGACTGAAGTTTTGGCTCGAACTTGTCGATGCGCTTCAGAAACGCATCGACGACGTCGACGGGCGACACTCTTTTGGCGGCGATCTCGCGGGCCAGCACATGGGCCGGCAGGAAAGCGAGGTCGGAGAGGTGGCGCGAGGCATCGTTCATGGGATCACTGCATGGTCACGAGGGTCAGGTCGACGAACCAGGATTGCGGGGAGACGAAGCCCTTGACCTTGCCCGACATCGCGCGCGGGTTGAGATCGTGCACGATATAGAGCCAGGGCGGATTATCGACGAGCCGCTCATGGGCAATGGCGGTCTGTTCGGCCACCACCTTCGGATCGGTCGTGGCAGCCAGTTTCGCGAAGGCCGCCTCGAAGGCATCGTCCTTCCACTGCGCGAAGTTGAAGCCGTTGGGCGGCGCGCCGGCGGCCGCGAAATAGCGCGCCATCACCGCGACATCCGAGGAGGGCGAGCTGATGTTCAGGCTCAGCGAGCCGTTCAGCGCGGGCGCGTCCGGCAAGGCGCGCATATTGTTCAGCAGCACCTGCCATTCCGAGACGACGAACTCGACATTGACGCCGCAAGCCTCCTTGAGATTGGCCTGCAGGAACTCGTTCATCGGCAGCGGCGACATCTGGCCGGAGCCCGAGGTCGAGATCATCACCTTGAAGGAAAGCGGCTTCTGCGCGGAGTAGCCGGCCTGTGCCAGCAGGGCCTTGCCCTTGGCCGGGTCGAATCCGTAGCGGTTCACCGGCTTGCCGAAATCGGGATCGCTCGCCTTGAGCCAGCCGACCGCCGGCTCAGCCGTGCCGTTGAGCAGTTCGACGATGCCGGCGCGGTCGATGCAGTAGTTCAGCGCCTGGCGAACCCTGACGTCCTTGAAGGGGCTGTTGGTCGCGCCGATGCTGTAGAACCACGGCCAGACATGCGGGTAGGAGCCGGTGACGATCGCAAAGCCCGCCTGCTTCAGCGAGGGGATGCCGTCGGCGGGCGGAACCTCGATCCAGTCGACCTGGCCGGTGCGCAAGGCGGCAAGCCGCGCATTCGCCTCCGGGATCGGCTGCAGCACGACCTTCTCGAGCCTGGCCTTCTTGGCTGTGTCCCAATAGCCGTCATTGCGGATCAACTCGACCCGCTCGCGCGGGGCGACGCTGCCGATCCGAAACGGCCCGGTTCCGGCCGACCCCACCAGCCCGACCTTGGCCCAGTCGCGCCCCGCCTTTTCGAAGGAGGCCGGCGAGGAGAGCAGGATCAGCGCCGCCATATAGGGATAATAGGAGGCCGGGCTCGCGGTGGTGATCGCCACCGTCATGGCGTCGAGCTTGCGGTAGCCGGTCGTGATCGGCGCGCGCGCCCGCACGATGCCGGCCGCCGGCGGCTCGAATTGCGGAGCGTCCTTGTTGAAATAGCGCTCCAGGTTCCAGATCACCGCATCGGCGTCGAAGGCGGTGCCGTCATGGAAGGTCACGCCGCGGCGCAGATGGAAGATCCATGTCTTGGGGTCGTCGGGCGACTGCTCCCAGCGCTCGGCCAGGCCCGGACGCAGCGGCGCCAGTCGATCCGTCGTGGTCAGGTCCCAGAGCACCAGGCTCTCGAAGACGGGGTAGCCGAGGAAGCGCATGCCCTCGAAGCCGTTATTGGGCATGCCGGTCGTGGTCGGGATGTCCGAGGCGGTCATCGCAATGCGCAAAGTCTGGGCCGTGGCCGCTTGCGGAACGAGCAGAGCGCAGCCGATGCCGGCGAGCGCGCCGCGCAAGGCCGGTTTCAAACGGGCGAAGATTGCGCTCGATGACCAATGAAAACGGCTTTCCGGCATGTCGTCTCCTTGAGTGGCGGCTCTCGTCGGGGAAGCTCGAACCCGAAGCTCGAACGCACCGATCGCAATTTGCAGGCCAGCGCCATTCGGGCAAGACTCGGATGGCCGGCCTCTGCACGTGCATATCCGTCGCGCCTTGACACCCTTGTGTCGGTCCATGCCGATGCGATAGACCGGGACCCGTGACAAAGCGCCCCCTCACCCCGCTGCTCGACCGCGTTCACACGCCTCACGATCTGCGCAAGCTCCCCGAGAGCGAATTGCGCCAGCTCGCCGATGAGTTGCGGCTGGAGACGATCGACGCGGTCTCCGTCACCGGCGGCCATCTCGGCGCGGGGCTCGGCGTGGTCGAGCTCACGGTCGCGCTGCATCACGTCTTCAATACGCCCGATGACCGGCTGATCTGGGATGTCGGCCACCAGGCCTATCCGCACAAGATCCTGACCGGCCGGCGCGAGCGCATCCGCACGCTGCGCCAGCCCGGCGGCCTGTCGGGCTTCACCAAGCGCTCCGAGAGCGAATACGATCCCTTCGGCGCGGCGCATTCCTCGACCTCGATCTCGGCCGGGCTCGGCATGGCGGTGGCGCGCGATCTTTCGGGCAAGCCCAATAATGTCATCGCCGTGATCGGCGACGGCGCGATGTCGGCCGGCATGGCCTATGAGGCGATGAACAATGCCGGCGCGCTCGGCTCGCGCCTCGTCGTCATCCTCAACGACAACGACATGTCGATCGCCCCGCCAGTGGGGGCGATGTCGGCCTATCTCGCCAGGCTCGTCTCGGGCCGGACCTATCGCTCGCTGCGCGAGGTCGCCAAGCATCTGGCCGAGCGGCTGCCGCGTTTCTTCCACGACAAGGCCAAGCGCACGGAAGAATATGCGCGCGGCTTCTGGACCGGCGGCACGCTGTTCGAGGAACTCGGCTTCTACTATGTCGGGCCGATCGACGGGCATAATCTCGACCATCTCCTGCCCGTGCTGCGCAATGTGCGCGACGCCGGCAACGGCCCGATCCTCGTCCATGTCGTGACGCAGAAGGGCAAGGGTTATGCCCCCGCCGAAGCCAGCGCCGACAAATATCACGGCGTGGTCAAGTTCGATCCGGTCACGGGCCTGCAGGCCAAGGCCCCGGCCAATGCGCCGAGCTATACCGCCGTCTTCGGCAACGCGCTGATCAAGGCGGCGCGCGAGGACGACAAGATCGTCGCCGTGACCGCCGCCATGCCGTCCGGCACCGGGCTCGACGCCTTCGGCAAGGAATTTCCGGGCCGGACCTTCGATGTCGGCATCGCCGAGCAGCATGCGGTCACCTTCGCGGCCGGGCTCGCCACGGAAGGCTACAAGCCGTTCTGCGCGATCTATTCGACCTTCCTGCAGCGCGCCTATGACCAGGTCGTGCATGACGTCGCGATCCAGAAGCTCCCGGTTCGCTTCGCGCTCGACCGCGCCGGCCTCGTCGGCGCGGATGGCGCGACCCATGCGGGCGCTTTCGACATCGCCTATCTCGCCTGCCTGCCCGACATGGTGGTGATGGCTGCCGCAGACGAGGCCGAGCTGACCCATATGGTCGCGACCGCGGCCGCCTTCGACGAAGGCCCGATCGCCCTGCGCTATCCGCGCGGCGAGGGCGTCGGCGTCGAGATCCCGCAATTCGGCGTACCCTTGGAGATCGGCCGCGGCCGCATGGTGCGCGAGGGCACGCGCGTCGCGCTGCTCTCGCTCGGCACAAGGCTGGCGGAATGCCTGATCGCGGCCGAGCAGCTCGGCCAGCGCGGGCTTTCGACCAGCGTCGTCGATGCGCGCTTCGCCAAGCCGCTCGACGAGGCCTTGATCCTGCGGCTCGCCCGCGAGCACGAGATCCTGGTCACGGTCGAGGAAGGCTCGATCGGCGGCTTCGGCAGCCATGTGCTGCATCTCCTGGCGCGCAGCGGCATGCTCGATGGCGGGCTCAAGGTCCGGACCCTGACCCTGCCCGACATCTTCCAGGACCAGGACAAGCCGGAGGCGATGTACGCCCAGGCCGGGCTCGACGCGGCGGGCATCGTGCGCACCGTCGAAGGCGCGCTCGGCGTCCCGAGCGCGATCAAGCGGGCCTGAGCGCGTTTCGCGCGCCGTCATGAAGACCCGGGCCGACCAGCTGCTCGTCGAGCGCGGCATCTTCGAGAGCCGGGCGCGGGCGCAGGCCGCTATAGCCGCAGGGCTCGTCACGGCGGATGGCGCGGTCGTCCGCAAGGCATCCGTGATGCTGGCCTCGGATGCGCAGGTCACGGCGGAGGCGCCCCACCCTTACGTCTCGCGCGGCGGCCTCAAGCTCGCAGCCGCGCTCGACGCCTTCGGCTTCGATCCCAAGGACCGCATCTGCCTCGATGTCGGCGCCTCGACCGGCGGCTTCACCGACGTCCTGCTGAAGCGCGGCGCCGCCTATGTCACCGCCGTCGATGTCGGCCGCGAGCAGTTCCACGCCTCGCTGCGCGAGCATCCCCGCGTGCGCAGCCTGGAGGGGCAGGATGTGCGCAAGCTCGCGCCCTCGGACCTGCCGGGGCCGCCTTCGCTGGCGGCGATCGATGTCAGCTTCATCTCGCTCAAGCT
This sequence comes from Allobosea psychrotolerans, assembly GCF_002917105.1. Classification (GTDB taxonomy): domain Bacteria; phylum Pseudomonadota; class Alphaproteobacteria; order Rhizobiales; family Beijerinckiaceae; genus Allobosea; species Allobosea psychrotolerans. The sequence continues at coordinate 11,438 of NZ_PQFZ01000016.1, forward strand.
CGTCCTGCCTGCGGTCGCGGCGCTGCTGGCTCCCGAGGCCGGGATCGCGGCCTTGATCAAGCCGCAATTCGAGGCCGGCCGGGCGGCGCTGAAGAAGGGCGTCGTGCGCGACGAGGCCGTGCATGAGCGCGTCTGCGCCGAGATCACCGCCACGCTGGAAGGACTCGGCTTCGCGATCCTGGGGCTCACCCCCTCCCCGATCGAGGGCGGCGACGGCAACCGCGAATTCCTGATCGGAGCGAAACGGCCGGGCTGAATTTCAAGCCTTTGTTTTGTCGCGGGTTCTTGTCGTAAAGCCGACCGGCACTTTTGCGGAACGTGCTCAACGCCCGAACAGCGCGTCGATCTCGCTCTGCAGCCCGCGTGCCTCGATGCTGCCGAGATCGATCTGCCCGTTGGCGTTGATGAACCGGGTCGCGCGGCCGATCAGGCTGCGCAGCGCTTCGCTGGCGACCTCGACGACGACCGGCGCTTCCCGTTCGCCCCGCAGATCTCCCAGCAGCGCGGTCACCGTCGCGATCAGCCGGTTCATGGCGCGGCAGAGCTCTTCGAAGGCCTGTCTGCGCGTGGGATCGAGAGCCTCATAGGCCTGGAGCGCCGAAGCGGCGCAGCGCAGTTGAGACGCCTCGAAATGCCCGCGATAATCGACGACGCGCCAATCCCTGAGATCGTCGAGGATACCGAGATCCATCGGCGCCATCTCGATCAGCATCAGCGCCTCGCCGTAGCGGTTGAGATAGTCGGTCGACAGATGGGGTCCGGCCGCTATGTCCGGCACGTCGTCCTCGGCAGCAGCCGGTGCTCGCATCGCAGAGACGGTCATCAAGAGCCCCGAGAATGCCGGGACTATGCGTGTTCAAAGGCAAATAAAGTGTTGATCGCGCCCGCCGCACTCGCCACATCTGTGAGCCTATGTGCGGCCGCTATGCCATTACCCTGCCCCCCGAGGCGATGCAGAAGCTCTTCGCCTATGGCGAGCGGCCGAACTTCCCGCCGCGCTACAACATCGCGCCGACGCAGCCCGTGCCGGTGGTGCGGCTGGACGGGGGCGTGCGCCAGTTCATCCTGATGCGCTGGGGCTTCATCCCCGGCTGGGTCAAGGATGTGAAGAGCTTCCCGCTGGTGATCAATGTCCGGGGCGAAAGCGCGCGCGAAAAGCCCTCCTTCCGCGCGGCCTTCATCCGCCGGCGCTGCCTGATGCCGGCCGATGGCTTCTATGAATGGCACCGCACCGGCCAGGGCCGCCAGCCGGAGAACCACGCCTTCCTGTTCCGCCGACCCGATCGCGGCCTGTTCGCTTTTGCGGCGCTCTGGGAGACCTGGCATTCGCCCGATGGCTCGGAGATCGACACCGTCGCCCTGGTCAACGGCCCGGCGAATGGCCTGATGTCGGCGATCCATGACCGCTGTCCGGTGATCCTCGATCCCCGCGATTACGACGCCTGGCTCGACCCCGCCGCCACGCCCGACGAGGCCGCGACGCTGCTCAAGCCTCCGCCGGAGGACCTGCTGGAGATGCTGCGCATCGGCCCCGCCGTGAACAGGGTCGTCAATGACGGCCCGCAGATCCAGGAGCCGTTCGACGCCTCGGCCGTCACACCCGCTCCAGCGCCTGTGCGCCATGCGCGCAAGGCGACCCGCAACCCCGAAAACGAGGGGCAAGGCAGCCTGTTCTGAAGCGCGAATTGTGGTCTGATCGCTTGGAGGCTGTTTGCAAACCTCTTGAGCCCTCATCCTGAGGAGCCATTCCCTTGGGAATGGCTCCTCAGGATGAGGGCTGGAGTTTGCAAACGGTCTCTTAGCCGATGCCGCAGTGACGAAGAGGATGACGCGTATGCATGGCCGCCGCCCGACGATGAGCTCCCGCCACGGCGTGGTCGCCGCCGCCCATCCCTTGGCCGCGCAGGCCGGCGCGCGCCTGCTCGCCCAGGGCGGCAACGCATTCGATGCCATCGCCGCGACGGCGGCGGCGCTCAACGTGGTCGAGCCCTTCATGTCGAGCCTGTTCGGCATGGGTTCGGCGACGATGTGGGTCGCGGCCGAGAATTGCATCCGGGTGCTCGATTTCGTGCCGCCGATCCAGGCAAGCTTCCCGGCCGAGCGCTTCAGCAAGCGCTCCGATCTCGAACGCGGCGCGCTCTCGGTCGCCATGCCGGGCAATCTCGCCGGCTGGTGCGAGATCGCCGCCAGATATGGCCGCAAGCCGCTGGGCGATATCCTGGCGCCGGCCATCGCGCTTGCCGAGGGCGGCTTCCCGCTCGCCGAGTTCGGCGTCGACGAGTTCAACGAGCAGGCGCCGCTGCTCAAGGCCTGGCCCGAGCTCTACCCGGCCTTCGCCCAGGCCTATCTGCCCGCTGGCGGCCCGGTGAAGCTCGGCACGCTGCTGCGCCAGCCCGACCTCGCGCGCACCCTCGCCGAGATCGCGGCGAACGGCCCCGATCATCTCTATCGCGGCGCGCTCGGCGAGCGCATCGTCGCGCATCTCGCCTCGCTCGGCGGCACCATGACGATGGCCGATCTCGCAGCCGTCGCCCCGCGCTGGCGCGAGCCGCTGAGCGCCTCCTATCGCGGCCTGGACATCCATGTGCCGCCGCCCACCTGCGAAGCCTTCCAGTTCCTTTTATCCCTGCGCATCCTCGAAGGCTTCGATCTCGGTCACCTGCCCAAGGATGGGCCGGAGCATCTCGACCTGGTCTATCGCGCCATCCGGCTCGCAGCCGGCATCCGCATCGCCCACAACAACCCCTCGCCGGACAAGCTCGCCGAGATCCTCTCTGACGCCTTCGTCGAACAGCTGCGGGCGCGCCTGCGCGACGGCAAGCCGATCGCCGGCCCAACCGAGCAATGGACGCCGCAGGAGGGCGAGGACCCGGCCCACACCACCTCGTTTTCGGTCGGCGACGCTGATGGCAACCTGATCTGCATCACCAACAGCCTGGGCGCGCCCTTCGGCAGCGGCATCGTGGTGCCGGGCACAGGGCTTTGCCTCAACAATTTCCTCTACTGGGCCGACGTCCAGACCGGCAGCCCCAACCGCTCGAAGGCCGGCTCGGAATTGCCGATGTGCATGTCGCCGAGCATCTCGACGCGGGACGGCAAGCCGGTGCTCGCGCTCGGCACGCCCGGCAGCTACGGCATCATGCAGACGCAGGTCCAGGCGATGGTGCAATATCTCGATTTCGCCCTGCCCTTGCAGGAGGCGATCGAGGCGCCGCGTGCCAGGCTCTGGGACGGCCGCTTCATCCAGGCCGAGAACCGCATCGCGCCGGAGACGATCGCCGAGCTCCAGCGCCGCGGCCACGCGATCGAGGCCTTCGATGTCGGCTGGACGATGCGCTGCGGCGGCATGCAGGCGGTGGCGCGCGATCCCGCGACGGGCGTGCTGACCGGGGCGGCCGATCCGCGGCGGGACGGGTATGTTGTGGCGACCTAGTTATGGTGGCACGATCTGGAGGATTATCACTGATGGCCATCAAGCTTCACCCGAGCTTCGCCGTCCATCCCGGCGAATGGCTCAGGGCCGAGATCGTCGAGCCGCATCGGCTCAGCGTCACCGTCGCGGCCGAAAAGCTGGGCGTGACCCGTCAGGCCATGAGCAATCTGCTGAACGGCCATGCCGGCCTGTCGGCGGAAATGGCGATCCGCTTCGAGAAGGCGTTCGGCCTGCGCGCCGACACGATGCTGCGGATGCAGGCCGCGCACGACCTCGCCAAAGCGCGGGCGCATGAGAAGGACATCAAGGTGGAGCGGATCGTGGCGGCGTGAGGGCGAGACTGTCGCCGATGCCGGCCTCCGATGGGAGGCGCAACCGTTAACGCAGTCGTTCTCGGCTGCAAGCGAGGCATGTTTCAATGACCGTTTGGGAATGGGCGTGACGAGTTGGTCGAAGGCCTCAAGAGCGGACAAACATGCCGCGCTTTGGATTGTCGGCATTATGACGCCGTCATTTCTTCTGTTCGGTGGAGCGCTTTATTGGCGTCAGCAAGCTGATCAGCGACGGCTCGCTGCCCAGCCACATGTTCCCGGCATCATTCTGTCATTTCAGCCTAGAAGGGGTAGTGTGCGAGCCTTGGTCGAGTTCACAAGGGAGCAGGCTGGCGCTTCTATAGTCTGCCAAGCCGAAGTCAGCCTCACAGCGGATAAGGTGAATGTGGGTCAAATCGTATCCGTTGCTCCACGGCCTGACTCATGCGGACAGCCTGCGGTCACGGTAGAATTAGGGCCTCGCTGATGCGGTTTCGACAACGTCGCCTTTGGGACCCGAACAGCCAGACACCCTGCGTCGCTGACATGCCCCTACCCCGCCCGCTTCAGCCGCGAGGCCGTGACTCCGCACGCATCACCTAGATAAACTGTCTACGCATTCTCGCCTGCGTAGAATTTTATAATCCCCGACACCGCCAATCCGAACAAAATCTTCTCCAGGATCCATCATGACCACGCCGAATTTCGACTTGCTGATCGACCGCCGCGGCACGCATTCGGCGAAATGGGACATGATGGAGGCGAATTTCGGCGTTCCCGCTGCCGACGGCATCGCCATGTGGGTGGCCGATATGGATTTCCAGCCGCCGGCCTGCGTGCAGGGGGCGGTCGAGGCGATGGCCGGCCATGGCGTCTACGGCTATTTCGGCGATGACCGGAGCTATCGCGACGCCATCCGCTGGTGGATGAAAAACCGCCATGGCTGGGAGGTGGAGCCGCAGGCGATCTTCACCACCCATGGGCTGGTCAACGGCACCGCGCTCTGCGTCGAGGCCTATAGCAGGCCCGGCGACGGCGTCGTGCTGATGACGCCGGTCTACCACGCCTTCGCCCGCATCATCACGGCTGCCGGCCGGCGCGTGGTCGAATGCCCGCTCGCGCTCGCGGATGGCCGCTATGTCCTCGACATCCCCGCCTGGGATGCGCGCATGACCGGCACAGAGCGCATGCTGATCCTGTGCTCGCCGCATAATCCGGGCGGGCGCGTCTGGACAGCGGAGGAATTGCGCGCCATCGCCGATTTCTGCAAGCGCCACGACCTCATCCTCGTCTCCGACGAGATCCACCATGATCTGGTCATGCCCGGGCAGCGCCATACCGCGATGCCGCTCGCCGCGCCCGACATCCTCGACCGGCTGGTGATGATGACGGCGACGACCAAGACCTTCAACATCGCCGGCAGCCATATCGGCAACGTCATCATTCCCGATGAGGCGCTGCGCGGCCCCTTCCAGGCGCGGATGAACGCGCTCGGCATCTCGCCCAACTCCTTCGGCATGGCCATGGCGACGGCGGCCTACAGCCCCGAGGGCGCGGCCTGGGTCGATGCGTTGGTCGCCTATCTCGACGGCAACCGGCGCCTCTTCGACGATGGCATCAGCGCCGTTCCCGGCCTGAGCTCGATGGCGCTGGAGGCGACCTATCTCGGCTGGGTCGATTTCAGCGGGACCGGCATGGCCCCGGCCGAGTTCACCGCCCGCGTCGAGAAGCAGGCCCGGATCGCCGCCAATCACGGGGCGAGCTTCGGGCTGGGCGGCGACAACTACCTGCGCTTCAACCTTGCAACGCCGCGCGCCGTCGTCGCCGAGGCGGTCGAGCGCCTGCAGGACGCGTTTGCCGATCTGCAATAAGGGCGGCGCGCAGCGCATTGCGCCGCCTTTCAGCAAAGGGCGTCAGCCCGGGCCCAACGAGAAGGCGCGGGGAACCCCTCTCCTGTAAGGAGAGGGGCAGGGGTGAGGTGTCGGCCCCTGGACCAGCTGGGTGACGATCTTGCCGTCATTGCGAGCGCAGCGAAGCAATCCAGGCGGGACTCGCCCTACATCCTCTGGATTGCTTCGCTGCGCTCGCAATGACGATGGAGCAGCGGTGAGGTCGCGGCCAAAGCGTCAAACGGCCGACACCTCACCCTGCCCTCTCCTTACAGGAGAGGGTTCCCCGCGCTTATCTCGGCAAGAAAGGGGCATTCGCCCTGAGATGCTCGGGTCAAGCCCGAGCATGATGGAGAGGGTGCGCGGTCGCCCTAGACCACCGCGCCGGGATTCAGGATCCCCTGCGGATCCAGCGTCGCCTTCAGCGTCTTCATCAAGGCGAGTTCGACCGGGTCCTTGACGCCCGGCAGCAGGTCGCGCTTGAGGCGGCCGATGCCGTGTTCGGCCGAGATCGAGCCATGCATCTCGCTGACGATGGCGTGGACGGCCTGGTTGACCTCGCTCCAGCGGCCGATGAAAGCCTGCTTGTCGGCGCCGACCGGCTGGCTGACGTTGAAGTGGATGTTGCCGTCGCCCATATGGCCGAAGGGCACCGGGCGGCAGCCGGGCACCATCGCGAGAACAGCCTCCGAGGCGCGGGCGATGAAGGCCGGCACCGCATGCAGCGGCACCGAGACGTCGTGCTTGATCGAGCCGCCCTCATAGGTCTGCACCTCGGAGAGCATCTCGCGCAGCTTCCAGAAATCATTGCGCTGGTTGAGCGAGCCGGCGAGCGCGGCGTCGGTGACCAGGCCCTTTTCCAGCGCCTCGCCGAGGAAAGCCTCGACCGCCTCGTCGAGCCCCGTGGCCGACTGGGCGCAGACCTCCATCAGCACATACCAGGGCGAGGACTCCGAAAGCGGGTCGCGCGCGCCCGAGGCATGGCGCAGCACGAAGTCGAGCCCGGTACGGGAGAGAATCTCGAAGGTCGTCAGCGTGCCGCCGGCCCCGGCCTTGGCGGCGTTGAGCAGCGCCAGCGCCTCGTCGGGCGAGGGCACGGCGAGGAAGGCCGTGGCGCGGGCGGCGGGCAGCGGAAAGAGCTTCAGGACGGCCGCCGTGATGATGCCGAGCGTGCCCTCGGCGCCAATGAAGAGGTTCTTCAGGTCGTAGCCGGTGTTGTCCTTGCGGAGCTGGCGCAGGCCGTTCCAGACCCGGCCATCGGCAAGCACGACCTCGAGCCCCATGCAGAGCTCGCGGGCATTGCCATAGGCCAATACCGCCGTGCCGCCGGCATTGGTCGAGAGATTGCCGCCGATGGTGCAGCTGCCTTCCGAGGCCAGCGAAAGCGGGAAGAGCCGGCCTGCCGCCTCGGCCGCTTCCTGCGCCTTCTGCAGCGTCAGCCCGGCCTCGACGGTCATGGTGTCGCTGTCGGGGTCGACGGCGCGGATCTTGTCCATGCGCTGCAGCGAGAGGATGATCTCGCGCCCCTCCGCCACGGGGATCTGCCCGCCGACGAGACCGGTATTGCCGCCCTGGGGCACAAGCGTCGTGCCGGTCGCAGCCGCAAGCTTGACCAGCGCCACGACCTCTTCGGTCGAGCCCGGCCGGACGATGGCCTGCGCCTTGCCGCGGAACAGATCGCGCCATTCCTTGAGATAGGGCACCATCGCGTCAGCGTCGGTGATGACGTTCTTGCCGCCGACGATCGCCGACATCTGATCCAGGATTTCGCTGCTCATGGGCTCTCCGGGCTTCAACGCTTGCCGGCGCGCCTGAACAGGCCGACGAGTTCGATATGGGCTGAATAGCGGAACTGGTCGATGGGCGTGACGCCCTCCAGCGCATATCCCCCCGCGATCAGGATCGCGGCGTCGCGGGCAAAGCTGCCGACATCGCAGGAGACATAGACGAGGCTGGCAACCTTCGAGGCCGCGAGCCGCCTCGCCTGCGCTTCCGCGCCGGCGCGCGGCGGATCGAGCACCACCGCGTCGAAGGCGTTCAGCTCATGCTCCAGCAAGGGCCGCCGGAACAGATCGCGGGTTTCCGCGGTGATCCGCTTGAGGCCTTGCGTCGCGCCGGCCGCGCGGGTCAGGGCCAAGATCGCCGCCTTCTCGCTCTCGACGGCGTGGACCTGCGCCTTCTCGGCGAGACGGAAGCTGAAGGGGCCACAACCGGCGAAGAGATCAGCAACGCGCTTGGCCTTGGGCAGGGCGGCGACGACCAGCGCCGCGATCGTCTCCTCACCCAAAGCGGTCGCCTGCAGGAAGCCGCCCGGAGCCGGCGCCACCATCGCCCTGCCCATTTTCTGGAGCGGGGAGCGGCGTTCGACGATGATCTCGCCATGCATCGACAGCCTGGCCAGATCGAGCCGCTCGGCCGCCTCCGTCAGCGAAAGCCGAAGCTTGTCGCCGGCCGGGCCATGGCCGCGAATATCGACATCGAGCCCGGCATCCGAGGCGGTGACCTGCAGATCGAGCGGCTTGTTGGAGCCACCGAGCCGGTTCGCCAGCAATTGCGCGACGGCCGGAGCCCGCGCCAGGCCGGGCGCCAGGACTGGGCAGGCCTCGACAGCGACGAGATCATGGCTGCGCGCCGCCATGAAGCCGACGATCATGCCAAGCCCTTGCATGCCGGGTCCCTCGCGCCTGGCATGGAAGGTGACGCGGCGGCGGCCCGCGCCGTGGGCGTCGACCAGTTCGGCGACCGGCACTGTCACGCCGGCGCGCTGCAGCGTGGTAACGACCTGCTGGCGTTTCCAGGCCTTGTAGAGGCCCTCATCCATATGCTGCGCCGCGCAGCCGCCGCAGCGGGTGAAGAGCGGGCAGATCGCGGCGATGCGGGACTCGGCCGGTGCGATGATCTCGACGAGCTGGCCGCGATCGCCGTCGCGGACGACGCGCACGGTCTCGCCCGGCAGCGCATAAGGCACGAAAACCGGGCCGGCAGCCGCCTTCGCCACGCCGTCGCCCTTCTGGCCGAGATGGTCGATGAGGAGCGTTTCATTCATCGCCAGCCCTCCGGCAGCGCTTTCCTTCTCCTGCGGCGTCCTTCCGGCGAGCATTCTTCCAACCTTGTCCGAGCGCGTTGGCCCGTGGTGACCTGAGCGTCGCTTTCGCCTATCAGGTCGGAGGCAAACAGGGAAATCGCGACATGAGCATCCGCGACGGCGTCATCGAGGCCATCGGCAATACGCCGCTGATCAAACTGAAGCGCGCCTCGGCCGAGACCGGCTGCACCATCCTCGGCAAGGCCGAGTTCATGAACCCCGGCCAGTCGGTCAAGGACCGCGCCGCGCTCGCCATCATCCGCGACGCCGAACGGCGCGGCACCTTGCGGCCGGGCGGCGTCATCGTCGAGGGCACGGCCGGCAATACCGGCATCGGCATCGCGCTTGTCGGCAATGCGCTCGGCTACCGCTCGGTAATCGTGATCCCGGAGACGCAGAGCCAGGAAAAGAAGGACATGCTGCGGCTGGCCGGCGCGACGCTGCTCGAGGTGCCGGCCGTCGGCTACGTCAACCCCAACAACTATGTGAAGGTCTCGGGGCGCCTCGCCGAGGAATTGGCGAAGACCGAGCCCAATGGCGCGATCTGGGCGAACCAGTTCGACAATGTCGCCAACCGCCAGGGCCATATCGAGACGACCGGCCCGGAGATCTGGGCGCAGACGGAGGGCAAGGTCGACGGCTTCATCTGCGCCGTCGGCTCGGGCGGCACGCTGGCGGGCGTCGGCATCGCGCTGAAGGGCTTCAACCCGAAGATCACGATCGGGCTCGCCGACCCATTCGGGGCGGCTCTGCATTCGTTCTACACCACCGGCGTACTCAAATCCGAGGGCTCCTCGATCACCGAGGGCATCGGCCAGGGCCGGATCACCAAGAATCTGGAGGGTGCGCCGATCGACATCTCCTTCCAGATCCCCGACAGCGAGGCGGTGCCTGTCGTCTTCGACCTGCTCGAGCATGAGGGGCTGTGCCTCGGCGGCTCGTCGGGCATCAATGTCGCCGGCGCGATCCGGCTCGGCAAGCAGATGGGACCTGGCCACACCATCGTGACCATCCTCTGCGATTACGGCACGCGCTATCAGTCGAAGCTGTTCAACCCCGATTTCCTGCGCTCGAAGGGCCTGCCGACACCGGGCTGGCTGGAGCAGGACGATGCGGCCCTGAAGGGCGTGATGGCGCGCGTGCTCGGCTAGCGACGGGCATTTTCGCTCCGAACCACGCTGTCACTCCAAGCGAAGCGCCGGGAGCCCAGGCGCGTCGTGGTCGGGTTTGCCCGACCATCTGGTGATGGAGCAACGGCCTTTATCGATGCCTCTTCCGGCTCGAGATTCTCGGGTCTGCGCTTCGCTCCGCCCGAAAATGACGCCCTCCGATGGATCCCGGGACGACCTGCGGCCGCCCAGGATGACAACAGAATGCGGCGCGCGCTCCGGCCCCGCAACCTGCCTGCCAGCGCCTGATTACTGGATCGCCTTGACGCTGCTCATGATCGTATCGATCGCCGCGCCATGCCTGGTGCGTTCCGCGTCCGAACCCCAGAGCGTCAGCATGACCACGCGGTTCTTGCCGGCCGGCAGCAGGATGAGCTCGACGGTGGTCGGGCCGTCGTCGTCGCTCGTCTCGAACTGGAAGATCGTCGCCGGGATGCCGTTGAAGGGCGTTTCCACCTTCTTGGGCGGCACATCCTTGATGTTGTTGTCTTTCATCCAGGCCGCGTTGTTGTCGATCATCTTGCCGACATCGCGGGCGCTGGCGAACTCGACGGAGAAGAAGATGTCCTTGTCCGGAGACTGGGCGGAATAGCCATAGGTGATCGCTTCGGTCTCCCAGCTATCGGGCACCGTGATCGTCACGGCCGGATCCTTGTCCGGAACCGCGACATTGCGGGCATAGGCGTGCGTCGCAAGCAGGCTCAACAGAGCAGCCGCGGCCAGAAGCATTCTCATGAACTCGTCCGAATCGTTCTTGGCTTCCGCCACAGCGCGCGAAGCTGCGGCAACGCTTGCCATGCAAGCGCCCGGACACAAGCTCACGCCTGGCCGGCGTCAACACGAATCTTCGAAAGGATGCTGCTCGCGTGGCGGACCTGGCTGCGCGGAGGCCTGGGATAATGGCGCATTTCAAGAGGCCAATTGAGACTTGAGCCCTCATCCTGAGGAGCCGCGGAGCGGCGTCTCGAAGGATGGTTCGGGAGGTTCTGGAGCCTCGACGAGCATCCTTCGAGACGCCATGCCTAAGGCATGGCTCCTCAGGATGAGGGCTGAGGGAGGTTTCAACCACCCTCCAAAAGGACGGCCTGGCTACAGCCACTTCTTCCAGCGGAAGAACAGGTAGGGCAGGATGGCGAAGACAACCATCATCGCCAGCGCCATCGGGTAGCCATGGGCCCATTCGAGCTCCGGCATCGCCTTGAAGTTCATGCCGTAGATCGAGGCGATCAGGGTCGGCGGCATCAGCACCACCGCGACGACCGAGAACAGCTTGATGATCTTGTTCTGCTCCAGCCCGACGAGGCCGAGCGTCGCATCGAGCATGAATTGCAGCTTGCTGGAGATGAAGGTCGCGTGTTCCTCGATCGCCTGGACGTCGCGGATCGCCGAGCGCCATTCCGGCGTGATCGCGCTGGCCGATTTCTTGGAACGCTTGAAATTGGCCGAGAGGAACAAAAGCACGCGCTCCACCGAGACCATGCTCTCGCGCACATTGGAGATGAGGTGCTCGTACTGGCCGATCTTGCGGATCACGGCCTGATAGGCGCCGCCCTGCTCGACATCCGAGCTCTTGCCGTCGAAAATCTGCCGCGAGCGGGCGTCGATCCTGTCGCCGACGCCGCGCAGGACCTCGGCGGCGCGGTCGACGATGGCCTCGATCAGCCCTTCCAGCACGGCGGCGGGCTCCATGCCGCAGCCATCGGGCTTGGTCGCGCGGTTGAGGAAGATGCCGAAGGCGCCGGGCTCGTCATAGCGCACCGTGACCAGCGCCGCCTCGGTCAGGATGAAGGTGACGTCGGCGAGCTTGGGGACATCGGTCTCCGACTGGCAGATGACACGCGCCGTCATGTAATGCGCGCCGTTCTCGGTATAGATGATCTCGGAGGGCTCGAGGTCGTGCATCTCCTCGCGGGTCGGGATCGAGACGCCGAGATGGGCCTCGATCTTCTTGTCCTCCAGCGATGTCGGCTTGAGCAGATCGATCCAGACCGCGCCCTTCGGGATCGGCTCGTCCGTCGTCAATATGCGGCGAATCAGCCGGTCGCCGTGATCGGGACAGATATTGTGGATCAGGAGCATGGCAGGCGACTTTCAGCTGCGGCGAGCAAGCCCTTCGCTGCGCCGCAAGAACCCCAAGCGCCCCATGATGTCAAACCGATGACAGCCCACGCCTCCCTCACATCCCGCCCTTGACGCCCTCGGGCGGCCGGCTCGCGGCCGGCACGAAGAAGTCCGGCATCAGTGGCACGGAGGGGTCGACGCGATAGGGCGTGAAGTCGGTGACGCCCTCACTTGCCAGGAAGCTGTCGTCGATCAGGAACTGGCCGGAGAATTCGCGCGCCGGCTTGCCGAAGATCAGATAGGCGGCGTCGGCGAGGATCTCGGGCGTACGGCTCGCCTGCACCATCTTGTCGCCGCCGAGCAGGTTCTGCACCGCCGCGGTCGCGATCGTCGTGCGCGGCCAGAGCGCGTTGACGGCGATGCCCTTCGGCGCAAGCTCGCCGGCGAGGCCGAGCACGCACAGGCTCATGCCGTATTTGGCGATCGAATAGGCCAGATGCGGCGCAAACCAGCGCATCGCCAGGTCGAGCGGCGGCGACAGCATCAGGATATGCGGGTTCTGCGCCTTCTCCAGATGCGGAATCGCATATTTCGAGACCATGAAGGTGCCGCGCGTGTTGATCTGCTGCATCAGATCGAAGCGCTTCATGTCGGTCATCTGCGTGTTGGTCAGCGAGATCGCGCTGGCATTGTTCACGACGATGTCGATGCCGCCGAAGCGCTCCGCCGTCCTGGCGATGGCATCAGCCACGCTCGCTTCGTTGCGGACATCGACCATCAGCGGCAGGCATTGCCCGCCGGCCGCCTCGATCTCGGCGGCGGCGGTATAGATCGTGCCCGCGAGCTTGGGATGCGGCTCGGCCGTCTTGGCGGCGATGGTGACATTGGCGCCGTCGCGCGCGGCCTTGAGCGCGATGGCGAGCCCGATGCCGCGCGAGCCGCCGGTGATGAACAGCGTCTTGTTCTTGAGCGACATGACTGACCTCCCTCAGGCTGGAATGGTGAAGCGGCCCGGCTGCGTGCCGTCCCGATCGGTGAAGCCATAGGCGCGGGCGAGATCGGCGACATGCAGCACATGGCCGGCATGGCGGGCGACATCGGGATCGCCCGCGAGCGCCGCGACCGCGCGGCCGGCATAGAGCGGGCTCTCGGTCGTCTCCTCAGCCATGCCGGCATCGGTGACGCGCTCGGTCAGGACATGGCCGGGAGACAGGCCCAGCGCCGTGACGCCGAAAGACTTGAGCTCCTCAGCCATCGCCAGGGTCAGGCGGTTCATCGCCGTCTTGGCGAGATCGTAGAAGACATCGCCGAGATAGCCGCCGGCGGTGTCGAAGCTGACCGTGACGATCAGGCCCTTGCGCATCTGCACCATGGCGGGCGCGACCGCGCGCGCCAGCAGCAATTGCGCGTAGACGCCGCTCTCGAAATTCTGGCCAAGCCTTGCCGCCGGCCTGCGCCAGAACGGCGCGCCGAATTGCGAGCCATCGGGATAGCGCTCGCCGTCATAGCCCTCATTGCCGCCCCAGACGGCATCGACCACGCAGTCGAGCCGGCCGAAGCGGCGCAAGGCCCAGGAGACCAGCATATCGACCTCGCGCTCCTGCGTGTGATCGCAGCGATAGGGATGGCCCTTGCCGCCGGCGGCCTCGACCTCGCGCGCCGTATCCTCGAAGGTCTCCTGGCGCTGGTCGGTGCGGGGACCGGCCTCGCTCGAGCGGCCGGTGACGATGACGGTCGCGCCGGCTTCGCCCAGCGCCCTGGCGATGCCGCGCCCAAGCCCGCGCGAGGCGCCCGCGACGAGGCAGATGCGGCCTGCGAGCGCGCGCGGGACTTCACTCACGCCGCGAAGACCGCGTCGGCGTCCTCGACGGCGCCGGCGCCTTCCGTCACCGCCAGTTCCAGCGCCGGGGCCTCGGTGACGACATGCTCGGCGAAGAAGCGGGCCGTGGCGACAGCCGCCGCGCCATTCTCCTCCGCGCGCATGGCGAGCGCCTTCCGGGCGAGGCCGGTGCCGCCCTGCGCCAAGGCGAAGAGCTTGAGATAGGGCGTCGCACCCGCGAGCGCCTCGCCCGGCCTGGCGCCCATCGTCGCCAGCATCCAGTCGGTGGCGCGCTCCAGGGAATCGATGGCGGCCTTGAGCCGGGCTGCGCTGTGGCCGAAGCCCGGCGTGTTGGCGCCCTCGACCTTGCCGACCACGCCGCGCATCTCGCTGATCAGCGCCTTGACCGCGTTGCCGCCGGAGAGCGGCAGCTTGCGCAGCACGAGGTCGATCGCCTGGATGCCGTTGGTGCCCTCATAGATCGTGCAGATGCGGGCATCGCGCAGATGCTGGGCGGCGCCGGTCTCCTCGATGAAGCCCATGCCGCCATGGATCTGCACGCCGGTCGAGGCGACATCGATGCCGATATCGGTGGCATAGGCCTTGGCGACGGGGGTGAGGATCGCGGCGCGCTCGCTGGCGGCCTTGCGCCTGGCCTCGTCGGTCTCGCGATGGCTGCGGTCGAGCGCGGCGGCGACCATATAGGAGATGGCGCGGGCGGCTTGCGTCTTGGCGCGCATGTCCATGAGCATGCGGCGCACATCGGGATGCACGATGATCGGGCTCATGGCCGAGCCCTTGGGCGCGTCGAGCGCCGTGCCCTGGCGGCGTTCCCCGGCGAAGGCCAGCGCCTGCTGATAGGCGCGCTCGGCAATGGCGACGCCCTGCAGCGCGACGTTGAGACGGGCGTTGTTCATCATCGTGAACATGCAGGCGAGGCCGCGATTCTCCTCGCCGATCAGCCAGCCGATCGCGCCGCCATTGTCGCCATAGGCCATGGAGCAGGTCGGCGAGGCGTGGATGCCGAGCTTGTGCTCGATGCCGGAGCAGCGCAGGTCGTTATGGGCGCCGAGCGTGCCATCGGCATTGACCAGGTATTTCGGCACCAGGAACAGCGAGATGCCGCGCGTGCCGGGAGGGGCGTCGGGCAGGCGCGCCAGGACGAGATGGATGATGTTCTCCGTCATCCCATGCTCGCCATAGGTGATGAATATCTTCTGGCCGGTGATGCGGTAGGTGCCGTCGCCGACGCGCTCGGCCCTGGAGCGCAGCGCATTCAGATCGGAGCCCGCCTGCGGCTCGGTCAGATTCATCGTGCCCATCCACTCGCCCGAGACGAGTTTGGCCAGATAGGTCTGCTTGAGATGCTCGGAGCCATGGGCGTGAACCGCCTCGATCGCGCCGATCGTCAGCAGCGGCCCGAGCGCGAAGGCGAGCGAGGCCGAGTTCCACATCTCGGTGCAGGCCGATTGCAGCAGCGTCGGCAGGGCCTGGCCGCCATAGATCTCCGGCCCGGGAAGTGCGTTCCAGCCGGCCTCGGTCCAGGCCTTGTAGGCTTCCTTCCAGCCCGGCGGCGTGGTGACGACGCCGTCCTTCAGGGTCGAGCCATGCGTGTCACCGACGCGGTTGAGCGGGGCGATCACGTCTCCGGCGAATTTCGCCGCCTCCTCCAGAACGGCATCGGTGAGGCCGCCGTCGAGCTCCGGCGCAAGCCCCTCCGCGATCAGCCCGTCGAGGCCGGCGACATGGCGCAAGGTGGCGATGATGTCCTCGACCGGGGCGCGGTAGCTCATGAAATTCTCCCTGGAAGCCCGCATATCCTGCCTGATCGGCAGATGCGGGTCTGCTTTTGACGTTGCCGCGATGTTAGCGAGGAACTATCCCCGACGCCACGCGCAGGCGAGCGCGACCTTCGTCACGCGTCCACATCCGTAGCCTGCTGCGAATATAGTTTATATCTAAACCATCAGAGGTCAATCGTGCCCGATCAACGCGTCACGCAGCGGCTGGACGACAGCGAGGCCGGCGTCGCCACTGGGGCCGCATTGCTGCGCGCGGGCAAGCTCGTGGCGCTGCCGACGGAGACGGTCTACGGGCTGGCGGCGGACGCGACCTCCGGCACCGCGGTCGCCGGCATCTACGCGGCCAAGGAGCGGCCGAGCTTCAACCCGCTGATCGCGCATCTGCCCGACCTCACGGCTGCCCGGCGGCAGGGCCTGTTCGACGCCAACGCCCTGGCGCTGGCGCGCGCCTTCTGGCCGGGGCCCCTGACGCTGGTGGTGCCGGTCTCGAGCGGTTGCAGCGTCAGCGAACTGGCGCGGGCGGGGCTTGCGACGGTGGCGCTGCGCGTGCCGTCCCACCCGGTGGCGCGGGCGATCCTGCAAGCGGCGGGACGGCCGATCGCCGCCCCTTCCGCCAACCGCTCCGGCCGGGTCAGCGCCACCAGCGCCGCGCATGTGCTGGCCGATCTCGACGGGCGCATCGATGCGGTGCTCGACGGCGGACCAACCAAGGTCGGCGTCGAATCGACGATCGTCGCCTGCCTCGACGGCGCGCCGCGCCTGCTGCGCCCCGGCGGCGTGCCGAGTGCCGCGATCGAGGGCGTGATCGGGCGCTCGCTCGTGCTCGCCGGCGAATCGGGCGCCGCGCCGATCTCGCCGGGTCTGCTGGCCTCGCATTATGCCCCCGCCGCCGGCGTCAGGCTCGATGCGGAAGGGCCGCGTGACGGCGAAGCCTGGCTCGGTTTCGGGCCCGAGCCGGTCACGCTGTCGCCTGCCACGCTCCAGCTCAATCTCAGCCCGGCAGGCGATCTCATGGAGGCTGCGGCGAACCTCTTCGGCTATCTGCGCCAGCTCGACATGGCCGCGCCGGCAACCATCGCCGTTGCGGCGATCCCGATGCATGGGTTGGGCGAGGCGATCAACGACCGCCTTCGGCGAGCCGCCGCGCCACGCTGAAGCCGGCAAGCGCCATCTTGCAATGCTGCAAGATATCGGCTTGGGTCCGCCTTCCAAGGCAGGGGATCGCATTTGGACTTTTAGAGCCCTCATCCTGAGGAGCAGCCGGAGGCTGCGTCTCGAAGGATGCTCCAGTTTGCTCCGGAAACGCCTTCTGGAGCATCCTTCGAGACGCGCTTCCTACGGAAGCGCTCCTCAGGATGAGGGCTGTGGGGTCACATGCGATAGCCCTGTCTCCGATGGGACAGGCCGCCAATGAATTCCAATCTCGCCTGGGATGATTTCCGCCTGATCAAGGCGATCGCCGACCATGACGGGCTGACGGGTGCGGCGAACGCGCTCGGCGTCAACCACTCCACGGTCTTCCGCCGTCTCGGCCAGATCGAGGAGCAGCTCGGCCTGCCTTTGTTCGAGCGCCGCAAGACCGGCTATGTCGCGACCGTCGCCGGCACCGAGATGGCAGCGCTGGCCAACCGCATGGACGAGGACGTCACCGCCTTCGGCCTGCGCCTGGCCGGGCGCGATGTCGCGCCGTCGGGCGAAGTGCGCGTGACCACGACCGATACGCTTTATCTCAACGTCCTGCTGCCGATCTTCGCCGCCTTCCGCCTGGCGCATCCGCTGATCCGCCTCGACATCGTCATCGGCAACCAGACGCTGAACCTGTCGAAGCGCGATGCCGATGTTGCGATCCGCGCCAATGACTCACCGGGCGAGACCCTAGTCGGGCGCCGGCTCGCGACGCTGAACTGGGCGATCTATGGCCGCGCCGGAGACGAGCTGACGCCGGCCGAGCAGGCCGATCCGAAAGCCCTCTTCCAGCGCGACTGGGTCGCGCTCGGCGACCAGCTCGGCTATGTCAAGGCTGCCCGCTATGTCCGCGAGCGGGTCGCGCCCGAGCGGATCGCGCTGAAGAGCTCGGCCGTGCTGGGCATGACCGAGGCGGTCGAGCAGGGCCTCGGCATCGGCCCCCTGCCCTGCTTCATCGCCGACCAGCGGCCGGGCCTCGTCCGCTTGATGCCGCCCGATCCGGAATTCTCGACGGGCCTGTGGATCCTGACCCATCCCGATATCCGGCATGCGCCCAGGGTGCGCGCCTTCATGGACTTCTGCGGCAACGAACTGGCGAAGAAACGTGGGCTGATCGAGGGCATGGGTTGAGGAGCGGGGTTTCGTTTGCGCCCGCTCACTGGCCATTTTAGCATGACGTCGCTCGCGTGACTGGCGCTGCGAGGTGGGCCACCACCGGGGAGCGCGAGCCTCGCTGCCGCGCGCCTGGGTCCTCTCATTCCCTTCCGGAGACGCCCCCATGCATGTCGTGATGCTGCTCTATCCCCGCTTGACCCAGCTCGATCTGACCGGCCCCTTCGAGGTCTTCACCCGCTTCCGCGAGCTCGAACTGCACCTGGTCTGGAAGACGGCCGACCCGGTCAGGGACGACGGCGGCCTGGCTATCCTGCCGAGCACGACCTTCGCGGCCTGCCCGCAGGCCGACATCCTGTTCGTGCCCGGCGGCCCCGGCCAGGCCGCGCTGATGGAGGATGAGGAGACGCTCGCCTTCCTGCGCCGGCAGGCCGCCTCGGCGCGCTATGTCACCTCGGTCTGCACCGGCTCGCTGGTCCTGGGCGCGGCCGGCCTGCTCAAGGGCTACCGCGCCACCTGCCATTGGCTCTCGCTGCCGCAGCTCGCCCTGCTCGGCGCCGAGCCGTTGGCGGAGCGCGTCGTGCGCGACCGCAACCGCGTCACCGGAGCGGGCGTGACCTCGGGCATCGATTTCGCGCTCGGCCTGATGGCCGATATCTTCGGCGAGGAGCGCGCCCGCAAGGTCCAGCTCCAGATGGAATACGACCCGCAGCCACCCTTCCCCGGCGGCTCGCCGGCGAGCGCCTCGGGCGAACTGGTCGCCACCGTGAGGCAGGACTCGGCGAAGTTCCAGAGCGAGCGGGAACAGATCGCGCGGCGCGTGGGTGCCGCCCTGGCCTGAGCCAGAGCCTTGCCAGGAAAAAAACGGGTGCCGGTTTCTCGCGCGCAATGCTCCGGGGACGGTTTTGGCCTGAACCACACCGTCATTGCGAGGAGCAAAGCGACGAAGCAATCCTGGAGCGGCAGAACTCGACGTCCCCCTGGATTGCTTCGCGGAGCCTGTACTCGGGCTTGCCGAAGGCAAGACCCGGGTGCTCGCAATGACGGTTAATACCTAGGCTCTCACCCCACCTCGACCACGACCCGCCCGCGCACCTTGCCCTCGACGATCGCCTTGCCGGTCTCGATCACGCTCTCCAGCGGGATGGTGGTGGTGATCTTGGCCAGCGCGTCGCGGTCGAGATCGGTCGCGAGCCTGGCCCAGGCCTCGAGCCGGCGCGGTTTCGGGCACATCACCGAATCGACGCCGAGCAGGGCGACGCCGCGCAGGATGAAGGGCATGACGGATGCGGGCAGGTCCATGCCCTGCGCCAGCCCGCAAGCGGCGATGGCGCCGCCATATCTGGTCATCGACAGCAGATTGGCCAGCGTGTGCGAGCCAACCGCGTCGACCCCGGCGATCCAGCGTTCCTTGCCGAGCGGGCGGCCGGGCGCGGAGAGCTCGTTGCGATCGATGATCTCGGCCGCGCCCAGGCTCTTCAGATAATCCGCCTCCTCGGGCCTGCCGGTCGAGGCAATGACATGCCAGCCCGCCTTGGCAAGCAGCGCGGTCGCGACCGAGCCGACGCCACCGGCAGCCCCCGTCACCACGACCGAACCGTCTGCGGGCTTCAGGCCATGCTTCTCCAGCGCCAGCACGCAGAGCATCGCGGTGTAGCCGGCGGTGCCGATCGCCATCGCCTCGCTCGGGTTCATGCCGGGCGGGAGCGGCACCAGCCAGTCGCCCTTGATCCGACTCTTCTGGGCATAGGCGCCCAGATGCGTCTCGCCCGTGCCCCAGCCGTTCAGGATGACGAGGTCGCCCGGCTTGAAATCGGGATGGTCGGAGGTCTCGACCCTGCCGGCAAAGTCGATGCCGGGGATCATCGGCCAGCGCCGCACCACCGGTGCCTTGCCGGTGATGGCGAGGCCGTCCTTGTAGTTCACCGTGGAATGGGTGACGCGGACGGTGACATCGCCCTCCATTAGATCGCTCTCGGCGAAATCGGTGAAGGCGAGGTTGGGGCCGGTCTCGCCCTTGGTCGCGACCAGGGCCTTGAACGTGGTCATGCGCGTTTCCTCCAATCGACAGAAGCCCCCACAGCCCTCATCCTGAGGAGCGCGCAATTGCGCGCGTCTCGAAGGATGCTCCAGTGTTCTCTGAACCTCCTGGATCATCCTTCGAGACGCCGCTTCGCGGCTCCTCAGGATGAGGGCTGAGGTGGTGGCCTGGTTTCGATGGATGAATGACCCGCCGCGCCCCGCGCCGCAAGCGGCGAGCCTGTGCGTCTTTGGTCAGTCCCGTCTCACGCCGGCTGCGCCAGCGGCCGCTCGACGGCCTTTTCGATGATCGGCAGGTTGATCAGCGCCGAGGCGATGCCGAGCGCGATCGAGAGCCACCAGACGATCTGGTAGGAGCCGGTCGCCTCGTAGAGCACGCCGCCGAGCAGCACGCCGAGGAAGCCGCCGACCTGATGCGAGAAGAAGGCGAAGCCATAGAGCATCGCCATGTATTTCGTGCCGAACATCAGCATCACCAGCGAGGAGGTCGGCGGGATGGTGGAGAGCCAGAAGAGGCCGATGACGGCGCCGAAAGCCAGCGCTGTCGCGGGGTTCGGCGGCAGCAGGATGAAGGCGGCGATCGCGACCGAACGGCCGAGATAGATCCAGGCCAGCAGGTGGCGCTTGGGCATGCGCGTCGAGAGCCAGCCCGAACAGAGCGAGCCGACCGCATTGGCGAGCCCGATCACGGCCAGCGTCCAGCCGCCGACCCAGGCCGCCATGCCGACATCCTTGAGATAGGCCGGCATATGGGCGGTGATGAAGGCGAGCTGGAAGCCGCAGGTGAAGAAGCCGAGCACGAGCAGGACATAGGAGCGGTGCTTGAAGGCCTCCGTCAGCGCCTGCATGATCGACTGGCCCGGCAGATTCGCGGTCGCGCTGGGCTGGGTCACGCCGTCCTTGCGCGTCGCCAGCATGAAGGCGAAGGGCATCACCAGCAGAACCGAGCCGGCGAAGACGACGAGCGCCTGATGCCAGCCGATCTGCTCGATCAGGATGTTGCCGATCGGCGGGAACAGGAACTGGCCGAAGGAACCGGCCGCCGTGCCGGCCCCAAAGGCCATCGGCCGCCAGGATTCCGGCAGGAGCTTGCCGAAGGCAGCGAGCACGAGGTTGAAGGAACAGGCCGAGAGGCCAAAGCCGATCAGCACGCCGGCGCCCAGATGCAGGGTCAGCGGCGTGGCGGCATAGGCCATCAGCACCAGCCCCGCCGCATAAAGCAGCGCGCCGAAGCAGAGCACGCGCACCGTGCCGAATCGATCGGCGACCGCGCCCGCGAAGGGCGCGCCCAGGCCCCAGAGCAGGTTCTGGATCGCGATTGCGATGCTGAAGGTGTCCCGGCCCCAGCCGAATTCCAGCGTCATCGGGATCTGGAACAGGCCGGCGCTGGCGCGCGGGCCGAAGGTGATCAGGGCGATCAGACAACCGGCGGCGACGATCACCTCCGGAGCGTAGCTGCGCGCGGGGGCTGCACTCATGATCGGTCTCCGGCGGTCTCTGCGAGCGAGCGCAATATTGATCGTGTGGCTGCACGGTAGCGCCGATCCGGGCGGCGCAACAACGCCTTTTCGTGGCGTTGCGCATCACAGCCTTGCATGGGCGAACCGGCAAAATCCGAAGATTGCCGGTCTCATTAACCGCTGCTCAACCCTACCGGGGTGATAACGGCATGGCGCGAATGCGCGCTGTCTTCCGGGATCGGGTGGAGTAGCAGGTCAGGTGCGTTTGCGCAGGCGTACGAGACGGATCGGTTCGCTCGGGGTCAAATGGGCCCTGGCCACGGTGGCGCCATGGGCGCTTTCGGCCGGCGTTCTGGTCTCCTTCACCGCCTCGGCCGGCCAGAATTACGGCCCCGACGCCCTGCCCTATTCATCGATCCAGCGCGCCGCGCCGGCTTTCGATTCGGCGCTCGAGGAAGGCCCTTCGCTGCTGGTCGCGGGCAGCGCCTTCCGGCTGCCCGGCCTTGCCCTGTCCTCGGCGATCCGGCAGGCGCATCTCTCCTTCGACGATCCCGAGCGGCTCGTCGCGATCGATCCGCGCCAGCCGCGCGACGACATGAAACATTCGGTCTCGGGCTTCCCGGAGGTCGACCGCACCGCCAAGGGTGACCCGCTGCCCGGCCTGCGGCCAGGCCTCTCGGCGCTGCCGGCAGGCGAGCTCGAACGCGTCGTCTTCGGCGACACCCAGCCGCGCCTGATCTCTGGCGGCTTCTCACTCGACGCCCAGCGCGCGGCGGAAGCCGTCGACGGGCCGCAGATCGGCTTCGAGCCGTCGGCGAATGAGGAGGGGCTGACGGATCCTGCGATGGCGGACGCCTCGCCAAGCTCGCAGCACCGCCTGATCACCTCGCCGCGTCAGGCCGAACTGCATCTGGAAAGCATCGACGGCTCGACGCCCTCCGTGTCTGGACGCGCCGCCAGCAGCTCCTCGACGCCGCCGGTACACTACAATGTCGCGACGCTGGCCACCCCGGTCACTCCCGCGCCGCCTGCGGCGCTGACTCGCCCCAACCTCGTCGCCAAGGCGCCGCCCGCGACCAGCACCATGCGCAAGGGCGATCCCGGCCCGCAGATCAGCTATGCCGGCCTGATCGCTCCGGGCGAGATGGCGCGCCAGCAGCGCTGCCTGGCGGAGGCGGTCTATTTCGAGGCGCGCTCGGAATCGAATGAGGGCCGCGCCGCCGTGGCGCAGGTCGTGCTCAACCGGGTCAAGAGCGGGCTCTATCCCGACAATGTCTGCGGCGTGGTCTACCAGAACGCCAGCCGCTACCTCGCCTGCCAGTTCACCTTCGCCTGCGAGGGCAAATCGCTGCGCATCACCGAGCCGGCGCCCTGGCACGACGCGGTCCGCATCGCCCGCGAGGTCTATGAGGGCACGACCTATCTGCCCGAGGTCGGCGGCTCCACGCATTACCACGCCAACTACGTCCGCCCGTACTGGGCGAAGAAGCTGAAGAAGATGGACACGATCGGCCAGCACGTCTTTTATCAGCTGCGGCCCGGGCAGACTTGAGGGCAGCAGGTCGGGCATTCATCGAAAGGCGTCATTCTCGGGCTTGTCCCGCGACGAGCCGGTTCGCCGCAAGCGCCCCATTGAAACGCTCCGCTCATCGCAGGCTTTCCAACGGGCGCTGACAGAGGGGAGAAGTGCGAGGAACCCCTCTCCTGCAAGGAGAGGGGCAGGGGTGAGGTGTAGGCCCCTGGACGTGATAGCCGAGCCCCGCCCGCAGCCTCAATGGTCGAACGGCCGACACCTCACCCTGCCCTCTCCTTACAGGAGAGGGTTCCCCGCGCCCTTCATCCGGTGTTTCGCGTCACCTTTGCCCGCAAGGGCCAAGCCCGACCATGACGAACTTCCGCTCCCGGATCGGCGCACTCCATGCGCCCGCGCTATCCACAAGCAAGCCCGAACTCCCTCGCATTCGAGCGATCCGCTTCACGCCATTTCAACACCCATGAACGTGGTTTGCCGGCCCGGCTTGGTTAATTTTACCTTGTTTGAGCGTTTACCTTGCGTTCATCACGCCGCGCAGGCTTTCTGATCCCACAAGCGGCACGGTGATGCCGCAGGGCTGGTGGGTTCGGACAGATGCGTCAGGTTTTCGTCACTTCGGCATTCAGCGCGCTTCTGCTGCTTGGCGCGCAAGCCGCCCAGGCGGGCGATTGCGCCGGCTACTCCTGCCGCCCGGCACCCTCCTGCCGCGGTTCGGCCTGCTACAACCTCGTGCAGACGCCGCCGGTCTACGACACGGTCAGCGAGAGCTATCTCATCCGCCCGGAACAGACCCAGTCCCGCGTCATCCCGGCGCAGTACGACTACGTCACCGAGACGGTGATGATCGCACCGCCCCGGCAGATTCCGCATCATCGCCCGGCGCAATATTCGAGCGTCTCCGAGAAGGTGATGATCTCGCCCGCCAGCAGGCGCTGGGAAGTGACCCGCGACGCCTATGGCAACACCACGGGCTGCTGGGTCGAGGTTCCCGCGCAGTATGGCTACCAGCAGCGCACCGTCGAGGTCGCGCCCGCCACCGTCGATTACGAGACCATCCCCGCCGTCTACACCCAGCGCCAGCGCAAGGTGATGGTGCGGCCGACGCAGGTCGTCCATGAGACGCGGCCCGCGCAATACGCCACCCGCCAGCGCAACGTCCTCGTGAGCCCCGGCTCGCAGCGCTGGGAGCGCGCCGGCTACTGAGTTTTTTAGGTTCTAGGTAGACTTCTTCATCACGGAAAAGACCACTTCAAAGCCCCGGCTCCGGCCGGGGTCTTTTTTTGCGGACGATGCCCTGAGCGGGAGCGCTGCGCTGCTGCATGGTGATCTGCTGGAGCTGGAGCAAGGCGCTTGATGCTCGGAACCGCGCCGTCATCCCGGCCGTAGCGAAGCGGAGCGCCGGGATCCATCATAGGGCGCCGTCGATGCCCTATGATGGATCCCGGATCTGCGCGGCTTTGCCGCTTGTCCGGGATGACGCGGTGTTTCCGAGCGTAGGCAGCAGCCCTGAACGCAAAAAAGGCGCCGCGGTCGCAGCGCCTTCCGGATAGCTTCAGTGGTCTTGGGTTCCGGGGCTCTTCAGCTCTCGCGAAGCCCGGATCAATGATGCCCGCTCAGCCAAGCCCGCCATTGAGCAGGGCCAGCACGCCGACACCGACCACGAAGGCCAGCATGCGGGCGGGCATGGCGATCAGGCTTCCCGGCGAGCTCCTGGTCGCGAGGCCGACGCCGAGCTCGACGACGCCCAAGCCCAGCAGCACCAGGACGAAAGGCGGGAGCGGCGAGGACGCTCCGACCCAGCCCGCCTTGGCAGCGAATGCGACGATGGCGCCGAGCGCCGCGCCGAGAGCGATGAAGACGAACTCGACCCGCGTGAAGCGCATCGTGCCCGTTCAGCGCCGACGGAAGTTCTGATTGCGCGGCGGAGCGCCCGGGCCGGGGCCGGCCGTCTTCTGGCGGAAGTTGATGCGGCCGCGATCGAGATCGTAAGGCGACATCTCGACCACGACGCGGTCGCCCGCGATGGTGCGGATGCGGTTCTTCTTCATCTTGCCGGCCGCATAAGCCAGGATCACGTGTTCGTTGTCGAGCTTCACCCGATAATTGCCGTCGGGCAGCACTTCGACCACCGTTCCGTCGAATTCGAGCAGTTCTTCTTTAGCCATACTGTCGTCCTTCGTGTGCCCGTAGGCGCGGGGGTCATGGGCGGCCCGTCAGGCCGCCCCACCCTGCTCTGGCTGGTTGCGCGTCAGTTCGCGCGTCGCCGGGCGCCGTTGGTGCGTCGTTGATCTGTTCTTTGCTGCAAGAAAGCGACGCCGCCAAGCCCTTCCTTGGCGGAACCACCGTCTTTTCGCTGCGCAGGCTGTTCGCTGCGCTGCTGCGGCCGATCATTGCGCGGCGCATCAGGGCGAGCTGCATCGCTGCGCGGCTCCTGACGCTGGCCGGCATGGGCAGCGTTGCCCGCATGGGAAGGCTTGGCAGCATGGGCGGGCTTGGCGCCCTGGCGCTGGCCCGAGGGCCGGCCATGGTCGCGTCCGCCGCCGCCATTCTGTGCGCCGCGTCCGCCGCGACCCTGGTTCTGGGCCGGCTTCTTCGGCGTACGGCCGTCCCAATAGGGAACCTCGCCGATCGGGGTGATGGCGACGCGGGTCAGCTTCTCGATCGCGGCGAGATCGCCGCGCTCTTCGGGCGTGCAAAAGGCGATCGCGACGCCCGACGCGCCGGCGCGCGCGGTGCGGCCGATGCGGTGAACATAGGTCTCGGCGACGTTAGGCAGGTCGAACTGAACGACATGGCTGATGCCATCGACGTCAATGCCGCGGGCGGCGATGTCGGTCGCGACCAGGATGCGCAATTCGCCGTCACGGAAGGAGCCGAGCGCGCGCTCGCGCTGGCCCTGGCTCTTGTTGCCATGGATCGCGGCCGACTTGATGCCCGAGATCTCGAGCTGGCGGACGACCTTGTCGGCGCCGTGCTTGGTGCGGGTGAAGACGATAGCGCGCTCCATCTCGGGAACGCTCAGGGTCTTGGCCAGCAGCGTCGGCTTCTCGCCGGGGCTGATGAAGATGACGCGCTGGTCGATCTTCTCGGCGGTGGTCGCGACAGGCGCGACCGAGACCTCGACGGGATCGGTCAGATAGGCCGAGGCGATCTCGCGGATCGGCTTGGGCATGGTCGCCGAGAACAGCAGCGTCTGGCGCTTCTTGGGGATCAGCGTGGCGATCCGGCGCAGCGCATGGACGAAGCCGAGATCGAGCATCTGGTCGGCCTCGTCGAGGACGAGATATTCGATCTCGCGCAGCGAGACGGCGCGCTGATCGACGAGGTCGAGCAGGCGGCCGGGCGTCGCGACGAGGATGTCGACATGCTGGCCGAGCGCGCGGATCTGCTTGCCGACGGGCACGCCGCCGAAGACGACGGTCGACTTGATCGTGGTGAACTGGGCATAGGCGCGGATCGAGGTCTCGATCTGGGCTGCGAGCTCACGGGTCGGCGACAGGATCAGCGCGCGCACCGAGCGCGTCTCCATGCGACGCGGCTGGTTGAGCAGGCGGTGGATCAGCGGAAGCGCGAAGGCTGCCGTCTTGCCTGTGCCGGTCTGGGCGGCGCCGAGAAGGTCGCGGCCCTCGAGAATGCGGGGAATCGCCTGCGCCTGGATCGGCGTGGGCGTGGTGTAACCTTCGGAGGCGAGCGCCTTGAGAAGCTGCTCGGCCAGGCCGAGGTCGGTGAATTGAGTCAAAATAGGTCTTTCCGGACGCCGCGACGCAAGGGGCACATGTGGGTGTCGGCTGTGCCGCCGGATTGCGTCCGGCCTTGAATATTGGATCGTTCCTGCCGGCGAACCGCTAAGCCACAGCGCCGGAAGGGGTCTTTTAGGGTGTCTTTGGAAAGCCGGGCGGGCGCGAGACGCGCCTGCCCGGTCTATGGTGGTCAGTCTCAGGCGACGGCGAGGTTGCCGGCCGAGGACTTGCCGGTCTTGCGATCGGCGATCAGCTCGTAGGACACGACCTGACCTTCGACCAGCTCGCGCAGGCCGGCCCGCTCGACAGCGGAGATGTGGACGAAGATGTCCTGTCCGCCGTTCTCAGGGGTGATGAAGCCATAGCCCTTGGTGGTGTTGAACCACTTGACGGTGCCCTTATCCATGGAAGGTAGTCCTTACGTTTCAGATCCGCGTATTCAATGAGGCCCAAAGCTCGACGCGCGGACGCCTCGCTCCGGTCTTGTAGTCGATGTGTGGTGGATCTGAATCGTGCCCGCCGACCGGGCCAAGCCCGCGCGGAGGATTGGCCAGAACCCGGCCGCATCTCGTCTTACGTGGGTTGGGCTAGCATAATTTGCAAGCCGGGTCCAGCGTTCAACTCTGGGTGGAAGACGGAAGCAGGGAGCGACCACCGGCCCTCCCCGCTCCGCCGAGCAGCGGCGGGAACCGGCGTCAGCGCGGGTCCGCTCCCGCAAGCTCCGCAATAAGGGCGGCCAAACCGCCGAGATCGGCGAGCTTGCCGTAGCGGGCCTGCCCTTGCGGCTCCTGCGCGTGCTCCAGCGCCCAGGTCAGATCATGGGGCACATGCACAGCCCAGGCTCCGGCCTCAAGCGCCGGCCAGATGTCCGACTTCAGGGAGTTGCCGACCATCATCGCCTGCTCGGCGCCATCGCCATGGCGCGCGAAGATCCGCTGATAGGTCGCGGCCGTCTTGTCGCTGACGATCTCGACCGCGTCGAAGAAGTCGCCGAGGCCCGATTGGGCGAGCTTGCGCTCCTGGTCGAAGAGATCGCCCTTGGTGATCAGCACGAGCTTGTACTCGTCGGAGAGCACCTCGAGCGTCTCGCGCGCATGCGGCAGCGTCTCGACGGGATGGGCCGCCATCTCGCGGCCGGCCGCCAGGATCTCGCCGATGACCGTCGCCGGGACCTGGCCTCTGGTGACCTCGATCGCGGTCTCGATCATCGAGAGCACGAAGCCCTTGATACCGAAGCCGTAGAAGGCGAGGTTGCGGCGCTCCGCCTCCAGCAGCCGGCCGGAAATCTCGGCCGCCTCGCCATGCTCGCCGAGCAGCGCGACGAAGCGCGCCTCGGTCAGCTTGAAGAACTGCTCGTTCTGCCAGAGCGTATCGTCGGCATCGAAGCCGATAGTGGTGAGACTGCGTTGCATGGTCTCACGATACCGGCTCGGCTTCGACGAGCCCAGAGGCTGCGGCGGCTTCCGCCATCAAAAGATCGACCAGCCCGGGAAAGCGCTGCTGCAATTCGGCAAGACGCAGCGCGTTCGTGCGGCTGTTGCCGAGATCGACCTGGCGGATCAGGCCCGATTCCCGCAGCACGCGAAAATGATGCGTGCGCGTCGCCTTCGTCACCGGCAGGTCGAAGGAGCTGCAATGGCGGATCGTATCCGGCCGGGCCGCGAGCGCGAGCACGACCTTGCGGCGGATCGGGTCGGCGAGCGCGGCGAAGATCGCCCCGATCTCCATTTCCTCCAGCGCGGGATGGCCGCTGTCGTCAGGCATCAACTCGCTCCAGGCATGACTTGTTCAAAGCGCATCTCGCCTCAGGTACGTCTTGCATCATACCTTAATCCATGCGTCATTGCGCTCCTATCATTGGAGCGATCGCCGCATGACCACAAGACGCGCCGCCATCATCAGCGAATTCGGGCCGCCGGACGTCCTGTCCGTCGAGGTGCAAACGCTGCCGCCGCCGGCGCAAGGCGAGGTCCGCCTGCGCCAGACGGCGATCGGCTTCAATTTCATCGACATCTACCAGCGCAAGGGCATCTATCCGCTGCCGCTGCCGACCGGCCTCGGCTTCGAGGCAGCCGGCGTGGTCGAGGCGCTCGGCCCCGACGTCACCGGCATCAAGCCCGGCGACCGGGTCGCCTATATCAATGCCGGCGTCGGCGCCTACAGCGACCGGCGCAACGTGCCGGCCGACAAGCTGGTCGCTCTGCCCGACACGGTCAGCGACGAAGCGGCGGCAACCCTGCTGTTCAAGGGGCTGACCGCCCAGTACCTGCTGCGCAAGACCCATGCGGTCCAGCCAGGCGACCTGCTGCTGGTCCATTCCGCCGCCGGCGGCGTCGGCCAGATCCTGACGCGCTGGGCGAGCGCGCTCGGCGCGACCGTGATCGGCACGACCGGCTCGCCGGAGAAGCGCGAGGCGGCGCTGGCCGCCGGATGCAGCGCCGTCATCGACCTGACCGATCCGGCCTGGCCCACCGCCTTTCTCGCGGCAACAGGCGGGCGCAAGGCCAGGGTGGTCTACGACGCGGTCGGCAAGGACACCCTGCTGCAGTCGCTCGACTGCGCCGCGCCCTTCGGCCTCGTCGTCAGCTATGGCGCAGCCTCGGGCAAGGCTCCCGCGATCGACCCGGAACTGCTCAACAAGAAGGGCTGCCTGTTCCTGACCCGGCCCTCGATCTTTCCGCACAATGCCGATGCCGCAAGCTTCCGCGCCAATGCTGCCGACCTGTTCGACGCCATCGCCAAGGGCCATGTGCGGGTCGATATCGGTGCACGCTTCACCCTGGACGAGATCGCGGGGGTCCATGAGGCGGCCGAAGCCCGCGGCGTGAAGGGCGCGATCCTGATCACGCCGTAGCAGGGAAAGATGAAGCCGGGGCCGGCTCAAGCCGGCCCCGTGCGTTCTTCTCAGCCTTCCTTGGCCCGGACCGCACCGAGCGCCGCCTGCGCGGCGGCAAGCCGCGCGATCGGCACGCGGAAGGGCGAGCAGGAGACGTAGTCGAGGCCGACGCTCTCGCAGAAGCCGATCGAGGCGGGGTCGCCGCCATGCTCGCCGCAGATGCCGAGCTTGATGTCGGGGCGCGCCTTGCGGCCACGTTCGGTCGCGAGCTTCACCAATTCGCCGACGCCCTCCTGGTCGATGGTGACGAAGGGGTCGTTGGCGAGGATGCCCTTGGCCGTATAGGAGCCGAGGAAGGAGCCGGCATCGTCGCGGCTGATGCCGAGCGTGGTCTGGGTCAGGTCGTTGGTGCCGAAGGAGAAGAACTCGGCGCTTTCGGCGATCTCCTGCGCACGCAGCGCGGCGCGCGGCAATTCGATCATGGTGCCGACCTGATAGGTCAGGCCGACGCCGCTCTCGGCGATCACCGCCTTGGCCATGGCATCGATACGCGCCTTGACCAGGTCGAACTCGGCCACGCCCATGACGAGCGGCACCATCACCTCCGGGATCACCGGCTTGCCTGTTTCCTTGGCGGCGATCACCGCCGCCTCGAAGATGGCGCGCGCCTGCATCTCGGCGATCTCGGGATAGGCGATGGCCAGGCGCACACCGCGGAAGCCGAGCATCGGGTTGAATTCATGCAGCTCGGCGGCGCGGTGCTTCAGCGCCTCGGGCGTGACGCCGAGCGCCTTGGCGACGGCGGCGATCTCGGCCTCGCCATGCGGCAGGAATTCGTGGAGCGGCGGATCGAGCAGGCGGATCGTCACCGGCAGGCCGTGCATGATCGTGAACAGCGAGACGAAATCCTGCCGCTGCATCGGCAGGAGCTTCGCCAAGGCCGTGCGCCGCCCGGCATCGTCCTGGGCCAGGATCATCTCGCGCATCGGCTGGATGCGATCCTCGTCGAAGAACATGTGCTCGGTGCGGCAGAGCCCGATGCCCTCGGCGCCGAAATCGCGCGCGGTGCGGGCATCGTCGGGCGTCTCGGCATTGGCGCGGACTTTCAGGCGGCGGACCTTGTCGGCCCAGCCCATCAGCGTGCCGAACTCGCCGGAGAGCTCGGGCTTCTGCATCTTGATCTCGCCGAGCATGACCTGGCCGGCCGCACCGTCAATGGTGATGAAATCGCCGGCCTTCAGCGTCGTCGCACCGACCGTCAGCGTGCCCTTGGCGTAGTCGACGCGGATCTGGCCGGCGCCGGAGACGCAGGGCTTGCCCATGCCGCGCGCCACGACCGCGGCATGGGAGGTCATGCCGCCGCGTGTGGTCAGGATACCCTCGGCCGCGTGCATGCCGTGAATGTCCTCGGGGCTCGTCTCGACGCGCACGAGGATGACCTTGCGCCCGGCCTTCTTCGCCGCCTCGGCGTCGTCGGAGTTGAAGACGATCTCGCCGGCAGCCGCGCCCGGCGAGGCCGGCAGGCCGGTCGTCAGGATGCGGCGCTCGGCCTTGGGATCGATCATCGGGTGCAGCAGCTGGTCGAGCGCGCCGGGCTCGATGCGGCCGACCGCTTCCTCTTCCGTGATCAGCCCTTCCTTGGCGAGTTCGACCGCGATCCGCAGCGCGGCCTTGGCCGTGCGCTTGCCGGAACGGGTCTGCAGCATCCAGAGCTTGCCCTCCTGGATGGTGAACTCCATGTCCTGCATGTCGCGGTAGTGCCGCTCCAGGATGCCGTAGATGCGCACGAGCTCGGCATAGGCCTCGGGCATCGCCTTCTCCATCGAAGGCTTGTCGGAGCCGGCCTCCTTGCGGGCGACCTCCGTGATGTCCTGCGGCGTGCGGATGCCGGCGACGACATCCTCGCCCTGGGCGTTGATCAGGAACTCGCCATAGAGCGCGTTCTCGCCGGTCGAGGGGTTGCGGGTAAAGGCGACGCCGGTCGCCGAGGTGTCGCCCATATTGCCGAAGACCATCGACTGGACGTTGACCGCCGTGCCCCAGGCGGCCGGGATATTGTTGAGCTCGCGATATTTGATCGCACGCGCATTCATCCAGGAGGAGAAGACCGCGCCGACCGCGCCCCAGAGCTGGGCCTCGGGATCCTGCGGGAACTCCGAGCCCAGCGCCTTCTTGACGATGTCCTTGTACTTGCCGACCAGAACCTTCCAATCCTCGGCACCGAGATCGGTGTCGAGATGCAGGCCCTTGCGCTCCTTGTAGTCCTCGAGCGCCTCCTCGAAATGGCCGTGGTCGACGTCGAGCACGACGTTGGAATACATGGTGATGAAGCGGCGATAGCTGTCCCAGGCGAAGCGGGCATCGCCCGAAGCCTTGGCGACGGCCTCGACGGTGACGTCGTTCAGGCCGAGGTTCAGCACCGTATCCATCATGCCCGGCATCGAGGCGCGCGCGCCCGAGCGCACCGAGACCAGCAGCGGGTTGGCGGGGTCGCCGAAGACCTTGCCGGTCAAGCGCGCCATCTCGGCCAGCGCCGCCTTGGCCTGCCCGTCGAGCTCGGAGGGGAACTGCTTGCCGTTATCGTAATACCAGGTGCAGACCTCGGTGGTGATGGTGAAGCCCGGAGGCACCGGCAGGCCCAGATTGCTCATCTCGGCGAGATTGGCGCCCTTGCCGCCGAGCAGGTTCTTCATACCCGCCTCGCCTTCGGCCTTGCCGTCGCCGAAGGTGTAGACCCATTTACCGCCTGCCATCACCAATGCCTCTTCATCCAGCCACCGCGGCAACGCGACGGCGATCCAAAAGTTTCCAGCGAAGCGCCGCGGGCGCCAGGAAGCGACTGTGCGGCGGAGACGGCGTGGTCATGCCGAAATGCAGCTGAACAATCAATGAGCGCCACGCTCGCCACAAAGACCGACCGGGCCATCATGACGTCGACGGGCCCGGCGTCACCAGCGGCACGGTCGGGAAATAGGAACGATAGCGCGCCGGATCGCGTGTCATCAGGCGATATCCGGAGATGGCGGCATGGGCGCCGATAAAGAAATCAGGCAGCGGCGCCTGCTTCGTGCCGCCCTTGCGACGATAGGCCAGGAAGCACTTGCCCGCCAGGAACGCCGCCTCATAGGGCAGCGCCTCACGATCGATCATCGCCTTCGGCAAGGCCTGGTCGAGTTCCTCGATCCGTGAATAGCGCACGGAGACCTCGGCATAGATGACCGGGTTGATGACGAGCCGGGCGCTGTCAGCCGCCTCGGCGAGCGCTTGGGCAGACCACGCAAACCATTGCGGATCCTCGCTCATGACGTCGAGCAGGACGTTGCTGTCGATCAGGATCGCGCTCATTCAGAGCACTTCCGCGTTTCCCCGAATCGTGGAAATTCTCCAACTCCTTGTTTTATCGCGTTTTCTTCACGCGAACCGGCATCCACTTCGCCCGAAAATGCACTAGTCATCGCGCGTCAGGGCCATGATGGCGGCCGTGCTCATCGCGACATCGCCCCGGCCGCGCATCTGCGCTATCAGCTTGTCGCCGCGGCCGGCCTTGTTGCGGGATTTGGCGCGCGTGATCCGCACGACCTTGCCATCGAACTCGAAATCGACCTCGGTATCCGGCAGGAGGCCTGCCTTCTCGCGGATATCCGCCGGGATCGTCACCTGGCCTTTGGAGGTGATGCGCATCGACAAATTCCTTACTCTTACATGTAAGAATAGGAGCTTCGCGCCAAATGGCAAGCCTCGAGCAGCCCCCAGGGCAAGATCGCATTCGGGCTGCGGCCATGTCCCAGACAATCGTTGTGGGAATGCATTCTTCAGAATGCACCGCCCCTCATTCAGAAGCGTTGCGCTTCTTCGCCGCGCGCGGCCAGCGCAGCGGCCAGGCGACGATCCGCTCCGGCATGTCGTCCTCGGAGACCTCGTCCTCGCTGCCGGAGACACGCCCCTTCACCGACACGCCCGCCTCGACCACGGTACGCGGATCGCCCGAGACCAGCGGATGCCACCAGGGCAGATCACGCCCCGTCGCGACGAGCCGATAGGCACAGGTCGGCGGCAGCCAGCGCAGCGTGCGCACCGCTTCCGGCGTCAGCGTGATGCAATCGGGTACGATGCTGGAGCGGTTGGGGTAGTCCTTGCAGCGGCAGGAGCCGGCATCGAACAGGCGGCAGCCGACATTGGTCGCGAGGATCTCGCCGCTATCCTCATCCTCGAGCTTGATCAGGCAGCAGCGACCGCAGCCGTCGCAGAGCGATTCCCATTGATCCTTGCTC
This sequence comes from Allobosea psychrotolerans, assembly GCF_002917105.1. Lineage (GTDB taxonomy): Bacteria > Pseudomonadota > Alphaproteobacteria > Rhizobiales > Beijerinckiaceae > Allobosea > Allobosea psychrotolerans. The sequence continues at coordinate 45,186 of NZ_PQFZ01000016.1, forward strand.
ATCTCCTCGAGCGAGGTCGTGCGCCAGAAGGGCTCGGTCGGGGACGGCTTTTCGGTCATGCCTGTGCTTATGCGCCGCCCCGCCGCGCGAGGGAAGCCGACGCAAGCGCGCATCCTAACGAGGCTCCCCCCGATGATCCTTGCGGAGCTGTCCGGAAAAAGGATGGAACCCGGCAGGCCCGAAATCTGCGGACAACGATCGCCGCCGCGCTTTCCTCCCTTACCTGGAGACAAAGCGGCGCATATGTGTTTGCTGTCGCAGATTGCGTTGCCAAGGCGATCGCGTCGCGGCAGGACGGTGACGGCAGCTCTTTCGTGGAGTTCCAGAACGGCGATGGAGTTCAGGAAGGCAGGCTGGGGGACACGTCTGAAGCGCTTCGCGCTTGGCGTCGATTCATGGGTCGATGCCGGCCTCTGGGGCTCAGCCCGCCGCGCCGGCGAGATCTATGAACGCATCCGCAGCTTCGCCGACCGCTTCACAGCCACCGGCGGCAAGCGCGTCGCCGCCGAATTCGCCAGCGAGGGCCTCAATCTCGGCATCGTCGGCAGCCTGCTGATGCTCTCCCTGGCGATCCCCTCCTTCCGGGAAGGGCGCGAGGAGGCGCTGAAGAACCAGGTCTTCGCCGTGACCTTCCTTGACCGCTACGGCTCGGAGCTCGGCCATCGCGGCGCGCGCCATGACGACTCGCTGAAACTCGAGGAGATGCCCGACCATCTGGTCAAGGCGGTCCTGGCAACCGAAGACCGGCGCTTCTACGACCATTTCGGCATCGACATTTTCGGCACGCTGCGGGCCATGACGGTCAATGCGCGCGCCTCCGGCGTCGTCCAGGGCGGCTCTTCGCTGACGCAGCAGCTCGCCAAGAACCTCTTCCTCAGCAATGAGCGCTCGCTCGACCGCAAGATCAAGGAAGCCTTCCTGGCGCTCTGGCTGGAAGCCCGGTTGAGCAAGAACGAGATCCTCAAGCTCTATCTCGACCGCGCCTATATGGGCGGCGGCACCTTCGGCGTGGCGGCAGCGGCGGAGTATTACTTCGGCAAATCGGTCAGGGACGTGTCGCTGGCGGAGGCCGCGATGCTGGCCGGGCTGTTCAAGGCGCCGACGAAATACGCCCCCCATGTCAACCTGCCCGCCGCCCGCGCGCGCGCCGGCGACGTGCTGAACGCGATGGTCGATGCCGGCTTCCTGACCGCGGGCCAGATCGACAGCGCCAAGCGCAACCCGGCGACGCCGGTCGACCGCAGGCGCGATTCCAACCCGGACTACTATCTCGACTGGGCCTTCGACGAGATCAAGCACCTGGCCGACGAGGGCAAGATCGGCTCGGACCGGGTGCTGACCGTGAAGACGCCGCATGATCCCGCGATCCAGGGACAGGCCGAGAAGGCGATCGAGCAGGTCCTGCGCCAGAACGGCCCCGCCTACCGGGTCAAGCAGGCGGCGACCACCGTGATGGACCCTGACGGGGCGGTGCGGGCCATGGTCGGCGGGCGCGACTACGGCATCAGCCAGTTCAACCGCGCGACGTCGAGCCTGCGGCAGCCGGGATCGTCCTTCAAGCCCTTCGTCTATGCCGCGGCGCTGTCGTCCGGCCTTTACCGGCCCAACACCATCGTCACCGACCGCCCGATCTGCATCGGCAACTGGTGCCCGAACAATTACGGGCGCTCCTATGCCGGTTCGATACCGCTGACCGTGGCGCTGGCGAAATCGATCAATACGATCCCGGTGCAGATGTCGATTGCGATGGGCAAGGCGACCGGCGAGACGCATGAGGCCCGTGCCGCCCGCATCGGCCGGCTCAAGATCATCGAGACCGGCCGGGCCATGGGCCTGACCACGCCGCTGACCGACACGGTGTCCCTGCCGATCGGCGCGGCCGAGGTCACGGTGATCGACATGGCGGCCGGTTATTCGGTCTTCGCCAATGGCGGCAAGCGCGCAAGACCCTATGTCGCGATCGAGATCCGCAATTCGCAGGGCGAGGAGATCTACCGGCACGACCGCGACGAGCCGGCCCCGGAGCAGGTCCTGAGCACCCAGGTGGCGCAGGACATGAACTTCATGCTCTCCAAGGTGCCGACCGAAGGCACCGGCCGGCGCGCGGCGCTGGACGGCGTCGTGACCGCCGGCAAGACCGGCACCACGAACGGCTACAAGGACGCCTGGTATGTCGGCTTCTCCGGCAATCTCGTCGGCGCGGTCTGGTTCGGCAATGACGACAGCTCCGAGACCGCGAACATGACCGGCGGCTCCCTGCCGGCGATGGCCTGGAAGGAGATCATGCAGTTCGCCCATCAGGGGCTCGAGCTGAAGCCGATCCCAGGCGTCACACCCGCGACAGACCCCAAGGCCATTACGGTCGCCAAAGCGGGCAGCCCGGAGATGTCGCGCGTTGCCCAGGTTTCGGGTCCCGGCGCCGGCCATATGCCACGTCAATCCTTCGAGGTGCTCTCGGCGGTCGGCTCCATGTTCAAGACGATAGAGGCCTCCCGCACGCGCGGCACATCCATTCAGGTCGGCATCCGCGAGGTCTCTTCGCCGGGGCGCGAGACGCGCCTGCGCTGAGATAGGTTGCTGCTCGCTGGGCCCAGGTTGACGGGGCGGGCCGGGCTGGTTCAACTCCCGCCGCCGGCCTGTCGTCAGCCGGTTCGGAAAGCAAGGCCGTGCGCGCGCTGGATCTCGCTTACGTCATCGCACTCGGTGCCGGGCTGGGGCTCGGCTCGGCCCATTTAGCCGTCGCCGGCAGGCCGCTGCTCGGCGTGGTCCGGATCGGCCCCTGGGACGCCTGGCCGCGCGGCGGCGGGCGCGATGTCGACCCTTATATGCGCGCCTTTCTGGCGCGCGGCGTCCATGTGCCGCTGGGCGCGGGCGAAGGCCTCGAACTGATCGCGAGCCGCGACGATCGCGGCCAGGCGCTCGACGGGCGCTGCCGCTATCTGATCTCGGGAGCGACGCCGACGACGCGCGGCTGGTCGTTGAGCGTCAGCGACATGGATGGGCGGCCGTTCCGCCTGCCGCTCGACCGCAACGGCTTCACCGATGCGGAAGTCGTCCGCGAGGAGAGCGGCATCCTGCGCATCACGGCAGCGGCGGAGCCGCAGACCGGAAACTGGTTGCCGCTGCCGGGCAGCGGGCGTTTCCAGCTCCGGCTGCGGCTCTACGACACGCCGATTTCGAGTCAGGCCGGCGAATTGCGGCCCAATGTCCTGCCCGGCATCGCCCGGCTCGGCTGCTGATGACGACGCTCGATCAGGCTCCGCACGATGAGAGACCGGCGCTCCCGAGCCAGGCCGACGCAACACCGCGGCGGCGTTGGCCGATGCGGATCACCGGCGCCGTGCGGCGCCTCGCCTACGCAACCATCGCGGGGCTGGTGCTCGCCGGCATCGTCCACATCGTCACGGTCCTGCTGATCCCGCTCCTCTCCAACAGCGACGCCACCAGCGCCTATCTCTCGCTGGGCACGAGCGGCCATGCCGAGCTGGTCTGGCCGCGCAGCACTGAGAGCGGGTTGCCCGTGCCGCGCGAGGCCGATCCTGCGGCCGTGACCGCGATCTGCAGCTACGATCTTTCCGCCGGCCCGATGCGCGTCGTCGCGCGCACCGGCACATTGCCGCTCGGACTGACGCTGCACCGGCGCGGCGGCGGCGTGCTCTACGCCATCACCGACCGGGCCGCGATCCGCGGCGTGGTCGAGTTCCTGGTGATGACGGAGGAACAGCGCGACGAGCGGGCCGCGCGCGACGAAGAGGGCGAGGCCGTGCGTGAATTGCGCATCGTCTCCGACACGATGCAGGGCCTGATCGTCGCGCGCGTCCTGGCGAAACATCCATCCGACCGCGAAGACGCCGAGGCGCTCGCGACAGGCGTCGCCTGCGGGCTCGCGGAATGATCAGCCCTTGTAGACGACCGGGGGCCTTGGCGCCCTCTCGGCAGGCTCTTGCGCGCCCCCGCCCCCGCCGAAGGCGCCAATGAGCGGCAGCTTGCACGTGGGCCCGGCTTCCGCCTCCAGCGCCATGATGCTGCGCTCGGCCTTGATCGCCTCGCGCGACGGCATCTCGACCACGAGGTTCGCCAGCGCGTAGCGGTAGCTTTCGATCCGGAAGGCTACGCGTTCGCAGACCCAGAGGATCAGCCCCTCATTCTCGACGACGCGCGCCATGGCGGGGTCAGCCTTCTCGGGCGGCACCAGGGGCGAACCTTCGACGGCGCGCATGCGGACGCGATCAGCCGCCACGACGCGCGCCGCATTGCCGCGAAACGGCGTGACCAGCAGGCGGTCGGCATTCGCATCCTCGGCGAGCCTGTTGTAGCGCGAGGCCTGCGAGGCATAGGAGCCGCCGGTCAGGCCGCGAAAATAGTCGGATACCGCGTTCGACTGCGCCGCGACCGGCAGGATGCGCGCATGGGCGAGATCCGAGACCTGGCGCTCGAAAAAATTGCGCTCATGCGCCGGCATGACCAGACGCCAGGCCCTGTCGCGCAATTGCTCCTCGTCATCGGTCATCCTGAAATAGGAAGCCGCCTCGCCACGAAAGGTCGCCGACCAGAAACCGGCCTGCGGCGCGATCGTATCGCTCCAGAGATTCGGGCGCGGACGTCCCAGATCGCCCGTGCAGGCGCCTCCCGCCAGGGCGAGCAGCAAGGCCAGGCTTCGGCAAGCGGTCCTCACACCGGCTGCCCGGCGCTTTTCGCACGGCCTTGCCGCGGAGCGGCGCGGCGCTTGCGGGTTACGCGCTCGTCGATGGCGGCGGCCTCGGCCTGGCGCTCGTAGCGCACGCCGGTGAAGAACAGGATCATCGCCGGCCCGCGAGCCGGAGCGCTCTCCTGCGAGATCGGTGCCGCCTTGTGCGAGGTCGGCGCCGCCTTGGGACGAGACGCAAACGGAATGACATCGGCCATTGTGACGCGCCTCCTTGTCTGGCGCCTTGAGCTTTTGGAAGCGGAAGCGGGCTCTCTTGCGGAAAACCGATTCCCCGCCTTAGCACCCGCTCCGGATCGCGGTTGTCAGCAGGGCTTCGAGCCATACGGGGCAGAACCCGCATCGACGCTTAGGCCCTCCTGTCCGCATCAGGCCTCGACATGGTTAACACCCTCTTAAAGCCTCGCGGGTTAAGATGGTGAGACCATCGAAATTCCGCACAGAGTTCCCTTCATGCCCTCGCGTATCGCCTCCGAACTTGCCCAGCTCGCCCGCCTTGCGCGCGATGGCGGACTCGATCTCAGCCAGGTTTCGCTGCGGGTGAAGGCCGATCTGCTGATGTCCTCGCCCAGGCCGCCGCAGGAGGACCTCGACGCCTTCCGCGAGATGGGGGAGGCCCTGATTCCCGCCATCGACGAGGCCACGGCCGTGATCCTGGCGCGCAAGCTGGCTGGCTGGCGTTACGCACCAGCATCCGTACTGCAGGCCCTGAAATCGCGCGGCGGCGCGGTCTTGGTTGCACTCCTGCGCCATGGCATGCCGCTCCCCGCCGCGGAAATCGAGGCCCTGGCGGAACGGGGCGATGACGAGATCGCGCTCGCCATCGCGGAGCGCGCGGATCTGACCGCGACGGCGGCCCTGATCCTGGTTGATCGCGACCTGCGCCCGGTCGATCTGGCGCTGATCGCCAATGCCGCCTCGCCCCTGCCCCACATGGTGCTCGACCAGTTGCTCGAGCGCTCGCGCACCGAGCCCTCCTACGCCCAGCTCCTGCTGGCGCGGCCCGATATCGCCAGCGCGGATCTGGCGCCGCTTTATCTGCAGGCCGGCGCGCAACGGAAAACCGCGATCATCGAATCGCTGACGGCGCTGGATTCCTTCGCCCCGGCGGAGCGGCGGCCGCAGCTCGCGCCGGATCTCTTCGCGGGCTGGCTCACCACGGCCAGCAACGACCCCGCCGGCGCATTCGGCGCGATCGCGAGCTATGTCGGCGGCGGGCAGGCGCTGGCGGAAGCCATGGAAGCCGACACATCGCGCGATCTCGTGGCGCTGGCGCTGACGGCGGCCGGGGCGAGCGTGGAGGACGCGACGCGCTTCATGATCAGGCTCGGCGACGAAGCGGCCCATTCGGTCGACCGCATCTTCGCCCTCGTCGCCCTGATGCGCCTGGTAAGGCCGGCTGTCGCGCTCAAGATCATCATGCAGGTCGCGGGCGTGCGTGCGCCGGTCGTCACCCGCAGGGGCCGGCATCAGCCGGCGATGGATCCGAGCAATTCGCCCAATCGCAGCGGCGCCGCCAAGCCGGAGAGCCAGACGCTCATCTCCGATGTGATGCGCAAGCTCGGCCTGCGGCGCGAGAACGGCTGACCGACAAGCTAGCGGGCTGCTGAAGAAGCCTATTAGGCCTCGACGAGATCGAGCCTGGGGTCGCCCTGCCGGTTCTCGATCTCGACCAGCCAGAGATCGGAATCGAAGCGCCGCTCGCGGGCGACGCGCTCCTCGATCGAGGCCGGATCCGAATCGAGGATGAGCTGGAAGCGCCGGTTACCCTCGTCGTCAGCCAGCGATTGCGGTGCGGGGCCATAGAGCGCCGCCGTGCCGTCGAGTCGGTCGAGCTTGACGAAAATCGCGCCGGCCTCGCTGGCGCCGCGCCGGCGCAGCACCGCGACCAGCCCGTCATGCGCTGCCTGGCGCAGATAGGCCGAGACCCAGAAATCGCTCGTGAGGCGCGCCATGGCCGAAATCCCCGAATGGATGTCGGTCCCGGCTAGAGCGCCTTCGCGGCCCTGTCCAGCCGCGGCGATCGCCGTGGCCCAGCGCTGCGAAGGCTTGGAAACTCCGCGAGCCCTCATCCTGAGGAGCCATTCCGGCAGGAATGGCGTCTCGAAGGATGCTCCAGGAGGCTCCCGAACCAGCTGGAGCATCCTTCGGGACGCCGCTGGCGCGGCTCCTCAGGATGAGGGCTCACATGCCCAAAAACTCTCTTACCGCTGAGAAGGTTTGGCGCCGCGAATATCGGCCGGCGGGCGAATATCGCCGCCATTGATCAGATCGGCGATCGGATCGCGCATCGCGGCGCTGCGGGTCACCGGCGCGGGCGCATGCGCGGCAGTGGCCGGGGCGGTGCGCGGCACATTGGTGACGGCGGCGGGCGGCCTGGGCTGCGTGGTCTCGCGGATGAGCTGCGTGAGATCGCTCGGACGGGCTGGCGGGACGAAGCCCTGTGTCGAGGCCGAGGCGGGCTGGGCGGCGGGCGTCACGGCGGCAGGCGGCGTCTCCGTGCGGCGCTCGACCGAGCGCGCATAGGGTCCCTGCATCGGAGCCGACAGGATCGGAGCGGGGTGGCGCACCTTCTGCAGCAGCATCGCATTGGCCAGGATCGCGGCCGCCACCGCGGTGAAGACCAGCAGCACGAAGGCGCGGCCCGGGCGGCGGCCGACGGCCCGCCAGATCCGCGACAGCCAGGGCGCCTTGCGGCGCGGCGGCGCGGCGCGCTTGATCGGCGCGGTCAGAGTGGAACCGGAGCGGGCGCGGGCGGCTATCGTTGCGGACATGCTTGGCTCTTGATCAGGCGGTCAGACGGACGGGTTCTTTGGATTCGAGGCCGCGGCGCGGGGCGCGCGCGAAGGTCGTGATCTTGACCGGCAGGGAGCTGGCTGCGACGCCGCCGACCGGCAGCCTGACGGCGACGCGCGTGCCGACCCCCGGCGCGCTCTCGATCGTCAGCTTGCCACCGTGAAGGCCGACCAGGCCGCGCACCACGGAGAGGCCCAGGCCCGTGCCTTCGTAGTTGCGGTCATAGCTGCCGCCCGCCTGGAAAAAGGGATCGCCCAGCTTCGGCAGGTCGGCGGCGGCGATGCCGATCCCGGTATCGGCGACCGAAAGGTCGATCATATCGCCGTCGCGCACCACCGCGAGCACGACGCGGCCATTGACCGGCGTGAACTTCACCGCATTGGAGAGCAGGTTGATCATGACCTGCTTCAAGGCGCGGCGATCGCCCAGAACGGACGGCAAATCAGGCCCCAGCACCCGCTCCAGCGAGACCTGGCTCGCCTCGGCGCGCAACGCCATCAGCGCACAGCAATCCTGGGCCACGGCGGCGATATCGATCGGCTCCTGCTCGATCGTCATCGCGCCGCTCTCGATCTTGGAGATGTCGAGCAAGGTGTTGACGACATCGAGCAGGTGATGTCCCGAACCGTGAATGATCTTGGCATATTCCTGGCGCTTTTCAGCGTCGAGCCACGCCTGCGCATCATTGCTCAGCATCTCGGAGAAGCCGATGATGGCATTCAGCGGCGTGCGCAGTTCATGGCTGACGGTCGCGAGGAACTGGCCCTTGACGTCGCTGGCCTTCAGGGCCTCGGCATGACCACGGGCGCGCTCCTCTTCCAGCGCCTGGCGGGCCGTGATGTCGCGCATCACGCAGACCACCGCCACGCCGTCCCTGGCGCCCGCGTCCTCGATCCGGTGCGCGCGCATCTCCAGCCAGAGCGAGACCGGCGTCCTGCCGTCAGTGTCGCCGCTGCGCGGCACGAAGAGCGTCCGGAAGCAGGCGGTGGAGACACCGCCGCCATGGGCTGCGTCGCTCAGCGCCTTGAGGAAGAGCGGCCGGTCGGCGATGTGCACCCGCTCGAACAGGCCGCGCCCGCGCAGATCCTGCGGATCGGCGCCGGCGAGCGCCTTGGCCGCGGCATTGGCGAACAGGACGGAGCCGCCGGCATCATGCCAGGTGACGAGATCGCCGACATTGTCGAGGAGGAGCTGGGCGCGCGCATCGGAGGCGCGATGCTCGCGCAATTCGTCGTCGCGCCGATGCAGGAAGCCGACGGCGACAGCCATCGCGTACAGGATCGCGATCATGACGAAGCTCGGCATCATGCCCGCGGTCCAGGGCGCCGGCGCCGCGAAGGCGCCGAGCTGCTGCAAGATCACGACACTGCCGAGCGCGATGGCGGCGATGGCGCTGGCGCGCGCCACATAGGGCCGCGAGCCGAAGAACATCGCCTCGGTCGGCACGGCCGCCAGCCAGAGCAGCAGGGGCGATCCCGCGCCGCCCGTCATCCCGGCAAGCGCGGCGATGAACAGCGCCAGCGCGCTCGCCGAGATGCAATGGGCGATGTCGAGCCGGCCGCTGCGCGAAAGCGTGACGACGGCGATGAGCGGCAGGGCGGCGGCGATCATGATGAGAGCCTCGAGCGTGCCCAAGGTTCCGCGCCAGGCGAGATAGGCGGGTGCCAGGCCGAGCGCGACGGCGCCGACCATGAGGCGCGTCAGAATGAAGCGCTCATGCCGCATGCGCTCGAGCGAATTCGGCAGCACCGATGCGTGCACCAACGCCGCCACCTGTGTCCTGATCGCAGACATCGTCATGAGAAACCGCAAACGCCTGACCTTCTGAGGGCTGGTTCGCCCGTGTTGCAGCGATCCTCGCCATCGCCGGTTTAAGCGGGGCTTAAGGCCACGGCGCAGCAAGACCGGCCCGGCACCGCAGATAAGCGAATAATATGATTGATTTCAGTGCCTTGCGAAAAATCGGAGAGCTGTTCCGCGCGGTGACGATGTTGCCGGCAGGGTGAATGGAAACTGAAGATCGCATCGTGCATTTGCTTCAAATGCGCGGCTTCTGGATGACGCGATCTTTCGGGTTCGCAGGCTATGGTGCCGGCGGGTTCGGGAGAGATGCGGGAACGGGGACGCAGCATGGCCTATATTCTGCGCAGCCTGGCGGTGATCGGCGTGATCGCGCTGAACTCGCCTGTCCATGACGGGAAGTCGATGGCGAGCAGCGCCGTCGATGCGGCACGCGGCGTCGCGAAATCCGCGACCCGGATCGACACCCACAGTGCCATGCAAAGCCTCACCGCCGCCCGCGAGGCCGCGCAGATCCTCGCCGGGCTCGATCCCGACACGCGCCAGCGCGTCTTGGCGCTCGCGCTGCCGGGAGCCACCGCCCGCCTCGGAGCCTCCGAGCAAGACAGCAAAGCCGGCTCGCGTTAAAACAACCGACGCAGAGCGCCTGCGGCACGCCGACGCTTGACGACGCAGGGGGACGCGCCGAAGACGCTGTCTGCCATGTTCCCGGACGACGTCCTGGACGACGGGAGCCGGCATCCTCATTGCGCAGCGTGGACATGAGCACCAACCTCGACGAGATCATCGCCAATTTCGAGCTGCTCGACGATTGGGACGACCGCTATCGCTACCTGATCGAACTCGGGAAGGGCCTGACGCCCTTGCCCGAGGCGGACCATAACGACGCCAACAAGGTCCGCGGTTGCGCCAGCCAGGTCTGGCTCGTGGCGCAGCGCGAGGGTCCGCCCGGCCCCGACAGCGTGCTGCATTTCAGCGGCGACAGCGACGCGCATATCGTGCGCGGGCTGGTGGCGCTGGCGCTCGCCATCCATTCCGGCCGGACCGCGAAGGAGATCCTCGCGACCGACGCCTTCGCCATCTACGAACGCCTGGGCCTTGCCGCCCATCTCACGCCGCAGCGCTCGAACGGCGTCCGTGCCATGATGGATCGCATCAAGGCCGACGCGCGCGCCGCCGCCCAAGGCTGAGCTGCAAGAGGCTGAGCTGCGGAAGGCTGATTTGCAGGAGGTTGACTTGCAGCCTCACGGCAGAACGGGTCGGTCGATGATTTGCCGCAAGGCAAAGCTCGATTGAATTCGCGCGACATGCGGCAGTCGAGAGAGCTGCGATTTATGCACATGCTCGAAATCTTCGACATCGCTCGCAACGACTGTCAGCAGATAGTCGTCGGCACCGGACATCAGAAAACACCGGAGCACGGACGGGCAGCGGGCCACCGCCTTCTCGAAAGCGGCGAGCGCCTCTTCGCTTTGACTGTCCAAAGCAAGCCTCACGATGACCGTGACCCCGAGTCCGAGAGCCTTTTGACTGAGGCGGGCGTGATAGCCGACAATGACCCCCTCTTCTTCGAGCGTGCGCTGCCTGCGCGCAACGGCCGTCGCCGACAGCCCGATCGTCTCTGCAAGTTTGACATGGCTCGTGCGCCCATCTCGGACGAGTTCCTTCAGCAAGGCGCGGGAGAGATGATCGAGGGGCATGAGATTCTGGACCTGAAGTGCAGCTCTGCGCAGGAAAGCAATGGCTTTCGCCCATGCTACGCCGTTATCACGCGCCGCCTACCGAAAAATCGCCACCTAACGCAGGAAACACCGAGACGAAGCGCGATATGCTGAACCCATAAACCAATGGGAGGGGTGGTATGCGTGTCGGTGTTCCAAAAGAAATCAAGGTTCACGAATACCGCGTCGGGCTGACGCCCGAAGCCGTGCGGGAATACATATCCGCCGGCCACGCCGTGGTCATCGAGACCGGCGCGGGGGCGGGCATTTCGGCGCCGGACGCGGCCTACGAGGCCGTCGGCGCTCGCATCGTGGCGAGCGCGGCCGAGGTGTTTGCCGAGGCCGACATGATCGTGAAGGTCAAGGAGCCGCAGCCGGGCGAATGGGCGCAGTTGCGCGAAGGCCAGATCCTGTTCACCTACCTGCATCTCGCTCCCGATCCAGCGCAGGCCGCCGGTCTGGTCGAATCCGGCGTTACAGCCATAGCCTATGAGACAGTCACGGACCGCTTCGGCGGCCTGCCTCTTCTTGCGCCGATGAGCGAAGTTGCCGGGCGACTCGCGATCGAGGCTGCTGCGGTTTCTCTCAAGCGCCCTGCCGGAGGACGTGGCATGTTGATCGGCGGCGTGCCCGGCGTGCCCCCGGCGCGCGTTGTCGTGATCGGAGGCGGCGTCGTGGGAACGCATGCTGCGCGTATGGCGGCCGGCCTGGGTGCGGACGTGGTGATCCTGGATCGGTCGCTTCCGCGCTTGCGACAACTCGACGAGTTGTTCGGCGGTCGCGTGCGCACGCGCTTCTCGACGCTTGATGCGATCGAGACGGAGATATTCGCCGCCGACGTTGTCATCGGGGCCGTGCTCATCCCGGGTGCCGCGGCGCCGAGGCTCGTGTCGCGAGCGCAATTGTCGGGCATGAAGCGCGGCGCGGTGCTCGTCGACGTCGCGATCGACCAAGGCGGTTGCTTCGAGACCTCGCGCGCGACCACCCATGCCGATCCGACCTATGAGGTCGACGGCGTGATCCACTATTGCGTCGCGAACATGCCAGGCGCCGTTCCGCTCACCTCGAGCTACGCCCTGAACAACGCCACTCTCCCCTTCGGGCTCGCCCTGGCCGCGAAAGGCCTCGATGCCATTCGCAGCGATCCTCACCTCGCGGCCGGCCTCAATATCCATCGCGGGGACATCACGAATGCTCCGGTCGCGGCGAGCCTTCAGAAGCCCTACAGGTCGGCAGAAGAGGTCTTGGCCGGGTAGGAGCGGGCAGATCGGCACGCCCTTCCAGATGGGTGAGTTGGGCGTGAAGACGCTCTCGAAGCTGAAGAAGGAGGAGGTCGACAGCATCGTCGAACCCGCGTCGTCATAAAGCAGGATGCGAAAAAGTGGGAACCGGTTTTTCGCGTCGATCCTGCTCTAACTCCTAGATGAGAGACGGATTCAGATTTCAGATCGGATCACTTGGTGATCCGATCTGAAATCATCCGGCTCTGGTCCCCGGGACAATATCGACAAGCCTGAAGCCAAGCTGTCCCGGCGGAGCGGCCCCGTTCGAGCGCGCTGATGCAGTTCGCCGGCAGGTGTCAGAATGTCATGCGGAATCAATGTCTTGCCGTATCAGTATCCAACCTTCTGATATAGATCACATCTACCGTTGCCCCATTATTGGGCACCCCCTAAGCTCTCGGGCATGAAGGGCGATAAACGCCCCGTCTTCAGGGAGGTGACGATGACGCGCCTGAGCGCCTGGATGCTTGTCGCTTCGCTATTGATTCCGACGCTGCCGCTATCCCCCTCTTCCGCGGCGGCGCAGGGCATTCCGCAGAACATTCCGCGCAAGGAACTCCTGATCCTCGAAAACCCGGAAGGGACGATCAAAAACGCGGGCTGGTTCAACATCTGGGCGATCAACGCCGGCAGCCAGTCGAACGGGCTGCAACAGGCGGCGCTCGACACGCTCTGGTACATCGATCCTGAAAAGGGCCTGGACGGTGCCTGGGACAATTCCCTCGCCGCGGAGAAGCCGGTCTACAATGCCGAGTTCACCGAGATGCGGGTCAAATTGCGACGCGGCCTGTTCTGGAGCGACGGCGTCGAGTTCAGCTCGGCCGACGTCAAGGCGACGGTCGACATCCAGGTCAAGAATCCGAACATGCGCTTTTCGGCCGTGCTGGCCAATAATGTCGCCTCCGTCGAGGCGCCCGATGCGGAAACGGTGATCTTCAAGCTGAAGAAGCCGAATTCACGCTTCCACACCAACTTCACCGTGCGCTGGGGCGCGATCTGGATCCTGCCGAAGCATGTCTTCGACAAGGTCGAGGACCCCGCGAAGTTCGACTTCAACAAGCCGGTCTCGCTCGGCGCCTATACGCTGCACTCCTTCGATCCCGACGGGAAATGGTACATCTGGCAGCTGCGCGAGGACTGGCAGCGCAGCTCGCTCGGCCGATATGGCAAGCCGGGACCGAAATATCTCGCCTATATCGACCCGGGCCCGCCGGACAAGCGCGTCATCGCGCAGCTCAATCATGAGCTCGACGTCATTCACGACATCGCCCCCGAGGGCATGTTCACGCTGGCAAAGCAGGACAAGGGCACCCGCGCCTGGTTCAAGGGCTTCCCCTATGGCCATCCGGACCCGACCCTGCCGGCGGTGATCTTCAACACCCAGAACGAGCACCTCAGGAACCGCGACGTGCGCTGGGCGCTGGCGCTGATGATCGACATCAAGGCGGTGACGATGGCTGCCTATCGCGGCGCCGCGACCATCTCGGCGATCGCCGTGCCGCCGACCGGCATCCATCCCGAGGCCTATCACAAGCCGATGGAGGCCTGGCTCAAGGATTTCGAGATCGATACCGGCAAGAGCAAGGTCAAGCCCTACGATTCGACTGTCGGCAAGCAGATCGCCGACATGCTGCGGCCCTCGATGGGCGACCAGATTCCCTCGGATCCCGCAGTGATCGCCAATTCCTTCGGCCTCGGCTGGTGGAAGACCAATGTCGCGGCGGCCGGCGAATTGCTGACGCGCGCTGGCTTCCGCAAGCAGGGCAACCAATGGCTGACGCCCGACGGCAAGCCCTTCGTGGTCAGGCTCATGGTCGAGGGCGACCTCAGGCCCGTCATGACGCGGGCCGGCACGATGATCGTGCAGCAGTGGAAGCAGGCCGGCATCGATGCGCGCATCGATGTGGCTCAGGGCACGCTGCTGACGCGGCGCGCGGCCGGCGATTTCGACGCCTTCATCGGCTGGAGCGTAGAGACGTGGGGCGGCCATCAGGACCTGTCCTATTTCATGGACAGCTGGCATTCCCAGTTCGTCGCCGAGCCCGGCAAGCCGCAACCGCTGCGCAACTGGCAGCGCTGGACGCATCCAGAGCTCGACAAGATCATCGAGGACATTCGCAAGATCGACTTCGACGATCCCAAGGGCGTCGAGCTCGGCCGCGACTACGTCAAGCTGATGACCCGCGAAATGCCGATCATCCCGCTCATGGCCTACAACGTCTTCACCGCGATGGATCAGACCTACTGGAAGGGCTACCCGACCGCCGATGATCCTTACGCCAACCCGGTCACGAACTGGGGCAACTCGCGCTACATGTTCGTGCGCCTGAAACCGGCCAACTGAGAAACCCGGGCCGCCTCGCCGGGCGGCCCGCCTTCTTCCCAAGACAATCGCCAGCCGGTGACGCCTTGCGTCGCACGGAGCGGTGGAGCTTTCGGGATCGCATGAGCGCTTACCCTGCCTATCTCGCGAAACGTCTGGCCCAGTTCGCCATGGTGGTTTTCATCGGGGTCAACCTGGCCTTCGTGATTACCCATGCCTCGCCGATCGACCCGGTCGAGCAGTCGATCGCGGTCGTGACCTCCTTCGGCAGCACCGCGCCGGAGGCGATCGCGGCGATGCGTTCCTCGCTGCAGGAGCTCTATGGGCTCAAGGGCACGCTGGCCGAGCAATACCTCACCTTCTGGAGCCGGGTCGTGCGCGGCGATTTCGGACCCTCTCTCTCCGCCTTCCCCACGCCGGTCTCGGCGCTGATCGGCCGGGCGCTGCCCTGGACCGCCGGGCTTCTGATCGTCTCGACGCTCATCACCTGGGTGCTGGGCAATCTGCTCGGTGGGCTCGCCGGCTACTACCAGCGCAGCCGTACGCTGAAACTGATGGGGGTCGTCGCCATGGGCGTCCATCCGATTCCTTACTACATCGTCGCGCTGCTGCTGCTCATCGTCTTCGGCTTCCTCTGGCCGGTGCTGCCGATCACCGGCGGGTCGGCGATGAACCTGCAGCAGGGCTGGAACTGGGCCTTCGTCTCGAGCGTGGTCCTGCATTCCATCCTGCCGGCGCTGTCGCTCATCCTGATCGGGCTCGGCAGCTGGTTCCTCGGCATGCGTTCGCTGGTCTCGAACATCGTGACCGAGGATTATGTCGTCTATGCCGAGACCGCCGGGCTCGACAGCCGCAGGGTGCTCGGCTCCTACGTCATGCGCAATGCACTGGCGCCGCAGGTCACCGGGCTCGCCATGTCGCTCGGCGGCATCTTCAACGGAGCAGTGATCACCGAGAAGGTCTTCGGCTATCCCGGCGTCGGCACGCTGCTGGTCGATGCGGTCTATGCCGGCGACTACGGGCTGGTGCTCGGCGTCACCACCGTCTCGATCATCGCCGTCTCGGTCGGCGTCCTCGTCATCGACCTGCTCTACCCGCTGATCGACCCGCGCGTGGAGCTGCGCTGATGCTGGCGATCCTGCGCGACCTCCTCCGTTACAACCTCGAATTCCGCATCGGGCTCGCGCTCGTCGCCATCGTGCTGGTGATGGCCGGGCTTTCCTTCGTCTCACCCTACCCGGCGGGCGACGTCTTTGTCGTGCCGCCCGACATACCGCCCTCGATCACCCACTGGCTGGGCACGACCTCGCGCGGGCAGGACGTCTTCTGGCAGCTCACCCTCGCGATCCGCAACACGCTGGGCTTCGGCATCATGGTCGCGGTGCTGTCGCGGGTGATCGCGATCGTCGTCGGGCTGCTTGCCGGCTACAGCGGCGGCTGGATCGACCGCGTGCTGATGTCGATCAACGACACCTTCATCATCATCCCGCTCTTCCCCATCCTCATCCTGTTCTATTTCGTGCTGCGCGACACGATGTCGACGCCGCTGCTCGCCACCATCATGGCCTGCCTCGGCTGGGCCTATGACGCGCGGCTGATCCGCTCCATCGCGCTCAGCCTGAAGACGCGCGAGTTCACGCAGACGAGCATCTTCTCGGGAATGAAGACGCACGAGATTCTGGCGCGCGAGCACCTGCCCTATGTGCTGCCGATCGTGTTCTCCACCACGATGAACAACATGAATTGGTCGATCGGCATCGAGGTCACGCTCGCCGTGCTGGGCTTCACCGACATCAACACACCGACGATCGGCGGGATGATCTACTGGGCCAACCAGCATACCGCTCTCGTGGCCGGCATCTGGTGGTGGATCGCCTTTCCGGTCGCGCTGGTGGCGATGACCTTCGTCGGCCTGTTCCTGCTCGCTGTCTCGATGAACGAGTATATCGACCCGCGCAGCCGCCTCGCCCGGATGGGAGGCGGCCGATGAGCGGCGCGGGCGATGCGGTGCCGGTGCTGCAGGTCCGCGACCTCCAGGCGCATTTCCGCACCCACTATTTCGGCGTCAACCGCGAGGTCAGGGCGGTGGACGGCGTCACCTTCGAGGTCAACCGCAACGAGATCTACGGGCTCGCGGGCGAGTCCAGCTCCGGCAAGACGACCCTGGTCAAGACGATCGCGGGGCTGCTGAAGCCGCCGCTCGAAATGGTCGGTGGTTCGGCCCGCTTTTCCTTCCTGCCGGGCTGGGATGCGATCGGCCGGGCGCCGCCGGAGGTGGTACGCGCCATCCGCTGGCGCCACCTTTCCTACATCATGCAGGGCTCGATGAACGTGCTGAATCCGCTCAGGCGGGTCAGGTACAGTTTTCGCGACTTCGCCTGGCGCCATCTCGGCGGCAGCAAGGTCGAATTCGACGCACGGGTCGTAGCGCATATGGAGCGCGTCAAGCTCGATCCGTCTGTGCTCGACGCCTATCCGCACGAGCTTTCCGGCGGCATGCGCCAGCGCGTGACCATCGCGCTCGCGACGATCTGCAAGCCGGATTTCATCATCGCCGATGAGCCGACCACGGCCCTCGACGTGGTGGTGCAGAAAGACGTGCTGGGGATGATCCGCGCGATCCAATGCGAGATGGGCTCGAGCATATTGTTCATCACCCACGACATGGGCGTCCACGCCGCCCTGACCGACCGGCTCGGCATCATGTATGCGGGGCGGCTGGTCGAGGACGGCGAGACGCCCGAGATCTTTTCGCGGCCGCTGCATCCCTATACGCGGCACCTGATCGCAAGCCTGCCGCGCATCGGCGATACCGAGCAGCGCGAGGGCCTGGACGGTACGCCGCCCAACCTCGCCGCCCCGCCGCCGGGCTGCCGCTTCCACCCGCGCTGCCCGCTCGCCATGCCTGTCTGCACAACAATCGTGCCGGCCATGGTCGAGACGCTGCCCGGCCATCGCGTCGCCTGTCACGCGGTCAATCCGGGGATGGCGACATGAGCGCGCTGATCGAGCTCGACCGGGTCAGCAAGAGCTTCTCGCGCGGCGGGCTGTTCTCGACGCGACGCGTCGAGGCCGTCAAGGAGGTGAGCTTCGCCCTCGATGCGGATAAGCCCGAGATCTTCACCGTGATCGGCGAGTCGGGCTCGGGCAAGTCGACCCTGGCGCGGATGATCCTCGGCATCCATGCGCCCAGCTCCGGCCAGGTCAGGCTCGGGGGACGTGACGTCGCGACCTATGAGCGGCGCGCCTTCATGGCCGAGGTCCAGCCAATCTTCCAGAACCCGTTCGAGGCGTTCAATCCGCTGAAGCGGCTCGACCGCTATCTGTTCATGACGGCCGAACGCTTCGGCGGCGCGACCGGCACAAGCGCGGTCGACGGATCGGTCGATGAGGCGCTACGGCAGGTAGGACTGTCGCTCCCGGAAATAAAGGGGCGGTTTCCGCACGAACTCTCCGGCGGCCAGCTGCAGCGTGTCGCCATCGCCCGCGCCCTCGTCGCAAAGCCCAGGCTGATCGTCGCCGACGAGCCTGTCTCGATGATCGACGCATCGCTGCGCATGTCAATCGTCAACCTGTTCGGCCGGCTGCGCGACGAGCTCGGACTGTCGATCGTGTACATCACCCACGATCTCGCCACCGCCTACTACATCAGCGACCGGCTGATCATCATGCAGCAGGGCGTCGTGGTCGAGCAGGGACCGGCTCGCGCCGTGCTTTCGGCGCCCACGCATCCCTATTCCCGCCAACTCCGCGACGCCGTGCTCACGCCCGACAGCGCCGGAGCCTTCCGTGCCACCCATTCACGCAAAGCGGCTGAAACACCCGGAGCCAGGTCATGAGACACGCCAGCATCACCTTCGACCGCGCCTTCACCATCGGCGACACCGATCCGAGGCTCTTCGGAGCCTTCGTCGAGCATCTGGGCCGCTGCGTCTATGGCGGCATCTACGAGCCCGGGCACCCCACTGCCGACAAGCGCGGCTTCCGGAAGGACGTGCTCGAACTCGTCAAGGAACTCGGCCCGACGATCATGCGCTATCCGGGCGGCAATTTCGTCTCCGGATACAATTGGGAGGACGGCGTCGGCCCGATCAAGGACCGCCCCGCCAGACTCGACCTCGCCTGGTTCACCACCGAGCCGAACAGCTTTGGCACCAACGAGTTCGTGGACTGGTGCCGGGCAGCGAAGATCGAGCCCATGCTCGCCGTCAATCTCGGCACGCGCGACGGTGACGCGGCGCGCAACCTCGTCGAATACTGCAACCATCCCGGTGGGAGCGCCTGGTCGGATCTGCGCATCAGACATGGCTGGAAGAAGCCGCACGACATCAAGTTCTGGTGCCTCGGCAACGAGGTCGACGGGCCCTGGCAGATGGAGCACAAGACCGCGACGGAATACGGGCGCGTCGCGTATGAAGCCGCGAAGATGATGCGCTGGATCGATCCGTCGATCGAGCTCGCCGCCTGCGGCTCCTCCGGCCGCAACATGCCGACCTATGGCCGCTGGGAAGATGAGGTGCTGGAGCACACCTTCGACCAGGTCGAATTCATCTCGCTGCACACCTACTTCAACAATTACGCCGGCGATACCAAGGCCTTCCTTGCCAGCCCCGACCTGATGGATCAGTTCATCGAGGAGGTGGTCGCGATCTCCGACGCCGTCGCGGCGCGGCGGCGCTCCGACAAGCGCATCATGCTGAGCTTCGACGAATGGAACGTGTGGTACCGGACGCGGCGCGTGCGGGCCGACCGCGTCAAGGAAGGGTGGCCGGTGGCGCCGCCGATCCTCGAGGAAATCTACTCCATGGAGGACGCCCTGGTCTTCGGCGGCGCCTGCATCTCGCTTCTCAATCACGCCGATCGCGTGAAGACCGCCTGCCTCGCACAACTCGTCAACGTCATCGCGCCGATCATGACCGAAACCGGTGGCCCGGCCTGGCGCCAGACCATCTTCTGGCCCTTCGCGCAGATGAGCCGGCTGGGGCGCGGGACCGTGCTCAAGGCGATCGTCA
The DNA here is from genome assembly GCF_002917105.1 of Allobosea psychrotolerans. Classification (GTDB taxonomy): domain Bacteria; phylum Pseudomonadota; class Alphaproteobacteria; order Rhizobiales; family Beijerinckiaceae; genus Allobosea; species Allobosea psychrotolerans. The sequence continues at coordinate 64,826 of NZ_PQFZ01000016.1, forward strand.
AATCCGAAAGCTACGAGGCCTCCTATTTCGATCCGCGCGGCAAGCAGGACCTCTACTATCCGATTGAAGCGCCCTATCTGAAGGCGTCGGTGGTCAGCGACGACAAGGGCGTCTCGCTCTTCCTGCTCAACCGCGATCTGGAAGGCAGCCTCGACGTCACGGTCAATGCGCGCGGCTTCGGCAAGCTCAAGGTCGCCGAGGCGACCGAGTTGCGCCACAGCGATCTGAAGGCGATCAACAGCAAGAAGGAGCCGCTCAAGGTCAAACCGGCGACATTGAAGGGCGTCTCGACCAAATCGGATGAGATCACCTTGGCATTGCAACCGGCCTCGTGGAATGTGATCAGGCTCGAAAGCTGACAGAACGGCGCTCGCAAGGATGAACGAGAATCCGCCATCACTGCATCGCGGACGCCGCAGCAATGCCAGCAGGGCGCCGCGCGCCGAGGGCCGGCAGGACCTTGGCTTCCTCGTCGTCAATGCGGACCGCCAATATCAGGTGCTGCGCGGATTAGCCTCCCCGGTCAGGCTGCGTATCCTGAGACTGCTCAACCGGCAGGGGCCGAAGAACATCAACCAGATCGCCGAGGCGCTAGGCCTGCCGCAATCCACGATTGCGACCAATGTCCAGGTACTCGAAGAAGCTGAGCTGATCTCGACGTCGCTCGGCAAGGCAGCCAAAGGGCAGCAAAAGATTTGCGCCGCGCGCTATTCCGAGATCGTCGTCAATCTTGATCCAGACGACCCTAGCCGCGACCACAACATCGTCGAGGTCGAAATGCCGCTCGGGCTCTATACGAGTTCCAACGTCTCGGCGCCTTGCGGATTCTGCTCGACCGATCGCATCCTCGGCGTACTCGACGTGCCGGAGCTGTTCCTCGACCCGCGCCGGGTGCAGGCCGCACTGATCTGGTTCGGCCGGGGCTATGTCGAATACAAATTCCCGAACAACGCCAAAGTGCTGAATCGCGCGATCGCGGCACTCGAATTCGAGATGGAGATGTCGTCGGAGGTGCCCGGCACCAATGCCGATTGGCCTTCTGACATCAGCCTCTGGATCAACGAGCGCAAGATCGGCACCTGGACATGTCCCGGGGACTATGGCGATCGCCGCGGAACCTATACGCCGCCCTGGTGGAAGCTCGAAGGTTCCCAATACGGCATCCTGACGACCTGGCGTATCACCGCAGAAGGCACCTTCCTCGGCGAGCGCAAGCTCAGCGATATCGCGACGACCGATCTCGACCTCGATCGCCACCATTCGATCCGGCTGCGCATCGGCATCGACGATAAGGAGGGTCGGCCGGGAGGGGTCAACATTTTCGGCCGCGGCTTCGGCAACCACAACCAGGACATCAAAATGCGGCTGTATCTGCACGGTACGAACGCCCTGCCTCACATCGCGACCTGAGGCCCGATTGCCGGCACAACGAAGCAATCGCTTTTCGCCGATCATGTTGAGAAGTTTTTGTGTCGCTGCGGGCTTGAAGTCCTGCCTCGAGCGATATTTCCGACATCATCCGCTTGATCGATGACACCGCTTTTCAAACGAATCTGCTCGCGCTCAATGCCTCCGTGAAAGCTGCTCGCGCTGGCGAAGCAGCCAAGATATCTCGAATCAGATCGCCAACTCGACCCAGCAGGTCACCAACGCTGCTCCGGCGAGGTTTGACACCGCCAAACCATCTGGGTCCTCTGTAACCCGCTCGCTTTTCGGAGGCTTGCCTGGGGATCGAATATCACAAACCGCCGTTCAATCAGCGTATCCGCGTGATAATCGGCTGGGAATCGGTCACTGACGTTTCGTCGACATGGGCCTCCGATCGAACGCCATGCCTTCGGCGGTAGTCTATGCCGTGTTCAGTTGCGACTTGGACGGCTATAGCCACGTCCTTGAGTGCCGCCTCAAAACCGGCAACGACCGCAGCCCGGCCGCCTGAGCGGCCCCCTCCCGCGACAGGAGCACCGGCACCCTCATGCCGAGCTATCCCGACACCTTCTATGCTCGCACCCTTGCGACGAGGTACGACCGGCCTCCCCTGCGCGGACCTGTCGAGGTCGAGACCTGCATCGTCGGCGGCGGGCTGGCCGGGCTGACCTGCGCCTACGAACTCGCCCGAGCCGGGCGTTCGGTCGCGGTGCTGGAGGCGCAAGCCGTCGGCTGGGGCGCGTCGGGGCGCAATGGCGGCTTCGTCGGCTCGGGCTATTCGCGCGGCTACGCTTCGATCGCCGGCGCCATCGGTGAAGACAAGGCCCGCACTCTGCACAGGCTTTCGATCGAGGGCATGCGCATCGTCGCCGACACGATCCGCGACCTCGGCGCGACGGACAGCGTCGCCCCCCTTCCGGGCAAGGTCGCCGCCGTACGTTACGACAGCGGCGACAGGCTGCAGCGGACTGCAGAGCGGCTGGCGCGCGACTTCGGCTACGAGGTGGAATTCTGGCCCCGGGACCAGGTTCGCGAGGTGCTGCGCTCGCCGAGCTATCATCAGGCCCTGTTCGATCCCAATTCCTTTCACATCCATCCGCTGAATTATGCCCGCGCGCTCGCCGACGCGATCGAGGCGCTGGGCGGGCTGGTCATCGAGGATGCCCGCGTCGTCTCGGCCGATCTGTCGGGCGCGCAGAAGCGCGTCGCCACCGCGGGCGGGTCGGTCACAGCGAAGAATGTCGTGATTGCCTGCGGCGGCTATACCGACGGGCTGGTGCCGAAGCTGCGCGCCAGCCATTTGCCGATCGCAACCTATGTGCTGACGACCGAAGCCGCGCCGGATGCGCTGGCGCAGGTCATCGGCACGCGCGCCGCCGTCAGCGACGACCGCCGCGCGGGGGATTACTACCGCTTGGTCGAGGATGGGCAGCGCCTGCTCTGGGGCGGGCGCATCACCACCCGCACCAGCGAGCCGCGCGATCTCGCAGCGCTGCTACGCCGGACGATGATCGCGACCTATCCGCAGCTTGCGGAGCTGAAGATCGAGATGGCCTGGTCGGGCCTGATGTCCTATGCGCGGCATCTGATGCCGCAGATCGGCCGGCTCGGGCCCGGTGTCTGGCATTGCATGGGCTTTGGTGGGCACGGCCTCAACACGACGGCAATCGGCGGGCGCGTCGTCGCAGAGGGCATTCTCGACACAAGCGACCGCCACACCCTGTTCGAGCCTTTCGGTCTCGTCTGGAATGGCGGCCCTTTCGGCACGGCCGCCGTACAGGCAACCTATTGGAGCTATCAGGTCGCCGACTGGTGGCGCGAGCGACGGACGCCCTGAATGTATCCGTTCAGGCTGATCGCCCACGCCGACGAGGGAGATCAAACGTGAAAAAGGCCGCCGGCAAGCCGGCGGCCTTCTGAATTCCAGGGCGAGCGCCATGCGCCTGCGCGCAAGCGGCCCGCCGCCGTAAATCGTCTCGATGGTGCTTGCGTCTCAGCGGCGCTTGCGGCGCTGCTGGCCGAGGCCCATCTTCTTGGCGAGCTGCGAGCGCGCTTCGGCGTAGTTGGGGGCCACCATCGGGTAATCGGGCGGCAGGCCCCACTTCTCGCGGTACTGCTCCGGGGACATGTTGTATTGCGTCCGCAGATGGCGCTTCAGCGACTTGAACTTCTTTCCGTCCTCAAGGCAGATCAGGTAATCGGCCGTGATCGACTTCTTGACCGGAATCGCGGGCTTGGGCGCCTCGGCCGGCAGGATCGGAGCGGCCCCCCCAACAACGCGGCTCAGCGCAGCATGCACATCACTGATCAGAGCAGGTAATTCGGACACAGGAACAGAATTATTCGAGACATAGGCCGATACGATGTCAGCCGTCAGCTCGATGAAATCCGAACCGTCATTATCAGTCATGATAGCATCACTCCTTTTGTGTTCTTGGACCAAGGCCTTGCCTGATCGCCCACGCCGGTCAAGGCGCCGATGCCTACGCTGATAACGGCCCGCGGTTGGTCAAGAACCTGCGGCCATAGAATCATCCCAAGCGGATCGATCAGATAGTCATGTAGTCGATACTCAACGACACCGCAAGTGAATGAGGCCGCGCGAATACGATCGCAGGCAAGCAATTATCGCAACAGGCCTAAATGCAGTGGCGCTCGGCACTATGCAGGTACGTGCATTAGCGCTCGCCATGGTTGTCTTGTCAGATATGACAACCATCTCTACCAGTCATCGGCGACAGAGGATCATGGTGCCTTCAATGAGCGCAGCGAAATATTCAGAAAACATTTTAACGTCTTTGTCGCGCAGGAGAGTCATGCCTCCACGAGCCGAGATCCGCACGCAGGCGAAGACCGTCCATGGCGTGGAGCTTCGCGACGATTATGGCTGGCTGCGCGCCTCCAACTGGAAAGATGTGCTGCGTGACCCGGACGCGCTGCCGAAGGACATTCGAGACTATCTCGAAGCCGAAAACGGCTATTGCAAGACGCTGATGGCGCCGACGCGCCCGCTGCAGCGCGCGCTCGTCAAGGAAATGCGCGGGCGGATCAAGGAAGACGACGCCAGCGTTCCGCAGCCCGACGGTCCCTTTCTGTATTATTCGCGCTACCGCAAGGGCGGCGAACATCCCCTGATCTGCCGCAAGCCGCGCAACGCCAAAGCCGGGAGCAAGCCGCGCGAGCAGATCTTGCTCGACGCCGACGCCCTCTCCGAGGGCAAGGATTTCTTCGACCTCGGCGACGCCAGCCACAGTCCCGACCACAGCCTGCTCGCCTGGAGCGCCGACGAGGCCGGCTCGGAATTGCACGCCATCCGGGTCCGCGATCTCACCACCGGCCAGGACCTGGACGACCGTATCGACGATACAACCGGAGAGATGGTCTGGGCGCGCGATTCACGCTCCTTCGCCTATGTCCGGCTCGATACCGACCACAGGCCGTCCAAGGTCTTCCGACACCGTCTTGGGACGGATCCCGCGAGCGATGAACTGCTGCATGAAGAAGGCGATGCCGGCATGTTCGTCGACATCGACGAATCCCAGTCGGGCCGCTTCCTGCTGATCTCGATCGGCGATCACGAGACCTCGGAGGTCCGGGTCGTCGATCTTGCCTTGCCCGATTCACGGCCGGTGACGATTGCACCGCGCCAGCTGGGCCGCCAATACAGCGTCGAGCATCACGGCGATGCGTTCCTGATCCTGACCAATGCCGAAGGTGCCGAAGACTTCAAGATCGTCACCGCCCCCCTTGCCTCGCCTGGGCCCGAGCACTGGCGCGATCTCGTGCCGCATCGGCAGGGAACGCTGATCCTCAGCCATCTCTGCCTCGCGGGCCGATTGATCCGGCTCGAGCGCGAGGACGGCCTGCCGCGCATCGTGATCCGCGACCTTGCCAGCGGCAGCGAGAGCCAGATCGCCTTCGACGAGGAGGCCTATGGCCTGGGCCTCGACGCCGGCTATGAATTCGAGACCGACAGCCTGCGCTTCATCTATGCCTCGATGGCGCGGCCGGCAGAGACTTATGATTACGACATGGCGACCGCCGAGCGCACTCTGCTGAAACGGCAGGAGGTGCCGTCCGGTCATGACCCGTCGGCCTATCGCGTGCGCCGCATCTTCGCGACGGCCAAGGACGGCGCCAAGGTGCCGATCTCCCTGCTGCACCGGGCGGACACCAAACTCGATGGCTCGGCGCCCTGCCTGCTCTACGGCTATGGCTCCTATGGCTCGGCGATGTCGGCCTCGTTCCGGACGCGGCCCCTGAGTCTGGTCGATCGCGGTTTCGTCTACGCCATCGCTCATGTGCGCGGCGGCACCGACAAGGGCTGGCGCTGGTATCTCGACGGCAAGCGCGACAAGAAGGCCAACACCTTCACCGATTTCATCGCCGCCGCCGAGGCGCTCGCCGAGGCGGGCTTCACGGCTCGCGGGCGCATCGTGGCGCAGGGCGGCAGCGCCGGCGGGATGCTGATGGGCGCCGTTGCCAACATGGCCCCGAGCCTCTTTGCCGGCATCCTCGCCGAGGTGCCCTTCGTCGACGTGCTCAACACGATCCTCGACGACACCTTGCCTCTGACCCCGCCGGAATGGCCGGAATGGGGCGATCCGATCCGCGATGTCGCAGCCTTCGAGACGATCCGCGGCTACTCGCCCTATGACAACGTCAAGGCCCAGGCCTATCCGCCCATCCTGGCGATGGGCGGCCTCACCGATCCGCGCGTGACCTATTGGGAGCCCGCGAAATGGGTGGCGCGGCTGCGCGCGACCATGACCGGCGGCGGCCCGGTGATGCTGCACACCAATATGGAGGCCGGCCATGCCGGCTCGGCCGGGCGCTTCGATTCCCTGAAGGAAACCGCCCTCTCCTATGCCTTCGCGATCCAGGCCGTCGGAGAAGGCTGGCCCAACCCGGGTGGGCCGGAAGCCTGATCAGACGCCGAGGCGGCTCTTCTCGCTGGCGAGATAGATCTTCAGCTCGTCCATCGAGGCGAAGTTGTAGTCGCCATCAGGCGTGCGCGCCTTGATCGAGCCATCGGCGAAGATGGTGAAATGTGCGTCGCCGACCTGGTAGGCGCCGACGATGCCCTCCTCCGAGGCCGCAGGCGGCGCGGCGGCGGAAGCCTCCTCCTCGGGAGCCTCCTTGCCGTGCGGGGCCGACGCGGCCTCATCTGGGCCGGCCTCGTCTTCGGGCGCCTCGCTCGCCGCAGCTGCGACCGCAGCCGGCTCCGCCTCATGCTCCGGCGCCGGCACTTCGACACCATGCGTCACAGGCGGCCATGGCGGCAGCTCGGCCTCGGCCTGCGGCGCCTCGGCCGGAGTCGGGGCCGGATCCTGCGCATCATCATGCGCCTCGCCATCATCGGGGAACCAGGAATCGTGCTTTCGCGAGGGCGGCGCCATCCAGGCCGCAGCGGATTCGATCGCTTCGGGATCGCGAATTGCAGATAGCGGGGTCTCCGTCTCGGCCGGTGCGGAGGCCGCGCCCGGCTCGCCGAACTGCAAGCGCTTGGACAGGCTGTCGCGCAAGGCGCCGAACTCGTCATCGAGCCCCGTCATGCTCGAAGCGGCAGATTCTCGGGATCGCGGCTCCGGCTCCGGCCAGTGCAACACGTCTTCGAAAGAGCTTTCGAGATCGATCTGCGCGGAACCGTGCGGCTCGGCCTCGGTCTCGATCGACGCCTTGGCCTTGGCCTGTAATGGCTCGGCTGCAGCTTCGGCAGTCGGCTCGGCCTTGTCCGCATCCGCGGCCTCGGGCGCAGGCTCCTTCGCTTCCTCCTCAGCCATCGCCGGCTCCGCTTGCGACGGCTCGACCGCTTTCGGCGCGTCAACTGGAGCCGAGCTTGCAGCCTCTGCCGCCGCCGACGACGCTTCCTCATGCGCGAGCAGCTCGCCGAAGAAGTCAGGCTCGTGCTCGGCCGCCGGCTCCGCTTCGGGCGAGACGCCCGGCTGCGCCGCATGCGCCGCGCTGCCGGCGAGCACGGCCGCGCCAGCTCCTGCCGCCAGGCCAAGCCCCGCAGCCGCCCCCGCACTCCCCTGGTCCCGATGGGCCGCCCCTTCAAGGGGAACCGGCTCGCCGCCGGCCATCGAAGCGAGCGATGCCGCCAGCACGGCGTTCGACAGATTCGTCCTGACGCGGCGGATCTCGACCAGCACATAGGACAGCATCAGCATGAGCAGGCCGGCCGTCGCAGCGATCGCGCCGATGATCACCTCGGTGAAACCGCGCTCGAGCACGAGATAGGGCCAGCCATCGACGATGGCCGCAGCACCGCCGCCGAGGAAAGCAAGGCCCAGCAAGATGAAGGTCGTGATCAATGCAGCGTTCCTGACAAGACGGCCGAAATGGCCGACGATGGCACAGGCATTCCAGCCATCTTCTAACACATTGAATAAGAGAGAGTTTCGATAACGCGCCCGGATAGGACGATGAATCGGGCGCCAATGAGGCGCGCCCGTTCTCAAGACATGGCCCAGCCCCCGGCCGAGGCGGTTGCCCCTGGCGTGGTGGAGGCTTAACTAGCGTATGGAATGGCGGGCCGCTTCTCCAAGGCGACCCGGCTCGAACCGTTCACCGGAAAGCCATTCTCAGTTCAAGCGATTTGACAGCCCAAGGAGAGGCAACAATGTCCTTTACCCTTCCCGATCTGCCCTACGCCCATGACGCGCTCCAGCCCTTCATGTCCAAGGAAACGCTGGAATTCCACCACGACAAGCATCATCTCGCCTATGTCACCAACGGCAACAATGCGATCAAGGGCACGGAATTCGAGGGCAAGTCGCTCGAGGAGATCGTCAAGGCCTCGTTTGGCAAGAACCCGGCCGTGTTCAACAATGCCGGCCAGCATTACAACCATCTGCATTTCTGGAAGTGGATGAAGCCCAATGGCGGCGGCAAGCTGCCGGGCGCGCTGGAGAAGGCGATCGTCGACTCGTTCGGCTCGGTCGAGAAGTTCAAGGAAGACTTCGTCGCCGCCGGCGTCGGTCAGTTCGGCTCGGGCTGGGCATGGCTCGAAGTGAAGGGCGGCAAGCTCGCCATCTCCAAGACCCCGAATGGCGAGAGCCCGCTGGTCCATGGCGCGACCCCGATCCTGGGCGTCGACGTCTGGGAGCACTCCTACTACATCGACTACCGCAACCGCCGTCCCGACTATCTCAAGGCTTTCCTCGAGAGCCTGGTGAACTGGGACTACGTCGCCGAGCTCTATGACGGCGCCAAGGCCTGAAGCCTTCGAAGCCTGTGTCAGATGCAAACGGGGCCCTCGCGGGCCCCGTTTCGCGTTGGCGCGAGCGATCGGCCAGAGCAGGATGCGAAAAAGCCCGAACCGTTTTTTCGCTTCGATCCTGCTCTCACTTTTAGATGAGAGCAGGATTCAGATTCAGCTCTAGGCGGCGACGCTGTGCAGGAACTGGTCGACGGTGGCGCGCAGGCGCAGAGCCTGGGCCGCGACCTCTCCCGCCGCGCCTCTGACCTGCTCCGCCGACTGCCCGGTCTCCTCGACGCTGTCGGCGAGCACGCTCAGATCGCTCGACACCGACAGGGCCGAGGAGCTCGCCATGGCGACGCCGCTGGCGATCTCGCCGGTCGCAATGGCCTGCTGCTCGATCGAGGTCGCGACCGAATTGGCGAAGCTCTCGATCGCGCCCATGCGCTCGGCGATGTTCTGGATCGCACCGACGACCTCGCCGGTCGCGCCCTGGATGGCGCCGACCTGGGCGACGATGCGGTCGGTCGCGTCCGCCGTCTGCGAAGCGAGACTCTTGACCTCGGCGGCGACGACCGCAAAACCGCGCCCGGCCTCGCCGGCGCGGGCCGCTTCGATGGTCGCGTTCAGCGCCAGGAGATTGGTCTGGGCCGCGATATCGCGGATCAGGTTCACCACCTCGCCGATGGCGCGCGCCGTCTCGTCGAGCGCACGCACCGAGCTTGCCGTATCGCGCGAGACGGAAGCCGCTTCGACGATCTCGGCACGGACGCGCCGGACCTGGAACTCGACCTCGCGAATGGCCGCGCCCATCTCCTCGGCCGCCTGGGCGGCGTTCTCGACATTGACGGACGCCCCTTGTGAGTTCTGCGCGGCGCGCGCCGCACGGCCCGAGGATTCCGCCGCCACGCGGGCTAGGCCGTCGGAGGCCTCGCTCATCCGGTCGGCATTGCTCTTGAAGGCTTCGAGCGCGACGCCGACCTCGGCGCGGAACAGCGCGATCGCCTCATCGACCCGCTGCTGGTGCTGGCGACGCTCGGCTTCGGAGACATGCTGCTTCTCCTGCAGGACCGCGCGCTCGCCGAGCCGAACCTTCAGAATGCCGAGCGCATGGGCGATGGCGCCGATCTCGTCACGCCGGCCGAGTGCGTCGATCGGCGTGTCGAGCTTGCCGTCAGAGATGCTGACGATCGCCCGCGTCATGCTTTTCAGCGGCTTCATGGTGCGCGAGAGCGAGATCCAGAGCAGCGGCCCCAGGACCAGCAGGATGGCGACGCCGAAGCCGATCGTCGCGACCTGTTCCCAGGTCGACCTCGCGACCAGGCGCGTCTTGTCGAATCGGATCGCGATATAGCCGATCTGCTTCTGGATTCCGCCGATCTTCACCACATGCAGCTTCGTGACATAGGTCTGATCCTCGATCTCGGTCGAGGTCACGCCGGCCATGACGTCCCAGGGCGGACGGCCGAGCGCGGCGGCCAGCGCACGCGGTGTCAGCGAGAGGCGCGCCTCTTCGGTCCGACCGGCGCTCGCCAGGATCGAAAGATCGTCGGCCACGATGCCGGAATCGAAATCGGGATCGCGCCGCAGGGATTCCAGGATGTAGCCCAGCGTGGTGGTATCGCGCGCCAGGATCAGCGCCGGCGATGCATTGACGACCATGGTGGTCAGCGCGGTCATCTTCTGTTCGAGGTCGCCGTGCGTCTTGGCGTCGTTATAGCGTGCAACGGCGACCACGACGAAAACGATGGCGATCGCGACGAGAGCCACCGCCGCGCCAGCGATCTGGCTGCCCAGCGACTGGGTTACGCCTTCCCTGGTCGCGAGCGTTTGGGCAGGGGTTGCCGCCTTGCCAGCCCGCTTGAACCACTTCATTGCGCAGATGTCTCCCCGCTGTCGCGTGCTAGGCGCGCAACCGACTGCGATCCCCAAACACGCAGCATGAATGAACGAGGTAAAGAATAGCTTGCGTGAAGGAGGGGTTCAGCGCTGTTCGCCGGCCGAGCCGGCTCTCGTCACAGACGTGAGGCCCATTTCCGAGAAACGGACCATGGCCAGGCCCTGGGGCGGCACGAAGCTCATCAGCGCCGCATGCTCCAATGGCCGCGTCGCGACGACCGGGTCGAGCCCCATCAACTCCTCGTCGACGAAGCCCGGATGGCACATGACGAGATGAGCCGGCCCCGGCGCGACCAGGAAGCGCGCGAGATCAGCCCGGAAATCGCGAGCGGGATCAAAGGGCGAGATGCCGGAAAAGCCGCGATTGACCGGAATGCCGCGCCTCAGGGCCGATCCGTGCAGGCCCCAGGCCAGGCCGGCGATGACCAGCGCCTTGCCGACGGCAACGCCGCGCCGGCGGATTGCGGCGATCGAGTCGGCGGGGTCGCGCAGATAGATCGCGCCCTCGCGATAGCGCCTCTGCAGCGCCGCCAGCACTGCGCCGCGCACGCCGGGCAGGACATGGGCATGCTGGTGCCCGTCGAGGAAATCCGGTGCGCGCCCCATCGCATCCTCGAAGGCGTCGAGCTGGCGCGCGATCTCGGCGGCAATCTCCGCGCGCGCCGCCCCAGACAGAAGCGCAGCCCGTGCCAGATCGCCCAGCTTCGGCAGGACGCCATTGGCGGCCAGGCGCGGCATCGCGCCGAGCGGGGCGGCGCAGGTCAGGTTCAGATGCAAGCCGAGATCCGCCCGGCCCGCTTGCGCCGCAAAGGCGCCGGCAAAGGACTTCCAATGCGGGCGGTTGGTCATCGCGCCCGCCGCCGAGAGCTTGCCGGCTTCGAGCAAGGACAGGATCGAGCGGCTGACCCCCTCCGTCAGGGCGAAATCGTCGGCGCAGAGAATGAAGCCGGTCGTCATCTCGTCTGTCATCCCTGGTTCATCTGCGATCGGATACGGGCCGTGCGGCAAGCCGGCCCGACGTGATCGGGTCGCAGGCCGGCAGGGCTCGCTCTCACCGCCCTTGTGAGCGCGCCAGCTTTACGGTTCTGTGCGGACAGCGTCACCCCTCGTCGGGCGACGAGCCGCAAGGCTTCGTCGAGCAAGTCCTAATCGAGATCGACGCCTGAGAGGTTCTGTTCGTGTCCGAGACGTCGCCCATCCCTCCTTCGGAAGCCTCGCGCGCCCGGGCCAGCCGGCCGGAATTGTCTATCGTCGTGCCCGTCTATGACGAGGCCGACAATCTGCCGATCCTGGTCGAGCGGCTCAAGACGGTGCTGGCGGGCGCGGTCTCGTCCTGGGAGCTGGTCTGCGTCGATGACGGCAGCCGCGACGGCACGCTGTCCGTGCTGAAGCTGCTGAGCGCCAGCGATCCCCGGATCAGCGGCGTCTCGTTCAGCCGCAATTTCGGCAAGGAGATCGCCATCGCGGCCGGGCTCGACCATGCCTCGGGCGACGCGGTCGTGATCATGGACGCCGATCTGCAGCATCCGCCGGAGACGATCCTGGTCTTCCTGGAAAAATGGCGCGCCGGCTTCCTGAACATCTACGGCCAGCGCGCCAGCCGGGCCGGCGAGAGCGCCCTCAAGCGCAATCTCGCCAGGGCGTTCTACAAGCTGTTCGCGCGCTTCGGCGAAACCGAATTGCCGGAAGGTGCCGGCGATTTCCGTCTGCTCGACCGCAAGGTGGTCGACGCGCTGCGTGCCTTGCCGGAACGGGCGCGTTTCTCCAAGGGGCTCTATGCCTGGGTCGGCTTTCCCTCGACCGGCGTGACTTTCGAGGTCGCCGAACGCCAGCATGGCGAGACCAAGTTCCGCTTCGGCAAGCTGTTCAGCTTCGCCTTCGACGGATTATCGTCCTTCTCGACCGTACCGTTGAAGATCGCGACCTGGGCCGGCGTCGTGATCGCCGTCATCTCCACGCTCTCGGCCGCCTTCTTCCTGCTGCGCACGGTCTTCTTCGGCACCGACCTGCCCGGCTTCCCCTCGCTGATCGTCTCGATCATGTTCTTTTCCGGCATCCAGCTGATCTCGCTGGGCATGATCGGCGAATATGTCGGGCGCATCTTCGCGGAGGTGAAGCGCCGGCCGCTCTATCTGATCGGCGAGCGCGTCGGTTTCGACGCCCGCACCGTCGACCATCCGCGCGGCGACGCCCTGCCGCCATTGATCCGGTAGACGGCGAAGCCGCATGGCCGCACTGGACCATCCTTCGAGACGCCGCTATGCGGCTTCTCAGGATGAGGGCTGAGGCTCCAGGCCGCCCCAAGGCACGCGATGTTCAGAAAAATCCTCTCCGTCGGCGGCTTCACGCTGCTCTCGCGCCTCTCGGGCTTCATACGCGACATCGTGCTGGCGGCCGTGCTCGGCGCCGGCCCGCTGATGGACGCATTTTCGGTCGCGCTGCGCCTGCCGAACCATTTCCGCGCGATCTTCGGCGAGGGTGCCTTCAACCAGGCCTATATCCCCGCCTATGCCCGGGTCAGGCAGCAGGCCGGCCAGGCCGCCGCCACGCTCTTCTCCGACCGGGTCTTCACCCTCAACCTGATCGTCCAGATCATCCTGCTCGGGCTCGCCCTGCCCTTCATGCCCGACGTCGTGCGCCTGCTCGCGCCCGGCTTCGCGCATGATCCGCAGCGCTTCGAACTCGCCGTCGCGCTGACGCGGATCACCTTTCCCTATCTGCTCTTCATCACGCTGGTGACGCTGCTCTCGGCCAACCTCAATGCCGTCGACAAATTCGCGGCGGCGGCGGCGGCGCCGATCCTGCTCAATCTCTGCCTGATCGCGGCGCTTACCGTAGCGTTCCTGTTCCCCAATGCCGCCTATGCCGCCGCCTGGGGCGTGGTGATCTCCGGCTTCCTGCAATGGCTCGTGTTGGCGCTCGCGGCGCGCCAGGCGAATGTCGCGGCAACCGTGGTGCGGCCGCGCGTCGATCTCGACGTCAAGGCGTTCCTGAAGGCGTTCGGGCCGGCCGTCATCGGCTCGGCCGGTGTCCAGATCGCGCTTTTCGCCGACACGATCATCGCCTCGCTGCTGCCGGCGGGTGCCTATTCCGCGCTCTACTATGCAGGCGGCCTCTACCAATTGCCGATCGGGGTCATCGCCATCGGCGTCGGCACGGTCCTGTTGCCGACGATGAGCCGCCTGCTCGCGGCAGGCGACGTCGCCGGCTCCGACAGGGCGCAGAACCGGGCCGTCGCGCTGACGCTGATCGCCGCCGCCCCCTTCGCTGCCGCATTCCTCGCCGTTCCCGAACTGATCGTCTCCGCCTTGTTCGAGCGCGGGCGCTTCGACGCTGCCGCGAGCCAGGCGGCGGCAGCCGTGCTCTTCGCCTATGCGATCGGGCTGCCGGCCATCGTGATGATCCGCACCCAGGTGTCGAGTTTCCAGGCACGCGGCGACACCACGACGCCGATGCTGGTCTCGCTGGCGGCCATCGCCGCGAATGTCGCGCTGAAATTGCTGCTCTGGCGCGACTGGGGCGCGCCGGGCCTTGCACTGGCGACTGCGGCGGGCGCTTGGATCAATGTCGGCGCGCTGTTCGCCTTGGGCGTGCAGCGTGGCTGGACCCGGCCGGCGGGGGGGCTGTCGAGTTTTGCCGCCATCGTCGTGCTGGCGGCGGTTCTGGCGGGCCTGGCGGCGCGCCTGTCCGTCCCCTCCCTGCTTGCCGCGACGGCGTGGTTTCCGCTACAGCCAAGGCTCGCGGCGCTCGCCTGCGTCGGGGCCGTGGCCGCGGCGATCTATCTCGCGACCGCGGCGCTGGCGCTCAAGCTCAGCCGGCTCGCCAGGCTACTGCGTTAGCTTTCGTCCGTTTGATCCGAAACCGCCGTCATCCCGAGACGACCTTAGGTCGCCCGGGATGACGCAGCAGTGCCGAGATCAACGGCAAACCCGCAAGCGTCGGCTTCACGCCGCCTTGGTGTGAGCGAAGTCCATGTAGAGTTCGCGAGCGCGGCGGAACATCGGGCCGGGCTGCAGCGTCATGTTGTCGATGCGGGTGACCGGCATGCATTTGGAATAGTTGCCCGAGATGAAGATCTCATCGGCCTGCTCGAAATCGCTGTAGCGCAGGCTCATCTCCTCGACGGGGATACCGTCCTGCCTGAGCAGGCCGATGACGCGCTGGCGGGTGATGCCGTTCAGGAAGGTGCCGTTGGGAGCCGGCGTCCTGACGACGCCGTCCTTGGCCAGGAAGATGTTCGAGGTCGCGGTCTCGGCGACGTTGCCCAGCATGTCGAGCACCAGCGCGTTGTCGAAGCCCGCCGCCTTGGCGGCGCGCAGGATGCGGGCGTTGTTGGGATAGAGGCAGCCCGCCTTGGCGTCGGTCGGCATCGTCTCCATGGTCGGCCGGCGGAACGCTCCTTGCGTCACCGAGAAGCCATTGGTCGGCTGCGGCATCGGCGCCTCGAACAGGCAGAGGCAGAACTGCGTCGAATCCGGGTCGGGCATGATGGTCGAGGGCCCGTCGGCCTCGCCCCAATACATCGGCTTGACGTAGAGCGCCGTGCCAGGGGCGAATTTCTTCACGCCCTCAAGCGTCTTCTCGATGATGAAGTCCTGCGTCACCGTGGCCTTGAGGCCGAGCGCCTTGGCGGAGCGGTTGACGCGGGCGGCATGGGCGGCGAGATCGGGCGCGACGCCATCGAAATAGCGGCCGCCGTCGAAGACCGAAGAGGCCTGCCAGAGGGCATGGCTGCGTGGGCCCACCAGGCCGGGGTTGCCTTCGTGCCAGGCACCGTCGAACCAGCTCCAGGTCTGAGAATACCATGCCATAGCGGCGCTCCAATTTGGTCAGTTTTGCTGACAGACACCGTCTGCCCAGAGATCGCCGGCGTCAACATGGCGCAAGCGGCCAAGCGATGACGGGATGTGATGGAAGCGATCGGAAGCGGTGATCGATCAGAAGCCGAGCGCGCGCGCTGCCGAGACCGTCGCCATGCCGACCGCCAAGGCCAGCAACTCGCTGCGCCGCAGCACCATGCTGCCGATCGCCGCGATGAGTGCGAGTGCCGCAGTGAAACCGAGCCGCTCGATCAGCGGCAGCACGGTCGCGACCACGATCGAGCCCGGCAGCGCCGCAAGCCCACGCCGGACGCGCGGGGTCAGCGGAATGAAGCCCATCATGATCACGCCGGAGATGCGGCAGAGATAGGTCGCCAGCATCATGGCGAGGATGACGAAGGCCGCGCCCCATGGGCCGGGATCAGGCAGGGTCATCGCTGAACGCCCCTGTAAGCGCGCCGGCAAGCGAGCCGACGATGATGAAGGCATAGCCGTCGATCAGCTTCGCCGTGACCAATGCGACGAGCCCCGCGACGACCCAGGGCACGGCCGCCCGCTTGCCGCGCCAGAGCGGCACGATCATCGCGGCGAAGAAGATCGGCATGACGAGATCGATGCCGTATTGGCGCGGATCGGCCACCAGGGCGCCGAGCAGGTATCCCGGGATCGTCGTCGCGACCCAGACGACCCAGAGCAGGACGCCGGCGCCGATGATCACGCCCAGATCGCGCCCGCCCTCGCCATGATAGCGCGCGCCGATCAGCCAGCTCGCATCGGTGAAGAGAAAGAGATGCGCGGCGTTGAGCGCCTTGGGATAAGGCGCGAACCAGGGCTGCAGCGAAGCCCCCTGCAGCACCATGCGCGCATTCACCGTCGCGGTGACGACGGCAAGCCCCGCAATCGCCCCCCAGCTCCATTCCGGCCGCCACAGCTCCATAGCCACGAGCTGCGCCACGCCGGCATAGACCAGCGCGCTCATCATGACCGTCTCCAGCAGGCTCAGCCCCTTGGCCGCTGCCGCCGCGCCGAAGGCGACCGCAAAGACGACGATGCCCGGCAGCAGCACGGAGACCCTGCGGACGCCCAGGCGCACGCCCTGCATGGTGAGCAAGGGGCGGGCGGCCTCCGAAGTCGGTTCGGGCGAAGCGGTCATGGCTCTTCAAGAGCGCTAACGCATCATACCGTCAACGGATGGCAGCACCGGCCGCTTATGAGGCCTGCGCAGGGCGGGACAAGCGCCAGTCCCGTGCTAGCCTTGCGCCATGCACTGGCTGACCTGCCCCATCGCCGCCCCTGCCCTGCCCGCGACCTGGCTGATAGCGACCGGCGCGAGCCCGGCCAACCTCGCCGAGCGTTCGGCCTTGCGGCGCGAGACGGCGCGAACGATCATCGCCGCCCAGCTCGGCCTGCCGGTCGAGGCCATTGCGATCGGGCATGACGAACGAGGCCGCCCCCTGCTGGCGCAACCTGTCGGGACGGGGCTGTATCTCTCGCTTGCGACGCGGGCGGGCTTCGTCGCGCTGGCGCTCGCGCCGCATCCTGTCGGGGTCGATATCGAGCGGCTCGAGCCCCTGGCCACGCCGCCGCTCGCGGTCTTGCATCCGCAGGAGCGGACGGCGCTGCTCACCCTGCACGAACTGGCGCGACCACTTGCCTTCGCAGAGCTCTGGGCGGCCAAGGAGGCCTATGTGAAGGCGCTCGGCACCGGCTTCGCTCGCGCGCCGGAGAGCTTCTCCGTCACGCTCACCGCGCAAGGTGTGTTCAGTATCAGCGATCCGGAGCGACCGGGCGCAAATCTCGGCATGAGCCGCGTCACAGAAAACGGCGGCCAGGAGAGCCTGGCCGCCGCGGTTGTGGTTCTCAGCTGAGTGAGATGTCAGCCCGGCTGGTCTGCCGGCTTCTTCTTCAGCAGATAGGCGACGAGACAAACGAGCGCCGCGCCGATGGCCGAGGAGATATAGTGCGGCATGGCGGCCGGACCGATTCCGAGTGCGCTGGCATCTGTCGGCACAGGGGTGACCCAGCTCGGCATGTTGACCTGGAGCCATTGCAGCACGGCAATGTCGCCGATGATCATTTCCGCCGCGATCCAGCCGAGCAGGGCCGCGCCGAGCCAGACCAGGATCGGGAAGCGCTCGATGATCGAGGTCAGGAGCTGCGCGCCCATGATGATCAGCGGGATCGAGAGCAGCAGGCCGAAGATGAAGAGCTCGGGATGTCCGCGCGAGGCTGCCGCGATGGCGATGACGTTGTCGAGGCTCATCACGGCGTCGGCAATGGCGATGGTGCGCACCGCCCGCCAGAGATTGTCGCTCGCCTCGATGTCGCTATGGGCTTCCTCCTCGCCCATGGCGAGCTTGATCGCGATCCAGAACAGCAGGACGCCGCCGACCACCTTCAGGAAGGGCACGTTCAGCAGATAGCTGACCACGAGCGCGAAGACGATGCGCAAGCCGACGGCTGCGCCGGCGCCGAGCCAGATGCCGATCTTGCGCCGGTTTTCCGGCAGCGAGCGGCAGGCGAGCGCGATGACGACCGCGTTGTCTCCGGACAGGAGCAGGTCGATCCAGATGATCTGGAGCAGCGACACCCAGAATTGGGATGATGAAAAGTCCATAGGTCGGTCAGTCCCTGTGTCAGAGGGCCGGATCTGGCCGGCGTGGTTTCAGCCAATAGCCCAGCGCGAGCACGAGAATCGCACCCAGGGCAGCGGCCGGATATTCGAGGCGGTGCAGCATATCGGCGCCGAACCGGGTGATGAGCCAGGGATCGCTGTCGAACATTTCGCCGGCGACCCAGCCGAGCAGCGCAGCGCCCGCCCAGACCAGGACCGGAAAGCGCGTCAGCAGGCTGGTGATGAGCGAGGCGCCGAGCACGATCAGCGGGATCGAGATGACGAGCCCCGCGATCAGGAGCGGGATCGAATCCTTGGCGACGGCGGCGATGGCCAGCACATTGTCGAGGCTCATGACGATGTCGGCGATCGCGACCGTCTGGACCGCCTTCCAGAGCTTGCTGCTGGCGGTGATCGAATCCTCGTCGCTCTCGCCATCCTCGATGATCAGCTTGACCGCGATCCAGACCAGCAGCAGCGCGCCGACGATATGCAGGAAAGGCGCGTTCAGCAGCGAGGCGATCAGCACGGTGAAGATGACGCGCAAGACCACAGCGACGCCTGCGCCGAGCGCGATGCCCTTGGCTCTTTGTGCGGGCGCCAGCGCCCGGCAGGCGAGCGCGATCACCACGGCATTGTCGCCGGAGAGGACGATGTTGAGCGCGATGATCTCCGCCAGTTTTCCCCAGATCAGAGGATCGACGAAGGAAATCGAGGAGAGATCCATCAAAGCCAGCCCTTCCAGCAACGTCAGTTCAATTTCTAGTTAACCCGGCGGCGCTGTCGCGCCTCCGGGGTCCTGGGCACCGGAATTTGGGTGCCAAAATCTTGGGCGCCGGGCTTTTAGCCCAGCGCCTGCTCGACAGCCTTGCCCGCGGCTTCCGTCCCCAGCGTGCCGCCGAGATCGCGGGTGCGGGTGCGGGCGTCGCCGAGCGCGCGCTCGATCGCGGCCTCGATGCCCTTGGCGGCTTCGGTCTCGCCGAGGTGATCCAGCATCATCGCGCCCGACCAGATCTGGCCGATCGGATTGGCGATGCCTTTGCCCGCGATGTCGGGCGCCGAGCCATGGACCGGCTCGAACAGCGAGGGATGATCGCCGGTCGGGTTGATGTTGCCCGACGGCGCGATGCCGATCGTGCCGGTGCAGGCCGGGCCCAGATCCGAGAGGATGTCGCCGAACAGGTTCGAGGCCACGACCACGTCGAAGCGGTCGGGATTCAGCACGAAATGCGCCGTCAGGATGTCGATATGGTACTGGTCGACGGCGACGCCGGGATAGTTCCTGGCCATCTCCTTCACCCGCTCGTCCCAATACGGCATGGTGATCGAGATGCCGTTCGACTTGGTCGCCGAGGTCAGCTTCTTGCGCGGACGGCGCATCGCCAGCTCGAAGGCGTATTTCAGCACGCGGTCGACGCCGACCCGGCTCATCACCGTCTCCTGCATGACGATCTCGCGCTCGGTGCCGGCGAACATCTTGCCGCCGACCGAGGAGTATTCGCCCTCGGTGTTCTCGCGCACGACGAAGAAGTCGATATCGCCGGGCTTGCGGCCGACGAGCGGACCGGGAACGCCCGGCATCAGACGCACCGGGCGCAGGTTCACATACTGGTCGAATTCACGCCGGAAGAGCAGCAGCGAGCCCCAGAGCGAGATGTGGTCAGGCACCTGCGCCGGCATGCCGACCGCGCCGAAATAGATCGCGTCATGGCCGCCGATCTTCTCCTTCCAGTCGTCGGGAAGCATCTTGCCGTGCTTCTCGTGATAATCGCAGGAGGAGAAATCGAACTCGTCGAAGCGCAGTTCGAAGCCGTATTTCCTGGAGGCCGCCTCGAGCACGCGCAGGCCCTCGGGCATGACTTCCTTGCCGATGCCGTCCCCGGCGATGACGGCGATACGATAGACGCGATTGGTCCCACTCATGGGTTCTCTCCAAAGAAGGCCGTGAATTCGGCGGCGACGAGATCGGGAATCTCCTCCGCCAGATAATGCCCGCCTGGCAAGGCACGGCCTTGGACGTTCTCAGCGCGCTGCCGCCACAGCGCAAGCGGCTCGAAACATTTGCCGATGATGCCGTTGCCGCCCCAGAGCGCGAGCAAGGGCTGGGTCAGCTTGCGGCCGCCATCCTCATCGTCATGGCGGATGTCGATGGTGGCGGCGGCGCGATAATCCTCGCAACTCGCATGGATGGTCTGCGGATCGCTGAAGCAGCGCAGGTAATGGGCGAGAGCCTCGGGCACGAAGGGCGTCAGACCGGCCGAGCCGGAGCCGCATTTCTTGCGCCAATAGGCCTCGGGATCGGCCCCGATCATCCGCTCCGGGAAGGGCGCGGGCTGGATCAGGAAGAACCAGTGCCAATAGGCCCGCGCGAAGGCGTCGCTGGTATTGGCGTACATCTCGCGGGTCGGCGCGATGTCCAGCGTCGCTAGCCTGGTGACACGCTCCGCATGGTCGAGCGCCAGGCGATGGGCAACGCGCGCGCCGCGATCATGCGCGCCGACAAAGAAGCGTTGATGCCCCAGCGCCGTCATGACCTGCGCCATGTCGAGCGCCATGGCGCGCTTGGAATAGGGGAAATGCTCGGCATCGCTCGCCGGCTTGTCGCTGTCGCCATAGCCGCGCAGATCGGCGCAGACCAAAGTGAAGCGGTCCTTTAGGCGCGCAGCAAGCTTGTGCCAGAGCGCATGCGTCTGCGGGTAGCCATGGAGCAGCAGGAGCGGCGGCCCCTCCCCGCCCGTCCGGACACGGATGCGCGCGCCCGATGTCGCGACATCAAGGAGGCGGAAACCGGGGAAGAGGCTGTCCTGGACAGGGATTTCGGTGACGCTCATCAGGGCCGCGTGGTTGCGATAATCGGTAGCCGATAGCCTGCTTCTCAAGCGATTGCGCGCGTCGATTATTACACAATCCTGATCAATAGCGGGCGCGCGCCATTCCCGGGCGCAGCGCAGCGGAGACCCGGGAACCTCTGGGGAGAGATGCCCCGGGTCTGCGCCCGGGCATGACGAGGTAGGTCAACCCCGCAGCGCCGCCCCATAGCGCTTGGCCATCTCGGCGACGATCTTGGCGCCGACCGCCTCGATCTCGGCCTCGGTCAGCGTCTTGTCGACCGGCTGCAGGGTCACGGCCAGTGCGACCGACTTCTTGCCAGCCTCGACGCCCTGCCCTTCATAGAGGTCGAAGACCGCGACATCCGAGATCAGGCCCCGGTCGGCGTTCTGCGCGGTCTTCATCATCTCGCCGGCCGCGACCGTCTTTTCGACGATGAAGGCGAAATCGCGCGTCACCGGCTGGAAGCCCGAGAGCGTAAGCTTCGGCTTGACCTTGGTCGGCTTGTATTTCGGCAGCGGCAGCGCATCGAGATGGATCTCGAAGGCGACGAGCGGGCCCTTGACGTCGAGCGCCTTCAGCACCTTGGGATGCACCTCGCCGAAGGCGCCGATGACGCCCTTGGGGCCGAACCGGAGCGTGGCCGAACGGCCGGGATGGGCCCATGCCGGGCCGCCCGCGACGATCTGCAGGCCGCCGACAGGAACGCCGAGCCCGGTCAGCAGACCCATGAGATCGGCCTTGGCGTCGAAGACATCGACGGACCTGGCGGCACCGTCCCAATGGCGGCCGACGCCTTCGAGCGTCGCCGTGCCCCGGCGCAGGCCGGCGGCGGCGATGAACTGCCCCTCCGGCGTATCATCCTTGAAGACCTGCCCGACCTCGAACAGCGCGACGTCGCCGAGGCCGCGATCGGCGTTGAGCTGGCCGGCGCGGATCAGTCCCGGCAGCAGCGAGGGGCGCATGTCGGAGAGATCGGCCGCAATCGGATTGGCGAGCACGAGCTGGCGCGCGCCGCCGCCGAACAAAGTCGCGGCGTCATGCGAGATGAAGGACCAGGTCACCGCCTCGACGAGGCCGCGGCTGGCGAGCAGGCGCTTGGCGGCGCGGGTGCGCTTCTGCAGCACGGTGAGGACGGGCTTCACCACCTCGCCCTTGATGCGCGGCAACGGCGTCGAGACGACGCGGTCGAGTCCGGCGACGCGCACGATCTCCTCGACGAGATCGGCCTTTCCCACGACATCGCCACGCCAGGACGGAGCAGCGACCTTGACGCGCTCGCCGGCCCCCGAGACGTGGAAGCCGAGGGAGGTCAGCGCGAGCTTCATTTCGATCTGCGGCAGATCGAGCCCGGTCAGGCGCTTGACCTCGGACCAGGGGAAATCGATGGCATGAGCGCTCTCGGGCAGATCGCCCTCGAAGACCATCTCGGAGGCTTCGCCGCCGCAGAGATCGAGGATCATCGCGGTGGCGAGATCGAGGCCCGGACGGGTGAAATCGGGATCGACGCCGCGCTCGAAGCGATAGCGCGCATCGGAGTTGATGCCGAGCGAACGGCCGGAGCGAGCGATGTTGAGCGGGTTCCAGAGCGCGCTTTCGACCAGCACGTCGGTGGTGGTCTCGTCGCAGCCTGAGGCCTCGCCGCCCATGATGCCGGCAAGCGACTCGACGCCATCAGCATCGGCGATGACGACCTGCTCGCCGGTCAGCGTGTAGCTCTTGCCGTCGAGCGCCAGGATCGTCTCGCCGTCCTTGGCCCGGCGCACCGTGAGATCGCCCCTGACCTTGGCGGCGTCGAAGACGTGCAGCGGCCTGTTGCGGTCGAAGGTCATGAAATTGGTGATGTCGACCAGCGCGTTGATCGGCCTGAGCCCGATGGCGCGCAGCCGCGCCTGCAGCCATTCCGGCGAAGGCCCGTTCTTGACGCCGCGCACCAGCCGCAAAGCGAAGACCGGGCAGAGGGCCTTGTCCGCCTCGGCGAAATCAAGCGTCACCTTGACCGGGCAGGGAAAGCTCCCCCGCACCGGCTGGACCGGCGGCGTCTTGAGCCCACCGAGCCCGGCGGCGGCGAGATCACGCGCGACGCCGGAAACGCCGAGCGCATCGGCCCGGTTTGGCGTCACCGCGATCTCGATCACGGCGTCGTCGAGCCCGGCATAGGCGGCATAGGGCTGGCCGACGGGTGCATCCTCCGGCAGGTCGATGATGCCGTCATGATCCTCGGAGAGCTGCAACTCGGCGGCCGAGCAGAGCATGCCGTTCGACTCGACGCCGCGAATGACGCCCTTGCCGAGCGTGATGTCCTTGCCGGGGATATAGGTGCCCGGCGGCGAGAACACGCTCTTCATGCCGGTGCGGGCATTGGGCGCGCCGCAGACGACCTGCACGGGCTCAGCCCCGCCGGTGTCGACCATGCAGACGCGCAGCCGATCGGCGTTCGGGTGCTGCTTGGCCTCGATCACATAGGCGATGGTGAAGGCCTGGAGAGCCTTCGCCTTGTCCTCGACGGCCTCGACCTCGAGCCCGACGCGGGTCAGCGTCTCCGTGACGGTGTCGAGCGAATCCGTGGTGTCGAGATGGTCCTTCAACCAGGACAGAGTGAACTTCATGAGTGTCCGTCACTTCTCAGATTGGCATGGGACATCGCGGGCGACGCAGCGTTGAGCTGGTCGTCCCCATCCGTCCGGATCTTCATGGAATTGCCGCGCCAGGTGACCTCGCCGGCGATGAAGGCATAGGCCCAGACGCCGGGAAAGATCAGATCCCGCAGCAACAGCGCCAGCGGCATGCGCCAGGAGAGATACCAGCCGACGCCATAGGCCAGCGCCATCTCCGCCACATACCAGGGCAGCAGCACGAGTGCCGGGCCAAGCCAGGCGGAATAGCCGTAGGCCGGCGCGACGAAAGCCGCGCACAGCGCCGGCAGCAGCGGGCCGGACAGGATCTCGGGCGCGAAGAAGGGCAGGAACGTCACCCGGCGCAGGCGCGCCCAGCGGAACTGCCGCTGCACGACGTCATACAAGGAGCGCTCGCCTAAGGGCTGCTCGAAGGGCTGGCCGACGAGATGGACATGCTTGCCGGCCCGGCGCACCAGCTTGGTCGCGGCGGCATCCTCGGCGATCTCCTCGCCCAGCACGGCAATGCCGCCATTGGCGTCGAGGAAGGGCTTGTTCCAGAGCATCGACTTGCCCTGGGCGAAGCCGAAGCCGAGCGCCTCGCCGGCATATTGCCAGCGTGCCTGGAAGGTGTTGAGGAAGGCGCATTCAAGCTCGGCCCAGAAGCCCTGCGGACGCGAGCCCGCCGGTGTCGAGCAGACGAGCCCGGTGTCGGGACGCCAGGAGGCCAGCATGCGCTGGATGTAGTCCCTCGGCATCAGCACGTTGGAATCGGCCAGGATGACCCATTCGGTCGTCGCCGCCTCCCAGCCCTTGACGCAGTTGTTGAGCTTGGGATTGGCGCTGACGGCGACATCGCCGGTGATCAGGCTGACGCGCTCCGCGCCGAAGCGGCCGATCAATTCCTCGATCAGCGGCACGATCGGATCATCGGCATCGGCGACGCAGAAGATCGTCTGATAGCGCGGATAGTCGAGCAGGAGGCCAGACGTCGCCGTCTCCCTGCTGAAGGCCTCGATGCCGCGCACCGGCCGCACGATCGTGACCGGGGGCTGCGCGTCGAGCAGAGCGCAGCCGGCATCCTTGCGACGCAGGCGCACGAAGGCGATCGCCTGGCAGAGCAGATTGATCGCGACGGCGAGCGCCGCGAACAGGCCAGCCGATGCAGCCAGGCTCACCGCAACCTCCCCTGATGCGGCGACGCGCTCACGACGACAGCCCGCCCGTCAAGGTCGGCAGGTCGAGCGGCCGGAAGCCGTAATGGGCGAGCCAGCGCAGATCCGCCTCGAAGAAGGGGCGCAGATCCGGCATGCCGTATTTCAGCATGGCGATGCGGTCGATGCCCATGCCCCAGGCGAAGCCCTGGTAGACATCCGGATCGAGCCCGCAATTCTTCAGGACATTGGGGTGGACCATGCCGCAGCCCAGGATCTCGAGCCAATCCTCGCCTTCGCCGAAGCGGATTTCGCCGCCCTTGCGCGAGCATTGGATATCGACCTCGACCGAAGGCTCGGTGAAGGGGAAAAAGGAGGGGCGGAAGCGCATCTTGACGTTGTCGATCTCGAAGAACGCCTTGCAGAACTCCTCAAGCACCCATTTCATGTGACCCATATGGGCCTTCTTGTCGATCACGAGCCCCTCGACCTGATGGAACATCGGGGTGTGGGTCTGGTCGGAATCCATCCGGTAGGTGCGACCGGGGCAGATCACCCGGATCGGCGGCTCCTGCGCGATCATGGTGCGAACCTGGACCGGCGAGGTATGGGTGCGCAGCAGCTTGCGCTCGCCATTCGCATCGGGCGCGAAGAAGAAGGTGTCGTGCATCTCGCGGGCGGGATGGCCGACGGGAAAGTTCAGCTTGGTGAAGTTGAGGTCGTCGGTCTCGACATCCGGGCCTTCCGCCACCGAGAAGCCCATATCGCCGAAGATCGCGGTGATCTCGTCGATGACCTGGCTGATCGGGTGGATGCGGCCGCGCGCCTCGGGCCCCTCGCGGACCGGCAAGGTGATGTCGACGGTTTCGGAAGCGAGCCTGGCGTCGAGCGCAGCCTCGCCCAGCGCCTCCTTGCGGGCGGAGAGCGCGCCTTGCACCTTGTCGCGCAGGCCGTTGATCAGCGGCCCCTTCTCCTTGCGCTCCTCAGGCGTCATCGCGCCCAGCGTCTTGAGCAGCGCCGAGATCGAGCCGGCCTTGCCCAGCGCCGCGATCCTGACCTGCTCCAGGGCGGCCTCGTCCTGCGCGCCGGCGATGTCGGCAAGGAGGCTCGCGCCCAAGTTATCGATCTCGTTCATGCCTGCTCTGGTCCATTTGCGAGGCATCTTCTAGGGTGTCGCCAGCGTCGATGCTAGAGGCAATCATGCCGGCAAAGCAGCGCTGGAACGCGAAATCCGGGCTGTTTCACAGCGATGGGTGCAATTGCATGACAATCATGTCTCACTGGCAGGCGATGGCGCTGGCCGCGGCGCTCTCTGCTCTCCCCCTCGCATCCGCCGCCGCACAGGACGGCAGGCGCGTCACCGTCACCGGCGAGATCAGCGACACCTGGTGCACGGTCAGCGGGCTGATGTTCGCCAAGGGCACGGCTCATCACCAATGCGCGGTCTGGTGCGCGCTTGGCGGCATCCCGGTCAGCATCCGCGACGCCAAGGGCGAACTCTATCTGATCCTGAAGATCGGCGACGACGAGGACAGCGCCGCCAATCCCCGCATCGCGCGGATGGCGACGCATGAGGTTGCGGTCGACGGCGAACTGCTCGAACGCGACGGCGTGAAATACCTGCTGGTCGACCGCATTGCCGACGACAAGGGCGTCATCACCATGACGCATGAGGAATACGGCATCCAGCCGTTCGGGAACTGAGCGATGAAGGCTCTCTCCACGATACGCCTCGCGCTGATGATTTTTACAGTGTCCAGCACCGGCTCCTCCTTGGCCGCCGAAGCCTGGAATATCCCGCATGAGAAGGCCGTTGTCCTGAAGGGACGCGTCGTCGACGCGCTGTGCCAGCTCAAGGGCCGCTGTGCGCCCGATTGCGGCGCCGGCAAGCGCCAGCTCGGCCTGCTGCTGACGGATGGCACGTTCCGGCTCGTAGCCAAGTCGAACATCGATTTCGCCGGATCAATCCCCGATCTGATCGGCTTTTGCGGCAAGGAGATCGAGGCGGATGGGCTCCTGATCGAGAACCCGGCCATAACCCTGTTCTTCGTGCAGGGCATCAGGACGGATGCGGCTGGATCCTTCGTCCCGGCCGAGCGCTTCAAGGCGGAGTGGGAGACGCAGCACGGCAAGGCCGAAGAGTGGTGGCGCGCCGATCCGGAAGCGAACCGAATCATCGCTGCGGATGGCCCGCTCGGCATCAAGGGCATGGCGCCCAAGCCAAAGCCCTGAGGCACCCGCTATGACCGACGGGATCGCGCGCAGGGGCGTGCTGGCCGGCCTTGCCGCTTTCGCCACAGGACGCGCTGTCGCGCAGGATCAGGGCAGCCATCAGGGCAGCCTCCAGCATGATCGGCTCACGGCGCAGTTCGGCGGAGCTTTCACCCTCACCGATCACACGGGCAGGCGCGTCAGCAACGGCGATTTTCGTGGCCGCTTCATGCTGATCTATTTCGGCTTCACGCGCTGCACCGATACCTGTCCGGTTGATCTGCCGGTCATCGCGCAGGCACTCGATGCAATCGGCCCGCTCGCGGACAAGCTCGCGCCGCTTTTCATCACGGTCGACCCCGGCAACGATACGCCGCCGGTCATGGCGACCTATGTCGCCGCCTTCCATCCGCGCCTGATCGGGCTCACCGGCAGCGAAGCGGAGATCGCAGCAACCGCCAAAGCCTACAAGGTGCATCGCCGCAAGCTGACACAGCCTCACCATGGCGCGGGCGAATATGCGGTCGACCATGGCTCGCTGACCTATCTGATGGGGCCGGACGGGCGCTTCGTGACGTTGCTGCCGCACAATTCGGGAGCCGAGCGGCTGGCCGCGATCCTGCGGAAATATCTCGCCTGAGGCGACAAGGCCGGCGCAAGCGAGCTATGCAGAGCGCCTCACCGGAACGGACGCCATGGCCGACAACACCGCCCAGAAGACCTCGCCCTCCTATCGCCTCGCCGCGCTCGACCCCGACTTCATCCTCAGCGATTCCACGCGCGGGGCGCGCTTCATGCTCGAATACCAGAAGGCCGAGGACAGCCTGCGGGCACGCGGCATCGCCTCGACCATCGTGGTCTTCGGCTCGGCGCGGGTGCGCGAGGGCAATCCCTGGTACGAGGCGGCGCGGGCTTTCGCGCGGTTCGCCTCGGAGCGCGGCGGCGCCTTGACGCAAGCCGGCAACGGGCACCGCCATGTCATCGCCACCGGCGGCGGGCCTGGCATCATGGAGGCGGCCAATCGCGGCGCGACGGAGGCCGGGGCGCTCTCGATCGGCCTCAACATCACCTTGCCGCATGAGCAGGAGCCCAATGCCTGGTCGACGCCGGACCTGACCTTCCGTTTCCATTATTTCGCGATGCGCAAGATGCATTTCGCCATGCGGGCCGCCGCGCTCGTCGCCTTCCCCGGCGGGTTTGGCACGCTGGACGAATTGTTCGAGGTGATGACGCTGGTCCAGACCGCCAAGATGCCGCCGGTGCCGATCGTGCTCTATGACAGCGCCTTCTGGAAAAGCCTGGTCAATTTCAACACGCTGCGCGAAGCCGGCTTCATCCGCCCGGAGGACCTGTCGCTGTTTGCCTTTGCCGACACGCCCGAGGAGGCCTATGCGCGCATCGTCACTGGTGCCGGCGACGGCTGGGAGCCGGCCGCAAAGGACAGCGTGCAGACGTAAGGCTTTCCTGAGGAGTGGGCGTGACCCGCGTCTCGAAAGATGCTCCAGGAGGCCCCAGTGGAAGCTGGAGCATCTTTCGAGACGCCGCTTCGCGGCTCCTCAGGATGAGGGCTGGAGCTTCCAAACGGCCTCCGAGGCGCCGTCCTATCAAGCGGACGCCGTGACGAGCATCGGCCGATAAGACCGCCTACGCACCAACGAAGCCAGCCACGGCAAGGATGGCAGTAAGGCTGGCCGTCATGCCCGACACGCTGGCGGTCTTCTCGACATCGATCCACTCGGCGAGAGAATGCGCCCGGCCGCCGGTGCCGCCCGAACCGATCTTGATCGCGGGTATGCCGAGGCTCATCGGAATATTCGCGTCGGTCGAGGAGGCCTCGTGCCTGGGCGCAAAGCCATGGGCCTGAAGGGCTGCCGTCGCAAACTGGACGATATCGCTGTCCATCGGCGTGTTGCCGGCGGGACGATCGCCCAGCGTCCTGATGTCGACGGTGATAGCGCCTTCACTGGTCGAGCGGGCCGTGTTCTCCTGTTCCACCGCCGCGGCCACGATCGCGCGGCAACGTGCGTCGAGCCTGGCAAGCTGCTCAGCCGATTCCGACCGGAGGTCGATGTCGATCCATGCCTCCTCGGGGATAGCGTTCACCGATGTGCCGCCGCCGACAATGGAGGCGCAGAATGTGGTGCGAGGCGTTTCCGGCACCTCGATGCGGCCGAGTTCGACGATCGCCTGCGCCATGGCATAGATCGGGTTCACGATCCCGAACGCCTTGAAGCTGTGTCCGCCCGGCCCGTTGAACCGGACGGAGTAGCGTTTCGAACCGACTCCGCCGACGACGATGTTGTCCACCTGCGGACTGTCGACGGTGATGAACGCCTCGATCTGATCGCGATACCGCCCCTTGGTGAAGAGATGGCGGACGCCACGCAGGTCGCCGAGCCCTTCTTCGCCGACATCGCCGACGAACAGAATATCGTTGCGGGTTCGGATGGAGGCGGCATCCAGCGCGCGAATGAAGGCGAGCAGGACGGCAAGGCTGCGGGTGTCGTCGCCAATTCCCGGAGCGTAGAGCTTGGTGCCCTCGCGGCGCACGGTGACGTCGGTTCCTTCCGGGAAGACCGTGTCGAGATGCGCGGCGACCACGATCAACCCGCCATTGCCGGTGCCGCGCCTGACGCCCATGACATTGCCGATCTCGTCCTGCTCCACATCCTCGAGACCATGCGCACGCAGCATCTCGAGATAGGCTGCGGCGCGCCGGTCCTCCTTGAAAGGTGGGGACGGAATCTCGGTCAGGGTGACGATGTCGGCAACGGTGCGGTCGTGATCGGCTGCGAGCTTTTCGACCGCCGCCTTGAAAGCGGGATGGCGGGTGATCGCGGCGATTTCGGAGGCGTGGTCGCGCTGCACTGGCATTTCCCCATCATGCGGTCGGCTTGCTACAACGCAAGCTGTGCCGGCGGCCTCGGCGCGGCGCAAGGGCTCGTGGCGAACATCCGGTCTGCTTTTGTGACGATCGGAGAGCCGATCATGCGTGCTCGTCTTTCGGCTTCCAGGGCTCGTCGCGGCGCAAAGAAAAAGGCCGGCATCGCTGCCGGCCTCTTCCAGATCAGTCAGGCAAAACCGCTCGAGCAGCCTTGATATCAGGCAGCTTTGGGCTCGGCAGCGGCGAGCGCGCCCTTGACCGTCTCGACCACGGCGGCGAAGGCCGCAGCGTCGTCGATGGCCATGGCCGACAGGGTCTTGCGGTCCAGCTCGAGGCCGGCCTTGTGCAGGCCGTTGATGAACATCGAGTAGACCAGGCCGTGCTCACGCACCGCAGCGTTCAGGCGCTGGATCCAGAGCGCGCGGAACGAGCGCTTCCGATTCTTGCGGTCGCGATAGGCGTATTGCATCGAGCGATCGACGGCCGCCTTGGCGGCGCGGATCGTGTTCTTGCGGCGGCCATAGAAGCCCTTGGCGGCCTTGAGTGTCTTCTTGTGCTTGGCATGGGACGTTACGCCCCGTTTCACGCGAGCCATGTGATGATCTCCGGAAGGTTAGGGGGCGTCAGCCGTTGGGGAGGAAGTACTTCTTCACGTTGGCGGCGTCGCCCTCGAAAAGAACGTTCGTACCCCGGTGATTGCGGAGCTGCTTGTTGGTCCGCTTGATCATGCCGTGACGCTTTCCGGCCTGGGCGTAGAGCACCTTGCCGGTTCCGGTGATCTTGAAGCGCTTCTTGGCGCTCGACTTCGTCTTGATCTTGGGCATTTCAGCTCCTCATTGGTCGCGGACGCGCGAATTGCGCCGCTTTCAGTTTTGCTTGTTCAAGAAGTGCTCTTGGGGAAGCAAAGATCGATCGCCACGGCAGCCCTTATCAGCCGGGCGATCGAAGGCCGCGCGTATGACAGAAAAGCCGCGCTATGGCAAGCGCGCGACAAGGGCTCCGCGACAAGCCGCTTGACGATATCCGGGGAACGAGCGCCAACACGTCACGACAACGTCTCACAGGGCTCGCTAAGAAGCCCACTCTACCAGAGAGGAAACATCATGCGAATTTCAGTGGCCGGATTCCTTGCCGGCATCGTCCTGAGCACGGTGGCCAGCGCGCCTGCCCTCGCCCAGTCGACGCTCGACAAGATCAAGCAACGCGGCCAGATCATCTGCGGCACCAGCGAGGGCGTTCCCGGCTTCTCCCTGCAGGACGCCAGCGGCGCCTGGAAGGGCTTCGATACCGATATCTGCCGCGCACTCGCAGCCGCCATCTTCAACGACCCCGAAAAGGCCTCCTACCTCTCGCTCTCGAGCAAGAACCGGCTGGTGGCGCTGCAGAGCGGCGAGATCGATGTGCTGGCCCGCACGACGACCTGGACCCTTGGGCGCGATGTCGGCCAGGGCCTGACCTTCACCGCCGTCAACTACTATGACGGCCAGGGCTTCATCCTGCGCAAGAAGCTGAATGTCGCCAGCGTCAAGGACCTCAACGGCGCTTCGATCTGCGTCGCCCAGGGCACGACGACCGAGCTCAACCTCGCCGATTACGGCCGCACCCACGGCATCAAATTCGAGACCGTCGCTTTCGCGACGCTGGAAGATACCGTGCAGGCCTATGAGGCGGGGCGCTGCGACGCCTATACCACCGATCTCTCGGCGCTGGCTGGAACGCGCAGCCGCCTGAAGGCCCCTGACGAGCATGTCCTGCTCGGCGAGGTGATCTCGAAGGAGCCGCTCGGTCCCTGGGTCCGCAAGAACGATCAGGCCTGGTTCGACATCGTGCGCTGGACGGTCTTTGCCCTGGTGAACGCCGAAGAGCTCGGCGTCACCCAGGCCAATGTCGCCGAGATGCTCAACTCCAAGAACCCGGAAATCCGCCGCCTGCTCGGAGCCGAGGGCAAATTCGGCGAGGCGCTCGGCCTCAGCAACGACTGGGTCGTGCGCATCATCAAGGCCGTCGGCAATTACGGCGAGAGCTTCGAGCGCAATTTCGGGGTGAAATCGGGCATCAACCTGCCGCGCGGCGTCAACAAGCTCTGGACTGCTGGCGGGCTGCTATTCGCGCCGCCGATCCGCTGACGGCACGACGACAGGGGGGCGGGAGATCCAGTATCGCCCCGCCCCTCCGATTCTCGGTGACCGCTTGATCATTTCAGCCCGCATCCTGAGGGAAGCTCAAACAGAGGTCTCTCTCAGCGGCTCTAGACCCGGAAGAAGTCGATGAACGCCCTGAGCGCCGGCCGCATCTGGCGGCGGCTGGGATAGTAGATATGGAAGCCGTCGAAAGGCGGGCACCAATCTTCCAGCACGCGCACCAGCCGGCCGTCGGCGAGGGCATCGCGAACATAGTCCTCGAACACGAAAGCGATGCCGGCGCCATCGATGGCGGCCTGCACGATGAGGCGATCCTCACCCAGGATCAAAGGCCCCTCGACCGGCGGCTCGATGGCGACGCCCTCCTTCTCGAACTCCCAGCGATAGATCACACCGCTGGAGAAGCGGAAGCGGATGCAGCGATGAGCGGACAGGTCCTGCGGCCGCTCCGGCCTGGGCCTGCCTTCGAAATAGGAGGGTGCAGCGACCGCCGCACCCCGCATCGAAGGCCCGATGCGAACGGCGATCATATCGCGCTGCAGGCTTTCGCCGAGCCTGATGCCTGCGTCGAAACCACCCTCGACGACGTCGGAAAACCGGTCCTCGATCACGATCTCCAGCACGATCTCGGGGAAGGCCGCGGCGAAGGCGCCGAGCTTCGGCGCCAGCACGGTATGAGCCGCCGTGCGCGGCACGGTCAGCCGGAGATTGCCAGCGGGCTCGTCTCGGGACGCGACCGCCGCCTCCAGCGCAAGATCGATTTCCAGCAGCGCCGGGCGCAGCCGCTCCAGCAACTGGGCTCCGGCTTCGGTGGGCGCGACGCTGCGGGTGCTGCGCGCCAGCAAGCGAACGCCCAAGCCGGTCTCCAGCGCCGACACCGCATGGCTGACGGCGGAGGGAGCGATGCCGAGCTCCTTCGCCGCGTCGCGAAAGCCGCCATTGCGGGCGACCGCCGCCAGGACGGCCAATTGCGAGAGATGACTGCGGCTCATTGCTCTATTTAATCGATCAAGCCGTGCACATTCAAGGCGATTATCGAACGACGCCAGCGACGCTATCTCAACCTCATCACAGCAGAGGAGCCCGTGATGAAAACCCGCAAGCTTGGAACTGAACTGAGCGTCTATCCTGTCGGCCTGGGCTGCATGGGGATGAGCTTCGCCTATGGCGGCCAGGAAGAGAGCGCCGCCATCGCCACTTTGCGCCGCGCCGTCGATCTCGGCGTGACCCTGTTCGACACGGCCGAGGTCTACGGCCCCTATGACAACGAAATCCTGCTCGGCAAGGCGCTGAAGCCCGTCCGCGACAAGGTCGTGATCGCCACGAAATTCGGCTTCAGCATCAGCCGGGATGGCGAGGGGCCGGCGCGCATGACCGGCGTCGACAGCCGGCCGGAGCACCTCAAGGCCGTCGCCGAGGCTTCGCTGAAGCGGCTCGGCGTCGATGTCATCGATCTCTACTACCAGCACCGCGTCGACCCTGCGGTGCCGATCGAGGAGACGGTCGGCGCGATGGCGGAACTCGTCCGCGAAGGCAAGGTCCGCGCGCTCGGCCTGTCCGAGGCGAGCGCCGCGACGATCCGGCGGGCACATGCGGTGCACCCGATCGCCGCCGTGCAGAGCGAGTATTCGCTGTGGAGCCGCGAGCCGGAGGCCGATGTATTCCGGGCCTGCCGGGAGCTCGGCATCGGCTTCGTGCCCTACAGCCCGCTCGGTCGCGGCCTGCTGACGGGGGCGATCCGCAAGCCCGACGAACTCGCCGCCGATGACTGGCGCCACACCTTGCCCCGCTTCCAGGCCGAGGCAATGGCGGCCAATGCGGCCATCGTCGACGCGCTGGCGGCGATCGCGGCCCGCAAGGGCGTGACGACGGCGCAGCTGGCTCTGGCCTGGGTGCTGCATCAGGGCGATTTCATCGTGCCGATCCCCGGCGCGCGGAAGATCGCAAACCTGGAGCAGAACGTGGCCGCCGCAGAGATCGTCCTGACCGAAGCGGACCTCGCCGCGATCCATGAAGCCGTCTCTCCCGAGCGCGTCGCGGGCAAGCGCTATACGGACGCGGCACTGGCGCTCGTCGACGGCTGACAAGGGCGCAATGGCGGGAGCGCGCGGCCGCGCCACTCCCGCCAGGCTTGCGTCCGGCGCGCCCTAAGGGCTTTATCGTGGTCCTGATCACGCCGCTCTGCCTTGCCCGCCCAGGACGTCTTGCCCGCCCATGACCACGCCCTGCATCATCACCGTCGCCATCACCGGCTCGCTGCCGACAAAGCGCGACAACCCGGCCGTACCGATCTCGATTTCCGAGCAGATCGAATCCACGCAGGCCGCTTTCGAGGCCGGCGCGACCCTGGCGCATTGCCATGTCCGCAATGACGAGGGTGCGCCGACCTCCGACCCCGAGCGCTTCGGCCGTTTGCTGGAAGGCCTGCGACGGCATTGCCCCGGCATGATCGTGCAGTTCTCCACCGGCGGGCGCTCCGGTGCGGGGCGCGAGCGCGGCGGCATGCTCTCGCTGAAGCCCGACATGGCCTCGCTCTCGACCGGCTCCTGCAATTTCCCGACACGCGTCTATGAGAACAGCCCCGAGCTGGTCGACTGGCTGGCCAGCGAGATGCTCGAGCATGGCGTCAAGCCGGAGATCGAGGCCTTCGACCTTTCGATGATCTTCAAGGCGGTCGAGATGAGCATCGCGGGTGCGATCAAGGGGCCGCTGCATGTGCAGTTCGTCATGGGCGTGAAGAACGCGATGCCGGTCAACCGCGGCGCCTTCGAATTCTACATCGCGACGCTGAAGCGGCTCGCGCCCGATGCGACCTGGACCGGCGCCGGCATCGGCCGCGACCAGATAACGCTCAACCGCTGGTCGCTCGAGCTCGGCGGCCATTGCCGCACCGGGCTGGAGGACAATGTCCGGCTCGACCGCGACACGCTCGCGCCGTCCAACGCTGCGCTGGTGAAGCGCGTGGTCGATCTCTGCCCCGAATACGACCGTCGTCCGGCGACAGCGGCCGAGGCACGCGCCCTGCTCGGCCTCGCAGCCTAGATCAGTTTTCTATTTTAGCGCGTTTTTTTCACGCGAACCGGTGTCCACTTCGCTCGAAAACCCTCCAAGGCGCTATTCGGCAGCGCGCAGCAGCGTCGGAGCGGGCTCGCCGTCGAGCCGCGCGCCGAGCCTGTCGACGTCGAGCAGCATCAGCATGCCGGCCGGCGCCCCTTGCGCATCGCGCGCGGCGACGACGCCGAGCGCGGGGACTTCCTGCTTCGCGGTCAGGTCCCGCAAGGGCTGCAGTTCCGAGACCGGGATTTCCGGTATCGGGCCGAGCGAATCGACGATGAGCCCGAGCGTCCGGCCGGCCGCGCGCACGATGACGATCTGCTGATCCTCAGCGGAGCCATCCGGGATGCCGAGCAGCCGCGCCAGGCGCAGCACCGGCACGGGGTCGCCCTGATGCAGCTTGTAGCCTGCGAGCAGACCGTCTTCCGCCTGCTTGGCAGAGGGCTTCAGGCCGGCGAGATCGACGGCCTCGACGACATCGCGCGCCTTCACGCCGAGCCAATGCCGGCCGATTTGGAAGGTCGCGGCCTCGAAGGCCTCGACGCCGTCAGGCAGCCGGCGCGCCGCGATGGCATTGGCTGCCGCGCTCGACGGCCGCGCCCCGGCATCAGAGGCGATATCGCCGAGCGGCACGACGCAGAGCGCCACCACATCGGCATGATGCCCGTCGCTGGTCTTGTATTCGCGATAGCCCTTGGACAGCGCCGCGCCGACCGCGACATGCCTGCCCTCGAATGTTCGGATTCCGGCGAGATCGCCCTCATTGGCCAACCCTTGCGGGTCGATGACGATCGGGCTCGGTGCGCCCACAGCGAAGCGCGGCTCGGTCGAGGAAATGATGCGGCCATCGCCCGCCACGAACAGCGTGAAGGCGCCGGGCAGCGCCGCGCCGGCCTCATCGGCCGGCAGGGAATCCTGCAGGATCGCGCCGAATTGCGGCGTCGAGTCGAAGACGATCGCAATGCCGCCGACCGACTTGCCGCCAACCACCTTGCCCCCAGCCGGAGCCTGGACGGCGGCCGTATAGATCAGGGTCGATGCCTGCCCATAAAGCGGCGAAGGCTCGAAGCCCGACACCGCATAATGCTGGCCCGAGCGCAGCGCCAGGGTCCGCTGCACCCATTCCGCTGCCAACGTCTCGCCGACCAGATGCGCCTCGGCCGGCTGCGAAACCGCAACGACGACGCCCTTGGCGTCGAACAGGATCAGGTTGCTGTAGACCGTATAGAGCGAATTGATCGTCGCCAGGATCTCGCCGCAATGCCGCGCGCCCTCCGGCGTCGGCTCCGAGAGCACCCGTGCGAAGGTCGCGTTCAGCGCCCACCAGCGGCAATCATTGGCGCGCTCATAGAGGTTGCGGTCCATGACATCGATGGCGAAGGCCGCGCGCGAGCGGCATTTCTCCATGATCGCCGCGACCACGGTGCGGTGGAGATCGCCGATCGAGGCGTCGAAGACGGCCTGCGTCCTGCGGCCGGCATTGGAGATTTCCCAGAGCAGGATTTTCGAAAAGGCGGCATTGGCGGCCGTCGATCCGGCCTGGCGGATCGAGCCGTTCCAGACCGAGCGGTTGAGGTCGCGCTGGATCATCGCGGCCTGGCGCGAGACCGTGAGCAGGTCCTCCGAGAACAGGTCGGAATGACCGGTCACCGCCGCGAGCAGGCCATCGTCGATCCGTGCGCCGAGCGCGCCGTCGCCCTGAGTGAAGGCAGCCTCCAGCGGCAGCAGGCCGAGCCCGATCCAGCCCGGCCCCATATAGCCCTGATAGCCGGAGCTGCGGCAGGCAACAGCGAGATATTGCCGGCCGCCGAGCTTGAGCACGGGCTCGCGCCCCTGCAGCGCTGCCGGCGACAGGGCAAGCCCCGCCGGCAGTTGAATGGCGCAGGAGCCGGCGATGACCTCGCCCTGCGGCGTGGCGCAGCCCAGGATCGTCCAATCATCCTCCGGCAGCAGCTTGCGGAAGATCCCCGCCATCTCGTCGGCGAGGCGGAAGACCAGCACGAGCACGCCGAGCGGGCGCTTGGCGCGGTCCTCGACGCGCCAGGCATAGACCAGCGACTGCGCCTCCGAGACGAAATCGACCACGCCGTAATGCTCGACATAGGCGCCGCTCGAACTCAGCGCTTCCTGGATGATGGCGTGCCGCACCGTCTCAGCCGGATGGGGCTGGAGCCTGGCCCGGACCGCACCCTCGCAATCGACCAGGACGATGTCGGAATAGACCGAATATTTCGCGACATAGTCGCGGAAGCGCGCCTCGATCGCCTCGCGGGCAGCGGGCGTCGGCGTCGCCTCCTCCAGCATCTCGCGGATATCGGTGTCGGCCGCGAGGAAGCCGATATCGGCCGTGCGCTCGAAGAGATTGCGCACCAGCACGTCGATGGCGTTCTGCGCCTTGGTCCTGAGATCGCTGACGACCTTGTCGCGCGTCTCGATGGCGAGATGGTTGAGCAGGCTCGCAGTCAATTCCTCGAAGGCGGAGCGTGTGCCCGACATCTCGGTCGCGTTGCCCGAGAGCTGGCCGAGCAGGGTCAGCGTATCCCACGACGCCTGCAAGCGATCGAAAACCTGCCGATAGTCGTCGATCGCATGCATGTGGCGGATGATGCCCGCCAGCGAAGGATCGATCGCAATTCCCTTGTGTAGCGTCTGCAAGGTTGGGCTCTTCCATTCGCGCCAATGGCCGCCTGGGCGAGACCCGGCGGCCGAGAAAAGGCTGAACTCAACGCAACCGTTCCAGATCGAACCAAATCATCTGAGCGGCCGATTCGCACCAAGGTCGCCCTGCCCGCAGCGCTCAAATTTGCGGCAAATGCAACGATCATTCACAGGGCG
Organism: Allobosea psychrotolerans; assembly: GCF_002917105.1. GTDB lineage: Bacteria > Pseudomonadota > Alphaproteobacteria > Rhizobiales > Beijerinckiaceae > Allobosea > Allobosea psychrotolerans. The sequence continues at coordinate 102,511 of NZ_PQFZ01000016.1, forward strand.
CGCGGCCGGCCGGGCGCAAAGCGCTCCACGACGCCGGCAAGCCGCCTCGCGCTGCGCTTTGTGCAGCCCCCCGCCGGGCTGCTCGCGCCTCGGACCCAATACTGCGATGCGGTCTGCATTGGAATGCATCATTCGTTTCATATGATAATTTAAGAATCATCTGTTTCATTCCATCGCGGATCCCGCTATGATCCCCGCCATGGATCAGATCGGCGTCGCCACCGCCCTGGATGCGCAATTCGATGAGCTGCCTCCGCAGCTGCAGGCGGTCGCGCGCTGGGTGCTCGATCACCCCGCCGATGTCGCCTTGCTGACCACGCGCGAGCAGGCGCGCCGCGCCGGGCTTGCGCCCGCGACCTTCACGCGGCTGGCGCAGCGCCTTGGCCTTCCCGGTTACGATGCCCTGCGAACGGCTTATGCCGCCTCGCTGCGCCAGCGCCCCGACGGCTTCGCCAACCGCGCAACCGAATTGCTCGAACGTCATGGCGACGAAGGCGACAGCGCCATCGCGCAGGACATGTTCGCGGCCCTGGCCGAGCATGTCCGAGCCTTGCGGGCGCCTCAATCCGTCGCCTGCCTCGAACGCGCGGCCGTCTTGCTGGCGAATGCGCGCAGCGTCTTCTGCTTCGGGCTGCGCTCGGCTTTTCCGGCCGTCTATATGTTCGATTATATCCGCACGCTGATCGGCGCGGAGTCGGTCCTGGCCGACACGGCCGGCGGGCGCGGCATCGACGCCTTGCGCCGGATCGGCCCGGGCGACGTGCTCTTCGTCATCTCGGTGTCGCCCTATACGCGCCTGACGCTCCAGGCCGCCGCCTATGCGCGCGACAAGGGCGCCTCGATCGTCGCACTGACCGACAGCGCGCATTCGCCGCTCGCCGCACTCGCCGACGAGACCGTTCTGGTGCGCACCGAGACGCCCTCCTTCTTCCACAGCATGACGCCGGCCTTCGCAGCAGTGGAATGCCTGGCGGCGCTGATGACGGCGAGGCGCGGCAAGCCGGCGCTCGACGCCATCGCTGCCTCCGAGGCCCAACTCGACGCCTTCTCGACCTTCGAGATCCCTCGCCGCACCAAACGGAGACCCTCATGAGCCATGTGCTTCACCGCAGCGTCAACGGCGCCTATTCCGTCGCCGTCGGCGGCAAGGGCGTCATGCTCTACGACGCGCAGGGCAAGAGCTATATCGACGCCAGCGGCGGCGCGGCGGTCTCCTGCCTCGGCCATGGCCATCCCGACATCGTTGCCGCAATGCATGCCCAGATCGACAAGCTGGCGTATGCCCATACCAGCTTCTTCACCTCGGAGCCGGCCGAGGAGCTGGCGGAGCATCTCATCGCGCGCGCACCGAAGGGTCTGAGCAACGTCTTCATCTGCAGCAGCGGCTCCGAGGCGATCGAGGCCTGCCTGAAGCTGGCGCGGCATTATTTCATCGAGACGGGCGAAAGCCGGCGGACCAACTTCATCTCGCGCCGGCAGAGCTATCACGGCATCACGGTCGGAGCGCTCTCGGTCGGCGGCCGCATGAAGGATCGCGCGCCATTCAAGGAGATGCTGCTCACCGGCCACCATATCGCGCCCTGCTACCTCTATCGCGACCGGCGCACCGACGAGACGCCCGAGCAATACGGGCTGCGCGTCGCCGACGAGCTCGAGGCCAAGATCCTGGAGCTCGGGCCCGACACCGTCGCGGCCTTCGTCGCCGAGACGGTCGTCGGCGCGACGCTGGGGGCCGCCACGCCGGCGCCCGGCTATTTCAAGCGCATCCGCGAGATCTGCGACCGCCATGGCGTGCTGCTGATCCTCGACGAGGTGATGTGCGGCATGGGCCGCACCGGCACGCTGCATGCCTGCGAGCAGGAAGGCATCGCGCCCGATCTGATGGCGATCGCCAAGGGGCTGGGAGCCGGCTATGCGCCGATCGGCGCGATGCTGGCCTCGGGTCGGATCGTCGACGCTATCCGGCAGGGCTCCGGCGCCTTCCCGCACAGCCAGACCTATAACGGCCATCCGCTCGCCTGCGCGACCGCGCTCGCCGTGCAGAAGGTGATCGAGCGCGACGACCTGCTCGCCAATGTCCGGCTTCAGGGCGACCATCTGGAACGCCGCCTGAAGGAGCGCTTCGGCAATCATCACCATGTCGGCGACGTGCGCGGGCGCGGCCATTTCTGGGGCATCGAACTCGTCGCCGACCGCGCTTCGAAGACGCCCTTCGAGGCCAACCTCAAGCTCAACGCCAGGATCAAGCAGGCGGCGATGGCGCGGGGCCTGATGGTCTATCCGATGGGAGGAACCGCCGACGGAACCGCCGGCGACCATGTGTTGCTGGCTCCGCCCTTCATCGCCGACGCAGCGGTGATGGACATGATCGTCGAACGGCTCGGAGAAGCCGTCGATGCCGCGATCGCTGATGCTCTCTAGCGTTCCGCGAACCACCCAAACCATAAACAGGGGACTATCCATGAGATTGAAACAATGGCTCATCGGCGCGGGCCTTTGCCTCGCCGGCGCGTTCTCCGTGACGGCGGCGAACGCCCAGACCTCGACGCTGGAGCGCGTCAAGGCGCGCGGCGAATTGATCTGCGGCAACCACATCGCCCTGCCCGGCTTCGGCCTGCAGGGGCCCGACGGGCGCTGGGACGGGCTCGACATCGATCTCTGCCGCGCCGTTGCGGCGGCGATCTTCAACGACCCCAACAAGGTCCGCTTCGTGCCGACGACACCGCAGATGCGCTTCGTCGTGGTGCAGGCCGGCGAGGTCGACATGCTCGCCCGCAATGCCACCTACACGATGTCGCGCGACACCTCGCAGGGCATGTCCTGGCCGATCATCAATTATTTCGACGGCCAGGGCTTCATGGTGAAGAAGGCGCTCGGCGTCACCGAGGCGAAGGGGCTGAACAGCGCCTCGATCTGCGTGACGCAAGGCACGACGACCGAGCTCAACCTCGCCGACTTCTTCCGCTCCAATAACCTGAAATACGAGATCATCGGATTCTCCACCAATGAAGAGGGCGTCAAGGCGCTGGAGGCCGGGCGCTGCGACGCCTTCACCACCGATTCCTCGGGGCTCGCCGCCGAGCGCCTGAAGTTCTCCAAGCCGGACGATTTCGTCATCCTGCCGACCCTGATCTCGCGCGAGCCGCTCGGCCCCGCCGTCAAGCGCGGCGACGAGAGCTGGGTCGCCCTGGTGAAATGGGTGCACTACGCCATGCTCAACGCCGAGGAGTTCGGCGTCACCAAGGCCAATGTCGACGAAATGCTGAAATCCTCGAACCCCGAGATCAAGCGCCTGCTCGGCGTCGAGGGCAAGTTCGGCGAGGGCCTCGGCCTGACCAACGACTGGGCCTATCGCATCGTCAAGCATATCGGCAATTACGGCGAGAGCTTCGAGCGCAATGTCGGCATGGGCTCGAAACTGCAGCTCAAGCGCGGCCTCAACGCGCTGGCCTCGCAGGGCGGGCTGCAATACCCACATCCGGTCCGCTGACCGCCGCCTGGAGCCACCATGCGTATCGCCCTGATCCACGCACTCCGGCATTCGCCGCCTCCGATCGAGGCGGCGTTCGCAGAGCTCTGGCCCCAAGTCAGGCTGATGAACCTGCTCGACGACAGCCTCTCAGCCGATCTTGCCCGCGACGGCACGATCACGGAGGCGATGACAGGGCGCTTCCTGGACCTCGCGCGCTATGCGAAGGCGACCGGCGCCGACGGCATCCTGTTCACCTGCTCGGCCTTCGGGCCCTGCATCGAGGCGGTGCAGCGCGAGCTTGCGCCGCTGCCGGTGCTGAAGCCGAACGAGGCGATGATCGAGGAGGCCGAAAAGACGGGCGGGCGCATCGGCCTCCTCGCCAGCTTCGCGCCGACGCTGGCCTCGATGCCGCCGGAGTTTCCACCCGGATTGACGATCATGCCGAAGCTGGCGGAAGGGGCGCTCGCCGCCCTCGACCGTGGCGACGGCGCCGAACACGACCGCATCGCCGCAGAGGCGGCGCGCGATCTCGCCGGTTGCGACGTGATCGCGCTCGCTCAGTTCAGCCTGGCGCGATCCGCGCCCGCAGTCCTGGCCGCGACCGGCAGGCCGGTGCTGACGACGCCGCAGAGCGCGGTGAGGAAGCTGAGGCGCCTGCTCGGCTGAAAAGCCGGTCAGACCCCTTCGATGCGTCGCAGCGCCTCGAAATGCTTCTCCGACTGAAACACCAGCACGTCGCGCCAGTCGCGCGCCGTCGCCTCGATCTGCTGCTGCGGAATGAGCTTCAGCGGCCGGCCGGTCGACATTGCCAGCACCTGCTGCCGGCAGGCGCGCTCCAGGAAGTAGAGATCGTCGAAGGCGACCGCGATCGAGGGGCCGCCGATGGTCACGCCGTGATGAGCGAGGAAGGTGATGTCGACATGCTCGTAAGCCTTGCTGGCGGCGATGATGGCCTCGCCCTCGCTCGCATCGAGCGCGAGCCCGCCGAAATGGTCGACATAATGCGTGCGGCCATGGAAGCGGCAGGCGGTCTGATGCGCCATCTCCAGCCTGCCGCCCTCGACCATGGTCAAAGCGGTGGCGTAGGGCATGTGGACGTGCAGCACCGCGACATGGCGCAGATTGGCCTTATGGGCGGCGACATGGATGTTGCGGGCGGTGGCCTCGACCTCGCCCTCGCCTTCCAGCACCTCGCCCTTGTCGTCGATCAGGAGCAGGTCGGAGGGCTTCATCTCTGACCAGTGCACGCCATAGGGGTTGATCAGGTAGCGCGGCTTGCCGTCGGGGCCGTTCGGCAGGGCGACCGAGAAATGATTGCAGATGCCCTCGTTCAGCTCGAACTTCGCGGCGAGGCGGAGCGCGGCGGCAAGGTCGCGGCGCTGATTCGTGATGCTGGGCAGGGAGGACATGTGCAAGGACATGGAGCAGGGTCTCTCGATTATCGGAAGCGAACCGGATCGAAACATCGCGGTGCCGGATATGACAAGGCCCGGCCAGCCTGACATGACAAGGCTGGGCCGGGCCTGAGCCAAATCGCATAACGGACACCGCCCGTTATTTGGGCGCGAGCACCATGACCATCTGGCGGCCTTCGAGCTGCCAGTCGCTCTCGACCTTGGCGACGTCGACGAGGTCGACCTTGACGCGCTCGAGCACCTTCACGCCGAGATCCTGGTGGGCCATCTCACGGCCGCGGAAGCGCAGGGTCACCTTGACCTTGTCGCCCTCCTCGAAGAAGCCGTGCATGGCCTTCATCTTGACGTCGTAATCGTGCTTGTCGATGCCCGGCCGGAGCTTGATCTCCTTGATCTCGATGGTGCGCTGTTTCTTGCGCGCCTCGGCCGCCTTCTTCTGCTCGAGAAAGCGGAAGCGGCCATAGTCGAGAATCTTGCAGACCGGAGGCTCGGAGTTGGGGGCGATCTCGACCAGGTCGAGACCGGCATCCTCGGCAATCTTCAAGGCCTCGAAGAACGACACCACGCCACGATTGGCGCCGGTATCATCGATGAGCTGGACATCGCGGACACCACGAATGTCGCGGTTCGAACGCGGGCCGTCTTTGGTCGGGGTCGGGGCAGCGCGGAAAGGACGACGAATGGGGGTATTCTCCTGTTTCAGGCGCGAGCAGCGCCGCTGAGCAGACACATTGCACAAAGATGCGCGATGTCAATGTGGGAGGCGGGGAATGACGCAGCAATAGGCATACACCTGCCGCATTCCACCCCCCTGTTATGCATTTACCGACCCAACAGCGCGCAATAGACGTCGAGTGTCTGCGCCACCATCGTCTCCAGCGAGAAATGCCGCTCGACATGCTGGCGCGCGCGCCGGGCCAGGGCGTCGCGCGCGGAAGGGCGCAGGGCGAGCGCCTCGGCGAGGCTGGCGGCAAGCGCCGCTGCATCGCCCGGCGGCACGCGCCAGCCGGTACGTTCGGCCGGCGTGACCTGCGGCGGAGCCAGGACGGTCTCCGGCACGGCGCCGAGATCGGCCACCACGACGGGCGCGCCCATAGCCTGCGCCTCGACCGCGACGCGGCCGAAGGCTTCAGGCTCTGTCGATGGCACGGTGACCACGGCCGCCGAGAGCAGCGCCGCCGGCATGTCCGTGCAATGGCCGACGCGCTTGACGCGGCCTTCCAGCCCCGCCTTGGCGATGAGCTGGTCGAGCTCCTTGACATAGCCGTCGCGTCCCTGCGGGTCGCCGGCCAGGATGAAGGCGGTCTCGGCATCGCCGCCATCGCGCAGGATGCGGGCGGCCTCTATCAGGACGCGATGCCCCTTCCAGCCGGTCAATCGGCCGGGCAGCAGCACGATGCGCTGATGCGGGTCGACCTTCCAGGCCGCGCGCAGGGCCTGGATGCGCTCCGTCCCGACGGCGGCCGGTGCGAAGGCCGAGAAATTGGTGCCGCGATGGACGACCCGGATGCGGTCGCGCGCGAACCCGTGCTTGGCCAGGATCAGGTCGGCCGTATAGCCCGAATTCGCGATCACGACGTCGCCGCGCGCCATCACCGAATTATAGAGCGTCTTCACCACCGAGCGGCTGGCATAGGAGCCATGATAGGTCGTGACGAAAGGCAGTTTCAGCGCGCGAGCCGCCGCGAGCGCGACCCAGGCCGGCGCACGCGAACGGGCATGGATCAGCTCGACGCCCTCATGCCGGCAGAGCAGCGCCAGGCGGCGGACATTCAGCGCCATGGCGAAAGGACTCTTCGTGGCTGCGGGAAAGGGCAGCCAGACGCCGCCCTTGGCCTGCAGTTCGGCGACGAGGCGGCCGCCCTCGGTCGCGACGAGCGCGCGCGCGCCGACATCGGTCAGGCCCTTGGCGATATCGACGGCCGTGCGCTCGGCCCCACCCGCCTCGAGATCGGGAATGATCTGCAGGATGGTGCGGCCGCTGAGCGGGTGCGTCTCGGTCGAAGGCAGCGACAGATGCGCGCCGGGCTGGAAGGACATGCTCACAGTTTCAGAGAACTCTTTCTACAAACGGCGATACGACCACCTACAAACGGCGATACGACCACGTGCGCCGGGCGAGCGCAGCCTATATTCGCCTCGCAAGGCAGATTCGTCACAGGAGATTTGACGTGGAGCGAGACGCGCCGCAATGGCTGGACCTCGGCGAAGGCGCTGAACGGCGCAAGCTCGCCTATCTCGCGCAGTCCGGCGATGGCGCCCCAGTGCTCTGGCTCGGCGGCTTCCGCTCCGACATGCGCGCGACCAAGGCCGAAGCGCTGGCGCAATGGGCGCGGCTGACGGGACGCGCCTTCCTGCGCTTCGATTATGCCGGCCATGGCGAGACCGGCGGCGATTTCGCACGCTGGACCTTGTCGCATTGGCTCGAGGACGCGCTTGCAATGATCGCGGCCCGCTGCAGCCGGCCGCCGATCCTGGTCGGCTCGTCGATGGGCGGCTGGATCGCCCTGCTCGCCGCCCGCAAGCTGCTGGGCACAGCGCTCGCACCGGCCGGCCTGGTGCTGATCGCGCCGGCCGTCGATTTCTCCGAGGATCTGATGTGGGCGCAGATGCCGGAGGCGATCCGGCAGACCATCCTGCGCGACGGCGTCTGGCTGAGGCCGTCCGAATATTCGCCCGATCCGACGCCGATCACGCGTGCGCTGATCGAGGACGGCCGCAGGCATCTGATGTTCGGGAGCGAGATCAGGACCGGCTGCCCGGTGCATATCCTGCAAGGGATGGCCGACCCCGATGTGCCGTGGCGGCAAGCGGTCAAGCTCGTCGAGCATCTCGCCGGCGATCCCGTCCTGCTGACGCTGATCAAGGATGGCGATCACCGCCTCTCGACGCCGGGCGACATCGCCCGGCTGACGTCAGCAGTCGCCGGAATCACCGCCCCGGCCTGAAGCAGCGTCCGGCCTGGGACAGCGTCAATGGACGCTGACCATCCTGAGGTCGTGCTCCCAGGCGTTGGCGGTCGCGGCATCACGCGAATCGGTCACCAGGATCGGTGCGCCATCGGCCGAGAGCAGTGCGAAGAGCTGCAGGCCGGGCTGGATCTCGGGCGCCTGCGGGAAGATGCGCAGGAGCTCGTCCGACGTCATCGGCTTCAGATAAGCGACCTCGCCCGTACCAAGCGCCGCGAATTCGGCCTGGGTCAGAGGAGTGGTCTGGATCATCGTTCTATCTTCGTTCATCGCGCCCTCCTTCAGAGCAGTGCGAGTAGCGGCTTTCAGAATACGCCTCAGATTATGAACAGATGCAAAAACCGCGCTGCACCCGTCCTGCCGGTCAATCCCGGCTCACGATATCGATACGCCGGATGAGACGCTCAGGTTCCGGCCGCACCAAGTCGATCGCGAGAAGTCCGTTGGAGAGATCGGCCCCCATCACCTGCATTCCTTCCGCCAGCAGGAAGCTGCGCTGAAACTGGCGCGCCGCGATGCCGCGATGAAGGAACTGCCGGCTTTTGTCGTCGCTCTGGCGACCCCGGATGGTGAGCTGGTTCTCTTCCAGCGTGATCTCGAGCTGCTCGCGGGCGAAACCCGCTACCGCCAATGTGATTCGGAGCCGGTCCGGCTCGTCGTCGCAGCGCGGCATGCGCTCGATATTATAGGGTGGGTAGCCTTCGCTGCCCCCCTTCGTCACCCGGTCGAGCGCGCGTTCGATATCATCGAACCCAAGCAGGAACGGATGCGACAGACTTGGCGTACGCGTCATACGGCCCTCGAAAGGCGCCCTCTCGGATCATGCGGGGCCCGCTGGTCGCAGCACCCCACCGGTGGGAGGCGAACCCTCCCATCCATCAAGATATGGCGAGAGAAACGGGCGGGTTCAAGAGCCTGCCGGGCGGCGCGTCCGAAGTGCGGCGGTGAAACCGGACTTCGACAATGGTGCGGGTGGTACAGCCACCCCGGCTTGAACGGGGGACCTCTAGATCCACAATCTAGCGCTCTAACCAACTGAGCTATGGCTGCCCGCACCCGGCGCTTGGCGATCGGTCGCAAAGTCACGATCGGCGGCGGCGCGGAACCTAGTGCGGTCGCCAGCCGATTGCAACCGTCGAATTCACGCCGCGCCCAACGGATTTTGGAGCGGTGCTTCGCGCTCCCCTGGACCCTTGCCCTCAACCCCTGCGCAAGGGTGTGCTCGCGATCTGCGCGAGGTCGTTGAGATGGGCCGAATAGGCCTCGTAGCCGCGCCGGATGGCCTTGGTCTGGAGCACAACGGCGTCGGCCGCGCTGTCGGTGCGCGCCAGCGTCTCGGCCTCGCCGAGCGTCGCCTTCAACTCCGCGCAGGCGTAATCCAGCATGCGGGCCTGCAGCGCCCCGAAGGTGCGCGCCAGAGCCAGCGTCTGGGTCACCACGGTAGCGGTGGTGACGACGGCGAATTCCGGCGGCTTCGGGATCAGCTTGGGAACCAGCGCGGTCACGGGAGCGAGCACAGTCTTGCCCGTGAACGTCACGATCTCGGCCGATTGGGCGACGGCCGGCTTCACCGCCTCGACGATCTTCGCGGCTGCAGGCATGGGGGCGGCAGCTTTGGGGGCGGCAACCTTGGGGGCGGCAGCCTTGGGAGCCGCAACCTTGGGGGCCACGGCCTTGGGAGGCGCGACGGGCGCAACCGGGCTCACGACCTGGGCCCCGGCCTTGGCGGTGCTCTTGGCCGCTGCCTTGATCGCGGGCGTCTTCTCGATGCGCGTCTTGGCAGGCGGGATGCGGGTCGCAGCCGGCTTCACCACCTTCGCGGCGAGCTTCGCCGGGGCAGCCGACTTGATCGCGGGAGCCGGGCTGGGCGCAGCCTTTGCGGCCGGCTCCGCGGCCTTCGCCAACGGAGCGCTCGGCTTGGGAGCAGCAACCTTGGGAGCAGCAACCTCGGGAACCTTGGGAGCTTCGACCTTGGAAGCTTGGACCTTGCTGTCGGCGAGCTTGGGAGCCTCGATCTTCGAAGCCTCCGGCTTGGGCGCGGCAGCCTTGGGAGCCTCGACCTTGCCAGCCTCGACTTTGGGAGCCTCCGGCTTCAGCTCGATGGCGGGGGCGCCCGCCACCGGCTCGAGCGCCTCGACCTTTGGCGCGGCAGGCGGCGTCGCCGGAACGACGGCCGCGACAGGCTTGACCTCGACAGGCGAGGTCTCGACAGGTTTGGCAATGACGGGGGCCGGCGCCTCGGAAATGGGAGGCAACGCCTTCACCGGCGCCAGGCTGATCGGTGGTTTGGCAGTCGTCTTTGTCGGGGTAGGCTTGGTCGGGGTGGATTTGACCATCGCGATCCTCCATCAAAAGAGAAAACAACGCGCGCAAACGCTAAAACGACGCGTGCCGGGCTCATCGCCCGGCCGCTCAATCTTCATCTCGTCCGCTTCCGGGCGCGGCCAGGGCGCCCGTCGCGACTCAATCGGCCTTCGGTCAGGCCCTTGCTTGGCCCTTTACTTGGCCTTCGTCGCCTTGGCGGCCGTTTCGGCGACCTTGTTCGCGACTTCCTGCGCCGCCGAGCCCATCTCCTTGAGCTGGCTCTGGAGCGCAGCCATCTGCGACTTCAGGAACTCGGACTGGTGCTGCATGACCTCGGTCAGGTCCTTGGACTTCACCAGCTTCTGGGCGAGATCGAAGGCGGCCGCGACATTGGTCTCGGCATAGCTCATCGCCTTGCGGGTCACGTCCTGCGCATTGGCGCGGGCCGACTCGGCCGAACCGTGAGCGGTGTCCACGGCCTTCTGAGCCGCGCCGATGAAACCGTCGAAAGCCTTGCGGGCCTGCTCGACGCTCTTCTCGGCGAACTCACGCATTTCAGTCGGCACTTCGTAAGGTGTCTTGCCGTTCATCGGGGGCATCCTCCTGTTGCAATGACTCATGAGCAGACGCGGTCATTGTGCAGTGCAATATCATTGTTGCGCCGCAATGACAACGGCACGCGGCTCTGCCCACCCGCTCACGTTAACGCTGTTTGTACGAGACGCGGGAGAGCCCGTCTCAGTTCCATGGCTTTGCTGTCATTTGGGCGCTATTAAAGCTTTGTTAGCCATAAGGGCGTGGACTGAAACAAGCAGGCAAGCATGAGCGAAGCCGGACAGGACTGGGCGCGACTAGGCGCTGCGGCGGCGCAGGACGCCGGGCTTGTGTCCTTCGCGAATGGCGGGGCCGTACTGCTATGGGATGCCGAGGCCGGCCGGCCGGGTTTCGCCGATGCCGGTGCCAGGGCGCTGCTGGGCGGCGACGGCCTTTCCGCGAATCTGCCGGCACCGACGCGGCAGAGGCTCGCCTTGCTGGCTGGCGGCCTTGCGCCGCGCGACGGCATCAGGCTCGAGCGGCTGCGACTGACCTCGGGCTTCTCCGCGACCATGATCACCTGCGGCTGCCGGCTGTTGACGGCCCCCGACGGGCGCGAGGTGCTGGCAATCGCCGTGCCGTCGGGCGAGATGCGCCGGCTCGGCGTCGCAGTGCCTGCTGCCATACCCGGCGCCGAATCGGCCGCGGCGACCGCCACACCTGCCCCGGCCCCCGTTGTCCCGCCCCTGGCGCCAGCCACACCGCGCCGCGCCCTGCTGCGCTTTCTCTGGAACAGCGATGCCACTGGGCGCCTGACCAGCGTCTCTCCCGATTTCGCCGAGCTCGCCGGGCCGCAGGCCGCTGCCGCTCTGCCCGGGCGGAACTGGGCGCAGATCATCGGCCACGACCTGATCGACAGGGATGGCGGCCTCGCCCAGCGTCTCGCCAGCGGCACGACCTGGAGCGGCCACCATGTGCTGTGGCGCACCGAGCTGCCGCAGGAGGGTGCGCGCGTCGAATTGTCGGCCGCGCCCTTCCTGGACGCGGCACGCCAGTTCGCCGGTTTCCGCGGCTTCGGCCTCGCACGCCTGACGGAACGCGAGCCGTTTCCCGATACGGCGATCGCGGAGACGCCCGCAGACGAGATTGAACCGGACGCGCCCGAGACTGTGAACGCCGAGCTCGAAGCCGAGCAAAATCCCGTCGTCGCGACGGAGCTCCCGGCGGCCATGGAGCCCGTGACGGTCGAGGCCCCTGCCGCGCCCGTCGCCGAGGCCGAGACTATGGAAGAGACCGAGTCGGCTACGCCCGTGGCTGCGAACGCCGGGCCCGCGGCCGAGCAAAGCCCCGTCGTCGCGGCGGAGCTCCCGGCGGCCATGGAGCCCGTGACGATCGAGGCCGCTGCCGCGCCCGTCGCCGGGGCCGAGGCTGTGGAAGAGATCGAAGCGCCCGCGACCGAGCCGGCGGAGGCCGAGTTCGGCTCCGCGCTGGAGGCGGACGAGGCGGCGCTTGATGCCGAAGGCCACGAGGCCGCAGCCGAGGCGCCCGAACCGATTCCCGCAGCCAAGGACGAGACCAGGGCGCCGGAAGACACCAAGGCTGCGGAAGCTGCCGCCCCGGCCGTATCCGAGGGGCCCGCCCCCGGCGGCAATATCGTGCCGTTGCGCAACGGTCACCTCGCCAGCGTCCGGCCGGTGCTGGAGCCCTCGAAGCCCAATCTCAGCTCGGCCGAGCGCAATGCCTTCCGCGAAATAGCCAAGGCACTGGGCGCGCGCATCGCCGGCGATGACGAGATCAGCCCGCGCCTGCCCCCCGTCGCGCCGTTGCGGCTGAAGGAGAGCGGCGAGCAGCCGCCCGCGCCTGCCGCAGAGCCGCGGGACCAGGACGCCGCCCTTGGCCGCCACCTGGCCGAACTGGCGCCGGCCGAGCTGCCTGCCCCGACGCAGGCACCGACCGAGCCCGCAATGGAGGTCGGCTCCGAGACCGCGCGGCAGCGGCAGCCCAACTCCCATGCCGACGTGCTCGACAAATTGCCGATCGCGGTCCTGGTCAATCGCGGCGACGAGGCGCTCTACGCCAATCGCACGCTGCTCGACCTGCTCGATTATGCCGATCTCGACGATCTCAAGGCGGGCGGCAATGTCAGCCGCCTGATCAAGGAGGCCTCACGCACCGATGGCGGCGCGATGATCCTGATCGACCGGCTCAACCATCTCATCAGCGTCAACGCCGTGCTCTCGAGCGTGTCCTGGCTGGGCGAGGCGGCGACTCTGATGGCCTTCCGCCACGCAGATGGCGGCGGCGAGGTCAAGGTGCTGACGCCGGAGGAGGCCGAGGAAGCCGAGCTCGCGGCGGAGTTCGCGGCCGAGGACGAGGAGAGCGCCGCCCGCGTCAACGCCCTGCGGCTCGATGTCGATGCGCGCGAATCCCGCATCAGCGAACTCGTCGCGATGCTCGACACGGCGACCGACGGCGTCGTCACCGTCGATGAGCGCGGCCGCGTACTGTCGCTCAACAAGACCGCCGAGGCGCTGTTCGGCTACGACCAGCGCGAGGTCACCGGCGAATTGTTCACGCTGCTCTTCGCCGCCGAGAGCCATGCTCCGGCACTCGACTATCTCGAAGGGCTGAAGGGTGGCGGCGTCGCCTCGGTGATGAATGACGGGCGCGAGGTCGTCGGCCGGGTGCGCCAGGGCGGCAAAATCCCGCTGTTCATGACCATGGGCCAGATCACGGAAGGCTCCGAGCGCCGCTTCTGCGCCGTGCTGCGCGACATCACCGCCTGGAAGAAGACCGAGGGCGAGCTGGTCGAGGCGCGCAAGGCGGCCGAGAAAGCCAGCGCCCAGAAATCCGACGTGCTCGCCAAGATCAGCCACGAGATCCGTACGCCGCTCAACGCCATCATCGGCTTTGCCGAGGTCATGGCGGAGGAGCGCTTCGGGCCGATCGGCAACGAGCGCTACAAGGAGTATCTGCGCGACATCCATCAGTCGGGCGGCTACGTCATCAGCCTGGTCAACGACCTGCTCGACCTCGCCAAGATCGAGGCCGGCAAGCTCGACCTCGATTTCGTCAGCGTCAATCTGAACGAGATCGCGCTCTCGACTGTCGCCCTGCTGCAGCCCGAGGCGCAGCGCGGCCGCGTGGTGCTGCGCTCGGGCCTCTCGCCGAAGCTGCCGCCGGTCGTCGCCGACCAGCGCTCGATTCGCCAGATCGTGATCAACCTGCTCTCCAACGCGGTGAAGTTCACCGATGCCGGCGGCCAGGTGATCGTCTCGACGGCGCTCGGCGACCAGGGCGAGGCGATCCTGCGGGTGCGCGACACCGGCATCGGCATGGACGACAACGAGCTCGCGCTGGCGCTCGAACCCTTCCGCCAGGTGCCGACGACGCGTCGCAAGGGCGGCACCGGCCTGGGGCTGCCGCTGACCAAGGCGCTGGTCGAGGCCAACCGCGCGGCGATGAGCATCACCAGCGTCAAGAAGGAAGGCACGCTGGTCGAGGTCACCTTCCCGCCGCAGCGGGTTCTGGCCGGGTAAGGTTCTTGCTGGGTAAGGTTCTCGTGCGGCCATAGTTTCGCCGTCTCGGGCGGCGCATAGACGGGTCGCGCCGGCGCTCACCCCCAAGGCCTGGCAGCCCAGAGCAGGATGCGAAAAAGTGGGAACCGGTTTTTCGCATCGACCCTGCTCTAACTCTTAGATTGAGAGCGGGACGGGCAGAGCCGAGTTGAACTTCCTCTACGACGACAGCGCCGAGCCTCTTGCCGATCCATTCGCCGCCCCGGCAGAATTGCCGGTTTCCGAGCACCACTCGCTCAACTGGCGCTGGCTCTGCGCCTGCGCCTTGATCGGCCTGCTCGGCGCCGCCCTGATGGGCTCCTCGCTTTATGTCTCCGAAGGAGACCACGTCACGGCGCAGCGGCCGGAGAAGGCGACGCCCCCGCATAATGACGAGACCGCGGTGGGCAAGGCAGCCCATAAGGGCGACAGCCTGGTCCAGCACAGCTTCGCGATCAGCACGACGCAGCATTTCCGGGCGCCGTTGACGGAGGTCTCTGCCGGACGCGAGATCACCAAGGTGCATGCCTTCGCGCATGTCTCCGTCGCCCTGTCGCCGCTCCCCGTCGCCAATCTCGACATCCCGGATTTCGATCCCGCCCGGCTGCTCGCCGGCTCGGCGCGTGAGGCGCCGCCCCAGGATGCGACCGACCCCGCCGACGCGGATGTCTCGGTCACGCGCCGGGATCTCGCGGCGCTCGTCATAGACCCGGATGCTCCGGGCCTGTCCGACGCCGCGATCGACGAACAGATCGCCGAAATGGCCCGGCTCTCGGCCGGTTCGCCGCAATTGCCGCCCGATTATTCGAATCAGCGTATCCTGTCGCGAACGCTGCGCATGGTCGGCGAATCGGCCAGCACCGAGGCCGACGCGGAGGATGCCCGCCGCTTCGGCTCGCTCGATGTCCGGATCATCCCCGAGAATGTCACGGATGTTTCGGCGGACGCCGACAACCACGAGCGCTTCGGCGATGTCGATATCGCGCTCGAGCGCGGGCAGACGCTCGCCGCGGCGCTCGCCGCGAACGGGGCCTCCAGCGAGCGCGTCGCCGCAATCCTCGCCGCGCTCGGCAAACGGGCCAGGGGTGATCTGCCCGATGGCCAGCATCTGCGCGTCACGATCGGGCCCGAGGCCGGCGAGCGCACGATCCAGCGCGTCATCCTGTTCGACGAGAGCGGCCCGCAGCAGGTCGTGGCCCTGGACGATCGGGGCCGTTTCATCACCGTCGCCCTGCCCGCGCGCGGCCATGACGGCACGCAGGGCAAGGCGGAAGCCGATGACGAGGAGGACGACGGCAACAACGCCACGCTCTACCAGAGCGCCTATGCCAGCGCCTTGAAGAGCGATGTGCCGCGCGAGGTGATCGACGATTTCATCGGCGCCTTCGCCGCCGGCCTCGACCTCAAGCAGCATGCCGGCAGCGGAGACCGGCTGGAGCTGGTCTTCACCGACGACCAGCCCGCACCGGCAAACCATCGCGAACTGCTCTATGCGGCGCTGTCCACCGGCGGCGAAACGCAGCAGATCTACCGCTATGCCTCACCGGAAACGGGCGAGCTCGACTATCTCGACGATGACGGCGTCTCGCTCAAGAAACTCTTGATGCGAAAGCCGGTGCAGGAGGGGCGGATCAGCTCGCCCTTCGGCATGCGCTACCACCCGATCCTGCACTATTCCCGGCTGCATAACGGCGTCGACTGGGCCGCGCCGCGCGGCACGCCCATCATGGCCGCAGGCGACGGCACGGTGACGGCCGCCGGGGTTCACTCCGGCTACGGCAACCGTGTCGAACTCGAGCACGCCAATGGCTATGCCAGCGCCTATAACCACATGGCCAGCATCGCCCGCCGGATCAAGCCGGGCGCCTCCGTCCATATGGGCGAGATCATCGGCTATGTCGGGACGACGGGCCTCTCGACCGGCCCGCATGTCCATTACGAGGTCACCACGAACGGGCACTTCGTCGACCCCATGAAGGTGAAGCTGCCCAGCAGCCGCGCCCTTCAGGGCGCTGCGCTGGCGGAGTTCAAGGAGCACAAGAAGCAGATCGACGAGTTGCGCCACCATGTCGACGCGACCGTGGCGGTGGCGCCGGGCGGGCATCCGACATGATCGCCGAGCCTCGCCCCGGCGCCTGCCATCGATACGTCAGAGCAAGGTCCCGCTCAGGATCACCGCCGCCACGCCGAAATAGATCACCAGGCCGGTGACATCGACGAGCGTCGCCACAAAAGGCGCCGAGGCGCTGGCAGGGTCGAAGCCAAGCCGCTTCAGGACGAAGGGCAGCATCGAGCCCATCAGCGAGCCGAAGGTGACGATGCCGATCAACGCGCCGCCCACGGTTGCCGCGATCAGGGCCCAGTGCTCGCCGTAATTGTAGATGCCGAGCTTCTGCCAGAGCACGATGCGTGCGACGCCGATGGCGCCGAGGATGGCGCCCAGCGTCAGCCCGGTCGGCAATTCGCGTAGCGCGACCCGCCACCAATCCTTCAGGCTGATCTCGCGCAAAGCGAGCGCCCGGATGATCAGCGAGGTCGCCTGAGAACCAGAATTGCCGCCCGAACTCATGATCAGCGGGATGAACAGCGTCAGCACGATCGCCTTTTCGAGCTCGCCCTGGAAGTACTGCATGGCCGAGGCCGTGAGCATCTCGCCGAGCAGCAGGATCGAAAGCCAGCCGGCGCGCTTGCGGATCATCCGTGCGAAACCGATCTCGTTATAGGGCTCGTCCAGCGCCTCCATGCCGCCGAGCTTCTGCACGTCCTCGGTCGTCTCCTCGATCATCGCATCGATGACGTCGTCGACGGTGACGATGCCGATGACGCGATTGGCGGAATCGACGACGGGCACCGCGAGCAGATTGTATTTCGAGATCAGCCGGGCGACGTCCTCGCGATCCGTCGCCGGCGTGACGCTGATCGGCTTGTGCGCCGGCACGACGGAGGTGACCACCGCATCGGAAGCGCTGCTGATCAGCCGGCGCAGCGGCACCGCGCAGATGAGCGCGCCCGTCACCGGATCGAGCACATAGGTCGCGTAGACCGTCTCGCGCGAGCGCTCGACATGGCGGATATGGTCGAGCGTCTGCGCCACGGTCCAGTTCGCCGGCACGCTGACGAACTCGGTCGTCATGATCGAGCCCGCGCTGTGCTCGGGATAGGAGAGCAGCCGCGTCAGGGCCGAACGCGTCTCCTGGTCGAGCCGCGCGGTGAGTCGCTCGCGCGCTGGGGCGTCGAGCACGCGGATGATGTCGGCGACGCGGTCGGCCGACATGGCGGAGAGGAAGGCGGCCGCGCGCTCTTCGGTGAGGAGCGTGAGCGCGGCGGGCGCGTCGAACAATTCGGGCTGGTCCAGGACCTCGACGGCGCGCTCGAACGGCAAGGCGACGAGGACCTCGGCGATGGTCGCCGTGTCCTGATCGTTCAGCGTCTCGACGATGTCGGCGATGTGTTCCTGCGCCAATGTGCAGGCCAGGGTCTTCGCGAGCAAGTCCGTCTTGACCAGCAAATCGGGCGCTGCCGCGCCCCTGTCCTGCGTGACGATATCGTTCATGGCTCGGTTCCTTGCGATCGGCCGTCATCGGCCGGTCGCAAGCGAGCCGGTTACCCGGTCAGGCGCGCGAGGCGGCGGCGGACGGCATCGACTGTCGGCTGGGACTGTCGGTTGGCATTGCGATTGGGGTTCCTGATAGCGGCCTTCCCCGAAGGTCCGGCGGCGTCGGCGAAGTGCACCCTGCGGCGGCGCACGTCAAATAAAATCTGCATAAGGATGCGTGGTGTCGATGGCGCTTCGCCCTGGGGAGAATACCCCCCACCGCACGGCAGCGATTGTTGGCCCGCGCGGCTCGCCCTATGGTGCGCACGCCCTCAGCTTCTCTGCCGAAAGCCTCACCGCATGACCCTGACGATCTATGGCTGCTACCGCTCGCGCGCCTCGCGCAACATCTGGCTCGCCAACGAGCTCGGCCTCGCTTTCACCCATGTCCCGGTGATCCAGGTCTATCGCGTGCCCGATCCCCAGGCGCCGGACGCGCCGCTGCACACGCGCAGCCCTGATTTCCTCAAGGTCAATCCTAACGGCCATGTCCCGAGCATCGACGATGACGGCTTCAAGCTGCATGAATCGCTCGCGATCAACCTCTATCTGGCGCGCAAGCATGGCGGGCCGCTCGCCCCGCGCGACGCCCAGGAGGAAGGCCTCGCCGTGATGTGGGCGCTCTGGGCCGCAACCGAATGCGAGACCCATGCGCTGAACCTGCAATACCACCTTGCCGCCTATCCGCCGGAGAAGCGCAAGCCCGAGGTCGCCGCCGCGGCGCTGGCCGCGCTCGCAGCCCCGTTCGCCGTGCTCGATCAGACGCTGGCGCAAGGCGGCGGCTTCGTCATGGGCGGGCGCTTCACGGTCGCCGACATCAACCTCGCCGAGGTCATCCGCTACGCCAAGCCGGCGACACAGCTCTTCGAGGCCGCGCCGCACGTCAAGGCCTGGCTCGAAGCCTGCCAGGCCCGTCCCGCCTTCAAGGCGATGTGGCAGGCGCGCGACGCCGAAGCCGCCTGAGCGGAAAACGGGTGGCGCCGCACTATCAACGCGCCTAGCCAGGACGCGACAGGGGAGCGCTGGCGCGCTCCCTCGGATAGGGCTTTCCAGATGACCACCGCTCCCACCTCGTCTGGCCCCGTGATGGGCGCGCGCGAATGGCTCCTGCTGCTGGCGCTCTCGCTGCTCTGGGGCGGCTCCTTCTTCTTCGGCAAGATCGCCGTCGCGGAGTGGCCGCCTCTTGCCGTCGTCCTGTCCCGCGTCAGCCTGGCGGCGGCCGTGCTCTATCTCGTCTTGCGGATGCGCGGGCTCGACATGGCGGTCGGCCGCCGGATGTGGCTCGCCTTCTTCGTCATGGGGCTGCTCAACAATCTCATTCCGTTCTGCCTGATCTTCTGGGGCCAGACCCAGCTCCAGAGCGGCGTCTCCGCGATCCTGAACGCCACCACACCGGTCTTCGGCGTCATCGTCGCGCATCTGTTCGGCACCGATGAGAAGGCCACCCCGCTCAAGCTCGCCGGCGTGCTGGCCGGGCTCGTCGGCGTCGGCATCCTGATGGGGCCCGATGCGCTCAGTGGCCTGGGCGGCGCGCTCCTGCCGCAGCTCGCCTGCCTGGGCGCCGCCCTGTCCTATGGTTTCGCCGGGCTCTATGGCCGGCGCTTTCGCGATACGCCGCCGCTGGTGACGGCGGCGGGCCAGCTCAGCGCCACGACCGTGATGTCGCTCCCGCTCGTCCTCGTCTTCGCCCCACCCTGGAGCCTGCCCACGCCGTCCTGGACAGCCGCGGCCGCGCTGGTCGGGCTCGCCTTGATCTCGACCGCGCTCGCCTATGTGATCTTCTTCCAGATCATGCGGCGGGCGGGCGGAAACAACGCCATGCTCGTCACCTTCCTGGTGCCCGTCAGCGCCATCATGCTCGGCGTCGGCCTG
The DNA here is from genome assembly GCF_002917105.1 of Allobosea psychrotolerans. GTDB lineage: Bacteria > Pseudomonadota > Alphaproteobacteria > Rhizobiales > Beijerinckiaceae > Allobosea > Allobosea psychrotolerans. The sequence continues at coordinate 122,229 of NZ_PQFZ01000016.1, forward strand.
CTCGGCGAGACGCTGCTGCCGCGGCATCTCGCCGGCATGGCCGCGATCTTCGCCGGTCTCGCCCTGATCGACGGCCGGCTTTTCCGACGCAAGGTCCAAATGAGCGCGGCGCGCTGATTGCGGCCAGGGCATTGTTGCCAAAAGATTATGAATTCCTCTAGAGTCGCTTTCGCGACCAGAGCCGCTAGAGGCATGACGATAGCGGCTGGAAGATATCGGAAAACGATACGCCAGAGGGGGAGCAGACGAGCGCCATGGACGTCAGGCAACTGCGATGTTTCATCGCGGTGGCAGAGGAGTTGCATTTCGGTCGCGCAGCCGAACGGCTTGGACTCGCGCCACCCGCTCTTTCCCGCCAGATCAGCGCATTGGAAGATGGTCTCGGGGTCGCCCTGTTCACGCGCACCACGCGCCAGGTCGCGATGACGCGCGCCGGTCTGATCATGCTGGAGGAGGCCAAGGGCATCCTCGTCAAGATGGAGCACGCCTCGCGCGCGGTGCGCGGAGCCTCGCTCGCCTCCGGCAAGGTCCTGCGCATCGGCGCGATCGACGCCGCCTCTTCGAGCTTCGTGCCCGAGGCGCTCGCCTATTTCCGCGAGCAGCATCCCGGCATCGAGATCAAGTTCGTCGAGGCGATGACAGCCCCGCTGATTCAGATGCTGGAGGCCGGCAAGCTCGATCTCGCTCTGACACGTCCGCCGCGCAAGCCGACCGACTGCGCCTTCGAGATCCTGCGCGTCGAGCGGCCGCTCGTCGTCCTGAACGAACAGCACCCGCTGGCGGCGCGCGAACACCTGACGATGCTCGACCTCGTCGGCGAACCCTTCATCGTTCCCTCCAAGCGCAGCCGGCCCTTCGCCTATGATCTGGTGATGGCCTATTTCGAAAGCGTCGGGGCCGTGCCCAACGTCTCGATCGAGGCCACCGAAAAGCCGGCGATGATGTCGGCCGTGGCCGCCGGACTCGGCATGGCGCTGGCGCCCGACTGGGTTTCGCGCCTGAGCTTTCCGGGTGTCACGATGCGCCGCCTGCGCGGCGCGCTGCTCGACCCCCCGCCACCTGGCGCGCTGGTCGGCGTCGCCTGGCGGCCGCAGCAGAAGCTCAGCTCGCGCGACGACTTTCTCGCCATCCTTCGCGAGAGCGTCACCCTGATCGACGAACGGCATGTTTTTCCGTTCGTCATCTCGCCACCCAAGATGAAACGCACCGCCCGCGCCGTCGGGCCGTCTACCGGAGGAGCCTGATGAGTTTGAATCCTATCGAACGGGCGCAGGGTCTGCGCATTCGCTCGCAGCAGGACATGGCGGCCGGCCTGTTCATGGTCGCGCTTGGCGTCTTCGCCTTCCTCCTGTCCGGCGACCTGCCTCTCGGTAGCCTTCGCCAGATCGGGCCGGGCATGCTGCCGAAATCCTTTGCGGTGATCTGCGCCGTGCTGGGCCTCATGCTCTCGCTCGCCTCGCTGCGCTTCAACGGCGAGAAGCTGACGGGCTGGGCCTGGCGTGGCGTCTTCCTCGTGCTCGGCGGAGCCTGCCTGTTCGGGCTCGCCATTCGCGGCTTCGACATCGGGCCGATCCATGTCCCGCAGCTCGGGCTGCTCGTCGCAGGGCCGCTGGTCATCCTCGTCTCCGGCCTCGCCGCCGACGACATGAAATGGAAGGAGCTGATCATCTTCGCCATCGCGATGACGACCGCCTGCGCCCTGCTCTTCAAATACGCACTCAGCCTGCCTATTCCGCTGGCGCCCTGGCTCCTGGGGATCTGACACGATGGACATGATCGCCAATCTCACGCTCGGCTTCGGCGTCGCGCTGTCCCTGCAGAACCTGGCCCTGTGCTTCGCCGGCTGCTTCATCGGCACGCTGATCGGCGTGCTGCCCGGCGTCGGGCCGATCGCCACCATCGCGATCCTGCTGCCGATCACCTTCGGCGTCGATCCCGTCGGCGCGCTGATCATGCTGGCCGGCATCTATTACGGCGCGCAATATGGTGGCTCGACCACCGCGATCCTGGTCAACATCCCGGGCGAGGCGACCTCCGTCGTCACCACGCTCGACGGCCACCAGATGGCAAAGCAGGGCCGCGCCGGCGTCGCGCTCGGCATCGCCGCGCTCGGCTCCTTCTTCGCCGGCTGCGTCGCGACCCTCTTCATCGCCGCGCTCGGCGCGCCCCTGACCAAGCTCGCCTTGCTCTTCGGTCCGGCGGAATATTTCTCGCTGATGGTGATGGGCCTGTGCTTTGCCGTCGTGCTGGCGCGCGGCTCGATCCTCAAGGCCTTCTGCATGATCATGCTGGGCCTGCTGCTCTCGACGGTCGGCACCGACCTCGAAACCGGGCAGGAACGCCTCACCTTCGGCTTCCCGCCCTTGTCGGACGGTATCGATTTCGCCGTGCTCGCCATGGGCGTCTTCGGCTTTGCCGAGGTGCTGCGCAATCTGGAAAACCCCGAGGCGCGCGACGTGGTGAAGGCCAAGATCGGCCGGCTGCTCCCGGACTGGAGCGAGATCAAGCAGTCGATCAACCCGGTGCTGCGCGGCACCTTCATCGGCGGCATCCTCGGCATCCTGCCGGGCAATGGCGCGGTGCTTGGCCCCTTCGCGAGCTACACCCTCGAGAAGAAGATCGCCAAGGATCCCTCGCGCTTCGGACGTGGCGCGATCGAAGGCGTCGCTGGTCCCGAATCGGCCAATAACGCCGGAGCGCAGACCGCCTTCATCCCGCTGCTGACACTCGGCATCCCGCCCAATGCCGTGATGGCGCTGATGGTCGGTGCGATGACGATCCACGGCATCATTCCCGGCCCGCAGGTCATGACCAAGAACCCGGAGCTGTTCTGGGGCATGATCGCCTCGATGTGGATCGGCAACCTGATGCTGGTCATCATCAACCTGCCGCTGGTCGGCGTCTGGGTGAAGCTGCTGCAGGTGCCCTACCGCCTGATGTTCCCGGCGATCCTGATCTTCTGCTGCATCGGCATCTACTCGGTGAACAACCAGCCGGTGGACGTCGCCTTCACCGCGATGTTCGGCCTGTTCGGCTACCTCTTGATCAAGCTCGGCTTCGAGCCCGCACCGATGCTGCTCGGCTTCGTTCTGGGCAAGCTGCTCGAGGAGAAGATGCGCCAGGCGCTGATCATCTCGCGCGGTTCGTTCATGACCTTCATCGAGCGGCCGATCTCGGCCGGCCTGCTGATCGTCGCCGTAGTGGTCCTGGTGATCGCGCTGCTGCCTTCGATCTCGAAGAAGCGCGAAGAGGTCTTCGTCGAATGACGGGGTTGCTAGAGCTGCTCGTTCAATCCAGCGTCCATCAAAACATCTCAAGGGAGGCATCGTTCATGAGGAAACTGACACTTGGCCTGGCGGCCGCGATCACCATCGCGTTCGCCGGCGGCGTCCAGGCGCAGACCTATCCGACGCGCCCGGTCACCATGATCGTGCCGTTCGCCGCCGGCGGGCCGACCGACATCATCGCGCGTATCGTCGCCGACCATATGTCGAAAACGCTCGGCCAGCAGGTCGTGATCGAGAACGTCGCCGGCGCCGGCGGCACCACCGGCATCACCCGCGCGGTCACGGCAGTGCCCGACGGCTACACCATCGCGATGGGGCATCTGGGCACGTTCTCGGCAGCGCCCGCGACCTATCCCGGCCTGAAATACGACCCGATCAATGGCATGCAGGCCATCGGTCTGGCTGGCGGCACGCCGATCCTGATCGTCGCCCGCAAGAATTTCGAGCCGAAGGACCTGAAGGCGTTCGTAACCTATGTGAAGGCGAACTCCGAGAAGGTGAACGAGGCCCATGCCGGCCTCGGCTCCGTCTCCTGGACGACCTGCACCCTGCTGAAGGCCCAGCTCGGCGTGCCGAAGATCAACGCCGTCGCCTATCGCGGCACCGGGCCGGCGCTGAACGATCTCGTCTCCGGCCAGATCGACTTCATGTGCGACCAGATCGTCAGCGTCGCCGAACAGGTGAAGGCCGGCAACATCAAGGCCTATGCGATCGCCTCGAAGCAGCGCTCCCCGGCCCTGCCCGACGTTCCCACCACCGCGGAAGCCGGGCTGCCGGAGTACCAGATCGAGGCCTGGAACGGCATCGCCGGCCCCAAGGGCTTGCCCAAGGACGTCGTCGATCGTCTGGTCGCAGCGCTCGACAAGGCGCTGAACGACGAAGGCACCAAGAAGCGCCTGCTCGAACTGGGGACTGTGCTGCCGACCGCCGAGGAACGCACCCCGGCCGGTTTCGCCGCCCTGATCAAGCGCGACGCCGACAAGCTCAGCCCAGCCTTGTCAGCCGCACCGAAGTAACGACCCGGAACAGGCAGGATATGGAGCGGCGGATCCCCGGATCCGCCGTTTTTCGTTTATGTTCGCGGATAGACCACGGGATTTCGTGAGTGCCGCGACGCCTTGATATCATGGCGCTTTCGCCATTCCGGTTGCGAATATTCATATCTTGTTACCCAGTTTTTCGGAACTCGCGCCCGCGCCAGCCCGTTTCCTTCCCGAACGTTCTCTTGGAAGGAGAAAAACCATGTTCAAGAAACTTGTTCTTATCGCCGCGATCGCCGTCGCTCCCGCAGTCGCTTTCGCACAGCAGAACCCGCAGGGCGCTCAGGGCGGCGCTCTCAGCGGCGGCGCCACCGGCGCGGTCGGCGGAGCGATCGTCGGCGGCCCGGTCGGCGCGGTTGTCGGCGGCGTCGGCGGCGCCGTGGTCGGCGCGATCATCGGCGACCAGACGCCTCGCTTCCGGCAGTATGTGGTCGAGCAGCGCGTGCCGTCCTACACCTATGCGGAACCGGTCGTCGTCGGCACGGTCCTGCCGTCGGATGGCGTGGTCTACCGCGAGGTGCCGCGCGAATATGGTGTGACCGACTATCGCTACACGGTCGTGAACCAGCGCCCTGTTCTGGTCGACCCGCGCACCCGCCGCATCGTGCAGGTCATCGAATAACGCATGATAGTGCGATCCGCCGGATGATCGCGCCATTACCCGCCTGATCGTCACGCCGGCTCGTCGGCCCGCCCCGGAAAACGGGGCGGGCCATTTTCATGTCTCAGCGCCATGTCGCCTTATCGCGTGCCGAACATCCGGTCGCCGGCATCGCCCAGGCCCGGCACGATATAGCCGTGCTCGTTCAGCTTCTCGTCGATCGCCGCCGTCCAGATGCGGACATCGGGATGGGCGCCGCGAAACCGTTCGATGCCTTCGGGCGCCGCCAGCAGGCAGACGAAGCGCAGATCCTTGGCGCCGCGCTCCTTCAACCGGTCGATCGCCGCGACCGCCGAATTGGCCGTCGCCAACATCGGGTCCATCACCACCACCATGCGCTCGGCGATGTCGGAGGGGGCCTTGAAATAATACTCGACCGCCTGGAGCGTGTTGGGATCGCGATAGAGCCCGATATGGGCGACGCGGGCGGCGGGCACCAGTTCCAGCATGCCGTCGAGGAAGCCGACGCCGGCGCGCAGGATCGGCGCGAAGACCATCTTCTTGCCGGCGATGATCGGCTGCATCGACTTCGTCAGCGGCGTCTCGATCTCGGTCATCTCCATCGGCAGGTCGCGCGTGACCTCGTAGCAGAGCAGCATGCCGATCTCGTTGAGGAGCTGGCGGAAGCTCTTGGTCGAGCGGTCCTTCTCGCGCATCAGGGTCAGCTTGTGCTGCACCAGCGGATGGTCGACGACGGTGACGCCGTCCTGGCTCTTGGTCATTCCTGCACGCCCCTTTGTACCCTCTCAGCCCTCATCCTGAAGAGCGATCCGAAGGACCGCGTCTCGAAGGATGGTCCAGAGCGCACTGGAGCATCCTTCGAGACGCCGCTTCGCGGCTCCTCAGGATGAGGGCTGTGGTGTTGCCAACTCAAAATACGGTGCCGTCGCTGATGATCGTCAAGGGCGGGCCGCCATCTCCGCGCTTCTCGCGGGCAATGCGCCGGCCGGCGGCCCAGGTGCCGCCCTCCAGCACCTTCGCCAGCGGCAGTTCCTCTGCCGTGCGTCCCAAGCGCTTGCGGATCAGCATCCCGATCTCGTCGAGAAGCGCCACGGTCAGCGCGCGCCATTCCACGACCAGCGCCGAGCCGACCTCATGGGCGCGCGTCGCATCGCTCTCATCCTTCAGCGCGATCACGCCGCAATCGAGGAACAGCCCGCCATTGCGATATTCGGGCAGACCGGTCAGGTCATCGATGTCGATCACCGCGATCCCGGCCCATTGCAAGGGCTCGATCAGCGAATAGGACAGCCATTGCGAGAGCTTGTGGAAGGGCACCAGCCCGGCCGTCGGCTCAGCTTGCGCGATCAGGGGATGCCGCCAGGTATCGCCCAGCGCGACACCGGCGACCGTCAGGCGCGACGGCCAGATGCCGCCGAAGGTGGAGAGAACCTCCGTCAGGATATGCCCGGCGCGCAATGTGCCGGTCTCGGCCGCACCAACGAGCCGGTCGAACAGATCGCCGGGGCGCTTCAGACCCTGACGCTCCAGCTCCTCGCCGAGACGATTCATCAAGGCCGCGCGGCCCTCGACCGCAAGCAGCGGATTGCCGGGACCGGCCTGGAAGCCCTGCGCCAACGCCGCGCCATCGAGCCGCTTCAGCGCGGCCGCGTCGACACGCAGCGGCTCGGCCGGATCGCTGGAGAACAGGCCGGCCGCGAACATGTCGAGAGAGGCCAGCGCCAGCCCCTCGGAGCGGCCGACCGACTGCCCCGAGGCCGCATCGCGATAACGCCAGTCCGGGCCCGCTCCCGCATCCAGCAACACGCTGACCACGGCGAGATCATAGGCTGCGCGACCGCGCGCCCCGGCGTCGGGAAACCGCGCGGCCTGGTCGAGCACGCTCCAGCGATCGACGCCGGCCAGGTTGAAATGCCGCCAGCGGGCGTGGAACGGGATGTCGAGCGTCGGGTAGTTCGCCTTGATCGTGTCGAGGACATAGCCGGCGCAGGCGTCGAGCCGCGTCGCATCGACGCTGAAATGCAGGAGCTTGCCGGCCAGGCCGAGCGCCAGCATCTCCTGCGCGCGGGCGCGGACGGCAGCAGGCTTGAGCAAGGCGCGGACGGCGTCCGTCTTCTGGTCAGACATCGTGTTCTGGTTAGACATGGAGCGGCTCAGAACTTGTCGAGATCGCGGCCGACGGTCGCCTTCAGGGCGTTGTCGCCGGGCGCGCCGTCGGGCGAGTAATAGCCCGCCGCCTTCTTGGCCTCGATCTCGACCGAGGCGTCGGGCGGCACGAGTTCGGGCGGGATCGCGACGCGCTCGCCGATCTCGATGCCGCTCTCGACCATGGCGTCGTATTTCATGTTCGACATCGACATCAGCCGGTCGATCCTGGTGACGCCGAGCCAGTGCAGCACGTCGGGCATCAATTGCTGGAAGCGGGCGTCCTGGACGCCGGCGACGCATTCGGTGCGCTCGAAATAGGTCGCGGCGGAATCGCCGCCCTCCTGGCGCTTGCGGGCATTGTAGACGAGGAACTTCGTGACCTCGCCCAGCGCCCGGCCTTCCTTGCGGTTATAGACGATCAGGCCGACGCCACCGCCCTGCGCCTCCTTCACCGCCTCCTCGATGCCATGCACGAGGTAGGGCCGGCAGGTGCAGATGTCCGAGCCGAAGACGTCCGAGCCATTGCACTCGTCATGGACGCGGCAGGCGACGCTGCGCTTGGGATCGGTGATCGCCGAGACCTCGCCGATGATGTAGCAGGTGATCGAACCGATCGGCGGCAGGAAGACGCGCAGGTCAGGCCGCGTCACCAGCTCCGGATACATGCCGCCGGTCTGCTCGAAGAGCGTGCGGCGCAACTCCTGCTCGCTGGTGCCGAAGCGTTCGGCGATGCCCGGCAGATGCCAGACCGGGTCGATCGCGATCTTGGTGACGCTGATATCGCCGGATCTGTGCAGGATATGCTCGTCGGGGCTGAGCCTGTGCCCTGCCATTGCGGCGAGGATTTCGGGCAAATTGAGCCTGGCCTTGGTGATGGCGATGGTCGGACGGATGTCGATGCCCTCGCCGATCAGCTGTCCGAAATCCTGCGCGACGCGATGGCCGAACGGGTCCATCGAGACGATCTTTCCGGGCGCGAACCATTGCGGCTGCGGCGGGATCTCGGCTGTCGGATAGGTGTTGGTCAGGTCCGGGCGCTGCGAGGGGTTCATGGCGCGCGCCGAAATGGCGAGCGCGCGATAGACCGAATAGGAGCCGCCATGGGCGCCGATGACGTTGCGGTCTCCCGGCGCCGTCGTCGAGGCGATGATCGGGCCGCGTTCGGCCGGGCTCTCAGCGCCCCAACGGATGGGAAAGCGCGTCGCGGCGTTGCCGGGCTCGGGATGCGAGGTCAGGCGGATATGGGTCGTGCGGTTCTGCGAGTTCATCGCGGGTATCGCCCTGCAAATAGGAAAGGGCCCCGGGACGCGATGCGTCCGGGGCCCTCTGGACCTATGAAAATGTGGCTCAACGCAAGCGCGGCGTCAATCGGGGCCGTCATTCCCGGCCGGGGCCCTCGGGTTCAATCTTTGGCCGGCCCAAGGACAGGCTCCGCAGAGGCCCGAGCACCTCTCGCGGGAGATGCTCGGGTCGGCGCCCGAGCATGACGCGTTGCGATCAGAAAACAGCGAGGTAGCGCAGCAGCGAGATGATGCCGATGACGATGACGATGATCTGGACGACGTTCTTGATCTGCGCATCGAGCGGCAGCATGCGCACGAGATAGAGCACGAGGCCGATGACGAGCACCGTGATGAGCAGCGAAATAAGGATAGACATATGTGAAGTCCCTTGTCGCGGCCGGAAACTGGCCCCCCGGAGCCCGTGCCACGACGCATTCGCGCCACGTCAGCCCCGATGACAGAACGTCGCAGTGTGGGAATAGGTTCCCGAGCCCGGGGCCGGGCGCCCGGCCGCAGGTGCCCATTCCACTCACGCCTCCGGATGGCCGCTCCGCGGGAATGAGGCCGTATACGTCATGCTCGGGCGTAGACCCGAGCATCTCTCTCCAGAGATTCCCGGGTCTACGCTTCGCTCCGCCCGAGAATGACGCGCCCCTTCTCCCCCGAGGAGAGAGGGGTTCCCCGCACCCTACCCTGCGATACGCCCGAAATCCGCGACGGCGCGGGTCGCTTCGCGGAGCTGGTTGAGCAGCTTCAGGCGGTTGACGCGCAAGGCGGGGTCGGGATCGTTGACCGTAACCTGGTCGAAGAAGGCGTCGACAGCCGGGCGCAATTCGGCGAGCGCCGCCATCGCGCCCTCATAGTCTTCCTGCGCGACCGCGGCGGCGGCTGCAGGCGTGGCGTTCGCCAAGGCAACGGCCAGCGCTTTCTCCTCGATCAGGCCGGCGCCTGCGATCAACTGCAGGTCGGCCGCCCCGGAGAAGGCGCCCTCGCCGTCCTTCTTCTCCTCGGCCTTGAGGATGTTGGCGGCGCGCTTGTAGCCGGCGAGCAGGCTCTTGCCGTCCTGCGTTTCGAGGAAGCGGGCCAGCGCCGCGACGCGATGGGTGATGAGCAGGAGGTCGTCTGAACCGCCGCCCTCGCCCAGCACGGCATCGACCAGATCATGCCGCGCGCCCTGGTCGCGGAGCATCACCTTCAAGCGGTCGTGGAAAAAGGAGAGAAGATTCGCGGCACAGCGATCGGTAAGAATCCCGTACGCCGTATCAACTCCGGCATCCTCGTCCCGATAATATGCCTCATCGATTATCTTGCGCTCATCATCGGAGAAAACTTCCGCCGCAACCTCGCCATCGCGGAACAGCTCACGCATCGTGTTGAGCTGCGACAGGAAGGTATATTTGGAGAAATGGTAATCGGCTTCGAAAATGCCCTTTGCCCGATTTTTAACGACATCGACCAGCGGCAGCCGCACCCCATTCTCAACCACCAGCCTGATCACCCCCAGCGCCGCTCTGCGCAGCGCATAGGGGTCCTTGCTCCCCGTCGGCTTCTCGTCGATCGCCCAGAAGCCGACCAGCGTGTCGAGCTTGTCGGCAAGTGCGACAGCCGCCGAGACCGGATCGGTCGGGACGCGGTCGGAGGGGCCGAGCGGCTTGTAATGCTCCTCGATCGCGGCGCAGACGCTGGGGTGCTCGCCCTGGAGTTCCGCATATTTGCGGCCCATCAAACCTTGCAATTCCGGGAACTCGCCGACCATTTCGGTCGGCAGATCGGCCTTGGCGAGCTTGGCCGCGCGCTCGGCGAGGTCCGGATCAGCCCCGACGATCGGCGCAAGCTCGCGCGCCAGCGCCGCGATGCGCTGGACGCGCTCGCCCTGCGTGCCGAGTTTTGCATGGAAGACGACGCCGAGCTTGTCGAGCTTGGCCATGCGCTGGTCGAGCGGCTTTGCGAGGTCGAGTCCGAGCTTCCCGGCGCTCTCCTCCAGCGTGTCGAGATCGGGCAGATCGCCCTTGTCGGTCGCGAAGAAATAGGCGGCGTCGGAGAGGCGGGCGCGCACGACGCGCTCATTGCCGGCGGTGATGACCTTGCCGCCATCGCTGGCGACGAGATTCGCGGTCAGCAGGAAGCGGTTGGCGAGCGCGCCGGTCGCGGCATCGCGCAGCACGAAGCATTTCTGGTTGGCCCGGATGGTGGCGCGGATCGCCTCGCCAGGAATCTCCAGGAAGCGCTCCTCGAAGGAGCCCATCAGCACGACCGGCCATTCGACCAGCCCCGCGACCTCCTCCAGCAAACCCTCATCCTCGACCAGTTCGAGGCCCTGCGCGAAGGCGAGCGTGCGGGCGTCGTTGAGGATGATCTCCTTGCGCCGGTCGGCATCGAGCACGACCTTGGCCTTCTCCAGGCTCGGCACGTAATCGTCGAAACGCTTGATGGGAATCGCGCCGGCTGAGTGGAAGCGGTGGCCGTAAGTGATGTTGGAGGAGACGATGCCGTCGACCTCGAAGGGAACCACCTCCGGCTCCTCGGTCTCGGCCCCGAAGGTGCAGAGGATCGAATGCAGCGGGCGCACCCAGCGCAAGCTCGCGCCAGCCGCGGAGGCGGCGCCCCAGCGCATCGACTTCGGCCAGGGGAAGCCACGGATCACGGCGGGCACGATCTCGGCGATGGCCGCAACCGTCTCCTGCCCCGGCTTCTCGATGATGGCGACGTAGCTGTCGCCCTTCTTGGGATCGCTGATGATCGTCGCCTGATCGAGCGAGGAAAGCCCGGCCGCCTTGAGGAAGCCCTGGATCGCGGCCTCCGGCGCGCCGACGCGCGGACCCTTGCGCTCCTCGCGGATATCGCGGCCGCGCACCGGCAGGCCGGCGATGTGGAGCGCGAGCCGGCGCGGCGTGGCGAAGGCTTTCGCGCCCTCATAGACAAGGCCGCGCTCGACCAGCGCATCGGTGACGAGTTTCCGCAGGTCCTCGGCCGCCTTGCGCTGCATGCGGGCGGGGATCTCTTCGGAGAAGAGTTCGAGCAGGAGATCAGGCATTAGTTCGCTCCCCCGCCGGCGGTCTTCAGCCAGGCGGCGCCGCAGGCTTTCGCCAGTTCGCGGACACGCAGGATGTAGCTCTGGCGCTCGGTGACCGAGATCACGCCGCGCGCATCGAGCAGGTTGAAGCTGTGGCCGGCCTTGAGGCACTGGTCATAGGCCGGCTGGACCATGAGATGGCGCTCGCCGCTCTCGCCCTTTTCGAGCAGCGCCCGGCATTCGGCCTCGGCCTCGGCGAAGCGCCGGAACAAGGCGGCTGTATCGGCATGTTCGAAATTATAGCGCGAATATTCCTGCTCGGCCTGGAGGAAGACCTCGCGATAGCTGACCTTCTCATCGCCTTCGAGCCCGTTGAAATTGAGCTCCATGATGCTCTCGACATTCTGCAGATAGCAGGCGAGGCGCTCGAGGCCATAGGTCAACTCGCCCGAGACGGGCGCGCATTCGATGCCGGCGACCTGCTGGAAATAGGTGAACTGGCTCACTTCCATGCCGTCGCACCAGCATTCCCAGCCCAGCCCCCAGGCGCCGAGCGTCGGGTTCTCCCAATCATCCTCGACGAAGCGGATATCGTGCAGCTTCATGTCGATGCCGATCGCCTCGAGCGACTGCAGATAGAGCTCCTGCAGGTTCGGCGGGTTCGGCTTCAGGATGACCTGGAACTGATAGTAATGCTGCAGCCGGTTCGGGTTCTCGCCATAGCGGCCATCCTTGGGCCGGCGCGAGGGCTGGACATAGGCCGCGCGCCAGGGCCTGGGGCCCAGCGAGCGCAGCATCGTGCCGGGATGGGAGGTGCCGGCGCCGACCTCCATGTCATAGGGCTGGAGGATGACGCAGCCGCGCTCGGCCCAGAAGCGCTGCAGGGTCAGCAGCAGCCCCTGGAAGGAGCGGGTCGGGTTCATCGCATCGGGCAGAGTGGCAGAAACAGCCAAGGCTTGGGCCTTCCGAAAGATCGTGGATCGGCGCGTGCATAGACCATGATCCGGGAAAGTGGAATGCGGTTTTCGAGCGGGTTTTGACCTAACTCATTGGCGAAAGACGGATTCGCAGGCTAAAATTTTCTGGCCTGCACCGATCTGGCTATCGAATCCGTTGCGCCGCCCCCGCATGGCGCTGGAACCTCGACAGACAGCTTTCGTTCATGCAGGAGGAGCTAGGATTTTTTCGCCCGTAGGGTTCGCGGCGTTCGGGGCGAGCGCTTGATGTCGAACCGGCGGGCTGTCTGGTAGGAGAAGCCCATGCCGTCATCCCGTATCGTCGCTGCGCTGTTCGGCGCGCTTGGCCTCATCGTCGCAGCCTTCACGGTCGCACCGGCGATGGCCGCTCCTGTCTCGGCAGGTACGGCGCAAACCATGCCCTCGCAAAGCGATCTCGTCCAGCAGGCGCAGTATTACGGCCCACGCCGCTACTATGGACCGCGCCGCTACTACGGCCGCCCGGTCTATCGCCCGCGCTGCTTCTTCACCAACAGGCGCGTCTGGACCGGCTATGGCTGGGTCGTCCGCCCCGTGCGCGTCTGCCGCTGAGCCGCCGAAATGTGGCCGTTCTCTGGCCGCAGGATGAAAACAGGCTGAACGACGCGGTTTTGTGCCGTTCAGCTCCAACGCAGTACCCTTTCATTCGAAGACGGCGACCGACCATGCGGCAGGGGCTGCTGGCGCCGAATTGAAGAGGATCGGATCATGTTTCGCAAACTCGCATTCGGTATCGCGACGGCGGCCACGCTCGGCGGCTTGTCCTTCGCAGCCGCCCCGGCCATGGCTGCCCCCATCGCGACGGGAGCCACCCAGCCTGCCCTGGCTGGGACCGCCGAGGTCGATGGCGCCCAGATTCAGCAGGCACAGTATTATTACGGCCCGCGCCGCTATTATGGACCGCGCCGCTACTACGGACCGCCGCGCTATTACGGGCCCCGGCGCTACTACGGCCCGCGCTTCTACGGCCCGCCGCTCTATCCGCCGCCGCCGGTCTATTACGGCCCGCGCTACTTCTACTGAGCGCGGTGACCTAGCATCGCATATCCGCGATGCAGGGCTTCGCTCGCTTCAGTGAAGCCGCCCTCGGGGCGGTTGAGAATGAAGGCCGGCAGCAACGCTGCCGGCTTTTTGCTGTTCAGCACGGCCGTAACGAGGACGCGCACCGCCGGCCGGTCGGCCAGCGCATGGACCGGCCGGATCTCCAGCCCGCCGAAGCCCGTCGCGAGCCCGGCCAGAATTTCGGCCAGCGCCTCGGCGCGGTGGATGATCGCGATCCTCCCACCAGGCCGGAGCAAACGGCGCGCTGCCTTCAGCCAGTCTCCCAGCCCGCCCTCGACGACATGGGCGGCGCGCCGATTCGGGACCGGCGAGACCTTCGTCTCCCGCGCCGCGTAGAAGGGCGGGTTCATCGCGACACAAGCGAAGCTCGCCGGGACCAGGCCGGCCTCGGTCACGGCGGCGGCTGGGGCGGTGATATCCACAGCCAGCGCCGCGACGCGGCCATCGAGGCCGTTGCGGGCAATGTTGGCGCACGCCAGGGCCGCAAGCTCCGGATCGCGCTCGGCCAGCACCACCCGTAGCTGCGGCTGCGCCAGGGCGGCAGCAAGCCCGACCGTGCCGACGCCCGCGCCCATGTCGAGCAGAGGCCCCTCGCCCAGCTCAGGCAAGGCCGCCGCGAGCAGGATCGCGTCGCTGCCGGCGCGATGGCCCTTTTTCGGCTGGCGCAGGATCAGGCGGCCATCGAGCAGGCGGTCCTCGCCGATCTCGCCTAGCAATGAGGCCGGTTGCGATTCAGCCATCGCGCAGTTCCGCGCCGAAGCCGGCCTCGATCAGCAGCGCCCGCGCCCGCATCTTGTCGGCCTCGCGCACCAGGAGCCGGCGCTGGAAGGCGCCGATCATGCCTTCCAGCGCGCTGATATGCTGATCGGCGATCAGGCAGTCGAGATTGGCCGAAGCCAGCAGCGCCTCGATGGCTCCGAGCAGGACGATATCGTTGGTGCGGACGAGTTCATGCATGGGCGCATGGAGCCGAAGCCGGGGCCCGCGCGCAAGCCCTCGCTTGCGCAGGTGCGGCGTCCAGGTGCGGCGTCATTGCCGAATTGCGGGGGCTGGTCACCCATGCGACGGTTGTGGCAAGGCATCAGCGCGCCGCGATCTGCGCAAGTCGGCCGGAGTGATTGAGATGGGCGTCGTCGTTGCGTTCGAAGACAAGGAAGCGAGCCAGGGACCCGGTCAGGATGCGGGCAAGGCCCGGATCGAGACCCTGGTCGGCCTGACCCGCGCCGATATGGAGCGCGTCAACGCGATGATCCTGTCGCGCACCGGCTCCGACGTCACCATGATCCCGGAGGTCGCCAACCACCTGATCTCGTCGGGCGGCAAGCGCCTGCGCCCGATGCTGACGCTGGCGACGGCGGCACTGTGCGATTATCGCGGCGAAGGCCATGTCAAGCTCGCGGCCTCGGTCGAGTTCATGCACACCGCGACATTGCTGCATGACGATGTCGTCGACCAGAGCGACATGCGCCGCGGCAAGCTCGCCGCCCGCATGCTCTGGGGCAATGAGGCGAGCGTGCTCGTCGGCGATTTCCTACTCGGCCAGGCCTTCAAGATGATGGTCGAGGTCGGCTCGTTGCGCGCCCTCGATATCCTCTCCACCGCCGCCGCCGTGATCGCCGAGGGCGAGGTGCTGCAGCTCTCCGTCGCCAAGAATACCGAGACGACCGAGGACGAGTACCTCGCCGTGATTCGCGGCAAGACGGCGGAGCTCTTCGCCGCCGCCTGCGAGGTCGGCCCCGTCATCGCCGAGGCCGGCAAGGCCAATGCCGCCGCCTGCCGCAGCTACGGCCTCAATCTTGGCATCGCCTTCCAGCTTATCGACGATGCGCTCGACTATGGCGGCGTCGCCTCCAAGCTCGGCAAGAACACCGGCGACGATTTCCGCGAAGGCAAGATCACCTTGCCGGTGGTGCTCTCCTTCCGGCGCGGCACCGACACCGAGCGCGCCTTCTGGCGCCGCACGCTCCAGAACGGCGAGATCAACGAGGGCGATCTCGAAGAGGCCCAAAGCATCATGCGTCGCCATCGCGCGCTCGACGACACGATCGAGCGCGCCGAGCATTACGCCAAGATGGCCAAGGACGCGCTCGGCCTGTTCCCCGCCTCCCCGATGAAGCAGGCGCTGAACGAGACCGTCGATTTCTGCGTTTCACGGGCGCACTGAAACGCCCTTGCCGTGCGACGCTTCCCAGCCGCGGCTTCACCCAGCAGTCAGCACCCATCTGATCGAGGTCACCGGCAAGCGGGCCGTTGTGCAGGGCTCTGGCCGATGTTAGCCGCCGCCTGCGGCTTCCTGGCTGGCCTATCGCTCGCGCCCGCGAGTCGCGGTGGCGGCCGTGAGCCACGCCGGATTGTCGCGCGGCGGCTGACGCCACGCGGCGGTCAACGCCGCACGGTCGGCTTGACCCACCAGCCCGGCTGGCTCGTCTGCAGCGGCGCGAGGAGAATAGGCAGGTCTGGCGCGGAGGCTCAGGGGCGCCGGATCGAGCACATCTCCAGCCACGCCCATGGCAGGACGTTTACTGCAACGCTCGGCTTCAGGACGTAAAAGGCCATCTCCCGATAGCTCCAAGCATAGGGAGTGCAGTCCTTCAAAGCCGCCGCATGCAGGTAGAACTGGAATTCTTGAGGCGCCGAGCGAATGGACCGAAAAAACGAGTGCTGCAAAACGTGAGTGGGCGAAAACGCCGCGATAGATTTTTGCCGCCTGGCGTCTGCGTAAGCGCCGACCAACAACACCGAGAATGCCATTGAGCTTGCGATAAAAAGGGGAGCACGAAAATGTCGGCCGATCCGCTCGCGAAGCGGCGGAAGATATACCGATGACGAGATGGCTAGCGCGAGGGCCATTAGCCATGGCCAGTACCCCGGCCCAAGACGGCCGGACCAAATCGTCAAGAACCCGACCGGAGCGAAAATGCCGCCAAACAGTAATAAGGCCATGAAAATATAGGCACAAAGGGCGAGAAAAGCGGATATCAACACGACGAACCCCAAAACAAATACTATACCATGAGCACCATCTTCCACTCATATTTGTACGATAAATTTACGATAAGCATGTTCGGAGCGAAGCCGAAACTACACACATCGGCACTAACTCAATAACTCTCCCTTCACCGCAATATAGTCGCCTTGACCCACCAGCCCGGGCGGCTCTTCTGCAGCGCCTTGGCGGCTGCGGCGCTGGCCCGGCAATCAACGAACAGGGCAAAGCAGGTCGCGCCCGAGCCCGACATGCGGGCGAGCCGGCAGCCGGGCAAGGCCGCCAGCCCGGCAAGTACGTCGCCGAGAACCGGAGCCACGCGCCGCGCCGGCGCTTCGAGATCGTTGCCGCTGCCTTCCAGCATGGCGACCAACGCATTGACGGAAGGCAGCGCGAGATCCGGCATGGCGCCGGCAGGCGACAAATCCTGCCCCCGTTGGAGCCCAAGCTCGCGAAACACCGCCGCCGTCTCGACCGGCACGCCCGGATTGACCAGCACGGCGAAGAGCGGCGGCAGGCGCAAGGGCTCGCCGAGGCGCTCGCCGATGCCGGCCATCAATCGTGCCCGCGAATCGAGGCAAACCGGCACATCGGCGCCGACCCTGGCCGCTGCACGCAGCAAAGCCGGTTCGCCACGCGACATTCCGTTCAGGCGCGCCAGCAGGCGCAGCGCGCCTGCTGCATCGGCCGAACCGCCGCCGATGCCCGATGCCACTGGCAGGCGCTTGACGAGGTGGAAGCGGCCCCAGCGCAGCGGGCCAGCTTCATCGGCAAGCGCGCGGGCGGCGCGCAGGACGAGGTTGCGCTCACCGGCTTCGAGCCCGCCACCAAGCGGACCGCCAATGCTCAGGCCGAGCTCCGCCCCGGGTTCGAGCGTCAGTTCATCGCCGACGCCGGCGAAGGCGACCAGGCTTTCGAGCTCGTGATAGCCGTCAGCCCGTCGGCCGAGCACCTTCAGGCTCAGATTGACCTTGGCGCGAGCACGGGTCGTCAGCGCGGCCGACATGGCAAGTCCGGAGGGGTTGATGGCGGCTGGAACTCAGCCGCCGTCCTTCTTCGGCTCGGCGGCGTTGGCGGAGGGGGAATCCTCCAGGCCGCGCTCGATCTTCTGCTTGATCTTGACCAGATCTTCAGGCTCCGGGCCGAGGTCGCGGGCCGCATTCCACTGGAAGGTCGCCTCCAGCTTGCGGCCGGTGCGCCAATAGACATCGCCGAGATGGTCGTTGATCACCGGATCGGAGGGGCGCAATTCCATGGCGCGTTCAAGCTCGCGCGCCGCATCGTCATAGCGTCCCAGCCGGTAATAGGCCCAGCCTAGCGAATCGGTGATGTAGCCGTCGCGCGGCCTGAGCTCGACGGCGCGGCGCAGCATGTTGAGCGCCTCGTCGAGCTTGAGATGCTGATCGACCAGCGAATAGCCGAGATAGTTCAGCACCAGCGCGCGCTCGCGGCCAAGCGGCTCCGGCATCAGCTCCAGCGCCTTGCGCAGATCCGCCTCGGCCTCGGGCCAGCGCTTGATGCGCTCGCGCGCGATGCCGCGGAAATAGAACAGATCCCAGTTCGCCCGCCCGGGAACCGCGAGCTTGGCGATGGCCTTGTCGTAGGTCTCGGCGGCCTCGGTGAAGAGCTTGCGGGTGCGGTAGACATTGCCGAGCGCCGAGAGCGCATCGACATCGTCGGGCCGCTCCGTGATCAGCGCCTGCAGATGCTTGATCGATTCCTCGGATTTGCCGAGCGCCTCCAGCGCCAGCCCCGCCTGAATCTCGGCGTTGGGCCGCAGCGGCGAGGTCGCCGGCATCTTGTCGTAGACCGCGACAGCATCCTCGGGCTGCTTCGAGCGTTCCAGGATGTCCCCGAGCGTCAGGATCGCCAGATCATGGCTGGGGTCGAGATAGATGGCCAGACGCAGATAGAGCAGCGCGGCGGCCTCGTCACCCTGGCGGTTGCCGGCGCTGGCGAGGCCATAGAGCACTTCGGCCGCGCCCTGCTGGGCGGTGCCGACCTGGCGGGCGAGCGGCTCGCGCGCAGCAACCCGCGCAAGCCCGTCCCGGACGATGGGATGATTGGGCAGGAGGCGGTCGAATTCGCCATAGGTCGCGGCGGCGCCGTCATAATTGCCGTTGCGCGCCTGCAGGCGGGCCCAGAGATCGACCAGGCGCAGCGTCGTCTTTTCCGCGTCATAGGCGCTCTTCAGGCGCTTCTCCGCGTCGACCTTGCGCCCGGCGATATCGAGGATCAGGCCGGCATGGTAATCGCGGAAGAGGTTGTAGGAGGCCTCGCCCTTGAGCCGGTCGAGCGTCTCGAGCGCCTTGTTGGTTTGTCCGGAGCCGGCATAGGCCCAGGCCGAGAGCAAGGTCGCGGTGATGTCGGCGGCGCGGCCGCGGCCGCCGCGCTGGAGATGGCCGCGCGCGGTCTGGTAGCTCTTCTGCTTGATCGCGCGAATGCCGACCGCGAGCTGGGCCAGGCCGTTGCTGGGATCGCGCTGGATCAGCTTGTCGGCGGCGCGGAAGGCGTCGCTCATCGCACCATCGGCCAGGAAGGCGACGAAGCCGCGCTCCAGCAGATCATTGTTCAGCGGATCGCCCTTGATCGCCTCGCGCAGATAGACCGAGGCCGCGCCGAGATCGCGCCCGGCACCCGCGACGATCGCGGCCAGGTAATTGCCTTCCAGGCTGTCGGCGGGCTCCAGCTGTTCCGTCGTACGCGTCGCAGCCGCCCCTTGAGCCGAGGCACCGGCCTGCAATGCGAGAAAAAACACCAGGGCAACCGCCGTGCTCGGGCCGCGGCCCCTCAATCGAAACGTCACGATTGTCATTCTCCCTCGGTCCGCAGCCTGTATGTCACGCGGGGCCATACATCAGCGCGACCGGGACCACTTCGCTTAAGCCTTCAAGATGGCGGTTTCCGGGCGGACGGGCAAGCCATCGCAGCGCTGCTAGGCCGAATCCGTAGCAGCGATGCAACAATCCGACAGAAGCATGCTGCGCCGCAACGTTCGCGCAGTTTTCAGTGTCCAAGCCTCAGGAATTTAAGGCTAGGACAGAAGCGTTCGCATGTTCCGCGACGATTCACCTGGGATCATTCAAATGAAGAAGATCGTTTTGAGCATTGCCGCCGTCGCCCTGCTGGCAGGCTTCGCCGCCGGCTGCGCGCAGCCAGAGCCCACCAAGCCGGCTCCGAGCGTCGTCCGCAAGGGCTGAGTCGGCGACATCGCCCGACACAGAAAAGGCGCGCCGTGAAAGCGGCGCGCCTTTTTTCGTCATCCATGCCGGCGGTTTGCGCCGGCCCGGGCTCACAGGCCCAAGACCTACATATTCCCCAAGACTTACATATTCCCCAAGGCTTACATATTCCCCAAGGCTTACATGTTCCCCAAGGCTTACATATTCGAGTAGCCCGGCCCGCCGCCGCCCTCGGGCACCGTCCAGGTGATGTTCTGGGCCGGGTCCTTGATGTCGCAGGTCTTGCAGTGGACGCAGTTCTGCGCGTTGATCACGAAGCGCGGCTCGGTCTTCGCCTCGGCATCCCTGTAGACCACCTCATAGACGCCGGCCGGGCAGTAAAGCCGCGCCGGCTCGCCATAGACAGGCAGGTTCCTGGCGATCGGGATCGAGGGGTCGGTCAGCTTCAGATGCGCCGGCTGGTCTTCCTCATGATTGGTCGAGGACAGGAAGACCGATGACAGCTTGTCGAACGAAATCTTGCCGTCGGGCTTGGGGTAGACGATCGGCTTGACCTCGGCGAGAGGCTTCAGCGTCGCGTAATCCGGCTTGCCGTGCTTGAGCGTGCCGAAGGGCGACCAACCGAGGAGCTGGTTCAGCCACATGTCGATGCCGCCCAGCCCGATGCCCAGAAGCGTGCCGTATTTCGACCAGAGCGGCTTGACGTTGCGCACCGGCTTGAGGTCGCGCCCGATGGCGCTGTCGCGCCAGCCCGCCTCGATCTCGACCACCTCGTCATGCGAACGGCCGGCCGCCAAAGCGGGCACCAGATGCTCGGCCGCCTGCATGCCCGAGAGGATGGCGTTATGGCTGCCCTTGATGCGCGGTACGTTGACGAAGCCGGCCGCGCAGCCGACCAGCGCCCCGCCCGGGAAGGTGAGCTTCGGCACCGACTGGAAGCCGCCCTCGGTGATGGCACGCGAACCGTAGGACAGGCGCTTGGCGCCGTCGAAGAGATCGCGAATCAGCGGATGGGTCTTGAAGCGCTGGAACTCGTCGAAGGGCGAGAGCGTCGGGTTGGTGTAGTTGAGATGGACGACGAAGCCGACGGTGACCAGGTTGTCGTCGAAATGATAGAGGAAGGAGCCGCCGCCGGTGCCATTGTCGAGCGGCCAGCCGAAGGAGTGCTGCACCCGGCCCTTGACGAACTTCTCCGGCTTGACCTGCCAGATCTCCTTCAGGCCGATGCCGTATTTCTGCGGTTCGCGCCCCTCATCGAGCCCGAACTTGCGGATGGCGATCTTGGAGAGCGAGCCGCGCGCGCCCTCGCCGAGCAGCGTGTAGCGGCCGCGCAGTTCCATGCCGCGCGTAAAGCGCTCCGAGACCGTGCCGTCCTTGGCGATGCCCATGTCGCCGGTGGCGACGCCGGCGACCGAGCCATCCTCGTTGAACAGCAATTCGGCCGCGGCGAAGCCCGGATAGATCTCGACGCCGAGCGCCTCGGCCTGTGCCGCAAGATATTTTGCCACAAGACCGAGCGAACCGACGAAGTTGCCGTGGTTGTTCATCAGCTTCGGCATGCCGAAATTGGGCAGGCGGATGCCGTTGGGCTCGGTCAGGAAATAGAAGATGTCCTCGCTGACCTCAGTCGTCAGCGGGCGGCCCTCGTCCTGGCGCCAATCAGGCAGGAGCGCGTCCAGGCCGACCGGATCGATCACGGCGCCCGACAGGATGTGAGCGCCGACTTCGGCGCCCTTCTCGACCACCACGACGGAGATCGTCTCGTCGAGCTGCTTCAGGCGGATGGCGGCGGCAAGGCCGGCTGGACCGGCGCCGACGATGACGACGTCATAGTCCATGCTCTCGCGCGGTTCGCTCTGCGCTTCCTTGAGATCCATCCTGCCCTCCGGAGGCCTTCGACTGGCTCGAAGCCAGTTAGTTTATATGTGAACCATATCGCCTGCCCGTTCAAGCCGCGCATGGCGCAAGACAGGCATGGCACTCAAGACAGACATGGCATCAGTCTGGACCCCCTCTATCGAAGCGTGCGTTCCAATTTGCAACTGCGGCGGCTCGCGAAGACGCAGATGAGCGTGCTAGAACATCAGCGATGATGTCCACTGCCGCGCCAGATCCTGTTGAACTTCTCGCCTGGTACGCCGAGATGGGCGTCACCGAGGCGCTCGACGAGACGCCGCACAACCATTTCATGGAGGCGCCGCAGCCGGCGGCAGTGCGCCCCGCCCCGCCGCAGCTCGTGCGCGCAACCGCAGCGGCAGCAGCTCGACAGGCCCTGCCCGCGACTGCGACCGCCCCGGACGACGCCGCCCTCACCGCCAGGACGATGGCGCAGCAGGCCATGACGCTCGATGCCTTGAAGGAGGCGCTCGCGCAATTCGAGGGCTGCGCGCTGAAGGCCACCGCCAAGAACCTGGTCTTTTCCGACGGCAATCCGGCCGCCCGTTTGATGCTGGTCGGCGAGGCGCCGGGCGCCGACGAGGACCGCATCGGCCTGCCCTTCGTCGGACGCTCCGGGCAATTGCTCGACCGGATGCTGGCCGCGATCGGCCTCAACCGGAAGGAGCATGTCTATATCGCCAATCTCCTGCCCTGGCGGCCGCCGGGCAACCGCACGCCGACGCCGCAGGAGGTCGCGATCTGCCTGCCCTTCATCCAGCGCCAGATTCAGCTCGCGAACCCCGATATCCTGGTCTGCATCGGCGCGCCCTCGGCGCAGGGACTGCTCGGCCTCACCGGCATCCTCGCATCGCGCGGCAAATGGCTGGAATACGATACCGGCACGCGGCGCATCCGCGCCATGGCGACGCTGCATCCGGCTTATCTGCTGCGCCAACCCTTGCAGAAGCGCCTGGCCTGGCGCGACCTGCGGGCGCTGAAGGCCGCGCTCGACGCCAAGACCTGATGCCCATGGACCTGATGCCCATGGACCTGACGCCCCTGGATCTGACACCCCTGGCCCTGCCCCCTTGGACATAACGTCCTGCGGCACTACCGGCCGCAGAAATCCACCGCCGGTTTGACTAATGTCACCTTTGGCGGCGATGCTGTTTCGGCGAAGTCGTACAACCCGCTTTTCGCGGCGAAGCCGGACGGAGCCCTGTGATGACGATCGACGCCTTTCTGCTCTCGCGCATCCAGTTCGCCTTCACCATTTCCTTCCACATCGTCTTTCCCGCCTTCACGATCGGGCTCTCGGCCTATATCGCGACGCTGCTGGGCCTCTGGCTCAAGACCGGCGACCAAAAATTTCATCTGCTGGCGCGGTTCTGGACCAAGATCTTCGCCGTCTCCTTTGCCATGGGGGTGGTCTCCGGCATCGTGCTGTCCTACCAGTTCGGCACCAATTGGAGCCGGTTCTCGCTCGTCGTCGGCAACGTCATCGGCCCCTTGATCGGCTATGAGGTGCTGACCGCCTTCTTCCTGGAAGCATCTTTCCTGGGTGTGATGCTGTTCGGCTGGAAGCGCGTGCCGCCCTGGCTGCATTTTCTCTCGGCCATCATCGTCGCCGGCGGCACGGCATTGTCGGGCTTCTGGATCCTCTCGGCCAATAGCTGGATGCAGTATCCGGCTGGCCACGAGATGCGCGACGGCATCGCCTACCCGCTCGACTGGATGCAGATCGTCTTCAACCCGACCTTCCCGCTGCGCTACATGCACATGATGACGGCGGCCTATCTGACCACCGCTTTCGTCGTGCTGGCGACGGGCGCGCGCCATCTGATGGCGGGCCACCGCACCGAATCGGCCAAGACCATGGTGCGCATGGCGATCCTGATGATCGCCATCACCGCCCCGGTGCAGGCGCTGATCGGCGATTTCCACGGCAAGCAGACCGCCAAATATCAGCCGGCCAAGCTCGCCGCGATCGAGGCGCATTGGGATTCCGCGAAACCCGCCCCACTCGTGCTGTTCGCCTGGCCCGACGAGCAGGCCGGCCTCAACCGCTTCGAGATCTCGATTCCCGGCCTGGCGAGCCTTTTGACCCATGGCAGCATGGATGCGCTCTTTCCCAGCCTCAACGATTTCGCGCTTGAGGACAGGCCGCCGGTCAAGATTCCCTTCTTCGCCTTCCGCGCCATGGTCGGCATCGGCGTGCTGATGATCGGCTTCGGCTGGCTCGGCGCCTTTCTGTGGTGGAAGGGCCGGATCTTCGAGGAGCGGCGCTGGCTCTGGCTCGCGCAACATAGCTGGCCGGCAGGGTTCATCGCGATCCTGTCGGGCTGGTTCGTCACCGAGGTCGGCCGCCAGCCCTGGCTGGCGACGGGGGTGATCCGCTCCAAGGACGCGGTCTCGCCGATCACGACGCTGGAGGTCGCGATCTCGCTGGCGCTGTTCGTCTGCGTCTACTGCGTGGTGTTCACGGCCGGAATCCTGCTGATCAACCGGCTGATCGACAAGGGACCCGACGAGATCGGCGACAAGGACGCGCCGGAGCAGCCGTCCAGGCGCACACTCAAGGCTGCGCAGGGACCGGCCTCGGACCTGTTCGGCGACGGCCGTCCCGGCGACGACAAAATCCAACCCCAGAGCTGAGGAGAGACCGACAATGGAATGGTATCTCCCCGTGATCTGGGCCGGGCTGATCGGCACCGCCGTGATGCTCTATGTCGTGCTCGACGGTTTCGACCTCGGCATCGCGATCCTGTTTCCCGCGACGAAGGACGAGACCGAACGCGACCAGATGATGAACTCGGTCGCTCCCTTCTGGGACGGCAACGAGACCTGGCTGGTTCTGGGCGGCGGCGGGCTGTGGGTCGCTTTCCCCAAGGC
Organism: Allobosea psychrotolerans; assembly: GCF_002917105.1. Classification (GTDB taxonomy): domain Bacteria; phylum Pseudomonadota; class Alphaproteobacteria; order Rhizobiales; family Beijerinckiaceae; genus Allobosea; species Allobosea psychrotolerans. Next base: position 146,617 of record NZ_PQFZ01000016.1, read on the forward strand.
CTACGCCATCATCATGCCGGCCTTCTACATCCCGGTGATCCTGATGCTGCTGGCGCTGATCTTCCGCGGCGTCGCCTTCGAGTTCCGCTGGGTCGCCAAGCCGAAGCACCGCATCTGGGACCTCGCCTTCTGGCTCGGCTCGACCATCGCCGCCTTCGCGCAGGGGCTGATCCTCGGCGGTTTGATCCAGGGCATCACGGTGGCGAACGGGCAGTTCGCCGGCAGGCCCTTCGACTGGCTGACGCCGTTCTCCGTGATGTGCGGAGCGGGAGTCGTCGTCGGCTACGCGCTGCTCGGCGCGACCTGGCTGGTCTACAAGACCGAAGGCGCGGTCGCCGAGCGGGCCCGGTCCCAGGCGAAGCTGCTGCTGCTCGGCCTGATGGCCTTCGCGGTCCTGGTCTCGCTCTGGACGCCCTACGCCCATCCGCGCATCGCCGAGCGCTGGTTCACGCCCGCCAACTTCGCCCTGCTCTGGCCCTTCCCGCTGCTCACCGCCTTTTGCGGCTGGATGGTCTGGAAGCGGCTGCACGGCCAGCACGAATTCACGCCGTTCGCCTTCACCATCGCGATCTTCGTGCTCTGCTTCCTCGGCCTCGCGATCTCGAACTATCCCTATCTCGTACCGCCGGGCCTGACGATCTGGGACGTGGCGGCAGCGCCCGCCTCGCATGTCTTCGTCTTGATCGGGGTGAGTTTCCTGCTGCCGATGATCCTGTTCTACACGGCCTTCGTCTACTGGACCTTCCGCGGCAAGGTGAAGCTCGACGGCGGCTATCATTGACCGGCCGGGGTGGGTCACACGCCGCCATGGTGCTCGCTCAGGGCAACACGTCCGGCCAGAGCTGCGACATATGCAGGATGCGCAGGATTCAGATCACTCCGCTGCCGATACGGTAGGCTGCGATATAGGGCGTGCCGCCGATGATGAGTTCGCGCGTTCCCTCGACACGGCCGGGGCGGCCGCTCTCCGGAAAGGCCGGCAGCACCTCCACATGCTGCTCGATGCGCTCGTCGAGCGCGACGGCGGCACGCGGATTGTCGGTTGCGACATAGTCGAAGATGCGCTCGCGATCGGCTATTGCGAGCGCGCTCCATTCGAGCTTCACGCCTTGGCCGCCAATGTCCGCGCCAGGGCCGCCCGGCGCTTTTCGGCAAAGCGAGCCTTGACCTCGGCATGATCCGTCGCAGGGCCGGTATCGGCGAGCGCCTCGAGCACCTTCGCGCGGAACCATGCCTCGTGCCGGGCCGGGTCGATCAATTCCAGGGGCAGCGCGCCCTCATTGGCGGTTCTGGTCAGCAGGATCCGCACCGCGTCCGAGACGGTCAAACCCGCCTCCTGCAAGACGGCCGCTGCCCGTTCCTTCACACGTGGATCGATGCGGGCCTGAACAAGATCGCTTGCTGCCATGATCACCTCTCAGTTCCGGCCGACACTGTAATGCAATTGATTGACATCTCCAAACCGAGACGGAACCCTCCGCCGCAAGACGACTTGAGTTTCTGGCCCCGCTCGCAGAGATTGGCGGCCGAGAGAGCGGAGTGCCTGCCATGCAATGGGAAGATTATCGCCAGTCCGAGAATGTCGAGGACAGGCGTGGCGGCGGCACCTATGCCGGCCTGCCCGGCGGGCGCGGCGGCATCGGCATCGGCACCATGGTCGTGCTCGGCCTGGTCGGCTGGGCGCTCGGCATCGATCCGCGCCTGCTGATCGGCGGAGCGGAACTGATCGGCGGCATCGGCGGGCGCAGCGCCCCGACCCAGGAAACGCGGAAATCCTCGGGCCCGCCCTCGGACGAGATGGGCCGCTTCGTCTCGGCCGTGCTGGCCCAGAACGAGGACGTCTGGACCAAGGTGCTGCCGCAGCAGGCGAATACGCGCTACCAGGTGCCGCGCCTGGTGCTCTATTCCGGCGTCGACCGCTCCGGCTGCGGCACCGCTCAGGCTGCGATGGGACCGTTCTATTGCCCGCCGGACAAGAAGGTCTATCTCGACCTCTCCTTCTTCCAGGAGATGCAGCGCAAGCTCGGCGGCGGCGGCGATTTCGCCTATGCCTATGTCATCGGCCATGAGGTCGGCCACCACGTCCAGAACCTGATCGGCATCCTGCCCAAGGCGAACCAGTTGCGCGAGCGCTCCTCGGAGCGTGACGCCAACGCGATCTCGGTGCGCATCGAATTGCAGGCGGATTGCTTTGCCGGTGTCTGGGCCAACAACATCCAGGCGATGGGCCGGATCGACCAGAGCGACGTCGACGAGGCGATGAAGACCGCTGCCGCGATCGGCGACGACAAGCTGCAGAAGGCCTCGCAGGGTGTCGTCGTGCCCGATTCCTTCACCCATGGCTCCTCGGCGCAGCGCACGCGCTGGTTCACCACCGGCCTGCGCTCGGGCTCGATGCAGAGCTGCGATACGTTCAGGACGAACCAGCTCTAGCAGGCGCTCTCGCCCTATCGTTCAACGGCAACGACGGCTCCTTTATCCGTCCAGCTCGGCGGCACGCCGACGCTGCCGCCGACCAGGCCGATAAGCCCTGGCGACGGGCCGAAGGCCCGGCAAGCGGCGTATTTCGCGTCGCCCCCAAGCTGCGCGCCGATCTGTTCGAAGGACGGAAATGTCGGCGCCTTGCCGAACGGCGTCTCGCCGGTGACGAGCATCTTGCTGAAATCGGAACCGAAATCGCTCGCCAGCGTGTAAGCGTCGCTCTCCTCGCTCAACCGGGCCGAGGTCAGGAAAGCATTTGCGCCACGCCCCCAGACCATCGCCGCCTGCTGCTTGCCATGGGCGTCGCGAGCCTCCGCCTCGAGCGAAATGCTTCCCATTCCCACGGGGATGCGCGGGAGCGGGACAGGAACTCCAGGCAGGAGAATCGACTTCGCAACCGAGGCGCCGCGAGAGACCCCCGCCGAAACGACATCCGTCGGCGCGACCTGGGTCACGAGGGCGCGGACCGTGAGATCGGCAGGCTCGGACGGGGTGACCACCACGAAACGCTCGCTCAGGCCGCCGCACATGGCGCGATCGATCGCATTCGCGACCAGGCTCCGTTGCGCGGGTGTCAGGCTCGGCTGCGTCGAGGAAACCGAGAAAGCGGTCGGGACGATCTTGACTGTACGGGCCCTTGTCACGCTCGTTTTGTCGACGCGCAGCTTCGAGCGCGTCAACAAACCATCCGATTGCACCAAACTGTCATATGATTGAAGCGACCCGGCCTGCTCCAACGAGCCGGTTGCGCAGCCTCCAAGCAGGGCACCGGCCATTCCAATGAAGGCAATCAGAGGATTTCTCCGCATGGTCACGCTTTTCCCAACCGAATGGTTTGCGCCGCAGGCCGCGACAGTGGATCCGGACAGCCCCTGAAGGGATCTCATTGAGTTATTACTGCACTGAGTGCAATTTAATTGAGGCATCTTTGTGTCGACGGCGATTGCGCCGATCGGCTTAGAACCTCGGTTGTCCCGATTTTTTGCGCTGCGTCGGCCATATCAATATGGGCGAAATATCGAGTTGAGGCAGACATGCGACAAGAATCTACCAAGCCGGAAGGCCTTCGCGAACGCAATCGCCGCGAAAAATACGAGCACATAACCGATGTCAGCATCCGCCTGTTTCTTGAGAACGGATATGACACCACGACGCTCGACGAAATCGCTCACTCTGCCGGCATTTCCAGGAGAAACCTGTTCAATTATTTCGACAGCAAGGACGAGATCCTGTTCTCTCACTTGCGCGAATATTATGAGATGATTGCCGAATCGATTGCCCGAAGCTCCCCTGACGAGCCCGCCCTGGAGGTCGTGCGCAAGGCGATCCTTTCAAACCTGACGCGCTTCGACGCGGAGAGAACGCTCGCGATCGCAAAAATCATGAGAAACAACGCAGCGCTTCAGAGCAAAAATCGCGCGAACGAAATCAATCTTGAAAAGGCTATCATGAAAGGTCTTTCGGCGTTGTGGCCCGCCAAAGAGTCGCACGATCGGCTATTATTTGTTTCTATATTGTCTTCTGGCGCGATTCGCTTTGCCACTTACACTTGGCTTCGAGACGGGAACGAGATAAAGCTCTCAGATTGCGTGGTAGAAGCCTTCGATCGGCTGAAGCTGGAGACTCGTTGCACTAAGTGAACTGAAATCCAAATCGAAGGCGACGCGGACCTGCCGCCCGCCCCTGTCCGCAACAAGCACTCATCGGCTCCCTGCCGGCCGGCACGCGGTACGATGCGCGCCCCTGCCTGCCCACGATCTCGACACCGCCGCGGATGATCGCCTTGCGTTATCGGCCTCGCCAGGAAGATGTGGGGGAAGCCGCGTTCGATCGCGCTTGCAGCATCGAGCCGGGCGCGCCGATCGGCGTCGTGCACCATATCGAGCGCGCCAGGATCACCCTGAAGCGTGTCATGGGCGAAGGAGACGGCGGGAACGGTCGACGGCCTGGGAGGGCGTCGCGGTTCAGTTCAGTGCTGGCATATGAGCCGATGCATGGCCGACGCTCATGCCAGGGCGAACCCTCGGATTCTATCGGGATGCATAGCGTTGGTTAGCGGTGACGCGATCGATAGCCGGCACGGGCTCTCGCGCCTCAGACAGCGCACTCCTATCGTTTCGATGTCGAACCAACCACTTCGCGCATCGCAATGTAAGTATGATACTCTGAAACGTTCGGATCATCATGGAAGACGTCGCGGGCGAAGGCGGCATAGGCTGCCATGCTCTCAACCTGTAAATGCAGAACAAAATCGGCTCCTCCAGTCACGTATGATGCCTGTTTGACTTCAGAACGAGCCTGAATCTTACGGGAAAACTCACCAAATGTTCGCGAGCCGTGATCGATTGACACAAGGACATGCACTGTGACGGGCACGCCGAGGATTTCCGGACTCACGATCGAGATGTCGGCTGTGATGATCCGTTCGGCACGTAGGCGGCGCAATCGCCGGAGCACCGCACTCTGAGACAAGCCGACCCGCTCCGCCAGGATGCGCGCCGGGGTCTGATTATCGATCTGCACCTCCCGCAGCAGCGCATGATCGAAACGATCGAGGTCGACTGTTTTCGCCATCTGTCTCTCGTAGAGTGACTGAATCAGTCGATAGCTAGCCAAAATACGCGAAAATGACCACGCGTTTTCGAGCAGGATGATCGCCAGCCCCGACAGCAGGAACCGGATGGGCCGGATCTGAGCAGGGCATCGGAAAGCGATCATGTCCAAGCGCTCGCTCCATCCCCGCTCTCTCGCCGCGCAGGCCATGGGCAAGATCGACCCGCTGACCAAGGGGGTGGTTACCCCGATCCATATCGCCACGACCTATATCCGTGACGAGGACAACGCCTATTCCTCGGGCTTCGTCTATGGCCGCCCCGACAACGAGAC
>NZ_PQFZ01000017.1 GCF_002917105.1 Allobosea psychrotolerans
GACCATCTCGACCGGCCGATCCGGATGACCAATGCCAGCCAGGCCCTGGTCTGGGACGCCGTCTACAAGCCCTATGGCGAGGTCGTCTCGATCACGGGCGTGGCCACGCTCGACGCCCGCTTCCCCGGGCAATGGTTCCAGCTCGAGACCGGCCTGCACTACAACTGGCACCGCACCTACGACCCAACCACAGGACGATACCTCCAGACCGACCCACTCGGTTACGTCGATGGGCCATCCGTCAATGCTTACGCCAGCGGATCGCCGATGATGCTGACGGATCGGGAGGGGCTGGCGAGTGGGGCCCTTACGAGCGGGCCAATGACGCGGATACCGCGTAATTCGCTAGTTCAAGAATGTGGAACGCGAACACTCAAGCGCGACTGTTATGCTGAATGTGCTCATCTTCTTCCTTCTCCGTCAGGGGATCTTCAGAGTTCCGAATTTAGACGCTGTTACAGGCTTTGCACGGGGTCGTTATATGATTGATGAAAAATCGGCTAAGCAAGTAAAAAAACTTATTGTTGATGCGATGGAGTCGATGAGTTCAAGTTTATTGCTGATAAATGGAAAATTTGAACCGGATACATACGAGTCAATGAAGCGAGTAATCGGAGAGGCGATTGGAAAATTAGAAGCGGAATATTTGGTTCATATATATAGAGAGCATCCTCATTTGGATGAACTGAAATAAATGCTCCGCGATAGCCTGCCTCCAATCGAACTGGATGATGCAGGTGACGACCAACTGCACGGTGACGCGGACCTATGCGTATGACGACGCCTGCAACATAGTCACCGAAATGCAAAGCGCGTCGGCCTGGAGTTTTACGCATAGCGCGGCGAGTCACTCGTCGCAGGCGAGCCTAGGCGGGACGCTGAAGGGTAGCTACAGCTATTATAGGCTGGAGTGGCGGGCGATCCGTGCGGCGATCAACACGCCCCATCGGGCACGACGCATCTGATCTACGACACCGCCATGCGCTGGCGGAGGAGAATGCGGCCTCTGGTGCGACGATCCGGGAATATGTCTGGCTCGAGGGCAACGACCTCGGCCCCGATACAGGCCCGACCTCGCGACCGCTCAACGACAATGCGGCGGCCGGCCCCTCCGGCAAGCTCGGCTCGGCCGAGAACGACAATGACCCGTCAGCGCGCGCAATTGCCTTCGCTGGCGATCTCGCCAGCGCATTAGGGTTCTTTCATATTGGGGCGGCGGCCGGATTCCGCCGTTCCCCGGCCAAAACCCCGAACGGTCCTATCGATGACGGCGTCCGGACGAATGGCTAATCCCCGCCACCGCCGCCGCACCCACCGCCATCGCCCCCGCCACCGTCACTGCTGCTGTCCGACCCGCTGCTGTCGCTGTTGTCGCTGAGGCCGTCCGTTCCGCCGTCATAGGAGCTGTCGGAAAAGTCGCCGCCGCATTGCGAGCCGGCATCGCCGTTGCGGCGCAGCTGCGCGCAATCGGGATAGTAGCGATAGCCGCCCGGAATGTTCAGCTTCACGTCCAGCGCGAAGAGCAGCGGCAGCCGCGACGGCTTCGTGGGATTGATGCCGTCCTCACGGCAGCACTGGAGCCAGACACGGCGCAGGCCGGTATTGTCCTGCTTGCGGCCCTCAGCCAGGGCGACCGCCGGCGTATGGTGCAGAAACCCGCCGAAAGCCTGGCGGCAAAAATCCTGATAGGCGCGGGTGTAGAGGATGAACTCGTGCCACAGATCGTCCGCCACCTGCGAGGGCATGGCGACATAGCGCTGCCCGCTGTTGAGATAGGCGAGAAAGAACTGCCGCAGGCCCTGGGCGACGAGGGCCGTCTCCTTTCGGGTAAAGCCGCGATGATGGGCCGCGAGCTTGTCGAGCAGGCCCGGCGGCCAGCTGTAGTTGCGAATATACTCGGCCTGCTGCAGGCGGCGATGGGCCGGCCAGATCACCAGCCCGGCAACCAGAACGCCGCCCAGCGCCAGGCTCAGTGCGCCACTCAACCAGGCTGTCATCATTGCTCCCCCCGCCACGGGCGATCAGATCACGAGTGCAGGGTCGATGCATCCCCTTGCGGCAGGTGGCCGCGCGCCGATCTTCATAGCTCGTTTGGAACCCTCCCGAGCCCTCATCCTGAGGAGCGCTCTGCAGGAGCGCGTCTCGAAGGATGCTCCAGGAGGCTCCCGTGCAAACTGGAGCATCCTTCGAGACGCCGCGTATCGCGGCTCCTCAGGATGAGGGCTGGCGATTCCAGACGGTCTCTCACCAATCCGGCGTGATCTTTGTTGGGTCGAAGCGCTTTTTCAGCCCGTCCCAGCAATCGATGTAGTTGCTCTGCAAGGTCGCGAGTTCGGAGGCGAACTTCGTCAGCTTCTGCGGGAAGCGGCTCTCGAACATGAAGGCCAGCGTATTGGTCAGCTTGACCGGCTTCTGCTCGCCGGTGCTGGCGTGCTCGAAGGCGCTGGCATCGGGGCCATGCGGCAGCATCATGTTGTGCAGGCTGAAGCCGCCGGGCGTGAAGCCTTCGGGCTTGGCGTCATAGACGCCGTAGATCAGCCCCATGAACTCCGACATGATGTTGCGATGATACCAGGGCGGGCGGAAGGTGTTCTCCGCCACCGCCCAGCGTTCGGGGAAGATGACGAAGTCGATATTGGCGGTGCCCTCGCTTTCGCTGGGCGCGGTCATGACGGTGAAGATCGACGGGTCGGGGTGGTCGAAGGAGATCGCGCCGACCGGCGAATAGCGGCGCAGGTCATATTTGTAGGGCGCGTAATTGCCGTGCCAGGCGACGACGTCGAGCGGCGACTGGCCGATCTCGGTGCGGTAGAGTTCGCCGCACCATTTCACGGTCAGGCTGCTCGGGACCTCCTTGTCCTCATAGCTTGCGACGGGTGTGAGGAAGTCGCGGGCATTGGCGAGGCAGTTGGCGCCGATCGGGCCGCGATTGGGCAAGGTGAAGACGCCGCCGTAATTCTCGCAGACATAGGCGCGGGCCGTGGCGCCTGCGAGTTCGCAGCGGAAGATCACGCCGCGCGGGATGATGCAGACCTCGCCGGGCTCGATCGCGATGACGCCGAATTCGGTGTGGAAGCGCAGGCTGCCTTCCTGCGCGACGATCAGCAACTCGCCGTCGGCATTGAAGAAATAGCTGTCGCGCATCGAGCTGTTCGCCAGGAGCAGATGGGCGGCCATGCCGCTTTGCGCCTCGACATCGCCGGCCGTCGTGATGGTGAAGAGCCCGCTGATGAAATCGCGCTCGCCATCGGGAATCGGCACAGGCCCCCAGCGCAACTGGCCGATCGGAAGCTCCGACTCGCCCGCATTCGGCGCGGAGCGGATCGCACCCTTGTCGATCTTCTTGTAGCGGCCCGAATGCTTCACGCTCGGGCGGATGCGGTAGAGCCAGGAGCGCTCATTGTTGACACGCGGGGCGGTGAAGGCCGAACCGCTGAGCTGTTCGGCATAGAGCCCGTAATTGGCGCGCTGCGGTGAATTGCGGCCGACCGGCAGGGCATGGGGCAGCGCCTCGGTCTCGAAACTGTTGCCGAAGCCGGACATGTATCCATCGCTCATCGTCATCTCCTTGAGCCGGATGATGTCGGATGGGACCACACAATGATCCGATCTGAAATCTGAATCCGTCTCTCATCAAGAGTTGGAGCGAGGTCGATGCGAAAAACCGGTTCCCGCTTTTTTTGCATCCTGCTCCAGCGCCGGTCGCAGCTGGCGCGGCGCGGCATGCGTGACTAGCTAGCGCGATAATCCACGCGCCACGCCGCGGGATGACGGAACGCGCTGCTGAAGGACGATATCATGACACCGGCCCTCGAATTTGGCCTCGATACCTTCGGCGACGTGACCGTCGGGCCCGACGGCGCCTTGCTGCCCCATGCGGCGGTCATCCGCAACGTCGTGGCGGAAGGTGTCCTGGCCGACGAGGTCGGCGTCGATTTCTTCGGCATCGGCGAGCATCACCGCGAGGATTTCGCGGTCTCCACGCCCGAGATGGTTCTGGCGGCGATCGCGGCGCGGACAAGCCGGATCAGGCTCGGCTCCGCCGTGACCGTGCTCTCGTCCGATGATCCGGTCCGCGTCTTCCAGCGCTTCGCGACGCTCGACGCCGTGGCGAAGGGGCGCGCCGAAATCATCCTCGGGCGCGGCTCCTTCACCGAGTCCTTTCCCCTGTTCGGCTTCGATCTCGACCAGTACCAGACGCTGTTCGAGGAGAAGCTCGACCTCTTCGCCGAGCTCATCGCCAAGAAGGCGGTGACATGGAGCGGGACCACGCGCGCCTCGCTCACCGAACAGCGTGTCTTCCCGCCGATCGAGACGGGAACCCTGAAGACCTGGGTCGGCGTCGGCGGCAGCCCCGAATCCGTGGTTCGGGCGGCCAGATACGAATTGCCGATGATGCTGGCGATCATCGGCGGCGATCCCTTGCGCTTCAAACCCTATGTCGAGCTCTACAACCGCGCCTTCAGCCAGATGGCGCGGCCGGTCCAGCCCATCGGCGTGCACTCGCCCGGCTATGTCGCCGACAGCGACGCGCAGGCGCGGGAGGAACTCTGGCCCGACTTCAAGCGCATGCGGGACCGGATCGGCGCCGAGCGCGGCTGGGGGCCGATGAATCGCGCCGAGTTCGATCGGGAGGCCGATCGCGGCTCGCTCTATGTCGGAAGCCCCGAAACCGTGGGGCGGAAGATCGCGAACACGGTGAAAGCGCTCGGCGTTTCGCGCTTCCAGCTGAAATACAGCGCCGGCTCCTTGCCCCATGACCGGCTGATGCGCAGCATCGAGCTCTACGGCATGAAGGTCATGCCCTTGGTGCGGGAACTCCTGGCCTGAGACGGCGCGCTTTGCTTGCTTGCGGGTGCGCGGTGAGCCGCGCTCTCGACTTGGCCGCGAGGACGTCCGCTGGCTGCGTCGGTGCAGCCAGCAGGGGCGTCCGGCCTCATCCCTGCAGCAGCGCGAGCGGGATCGTGCTGAAGACCTCGGGCGGACCGTTCTCGCGCAGGGCGAAGGTCTGGCCGACGCCGGCGGCGAGTCCGGTGCGCGTATCGGGGATCATGATGTGGACGAAGAAGACCATGTCTTTCTCCATCACCAGCGGGTTGCCGGAATAGATCATCGGCGGCACGTCCATCCAGGTCGGGCGATAGGTGCAGCCGAGCGCATAGCCGCAGGCCGAGAAGCGCTCCAGGCCGAAACCGGCCTCGTCGAGCACCTTGCGGTGAATGTCGTCGAGCGTGCCGAGTTCGCGCCCGGGACGCGCGGCGTCGAGCACCTGCCGCATCGCCTCGCAGGCGACCTCGTGCTGCGCCTGCTGGCGCGGGTCGAGCCGGCCCAGCACCAGAGTGTGTTCGATGCAGACATTGTAGCGGCAATAGGAGGCGCCGAGCTCGATCATGAGCTGGTCGGTCTCTTCCAGCATGCGCGGCCCGGCGACGCCGCGGCCATAGAGTGCGCGCGGGCCGGAATTCACCAGCGGGCCGCCGGCCGGCATGTCGCCCCCGCCCTCCAGCATCGCCGCGACGCCGGCTGCCGTCGGCACGCTGTCGAGCACGCCGGGCCTTGCCTTTCCCGCCATCGCGAGCACGGCTGCGTCGGCAAGCTCGCCGGCGCGGCGGATATAGGAGAGCTCGGCCGGGGATTTGACCAGCCGCTGCCGGCGCACGATGTCGGAGCCGTCGACGACCTCGGCGAAGCCGCTGAGCGCCGCCTCGACCTCGCGGCTGTTGGCGCCGGTCAGGCCATAGGTCGCGAATTCGACGCCGATGCGCGAACCCTTCAGGCCGAGCTCCTCCAGGATCGTCTTCATCTCGAAGGCCGGCCGCGCGCCCTCGGCATTGAGCCAGATCCTGACATCGTCATAGAGCGAGGCGACCTGGGCCTGGCGCAGATCGGGCCGGCGGGTCAGCAGCACCGTAGGGCGCTCGTCGGCGGTGATGATCCCGACCTGGAAGAAGACATAGCCGGCTGTGTCGAAGCCGGTGAGGTAGTAGTGGCTCTCCTGGGCGAAGACGAGCAGCGCAGAAAGGTTCCGCCGCATCAGCTCGGCGCGCGTGGCGGCGAGCCGGGCATCGTGTTCGGCCTTCTCGAAGCGCAAGGTGATGGCCCGGCCGCTGCCGGTGGTGGCGGAGATCTCTTTCATCACCAAGTCCTGCATCGCCTTCTCCTGTCTCAAGGATGGATCGGGGGCGGCATCGCCTCGAGCAGCGCGCGCGTATAGGGATGGCGCTTCTGCGCATCGAAATCGGCAGCCTCGAACAGATCGACGAGGTCGCCGCGATAGACCACGGCGATGCGGTGGGCGAGCTGGCGCACGAGGTTGAGATCATGCGTGATGAACAGGCATGAGGCCTTCGATTCCGCCTGGAGACCGACGAGCAGGCGCGCCACGGCGGCCTGCACGGAGACGTCGAGCGAGGAGGTGATCTCGTCGCAGATCACCAGTTTCGGCCGCGCCGCGAAGGCGCGCGCGATCGCGACGCGCTGCTTCTCGCCGCCGGATAATTGATGCGGATAGCGCCCGGCGAAATCAGCCGGCAGCCGGACCTGCGCCAGCAGTTCGGCGACGCGCGCCTCGATGCCGCTGCCCTTGGCTAAGCCATAGAGCTTCAGGGGGCGCGCGATGATCTCGCCGACGCGCTGACGCGGGTTGAGCGAGGCATCCGGGTTCTGGAAGATGATCTGCGCCGCGCGGCGATAGCTGCGGCCGATCGCGCCGCGTTCCCGGACGACATGGTCGTCGAAGCTGATCGTACCGTTGAAATCGGCGATGCCGGCGATGGCCCGCGCGATGGTCGACTTGCCGGAACCGGATTCGCCGACGATGCCGAGGATCTCGCCCTCGCGGACATCGATATCGATCTTGCGCGCGCCTTCGATGGCGGCCTCGCCACGCCCCATCAGCTTTTGCAGCAGGGAGCGGCCGCCGTAGCGCACGGTCAGGTCCTGCGTCGCAAGCACGGTCGGGGCGGCGATGTCCGGTGCCGGACCGGAGAGCCGGATGTCGGGGCGGGGCGCGGCAGCTATCAGCGCGCGGGTGTAGTCATGCTGCGGATTGCGGAAGAGCGTCGCGGTCGCACCGCGTTCGACGATCTCGCCGCGATGGATCACCGCCACGTCATGGGCGATGCGCGAGACCAGCGCGAGGTCATGCGAGATATAGAGCGCGGCGACCCCGGTATCCTCCTGAAGCCTTTGGAAGATGTCGAGGATCTGGCGCGAGGTGATGGTGTCGAGCGCCGTCGTCGGCTCGTCGAACAGGATGCATTCGGGGTCGCAGGCGAAGGCGGTCGCGATCACAACACGCTGCTTCTCGCCGCCCGAGGCCTCGTGCGGATAACGCTTCATCATCGCGGCCGGACGGGTGATGCCGGTGCGCGCAAGCAAAGCCTCGCCCTCGCCGAAGGCCTGCGCCTTGCTCATCTTGCGGTGGCGGATCAGGGTCTCGGCAAGCTGTTCGCCGAGCGTCAGCGTCGGGTTCAGCGAGGTGCTCGGATCCTGGAACACCATGCCGATGCGCGCCCCGCGAATATCGGCGATCTGGCTTTTTGAGGTGGCGCGCAGGCTCTCGCCGCCCAGCAGCAGGTCGCCACCGAGTTCGCGCGCATTGCGCGGCAGATAGCGCATGATCGCCCAGGCGAGCGAGGTCTTGCCGGAACCGGACTCACCGACGAGGCCGAGCGTCTTGCCGCGCGGAATGCTGATGTCGATGGATTTCAGCGCCTGGACCAGGCCGCCCGGCGTCTCATAGGCCAGCGAATAGCTGCGCGCCTCCAGGGCAGGGCGGGCGTCGGGGCGCGCAGCGGCAATAGCTGTGTTCTGCATCACGCCGTCACCGCCGCCCGCGCGGGTCGGTGAGATCGCGCAAGGCGTCCCCAAGCAGGTTGAAGCCGAGTGCAGCGAGCGCGATGGCGACGCCCGGTGCCGCGACGCAGATCGGGTTGCGGAACATGTATTGCCGCGCCTCGGCGATCATCAGGCCCCATTCGGTCGAAGGTGGTTGGGCGCCGAGCCCGAGGAAGCCGAGCGTCGCGCCGAGCATGATCGCGAAGGAGACCCGGATCGTCGCCTCGACGATGATCGGCGCGATGGTGTTGGGCATGATCTCGCAGGCGATGACATAGGCGGGGGACTCGCCCCGCGCCTGCGCCGCCAGCACGAATTCGCGGGTGCGCACCGAGAGCACCGTGCTGCGCGCGATGCGCGCCAGCCCCGGCATGAAGGCGATGGCGACCGCGAGCATGGCGTGGCCCGAGCCGCCGCCCAGCACCGTGACGATCAGCAAGGTGAAGAGCAGGTCCGGCACGGCGAGCAACCCGTCGAGCAGGCGCATGATCAGGCTGTCGACCGCGCCCCCGATTGCACCCGCGATCAGGCCGATCGCGCCGCCCGCTGCAACGCCGGCCATGGTCGCGCCGAGCCCGAACAGGATAGTCGAGCGGGCGCCGTTGAGAATGCGCGAGAAGATGTCGCGGCCGAACTGGTCCGTGCCGAGCCAGTACGCGGCCGAGGGACCCTGGAGCCGCGACAGCGGGTGGAATTGCTGCGGGTCATAGGGCGCGATCAGCGGGCCGAGGATCGTCATCACGGCGATGAGCGCCAGAAGCACGGCACCGGCGAGCCCGGTTGGATGTCGCAGCAGGTCACGCATAACGCACCCGCGGGTCGAGCCAGGCGATGACGATGTCGGAGACGAGGTTGGAGAGCGCGTAGGCGAAGGCGAGCACGAGCGTTGCCGCCTGGATCACCGGCAGGTCGCGGTTCTGCAGCGCGTAGATGATGAGCCGCCCCAGCCCCGGCCAGGCGAAGACTTCCTCGACCACCAGGATGCCGCCGAGCAGATAGCCGATATCGAGCGAGATCACCGCGACCGCCGGCGCCATCGCGTTGCGCAAGGCATGGCGCAGCACGACCGAGCGTTCGGAGAGGCCTTTCAATCGCGCGGCGCGGATATAGTCGCTCGACAGAACGTCGGACATCTCGCTGCGCACCTGCCGGGCGATATGTGCGGTCAGGATCAGGGAGAGCGTCGCTGCCGGCAGGACGACATGCGACAGGGCAGCGCCCACGCCCTCCGAAAGCGGCGCGAAGCCGCCTGCCGGGAGAAAACCGCGATCGGGGCCGGCCAGGAAAACCAGGAGCAAGGTCGCCGTGACGAATTCAGGCACCGCCGTCCCGATATAGGCGAAGAGGCCGATGACGAGATCGACAATCGTGCCGCGCTTCAGCGCCGCCAGAATGCCGAGCGGGATGGCGATCAGGGTCACGGTCGCAAGCGAGGCGAGAGCGAGCGCTGCCGAACGCCAGAACGCTTCGCCGATCAACGCCGCGACCGGCTGCGACAGGCGCATCGAGACGCCCCAGTCGCCGCTCAGCATGCCGGAGAACCAGCGCCAGTACTGGACATACCAGGGCTGATCGAGGCCGAGTTTCAGCTCCAGCGCCTGCAATTGCGCGGGCGTGGCGTATTCGCCCAGGATCATTACGGCCGCATTGCCGGGCAGGATCTGCGTGATCGAGAACACGGTCAGCGAGACGATCAGCAGGACGATCAGGATCGCGGCGAGCCGTCTGAGAAGATACGCCGCGCTCATGATCCGGCGACAGTCCGTTCGTCGCGAGCCCTCATCCTGAGGAGCCGCGAAGCGGCGTCTCGAAGGATGCTCCAGATGGTTCCAGAGCCTCCTGAAGCATCTTTCGAGACGCCATTCCGACAGGAATGGCTCCTCAGGATGAGGGCTGAGGGTGCAGAAGCACCTTCCATGCCGTTCATCACCATCACGCCTTGTCGAGCCAGACGTTCTCGACGAAGAAATAGCGTGCGAGCGGGTGGCCGCCCCAGTTCTTCACATAGGAGCGGTTGGCCGTCAGCACATCCTGGAAGAAGGGGATGACGCTGGGCACATCGCGCACCATCAGCGCCTGGGCCTCCGCATAGATCTTGCGGCGCTCGGCGTCGTCGATCGTGGCGCGGCCCTTGGCGACGAGCGCGTCGAATTCCTTGCTGTTCCAGGCGGTGTCGGCGAAGGCGGCGTCGGTCGTGAACAGCAGGGTAAACGCCTGGTCCTCGGTCGATTGCATGCCCCAATAGCCGATATAGAACTGTCCCTTCATCCAGACATTGGCGAGATAGGTGTCGTGCGGCATAGTCTGCACGTCGATGTCGAAGCCGGCGGGCTTGGCCATTTCCTTGATCGCGATGCCGACCTGCGAGCGGATCGCCGGCCGGTTCGAGCAGATCAGCGGGATCTTGAGGCCGTTCGGGTAGCCGGCTTCCGCGAGCAGCTTTTTGGCTGCGGCGGGGTCGTATTTCGGTGCCGTGGTCTCGAGCAGGTAGCGATAGCCGGGCGAGATCACATTGTCGCCTGCAGGCCGGCCATAGCCTTCCAGGATGATGTCGACCAGCGTCGGCCGGTCGATCGCCATCGCCATCGCCCGGCGCACGCGGACATCGTCGAAGGGCTTCTGGTCCTGCCGCATTACGACATTGACGAAGCGCCCCGACGGCGTGCGCACGCCGACGCTGCCGGGCGCGGTCGAGATGCGCTTGAAATCGGCCTGCTGCACCTCGAGCATCGCATCGACGGCGCCCGACAGGTAGTTCTGCGTCTCGGCCGCGAGATCGGGGAAGAGATGCATCTCGACTGCGTCGAGATAGGGCTTGCCGGGCTGATGATAGGCCGGGTTCTTCACCAGCTTCAGCATGCGGGCGCTGTCGAAGCTCTCCTGCTTGAACGGGCCTGTGCCGTTGGCCTTGGTGTCGAGCGCGGTCAGCGGGCCTTTCAGCGTCTCGGCCGAGACAATCCGCGCATTGGCATGGGCGAGCGAGATCGGCAGGTCGGCATAAGACGAGGTGAGCGTGAACTTCACGGTCAGCGGATCGACCGCTGCTACGTCGCCGATCATGCTCAGCACCGTGCGGGCGGGCGAGGCGCTCTTGGGGTCCTGGATCGTCTTGATCGTGGCGACGACGTCCTCGGCGGTGAAGGGCTTGCCGTCATGGAAGGTGACGTTCGGCTTGAGCTTGAAGACGAAGCTCTTCGCATCGGCGTCTGCGCTCCATTCCAGCGCGAGATCGGGCTGTGCGCGCATGTCGGGGCCCATCCGGGTCAGGCCGGAATAGAGCATGTCGACAGCGAGATACTCGGCCGGGCCGGAGATCTGCAGCACGTTGAGCGAGGCGACGCGGGTCGGATGGCTGATCTTCAGCGTGCCACCGCTCTTGGGCGTGCCGCCGGTCTTGGGCGCGCCTTGCGCGAAGGAGAGATCGGGCAGGGCGGTCGCTGCGGCCAGGCCCGCGAGAGCGCTGCGGCGTGTGATCGGAAGCTGCGTCATGGGTCTTCCCCTCAGAGGACTTCGGTGAGAGCGTCGGGCAGGCCGGTCAGGATCTCAGGCGCGCCCTCGGTGACGAGCAGCGTATGGCCGACGCCCATGGCGTAGCCGGTGTCGCTGTCGCCGATCATGACGTGGTAGAACAGCGTCATCCCGGGCAGGCAGATGGTCGGGTTGCCGGAATAGATCATCGGCGGCACGTCCATGCTGGTCGGCGCCCAGGTGCAGCCGACCGAGTAGCCGGTCGCACCGAAACGGTGCGCCGCGAAGCCGCCTTTATCGAGGCCGTCGGCATGGACGTCGAAGATTTCGCCGAGCGTCTTGCCGGGGCGCGCGATCTCGGTCATGCGGTCCATCGTGGTCCGCGCCGTCTCGTACATGTGCTTCTGCTGGTCGCTGGCGCGGCCCATCAGGATCGTCCATTCGGTCTTGCAGCAATAGCGGCGATAGGCGACCGGATATTCGACGATGATCTGGTCGACTGCCTCCAGCCGCCGTGGCATCGAGACGCCACGGCCATAGACCGCGCGCTGGCCCGAATTGAACAGGGGCGCATTGGGCGGCATGTCGCCGCCACCTTCCAGCACGACCTTGAGATAGGCCGCCGTCAGCGAGGAATCCATCACGCCGGGCCTGGCGGTTTCGATCACCACTTCGAGCGACTTGTCGAGCAGCTTGCCGGCCTGGCGCATGTAGTCGATCTCGGCGGGCGACTTCACCAGGCGCAATTTGCGGATCAGGTGGTCGTCATTGTCGAGCCTGCAGAAGCCGTCGAGCGTCTTCTGCAGCCGCCAGAGATTCCAGCCGGTCAGGCCATGGGTGTTGAGTTCGACGGCGATGTTGGCGCCCTTGAGCCCGAGCTCTTCGAGGATGCCCTTGAGGTCGCGCGCCGGATTGGCGTCCTCGGCGTCCCACCAGATCCGGATGTCCTCCATCGTCGAGGTCTGGCGCGCCTGGAGCAGGTCGGGCCGGCGCGTCAGCAGGACGATGGGGCGCTCATCGGCGGTCACCACCGAGCACTGGAAGAAGACCGAGCCGCCGGTGTCGTAGCCGGTCAGCCAGTAATGGCTCTCCTGGGCGAAGACGAGCATGGCGTCGAAGCCGCGCGCCTTCAGGGTCTGCCGCAGGCAGCCCTGGCGCTCGAGGTGTTCCTCACGCGAAAAAGGCAAGGTGGGGGCGCCGGTAAAAGCCATATCCGTCTCCGCCGCAAGATAGTCGGGGATCCCCGACGAAGCTTGCTTGCAGTCACGCTACGAGGTGGTATACCACTCGTCAACCACTGGAATGCACAGAGCTTGGACACATCTGCACAGAAAGCGGTCTCGACCGCCGGCCGCTCCCGTAAACCCGCCAAGGCACAGGAATCCGCCGGCGCCTTCGCCGAGCCGGAGAAGAGCCTGGCCGCCCAGGCTTATGAGGCCGTGCTCGACATGATCATGTCGGGGGAGGCCAAGCCCGGCGCCTTCTTCACCGAGCGCAGGCTGGCCGAGCAGCTCGCCATGTCGCGCACGCCGCTGCGCGACGCGCTGCTGATCCTGGAGAGCGAGGGGCTGATCGTGCGCCTGGGCGCGCGCGGCGTGCAGGTCGCGACCATGCGCATCGAGGAGTTCGCCGAGAATCTCGGCGTGCGCCGCCTGCTCGAGCCGGAAGCCGCGCGCATCGCCGCCGGCCGGGTCGCGCCGGAGCTGCTGGTGACGTTGCGAGGGCGTTTCGAGACGCTGTTGACGCATTCGCAAGCGGGTGAAACGCCCGATCGTACCGAAGTCCGCGGCGCCGACGACATGCTGCACAGCGCCATAGCCGATGCAGCCGGCAATTCCCGGCTCGCCGCGATCGTGCGCAATCTGCGCCGGCAGACATTGATGTTCGATCTGCGCAGCCTGCCGGAACGCTTCACGGATACCTGCCGCGAACATCTCGCGATCGTCGAAATGCTCGCCGAAGGCGACGGCGAGAAGGCGGCCCAGGCGATGCGCGACCATCTCGATGCCGTGCGCGCCAGCATCGTCGCGCGGCTGGCGCGCCTGTGACGGCGCTTCAATCGGAACTACCATCGCTGCCGGCTGAGCCCGATATCGCGCTGGCGGAGCGGTTGTTCGATGAGCTGAGCGCCAGGACAGGCGGCACCGAGGGCATCACGCGTGCCTCCTATGGACTGGGCGAGGCGATCGCCCATGACATCGTCGCGCGTGAGGCCGGGGGCCTTGGGCTGACGCTGCGGCGCGATCCGGCGCTCAACCTCTATGCGACCTTGCGGGGCCGGACGCGCGAGCATGCGATCATGATCGGCTCGCATCTCGACTCCGTGCCCAATGGCGGCAACTACGACGGCGCTGCCGGCGTCCTCGCCGGCCTTGCCGTCATAGCCGGGATCGTGCGGGCGGGGATCGTGCCGCCGCGTGACATCGTTCTGACCGTGATCCGGGCTGAGGAAAGCGCCTGGTTCAATGCCTCCTATATAGGCAGCCGTGCTGCGTTCGGGGCGCTCGCGGCGGCTGAACTCGATCAGGTCAGGCGCAGCGACGACGACCGCAGCCTGGCTGTCCATATGCGAGAGGCCGGCGCGGATCTCGATGCTTTGCGCGCGGGAGCAAGCGTCCTCACCCCCGCGGAGATCGGGGCCTTCATCGAGCCGCATATCGAGCAGGGGCCTGTCCTGCTGGCGCAAGGCGCGCCGGTCGCGATCGTCACCGGCATCCGGGGCTCGGCGCGGTTTCGCCATGTCGTCTGCCGCGGTGAATATGCCCATTCGGGCGCCACGCCGCGCGCCTTGCGGCGCGACGCCGCTCTGGCCGCGGCCGAGCTCACGCTCCGGCTCGATGAGCTCTGGCGCGATCTGGAAGCCGAGGGCGAAGATCTCACCATCACCGTCGGGCAATTTGCGACCGACCCGGCGGAGCACGCCTTCAGCAAGGTCGCCGGGCGCGTGGACCTTTCGATCGACCTGCGCAGCCGCTCGCCCGCCTTGTTGGCGCGCGCGCCCGATCTCATGCGCGACCTCGCGGCGCAGATCGCCCGGCGGCGCGGTGTCTCGATTGAGCTTGGGCCGCTTTCGGGCACCGAGCCCGCCTTGATGGATGACCGTCTCGCCATGCGCCTGACAGGATTGGCCGAGGCGGAAGGGCTCGCGATCCCGCGGATGGCCTGCGGAGCCGGCCATGACGCGGCGATCTTCGCCAATCACGGCGTGCCGACCGCGATGATCTTCATCCGCAACGCGCATGGCAGCCATAATCCGCTGGAATCGATGGAGATTCGGGATTTCGCTGTCGCAGCGCGCATCCTGATGCGGTTTTGCCTTGAACCGGGCAACATCAGTGCATGACAATTGCCGAGGCTCACGGCGGGATATCGCCGATGCCATGCGGTGCAGCCCGGCCCAGGACTGTCGCGGAAACATCAATGTCGCGGGAAACGGATGACGATCGAGACCTTGCCCTATCCGCGTCTGCTGCGCTGCGGCGACGCCGCCATCTCGGTCGAATTCGGGGATGCGATCGATCCCGCGGTCAATGCGCGCGTGTTGGCGCTCGATGCGGCGCTCGCGGCCGAGCCGCCGCCCGGCCTGCTCGAGACCGTGCCGACCTACCGCTCGCTCCTGGTCCATCTCGACCCTCTCCGCACCGATTTCCGGGCCTTGGCGGAGCGTATTCTCGCGCTCGCCGAGAAGCCGGTCGCGACAGGTGGCCAGGTCCGGCGCTGGCGCGTGCCGGTCGTCTATGGCGGCGATTTCGGCATGGACCTCGATGATCTGGCGGCGCGTCACGGCATCAGCGCGGAGGCGCTGGTCGCACGCCATGCGGCCGCGACCTATGTCGTCGCGATGATCGGCTTCATGCCGGGCTTTGCCTATCTCAGCGGGCTTGACCCGTTGCTCGCCACCCCACGCCGGCTCGAGCCGCGCATGAAGACGCCGGCGCAGTCGGTCTCCATCGGTGGAGCGCAGGGCGCCATCTCCACTGTCGAGGGGCCGAGCGGCTGGCATATGATCGGCCGAACGCCAGCGCGCGGCTTCATGCCGGGGCGCGACCCGGTCTTCACCTACGCGCCGGGCGATGAAATCCGCTTCGAGCGGCTTGCTCCCGATGAGTGGGCCGGGCTTGATGCGCTGGCGGCTTCCGGAGCCCCGGTCGCCCGCTGTGAGGCGCCATGAGTGCGCTCATCGTAAAGGCCTGCGGTCCCGCGACCTCGATCCAGGATCGCGGCCGCTTCGGCTATCAGCGTTTCGGCGTTTCGCCTGCGGGCGCGATGGATCGCTTCCATCTGGCGGCGGCGAACCTGCTCGTGGCAGCCGAGGCCGGCGCCGCAGCACTGGAGCTCGGCCCGGGCGGTGTCCGCCTGACGGCCGAGGGCGATATCACGATTGCGCTTGCCGGTCCGGCCTGCACGCTGGAGGTCGATGGGCGCCAGGTCGCGCCATTCACCGCGGTGCGCGTCGGTGACGGCGGCACGGTCGTGGCGCGCCCCGCGCCGGGCGCAGCCTATGCCTATCTGGGGGTCGAGGGCGGCATCGCGACCGCGCCGGACATGGGCAGCCATTCGATGCATCGCCGCTCCGGCATCGGCGGCGAACCGCTCACGGTCGGCGCCCGTATTCCAGCCACGCCCTGCGGGCGCGACGCAGCGTTGCTCTGCCTGCACGAGCGTCCCGAAGGCGAGGCGGGGCCGATCCGCATCCTGCCC
The DNA here is from genome assembly GCF_002917105.1 of Allobosea psychrotolerans. Classification (GTDB taxonomy): domain Bacteria; phylum Pseudomonadota; class Alphaproteobacteria; order Rhizobiales; family Beijerinckiaceae; genus Allobosea; species Allobosea psychrotolerans. The sequence goes on from NZ_PQFZ01000017.1 coordinate 16,009, forward strand.
GGCCCGCAGGACGATCATTTCAGCGACGAGGCCCTGGCGATCCTGAGCGGCGGCGGCTACCGCCTCAGCGGACAGGCCGACCGGATGGGCGTGCGCCTGGATGGGCCGACGCTGCCGCATCGCGGCGGCTACAACATCGTCTCGGACGGGATCGTCGACGGCTCGATCCAGGTGCCGGGCGACGGCCGGCCGATCGTGCTGCTGCGCGACCGCCAGACCACTGGCGGCTACCCCAAGATCGCGACCATCATCAGCGCCGATATCGGCCGCTTCGCGCAGATCCCGCCGGGCGAGCCCGTGCGCTTCGAGATCGTGACCTTCGAGCGGGCAATCGAGGCGGCGCGCCGGCTTCAGGCCATGATCGAGGGCCTTGCCTCCACGCTCGTCCCGCTGGCCGCGCCGCTGACGAGTGAAAGGCTGCTCGCGCTCAACCTGATCGGCGGCGTCACCAGCGCGACGGAGGCGATCGGCCTTTAAAGCCTTGCGAAAAATTGGGAACCGATTTTCGCAAGGTAATGCTCTAAGCTTTTGGAATCGATCACGTTTCCCGCACTGGGAGGGAGTCAGCCGAATGCGGGAAACGTGATCTAAGGGTCAGGATGCGGTGTAGCGCGCCACCGTCACGCCCGCCGCTTCGAGCCTGTCGCGCAGCGTCCGGGCCAAGGCGACGGCACGGGGATTATCGCCATGCACGCAGATCGAATCGATGCCGACCTTGAGCGTCTTGCCGGTCACCGACACCACCGCGCCGGCATCGAGCATGCGCATGACATGCCGACACGCCTCCTCGGGATCATGGATCACGGCGCCGGGCTTGGCGCGATCCGTCAGGTTGAAGCTGTCATCATAGGTCCGGTCGGCATAGATCTCCCGGAAATAGGCGAGGCCGAGCTTTTCGGCCGCCCGTTCCGTCGCCATCCCCGGCATCACCAGGAAGAGTGCGTCGGGGGCGGCCGCCTTGATGCCGCGTGCGACGGCGAGCGCCAGCGCATCGTCGTCGTTGCAGATGTTGCCGAGCGCGCCATGCGTCTTCACATGGGTCATCGGATAGCGGGTCAGCGCTGCTACCGCCTTGAACGCGCCGACCTGATAGGCGACGAGGTTCTCGACCTCCCGCTCGGTCAGGCCCGGCAGGCGGCGTCGACCGAAGCCGATCAGATCGGCGAAGCCTGGATGGGCGCCGATCGCGACATGCTTGCCGCGCGCGAGCTCGGCGGTCTTTCGCATGATCTCGGGGTCGCCGGCATGAAAACCGCATGCGACATTGGCCGTGGTGACGATGTCGAACATCGCCGCATCGTCCCCCATGGTCCAGGGACCGAAGCTTTCGCCGACATCCGCGTTGAGATCGATGTTCATCCGAGATCCTGAAGCGCTGAGACCGACCCTTCGGTACCGCAGGGCCAATGGCCGCAAGCCGCAGGGCGGCTGGGCCGGGGGAGTCTTAGTGGAGCGAGGAGCTGGTTGCCAGCCTGTCGCGCCGTTCTGCCCAAGCCGCGCTCGCGGTGCGGCGAGGCGTCCCGCGGTGCTGATCGAAGTCGAGGCCCCGCTCGACATCACGCGATCGCCGCCGGGCTATCCGGCTATCCAGACTGGCCAGCGCCTCGGATGCGAGCCGGGATCGTGCTGCGACGACATCCGAGGTCATATCGACCGTTCGAGGAGTTCGTCGACGAGGTCGTTCCGATCCTGGTCCGGCGAGGCCTGTTCCGGGAGGATTATGGCGGCCGGACGCTGCGCGAGCATTTCGGACTCGCGCGCCCCGTCCATCCCGCCCAAGCGAAAGCACTGGCTCGCTTGGAGCGAGGCCGAAAGCTGGAGCAAGACCATGAGTTCGCTCCGCCGTCAGGCGCTTCGCGCACAGCGTGATCGCGCGCTCTGGAACCCATGGCTCGCGAAATGAGGTCGGCAATCTTAGGATTTATTCAACCTTGAAGGCCGATGCTCTCCGGGAGGCTTCGACAGGAGCCAGAATTATGTGAGCCGGGTTGAACCTGGCTCTGAGCCGAGTGTGTCCTATGTCCAGAAGCACAAATAATGTTGCTGAGGCAGCACGGCTCCCCGAAGAACGCGATACGATGAATGCCCAGCTTGTCGCGGCGCTCTATGCCACGCCCGGGCCTATTCTTGTCGGTTCGATCACGGTTACCCTGGTCATGCTGGGAGCGGGCCTGCTCGCCGGCCATGATCTCGTGTTCTATGGCCTGGCCGTCCTGATGGCTTGTCTCGGATTGTTCCGGTTCGCCTCCCACAGGCTATACGAACGAACTCAGGACGTCGCCGGCGCAACCTTCGACGCGGCCCGCTTCGAGCGGCTTGCGATGGTCGGGGCCTGGGGAACGGCCGCGCTCATTGCCGGATTCAGCTGCTACGCGCTGTGGCGCTATCCGAGCCAGCCTGTCGCCGTTCTGGCGATCGCGCAATCGATCGGCTATCTGGCGGGGATATCGGGGCGCAACACCTCGCGCCCCTTGATCACGAAGATCCAGGTCCTGATCTCCGGCGCCCCTTTCACCGTGGCATTGGCTGCGACCTTGGAGCCGGCCTATGTCCTGATCGCGCTGACGGTCGCGCTGACGACGATTCTGACCTTCTCCAGCACGCAGATCATCCACGAGATGTTCGTCTCCCGCCATCGCACGATGGAGGAGCTCGAGATCCTGGCCAATCGCGACACGCTGACGAATCTGGATAACCGGCGCTCGATTCTGCTCAAGATCGAGAACCAATTGGCGCGCAAACAAGATACCGCGCTCCTCTCCATCGATGTCGATGATTTCAAGAGCATCAACGACACCTATGGGCATGATGTCGGGGATGCATTGCTGCTCTCGATCGGCGAGACACTGGCGTCCTGCCTTGGCTCAGGCGACATCGCCGCGCGGATGGGCGGCGACGAGTTCATGATCGTCACGTCGCGCGGAAGCACCGAGGCGGTCGAGCTCGCCCGCCGTATCCTGACAAGGATCGGCTCCCAGAGGCGGATCAAGGGGCGCAGCATCGCCGCGACCGTCAGCGTCGGCATCGTCGTTGCCGAAGCCGGCCTGGCTGTCGAACAGGCCCTCAAGCGCGCCGACATCGCTCTCTACAAGGCCAAATCGGACGGCCGGAACCATTTGGTCGTCTATACGCCGCAGCTGAGCGTCGAGCACGATGAGCATCTCGCCTTCGAGGTCGATCTGCGCGACGCGATCCGCGCCGGGCAATTCCAGCTCGTCTACCAGCCGATCTACAACCCTCGCTCCGGCAGCGTCACGCTGGTCGAGGCGCTGCTGCGCTGGGAGCATCCGCGGCGCGGAGTGGTCAGCCCGGCGGCCTTCGTTCCGGTGGCCGAGCGCACCGGCTTGATCAAGGTGCTGGGGACATGGGCGATCGAAACCGCAGTGCGCACCGCCCTGGCCTGGCCGCGCAATGTCGGCGTTAGCGTCAACGTCTCCGCGCGGCAGTTCGAGAGCGATCACGACCTCGTCGCGATCGTCGCCGCCATCCTGCGCAAGTCGGGACTGCCGCCGCGCCGCCTGACGCTCGAGATCACGGAGTCGACGCTCATCGAGGATGCGCCGCACATCATCGAGAGCCTGAAAAAGCTGCGAGCCATGGGCGTCAGGATCGCGCTCGACGATTTCGGGACCGGATACTCGTCCCTCAGCTATCTGGCCAAACTGCCGATCGACATCATCAAGATCGACAAGACCTTCAGCCATGAGATCGATTCGTCGGTCAAGGTGAATGCGCTGATGACTGCGATCACCGACCTGGCTCACAAGCTTGGGCTGTCGATCATCGTCGAAGGCATCGAAACGGCGGCGCAGCTCGCCGTGATGCGCCGCTTCAGCTTGCATGGGATACAGGGATACATCCTCGCGAAACCGATGTCCGACGAGGCTTTGCTCGCCATCATCAAGGATCGCGTGGCCTCCGACAGGATGAGCCTTGTCGGGAACCTCACGGCGCCTGCTGCGGTTGCCGTGAGGAAGCGGCCAGAAGTTGCTTGAGCGCGTCCCCGCGGTAATAAAGCCGGAACGGGAGCGAGGCGCCATGCAGAGGCCGAACTATCCGAGCGGCAAGGACCTGCTTGGCGCCGATTCCGTATCGCGCGACGATCTCGATGATATCTTCGCGCGCGCCGAACGCTTGCTGGCGGAAGAGAACGAAGAGGATGCGCCTGGCGACCAGCCGGCCCGGCTTCATCTCATAAGGCGGCGGCCAAAGGTGATCGCGACCCTGTTCGACCAGCGCAGCACGCGGACACGGCTGGGCTTTCAGGCCGCGGCCTTGCGCCTGGGGCATCAATCGCTCGACGTTTACGATACCGACCGCAGCCGCATGGGCAGCGCGACGGGCGAAACGCTCGACGATCATATCCGCACCGTGGAGGCCTATAGCGACCTGATCGTGGTGCGCTCGCATACCGAGAGCCTGCCATATCAGGTCGGGCGGTTGAGCTATCTGCCGGTCATCAATGCCGGCAACGGCGCCGACGAGCACCCGACCCAGGCTTTGATCGATCTCTTCGCCATCCGCAATCTGCGCGGGGATGTCAAAGACCTGTCGATTGCCTTGTCGAGCGATACGCGTGCACGCTTTGCCCTGTCCTTCGTGAAAATGCTGCGCCTCTCGCCGCCCCGGCGCTTCACGCTTTGCTCCCTGCCGGGCGTGCCGATCAATCCGCCGATGCGCGAAGCCATTGCGCTGCTTGCGAGCCTGGGCTGCAAGGTCTCCTTCGTTCATAACGTCAGGGACACTCTGGATCATGACGTCCTGATCATTCAGATGCAGGATATGAGCCGCTTCGCGCATGCCTCTCTGGGGAGCGAGGCCGTCGACAAGGAAACCGAGACCGAACCCTTCACGCTGACGGCCAAGAAGATTCTCGATGCGAAATCCGACACCCTGATCCTGAACCCCCTCCCGCGTTTCTCCGAGCTCGACGTGTCATGCGACGCGTTGCCGAATGCGGGCTATTTTCGACAGGTCAAATTGTCCTTGCCGGTGAGGATGGCCATCCTGGAGCGAATGCTTCTGGGTATCCCATGGACTGGTTGAAGCGCCGTTTCATCGCATTCTCGGTTTGGATGCTGGCCTATTTCCTGGCCTATATCGCGGTGGCGATAGCCATTCGCTATCTCTCGCATTCCTTCCGCATCGTCGAGATCGCGGCGATCCGCTCCGCCGGCTCGCTCATCCTCGCCGGATTCTTCGTCTTCAGGAGCAAGCCGGTCCTGCACCAATTGGCTGGCATGCAGTTCGGCTATCATGTCCAGCGCAGCTTGATTCATCTGATCGGGTCCCTGGCGCTGATCTGGAGCCTGGCCAATCTTCCCCTGGGCTTCATCGCGACGATCGAGTTCTCTGGGCCGCTCTTCGCGGCGCTTCTGGGCCTCGTGGTCGCGGGCTTGATCCCGGGGGCGGTCGCCTGTCTGGGATTGTCGCTCATCGCTGTTGGAAGCGCCTATCTGCTGTTCTCGCAGGGCGTGTCGCATGATCCGCGCCTGCTGGTCCCGGTCGGCGCTGTCGCCCTGCTGACGATCACGAATTTGATGCTGGCCCGGCTGGCCGAGAGCAAGAGCGTTGTCCTGATCGTGTTCGTCATGCATGCCGTGCAGCTTCCGGTTTATCTGTGCGCGCTCTTCATCGGCCTCGACGCGGGGGCAGCCGCTCAGCCGCGCGACGTCCATGTCGAGGACGTGCTCGGAGCTTCGCTGGCGGTCGGTGTGCTGATGCTTGCCGGCTTCGTCACGCAGACGGCGTTGGCGAACGCGTCGCGTTATGGCTCCGCGCTGCAACTCTGCGCCGCCGACACGCTGCGCGTGCCGTTCCTGACGCTCATCGGCTATGTCGTCTTCAAGGAGATGCTGAGCGAGAGCATCGTCCTGCCCGGATTGCTCGTCGTGGCGGGAGCGATCGTCACCAGCCTGCCGCAGTCGCGCGTTCAAAGCCAGGCGAGCTAAGGTCAGGCCGTGATAGCCAGCTGCCGCCATGTCACATTCTTGACATGGCCGCGCTCCCGCCGTCATGGTGCGGCCGTTCCCAGGGGGGCCTCGCTAGGAGGCTGAGATTCCGCCGGCTCGAACCCGTTTCGAGCAACGCGGTGACCCTCCGAACCTGATCCGGCTCATACCGGCGTAGGGATGCGGGACATTGGGTGGCAAGCCGCCCCTTTTCCATGCTCGCGCCAATGGCCGGACAGCGGGTCGCAGACCGGAAACGTGCCGGATTGCGCCTTGATGTCTTTGAAGGTGTCATGGACGTGACGGAAGCGCAGATCATTGCGGCCCTGCTCGAGTTCTTCGACAGGAAAGACGCGACGGACGAGGATTTCGACCGGCTGGCGCTGCGCATCTTCGCCTACCAGTTCGAGAACAATCAGCCCTATCGCCGCTTCGCCGCGGCGAGAGGCAGGACGCCGCTTTCAATCCGGAACTGGCGCGACATTCCCGCCGTTCCGATCGACGCCTTCAAGGATCTGACGCTGAGCTGCCGCCCCACGGAGGAGATCGCGCACGTCTTCATGACGAGCGGCACGACCCGTGGCGGGCAGCGGGGACGCAGCTATCACCCGACGCTGGCCGTCTATGACCGCTCGATGATCCTGAATTTCCGGCAGCGCTTCATGCAGGGGCTGGACCGGATCCGCATGGGCATTCTGTTCCCCGACGAGCAGGCGATGCCGAATTCCTCGCTCGCGCATTACCTTGCTTTGGCACGGCGCGAATGCGGGACGCCCGACAGCGAAGGCTTCATCGACGGGGCAGGCCTTGCCACCGCGCGCCTGCTCGCGGCGCTGGCGCATGCCGAGGCGAGGGGCGAGCCTTATGCGCTGCTGGGCGCCAGCTACAGCTTCGTGCATCTGCTCGACGCATTGCAGCGGCAGGGCCGGCGCTTTGCGCTGCCGCCGGGCAGCCGCATCCTCGACACTGGCGGCTTCAAGGGCCAGTCGCGCGAATTGGCGGCGGACGAGTTCTACGACGCTCTGTCGGCTGCGCTCGGCGTGCCCCGCGATCGCTGCATCAACATGTACGGCATGACCGAGCTCAGCACCCAGTTCTACGATTGGGGCAATGAGACCTGCCCGCCGGTGAAGTCGGGCCCGCACTGGATCCGCACCAGGGTGGTGAACCCGCTGACGGGGCAGGATCTGCCCGCAGGCGAGACAGGCGTCCTGGTCCATCACGATCTCGCCCATTTCAACTCGGTCTCGGCGATCCTGACCGAGGATGCCGGCATCGTCGTCCCCGGCGGCTTCCGCCTGCTGGGCCGCGTCGATGGCGCCGATTCCAAGGGCTGCTCCGTGGCGGTCGAGGAATTCCTGAAAGCGGCCCGTGGCTGAGGTCATGACCGAATTTGCGGGGCATCTGCCTGGCTTGTCGGCCGGCGAGGTGGAGTGGAAGACGCTTCACTTCGGCGCCTGGGGCGAGGCGGCGGAGATCCGCGTGCCCGTGCTGAGCGAAGCGCAAGCCGCAGCGCTGGCGGGGCGCGTGCGCGATAATGCCCGCACCTATCTCAAGACCCTGCGCGTCGCCGAGATCACCGCGATCATCGACCAGGCGATCGCGCGCCTGCTCGATCGCAACGACCCCTGGCGGCAAAAGGTCGAAAGATTGCTGCCGATCGTGACGGGCTATGATGCCGAGATGATCCGGCTCGGCCTGACCGGTTATCTGAAGACCTTCCGGCAGCCGCAGCTCAAGCGCTTCCTGGCCGAGGATTTCGCCGATCCGCAGATCCTCGACGACTTCCAGCCCAGGCCGAAGGGCGGCTTCGCCAAGGCGTTCGGGCCGGATCTCTTGCTGCATGTCTGGGCCGGCAATGTTCCGGGCCTGCCGCTCTGGAGCCTGATATCGGGCCTGCTGGTCAAGGCCGGGAGCATCGGCAAGGTCGCCACCGCCGAGCCGCTGCTGGCAGGCTGGTTCGCCCGCATCCTGGCCGAGATCGATCCGCGGCTGGGCGAATGCCTCGCCGTGGTCTGGTGGAAGGGCGGCGACGAGGCCGGCGAGCGCGTGTGGCTCGCGCAGGCGGACGCCATCGTCGCCTATGGCGGCAATGATGCGCTGAAGGCGATCCGGGATCGCGCGCCCGTCACCGCCCGCTATTTGCCGCATGGCCACAAGATCGGCTTCGGCATGGTCGCGCGCGCAGCGCTGGATACGCGCAAGGCGGGCGCGCTCGCCCGGCGGGCCGCCTATGACGTGATGCGCTATGATCAGCAGGGCTGCTATTCCCCGCAGATGCTTTTCGTCGAGCGCGGCGGGCGTGTCTCGCCGCGCGAATTCTCCGCCTATGTCGGCCATGAGCTGGCGAGCTTCGCCCGCAAGCATCCGCGCCGCGCGCTTGCGATCGAGGAGGCTGCCGGCGTCGCGTCCTGGCGCGGCGCGCAGGAGCTTCGCGCCTTCAGCGGTGACCGCGACCTTCTCGGCGATTCCGCCGACAGCTGGAGCATCGTCCATGTCGAGGACGCGCAGGCGCTGGCCCCCAGTGGCCTGAACCGGACGCTTTCCATCGTCGCTGTCGACAGGCTCGACGATGTCGTCGGCCTGGTCGCCCCCTTCCGCTCCTTCCTCCAAAGCGCCGGGATCGCGGCGGAGCCCGAGGAGCTGTTCCGGCTTGCCGGTCTGCTCGGGCAGGTCGGCGTGACGCGCATCTGCGCGCTGGGCAGCATGACCGCGCCCGAGGCCGGCTGGCATAATGACGGGCGCTTCAACCTGCTCGACCTCGTCACCATGACCGAGATCGAGCATGCGGCGGAAGCTGCCGCGGACGGGTTCGCGCCTTATGTCGATTGAGCCGCACAGCGAAGGCTTCGTCGCCATCGACCGCGCGAGCTACGGCTATGGCGCCTGGCCCGCGATCGTCGATCATGTCGACTGGACGATCCCGCGCGGCGCGATCCATTGCCTGGTCGGGCGCAGCGGCTGCGGCAAGACGACCCTGCTGAAGCTCGCCGCCGGCCTGCTCCTGCCCGATGAGGGGATCGTCAGGATCGATGGCGCCGCCTTGCGCGAGCCGGGGCCGCAGATCGGCTTCGTCTTCCAGGCCCCGACTTTGCTGGACTGGGCGAGCGTGCTCGACAATGTGCTCCTGCCGATTTCGCTGAAGCGCCGTCCCCGCGCGGTGGACCGGGAGGCTGCGCTCGATCTGCTGAAACTGGTTTCGCTGGACGGCTATGCGCAGCGCTACCCAAGCGAATTGTCGGGCGGCCAGCAAAGCCGTGTCGCGGTCGCGCGCGCGCTGGTCACCCAGCCGGCGGTGCTGCTGCTCGACGAGCCTTTCGCCGCGCTCGACGCGCTGACCCGCGAGGAATTGCAGGACGACCTCCTGAGGCTCTGCGCCCTGCACGAAACGACGGTGCTGTTCGTGACCCACGACATCACCGAGGCGGTCTATCTGGCCGATCGCGTCGCGGTGATGGCGGCGGGGCGTTTGCACCATCAGATCGCCGTGGACCTGCCCCGGCCGCGCCAACGCGAAATGCGCTACGGCCAGGCCTTCAACGCGCTCTGTCGCGAGTTGCGGCAGGCGATGGATCTGGCGCCATGACCGCCACGATGATCGCGCGCCTGTCCTCGGCCCTGCTGCTGCTGGTCCTGCTCGCCGGCTGGGAGCTCTATTGTCGCCTGGCCGGCGTGCCGGCGCTGATCGTGCCGGCCCCCTCGGCCGTGCTGGCGACGCTGTGGAGCGAGATCGCCAGCGGGCGCCTGCTGCCGCATCTGCAGATCACGGCGACCGAGATGGCGCTTGGCCTCGCCTTGGGCTGCGCGGTCGGGCTCGCGGCCGGGATCGTGCTGGCGGAGGTCGGGTTCCTGCGCCGCCTGCTGCATCCCTACATCGTTGCCAGCCAGGTCGTGCCCAAGCTCGCGCTCGGCCCGCTCTTTATCATCTGGTTCGGCTTCGGCATGACCTCGACGGTGGTGATCACCGCCCTGATCTGCTTCTTCCCACTGATGGAGAACACCATGACCGGCCTGGGTCAGGTCGATCCGGCGCGCCGTGAGCTATTCCGCATGCTGGGCGCGACGCGTCTCCAGACCTTGCTGCGGTTGAAGCTGCCGAGCGCCTTGCCGGTGATCATGGCGGGCGTCCGCGTCGCTGTCGTGCTGGCGCTGGTCGGCGCCGTCGTCGGCGAGTTCATCGGCGGCAGGGCTGGGCTCGGCGCCTCCATCATCGCTGCCCAGAGCGTGATGGATTCAGGCCTGATGTTCGCGCTCTTCATCGTGATCACGCTCATGGGAATGCTGTTCTACCAGGGCGCGACCTGGCTCGAGCGCCTGCTGCTTCGCCATCATCTGAAAGGATAGTCCATGTTCAGCCCCTCACGTCGCTGCATCGCCCTGGCGCTGGCTTTCTCCGCCATGCTGGGCTGTGCCAGCCGGGCGCAAACCCTGGACACGGTCACCGTCGCCGGCTGGAGCCAGCCGATCAGCGAGATCACCAACCTGCTCGCCGAACCCGACAAGGGCTTCTTCAAGGCGAAGGGGATCGCGCTGGATTATGTCCCGGGCACGGGCGGCGGCTCCGCCATCCAGACCATGCTGACCGGCAAGGCCGACATCGCCTTCACCGACCCGGCCTCGCTCTATCTCGCCCTCGACAAGGGCGAGAAGCTGGTGGCGATCTACAATATCTATCCGCAGAACGTCTTCAACGTGGTCGCGCCCAAGAGCGCCGGGATCAAGGGACCGGCGGACCTCAAGGGCAAGCGCGTCGGCGTCTACAGCCTGTCGAGCGGCACGCGCCAGAACCTGCAGGTGCTGCTGCAGCAGGTCGGCTTGACCGAGAGCGACGTCACCATCGAGGTCACGGGCCTGCTGAACTTCGCGCCGCTGATCCAGGGGCAGGTCGACGCCACCGCCGCGACCGATACGGGCCTTCTGGTCGGCCGGATGAAGGGCCTGCCCGAGGTCGACATCATCGAGGTCAAGGACCATCTCAACCTGCCCAGCGACATCTTCGTGGTAACGCAGGCGACCTATGAGGCGAAGAAGCCGCTGCTGAAGCGCTTTCTCGCCGCCTATCGCGACAGCGCGGCCTGGATGATCGCCAAGCCCGATGAGGCTGCGAAGATCGCCGTCACCCGCGCCATCAATGGCCGCGACGAGGCGCTCAATCTGGAGATCATCAAGCTGCGCAACCGCTCCACCGTCTCCCCGACCACCGACAGCAAGGGCCTGGGCCATTTCGACCCCGAGCCGATGCAGAAGGGGGCCGATACCTTCAGGCAGCTCGGCCTGATCGCCAAGCCGATCGATATCGGGCAGGTCGTCAAATCCGACCTGATCCCATAGAGCAGGATGCGAAAAAGTGGGCACCGGTTTTTCGCATTGATCCTGCTCTAACTTTTAGATGGGCGAGCGCCATGAATTTCCGCGACAGGACCATCATCGTCACGGGCGCGAGCCGGGGCATCGGGGCTGCGCTTGCAAAAGCTTTCGCCGCCGAGGGCGGGCTCGTCGTCGTCAACTACCGCAGCAATGAGGCGGCGGCGCTGCAGGTCGTCGAGGCTTGCCGGGCGCTGGGCGGGCAGGCCCTGGCGATCGCAGCCGATGTAACCTCGGAGAGCGAGGTCGCAGCGATGATGGCGCGCATCGCCGACGAGGTCGGCAAGGTCGACGCCGTCGTCAACAACGCTTTCGCGCCCTATGTCTTCGATCCCGATGACCGGACGCGCTTCTGGGACACACCGTGGTCGGCCTATCAGGCGCAATTCGATGGCGCGCTGAAAGCGACCTACAACATCTGCCAGGCCGTGCTGCCCTTGATGAAGCAGCGGCTGCGGGGCAGCATCGTCAACATGACGAGCGATCTCGTCGCGCGCCCGAGCATTCCCTATCACGACTACACCACGGCGAAATCGGCCCTGATCGGCTTCAGCCGGACCCTTGCCGCCGAGCTCGGCCCCCTGGGGATCCGGGTCAATTGCGTGGCACCCGGGCTGGTCTATCCGACCGATGCGAGCCGCGCGACCAAGGAGGAGGTGAGGGACGCCCTCATTGCCCAGACGCCGCTGCGCCGGATCGCGGCGCCCGAGGACATCACCGGCCCCGTCCTCTTCCTCGCCTCGGACTGGAGCGGCTTCGTCACCGGGCAGACGCTCCATGTCGATGGTGGGCTGGTGATGACTTAGCGTATATCGTCCTGGCTCTGGAACACGCCGTCATTCCGGGGCGCCGCGAAGCGCGAGCCTGGAGCCCAGAACCGATGCGGGCTCCAAAGAAGCCTCTGATATCAAAGCCTGACGAAGAGCCGTATCGGTTCTGGGTTCCGGGCTCAGGTCTGCGGCCTGCCCCGGAATGACGGCGTGGTTCTATCGCAGGGGGCCGTTTCTAAGGCTTTTGGGCCGTCCGCGCATCTCTGATCGCCCGCCAGACGCGGGCAGGGGTTGCGGGCATGTCGAGATGCGTCACGCCGAGCGGGCGCAACGCGTCGAGGACGGCGTTCATCACCGTTTGCGGTGCGCCGATGCAGCCGGCCTGGCCCGAGCCTTTCGCGCCCAGAGGATTGGCTTTCGTCGGCACCTCGACCATTTCCAGATCGAAGAACGGAATGTCGTCGGCGCGCGGCATGGCGTAGTCCATGAAGGTCGCGCTGAGCAGCTGGCCTGAATCGGGGTCGTAGAGCGCCTCTTCGAGCAGGGCCTGCCCGATGCCTTGCGCCAGCCCGCCATGGACTTGGGCTTCCGTCAGCAGCGGATTGACCAATCGGCCATAATCGTCGACGGCGACATAGCGCTCCAGCGACACGGCTCCCGTCTCGGGATCGATCTCGACCTCGGCGACCTGCGCGCCGTTTGGAAAAGTGATGACGTCGCAGACATTGTCGCCATGGCTGCTCAGCGCCGCGCCGGTGCTTTCCGCGACATGCCGGGCAATCGTGAAGAGATCGATTTCCTTCGCCAGGCCGTCGGCTCCGGTCTCCGTGCGAAAGCGACCATCGCCGAAGGTGAGCTCGCCCGTTGCGACCTGCAGCAATTGCGCCGCGACTGGGAGCGCCCTGGCGATCAGGTCGTCGGCCGCCATCAGCAACGCCGTCCCGCCCAGATGCAAGGAGCGCGCCCCGCCATGGCCGCCGCCGCGCGGCACCAGGGCGGTGTCGCCCTGCACCAGCTGGAAGGTCTCGACGGGCAGTCCCAGCCGCTGTGCTGCGACCTGGGCGAAGCTTGTCTCATGACCCTGGCCGTTGGATTGCGTGCCGACCGCCATGTCGATGGTGCCGTCGCGCCGCACGGTCAGCCAGGCCTCTTCATTGGGCTGGCCGCGCGACGTCTCCAGAAAGCAGCCGATGCCAAAGCCGCGCAGCTTGCCGTGCTTCTTCGCTTCGCGCTTGCGCCTGGCGAAGCCGGCGCGGTCGGCCGCGGCCAGGACCCGGTCGAGATTTTCCGCGAACGTTCCGCAATCGATCACGGTGCCGAAGGCGCTGCGATGGGGAAAACGCCGGATGAAGTTGCGCCGGCGCAGTTCCGCCGGATCGATCGCGAGCTGATACGCGGCCGTGTCGATCAGCCGCTCCAGCAGATAGTTGGCCTCCGGCTTGCCTGCCCCGCGATAGGCATCGATCGGCGCCGTGTTGGTGAAGACGCCGCGTACATCCATCGTCATGGCCGGGATGTCGTAGAGCCCGCCCATCGCGGTCGATGGTGAATTCGTCGAGCTTCCCGGGCCGAGCGAGGAGACATAGGCGCCGAGATTGCCGAGCGTCTCCACCGCCAGCGCCAGGAAACGGCCCTTGGCGTCGAGCGCCAGCCGCGCCTCGGTGAGGTTGTCGCGGCCATGCACGCCGCTGGTGAACTCGTCGAGGCGGTCGGCCGTCCAGTGCACGGGCCGCGCGAGCCTGCGCGCCGCCCACAGCACCAGGGCATATTCGGGATAGGTGACGTTCTTCATGCCGAAGCCGCCGCCGACATCGGGGCAGGAGACTTCGATCCTGTCGAGGGGCAGGCCGAAGACGCCCTCAGCCAGCTCGCGACGGATGGCGTGCACCGAAGCGCCGCTGATCGCCAGGCTGTAGACCCCGCTCACCGGATCGAAGCGGCCGAGCGCGATGCGCGGCTCCATGGCGGCGGCCACGATGCGGTTGTTGACGAGGTCGCAGGAGGCGACATGGGCGGCGCTCGCAAAGGCCTTCGCCACCGCCTCCCGGTCGCCGCGCTCGAAGCGGAAGGCCAGGTTGCCCGGAGCTTCCGGCCAGATCTGCGCGGCCTCAGGGTCCAGCGCGCCGCGCAGTTCCGTCACCGCGGGCAGGATGTCATAATCGACGACGACCTGCTCGCAGGCGTCGCGCGCCGCCTCGCGGCTCTCGGCGACGACGAAGGCGACGAGGTCGCCGACATGGCGCACCCGCTCGCGCGCCAATGGAAAGCGCGGTGGCACGACCAGCGGATCGACTGTCTTGACGACGATGTAGCAGGGCAGGGGGTGAAGCCCGTCGAGATCGTCGGCGGTGTAGACGCCCCGCACACCGGGCATCACGGCGGCTGCCGCGGTATCGATCGCGAGGATGCGGGCATGGGCATGGGGCGAGCGCACCATGGCGGCGAAGAGTTCGCCGGGGACGGGTTGATCGTCGAGATAACGGCCCGCGCCGGTGAGAAAGCGCTGATCCTCGCGTCGCCGCAACGAACGCGGGTCATCGGGCGCGGGGACCATGCGCGTGGCGTCCGAGGCGATCAGGCCGTCATTCATATCGCTTCGCTCTCGCCTTAATGCCTCGAGCGGCCTGGTCGCCGCCATCACGACTGTTCGGATGCAACCGCTTTGCCATCCGGGTGGCTGGCACCCAACGGGACATCAGGAGGTCGGCTCGGCTGCAGCATCCCGCAGGGCGTCGATGTGGAGGGCGGCCGCTTTCATGGCCTTGCTCTCGATGGCCCGGTAATGCGCCACGATCTCGCGGCCCATTGGCGTCAGATGCGCGCCGCCGCCCTTGGCGCCGCCGGGCGCGGCCTCGACGAGCGGCTGGCGAAACATCCGGTTGAGATTGTCGACCAGGAGCCAGGCCCGGCGATAGGACATCGCCATGGCGCGTCCGGCGCCCGAGATCGAACCCGATGCCTCGATCGCCTCCAAGAGCTCGACCTTGCCCGGTCCGAGCCGGCCGATCGGCACAAGGTCGATCCTGATGCTGATCAGGGCGGAGGGTTTTTGCCGGGCGGTTTCGGGCATGTCGGCATCCTGTTGCTTCCATCGGTTCTAAACAGGTTTTTGCCGGACCGCACCGACAGCTTCCGATCGAGCCGAGCCTCAGCTCGTCTCGACAGAAACGCTCTTGATCACCGCATAGACCTGGCTGCCTTGCCTCAGCGCCAGGGCCGCCACGGATTTCGCGGTCAGGCGCGCCAGAAGGCTCGCGCCATTGCAGTCGATGACCAGCTCGATTGCCGCGCCCCCACGCGTCCTGCCGATTTCGGCGATCGTGCCCGGCAGGATGTTGAGCGCGCTTACGCCGGTCGGCAGTGTCAGGCTGATCAGGACGTCGCTGGCGAGGATGCGGACCCGGACATGCCCGCCGAACGGCAAGGCGCTGCGCGAGACCTGCAACAGGCCGGCCTGGGTTCTCAGGCTGGTCAGGTGGTATTCGGCATCGTAGCCGACGATCTCGGCTTCCAGGATGGAGCCGGCCTCGGCCGCCCCCGACAAGCCGGCGACGTCCAACCGTGACATCACCTCTGCCGTCGGGCCGCAGGCCTTGATGGCGCCCTGATCGACAACGACCAGCGTCGTCGCCAGCCGCGCCACTTCCGCAACCGAGTGCGAGACATAGACGATGGGAATGCCGATCTCGTCGCGCAGACGCTCGATATAGGGCAGGATTTCGACCTTGCGCGCCTCATCGAGCGAGGCCAGCGGCTCGTCCATCAAGAGCAGCCGGGGATTGGCCAGCAAGGCACGGCCGATCGCTATGCGCTGCTTCTCGCCTCCCGACAGGCCGGCCGGCCTGCGCTCGAGCAGATGGCCGATCCCGAGCAGGTCCAGCACGGCCTCAAAGGCGATGCTGTCGCGCCCTTCGCGAGGCGCGAACCAGCGCCCGAACAGCAGGTTCTGGCGCACCGTCAGATGGGGAAAGAGCCGCGCCTCCTGGAAGACATAGCCGATCCGCCGTCGGTGCTTGGGCACGAAAACGCCGTGCCTGGTGTCGACCAGCACCTCACCGTCGACGAGGACGCGCCCGCGCGCCGGGCGGATGAGGCCGCCGATGACGTTGACGAGCGAGGTCTTGCCGGAGCCCGAGCGGCCGAACAGCGCCGTCAGGCGCCCGTTGGAGGTGAAGTTGGCGTCGAGCTTGAACTGGCCCAGCTGGTGCTCGACCGCGATCTCGATGAGCGGGCTCATTCGACCGCGATCCTGCGTCCGACGAAACGCGCCATCCATTCCGAGACGAAGAGCGCCGCGACCGAGATCGCGATCGAGATCAGCGTCAGGCGCGTCGCGCCGGCCTCGCCGCCGGGCACCTGGGTGAAGGTGTAGATCGCCGAAGGCAAGGTCTGCGTTTCGCCCGGGATGTTGGAGACGAAGGTGATGGTCGCGCCGAACTCGCCCATCGCCTTGGCGAAGCACAAGATCATGCCGACGACGATGCCGGGCAGGCAAAGCGGCAGCGTGACGACGAGGAAGACCCAGGCGGGGCTGGCGCCGAGCGTGCCGGCTGCGTCCTCCAGCTTGCGGTCGACCGCCTCGATCGAGAGGCGGATGGCGCGCACCATCAGGGGAAAGCCCATGACCGCGGCGGCGAGCACTGCGCCGGTCCAGCGAAAGGAGAGCACGATGCCGAAATAATCATAGAGGAACTGACCGATCGGCCCGCGCCGGCCAAAGCCGATCAGCAGGAGATAGCCGGTCACGACGGGCGGCATGATCAACGGCAGATGGACGGCCGCATCGAGCAATGACTTGCCCCAGAAGCGGCCGCGCGCGAGCAGGAAGGCGACGCCGAGCCCGAGCGGCAGGCTCGCGAGCATGGCGGTCGTCGCGACGATCAGGCTCAGGCGGACAGCCGTCCATTCCTCGGGAGACAACCAGTCGTTCACGAGGCGTTGGCGGCCCTGTTCAGCACGGTGAAGCCTTGGCGCTCGAAGGCGGCCTTCGGCCCGGCGCCGCGCAGATAGCTCAGGAAGCCCTGCGCGTCAGGATTGCTCGCATCCTTGGTCACCGCGACGGGATAGATGATCGGCGGGTGCGAATCCTCCGGGAAGACCGCCGCGACCTTGACCTTGGGGTCGGCAGCCGCATCGGTGGCGTAGACGATGCCGAGCGGCGCCTCGCCACGCGACACCAGGAGCAGGGCGGCGCGGACATTGTCCGCCTGCGCGATCTTGTCCTTGACCTTGTCCCAGCCGCCGAGCTTCTCCAGCGCAGCCTTGCCGTATTTGCCGGCCGGCACCGACTCGACATTGCCCATGGCAAGGCGGCCGGAGCCGAGCGCCGCGCTCAGATCGACGCCGGAAGCCAGGGCGATCTTCGCCGTCGAATCCGAGGGGGCGACCAGCACGATCCGGTTGGCCAGCAGGCTGATCCGCGTCTCCGGCCTGATCAGGTTCTTGCTCGCCGCATAATCCATCCAGTCGAGATCGGCCGAGAGGAAGAGATCGGCCGGAGCACCCTGTTCGAGCTGCTTGGCGAGGGCATTGCTGGCTGCATAGGAAATCTTTGGAGCCGGTTTGCCGGTTTCCTTCACCCAGGCGGCCGCGGCTTCGTCGAGCGCGTTCTTCAGGCTCGCGGCCGCGAAGATGACGAGTTCCTTGGTCTGGGCCTGCGCGGTCGCGATATTCGTGCCGAAACCGAGCAGGAGCGCGGCAGCGACACCCATCACACATCGGCGGTTCGTCGTCATCCGCGTTCACCCTCGTCGGATTGGCCTGCGTTCTGTCTGATTGAATATAACGACTGCCGCAACAGGTCGAGCCCAACAATAGCCCCGAGCTCGGAACGGCGCTCTGTTCCAGGGCCGGCCGACCCATTCGCTTCAGAAAAATGCCGTGACGATCGGCGCCCGCAACCAGCTCAAAGGCACGATCGTCGCGATCACCAAGGGCGCGACGCGACCGCCCATGTCCGCCTCGATGCCGGCGGTGCGATCGTGACTTCGGCGATCACCAATGCAGCGGTGGAGGAACTCAAGCTCGCTATCGGGCAGCAGGCCTATGCCGTGGTCAAGGCGTCCGACGCGATGATCGCGATCGACTGAAGCCAGTGGCCGCTCGGCCGGGCGAGGGCGCTTACCCGGCCAGCACTTTCGGCAGCCACAGCACGATCTCGGGATAGACCGTCAAGATCAGGGTGAACAGGATCAGGATGACCAGATAGGGGAAGGTCACCTTGGCGATGTAGCCGAGACCGTCCCCGGTCAGGCCCTGGATCACGAACAGGTTGAAGCCGACCGGCGGCGTGATCTGCGCCATCTCCACCACCAGCACCATGAAGACGCCGAACCAGATCGGGTCGAACCCCGCCTGCTTCACGATCGGTAGCACGATCGGCAGCGTCATCACGATCATCGAGAAGCCGTCGAGGAAGCAGCCGAGCACGATGTAGAAGGCGATCAGCGCGACGATCAGCATGAAGGGCGTCAGGTTCAGTCCCTTGACGAAGGCGGCGACCGCCTGGGGAATGCCCAGGAAGGCGGCGGCATTGCCCAGGATCGAGGCGCCCAGCACGATCAGCGCGATCATCGAGCAGGTGATCACCGAGCCGATCAGGATGCCCTTGATCGCCTCGAAATTCAGCGAACCCTGGAAGGCGGTGACGAGCGCCGCGCCGAGCACACCGACCGCGGCGGCCTCGGACGGCGTCGCGATGCCGCCATACATCGAGCCGAGCACGCACAGGATCAGGAACAGCGCCGGCGCCAGATCGCGCAGGGCGGAAAAGCGCTCGCGCCAGCTCAACTTGCGCAGATCGTTCTCGGCCTGGGGCACGAGATCGCCGCGCAGCGTGGTGTGGATCATCACCCAGGCCATGAAGGTGCTCGCGAGCAGGAGGCCGGGCAGGAAGCCGGCCGTGAACAGCTTCAGGATCGAGACGTCGCCGAGCACGCCATAGATGATCATGATGTTGGAGGGCGGGATCAGGAAGCCGAGCGTGCCGGCGCCCGCCAGCGAGCCGATGGCGATGTCCTTGGAGTAGCCGCGCTTGAGCAATTCGGTGAGCGCGATGCGCCCGACGACCTGGGTGGTCGCAGCAGAGGAGCCGGAGATCGCCGCGAAGATCGTGCAACCGAAGATGTTCACATGCAGCAAGCGCCCGGGCAGCAACCCGGCCCAGGGCGCGAGCCCCTTGAACAAGGAGCGCGACAGATGCGTGCGGAACAGCAATTCACCCATCAGGATGAAGAGCGGCAGCGCCAGCAATTCCTGCGTGGTCAGGATGTTCCAGGCATATTGCGGCAAGAGCCGGTCGAGCGGCATCGAGCGGAACAGGAAGAGCAGCACCGTGCCGGTCAGCGCGAGCGTCAGACCGATCCACAACCCGCTGGCCAGGAGGCCGAACAGGATCGCGAACATGACGATGACTTCGATGGGCATGGGCATGATCCCGACCGGCGTGCCGGTCTGCGAGTAAGGGAAGGGCGCTGTAGCGAGGCGCTGCTCAATCCGCCGGGGATGCGGCCTTCATGGAGTGGTCTTCCAGCGGCAGGCCGAGCCCCGCCTGGATGACGCGCGCGAGGTACTGCAGGGTCAAAAGCAGCATGCCGAAGGTCACGACAGCCTGGGGGAACCAGATCGGCGTATCGCTCGAGACTGAGGTCTGGCCCCGGCTGAACGAGCCCCAGGCGAATCGCACCATCGCGTAGGTCAGGAAGCTCATGAAGGCGAAGCCGAGCAGCGCCGCCAGGGCCTCGAGCGGCCGCCGCAAGGCCGGCGGCGCCTTGCCGATCAGCAGAGTGACGCGGACATGGCCGCCCGCCCGCAGCGTCATGGCGGCCCCAAAAGTGAAGGAGGCCGCCATCAGATAGGAGGAATACTCCCACGCCACCGGGATGGAGGCGGGGAAGAAGGGCAGGAAATTCGACAGGAAGCGGGTGCCGATCTCGCACAGCATGAGCAAGGTCAGCGCCAGCAGGCAGCCGCCGCCGATCCAGCCGTCGAGGCGGCTCAGCCGGTCGATCGCGTCGAGCAGGGCGCGCAGGGCCGCCGGAACGGCGACCGCTTGCGGTTCGGCAAACCTTGGCGGTTCGGAGGGAGAG
Organism: Allobosea psychrotolerans; assembly: GCF_002917105.1. GTDB lineage: Bacteria > Pseudomonadota > Alphaproteobacteria > Rhizobiales > Beijerinckiaceae > Allobosea > Allobosea psychrotolerans. Next base: position 36,181 of record NZ_PQFZ01000017.1, read on the forward strand.
GCGGTGGTCACGAGCCGCGCTTCATCTCGGCGAGATAGGCCTTCACCGGCTTGTCGGCGGCGGGAACACGCTTGAGGAAGGCGTCGAGCAGCGGCGCGGTCTTGGCGCGCAGCTCGGCCATCATCGGCGCGGGCACCGGCACGACCTCCATGCCGCCCTCGGTCAGGCGCTTCAGGCTGTCGGTATCGGCCTTGACCGAGGCCGCCCAGAAATCGGGTTCGAGCTTGACGGCGATCTCTTCCATCGCCTTGCGCTCCTCGGGCTTCAGCTTCTTCCAGCTGTCGAGATTGATGGTGACCATCTCGGACGACCAGACATGGTTGGTCGGCAGCACGTATTTCAGGAACTCCCAGAACTTGCCGTCGACGCCCGACACCGCCGAGGTCGAGACGCCCGAGACCACGCCCGAGGCCAGAGCCGGCACAGTCTCGCCCCAGGGGATCAGGACCGGCGACATGCCGACCGCGTTGAGCATGTCGACGGCGTTCTTGTCGGGCACGCGGATCTTGATGCCCTTCAGCATCTCGACCGTGGTCGCCTTGGCCTTGAGCTGCAGATATTGCGTCGGCCAGGGTACGATGAAGAGGATCTTCTGGTTGTTGCGCTCGGCGATCTTGTCGTATTCGGGCCGCACATATTTGTGCAGGACCTTGAGTTCTTCGGGCGTGCCGACGAGGAAGGGCACGCTTTCCACGCCCATGAAAGGCTCGTCGCCGACCTGCTGGATGTTGAGGATATCGGCCATCGGCACGATGCCGTCGCGCACGGCGCGCAGATGCTCGGGCCCCTTGAAGCCGAGCTGGCCGCCGGCCTTGACCAGGATATCGACGCTGCCATTCGTCGCCTTCTTGACCTCTGCGGCGTAGCGCATGGCGTTTTGCGTGTGGAAATTGCTTTCGGGCCAGACGGTCGAGAGATCGAGCTGGGTTTGTGCGGCAGCAGGCTGGGCCAGCATGCCGAGCAACCCCATTCCCAGCAGAAACGCGCGCCGCGCGATGCGATGGTCCGCCATGATCCGTAAGCCCTTCCAGTGAAGTCGTTTGTCGGTGGGGGAGAAAGCAAATCCCCGGCCAACTACGGGCCGGGGCTGCGGGCTTGAGCATCGGCCCGAAAAGTGGAATCCGGTTTTCGGAAGAAGCCGATGCACTAGCTTGCGCTGACCAGCTCTTCCTCGATGTCGCGTTTCAGCAGGGCCGGGTCGCGCTCGGCCGGGTTGCCGATGCCGGCGCCGCCCGGCGTCAGGACGACCAGCCGGTCTCCCGCCGGAATCTCCTGAAAGCCCTTGCCCTTGAGCTTCTTGCCGGATTTGAGCCCGACATAGCCGGCGGCTCCGTTGCCGCCGCCATCGCGTCCGCGCGGCGGATGGTCGATCCGGTCGAAGGCCGCCAGGATCTCGAAGGAGGCATCGACCCCGCTTTCGATTTCGATGATCTGGCCGTGGCCGCCGCGTGTGCGACCATTGCCGCCGCTGTCGGGGCGCAGCTCCTTCTTCCAGAAGATCAGGGGCGTCTGCGTCTCGGCGATCTCGACCGGGGTACCGCGCACGCCGCTGGGATAGGCGGTGGCCGAGAGCCCGTCCTTGTCGAAGCGCGCGCCGGTGCCGCCATTGCTGGTGACGGCCATGGCGAAACCGTAATTGCCCTGCGCGCCGGCATGCGTCCGGCCGCGCACGTTCAAGTTCCACAGGCAGGAGGTGCCTTCCGCCGGTACACGCTCCGGGATGACCTGGCGCAGGCAGCCGAAGACGACGTCAGGCAGCATCTGGCCGATGACATGGCGCGAGGAGACGGCCGCCGGCTTGGGCGCGTTCAGGATCGAGCCCGATGGCGCGGAAACGGTCAGCGGGCCCAATGAGCCGGCATTGTTGGGGATCTGGGCGGCGACGACGCAGCCCAGCCCGAAAACGGTATAAGCGGTGGTATAGGAATGCGGCACGTTGATGCCGCGCTGCGCCTGCGGCGAGGTGCCGGTGAAATCGACATGGATGCCGTCATCCGAGATGGTCAGTTCGGCGGCGAGCGTGACCGGCACGTCATAGCCGTCGACCACCATCTCATTGCGCCAGCTGCCTTTCGGCAGCTTGGCGATCTCGGCCAGCACGGCTTCGCGTGAGCGCGCGCAGATATGCTCGGCGAGCTCGTCGAGCGTCTCGATGCCGAACTCATCCATCATCTCGACGAGGCGCTTCGCGCCCATGTCGTTGCAGGCGGCGAGCGAATAGGTGTCGCCCTCGGTATCGACGGGTTGGCGCGTATTGGCGCGGATGATCGCCATGACGTTCTGGTCGACCTTGCCGGCGTCGATCAGTTTCAGCATCGGCAGATAAAGCCCCTCCATGAAGACGTCGGTGGCGTCGGGCCCGAAGCCGATGCCGCCGATATCCATCAGATGGCTGGTGCAGGAGAACAGCGCGACCGGCTTGCCGTTTCTGAAGGCGGGCGTCGTCACGACGAAGTCGTTGAGATGGCCGGTGCCCATCCAGGGGTCGTTGGTGATGTAGGCGTCGCCTTCCTTCATCGTCTCGATCGGGAAATGGCGGATGAAGTGCTTCACCGATTCCGCCATGGAGTTGACATGGCCCGGCGTGCCGGTGACGCCCTGAGCCAGCATCCGGCCCTGCAGGTCGAAGACGCCGGCGGAGATGTCGCCGCATTCGCGCACGATCGGCGAAAACGCCGTGCGCATCAGGATCTGGCCCTGTTCCTCCACCACCGCGATCAGGCGGTTCCACATGATCTGGAGATCGATCAGGCTGATCTTGTCGGTCTGGCTCATCTGATCTCTCCTCACGCGGCTTTGCGATCGAGAATTTTGCGGTCCATCACGATGCAGCCGATGGCGTCGATATGCGCGTCGAAGCTCATCGACACGAAGGTCGAGGTCTCGTCCTCGGCGATGATGGCGGGGCCTGCGATCGACGCGCCCGGTATCATCGTCTCGCGCCGGTAGAGCGGGATCATGATGCTGGCGCCGGCCTTGCCGTCATGGAAGACGCGGCTGCCGGAGGCCTCAGGCGGAGCCGAACTCGCGACGCGCGGCGCCACTGCGGGCTTCGGCGGCTGCGTCGTGACCAGAACCGACCAGCTCAGGATCTCGATCGCGGCTCCGGGAATCGGCCGTGCGAACAGGGCGGCGTAATCGGCCTCGAAAGAGCTGCGCAGCGCCGGGATGTCCTGTTCGCCCAGCACGCCGGAGGGCAGCGTCACGGTGATCTCATGGCCCTGGCCGACATAGCGCATGAAGGCGCCGCGCCGCGCGATCACCGGTTCGCCGCGCGCGCCGGGCTCGACCAGAGCGCGCGCTTCCAGCTCCATCTCCGCGAGAAGATCCGAAACCAGCGCCCCGTCGAAGGCATCGAGCCTGACATGGCGGCTTCGGACCAGTTCATAGGAGACCGGTGCGGCGAGGAAGCCGACGGCCGAGCCGACACCGGCATTGGGCGGCACGATCACGCGCTTGACGCCGATCTTCTCGGCCACGCGCGCCGCATGCAGGGGCGCCGCCCCGCCGAAGGCGATCAGGGTGTGATCGCCGACGACCGCGCCGCGCTCGACCGCATGCACGCGGGCCGCGCTCGCCATGTTCTCGCAGACCATTTCATGCACGGCATAGGCGGCGGTTTCGGCATCGAGCCCGAGCGGCTCGCCGATATCGGCCAGGAGCGCCTTGCGCGACAGGTCCGGATCGAGCGGGATGGTGCCGCCGGCGAAGGCGACGGGATCGATCATGCCGAGCACGACATCGGCGTCGGTGACGGCGGGGTGCGTGCCGCCGCGTCCGTAGCAGGCGGGGCCGGGCTCGGAGGAGGCGCTCTCGGGGCCGACCGTGACGCGCTTCAACGCATCGATCCTCGCAATCGAGCCGCCGCCGGCGCCGATCTCGACCATCTCGATCACCGGAATGCGCACCGGGAGCCCCGAGCCCTTGAGGAAGCGGGCAGCGCGGTCGACCTCGAAGACGCGCGAGGATTGCGGTTCGAATTTCTCGATCAGGCAGATCTTGGCCGTGGTGCCGCCCATGTCGAAGGAGAGCACCTTGCTCTCGCCGAGCTGGGCTGCGGTCAGCGCGGCGAAGATCGCCCCGCCCGCGGGCCCGGATTCAACGAGGCGCACCGGGAAGCGCTGTGCGGTCTCGATCGAGGTCAGGCCGCCGCCCGAGGTCACCAGATAGATCGCGCCACGGAACTGCTCCTGCGCCAGCCCCTCGGCCATGCGGGCAAGGTAGCCCGCCATCAGCGGCTGGACATAGGCATTGGCGATGGCCGTCGAGGTGCGTTCATATTCGCGCACCTCCGGGCAGACCTCGCTGGAGAGCGTGATGCCGAGCTCGGGCATCGCAGCTTTCAGCAGCGCGCCGGTGCGGCGCTCATGCTCGGCATTGGCGTAGGAATGCAGGAAGGCGATGGCGACGCTCTCGACACCGGCCGCCTTCAGTTTCGGCACGAGCGCGGCGACCGCCGCCTCATCCAGCGGCAGGCGGACCTTGCCGTGCACATCGACGCGCTCGGGTAGCGTGAAGCGCAGCGCGCGCTGCACCAGCGGGCGCGGCTTCTCGATCGAGAGATCATACTGGTCGTAGCGGCTTTCCGTGCCGATCTCGATGATGTCGCGAAACCCCTCGGTCGCGATCAGGGCGGTTCTCGCGCCGCGACGCTCGATGATGGCGTTGGTCGCCAGGGTGGTGCCATGGACGAAGACATCGATGTCGGACATGTGCATCCGCGCATCCGAGAGGATCAATCGCATGCCGCCGAGCACGCCTTCCTCCGGCCGCGACGGCGTCGTCAGCACCTTGCGCGTCATCCGCCCGGCCTCGGTCTCCAGCACCACATCGGTGAAGGTGCCACCGATATCGACAGCGAGTCTGACGTGCTGGTTCGGTGCCATATCGATGTGTCTCCGTCGGGTCGCCCGCGGTCAGCGTCTGATCCGCAGCAGGCACCATGCAAGAAGCGGGGGCAAGAATCGGGAACAAGAGCATGCGCGGTATGCATGGGGCATCTAACGTCAGGGGGCGACATGCCGGAGATTCGCAGGTCATAGTTGCGGCCCCGAGGCACGGCTCTTGCCTGCGCGGCCCGTCTTCGACGAGAGGTCCTTCCCTTGACTGAACCCTGTGAACTCAGCGCCGTAGAGGCTCGCGCCTTGATCGGAACCAAGAAGCTGTCGGCGAGCGAACTGCTCGAAAGCTGTATCGCCCGCATCGATGCAGTCGATCCGGCCGTCAACGCCATGGTGGCGCGTGACGATGAGCGGGCCCGCAAGGCGGCAAAGCTCGCCGATGAGGCGACGATGCGCGGCGACCGGCTTGGCGCGCTGCACGGGCTGCCGCTCGGCGTGAAGGATCTCGAGAACGTCGCCGGCCTGCGCACCACCTATGGCAGCCAACTCTTCGCGAACCATGTGCCGACCGAAGACCAGCTGATCGTCGCCAACACCCGCAAGGCCGGCGCGATCGTTCTGGGCAAGACCAACACACCGGAATGGGGCGCTGGCGCCAACACCCGCAACGCCGTCTATGGCGCGACCGGCAACCCGTTCGACCCCTCCAAATGCGCTGCCGGCTCGTCTGGCGGCTCGGGCGTCGCGCTGGCGACGAACATGGTGCCGATCGCGACCGGTTCCGATACTGGCGGCTCGCTGCGCAACCCGGCCGCCTATAACGGCATCGTCGGCTTCAGGCCCTCGCCGGGGCTGGTGCCGAGCGAGAAGCGGCCGCTCGGCTGGAATCCGTTGAGCGTGCTCGGGCCGATGGCGCGCACCGTGCCCGATCTGTGCCTGTTGCTCTCGACCATGGTCTCGGATGACGCGGCCGACCCGCTGGCCACGACGATCCATGGCAGGACGGTGCGTCGCCCGGAGGATTTCGCCAGGCCGGGCACGATCGATCTCTCCTCGCTCAAGGTCGCGCTGACGCCGGATTTCGGTTTCGCCCCGACCGAGCGGCATATCCGCGAAGTCTTCGCCGAGAAGACCGGCGCTTTCAGGCATCTCTTCGCACAGGTCGAGGCGGCGACGCCCGATTGCACCGGCGCCGACGAGACCTTCGAGGTGTTGCGCTCGGTTGCGTTCCTCGCCGGCATGTATGAGCGCGTCCGAGACACGCCCGAACTGGTCGGCCCCAATGTCCGCGCCAATGTCGAGGAGGGGCTGCGCTACAGCGCGCTCGACGTCACGCGCGCCCTGAAGCAGCAGACCGTGCTCTACAAGAACTGGCAGGGCTTCTTCGAGGATTACGACGTCATCCTCTCGCCGGCCGTGACCCTGAGCCCACGCCCCTGGTCGGAGCTCTACCCGGCCGAGATCGACGGCAAGCCGACCCGGACCTATTTCCACTGGCTCGCCATGGCCTATGCCGTCACCAATGTCGGGCATCCCGCGATTTCGCTGCCGGTCGGGCTCGACCGCAACGGCATGCCGTTCGGCCTGCAGATCGTCGGCCCGCGCGGCGGCGACGCCAAGGTGCTGGCGGTGGCCGCCGCGCTCGAGGCGGCCCTGGCTGGCGATACGCTGACGGCGCGCCCGGTGCCCGACATCGCCAAACTGGCGGCCGCGCCGAAGCTGAGCAACAGCCCCGGCTTCCTGGGCTTCGATTGAGATTTGGATTTCGATTGAGGTTATTGGGCTTCGATTAAGCAGGGCCGGTGTATGCCGGCCCAAATCCACAAAGCTGCAAGTCATAATGAGGGGAACAGCAATGAAGCGTCGTACATTCCTGAAGGGGGCGACGGCCCTGACATTGGCCGGGCCGGCCATGACGGGGCGTGCCTCCGCGCAGGCGGCGACAACCTTGAAATTCGCGCCGCAGGCCAATCTGACGGCGCTCGATCCGATCTGGACGACGGCGACCGTGACCAATAATCACGGCTACTACGTTTACGACACGCTTTACGGCCACGACCTCGACATGAAGCCCCAGCCGCAAATGGCTGAAGGGCATGAGATTTCGGCCGACGGCAAGGTCTGGAAGATCAAGCTGCGCGAAGGCCTCGTCTTCCATGACGGCACGCCGGTGAAGCCGGCCGACTGCATCCAGAGCCTGAAGCGCTGGGCACAACGCGATTCTTACGCCCAGCTCCTGGCCAAGGTGGTGGAGAGCATGGCGCCGCTGGACGAGCGCAGCTTCGAGATCAAGCTGACGCGGCCGTTCCCGATGATGCTCGACCTGCTCGCCAAGGCGGATTCGCCCCTCTTCGTCATGCCCGAGCGCCTCGCCCTAACCGATGCGAACAAGCAGGTCACCGAGGTTGTCGGTTCCGGGCCTTATCGCTTCGTGCCGGGCGAATTCGTCTCGGGCAGCAAGGTCGTCTACGAGAAGTTCGAGGCCTATAAGTCCCGTAGCGAGCCGCCGAGCCGCGGCGCCGGCGGCAAGGTCGCGAATTTCAAGCGGATCGAATGGCAGATCCTGCCCGATCCCGCGACGGCGGCGAATGCGCTGATCAAGGGTGAGATCGACTGGTGGGAGCGCCCGCTCTCCGATCTCCAGCCGATGCTGGCGAAGGTCCCGGAGGTCGTCCGCGAGGTAACGGACGAGGCCGGGCGCGGCGCGATCATGCGCATGAACCACCTTCAGCCGCCCTTCAACAATCCCAAGGTGCGCGCTGCCGTGCGCATGGCGGTGAATCAGGAAGACTATATGCGCGCCGCCCAGGGCGATGACACGTCGCTCTGGCAGACCTCGCGCAATCTCTGGTGGCGCGGCACGCCCTATTACGACGGCGAGCATGAGGACCTGATGCCGCAGAGCCTGGAGAAGGCCAAGGCGGCGCTGAAGGAGTCCGGCTATAACGGCGAGAAGGTCGTCATCATCAACCCGACCGACTTCCCCGATATCGGGCCGCTCGGCGACGTCACCGCCGAACTGCTCAAGCAGCTCGGCATGAATGTCGAGTTCGTGGCAAGCGACTGGGGCACGGTGATCCAGCGCCGCAACAGCCGCGAGCCGGTCGAGAAGGGCGGTTGGAGCATCTTCCATACCACGGGCTCGACCATGGCCTGGGCCAGTCCGGCGCAGTCCTTCCTGGTGCGCGGGCAGGGGGCGAAAGGCTGGTTTGGCTGGTATGACAGCGCCAAGGCCGAGGCGCTGGCGGAGGAGTGGCTCTACGCTCCTGACGAAGCCGCGCAGAAGAAGGCCGCCGCGCAGCTCGGCCGCCTTGCGCTCGAGGAGACCGCGACGGTCCCGCTCGGCCGGTTCGTGATCAAGACGGCCTATCGCAAGAACCTGACCGGCATGCTGAAAGGCTCGGCGCCTTACCCCTGGGGCCTGAAGCGCGCCTGATCGGCGCGGAAGAGCCAGGCTCGTCCAGGGCGGTCGCTAGCTAGCCGTCCGAGACGATCGAGATTTTGGGCTCGGGGCTGCAAGCTCCGGGCCCTTACTGTTTAAGGCTGCCGCCGGCGAAGGTGGTCGGCCCGCGCGGCGCCAAAGTTCTTGCTGTCGCTGCGGCACCCGAGTCACTCTTGGCCGGCGATCCATAAGCCGCGCGCTTCGCAGCTGACATCGCCGGATTGAAGGCGGTGCCGAGGCTCAAGGACAGCCCGAGCGTCCTCGGCTTCGACTGGGGCGTTTTCGAGCGAAGTGGACACCGGTCCGCTCGAAATCGCTCCAGGTTCTGGATGCCGAGCTCAAGCCTACCGCCTGCCCCGGAATGACGTAGTGTTTTCATCGAAGGCCGACCATAAAAGGGGAGAGACCATATGAAGCGCCGTCAGTTCCTGCAGGGCACGGCAGCCGCCGCCCTGTTTGCTCCAACGCTGGCCCGCGAGGCCATGGCGCAATCGGCGAGCCCGACCGCGCTCAAGATGGCGCCGCAGGCGAACCTGACCTCGCTTGATCCGATCTGGACGACCGCGACCGTCACCAATAATCACGCCTACTACGTCTTCGACACGCTTTATGGCGGCGATCTCGACCTGAAGCCGCAGCCGCAAATGGCCGAGGGGCACGAGATCTCGGCCGACGGCAAGGTCTGGAAGATCAGGCTGCGCGAAGGTCTCGTCTTCCATGACGGCCAGCCGGTCCGGCCCGCCGACTGCATCGAGAGCCTGAAGCGCTGGGGCCAGCGCGATCCTTACGGCCAGTTGCTGCTCAAGGCGGTCGAGGCCTGGAGCGCGCCGGATGAGCGCACGATGGAGATCAAGCTGACCCGGCCCTTCCCGATGATGCTCGATTGCCTGGCCAAGGCCGACAACGCGCCCTTCATCATGCCCGAACGCCTGGCCAAGACCGACGCAACCAAGCAGGTCACCGAGATGGTCGGCTCGGGCCCCTACAAGTTCGTCGCCAGCGAATATGTCTCCGGCAGCCGCGTCGTCTATGAGAAAAACGAGGCCTACAAGCCGCGAGCTGAGCCGCCTAGCCGCAATGCCGGCGGCAAGGTCGCGCATTTCAAGCGGATCGAGTGGCCGATCCTGCCCGATCCGGCGACCGCTGCCTCAGCGCTGGCCAAGGGCGAGATCGACTGGTGGGAGCGTCCGCTCGCCGATCTGCAGCCCCTGCTCGCGAAAAGCCCCGACATCACCCGCGAGGTCATCGACAAGAACGGCCGCGGCTCGATCATGCGGCTGAACCATCTCCAGCCGCCCTTCAACAATCCCAAGGTGCGCGCCGCCGTGCGCATGGCGGTGAACCAGGAAGATTATATGCGTGCCAGCCAGGGTGACGACACCTCTGTCTGGCAGGTCTGCCGGAACCTGTGGTGGCGCGGCACTCCCTATTACACCGGCGAGCTCGAGGACCTGATGCCGCAGAGCCTCGACAAGGCCAAGGTGGCGCTGAAGGAGTCCGGCTATAACGGCGAGAAGGTCGTCATCATCAACCCGACCGACTTCCCCGATATCGGCCCGCTCGGTGACGTCACCTACGAGTTGCTCAAGTCGCTCGGCATGAATGTCGAGTTCGCGGCGAGCGACTGGGGCACGGTGATCCAGCGCCGCAATAGCCGCGAGCCGGTCGAGAAGGGCGGCTGGAGCATCTTCCACACCACCGGCGCGGCGGTCGGCTGGGGGAATCCGGCCCTGTCAAATCTCGTTCGCGGTCCTGGCGAGAAGGGCTGGTTCGGCTGGTGGACCAATGCCAGGGCCGAGGAACTGGCCGAGGAATGGCTCTACGCGCCGGACCAAGCCAAGCAGAAGCAGATCGCGGTCACGCTCGGCCGGCTGGCGCTGGAGGAATGCGCCACCATCCCGCTCGGCCAGTTCGTCATCAAGACGGCCTATCGCAAGAGCCTGACCGGCATGCTTCCGGGCTCGGCGCCTTATCCATGGGGGCTGAAGCGGGTGTGATCCAAGGTCAATACCGTGGCGGAAGAAGCGCGGGGAACCCTCTCCTGTAAGGAGAGGGCAGGGTGAGGTGTAGGCCCTGTGACCAGCGCCGCGCGGCTCAACCGCGCGGTTGGGTTTAGCCTAACGTTTTCAGTCCGAACACCTCACCCCTGCCCCTCTCACTGAACCCGGGTATACCCGGGTTCAGCACTCAGAGTGTCGAAGTCGAGTAGACCCGACTTCGATGCAGGAGAGGGGTTCCGCCGACGCGGTTCAGGCGCCTCAGTGTTTCGCCGCCACGGCCGCCGACCAGGGCGAGATCACGTCGCTGCAGCCTTCCGCGCCGTCCTTGTCGACGCGGATGATGTTGGGACAGGCGAAGTTGATCGGCAGCACGCCGTGCTCCACCACCGCGAGCGGGCCGGCCGCCTCCAGCGCCGCCAGCGTCTCGTCGGGCAGGCGGTAATCGGCGCTGGTCGAGTCGGGGCCGGAGACGTCGATGCGCGGGGTATGGGCGGCCTCAGCGATCTCCATGCCGCAATCCAGCGTCCAGGCCAGCATCTGGTAGACGCTGGCGAGAATCCGTCGGCCACCCGAGGAGCCCGCCGCCAGGCGCGGCCAGCTGCCGTCCTTCGGCGTCACGATGACCGGGCACATGTTGCAGAGCGGCCTGGCTCCGGGCGCGATCGCATTGGCGCTGCCGGGGCGCGGATCGAACCACATCATGCCGTTGTTCATCAGCACGCCGGTTCCGGGCAGCACGACGCGGCTGCCCATCGAGGAGAGCAGCGTCGTCGTCACCGAAACGAGATTGCCCTCGCCATCGACGACGGTGAGATGCGTCGTGCAGGTGTCGCCGGGTTCGGTTGCGGCCTTCGCCGCGCCCAGCCCTTCGAGGCGGCTCGCATAGGCCTGGCGCATCACTCGCGACAGCGTCGCGAACCAGTTGGCATCGGGACCCTGAGAAGAGGGCGCGCTGCCCGCCATGCCCTCGACCACGGCTGCGAGCGTCGGCGCGGCTGTCAGCCCGCCGGCGGTGTGCAGGAGATGCGTGCCGCGCCAGTCGATCACCGGGGCCTCGCGCAAGACCGCCTTGCAGTTGGCGAGGTCCTCCGCATCGACCACGCCGCCCAGCGCCTTGATGTCGGCGGCGAGCCGGGTTGCCAGTTCGCCGTGGTAGAAATCATCGAGCCCCGCTTGGGCCAGGCGCTCCAGCGTCGACGTGAGATTGCCGAGCCGGAAGAAGCCCGGCATGCCCTGATAGGGCGGCACTGGCGGCAGGCCGCCGGGCAGGTAGATGCGCGCGCTCTCCTCATAGAGCCGCAGCACCGAGGCCGAAGATGAGACCTTGAGCGTGGTGTACCAGTCCTGCGCGAGGCCGCGCTTGGCCAGGGCGATCGCCGGCGCCAGCAGGTCCGCGACCGGTAGCGCAGTGCCGAAAGCCTCCTTCAGCTTGGCGTAGCCCGCGACCGAGGAGGGGATGCAGAAGGAGAGCGGCCCGTGAATGTTCACGTCGCCCACCACCTCCGGCCAGGTGAAGAGGTCCTTCTTCATCTCGCCGGTCAGGGGGTAATCGGCCGGGTCGGCGCGGCGCGGTGCGACGGGGCCGAAATCGACGACCTGCGCCCGCGTCTCGTTGGCCTTCAGCACCAGCGCGAAGCCGATGCCGCCGAGCCCGCTGTTCCAGGGCTCCACCGCTGCGAGTGCAAAGCAGGCCGCGACCGCCGCATCGGCCGCATTGCCGCCGGCTTCCAGGATCGCGACGCCGGCTTCGGCCGCCTCGCGGTTCTGCGACACGACGATGCCGTGGCCGCCTTTCGCCGTCGGCTTGGTCAGGGTCCAGTTCTGGGTGCGGTAAGGCTGCGTGCGTGTCGATACAAGCGTGGACATCGGCGTCTCTCTGGTTGGGCGTGCCGGCATAGTGGCACGCCGGCAAAGCCAGCGTCGAATGCGTCCTGCGCAGATGGGCGGCATGTTTCGTGCTTGGCGGCAGGACCTTAGCGACGGGACCGTTCTTGCCAGTAAGCCATGCTGCAATTTGTCCTGACGAGCCCGCTTGATCCGCAAAAGGGGCTGCAGAGCCAGATCCAGGAGCGGCTCGTCGCTGCGATCCTGGCGGGCGGCCTGCCGTTGCACGAGCCCTTGCCGGCCTCCCGCAGTCTTGCCCGGAAGCTCAACGTCTCGCGCAATACGATCACGCTGGTCTATGAACGGCTGGCCGAGGACGGTTACCTCAAGGCGGTCAATCGGCGCGGCTATTTCGTCAACGACCGTTATCTGCGCGAGCAGCTCAACGTGCCCGTCGACGAGCATGCGGGGAGGGCGCTGCTCCGCTCGGACGAGTCGGTGGATTTTGCCCGCCGCCTGCGCCGCCCGCTCCTCGAACAGGCCAATATCGTCAAGCCGGCGAACTGGCGCGAATTTCCCTACCCCTTCGTCTACGGCCAGCTCAGCCCGGACAAGATCTCGCTCAGCCGCTGGCGTGACTGTGTCAGGCTCGCCGGCACAGTCCGCCACAGCCATGACTGGATGGGCGACCTGATCGACAATGACGATCCGATCCTGATCGAGCAGATCACACGCCGCATGCTGCCGCAGCGCGGCTTCCGGGCTGATCCAGGCAGTATCCTCGTCACGGTCGGGGCGCAGAACGCGCTCTTCCTCATTGCCATGCTGCTCTGCGGCACTGACACGCGCGTCGCCATCGAGGAGCCGGGCTATGTCGATGCCCGCAACATGTTCCTGGCGCTGGGCGCAACGCTTGAGCCGCATCCGGTCGATGCCAACGGCATGCGCATCAGTGAGGCGCTGGCCGGCGCCGACCTCGTCTATGTCACGCCGGGACACCAGTCGCCGACCAATGTGACGATGAGCGTGGAGCGCCGTCTCTCGCTGGTCGCGGCGGCCGAGCGGCACGACTTCCTGATCGTCGAGGATGATTACGAGCACGAGCTCAACTTCGTCGGTGCGCAGCGCGCCTCGTTGAAGAGCTTCGACCGGTCAGGCCGCGTGCTGCATGTCGGCAGCCTGTCGAAGCCGCTCTTCCCGGGCCTGCGGCTCGGCTTCATCGTCGCCGCGCCGGCTTTAATCCGCGAATTGCGGGCGCTGCGGCGACTGATGTATCGCCACCCCTCGGCGCTCGACCAGCGTGCGATGGCGCTGTTCCTGGCCGAGGGCCATTACGACGCGCATATCCGCCGCCAGCGCAAGGAGCTCGCCGCCAGATGGGGGCTGATGCTGCGCGAGATCGACCGGCAATTGCCCGGCTGCGACGTCACCATGACGACAGGCGGCTCGGGCCTCTGGCTGACGCTGCCGCGCGGCGTCAGGGCGCAGGACCTCCAGCAGCGCGCTGCGCAGCTCGGCGTGCTGATCGAGGCCGGCGACGTGCATTATCTGAGCGAGAACCGGCCCGGAAATCGCATCCGCATGGGTTATGGCGCAATCGCGCAGGACAGGATTGCGCCGGGGATTGCACTGCTGGCGCGGGCGTTGGGCGAGTTGGCGGATGATGTCGGGAGGCAGCTCTGAGGCCGCCGCGCCATGCCGCTGTCCTTCAAGCCGCCATCAGTTCGCCACGTCCCAGCACCTTGCGCAGGATGTCGGTCATCGCGCCGATCTCGTCCTCCGTCGTGACCAGCGCCGGCGCGAAGATCAGCGCGTCGCCGGTTGCCTTGACGTGCAGCCCCTCCTTGAACAGCAGGCGCTGCACGAGTGAGCCCTTTTCGCCGGGCGCCTTGCCGGGCGTGAGCTGGATGCCCGAGATCATGCCGTAGCCGCGCAGATCATGGACCTGGGCCAGGTTGCGCAGGCTGAAGACGGCGTCGAGGAAGGCATCGGACATTGCCTGACCGCGCGCGAACAGGCCGTCATCACGGTAGATGTTCAGCGAGGCGAGAGCGGCGGCGCAGGCCACCGGATGGGCGGAATAGGTGTAGCCATGCATCAGTTCGGGCCGGTCGGCCTTGATCGAGCCGATCACGGCCTGCTGGATCTCGGTCTTGACCGCGACCGCGCTCATCGGGATCGCGCCATTGGTCAGCGCCTTGGCCATGGTCAGCACGTCGGGCGTCACGCCGAATTCCTGCGAGGCGAAGGCAGCGCCGGTACGGCCGAAGCCGGTGATGACCTCGTCAAAGACAAGCAGGATGCCATGCTTGTCGGCGATACTGCGCAGGCGCTGGAGATAGCCCTTGGGCGGTACGATGGTGCCGATCGAGCCGGCGATCGGCTCGACGAAGACGGCCGCGATCGTCTCTCCGCCATAGGTCTTGCAGAGCTCTTCGAGATCATCGGCGAGCCAGGCGCCGTCATCGGGCTGGCCGCGGGTAAAACGCTGCTCGTCGCTCCAGGTATGGCGCATATGGACGACATCGCAGGTCACGCTGGAGAATTCGCGGCGGTTGCCCACCATGCCGGCAAGCGAGGTGCCGCCGAGATTGACGCCATGATAGCCCCAGGCGCGCGAGACGAAGCGCGTGCGCTGGGCCTCGCCCTTGGCGCGGTGATAGGCAAGGCAGATCTTCATTGCGGTATCGACGGCTTCCGAGCCCGACGAGCCGAAGAAGACCCGGTCGAGGCCCTTCGGCAGGATGCCGGAGAGCCGCTCGGCCAGCTCGAAGGAGATCGGCGCGGCGCGCTGGAAATGCGGGGAATAGTCGAGCTCCAGCAATTGCGCGTGCACCGCCTCGGCGATTTCGCGCCGGCCATGGCCAGCAGCGCAGCAGAACAGCCCTGACGCACCGTCGAGGATCTCGCGGCCCTCCGGCGTCCAGTAGCGCACGCCCGAGGCCTTGGCGAAGAGCTGCGGCTCGGCATGGAACAGCTTGTTGTTGGTGAAGGGGAGCCAGTGATGGTCCATGTTGAGGGGCTGCTGGTCCATGGCCGTCTCCTGAATGCGTTCGCCTCTGGGTCGTGCTGCTTTAGTCGCGCGGGTGGGGCTGATCGTAGAGCCACGCGTGACATTCGTTAGGTCCAGCGCCGAAGGCGTGAGGTCATCGCCTTGTCACGGGGGGCGTTCCTCCTGCAAAGCTGCGTGAGTTCTGAAAGGCGCATGAGGATGGCGATGGCCAAGACGATTCTGATTTCGGGTGCGACCGCGGGCTTCGGCGCAGCGACCGCGCGCCGCTTCGTTCAGGCCGGCTGGCAGGTCATCGGCACGGGCCGGCGCGCTGAACGGCTAGACGCGCTGAAAGCCGAACTCGGCGAGGCCTTCCATGGCGCCGCCTTCGACATCACCGACGAGGCGGCGATGCTGGTGGCGCTCGCGGCCCTGCCCGAGGGCTTCAAGGGCATCGACGTGCTGGTCAACAATGCCGGCCTTGCGCTTGGCACCAAGCCGGCCCCGCAATCCTCGCTCTCCGACTGGAAGACGATGATCGGCACCAATGTCACCGGTCTCGTGACGCTGACGCATCACCTGCTGCCAGGGCTGATCGAGCGCAAGGGCGCGATCGTCAACATCGACTCGGTCGCGGCGAACTGGCCCTATTCCGGCGGCAACGTCTATGGCGCCACGAAAGCCTTCGTGCAGCAGTTCTCGCTTGGTCTGCGCTCCGACCTGCACGGCAAAGGCGTGCGCGTCACCTCGATTGAGCCTGGCCTGTGCGAGAGCGAATTCACCCTGGTGCGCAATGGCGGCGACCAGAAGGCCTATGACGCGCTTTATGCCGGAGCCAACGCACTGCAGCCGCACGATATCGCCGAGACGATCTTCTGGGTCGCGACGCAGCCAGCGCATGTGAACGTCAACAGCCTCGAAATCATGCCGGTGAGCCAGTCCTTCGCCGGCTTCCAGGTTCATCGGGAGGCGTGATGGCGAGCTTCGATCTCGCCATCGTCGGCGCCGGCATCGTTGGACTGGGTCACGCGCTGGCGGCCGCCAGGCGTGGCAAGCGGGTCGTCGTGATCGATCGCGATGCGCAGGCCAATGGCGCCTCGGTGCGCAATTTCGGCTTCGTCACGGTGACTGGGCAGGGCGCCGGCGATTGCTGGAATCTCGCCCGACGTGCCCGCGACGTCTGGGTCGAGATCGCGGATGCCGCCGGCATCGATATCCTCCAGCGCGGGCTCGTCCTGGCCGGACGCCTGCCGGAATCGGAGGCCGTGATCGAGGCTTTCCTGGCGAGCGAGATGGGGGAGGGCTGCGAACGCCTCAGCGCCGGACAGGCGCTTTCGCATGTGCCTTGCCTGAGGCCCGAGGCGGCGCGCTTCGCCTTGTACAGCCCCCATGAGGTGCGCGTGGAATCGCGCCAGGCGGTGCCGCTGGTCGCGCGCTTCCTTGCTGAGCGCCACGGCGTCGAATTCCGCTGGGGCACGAGCGTCGTCGCGGTCGAGGCCCCGCGCCTGATTACCGCCGATGGCGGCGTCATCGAGGCCGAAGCCGTGATCATCTGCCCCGGCGACGAGTTCACGGCGCTGTTCCCGGAGCGGATCGCGGCCTATGGCGTGACCCGCTGCAAACTGCAGATGATGCGCGTCAGGCCTGCCACGCCGGTGGCCCTGGGGACCGCGGTGATGTCCGATCTCGGGCTCGGCCGCTATCTCGGCTATGCCGAATTGCCTGAGGCCGAGCCGTTGAAGCGGCGCCTGGACGCCGAGATGGCGGCCCATCGCGAAAACGGCATCCACCTGATCGTGACCCAGTCGGCCGATGGCTCGCTGGTCGTCGGTGACAGCCATCATTATGCCGCGACGCCCGACCCCTTCGGGGCCGAAGGGGTCGACCAACTCATCCTCGATGAATTCGATGCGGTGCTCGATCTGCCGGGCCGGACCGTGACCGAGCGCTGGATCGGTACCTATGCGTCGGCCACCAGTCGCTGGCGCTTCACCGACAAGCCATCGGAGGCGGTCCGTATCGTCGTCGTCACCAGCGGCTGCGGCGCCTCGACGGCCTTCGGGATCGGCGAGGAAACCATCGACGAACTCTATGGGCGGCAAGGGTGATCTCGGCATGAGCAAATTCAAGGCGGTGGTGTTCGACTGGGCCGGCACCATGATCGACTTCGGCTCATTTGCGCCGATGGGCGCCTTTGTCGACACCTTCGCCAAATTCGGCGTCGCGGTGACGATCCCCGATGCCCGCAAGCCGATGGGCCTGCCCAAGCGCGCGCATATCGCCGCGATGCTGGCGGAACCCCATATCGCCGAAGGCTGGCGGGTCGCGCAGGGTGCGTTGCCCGATGAGGCCGCGATCGATGCCGTCTACAAGCTCTTCGTTCCCCTCAACGAGGAGGTCGTGAGCAATTACTGTACGCTGGTGCCCGGCGCGCTCGAAACCGCCAATCATATCCGCGCCAAGGGCATGAAGATCGGCTCGACCACGGGCTATACCCGCTCGATCATGCAGCGCGTGCTGCCGCTGGCCGCCGCGCAGGGCTACGCGCCCGACAATCTCGTCTGCGCCGACGATCTGCCGCTGGGACGGCCGACCGCGATCGGCATGTATAAATGCTTCCTCGATCTGATGGTCCATCCCGCCTCGGCCGTGATCAAGGTCGACGATACCGAGCCCGGCATTGCCGAGGGCGTCGAGGCGGGCTGCGTCACGGTCGGTTTGACCCTGTCGGGGAATGAGGCCGGCCTGACGCCGGATGAACTCGCCGCGCTCTCGCCTGCGCAGCGTCAGGCGCTGCATGAACGTGTTGCCGCCAAGCTGATCGCGGCCGGTGCGGACTATGTCATCGGCACCGTCGCCGAATTGCCGGCCCTGATCGACCGGTTGGAGGACGACCGCTGAGAGATGGCGACGGCATGAAGCCCAACGTCCTCCTGATCACCGCCGACCAATGGCGCGGCGACTGCCTCTCGGCCATTGGCCATCCTTGCGTGCGGACGCCGAATATCGACGCGCTGGCAGCCGAGGGCGTGCTGTTCGCGCGGCATTATGCCGGGGCCGCGCCCTGCTCGCCGGCGCGGGCGGCGCTCTATACCGGTCTTTACCAGATGAACCATCGCGTCTGCCGCAATGGCTCGCCATTGGACGATCGCTTCGACAACCTCGCCAGGCTTGGCCGGCGGGCCGGCTATGACCCGACGCTGTTCGGCTACACCGATGTCTCACTCGATCCCCGGACCCTGCCGCCGAGCGATCCGCATCTGACGACCTATGAGGGCGTGCTGCCGGGCTTTTCCGTGCGTGAATTGCTGCCCGAGCACGAAAAGCCCTGGCTGTCCTGGCTCCGCTCGCGTGGACACGAGAGGGCGACCGATCGTGATGTGCATGCGCCGGCAGGGCAGGGAGCCGAGGTCGGCAACGCGCCCCCAGCCTATGGCCGGGACGAAACCCAGACCGCCTATCTGACCGATGCCTTCCTGCGCTGGCGCTCCGAGCAGGATCGGCCCTGGTTTGCGCATCTCTCCTTCTTGAGGCCGCATCCGCCCTTCGTCGTGCCAGCGCCCTACAACACGATGTTCACCGCGCAGGACGGGCCGGATTTCGTCCGTGCGCCCGACCGCGCAGCCGAGGCGGCGCTTCACCCTTATCTTGCCTTCCAGATCGCGCAGAACACGCAATCCGGGTTCGTTCGGGGCGCGAGCGGGCGCGTCCAGGACTGGAGCGCCGGGGAGCTCGCCACACTGCGCGCCGTCTATTTCGGCATGATCGCCGAGGTCGACGCCCAGCTCGGCCGGATCTTCACCGCGCTTCGCGACAATGGCGAATGGCAGAACACCGTCATCATCTTCTGCTCCGACCATGGCGAGATGGCCGGCGACCATTGGCTGCTCGGCAAGGGCGGCTTCTTCGAAGGCAGCTATCATATCCCGCTGGTGATCCGCGATCCGGCCCAGTCCGCGCATGCCGGCCGCAGGATCGAGCAGTTCACCTCGGCTGCCGACATCATGCCGACGCTGGCCGAGCGGCTCGATCAAGCGCCCTTGAACCATCAGGATGGGCGCTCGCTGCTGCCGTTCCTGGCGGGGCGGGCGCCGGCTTCCTGGCGTGACGCTGCTTTCTGGGAGTTCGATTTCCGCGACATCGAGACCGGTGTGGCGGAGCGCCATTTCGGCCTCGGCTCCAACGCCTGCAACCTCTCCGTCATTCGCGACGAGGCCTATAAATACGTCCATTTCGCCGGCTTGCCGCCGCTGCTTTTCGACCTGAAGAGCGATCCTGCCGAGACGCGCGATCTCGCATCCGACCCGGCCCATCTCGCGGTCAGGCTGCATTATGCGGAGGAGCTGCTCGCGCTGAGGGCGCGGCATCTCGACCAGACGCTGGCCTATACGCATCTCTCCGATCGCGGTCCGCTCGTGAAACCCGTCGACGTCTGAAGCCCGGGCGCGCCGTCGCCGGCTTGTCGCAATCGCGCGGCATGCCCATGGCCCGAGAAGCTGGACCCATAAAATTCGACCTGTGGCTCTAATCTTGCTTGCCGCTCCCCCATAACAATCCAGGGGCGCGCCGGCTCGAAGCCGGCTTCCGATCAGAAGCAGACGCAGCGCAACGCAATCACAGGGGATCACGATGTCCAAGACGCCTGGAACGTCCAAAAAGCCTGGAACCGCCTTCGCCCGCCGTGACGTCCTCAAGCTCGCCGCCAAGTTCGCCACCATGGCCGGCGTCGCCATGCCGGCGCTGATCAGCCGCGGCGCTCTCGCCTCCTCGGGCGAGATCAACATCATGATGTGGTCGGACTATCTGCCGGAGAGCTTCGTCAAGGGCTTCACCGAGAAGACCGGCATCAAGGTCAATTTCACCGGCATCGGCTCGAATGACGACATCCTCAACAAGATGAAGGCTTCGAACGGGCAGGGCTTCGACATCGTCACCCCGACGGTGAACCGCAGCCCGCTCTGGAAGGATCTCGGCCTCTTGATGCCCTTCGACATGAAGAAGGTCGCGATCGCCAAGGTGAACCCGGCCATGGCGCTGGGCGAGACGCACTGGAACTTCGCCGGCAAGGGCAGCCATTGGCTGCCGCATATCTGGGGCACCGAGGGTGTCGCCTGGCGCACCGACAAGTTCACGCCCGCCGGCCCCGCGCCGAGCTATTACGACGTCTGGGACGACGCCAATGCCGGTAAGACGATGGGGCGCGGCCATTCGATGATCCTCGGCCTCGGTCTGGGCATGGAGCGGCGCGGCGAACTGGCGCCGGGCTCGGTCTGGGAGGCCTACAAGACGCCCGAGAAGATGACGGAGGTCTGGACCAAGCTGACCGAGGTCGCGATCAAGAAGAAGAAGAACATCAAGCTGGTCTGGAACGATGCCGACGCCCAGAAGAACGGCCTGCTCAACGAGGGCGTCATCGTCGGCCAGACCTGGGACGGCCCGCCGATCGCGCTCAAGACCGCCGGTGAGCCGGTGATGTACCGCGCGCCGGTCGAGGGCGCGATGGCCTGGGTCGACGGCCTTTCCCTGCCGATCGGCGCCAAGAACATCGATCAGATCTACGCCTTCATCGACGCCTGCTACGATGCCAAGCTCGCAGGCGAGGCGATCAAGACCCATGGCTACAACTCGCCGGTCATCGGCGCCGACAAGTTCGGCGGCGAGGTCTACGCCAAGAACTTCGCCGACGCCTATCCCGGCGACTCGCTGGCCAAGCTGAACCCCTGGCCGGCCGAGGCGCCCTGGTATGCGTCCAAGCGCTCGGAATTCACCAACAAGTTCATGAGCGCCTGAGGCCTGTCACGCGGGCACTTCCTTTGCCACCGCCGCGCCGTCATCCCGGCCGGAGCGCCGGGATCCATTCCAGAACAGTTCAGGAATGGATCCCGGATCGGCGCGGCTTCGCCGCTTGTCCGGGATGACGGCGCGGTGAAACAGCGGTGATTGTGCCAGGCGAATAGGCCGCTCCGTCCACAGCCCCCTCCGATCCAGGACCAGCATGAACACCAGGGACGTCGTCCTCGAGCACGTATCGATCCGCTTCGGAAACTACAGGGCCGTCGAGAACGCCCATCTCTCGATCAGGGGCGGCGAGTTCTTTTCGTTCCTGGGGCCGTCGGGCTGCGGCAAGACCACCTTGCTGCGCTGCATCTCGGGCTTCGTCCAGCCGAGCGAGGGCCGCGTGCTGATCGGCGGCAAGGATATGA
This sequence comes from Allobosea psychrotolerans, assembly GCF_002917105.1. GTDB lineage: Bacteria > Pseudomonadota > Alphaproteobacteria > Rhizobiales > Beijerinckiaceae > Allobosea > Allobosea psychrotolerans. Next base: position 57,483 of record NZ_PQFZ01000017.1, read on the forward strand.
GGAATGTCGGTCCCAACAAGCGGCCGACCGCGCTGATCTTCCAGAATCTCGCGCTTTTTCCGCTGCTCTCGGTCGCCGAGAACATCGCCTTTCCGCTCGAGGTGCGTGGCGTCGGGCGTAAAGAACGCCGCAAGCGCGCCGACGAATTGCTCGAGATGATCGCGCTGCCCGGCACCGGCGACAAGAAGGTGCACGAGCTCTCGGGCGGACAGCGGCAGCGCGTCGCGATCGCCCGCGCGCTCGCAGCCGAACCCGACATCCTGCTGCTCGACGAGCCGCTCTCGGCGCTCGACCTCAAGCTGCGCCAGCATATGCGCACCGAATTGCGCGCCATCCAGCAGCGTGTCGGCCTGACCTTCATCTATATCACCCATGACCAGGGCGAGGCGCTGACCATGTCGGATCAGGTCGCGGTGATGAATGCCGGCGTGGTCGAGCAGGTCGGCGATCCGCAGACGATCTACAACCGGCCCAAAACCCCCTTCGTCGCCTCCTTCGTGGGCGAGACCAATGCGATTCCCGGCGCCGTCATGAATCAGCAAGGCGCATTGGTGACGCTCGACACCGCGCTCGGTCCGCTCACCGGCCAGTCGGCAGGTGGGCGCGACTATCAGGCCGGCGAGCGTTGCACCTTGTTCGTCCGGCCCGAGCAACTCGCTCTTGCCGACGCGCCCCCTGCGACGAACGCGATCGCCGCCAGGCGCGTTAACGAGGAGTTCGAAGGCTCGATCCGCACGCTCTTCCTCAACGCCAACGGGGTCGATCTGCGGCTTTACCGCATGAATGCCGATGCCTCCGGCCCGGCGCTCGCGGCTGACGGCACGGCCAGCATCTGGTTTCGCCCGGAGCATGCGACCGTTCTTCCCGCCGATCCGTCGCGGAGCGGCTGAGGCCATGGCAGCGCTTCGTCAACTCTGGAGCACCATCGCCGACCGGCACGGCCTGGGCGTCGCGGTCTTCATCGGCGTCGCGGTGCTGTTCTGGGTGCTGGTCCTGATCGTGCTGCCGCAGCTGGCGATGTTCGACGTTTCGCTGCGCCACAACCTGCCGCGCCCCGAGATCGGCGGGCCGGCCGATGTCTACACCTTGAAGAACTACAGCTATTTCCTGTTCGGCAACGGCGCGCTGAACACGCTCGACATCGGCGTGCTGGTCAAGACCTTGATCGCTGCCGTCATCGTCACCCTGCTCGACATCGTCATCTGCTACCCGATCGCCTTCATCCTCGCCCATTCCGCCACCGGCGTCGCGGCGCGGATGATGGTCATCGGCCTGATCGTGCCCTTCTGGATCAACGATATCCTGCGCGCCTTCGCCTTCCGCATCCTGTTCGGCGCGACAGGCGTCATCAACGGCATCGGCCAGGCGCTGGGCCTGTGGTCGAGCCCGATCGACTTCATCCGCGCCGATGTTGCGCTCTATGCCGGGCTTGCCTATACCTACACCCTGCTGATGGTGTTCTCGATCTACAACGCGGTCGAGACGCTCGATCGCAACCAGATCGAGGCGGCGCGCGACATGGGCGCGAGCTGGTGGCGGGTGCATTGGCGCGTGGTGCTTCCGGTCGCCAAGCCCGGCATCGCATCCGGTGCGACCATGGTCTTCATGCTGACGGCCGGCGCGCTCGCCGCCCCGCAGATCCTCGGTGGCCCGTCCAATCTCTGGTTCACCCAGATCATCTATCAATGGTTCAACGATGCCGGCGACTGGCAGCGCGGTTCCGCCTACGCCACCATCCTGCTCGTTGTCTGCCTCGCCTTCGTCTTCCTGATGATGCGCGTCTTCAAGGTCTCGATCGGAGCGATCGGGCGATGACGAGAGGTTTGGGCGGCGGCCTCTTCGCATTCAGCTACGCGCTGTTGTTCTTCCTCTTCCTGTTCGGCCCGCTGATCATCATGGTGATCACGGCCTTCAACTCCTCCGCTTTTCCCCGGGTGGTGCCCTGGGAGTGCTTCACCACCGACTGGTTCGGCGTGCTGGTGCGCAATGAGCGCTTGATGAGCGGGCTGTGGACCAGCCTCGCGATCGGCGTCGCGGTGGTTGCGATCGCGGTGCCGTTCGGGCTGGCGGGCGCGCTTGCACTCGCCGATATCGGCCCGCGCCTGCGGGCCGGGCTCTACGCCGTGCTGATCACGCCGATCCTGATCCCCGGCGTCGTGCTCGGCATCTCGACCATCGTCTTCTGGAGCTTCGTCGGGCGCGGGGTGGGCGCCAGTTACGATACGGTCTTCTACAACGGCTTCTTCCTGACGCTGCTCGGGCAGGTCGCCTTCATCGCCTCCTATGCCATGCTGGTCCTCAACGCCCGGCTTCAGCGCTTCGATCCGACGCTGACGGAAGCCGCGCTCGATCTCGGCGCGACGCCGGGCCAGGCCTTCCGCAGGATCCTGCTGCCCTTCATGAAGCCGGCACTCGGCTCGGCCGCCTTCATCACCTTCCTGGCCTCGTTCGAGAACTACAACACCACCGTCTTCACCATCCTTTCCGGCAACACCTTCACCACGGCGCTGGCCTCGAAGGTCAGGCTCGGCACCGACCCTTCGCTCTCGGCGCTCGCCGTCATCATCATTGCGGTGACGCTGATCGGCGCGATGGTCAGCGAGGCCCATACCCGCCGCCAGGAGCTTCTGCGCAGCGGCAAGGCCGGCCAGTCCCGGTTTTACGCCAACCCGCTCTCGCGCCTGCTCACGCATCCCGGCGCGGTCCTGGTTCTGCTCCTTGGCGTGACGGGCTTCATCGCCTGGTCGGCAAGCCGCGTCGACGCGAATGTCTGCCGCGCCGCGATCCTGCAGGAGAAGCAGCAATTGCAGGAAAGGCTGATGCAGGAGCAGCGCAACCGCATCCAGCAGCAGGCCCCGGCGCAGCCGGCAACGCCGTCGCCCTCCAACAACCCGTCTCCCTTCGGCGGCGCCTTCAATCCGAATTCGCTGGCGCCGCCGGTCCAGCCTGCACCTCCGGCCGCGCCGCCGCCGTCGAACAATCCTTCGCCTTTCGGTGGGGCCTTCAACCCGAATTCACTTGCCCCCAAGCAATGACGGCGCGTTTCAGAGGACAGACAGCAAGATTTAGCGGCCATTTGAGACTTGAGCCCTCATCCTGAGGAGCCGCGAAGCGGCGTCTCGAAGGATGCTCCAGAAGGTTCTGGAGCCTCTGCAAGCATCCTTCGAGACGCCATTCCCTTGGGAATGGCTCCTCAGGATGAGGGCTGAGGGGAAACTCAGGCAGTCTTTAGGGTTTGTTCAAGCTCGCCGCCGGGCGCGAAAAGCTCTGCCTGCCGTTCTTGAACCCCAGAACCGGTTCGGCGATCTCGGCGAGCGCGTCGGTGGCGCTACGCGAATCCAGTACGATCAGATCGGCCGGGTTGCCGAGCGCGATGCCGTAATCATCGAGCCGCATCAATCGCCCCGGCAGCGTCGTGACGAGATCGATGCAAGCGCTGAACCCGTCCGGCCCGATCTGGGCGGTATTGGCGTAGAGATTTGCCATCCGCAGCAGCGAACAATCGCCGAAGGGCGTGAACGGGTTCAGCACATTGTTGGTGGCGATCGAGCAGGTGACGCCATGGCTGAGCAGGCGATGGGCCGGGGCCAGCCCGCGCGGCACGTCATGCGTCGCTTCCCGACCCATCAGATAGAGATCGGTCGCCGGCAGGACGGTCACCGCGATGCCGGCCTCGGCCAGGCGTTCGGCCGTCCTTGCGAAGGCATCGGGCGGCAACGCCGAGAGTTTCGTGACATGGCCGATGGCGACGCGGTTCCGGTAGCCGCGCCGCAGCGTCTGGCGACAGACCTCGTCGAGATGCATCCAGGACGGGTCGAGATCGAAATCGAGGTGGAAATCGAGATCGAGATCGAAGCGTTCGGCCAGGCAGAACAGCCGCTCGATCTGCAGATGCGGGTCGCTGTCGGTATAGGGGCAGCCGCCCAGCACATCCGCGCCGTCGCGCAGGGCCTCGACCAATAGCTCCTCCGTGCCGGGATCATTGATCAGCCCCTCCTGGGGGAAGACGCAGATCGAGAGGTCGAGCCCCCAGGCATAATCGCGCTTCAGCGCCTTGATCGCCTCGAAGCTGCGCAGGCCGGCGCGTGGATCGACCTCGACATGAGTACGCATCCGCGTCGTGCCCTTGGTGATCGCCTTCTCCAGCACCTGCGCGCCGCGCGCATGGACGTCCTCGACGGTGAAATCGCGCTTCATCGCGGAGACCGCGCTGATCGCCTCCTTCAGGCCGCCACGAATATGTCCGCAGCGGCCGAGCAGGCAGGCTTTGTCGAGATGGATATGGCTGTCGACGAAGCCCGGCAGCACCGCACGGCCGTCGACGACGATCTCGGGAGCGTCCGCGACGATCCGCGGCGCGATGGCGGCGATGCGGCCTGAGCTGACGCCGATATCGACCAGGCCGTCATGGCCGCCGAGATTGGCCTGGCGGAAGATCAGATCGAAGGCGCTGTCGCTGGGCATCGGTCTCGGCCTATCGGGAAAGGCGGTCACGCGATCGGCCGCTCCGGCCCTCATGCTGGAAAACAGCATGACGGCTCCGAATGGCTCTGACCACAGTTGAAATGCCGACTGCAGTTTATGTGCCGCGGCGCGTCGGGGACCGAGTCTGCGCAGCCTGCGCCGGGACAAAGCCGAAAGCCATGGCCGGCGAAAAACATGGCCGAGACAAGTGCCTTCCAACGCGGTCCCCGATTCAAGCGACTCGCCTTCGCGTGGAGCACGTTCTATATAAGAACAAAGAGAGAACAATCGCTGCGATGAACCCAAAACCCGCCCCTCTCGTCCTGGCCGACCTGCGGCGCAGCCTTGCCGAAGCGGCGCTGCGTACCGCGCCGGCGGCGGTCGGGCGTGTGAGCTTCGGCGCGCCTGCTCTCGATGAGCCGCTGGGCGGAGGCATCGCGCGCGCGGCGCTGCATGAGGTTTATGCGCCGGGAACGGCGGACCTCGCTGCGGCGACGGGTTTTGCCGTGGGGCTGACGATCCGGGCGGCGCAGATGGGCCAGGTCCTCTGGGTCAGGCAGGATGTTCTCGATGCCGAGACCGGGCGTTTGCACCCGCCGGGGCTGGCCGAGCTTGGTCTCGACCCGGCGCGCATCCTTCTGGTGCGGGCGCGCGATGCGCAGGATGTGCTGCGAGCCGGCGCGGAGGCTGCGCGCTGTTCGGCGCTGGGTGCGGTGCTGATCGAGCCCTGGGGCGAGCCGCGCCTGTTCGATCTGACAGCGAGCCGGCGATTGGCGCTGGCGGCGGAGGCGTCCGGCGTCACGACGGTGCTGCTGCGTGCGAGCGCCCGGCAGGATGCCAGCGCCGCCCGAACCCGTTGGCTGGTGCGCGCTTTGCCGTCGCGGGCCCTGGAGGCCAACGCGCCGGGCGATCCGGCTTTCAGTCTCAGGCTGCTGCGCGATCGCGGCGGCCTGGGTGAGCGTGAGTGGCGTGTGGAGTGGGATCGTGACCGACAATCTTTCCACGAGAGAGCTGCCTTCCAGGCAAGACCTGCCTTCCAGGAGAGAGCCGGCAACCAGGGGAGAGCACAGGATGCCGCGCCGCTATCTCGCCCTCTGGTTCCCTTTCCTGCCGACGGACCGGCTGCGGAGGGTGCGCGGGATCCCGGCTTCCGGCGGGCGGTCTGAGCCGCCGCTGGTGGTGGTCGAGACGGTGCGTAACGCGCTCCGGCTGGTCGATTGCGACCAGAATGCCGTCAGGCTCGGGCTCACGCGTGGGCTGACGCTCGCCGATGCGCGCGCCCGGATTCCGGACCTCGTCGTAGTCGAGGCCGAGCCGCAGGCCGATCAGCGCCTGATCGAGCGGCTGGCCGCCTTCTGCGACCGTTTCACCCCGCTGGTCGCGCTCGATCCGCCTCACGGCCTGCTGCTCGACATCACCGGCTGCGCCCATCTCTTCGGCGGCGAGGCGGCGCTGCGGGCCGTGATCGCCGAGCGGTTGCGGGCAGGCGGGCTCCATCAGCGCAGCGCGATCGCCGGGACGCCGGAAGCGGCGCATGCGCTCTGCCGCTTCGGCGCGGGCGGCATCGTGCCGCCGGGCGAGGACGAGGCGATGATCCGCCCCTTGCCGGTCGCGGCCTTGGAGGTCGCCGCCGAGACCGTCATCGCCTTGTCCCGGGCCGGGCTGAAATCGGTGGCCGACCTGGCCGAGCGGCCCTCCATGGTCCTGTCCGCCCGTTTCGGCGAGGATCTGGCGATCCGGCTCAGACGGGTGCTGGGCCGGGAGGATGTCCGGATCACGCCGCTGCGCCCGGCGCCCGCCTGCATGGTCGAGCGGCATTTCGCCGAGCCCCTGCTGGACATGCAGGGGCTGGAGGCGGTGGTGATGCGCTTGATCGCGGAGGCTGCCCGCCTGCTGGAACAGCGTGGCGAGGGCGGGCGCGCCTTCGAGATCAGCCTCTTCCGCACGGATGGTGCGGTCAGGCGGCTGGGTATCGAGACGGGCCGTCCCTCGCGCGACGCTGACGCCATCCTCAGGCTCTACCGCGAACGCATCGACACGCTGGCGGACCCGCTTGACCCGGGCTTCGGTTTCGATGCGATCCGCCTCGCCATCCCGGTCTGCGAGCCGCTGAACACGCATCAGCCCAGCCTGGACGGGCGCGCCGTCGAGGACGAGGCGGTGGCCGAGCTCCTCGACCGCCTGGTCACCCGTTTCGGCCGCGACCGTGTGCTGCGTTTTGCCGCGCGGGACACGCATGACCCGCGCCGCGAGGCGAGGGCGGTTCCGGTCGCCACCCCCGCATCAGCGATCGCCTGGCCCATGCCGGAGCCCAACGAGCCGCCGACGCGCCCGCTCCAGCTTTTCGAGCCGCCGCAGCCGATCGAGACCTTGGCCGAGGTGCCGGACGGGCCGCCCTTGCGCTTTCGCTGGCGGCGCGTGCTGCATGAGATCGCCCGCGCCGAGGGGCCCGAACGCATCGCCCCGGAATGGTGGCGCGACGGGCCAGCTGAGCCGGCGCGCGACTATTACCGTGTCGAGGACGCGCAAGGGCGCCGCTTCTGGCTCTTCCGCGCCGGGCTCTATGAGCGCGAAAACGAGATGCCGCGCTGGTTCCTGCACGGGCTTTTCGCGTGAGAAACTTGGCATGAATCAACCTCTGAGCGCTTACGCCGAACTCATTGTGGCAACGAACTTTTCCTTCCTGCGCGGCGCCTCGCCCGGGCCCAATCTGGTGCTGAGCGCCCTGCTGCTGGGCCATGCCGGCATCGGCATCGCCGACCGCAACACGGTCGCAGGCGTGGTGCGGGCCTGGAGCTCTCTTGAATATCTGCGCGAGCATGGCTTGCCGGAGCCCGAGAAGATCCGCGAAGGCGGCAGTCCGGGCGAATTTATCTGGGTCGAGAACCCGGCCTTCGCCGATCTGCCCTTCACCGGAGAGCAGCTCCAGTGCATGGCCCGGGCCTTCAAGCTCGCGGTCGGCAGCCGGCTCGTCTTCGCCGACGGCACGCCCGACATCGTCGTCTACCCCGCCAATCGCGCCGGCTGGGGGAGGCTCTGCCGCCTGCTCAGCCAGGGCAATCTGAGGGCGCGGAAGGGTGTCTGTATCCTGCATCTCGACGATCTGCTCTCGGATGCGCGCGACCTGTTGCTCATCGTCATGCCGGGCAAGCGCCAAGATGCTCTGCCCGCGCTCCTCGCCCGGCTCACCGAGGCCGCACCCGGCGCGGTCTGGCTGGCGGCCAGCATGCATCGCAAGGGCGACGATCGCCGCCGTCTTGCCCGGCTGAAGTCGATTGCGGCTGCGACCCGCACGCCGCTGCTGGCCACCAATGACGTGCTCTACGACGCCCCCGAGCAGCGCGATCTGCAGGATCTGCTGACCTGCATCCGCGAGGGCGTCGCCATCGACCAGGCGGGCCGCTTGCTCGAGGCCAATGCCGAGCGCCATCTCAAGACCGGGCAGGAGATGACGCGGCTTTTCCGCGATGCGCCCGATGCGATCGCGGAGACCGGCCATCTGCTCGGCCGCATCGAGTTCGACCTCCGAGAACTGGAATACGAATATCCGGACGAACCGGTGCCGCCGGGCTGGACGGCGCAGGGCTGGCTTACGGAGCTGGTCCGCAAGCGCGCGCAGATGCGCTATCCCGATGGCGTACCCGCGAAGGTGCAGGCGCTGCTCGACCAGGAACTCGTCTTGATCGGGAAGCTTGAATACGCCCGCTATTTCCTCACCATCCGCCAGATCGTCGAATTCGCCGATGGTGAGGGCATCCTCTGCCAGGGCCGGGGCTCGGCTGCCAATTCCGCCGTCTGCTATGTGCTGGGCATCACGGCGGTCGATCCGGCCGAGAACGACGTGCTCTTCGCCCGTTTCATCTCCGAGGAGCGCCGCGAGCCGCCCGATATCGACGTCGATTTCGAGCATGAGCGGCGCGAAGAGGTGATCCAGTGGATCTATGAGAAATACGGCCGCCACCGCGCCGGCATCGCCGCGACCGTGATCCATTACCGGCCGCGCAGCGCCATCCGCGACGTCGGCAAGGCGCTGGGCCTGACCGAGGACGTCACCGCCCGACTCGCGGACACGCAATGGGGTAGCTGGGGCACCGAGATCGGCGCCAATCATGTTCGTCAGGCCGGGCTCGATCCGACGAACCCGACGATCCTGCGCGCAGTCGGCTTCGCGCTCAGGCTGCTCGGCTTCCCGCGCCATCTCTCGCAGCATGTCGGCGGTTTCGTGCTGGCGCGCGGCCGCCTCGACGAGATGGTGCCGATCGGCAATGCCGCGATGGACGACCGCACCTTCATCGAATGGGACAAGGACGACATCGATGCGCTGCGGCTGATGAAGGTCGATGTGCTGGCGCTTGGCATGCTGACCTGCATCCGAAAAGCCTTCGACCTGCTGCGCGAGCACGAGGGTAAGGATTTGGGGCTGGCCGATGTCCCCAAGGATGACGAAGCGACCTACGACATGCTGTGCGAGGGCAAGTCGCTCGGCGTCTTCCAGGTCGAGAGCCGGGCGCAGATGAACATGCTGCCGCGTCTGAAGCCCCGCGAATTCTACGATCTCGTCATCCAGGTCGCGATCGTCCGGCCCGGCCCGATCCAGGGCAACATGGTCCACCCCTATCTCAAGCGGCGCACGGGGGTGGAGGAGGTGACCTATCCCTCGCCGTCGCCTGAGCACGGCCCACCCGACGAACTTGTCGAGGTGCTCAAGAAGACCGAAGGCGTGCCGCTCTTTCAGGAACAGGCGATGAAGCTCGCCATGGTGGCGGCGAAATTCACCGATCCCGAAGCCAATCGGCTGCGCCGCGCCATGGCGACTTTCCGCAATCTCGGCACGATCGGCCAGTTCGAGGAGATGATGGTCGGGCGCATGGTGGCGCGCGGCTATGAGCGCGATTTCGCCCAGCGCTGCTTCGACCAGATCAAGGGCTTCGGCAGTTACGGCTTTCCCGAGAGCCACGCCGCTTCCTTCGCCAAGCTGGTCTACATCTCCTCCTGGCTGAAATGCCACCACCCCGCGATCTTCGCCTGCGCATTGCTGAATTCGCAGCCGATGGGGTTTTACGCGCCGGCGCAGATCGTCCGCGAGGCGCAGGAGAATGGCGGCGTGGAGGCGCGCGCCATCGATGTGAACTTCAGTGGCTGGGACAACGGGTTGGAGGCAGTCGAAAGCGCAGGCTCTGGTCTGACCGGAACAGGCGCGGGGAATCCTCTCCCGGAGGGAGAGGGCAGGGTGAGGGGTAGGCCGTTTGAGGTTTGGCCGAAGCCTCACCGCAGCGCCGCTGAAAAGGGGCGCTCCACTGGTCAAGCGGCCTACACCTCACCCCTGCCCCTCTCCTTACAGGAGAGGGGTTCTTCCAGCGCCTGTTTCGGAGATGGAGTGGGGGAGCCGAAGCAAAAACGCTCCTTCGCGCTCCGCCTCGGCTTCCGCCAGATCGACGGCTTCCAGGAGGAATGGGGGTTGCGCATCGCCAAGGCCCGCGGCGAAGGTTATGCCGACGTCGAAAGCCTCGCCCGCCGCGCCAGGTTGCCGGCCCGCGCCATGCGCCTGCTCGCCGATGCCGACGCCTTCCGCTCGCTCGGGCTCGACCGGCGCGAGGCGCTCTGGGCCGTGCGCCGCTTGCCCGACGACGAGGCGCTTCCTCTGTTTGCGGCGGCGCAGGCGCATGAACTGGGGGAAGAACCCGTCATGGCGCTACCCGTCATGCCGTTGCCCGAGCATATCGTCGCCGACTACCAGACGGCGCGTCTCTCGCTGAAGGGCCATCCGATGGGCATGCTGCGGCCGCTCTTCAGGCGGGAGGGGGTGTTGAGCTGTGCGCAGACCGAGGCGAAGCCGGACGCGGCCTGGGCGCGCACAGCCGGCGTCGTGCTGGTGCGCCAGCGCCCGGGCAACGGCAACGCGGTCTTCATCACGCTGGAGGATGAGACCGGCATCACCAATGTCGTGCTCTGGGCGCGGCTGTTCGAGCGCTTTCGCCGCGAGGTCATGGGCGCGCGGCTGCTCCTGGTCGAGGGCCGGGTGCAGAAGAGTCCGGAAGGCGTGACGCATCTGATGGCGCAGCGCGTGATCGACCGTACTGCCGACCTGCTGAAGCTCTCGGATACGCACCGCCCTGAGAGCGCCTCGACACTGACCGAGGCCCCCCTGCCGCCGCAGATTGCGGGCGGCCGCCACCCGCGCAATGTCCGGATTCTGCCGAAATCGCGGGATTTCCATTGAATTCGAACCATGCCTATTTAAGAGGCAATGGCGACTGCGCGTTCTCTAGGCAAAATCTTTGCATGACGGTTGCGTCGGCAAAGATCGAGGCGGCGCATGGTGTTGCTCCGCCGCGCCTTACTGGCACAGCCTTTGCTCAGGCTTCTTCGAAATCATCCATTTCGGAGTTAGCTGATGATCCGTTCCGCTCTCGCCTTGTCCTTTGCCGCCGGGCTCCTGCTCGCGGCGCAATCGGCTTCCGCCCAGGGCACGCTGCGGATCGGCATGACGGCCTCCGACATTCCGCTGACCACCGGCCAGACCGACCAGGGCGGCGAGGGCATGCGCTTCATGGGCTATACGGTCTATGACGGGCTGATCAACTGGGACCTCAGCAAGGCCGACAAGGCCTCCGACCTGGTGCCCGGCCTCGCCACGAGCTGGACCGTCGATGCCGCCGACAAGACGAAATGGACCTTCGTGCTGCGCGAGGGCGTGAAGTTCCATGACGGCTCAGAGTTCACTGCTGACGCCGTCGTCTGGAACCTCGACAAGCTTCTGAAGAACGACGCTCCGCAATTCGACCAGCGCCAGGCCGCGCAGGGCCGCTCGCGCATCCCCGCTGTCGGCACCTACAAGGCGATCGACAAATACAAGGTCGAGATCGTCACCAAGACGCCCGACGCGACGCTGCCCTATCAGATCGCCTGGATCATGATGTCCTCGCCGGCGCAATGGGAGAAGCTCGGCAAGAGCTGGGATGCCTTCGCCAAGACGCCTTCGGGCACCGGCCCCTGGCAGCTCACCGCCTTCCAGCCGCGCGAGCGCGCCGAGCTCTCGCCGTTCCCCGGCTATTGGGACAAGGCGCGCGTGCCCAAGCTCGACAAGCTCGTGCTGCTGCCGCTGCCGGAGCCCAATGCCCGCGCCGCCGCTCTGAGGGCGGGGCAGGTCGACTGGATCGAGGCGCCGTCGCCCGATCTCGTGCCCTCGCTCAAGAGCGCCGGTTTCCAGATCGTCACCAATGCCTATCCGCATAACTGGACCTGGCATCTCTCCCGCGTCGAAGGCTCGCCCTGGAACGACATCCGCATCCGCAAGGCGGCCAATCTGGCCGTCGACCGCGAGGGGCTGAAGGAGTTGCTCGGCGGCATGATGATCCCGGCCGAGGGCTTCTATCCACCCGGCCATCAATGGTTCGGCAATCCCAGCTTCAAGCTGAAATACGACCCCGAGGCTGCCAAGAAGCTGCTCGCCGAGGCCGGCTATTCGCCTGCCAAGCCGGTGCAGACCAAGATCCTGATCGCGCCCTCCGGCTCCGGCCAGATGCAGCCTCTGCCGATGAACGAGTTCGTCCAGCAGAACCTCGCCGAGGTCGGAATCAAGATCGATTTCGAGGTCGTGGAGTGGAACACGCTGATCAACATCTGGCGCGCCGGCGCCAAGCATGAATCGTCGCGTCAGGCGACGGGCATGAACTACACATATTTCATCCAGGATCCCTTCACCGGTCTGATTCGGCATCTGCAGTGCAACCTGCAGCCGCCGGCGGGCACCAACTGGGGCTATTACTGCGATCCGGACATGGACAAGCTCTTCGAGCAGGTCCGCACTACCTTCGATCCGGCTGAACAGACCAAGGTGCTGCAGAAGATCCATGAGAAATATGTCGACGAGGCGCTGTTCCTGATGGTGACGCATGACGTCAACCCGCGCGCCCTGAGCCCCAAGGTGAAGGGCTTCATCCAGGCCCAGAACTGGTTCCAGGACTTCTCTCCGATCACGATGGCGAAGTGAGGTGATGTGATGGCTGCGCCCGCGATCGTCGTCATTCTCGGGCGTAGCCCCCGGGTCCGATCTTCGATCGGCCCAAGGATAAACTCCGCGCAGACCCGAGAATCTCGTGACAGGAAGGCGCTGGTTTCCGAGATGGTCGGGTCCGGCCGACCATGACGCGCGGGTCACGCCGCGCATCTGGAGTGACGATGGCAACCCCATGCTGAGCTATCTCGCCAAGCGCATCCTCTATGTCCTGCCGGTCGCGTTCGGCGTCAGCCTGTTCTGCTTCCTGCTCGTGCATATCGCGCCCGGTGATCCGCTGACTGCGGTGCTGCCGCCTGACGCTTCGCAGGCGATGCAGGACGAGTTGCGCAAGATCTACGGCTTCGACCGGCCGCTGCCGATCCAGTTCGGCCTCTGGCTGCTGAAGGCGCTGCAGGGCGATCTCGGCACCTCGATCGCCACCGGCCGCCCGGTGGCGGCCGAGGTCTGGCGCGCGGTCGGCAACACGCTGCTGATCGCGGTGCTGGCGACGGTGATCGGCTTCCTGCTCGGCTCGTTCTTCGGCTTTGTCGCGGGCTATTTCCGCGGCTCCCTCCTCGACAAATTCGCCTCGATGCTGGCGGTGCTCGGCGTCTCCGTGCCGCATTACTGGCTCGGCATGGTGATGGTGATCGTGTTCTCGGTGCAGCTCGGCTGGTTGCCGCCGGGCGGGGCGGGGCCGGGCGGTTCGGCCGCCTGGATCTGGGATTGGGAGCATGTCAGCTACATGATCCTGCCAGCCATCACGATGTCGGTGATCCCGATGGGCATCATCGCCCGCACCGTGCGTGCGCTGGTCGCCGACATCCTGAACCAGGAGTTCGTCCCGGCGCTTCGCGCCAAGGGGTTGATGGATTTCGGCGTGTTCAAGCATGTCGTGAAGAATGCGGCTCCTACCGCGCTTGCCGTGATGGGGCTCCAGCTCGGCTATCTGCTCGGCGGCTCGATCCTGATCGAGACCGTGTTCTCCTGGCCGGGCACCGGATTCCTGCTCGGCAACGCGATCTTCCAGCGCGATCTGCCGTTGCTGCAAGGCACGATCCTGGTGCTCGCGATGTTCTTCGTGGGCCTGAACCTGCTCGTCGACATCCTGCAAGGGCTGCTCGATCCGCGCGTGCGGAGGCGCTGAGATGACCACGCTCACCGAGGCCGCCGCGCCCGTCGTCGCCCCGCTCGCCAAATCGCCGGGCTATTGGGCCGGTGTGTTCAGGCGCTTCAAGACCGACAAGGTCGCGGTCGGCGCCGGCATCGTCGTCCTGCTGATCATCCTGATGGCGATCTTCGCCGATTATATCGCGCCCGCCGATCCGACGCGCTCCTCGATGCTGCGGCGGCTGCGCCCGATCGGCACGCCGGGCTATCCGCTGGGCGCCGACGAGCTTGGCCGCGACATGCTCTCGCGCTTGATCTTCGGCGCCAGGCTCTCGCTCTTCATGGGCGTGGTGCCGGTCTTCATCGCCTTTGTCTTCGGCTCGCTGATCGGCGTCGCAGCCGGCTTCTTCGGCGGCAAGTTCAACACCATCACCATGCGCACGGTCGACGTGTTCTACGCCTTCCCCTCGGTGCTGCTGGCGATCGCGCTTTCGGGCGCCATGGGAGCCGGCATCGCCAATTCGCTGCTGTCGCTGACCATCGTCTTCATCCCGCCGATCGCGCGCATCGCCGAGAGCGTGACGACGCAGGTGCGCGGCATGGATTATGTCGAGGCCGCGCGCGCCAGCGGAGCCGGAGCCGGTACGATCATCCGCGTGCATGTGCTCGGCAATGTGCTGGGGCCGATCTTCGTCTATGCGACCAGCCTGATCTCGGTCTCGATGATCCTGGCCTCGGGCCTCTCGTTCCTGGGGCTCGGCACCAAGCCGCCGACGCCGGAATGGGGGCTGATGCTGAACACGCTGCGCACCGCGATCTATGTCCAGCCCTGGGTGGCGGCCCTGCCGGGCGCGGCGATCTTCATCACCTCGATCTCGTTCAACCTGCTCTCGGACGGCTTGCGCTCGGCGATGGATGTGAAGGGCTGATCATGGCTGAGACCCCGACCCTGGACGAACGCGACCGCGGCGGCGCCGGAACCCCGCTGCTCGAGGCGCGCACCCTGACCAAGCATTTCCCGCTCGGCGGCGGCGCGGTGGTGCGCGCGGTCGATGGCGTCGATTTCGCCGTGCTCAAGGGCGAGACGCTCGGCGTCGTCGGCGAATCCGGCTGCGGCAAATCGACGACGGCGCGCGTCGTGATGCAGCTCATTGCGCAGGACAAGGGCGAGATGCTGTTCGACGGCGAGATCGTCGGCGGGCTCTCGCTCAGCCTGAAGGAATATCGTCGCCAGGCCCAGATGGTCTTCCAGGACAGCTACGCCTCGCTCAATCCGCGCCTGACCATCGAGGATTCGATCGCCTTCGGGCCGACGGTGCATGGCGTCTCGAAGCAGGCCGCGATCCTGCGCGCCCGCGATCTCCTGCTGCGCGTCGGGCTCGATCCCGCTCGCTTTGCCGCGCGCTACCCTCATGAGCTCTCCGGCGGGCAACGCCAGCGCGTCAACATCGCGCGCGCGCTCGCATTGGGCCCGCGCCTCGTCATCCTCGACGAAGCGGTCTCGGCGCTCGACAAATCGGTCGAGGCGCAGGTGTTGAACCTGTTGATGGATCTGCGCCAGGAGTTCGGCCTGACCTACATCTTCATCTCGCACGACCTCAACGTCGTTCGCTTCATCAGTGACCGCGTCATGGTGATGTATCTTGGCGAGGTGGTCGAGATCGGCCCGGTCGATGAGCTCTATGACGATCCGCGCCACCCCTATACCCGCGCATTGCTCTCGGCGATGCCCTCGATGGATCCGGACAACCGCACGATGGAGGCGCCGCTCGCCGGCGATCCGCCCAACCCGATCAATCCGCCCGAGGGCTGCCGCTTCCATCCGCGCTGCCCGCAGGCCCAGACCGTCTGCGCCAAGGTCAAGCCCGTGCTCGCGACAGCGGGCGAGGGCGCGCGCCAGGTCGCCTGCCATATGGAGGTCGCCGGCTCCGGCCATAGCCGCGCGCCCAAGCTGGAGGAGGCTGCGTGACCGCCCCGCTCGTCGCCCAGCCTCTCGTCGCTATCGAGAACCTCACCGTCCGCTTCCGTGGCGCGCAGAACGTCCATGCCGTCAACGGCGTCTCCTTGACGCTGGAGCCCGGCAAGGTGCTCGGCATCCTCGGCGAATCCGGCTCGGGCAAGAGCGTCACGCTGAAGACGCTGCTGCGGCTCCTGCCCGAGAGCCGCACCGATATCGGCGGCACTGTCCAGGTCGATGGTCGCGATGTGCTGGCGCTGAACCCGCAGGACCTCTCCGATTATCGCGGCGCCGTCACCTCGATGATCTTCCAGGACCCGATGCTGGCGCTGGACCCGGTCTATACGATCGGTGAGCAGATCGCCGAGGCGATCGTCCGGCATGAGAAGATCGGAAGGAAAGCCGCGATGGCGCGCGCGCTCGAACTGCTCGAGCTCGTCCGCATTCCCTCGCCGGAGCGGCGGCTCAAGGCCTATCCGCATGAGATGTCGGGCGGCATGCGCCAGCGCGCCATGATCGCGCTCGCACTCGCCGCGCGTCCCAAGCTGCTGCTGGCCGACGAGCCGACGACGGCGCTCGACGCCACCGTGCAGATCCAGATCCTGCTGCTGCTGCGCCAGCTCCAGCGCGACCTCGGCATGGGCGTGATCTTCGTCACCCACGATATCGGCGTCGCGGTCGAGATCTCGGACCGGCTCGCGGTGATGTATGCCGGTCAGATCGTCGAGACCGGCACGGTGCGTGAACTGCTCCGCGATCCGCAGCACCCCTATACCAAGGGCTTGCTCGCGGCGAATTTGCACGGCGCCAGGAAGGGCGAGCGGCTGGAGGCTATCCCCGGCGCGCCGCCGGCCCTGAACGAGCCGCCGGCCTCCTGCTCCTTCGCGCCGCGCTGCAAACACGCCCAGGAGCGTTGCCGCGCCGCCTTGCCGCCGGTCGTGACGCTGGGCGAGGGGCGCCTGGTGCGTTGTGTCCTGGCCGAGGACGCGCTGGCTCCGGCCTGACGCGCGCGGCGGTCAGGCGGCCGCCGCGGCTGTGGCGCGAGCACCGGCGCGGTCGCCGAGCGCGCCGAAATTCCCCAGGCTGATCAGATGGGCGTAGATCGGCGCGAGATAGCCCTTGCGGCGCAGATCGGCCAGAACATCGTCGGGCAAGGCATTGAAGCGCTCCTCGCTGATGGCGAGGAAGCCGCTGAAGCTCGAACTCAGGCCTGTGGGCGAGCGGATATCGATATTGACCGTCTGGAACAGGTCGAGCGCTTTCAGCTCGGCAGTGAAGACGCCTGTCGCCTTGGCCGCATCGGCATATTCCCCGACGAAGGTGACGGCGCGCTGCAGCATTTCGCTGGGCTCGCCGGCCTCGCTGAAAAGGCGCTCGCCGGCCTGGTCCTGCAGCCCGGCATAGCCGCCATCGAGGCAGATCACCTGCTGCTCCTGCGAAACCTCGCCGCCGATGAACGGGTAGCGGCGCAGATAGGCCGGCGCATGCACGCCGTTCCAGCGCCCGCTGGCCTCGACGAAATCATTCTCGCCGCTGCGCATCCCGACCATGAACAAGGGCGAGACGCTGCCGGCCTCTTCCAGGAACAGGATCGGCATGTCGCGGCAGCCGAGCACGAACTCCGCCATCAACGCCGGCACGACATGGCTGCCGGCCGCGAAGGCGTAACCCCGCTCTGCCGGAGCGATCCGCGCATCGCGGTGGATGTTGCGATCGAGTACGACGATGCTCGTATAGAAGAGGGGCAATGGCGCCATGGTGCTCTTATCCTGGAGAGACGGGACGGGTTCTCGTGATGGCCTTGGAGCGTTTCGCCGTCACGATCTAAGCTATTGATTTAGAGGCTGTTATGAACCATGGGGCCGATGTGATGAGGTCAAAACGGCGGAGATGGGAGGAGCATTGCGCAGGCGATACCATGGGTATCGGCAAGCGATGCGACGCTGCAGCTCCGCCGTTTTCACCTCACCCGCAGGGCGCGGCGCTTTTGCGCGACTGCGGCGTCGTTCTTCGTAGCAAACCGGAAGGTTTGCGTCCTCGAACTCCTGGCATTCGCGCAAAATCGCCAGCGTCAAATCGACCCCATGGTTCACAACAGCCTCTAGATGTTTTTTCGCAAGGTTAGTCGGAAATAGAGCTCGTGATCGCGCTGCGCCACCGAGACCCGCTCGAGCGGGCGCGCGATGCCGCCTTCCAGCGTCGCCCAATCGGTCGGCCGCCAGGCGAGACCGGCGCCGACGGAGGTCGCGCGCATGCTCGCAGGCACTGTCCCATAGGTGATGCCGTGATCGAGGAAGACGAAGGCGTCCAGCGTCTTCAGCGGCTCGGGCAGCACGTAATGCAGCTCAGCCTGGCCGTAAAACCCTGAGTCGCCGAAGGCGGCGCCGATCGGGTAGCCGCGCACCGTAGTCGGGCCGCCGATCTGGAAGATCTGGTCGCCGGGAAGCTGCTTGTCATTCGTGTATTGCCACGCGCCGATGAGCGAGGCGTAGATATCGTCGTTCAGGCGCAGGATCGTCGAGGTGTTGCCGGTCCAGAGCGTCAGATTGCGCTTGGCCTGGCCGATCTTGTCTTCAAAATCGACCCGGGAGAGCGTCGGGGAAGTCGTGTGCATGAAGCCCGGCAGCGTCACGGTGAGCGAAAGGCCGCCGGACGCCTTGGTGTTGCTGCTATGCGCCGTCGTGATGTCGATCTGCTTGCTGCTGCTGATTCCGCTGCCGATGCTCGCGACGGCCTGCAACAGCACCGCATCGGTTGCGAAAATGGGCTGTGAGAGGTTGAGCGCACGGCTTTCCGAGATGCCCTCGGGCCGCAGCTCCTTGATCGCTCCGGTGACGATATGGAAGGCCGAGCGCGTATAGCTCATGCTCAGCCGCGTGCCGAAGGGCGAGATCGGAATGCTGTAGCTGCCGCTTCCAAGGATGCTGCCGCGCGAACGCGAACCGTAGAAGACCAGCCTGTCATCGAGGCCGAGCAGGCCGTGATGCTTCAGGAACAGCACGCCTTGATAGCGGCCGGTCGATTTCACCGCCTGGTTGTCATAGGAGATCTGGGCGAGGTTGCGCGGCGGCTCGGTCGCCGCCAATTCGATATCGGTCAGGCCGAACTCGCCGCCGGCCCGCAGCTGAGCCCGCAACTGGACCTCGTTGAGGCGGTTGAAGATCGAGACCTGGCGGTTCAACGTCGGCGTATCGACCACGCTCTGCGGAATGGTGGATATCTGCGACTGGAGATACCACGGCCAGGTCTGAACCGCGCCGGTGACGCTGACCTTGCCGACGCGGCCCTCGATCAGCCCGATCTTGAGCACGCCGCCGTCGAGCTTCTGCGGCGGCAGGATGGCGCTGGCGGTGACCTGCCCCTTCTCGGCGTAGAGATCGTTGACCTCCTGGACGAGCTTCCCGATCTCGGCCAGGTCGACCTTGCGGCCGAGATAGCGGGCGCGCAGCGCATCGAGCTCCGCCGCGCTCAGGAAGGCGGATTTGTCGAAGTCGATGCGCTTCAGGACGATCGTCGTCCCGCCCGCGGGAAAGCTCAGCTTCGGCAGGGGCGGCGGCGCCACGACGCCGGGACCGCTCTGGCGCGGCGGGGCGGTCTGGCGTTCGATCTCCAGGCGCTGGCGCTCGGCTTCGGTCTCGATCGTGCGGGGCACGATTTGCGCCAATGCAAAGCTGGGAAGCCCCAATCCAAGCAGGGCGGCCAGGAGCGGAGCGAAAGCGCGGCCGGCTTCGTGCCGGCGCTGCCCGCAAGGATGTCGCGTCAAGGCTGGGCCCCGCCGCTTCCGAACTGGCCGAGATTCACCCGCGGACCACTCGCTCCACTGACGCTGGCGGTCGTCTCGGGATCGGTGCTGCGCCAGCGGCCGTCAGCGCCCAAGGCGAAGCCGCGCGCGATGTCGCCGAAGCTCGGTCCCGTCGGCGCGACGACGCTGAGCCGCGCCATGTCACGCACAAGCGAGACGCCATCCGCAGTATCGACATTGGCGATATTGCCGTCGAAGCGCACGACATAGGCGTTCGAAGACAATTGGTTGCCGTTGACCGAGATGAAAAAGGTCCGGTCCTTCTGGTAAAGCTGCACATCGAAACCGCGGACCGGCGCGATGCTGCGGTTATTGGCCAGGACGGTCATTCCGGGTGTGGTCAAGCGCAGAGCTCCCGGAACGAAATTGGCGGCGAGATCGAAGCGGCTGGCGCTCGTCGTTATGACCGCATCCGTAACCTCTATCCGGTTGGCGCGGAAGCGCAATGCGTCGATCGAAAGGGTGGCGGACCTCGCCGTGCGCTCGCGCAAGCCGGCGATATCGAGCACGAGCGGAGCGCCTGAGCCGCCGGGCAATTGCACGATGCTGGAAGCGATGTCCGTGCCCAGGATGGTGATGCTGTCGCCCGCACCGAAGCGGCCGAGGCGGACATCGTCGGGCGCGGAGAATTCCGCGTTGCGCGCCGCGCCGACGCCGAGCCGGATCGAACCGCTGCCGCCGAGGCCTGCCCGCGCGAGGAGGGCATCGGTGGCGACGATGGTGTCGCCGTCGATATCGCCGGCGCTGGCGAGGCTGGCGGAGCGGCCGGCATCGAGCGTGCCGAACCTGATCGTCTGCCCGGCGATGGCGATATCCTCACCCGCCTGCGCGGTCGTGATGGTGACGCCGCCGCGGGTCGAGTTCAGCAGGAGCGACCGGCCTGCCGCCAGGCTTTCAAGACGCAAGGCCTCTGCGGCCGTGAGCGCGACGTCGTCGTGAGCGACAAGCGTCTGGATATCGATGCCCGCGCCCGAGGAGGTGGCGGCGATGGAGCCGGCGCTGCGTGCAGTACCGACGGTGATGGCGCCGGGCGCCTGCAGCAGGAGCGCACCGGAGGCATCGAGCGTTCCGGCACGGATCGTGCCGAATTCGGATGCGACGGAGAGATCGCCCGATTGCGTCAGCACGCTGCCGAGCGTGACGGCGCCGCGGCCGTTCAGGTTCGCGCTTTCGCCCGCCGCTAGCGCGGCGAGGGCGATGACATCGCCGGAGATGGCAGTTCCGCCGCCGCTGCGCAGCTCGGTGATCGTCGCGGTCCTGGCCGCCACGAGATCGGCACGGCCGTTCGCGCGCAGGGTCTGCGCGGTGATGCCGTCTGCCGTCGAGCGCAGCGACAGGTTGCCCGAGCTCGTCACGCTGGTGAGCGTCAGCATGTTCGCGGCGGTGAGCGTGGCGTCGCCGCCGGTCGCAAGCGTGCCGATCGTCAACCCGGCGCGCGTCGAAGCGCTCGTGCCGCTTCCGCTGCTCGCCGTCTCCACGATGATCGCGCCGGCCGCATCGAGCGTGATCGCGCCTGCCGCCTCCAGCGAGGTCGCCGTGATGCCGGCGTTGAGCGATGTCGCGACGATATCGCCCGCCCGCGTGGTGAGCCTGCCCAGGCTGATCGCGCCAGCGGCCGAGAGCTCGGCGGTGTCGCCTGTCGTCGCGGTCGCGAGGTCTATCGTCGCATTCCGCGAAGAGAGCGTGGCTGCGCCGCCGCTGTTGAGGTTTGAGAGCCTGAGCGCGCCAGCTGCATCCAGATGCGTGACGCCGCCGCTGGTCAGCGAGCCGATGTCCAGGGAGCCGAGCTGGGTCGTGGCCGTGGCGTCGCCGCCGCTCGTGACCGTGTCGATGTGCAGCGTGGCGGCGCTCAGGATTGTCGAGCCGAAGACCTGGATGGTCGTGGCGGTCAGGCGGCCGCCTGTCGATGTCGCGAGCAGGTCTCCCGCCGTCGTGGTTGCCGTGCCCAGCGCGATGGCGCCGGCGGCCTGCAGGGTCGCGGTCGCGCCTGCATCCAGCGTCGCGATCGTCAGCTTGCCCGTTGTCGAATGGAGGCTGGCCTGGTCGTGGCTTGTCAGCGTCGTCCCGGAAATGTCGCCGAAGGCGGCCAGTTCGAGTCCGGCCGCCGAAATCAGCGTCGTGGCCGAGATGCTGGCATGGCTCGATGTGACGCGGATCGCGCCGCTGCTCGTCTCGACTCGGCCCAGCGTGACCGCATCATGCGCCGCGAGTGCGGCTTCGCCTGCAGCCGTGAGCGTGGTGAGGTCGAGCGTGCTGCCCGAGGAGGTCGCGTTCGTGTCGCTGCCGCTCGTCAGCGTCTCGACGCTGATCGCGCCTGGAGCACTGAGGGTGGCTGCTCCGGCCGCGGCCAGCCTGGTCGCGGTGATGCCGGCACTGGTCGAGGACACGGCAAGATCGCCGGCAGTCGTCCGCACTGTTCCCAGCGTGACGGCCGTCGCGCCGCCGAGCGTCGCTGTGCCTCCCGATGTCACGGCCGCAAGGTCGAGCGATCCGGCCGACGAAGTGACGGAGGCCGTGCCGCCGGCGGTCAGCGACGTCGTGATCGAGATCGGCCCAGTGGCGGTCAGCGCCGCGTTTCGAGCCACCGCGAGCGTGGCGGCCGTGATCCCGGCCGTGGTCGAGGAGACTGAAAGGTCGCCACTGGTGGTCTGAGCGGAGCCAAGGGTGACAGCGCGGAAGGCGGTGAGCGAAGTCGTTCCGCCGGCCGTGAGCGTGGTGATCCCGAGTGTCCCGCCCGAAGAGGTCGCACTCGTGCCGTTGCCGCCGGTCAGTGTCGTGACGCTGATCGCATCTGGGGCGGTGAGTGTCGCCGCACCAGCCACATCCAGCGTGGTCGCGGCGATGCTGCCGCTGGTCGAGGCGACGGACAGGTCGCCGGCTGTCGTCCGGGCGGTTCCCAAGGTGACGGTTGTCGCGCCGCTGAGCGTGGCCGTGCCGCCGGATGTCAGCGCCGCGAGGTCGAGCGATCCGGCGGACGAGGTGACGGAGGCGGTGCCGCCGGTGGTCAGCGAGGTCGTGACCGAGATAGCCTCGGCCGCGGTCAGGGTCGCGTTCCGGGCCGCATTAAGCGTGGCCGCGGCGATTCCAGCATGCGTCGAGGAGGCGAGGATATCTCCGGCGGTGGTCTGCGCGGAACCGAGCGTGACAGTGCCGAAGGCCGAAAGCGTCGCCGTCTCGCCAGCGGTAAGCGTCGCGATATCGAGCGTCGCGCCTGACGAGGTTGCGCTCGTGCCGCTGCCGCTGGTCAGCGTCGCAACGGTGATGGCGCCGGGGGCGGTGAGGGTGACGGCCCCATCGGCATCGAGCGTGGTCGCGGTAACGCCGGCATTGGTGGAGGAGACCGAGAGGTCTCCCGTCGTCGTCCGCGCAGAACCGAGCGTAACCGTGCTGGAGGCTGCGAGCGTCGTGGTTCCCCCTGTTGTGAGCGTCGTGACGCCAAGCGAGCTGCTCGACGAGGTCGCACTCGTGCCGTTGCCGCTCGTGAGCGTGGCGACGCTGATCGCGCCAGGGGCGGTGAGGGTTGCAGTCCCGGCAGCATTGAGCGCGGTCGCGGTGATGCCGGCCGTCGTGGAGGATACCGAGAGATCGCCCGCGATGGTCCGCGCTGTTCCCAGCGTGACAGCTGTAGCGCCGCTGAGTGTCGCGGCTGCTCCCGATGTCACAGCGGTGAGGTTCAGCGCCCCGCCGGACGAGGTGACGGAGGCCGTGCCGCCGGCGGCGAGCGAGGTCGTGACCGAGATCGCGCCGGCTGCGGTCAGCGTCGCGTTTCGGGCCGCATCGAGCGTGGCGGCCGTGATCCCGGCGATTGTCGAGGAGACGGAGAGATCCCCGGCCGTGGTCCGCGCCGACCCAAGCGTGACGGTGCCGGAGGCGGCGAGCGTGGTTGCTCCCCCTGCGGTCAGTGTGGTGATGCCGAGTGTCCCGGCCGATGAGGTTGCATTCGTGCCGCTGCCGCTGGTCAGCGTCGCGACGCTGATCGCGCCGGGAGCGGTGAGCGTGGCCGCGCCAGCCGCATGCAGGGTGGTGGCGGTGATGCCGCCGGACGTCGATGTGAGGGCAAGATCGCCTGTGGTCGTCGTCGCCGATGTCGCGCCGAGCGCATTCGCCGCGCTCAGGGTCGTGGCCCCGCCCGAGCTGAGGGTGCCGATCGTCAGCATCCCGGCGGTCGAGGTTACGCTTGCCGTGCCACCGCTCGTCAGCGCATCGACGGTGAGATTGCCCGCCGCGAGCAGGCTGGCGGGGCCGGCATCTGCCGTCAGCGCCGTGACACGCGCTGTCGTGGCGGTCTTGAGATGGACGCCGCCCTGCAGGCTGCGGGCCGACAGGCTCGGTGCGTCGAAGCTCACCGGCGCCAGGCTGCTGCCGATGCCGCTGCCGGCATTGAGCGCGATGACGCCGCCGGCCTGGCCGGCGTTGAGATTGACGACGCTGTCGCCATTGCCGGCGATGGCTCCCGCGGCCGAAACGGTGATGGAGGCCGTGTCGGCTGGAGCGATGAGCGTGCTCGTGACCCGCCCGAGCGTCACATCGCTGAGCGAGGCGAGCGTGATCTGCTCGCCGGACTGCATGGTCGCGCCCGCTGCCATGCTGATCGTGCCGGCGGTGACGGCGAGTGGCCCGGTGGCCGCCGACAGGCTGCGCAGGATCCGCACCTCGGCATCGGCTGCGAGCGAGAGCCCGCCAGTGGCCGTCAGAGCGCCGATCCGCAGCGCGACGGCGGACTGGCTGGCGAGCGTCGGTGTCGCGAGCGTGGCCGAGCCGCCGATCTGGCCGGAGACCTCGCCATCGCCGGTGGCCTGGACCGCGAATGGCGTGACGGCGTTGCCGACATTGCCGGACGCGTTGAGCACGATGTTGGAAGCCGAGATCGCGACGCCCGGCAGGTAGCTCTGGATCGAGCCGGCTGTCGCCGTGAGCGAGGCCGTGCCGGAGGCGAAGATGCGGCCGATCTGGGCGTTGCCGGCTGCTGCGACGAGATAGGCATCGCCGGCTCCGGCCGAGGCCGAGACCAACCGTCCGCCGATCTGGTAGGTCAGCGGCGTCGCCGCCGAGCCGATCCCGCCGCCGGCTCCGGTCAGGATCAGGTCGGTTCCGGCCTGAATCTGGACAGCGTTGAGCGGCGTCGTGCTGCTCGGCGCGGTAGCGACGGTGATCCCCTGCGGCGCCTGCAGGTTGATCGCGCCGGTGGCGGTGACGCGCCCGATATTGAGCGAGCCGCCGCCCGACTGCGCACCGGTCGTCGCCTGGACATAGATGTCGCCCTGGGCCGAGCCGGAGAATGTGCCGGTCGCGCTGATGAAGAGCGGCGCGGTCTGGCTGATGTCGACCGAGGTCAGCGTCACGCCGTTGGGCACGGCGTTGATATCGGAGACCGCGACGCGCTGGCCGCTTCCGTTCGTGCCGAAGAGCTTGACCGAGCCCGGCGTGGTGGCGACCGCAAGCGCCTGGAGCTGGCTCGTGGTCAGCGTGCCGTTGCGGATGGTGTCGAGGCCGATGGTGACGTCGGGCGCCAGCGAGCCGATGCTGCCGCCGATGTTCAGGCTCACATCGCGGCCGACGATGATCGCCGTGCCGTTGCCGACGACACCCGAGGCCGGCTGCAGCGCCGCCTGGTCGATCGCGGCGACGAGCTGGCCTGCCTGCCAGACCGCGTTGGCGGTGATGCTGGTGGCGAGGTTCGGTACGGCCCCGGCGGAGGCGGTGGTGAAGCTGAAATTGCTTTCGAGCGTGTTCTCCTGGAAGCGCGCCAGCGTGCTCCAGTTCGCGCCATAGGCCTTCTCGAAGACGCTGGCATAGCTCGCATAGCGGTCTGCGACATAGGCCGGCACGGTCATCCCGGCGGCGTCGGCGAGCGGCTGGTAGAGCGCGGTCGCATTGGCGTCGAGCGTGAAGACGCCGTTGGTGACGCTGCCGTTGCGGATCAGGCTGGAATAGAGCGTGTAGGTCTGGGTGACGTTGCGCTCGAACGCGGCGACGCTGGCGAGCGCAGCGGCGTCGGCGCCGTCGGCCTGGGTCAGCTTGAGTTTGCTCTTGATCGTCGAGAGCTGCTCGGTCGAGAGCGACTGCGCCGCGGTCTGGGCGTTGGCCGCCTTGAGCGTGCCGCTGACGACGTCGACGCGGACATTGCCGCCGGTGCTGGCGATCAGCCCGACGCGCAGATTGCCCGAGAGCTGCTTGATGCCGATATCGCCCTGCGCCGAGATGTTGACCACGCCGCCGCTCTGGCTGCCATTGGCCAGCGTCGTCGTCATGGCCTGCATGCGCAGCGGCGTATTGATGCCGCCGACGGCGCCGTTGACGCTGGTGATGGAGATGTTGTTGCCGAGCAGATGGGTGTAGTTCGGATCGGCCCAGCTTGCGACCTCGAGCCCGCCGGTGGCGCGGAGATTGATGTCGCCATAGCGGCCTGAGGCGGAGTCGAGATCGGCGTTGAGGCGCCAGATCTTGGCATCGGAGTCGATGTTGAGATTGATGCCGCCGGCCCCGGAATAGGCCGCCACGGCCGCGCCCGCCGTCAGCGTCGCCTGGATCGGGGCGGCGGTCGTGCCGACGGAATCGCGCCCGGTCAGGGTCAGGTGGTTGCTGAGGATCGAGGCGTTGGGCGCCTGGGTAATGCTGCCGACCGAGGCGGTGATCGTCGTTGCGCCGCTCGGATTGACGAGGTTGCCCTGCAGGCGGATCGACTGGTTCGAGGTGATGTTGAGTTGGCCGCTCGCATTGCCGGCGAAGCTGATCCCGAAATCATAGTCCGCCCTGACCGAGGCGGTGACCTGGAGCCAGGCGTCCCTGACGTGGTTGTAGTTCCAGTAGGTGTTGGCGGTCGAGCCGTCGACCTGGCGGAAGTCGCGGCTGCAGAAGCTTGGAGTGCCGCCATTGCAGCCCTCGTAGTATTGTTGCGCGTTCGAGACCTCGATGACGCCGCCCTGCAAGGTCTGGTAGAAGACAGGATTGCTGGAGGCGTAGTACGGGTTATAGGTGACGCGGCCCTGCGCCCCGGTCGTCCCGTTCCAATAGTCCGGCCCCGACGAGGTGCCGTCGCCCCAGATGCCGGTCGCCGGCGCCGGGACATACACCCAGGGATTGTTGGCCGAGCCCGAATTATAGCGCCACACGCCCTGTTGGTTCGGATCGCCGCTGACGAGGCCGTCCTTGTGAACGAACAGCTGCTGCGTCCACTCGTAGCGCATGCCGTCCTTGGTGTCGTAGGTCGTGCTGTCTCCGGCGATGAACTGCACGGGCTGAGTGGCGTTGGCGCCGCTCAGGATCGGCTGGCGCCCGTTGTCGGTGATGTATTTCGCGATGCCGGAGCCCGGCGTGTAGACATAGACCGTGGTGTTCTCGGCGGCCGGCTTCAGCCGATCGACGATCGTGATCTTGCTCGTGCTGGCGTTGGCGCCGGCGGCCGTGCCGGTGTTGATCCTGTTGGTGACGAGCGCCATGCCGCTGTTGTTGACGATGTCGACATGGCCGAAGCCGCCATTGATCTTGATCTTGCCGAGCACGTTGGTGCTGATGATCTGGCCGTCGAGCAGCACCGAGCCGCCGCCCGAGGAGGCGTTGACGTCGCTGACACTGAGCTGTCCGGTGCGGATGTCGTAGCTGACGGGGATCAGCTTGTCGCCGCTGTTGAGGACGCGGTAGGAGCCGGCCGCGCTGCCGTAGTTGATCAGGCGCGTATCGTTGGTGAGATCGACCACGGGCGAGCCGTAGCCATAGGTGTTGTAGTTGAAGATCGCGAAACCGAGCGCCTGGATCAGGTTATCGCCCAGAACGACCGACCGGTTGGTAATTCGCCCGGCCTCGATCGAGGCGTTGACGTTGATCACTGTCGCCTTGATCGCGACCTGTGCGCCGTAGATCTGTGAGCCGCTGCCTTGCGCCTGGACCGTGTCGCTTTGGTAGTATTTCGGCACGATCGGGATCTGGGCGAAGTAGATGCCGTTGCCGAAATCATAGCCGCCCTGGCAGTTCATGCCGGTCGAGCCATAGCCGATACAGTTGCCGTACATGATGGTGCTGTAGCGCAGCCCGGGATTCCCGCCATCCTCGATACGGTGGTAGAGGTTATAGTTCAGGCTTGCGCCGGAGCCGAAATACAGCGTGTTGGCGATCGCGTTGACGGTGTCGTTGATGACGTAGTTCTGCGATGGCGCACCCGGCGTGGCGCCGGGATAGGTGATCGCAGCGCCCCATTCAGCCTGCGGCGACGCGCCGGCATTGTACATGCCGTTGGGTCCGTTTGAGGAGATCGCGACCGCGCCGTTGGGCACCGTGACGTTGAACTGCAGCGAGTCGATGCGCTGGCCCGAAAAGCCGAATGAGCCCTGCGTGTTGTTGATCGAGACCAGGCCGCCGAGATTGCTGATGTCGTCGGCGATCAGCAGCGCTGGCCCGTAACCGCCGATATCGTCGCGGGTATAGGCGTTGTTGATGATGACGCTGGCCGTGCCGTTGGCGTTGAAGCGGGTCTGCGTCAGTCCGGTCTGGCCCTGCGCCGCGCCGGTGAACAGGATCTGCCCGGTCGCGAGGTCGGGGATATAGGCGCCGCCGTCGAGGATCAGATAGGCGGCGCTGTTGTTGACGACCTTGATCGTCGGCCCGCCATTGGCGGTCAGCGTGCCATTGCCCTGGATGGTGTCGCCATTGACGAAGACATTGCCGCCGGCCGCATAGAGCTGGCTGATCCGGTAGGCCCGCACCAGCCCCGAGGAGATGCCGCCGACCAGCGTGTCGGCGACGGCGGTGTCGTCGATCGTGCCGTTGGTCGTGGTGTAGTTGGCGCGGACATAGGCCACTGCGTCGAAGGCGTCGTCGCGGGTGACGACGACCGGCGCGCCGCCGGCCTTCACATAGACGGTCGGCGTCGCGTTGAGGTCGCAGATCGACAGGCCGCCCGTGCCGCAGCCGATGGTGATCTCCTGCTCGTGGAACACGCCGCCGACAGCGCGGCCGTTCATCACCACCGTCGAGGTCGCCGATGCGCCCGGGGTCTCGTCGCGCTGCGTCACCGGGATGAAATAGAGCTGGAAGCCGTGGCCGGCGCCGTCGGCATTGGGCGTCACCATGCCGTTATAGGCGCCGAGCGTGACGTTCTGGGCGCTGAGCAGCGCCGCGCCGGTGTTGACGTTCAGCCGCGCCCGGTTCTGCAGGTCGGTCGAGGCATCGGCGTCGGGCACCGCGATCAGGCCGCGCACATAGCCGATCGCCGTGGCGTCACCGGAGATCGAGGTCATCGCCAGGCCGGACGCATCGCGCCCGGCGGTGACGTTGACGTTGTCGAGGCCGGTCAGCGTGCTGTTGGCACCGATCGTGATCGTCTGGTTGGTGATGATGTCGGTATCGGCCTCGGCGACGCCGACGGCGGCGAGGCCATAGGTCGTGACGAGCGCGTTCGTCTTGACCGTCGCGGTGGTGTAGGTGCCGATATTGATCGTGCCGGCCGAGGTCAGCGTAACGCCTGTTCCGAGCGTGACCTCATTGTCGACATTGCGGGCGCGGTATTGCGAGGTGACGCCGGACCCTTGCAGCAGGCCGCCGGTGGTCAGCGTCACCGTGTCGTTGGCGGTGAGTTCGGTGATCGCCTGGATCGCGATCGGGCCGGGCGAGGAGACGGCGTTGAAGCCGCCGGAGAAGTTGGCGTTGTCGCCGATCAGGACCTTCGACGAGCCGTCGATGTCGATCGTCGACTTGGCGCCGACGCCGTTGATGCCGCCGCCCGCGCCGGCGCTGATCGTGTCGCCGAGCGCGAGTTGGGTGAAGACGTTGCGGCTTTCGAGCTCGATGCCCTGGAGGCAGGTGGTGACGTAGCAGCCTTTGGTGCCGTTGCCGATCGCGTTGAAGATGACGGAGGCGCCGATGTCGACCAGCACGTTGGAGGTCGCGTCGTGGCTGGCGAGCGAAGCGCTGGCGCCAAGGGCTGCCGCCTGCACGGCGTCGACCCGGTTGGCATAGGAATCGGTATGGCCCGCATTGACCAGGATGGTGTTGGCGCCGATCTGCGTGCGCGCGCCGATGCTCGCCGTGACCGTGGCGGTATTGGCGGTGTCGGCTGAGGCGCCGGCGCCGGCGACCAGTCCGCCGCTGCCCGAGGTGGCGCTGGCGATCTGCGTGTCGCTGCCGGCTGCGATCAGGCTGAAGCTCGTCGCGCTGTTGCCGAGCAGGCGGGCGTCGTCGCCCAGCGTCGCGCTCGTCGTCGCCGTCGAGCGCGCCTCGGCCAGCACGGCGCCGATCGCGTATTTGCCGGCGATCGAGACGCCGGTCGCCGAGGCGATCTGGCGCGTCTCGTTGGTCGCGTTGATCTCGACGGTGCCGGCCGGCAGCCGGACATTGTTGCCCGCCGAGGCGGTGACCGTCGAGGTGTTGACGGCCTTCGCGTCCGAGCCGACCGCGCTGGCATAGTAGGATCCAGAGCCGGAGAAGGACCAGGCGGCGGCTCCGGTGCCGCCGCGGCTGAAATCGCCGGTCGCGCCGGGCGAGCCGCCGATCGAGGTCACGGGTGTGCCGAAGATCGTGCTGGTGGCCAGGATCGAGAGGCTGCCGGCGGTGAGCGCACGCTGGGCGGCGGCTCCGCCATCCATCGCCGCGATCACGGTCTGGTTGGTGGTGGCGCGCGAGATTGCCGCGCCCACGGCGAGCCCGCCCGTCACCGAGACGCCATAGGCGGCGGCCTTGGCGTCGGGCGTCGCGGTCGCGGTCACGCGGATCGCTCCGGTCCCGACATTGACGCTGGCGTTGTCGCCGAGATGGGCCTCGACGCGCGAGGAGTCGCTGGCGCGCGCGTCGGCGCCCGTGCCGGCGACCAGCAAGCCGCCTGCGCCGGCGGTCGCCGAGGCATAGGAGATGCCGGCGCTGCTGGCATCGACAGTGAGCGAGGTTCCGCCGGAGAGCGTGGTGTTGGCCGCGACATTCGACGTCGCCGTGCCGTCGAGGCTGCTCTTGGCGAGCGAGATGCCGAGCGCGCCGCCGCCTGCAGCCGCCGCGCCGAGCGCGTCGGCGCGCGAGCCTTGCGTCGTCGTCGCGCCGACCGTCGTCGCGCCGGTGACCGTGAGCGTGCCGCCGAGCCGGGCGGTGAGCGTGTTCGAAATCGCGCCCTGCGCCACCGCCGCGCCGGCGGAAGCCGTGCCCGAGCCCGCGCCGGCCTTGACGTCGATCCTGGACGCCACGCCCCCGGCGCCGTCGATGGCCGAGGCATTGACCGTGATCGAGCCCGTCGTCACCGTCGCCTGGTCAAGCTGGGCGCTGACATTGTCGGCGACCGTCGTGTAGCCGAGGGCCGCGCCGACGCCGACCCCGCCGATGCCGATGCCGAGCGCGGTGTTATCGGTCGAGGTCTTCGAGGTCGAGGTCACCGAGACCGAGCTGGCCGTGATCGACCCGCCGAGCGCGGTCGCGCCGGTCTGGGCGCCGGTCGAATCGAGCAGGGCCGTGGCGCTGATCGCGCTCGGCGTCGCCGTCCGGGCGCGGTTGCTGGTGAACCAGGCATATTGCGAGGCGGCGTAGGCGCTGACTTCGCTGAAGGTCGCCGTCCGGCCGAGCTCGGCGTCGGCGGCGGCCTGGTAGACGGCCTGGCCCGACCCACGCAGCGAATAGAGCCCGTTCACCGGGACGCCGTTGGCCAGCAGCGTGGCATAGGCGTCGTTGGCGGCGATCTTGACCTGCGCGTCGGTGAGGTTGGGCGTCGCGACCTCAAGGACCTGCCGATAGGAGTTAAGACCGGCGTCGCCGATGACATATTGGAGATTGGCGGCCTTCAGCGCGGTGTAGCGCGCCGCCGCGTAGTCGCGGACCTGCTGGTCGGTCACCGTCTCCTGGAAGAGCGCGATGGCGGCGTTGGAGCGCAGCGCCTGGACGCCGCTGGCGGTCAGGGTCAGCACGCCGTTGACGACGGTGCCGTTCTGGATCAGCGCCAGATATTCGGCATTGGCCGTGCTGCGCAACTGGTCGTCGGTTGCGCCTGAGGCGTAGGCGCCGCGCAGGGTGCGATAGGTCGCAAGCCCGCTGGTGCTCAGCATGAAGCCGGGATCGACGGCGGTGAGCTGGTTGACGCGCGAGAGCGTGCCGTTGCCGCCGATATTGAGATCCGCGCCGGCGGGCGCGCCCGTGCCGACCGAAATGACGTTGACGGCCGCGCCGAGGCCGATCGAGCCGCCCTGGCCGATGGTGAAGGCGTTGGCATCGACGCTGCGGTCGCTCACCGCCTGGACCACGACCGCGCCGGTCGTCGAGATCGTGCTGCC
Organism: Allobosea psychrotolerans; assembly: GCF_002917105.1. Lineage (GTDB taxonomy): Bacteria > Pseudomonadota > Alphaproteobacteria > Rhizobiales > Beijerinckiaceae > Allobosea > Allobosea psychrotolerans. The sequence goes on from NZ_PQFZ01000017.1 coordinate 89,051, forward strand.
GGAGAGGTCTGCGAGCACGCTCGAGTCGAGGCTGGCGACATTGGTCGCGGCACCGGCACCGACGCCGGCGCCGCCGATGGCGGCAACGCCCGTTTCCGGCGTGATCGTGGTGGTCTCGCGCGCGATGACGTTGAGTGAGCCGTCGATGCTCTGGCCGGCCAGTTCCTGGATCGGTGTGCGCCGCTGCGTCGAGTTCACACCGTAAAGCCCGGCGCGGGTCGTGTTGGCGACGTCGATCAGGTTGACCATGCCGGCGATGCCGACCAGGCCCGCGGCCGAGCCGCCGGCCGCCAGCGCGGTGAAGCTGTTGGTGCTGGTCGCCAGCACGTTCAACGTGCCGAAAATGTTCAACGTGGTGACGCTCGCGCCGCCGCCGATCGTCGCCAGCGTGGTGCTCTGGCTACGGGCCACGACGAAGGCGCTGCCGAGCGCGACGCCGCCGCCGGAGCCGACACCGGCGACGCCGTAGAAGCCGTTCGTGCTGTCGGCGGTGACGCGCAGCGAGGCCGCGTTGAGGATGCCCTGGTCGACATTCGCGGTCGTGACCGCCTCGAAACTGTTGACGAGGCCGGTCGCCGCCGCGCCGGCGACGCCGGCCGAAAAGCCGATCGTCTTGCCGGTCGAGGCTTGCGAGGACACCGCCGCGACCTCGACCACGCCGACGCCGCCGAGCCCGGCCTGGCTGGTCGCGATCGTGCCCGTGGTCGAGTTCGTCAGCGCGGCGCTCGTCTGGCGCTTCAGCGTGGTCTGCGCGTCGGCGCCGGCGCCGGCCGCGCCGCCGATCGCGCCGACGACGATGTAGCTGCCGGCATAGGAATGGCTGGCGGCGTCGACCACGATCGCGGTCGGGTTCTGGCCGGCGTTCAGCCTTGTGTCGATCGCACTGCCGTCGATCGTGGCCGAGGTCGTTCCGCCGAGCGAGTTGCGGATGGTGACATAGCCGACCGCGCCGCTGATCGGGTAGACCGCGATGCCCGCCGTTACCGCATTGGCCATCACCGCCTGCTGCGAGGTCGCGATCACGGCCAGGCCGCGAATGCTGCGCTGGGCCATCGCCAGGTCAGGCAGGCTGGTCGACGGGCCGCTCGGGCTGGACAGGCTCGGCGGGCTGACGAGCGCGCCGCTGGCGAAGCTCAGCGACCCGGTGCCGTTGACGCGCGCATCGACGGAGCTGGTCTCGCTGATCGAGGCGACAGTGTTGCCGCCGATCGTGTTGTTCACGATCGAGAGGCCGCCGGCGACGCTGGGCGAGCCGCCGGCCGCGCCGAGCGCGCCGGCCGAGACCGCGATGCCGTCATGATTGGTCGCGATCACGCCGACATTGTTCTCGGCGATGATGTCGGCGCGCTTCACGGTCGCAGCCACGTCGGTCGCGACGCTGCTGGTGGCGACCGAGCCGGCGAGGCCGACCTGGCGCGAGATCGCGATGCCGATCGACAAGGTCGAGATCGTGCCGGTCGACTGGCTCTGGACCAGCAGGTCGCGCGAGGCGCGCAGCCGCGCATCCTCGATCGTCGAGCTGACGCTGTTTTCGATGCTGTTCTCGACGACCGAGAGACCGAGCGCCGCCGACCCGAAGCCGAGGCCGAGCGAGCCTGCCGTGCCGCGGATGGTTGCGGCCGTGCTGCCGTTCAGCTTCACGTCTCGGGCCGTGACGATCGTGCCCGCGCCGGTGATGCCGGCGCGCACGACGTTATCGACCGACTGCAAGGCGACCGAGGCGACGCCGGCGAACTGGCCGGTGGCCCCGCCGAGCCCGACAGCGACACCGGTGATGCTGGCGCCGTCCTGCGCCCGCACCGAGACATCGCCGGTCGCGGTCAGGATGACGTTGTCGATCGTCGCGATATGCGACTGCGCCACCTCGTTGCTGAGGAAGGAGATGCCGACATTGTTGCGCCCGACCTGCACCATGCCGGTGATGGCGACGATCGCGGCGCCGTTCGGGTTGGGGTCGCCGCCATTGGCGACGGAACCGTCGAACTGGACCTGGGCCGCGTCGGCCTGGGAGAAGGTCTGGCGGCCGGAGATGATGGCGTCGAAGGTCGTGTCGCGGCTGCTGTCGGCGGTGACGACGACGTCGCCGCCGATCGTGATGGTCGGCGGCGCTCCGGCCGTGCCGCTGATCTCGGCCCGCGTCGTCGGCGTGACCTTGTTGAAGACGAAGGCGCCAGCCAGGCCGTTGCCGCCGAGGCCGACCGTGGCGGCCCCCGAGGCGATACGGCTTGAATTCGAGGCGACGACGTTCAGGCCGTTGAGATTGACGAAGCTCGAGTTGCGGATGGTCGCGCTGACCGCGTCCTGCCCGCTCGGATCGCCGATCTCGGCATAGCTCAGCGAGAGCCCGATGCCGGACTGCCCGCCGAGATAGGCCGCGCCGCCGCCGATGCCGATATCGGTGGTCTGATAGGCGTTGACGCTGGCGAGTTTCGAGACCGAAGTGGCGGCATCCCCGGTGATGGCGGAGTTGGCGATCGAGGCCTGGACCCGGCTGGTGACGAGCCCGACCGCCGCCGAGATCGCGGCCGCGCCGCTGCCGCCGGCCGAGACGCCGATGCTGACGCCGACGATCGTCGCCCGGCCGCCGGCAATGGCCTGGACGGAGGTGTCGTAGGCGCCGGTCAGGCTCGATCCGGTGATCTGCGCGTCGGTGCTGTTGTCGAGGACGCCGATGGCGACGGCCCCGGCGATGGCGCCGCTTGCGCCCGAGGTGTTGGCGAGATTGGCGGCGGCCGCGCCGGCGCCGACCTCGATGATCGTCGAGTTCACGGCCCTGACCGACGTGGTCAGTCCGGCATTGTCCTTCTTCTGCAGCCGGGCGCCGTCGATCCAGGCGGAGGTGCCCATCGTCGTCAGCGCGACGGCCGAGGCACCGGCGGCCGAGAGACTGGGACCGCTGCCGGACTGCTTGTTGAAGCTGTCGGAGATTTTCCGGATCGCCTCGCTCGTGCCCGGCGGCAGAGTCGTGGCGACAGCGCCGTCGGCGGCAGCCGCTGCGACGGCGGCCGCCGTGATCCGCCCGGTCGTTGCCGCCTCGACAGCGAGCGACGCTGCCGTGATCAGCCCCTGCGGTGCGGTCCCAGTGAGCCGTCCGTCCGTGAGATCGTCCGAATTGTCGCCGACATAGGCGCGCGTGACCGAGCCTGCGTCTAGCACCGCCACCGAGATGCCGATGCCGTTGCCGCCGCCGGCCACGATGCCGCCGCTGAGCGCGAAGACGGAGACGAACTGCTCGGCCTTGACCGAGACCGCATTGGCCGTGACGACCGCCGCGTTGCTGATCGAGGCCAGCGTCTGGTTGTGGATGCCCGAGACCGAGACGATGCCGTTCAGCGCGATCGTGCCGGCCGAGCGCCCGGAGGTGGTTGCGATCGCAAACAGCAGGTCGGAGGTGCTGGCGGTGACCGCGAGGTCGGTCGCCGTGATCGTCGCGCCTGCGGCCACCGCCGCGACGGTCTTGCTGCTGCGGCCGATGTCGATCAGCGAACCGCCGACCGCCGAACCGGAGCCGCCATTGACGCCGCCGGTGAAGCCGAAATTGCCGCCGACATCGACCGAATGCTGGTCCGTATCGGCGTTGACGGTGACACCGCTCGCCCAGTTCTGAACGTAGTTGCCGGAGAGCGTCGTCGTCCAGGGCGCCGTCGTCGAGGTCTGGTTCAGCGTCGCGCCGCTGGCGATATAGGCCGAGGTGTCGTTGCTGACGCGGAAATAGTCGACCGCGCCGGCGAGCCCGAGATCGTTCGATTGCGAGGCGGCATTGGCATAGCTCGTCAGGATATTGTTGACGATGCCGAGATTGCCGTTGATGTGCGAGAGGGTCTCGCCCAGCCCGGACCAGTTCGTCCAGGTATTCGAGATCGGGTTTTCGCTGAGCGCGGCGACGCCGATGCGGCCGGCATTGATCGTCACGCCGGACCCGACGGATGCGGTCGAGCTATGGGCGTAGTTGCCGACGGCGATACCGAAGGAGAGCGAGACCATCGCCTCTGGATTGCTCGCGGTCGGGTCCTTCGAGTTGGAGTTGGTCGAGCTGTCGGCGATCAGGCGCACGCCGAAATCGCGTTGCCGGCTCGCCACCACGACGTCGCCCGAGGCATAGATCGTCGGCGCCTGATCGCCCGGGTCGGCCGCGATCGCGGCCGTGGCGCTCAGGTCGCTGCTGGCGATGGTGACGGCGCTGCCGACCTTGATCGGCACGCTCGATGAGGCGGTCGACAGTTTCCCGAGGAGCTGGCTGAGCAGGTTCGAGACGGTGCTTCCGGCCGGTCCGGCATTGAAGATTATGTTGTCGCCGGTCGTCGCCGATGAACTCGTGGCGTTCTTCGCCGTGTCGGAAAGGGCCTGGACCGTGACGTTCTGGACCTTGTCGGCGCTCGTTCCAAGCGAGGCGCCGAGCAGCGCATCGGCCTCCGCCTTATAGTCGGAATAGGCGACGGCGATGCCGGCGACGCCTCCCGAGGCCGCCACGGCCGTCGACGAGGTCGAGAAGGAATTGGTGTTCTTGGCGGTGACGCTGACGGTTCCGAAGCCGCTGGTCGCCCCCGCCGTGACCGTCGCGCCGGAATGGACCTTCGCGGCGGTGGTGACATCGACATAGCCATAGGCGACGGTCGCCGCGACCAGGCCCGTGCCGACCGAGATCGAGACGGCCGAGACAGCGAGCTTGACGTCGTTCTCGGCGTTGACGGCGAGGTTGCGGCCGACCTTGATCGTCGCTCCCTGCGCGACGTCGGCGGTGACCGTTCCCATGATCTCGCCGATCGACACCGCCGCCGCGAACGGGTTTCCGCCGCTCAGCGTGATCGCGGGCAGCGAGGCCTCCTGCCGGGCCTTGGCGGTGATCGTGACGTCGCGGGTCGCCTCGATCGTCGCGCCGTCGACGACACGGATGCGGCTCAGCACATGGCTGCCGACATAACCGCCGTTCAGGCCAAAGAGGATGCCGCCCGCGCTTTGCGCCGCGAGCGCCAGCAGCGGCCCGGCGGAGGGATCGGCATAGGAGGCGACGGCGGTCGCATCCGCCTTCAGCAGAATGTCGCGTCCGGTGATCGTGCCGTGAATGTCGATGGTCGAGGTCGCGCCGGCCATGCCGGCGATCCGGATGTCCGATGTCGTCGCGTCGAGCGTGACGTCACCGGCGGCATAGGCGCTGCCTGTGCTGACGCCGGCGAGCAGTGAGCCGAACACGCTGATGTTGGGGGCGGTCAGCAGGATGGCGCCGGAATTGCCGGTCGAGGGATTGGAGGCCGAGAGCACGCCGCCATTGGCGGAACGGTTGAACTGGCGCGTGTCGATGCTGCCGTCGGCGGCGATCGTGATGCTGTTGTTGGCCTGCAACGACACATCCGTGCCATTGGTGACCATGCTGGCGCTGCCGCCGGTCCCGATGATCAGGTCTGTCGGGTCGATATAGAGCAGGCCGGCCTTGCCCGAGCGGGCGGAGAGGTCGACAGCGACCGCGCCGAGCGTGACCGTCTTCGTCGCGCTGAGTTCGGTGAAGCCGCCATCGCCGGTCAGGCCGCCCTTGCCGCTGAAGATCGCGCCGCTCTCGACATCGAGATTGGTCCCGGCGAAGACCTTGATCTCGCCGCCCTTGCCGGCGGCGCCTTGCGCCGCGCTGGCGTCGAAGCGCGCTCCGCCGGCAATCGAGATCGCGGCGTCGGAGGTGATCGAAATCTTGCCGCCGTCGCCGGTGTTGACGGCGGCCTGGCCCGAGGCGGTGCCGCCCTGCGAAAGCCTGGCCGAGGGTGCTGCCCCCTGTGCGCTCAACCGCGCCGTCTGGGTGATCGTGGTGCCCCGGCCGGAGCGCACCACGATCGAACCGGCGGAACGCCGCGCAGTCGCATTGGCGCTCAGGGAGCCTGAAATGCTCGCCGTGCCCGCCGCGACGATCTCGATGCCGCCGCCGCGCCGCGCCACCATCGCGCCGCCATGGCGGACACCGTTGGTGTTGACGCTGGCCGCGAAGGCGTTCTGGTGACGCCGCCGGCGTTCGCCGATATCGACGGGGGCGGCATTGGCCGTGATCTGCCCTGCGACGCTGACGGAGCTGCCGTACAGCGTCACACCGCGCCTGGCGTTGATGCGGCCCTCGATCGAGATCGCGCCGTCCGCCGAGATCGGGATGTCGTTGGCTCTCAGCCTGGCCGCCATCGTTTCGTTGACGACGCCGTTGGGGCTGATCACCTGATCGAGGAAGTCGCGCGTCGGCGTGTTGACCGTCAATTGACCGGTGTTGATCACCCCGGACGGCCCGACCGTGAAGCCGGCGGAGTCCGAGAAGTAGACGTGCCCGCCGATCTGGCCGTTCTTGTAGGAATTCAGGATGCCGTTGACGACGACCGGGCCGTTGCGGACGATGTTGACCAGCGCGCCGGTATTCTGCGGCAGGTGCATGTTGACGGTCGTGCCGCCCGCCTGCTCGAAACGCGAGAACGAGTTGTAGCCGGCATTGCCGGACACCGTCTGGGTGGTGATCGTCGTGGTCGCGCCGCTGACGGAGACATTGGTCTGCGTGCGCCCGTCGGGCGTGATCATGTTCTGCGCGAAGGCCGGAGCGTTCCACAGCACCAGCGCCATCGCCTGGCCGACCAGGCAACGCTGGCGCAAATTCGCCAGCACGGACTTAGTAGCAAAGGAGCTGGGCCGGACCGCGGGCGACGGCGTCGGGAGCATGACGTGCGGCAGCCGCGGCGAAGCGGTGCGACGGCGTGTGGTCTTGGAGCGTAGTGAGCGCAACGCGGAAGCCTCGGCCCGTCCGGCAAGACGGTGTTGTTTCACCGGATTCCGAGTCGAGATGCTGGCGCCCGAATGCCGGCGCGGATCGCGCCGGTCTCCGAATGCCCGTTTCCCCCCTGGATCAGGCTTAACGACTCACTACCAGAGGCGGTCTGTCGTTGCGTCAGCGGGGGGTGAACGCGTTGCGAACCACAGTTCACATGACGCGTTCAGCAGGCGGATCATGGCGGAAAACTGCCATAATGGTTAGCGCGATGCCGGTCGAATGGGGCTCAGCCCCAGATCTCGCCTGCCGTCTCCACGATCAGCTCGAGCTTCCGCCACTGCTCGTCCTCGGCCAGCGTATTGCCTTCCTCGGTCGAGGCGAAGCCGCATTGCGGGGACAGGCAGAGCTGGTCGAGCGCGACGAATTTCGAGGCCTCGTCGATGCGCCGCTTGAGATCGTCCTTGCTCTCCAGCACGCCGGTTTTCGAGGTCACCAGCCCGAGCACGACATGCTTGCCCTTGGGCAGGAAGCGCAAGGGCTCGAAGCCGCCGGAGCGGTCATTGTCCCACTCCATGAAATAGCCGTCGACCGGCATGGTGTTGAACAGCAGCTCCGCGATCGGCTCGTAGCCGCCGGAGGCGATGAAGGTCGAACGGAAATTGCCGCGGCAGAGATGCATGGTGATGGCGAGGTCGGCCGGCTTGTCCTTGAGCGCGGCCCGCACCATGCCGGCATAGATCTCGGGCTGGTGCTCGGGGTCGTCGCCGCGGGCCCGCAGCATCTCGCGCTGGTCGGGGTCGCAGAGATAGGCAAACGAAATGTCGTCGAGCTGCAGATAGCGGCAGCCGGCATCGTAGAAAGCGTGGACGGCCTTGTTGTAGGCGGTGCCGACATCGCCGTAGAACGCCTCCATCTGCGGGTAGACGCCCATATTGATCATCTTCCGGCCGCCCCGGTAGTGCAGCATGCTGGGGCCGGGGATGGTCATCTTCGGCGTCGAGCCCGGAGAAACATTGTCGCGCAGGAACTTGAAGTGCTCGATCATCGGATGGCCGCTGAAGCCGACTTTCCCGACGATGCGCAGCGATTTGGCGATGCCGACGCCGCCCTTGAAGTTCATGCCTGAATCGGCCGTGATCGCCTCGACGCCGTCGAGCTCCTCCATGAAGTCGAAATGCCAATAGGCGCGGCGGAACTCGCCATCGGTGACGCCTTTCAGGCCGATCGCCTCCTGCCTGGCGATCAACTTGCGGATTTCGGCATCCTCGATCGCCTTGAAGGCGGCATCGTCAAGCGTCCCGGCGGCGTGCTTCTCGCGGGCCTGCTTGAGAGGGGCGGTGCGCAGCAGGCTACCGACCATGTCGGCGCGGAAGGGAGGCTTGGTCCTGGTCGTCATGGTCTTGGTCCTCGGATCAGGTCTGGTTGTGGGATGCTGGCGACCGTCGCGAGCGGGCAGGCCGTTCGGCGACGGCGAGATGGGCGGACATGGCCGTCTCGTCAGCCAAGAGTGCTTCGGAGCGCGCGGCGTGGACGATGGCGCCCCGCTCAAGGATGATCGCCTCGTCGGTGAAAGGCAGGATCTTGCGCGCCTTCTGCTCGACCAGGATCGTGGTCAGCCCGTCCTCGCGGTTGAGCCGGGCGATCGCAGCCAGCAATTCATCGACGATGATCGGGGCAAGCCCTTCCAGCGGCTCGTCGAGCAGCAACAGGGCGGGATCGAGCATCAAGGCGCGCGCGACCGCCAGCATCTGCTGTTCGCCGCCGGAGAGCTGGTTGCCGAGATTGCGGCGGCGCTCGCCGAGACGCGGGAACAATGCATAGGCACGCGCGACCGTCCAGGCCGTGCCGCGTTGAACGACGGTCAGGTTCTCCTCGACCGTGAGCGAGCGGAAGATGTTGCGCTCCTGGGGAACCCAGCCGATGCCGATCGCCGCGCGCCGCTCGGGCGGCAAATGGGTGATGTCCTCGCCTTTGAAGCGGATGCGGCCCGAGATATGACGGGTCAGCCCCATGATCGTGTCGATCAGCGTGGTCTTGCCGGTGCCGTTGCGCCCCAGCAGCGCCAGCGCCTTGCCGTCTGCGAGCCGCAGCGACAGCCCGTTTATGACGATCGCCTCGCGATAGCCGGCGACGAGGTCGTCGATTTCGAGCAGGCCGAGGATGCTATCGGGCTCAGACATGCGCGTCCTCCCCGAGATAGACGGCCTTCACGCGCGGGTCGGTCGAAATCTCCTCGACGCCGCCTTCCGCGAAGAGCTGGCCCTGGACCAGGACCGAGATCCGGTCGGCGAAGGAGAAGACCAGCTCCATGTCGTGTTCGATCAGCAGGACGGTGACGTCCTGCGGCAGTGCCTCGACGCTGTCGAGCACGTCGTGGCGTTCATCCTCCGGCACGCCGGCGGCCGGCTCGTCGAGCAGGAGCAGTTTCGGCTTGCAGGCCATGGCGAGCGCGATTTCGAGCAGCCGCTGCTTGCCATAAGGCAGTGTCGCGGTGCGCCACATCATCACCTCGCCGAGCTTCATGCGCGTGAGCAGCGCCTCGGCCTCGTCGACGACCGCACTGTTCTGGCCGACGCGGCTCCACCAGCGCGCACCGGCACCCTCGCGCTCGGCGATGGCGAGGCCGACGGTCTCGATCGGCGTGAGATCGGCGAAGAGCTGGTTGATCTGGTAGGTCCGCGCCATGCCGCGCTTGACGCGGCCCTGCTGGCTGACGCGCGTCACATCCTCGTCCAGCAGCCGGACCGTGCCGGAGGTCGCCGGCACCACGCCCGTGAGCAGGTTGATGAAGGTGGTCTTGCCGGCGCCGTTGGGGCCGATCAGCGCATGGCGCGCACCCCTGGCGACGCAGAGCGAGATATCCGAATTGGCCCTGAAGCCGCCGAAGGACTTGCTCAGGCCAAGTGTCTGGAGGGCAAGTGTCTGGTGAGCTAGCGTCACGGCCGGCGCGCTCCCAGCAGCTTGAGCAGCGGGGCGAAAGGCCTGGCCAGCGTGGCCATCAGGCGGTCGCGACCGATCAGCACCAGGATCACCAGGATGAAGCCCATCCAGAAGATCCAATAGGCCGGTGTCATCGCCGAGAGCGTGTCCTTCATCAGCTTGAAGGCGATCGCGCCGATCAGCCCGCCATAGAGATAGCCGGAGCCGCCGATGACGAGCACCAGCAGTGCATCGGCCGAGCGCGCGAAATCGAGCATCTCCAGCGAGACGAACTGCGTCGTCTGGGTGAGCAGGGCTCCCGCCATGCCGGCATAGACGGCGGCCAATGTGTAGATCGCGACGATGCGTCGGTTCGGCGCGATGCCGATCGTTGCCGCGCGCAGGTGGTTGTCCTTGAGTGCCTTCAGCGACAGGCCGAAAGGCGAATGCACGATCCGCCTTGCCAGCAGGAAGAGCAGGAATGTCGCGGTCAGGCTGTAGGTATAGGCCGTGGTGCCGGCGAAATCGAAATCGAAGCGGCCCAGGATCGGGCCAACCGAGATGCCGAGCAAGCCGTCCGCGCCGCCGGTGATCCAGTCGAGCCGGTTGGCGAGTTCGTGGAAGATCAGGGCGACGCCGAGCGTCACCATCAGCCGGGTCAGATCGGTGCCGCGCAGGATCATGAAACTGGCGAGGAAGCCGACGAGACCGGCCGCCGCCCCAGACAGCAGGAGCCCGGTCACCGGCTCGGAAACGCCGTGCTTGGCCAGCAGCCCTGCGGCATAGGCCCCGACGCCGAAGAAGGCGGCATGGCCGAGCGAGACGATGCCGGCATAGCCCAGGATCAGGTCGAGCGAGAGCGCGAACAGCCCCAGGATCGCGATTTCGTTGAGCAGGAGATGGCGATTCGGAAACAGAAGAATCAATCCGAAAGCACTGATCCAGAACAGGATTTCCGGCCAGCGCCAGGCTGCCCTCGCTTGCAGGAAGGCGGCGGGCGAGGGCGCTTGCGCCCCCAATGGCCTGGTGCTGGGAGGTTTGCTGAGCATCTCAGCGCCCACGCGCGAACAGGCCCTGCGGCCTGAGCATCAGGACCGCGAGCATGATCGCATAGATGATGAAGGCTCCAAGCTGCGGCACGAGATATTTGCCCATCACGTCGGCGACGCCGAGCATGAGCGCTGCCAGCAGCGGCCCGGTCAGGCTCGAGGTGCCGCCAACCGTAACCACGATCAGAAAGTAGAGCATGAATTTGAGCGGGAAGGTCGGATCGAGCCCGACGATCTCGGCACCGAGCGCGCCGCCCAGCCCCGCCAGCCCGGAACCGAAGGCAAAGGTGATGGCGAAGACCTTGACCACCGGGATGCCGAGCCCGCGCGCGGCGCGCCGGTCATCGACGGCGGCGCGCAATTGGCTGCCGAAGCGCGTCTTCGCCAGCATCCATTGCAGGCCAAGCGCCATCAGGCTGCAAAGCACCACGATGAAGAGCCGGTAGATGCCGATGCCGACCCCGCCGATGAAGATGCGGCCCTGCAGATAAGCCGGCAGATGGATGTTCTGCTGCTGCGAGCCCATCAGATAGTCGGTCGCGGCGATCGACATGAAAACCAGGCCGATCGAGAAGAGCACCTGGTCGAGATGGCTGCGCTCATACATGTGCCGATAGAGCAAGCGCTCGAAGATGAAGCCCAGCGCCGCGCTGAACAGGAAGGCGAGCGGCAGGCAGAGCAGGAAGGGCAGCCCGAAGCGGTTCATCAGGATGACGGTGGCGTAGCCGCCGGCCATGGCGAAGGCGCCATGCGCCAGGTTGACGAAGTTCATCAATCCCAGCGTCACGGCCAGCCCTGCCGCCAGCACGAAGAGCAGCATGCCATAGGCGATCCCGTCGAACAGGATGGTCAGCAAGGAGGGCTCCGCTCTCGGGTTGGTGTGCGCAGCGACGAAGCCATCCAGGGGAGGCCGAACACGGCCGCTCTGGATTGCTTCGCGGAGCCTGTACTCGGGCTTGCCGAAGGCAAGACCCGGGTGCTCGCAAAGACGGTTGCGGTCTTGATGATCAGTGCCTCACTTGGCTGCCTTCACCGGGTCCGGCACGGCCTCGAAGGTCGAGAACTCGACATTGTAAAGTTCGCCATTCACCTTCTCGACCTTGCGGACATAGACGTTCTGGATGATGTCGCGCGTCTTGGGGTCGATCGAGATCGGCCCGCGCGGACTGACCCAGCTCATGCCCTTCATCGCCTCGACCAGCTTGGTGCCGTCGGTGTCGCCATTGGTCTTCTTCAGCGCCTGATAGATCAGGTGCATGCCGTCCCAGCCGCCCACCGCCATGAAATTGGGCCGCACATTGGCGGCCTTGCGGAAGGCCTCGACGAAGGCCTTGTTCTCGGGCGAAGGATGGGCCGCCGAATAATGATGCGTGGTGACGAGGCCGAGCGTGACGTCGCCCATGCTGTCGAGCGACTCGTCATCGGTGACGTCGCCGGTCGCGATCAGCCGGATGCCGGACTTGTCCAGGCCGCGCTCGACGAATTGCTTCATGAACTGCACGCCCAGGCCCGATGGCACGAAGACGAAGAGCGCATCGGGTTTGGCGTCCGTGACGCGCTGCAGGAAGGGTGAAAAATCGGGATTGCGCAGCGGGATTCGGATTTCGCCGGTGATCTCGCCGCCGGCTGCCGTCAGTCGCTCCTTGAACGACTTCTCGGCGTCGAGGCCTGGGCCGTAATCGGCGACCAGCGTCATCGCCTTCTTGATACCGTTCTTGGAGGCCCAGTCGGCGATGCCGATCGTCACCTGCGGCAAGGTGAAGGAGGTTCGCACGATGAAGGGGGATTGTTCGGTGATCGAGGAGGTGCCTGCCGCCATGACGATCTGCGGCGTCTTCGACTGCGTCGCCAGCGGCGCGACCGCGAAGGCGAGTGGGGTCAGCCCGAAACCGGCCAGGAAGGAGACCTTGTCGTTGACCAGCAGCTCCTGCGCGATGCGGCGGGTGACGTCGGGCGTGCCGGTATCATCCTTGATGATCAGCTCGATCGTCTTGCCCGCGACGCTGGCGCCATTCTGGGCCATGTAGAGCTTCGCGGCGGCCTCGATCTGGCGGCCGATCGCACCGGCGAAGGGGCCGGTCATCGGCAGGATCAGGCCGATCTTGACGGTCTGTTGTGCCTGCGCCTGTGCCTGCGCCGAAGCGAGCATGAGCGCCGTGCCGCCCAGGGCCAGCAAGGCGCGGCGCGATAAGGCGGTTGTCGATTTCGGCATGATACCCTCCCAAAACGTGCGATTACCGCACTATTATTTTGATTTCGCACAATTTTCCGCTGGCCGATGCCGTCTGTCAATCTGGCCGAAAGGCGATGCCGGCTGCAACCCAGAGCAGGATGCGAAAAAGTAGGAACCGGCTTTTTCGCATTGATCCTGCTCTCACTTTTAGATGAGGGACGGATGATTTCAGATGGAGTCACGGAGTGATCCCATCTGAAATCATCCGACTTTAGCACGTGCCCGCGCAACGCGCCCTCGTCCTGTCGGCCCCGGCGAAGGCGGCCATTCCCTTGGCGAGGCCGAGCCGCTATCAGCGAGCCGACGGCGTGCGGACTCGCGCGCCCAGGAAACCGGACGGAGCACATCATGGATCTCGGCCTTCACGACAAGCGCGCGCTGGTGCTGGGCGCGAGCCGCGGCCTCGGTGCCGCCATCGCGCGGACGCTCGCGACGGAGGGTGCGACGGTGATCGCGGCCGCGCGCAACGTCGCGGCGACCAATGCCTGGATCGCCGACTGTCCCGCAGAGGTACGCGGGCGCATCTCAGCCGCGAGCCTCGATCTGTCGGATATCACCGCCGTCGACGCCTTTCTCGGTGAGCTCAATGGCACTGGGGGCGTCGACATCCTGATCGGCAATTCGGGCGGCCCGCCGCCGGCCGAGGCGCGCGAGGCCAAGCGCGAGGACTGGCTGAAGCATTTCGAGGGGATGGCGGCCAACCTCTTCCATCTCGCGCAGGGCCTGCTGCCCGGCATGACGGGGCGTGGCTTCGGCCGCATCATCACCATCGCCTCGTCCGGCGTGGAACAGCCGATCCCGCGCCTGGCGCTGTCGAACGGCATCCGCTCGGCGGTGATCGGCTGGTCGAAGACGCTCTCGACGGAAGTCGCCGCGCAAGGCGTCACGGTGAATGTCGTCCTGCCCGGGCGCATTCATACCGAGCGCGTCGACCAGCTCGACAAGGCCGCCGCTGACCGCACCGGCATCACGCCCGAGGAGGCGGCAAAGGCCTCGCGCGCGACGATTCCCGTCGGGCGCTACGGCACGGCGCAGGAATTCGCCGATGTCGTTGCCTTCCTGGCCAGCACGCGGGCGAGCTATGTCACCGGCGCCAAGATCCGCATCGATGGTGGTGCCACGCGCGGCATCTGAGCCTGCGCATGGGTGCGAGCGCCCGCAATTCCGCAACGGAATCGGGCTTTTCGCCGTGCTGCGGAAGGTTTTTCTCCTTTCGAAGTGAAATAAGAAAAACCACGCTACTGCCTGTGAATTGATCATTCAGCATATCGGGTCTAGGTGAAGCGTTCGATTTACCGAACGCTTCACCTGGCGAAAACCGATGTCCGCCGATCTCTTGAATCCACCTGGCCTATCCGGTCAGATCACCGCTTCGGACGCGCCAGCTGCTGGTACGCCGCTGGAGCGGCGGGCCCAGGCCTTGAACGAGGCGTTCGGCGCGGCGGATGTTGCCGCCCGGCTCGCCGGCGCCGCGGCAGCCGCGCATGGTCGCCTCGTCTTCACCACCAGCTTCGGCCTGGAGGACCAGGTCCTCACCCATTTCATCATCGATGCCGGACTTCCCGTCGAGATCGTGACGCTCGACACCGATCGGCTGTTTCCGGAGGTCCACGCGCTCTGGAAAGAGACAGAGGCGCATTTCGGCGTCCGGATCCTGCCCTTCTATCCGCGCCATGACGCGGTCGAGGGGTTTGTCGGCAGGCATGGCCTCGACGGCTTCTACACCTCGCGCGAGGCGCGCAAGGCCTGCTGCGACATTCGCAAGGTGGAGCCGCTCGGGCGGGCGCTGGCAGGCGCCGACATCTGGATCACCGGCCTGCGCGCCGATCAGTCGGCCGCGCGCGGCGGCGTCCGCTTCGCCGAGGCCGAGGCGGCGAGGGGGCTGATCAAGCTCAGCCCATTGCTCGACTGGTCGCGCGACAGAACGCTCGCCTTCGCCAAGGCGAATGGCGTTCCGCTCAACCCGCTGCACGAGAAGGGTTTCGTTTCGATCGGTTGCCAGCCCTGCACGCGTGCCATTCGCCCCGGCGAGCCGGAGCGGGCCGGGCGCTGGTGGTGGGAGGAGGATGCGGCCAAGGAATGCGGGCTCCATGTCGGTCCGGATGGGAAGCTGACGCGAGCGAAGCCCGCTTCGCTCGGGGCAGGCGCATGATCCAGCTCAGCCATCTCCAGAAGCTCGAAGCCGAGGCGATCTTCATCATTCGCGAGGTCGTGGCGACTTGCGACAAGCCGGTGCTGCTCTATTCGATCGGCAAGGATTCAGCTGTCCTGCTGCATCTCGCCATGAAGGCGTTCTATCCGGCCAAGCCGCCTTTCCCGCTCCTCCATGTCGATACGACCTGGAAGTTCCGCGAGATGATCGCCTTCCGCGACGAGACAGCTGCCCGGCTCGGGCTCGATCTCATCGTGCATGTCAACCAGGAGGGCGTGAAGGCCGGCATCGGCCCCTTCGCCTCGGGCTCGCGCATCCATACCGATGTGATGAAGACGCAAGGCCTGAAACAGGCGCTCGACCTGCACAAATTCGACGCGGCCTTCGGGGGCGCCCGGCGCGACGAGGAGAAGAGCCGCGCCAAGGAGCGCGTCTTCTCCCTGCGCTCGCCCGAGCATCGCTGGGACCCGAAGAACCAGAGACCCGAGCCCTGGCAATTGTTCAACACCCGCAAGCACAAGGGCGAGAGTTTTCGCGTATTTCCGCTCTCCAATTGGACCGAGCGCGACGTTTGGGATTACATCGCGCTCGAGAATATCCAGGTCGTGCCGCTTTACTTTGCCGCTCCGCGCCCGGTGGTGAAGCGCGACGGCGCTTGGATCATGCGCGATGACGAGCGCATGGGGCTCCTGCCCGGCGAGGTCGTCGAGAGCCGCATGGTCCGCTTCCGCACGCTCGGCTGCTATCCGCTGACGGGAGCGGTCGAGAGCGAAGCGGCGAGCCTGACCGAGATCATTGCCGAGATGCGCTCCTCGCGTTCGTCGGAGCGCCAGGGCCGCGTCATCGACCATGACGGTGCGGGCTCGATGGAGCAGAAGAAGCAGGAAGGCTATTTCTGATGACCGCGCTGGCCAAGGAGAAGCGGTCCTCGGGCCCGGCTGCCGGGCAGGTTCCTGCCAATGACTCGTCCGGGCTCGATGCCTCGGGCCAGCATTCGCTGCTGCGCTTCATCACCTGCGGTTCGGTCGATGACGGCAAGTCGACGCTGATCGGCCGGATGCTCTACGAGGCGGGTGCGGTGCTCGACGATCAGCTCGACACGCTCGACGCCGATTCCCGCAAATTCGGCACGCAAGGGACCCAGCCCGATTTCGCCTTGCTCGTCGACGGCCTGTCGGCCGAGCGCGAGCAGGGCATCACCATCGACGTCGCCTATCGCTATTTCGCCACGGAGAAGCGCAGCTTCATCGTCGCCGACACGCCCGGCCACGAGCAATACACCCGCAACATGGCGACAGGCGCCTCGACGGCCGATCTCGCCATCATCCTGATCGATGCGCGCAAGGGCCTGCTGCCGCAGACGCGGCGGCACTCCTTCATCGTCTCGCTGGTCGGGGTCCGTCATGTCGTCGTCGCGGTCAACAAGATGGACCTCGTCGGCTATGACGAGACCGTCTTCCGACGCATCGTCGCGGATTATCGCGAGGCGACGAAGTCGCTCGGCTTCGCCTCGGTCCGCTTCGTCCCGGTCTCGGCGCGCGACGGCGAGAATGTGATGCGCCGCTCGCCCGCCATGCCCTGGCATGACGGGCCGGCGCTGCTGCCCTTGCTCGAGACCATCGCCGTCGCGCCGGAGCGGCAAGGCGAGGGCGGCTTCGTCCTGCCGGTGCAATGGGTCAATCGGCCCAATCTCGATTTCCGCGGCTATGCCGGTCTGGCCGTTCGCGGCCGGGCGCGCGTCGGCGATGCCGTGACCGTCCTGCCCTCGGGGCGCGCGAGCCGGATCGCCCGTTTGATCGGCGCGGCAGGCGAGGCCAGCAACGCCGCCGTCGGCCAGGCCGTGACCGTGACGTTGGAGGACGATGTCGATGTCTCGCGCGGCGATGTCATCGTCGCCGCGTCTTCGTCTGTGCCGGCCGGCCGCGAAATGAAGGCGCGCCTGCTCTGGACCGGCGAACGGGCCTTGCTGCAGGGCGGCCAGTTCCTGCTCAAGCTCGCGACGCAAAGCGCCAATGCGACGCTGGAAGTGCTGCATCACAGCATCGATATCGAGGGCTTCCGTCCGGTGCCGGCCCAGAGCCTGCGCATGAACGGCATCGGCTTCGTCAGCTTGAAGCTCGACAAGCCCGTTATCGCCCTGCCTTACCAGGAGAACCGTGAACTCGGTGGCTTCATCCTGATCGACCGGATCAGCAATGAGACGGTTGCTTTCGGCTTCGTCGAGGCGGCTGCGGGCGAAGCCGATGCCGGTGGCGTGGCGACCGGTCAGTTGGCGCGTTTGCGGCAGACGCTCATCCGGACCGTCGGCCGCTCCGGAACGCCCGATCGCCGGTTGTGGCTCGCTGCAGTGAGCTGGCGGCTGCTGAGCACTGCCGGGCTGTTCCTGGCGGCCTGGGCGGTAACTGAACAGGTCGGCATATCAGCTGTGCTGGCGCTCGGGGATATCGCCCTGCGGCCGCTGCTGCGCAGGCTCCACGCGCTGCTGTGGCGCGAGCGCGCAGACTCGGCGTTGCAGGACGGTGCAGGTATCTGAGAGACGCAGGGTATCCAGGAGACGCCGACCGGCATTCTGCCGGCCGGGGTTGATCAGGCGATGGGGATCACGCCGCCTGCGAATAGCTGCTGGTTGCGGAGCTCGCGCTTCCCAACTGGTAAACGTTGCCATAGCTCTGCGAGGCGTTGAGGAACGCGGCCGGGGGCTGAGGCGGGGGGCCACGCTTGTCCGACGCTTGCTGGAAGGCGGTCTGCTCGTCCTTGGAAATCGATCCGTTCTTGTCGGAATCGATTGCATCGAACAGCTTGCTCAGAAGATCGCTGGAACCGGAAGCCGTCTTGTCGGAGTTCAGGGCGCTCAGGAATTCGTCCTTGGCGACGCTGCCATCGGAATTCGCGTCGAGCTGCGAGAAGATGTCCTGATCGTCGGAACTCTCGCTGGAGGCGTCCTGCGGCGGCGGCGGTGGCGGCGGTCCGGCGGCCTTGAGCGTGTCCTGGAAGGCGGACTGCTCGTCCTTGGAGATCGATCCGTCGGAGTCGGAGTCGATCGCGTCGAAGAGGTCCCCCAAGGCGCTGGTCGAGTCGCTCGTGCCCGTGGAGAAGGCCTGGGTGAACTCGTCCTTGGCGATGCTGCCGTCGGAGTTGGCATCGATCTGCGAGAAGATATCGGTCCCGCCGCTCGTCGTGCTGTCGCTGGCGCTGCTGGTCTGGCCGGATTGAAGCCCGAACAGGAAGGATTGCAGCTGCTGGCCTGCCTTTTCGGCCTTGGCCTTGAACGCATCCGACTCCGCCTTTGTGACCGAGCCGTCGCTGTCGCTGTCGATCGCCTTGAAAAGCGCTTCGCTCTTGGCGCTGTCAGTACCCTTGGGAGCTCCGCTCTGGAACTCGTCGAGGCTGAGGGAGCCGCTGCTGTTGCTATCTAGTGTATCGAAGCTGGGTGGTTTCGGCGGAGGCGGACGAAAGCCGCCAACGCTGCCGATGCTCGACATGAAATGTCTCCATCACTGATTGCCGTCGGTCGACGGCGCAAACAGAGTCAACGAGAAATCCATGCCGGATCGCTAAGCCTGTGCCATTGCGGAAAAGATCTTGGTTTCGATTGTTTTCGAAATGCGGTGACCGAAACATATAGAAACATAATCGCCGCGCCGGGGCAGGCCTTCACGGGTCAGGCTTTCAGCGGCCGACGACCGCGGTCGCCTCGATCTCGATCAGGGCCTGCGGCTCGACCAGCGCCACCACCTGCACCACGGCCATGGCGGGGAAATGCCGGCCGAGCACCTCGCGATAGACGGGTCCCATCTCCTTCAGGCTGGCGCGATAGGTCGCGATGTCGGTGACGTACCAGGTCAGCCGGACGATATCCTCGACCTGCCCGCCGCCGGCCTCGACCACGGCCTTGATGTTGATCAGCGTCTGTCGGAGCTGCGGCAGGAAGCCCTGCGCGAAGACGCCGGCCTCGTCCCAGCCGACGAGCCCGCCGGTGACCAGGACGCGCCCCTCCGCGACCATGCCGTTGGCATAGCCGCGTGGTGTGGGCCAGCCCTCCGGCAGGATGGCGCGTTGTGTTGCAGCACTCGACATGGTGTCGCCTCGGTTTGGCCGTTCCGGCTCGTGTTTCGAAGAAGGGTCAGGCCTCGCTGCGCGCGATCTCGCGCAATGCGAAGCGCTGCAGCTTGCCGGTCGGCGTTTTGGGCAGGGCCGTCACGAACGCGATGGCGCGCGGGTATTTATAGGGCGCGATATGCGCTTTCACGTGCTCCTGCAACTCCTTGACGAGGTTCGCATCGCCCAGGATGCCCTCGCGCAGCACGACATAGGCTTTGACGATCTGTCCCCGGTCCGGGCAGGGCGCGCCGACGACGCCGCATTCGGCGACCGCAGGGTGCGTCAGCAGGCAGATTTCGACTTCGGGGCCGGCGATATTGTAGCCGGCCGAGATGATCATGTCGTCGGAGCGGGCCTGATACCAGAAATAGCCGTCCGCATCGCGCAGATAGGTGTCGCCGGTGACGTTCCAGCCATCCAGCACATATTTGGCCTGGCGCGCATCGGCGAGATAGCGGCAGCCGGTCGGGCCACGCACCGCCAGCCGGCCGGGCGTGCCGTCGGGGCACTCGACGCCGGCTTCATCGATGATCTTGGCCTCATAGCCGGGAACGGGGAGACCGGTCGCGCCCGGCCTGATCGTCTCGCGCGGTGCGCCGATGAAGATGTGCAGCATCTCGGTTGCGCCGATGCCGTCCATCAGCGGCAGCCCGGTCCTGGCCTGCCAGGCGTCGAAAGTCGGCTTGGGCAGGGCCTCGCCGGCCGAGACGCAGATGCGCAAGCTGGAGATGTCGCGCCCTTCGAGCCGGTCGAGCATGGCGCGATAGGCTGTCGGCGCGGTGAAGACGACGGAGGCCTTGTGACGCTCGATCGCGTCGATCAGATCGGGTGGGCCGGCCTTCTCCGGCAGGATCATCGCCGCGCCGATCCGCATCGGGAAAAGCACGAGCCCGCCGAGTCCGAAGGTGAAGGCGAGCGGCGGCGAGCCGATGAAGCGGTCCTCCGGATCGGCTTTGAGCACGCGGGCACCATAGCAGTCGCAGATTGCCAGGATGTCGCGCTGGAAATGCATCGTGCCCTTGGGCTCGCCGGTCGTGCCGGAGGTGAAGCCGATCAGGCAGACATCGTCGCTCGCCGTGTCGGCGGCGGTGAAGTTCTCATAGCCGGGCTGGCGCATCAGTGCGTCCAGGCTGCCAGTGGCGTCGTCGCCCCAGCTCACGATCCGTGTCAGCTCCGGCGCCTGGGCCTGCGCCGCCTCCAGCTCGCCGAGCAAGCGATGGTCGCACAGCGCCAGCGCAATCTTCGCCTTGCGGATCGGATAGATGAGCTCACCCGCACGCAGCATCGGCATGGTCGCAACCACGACGCCGCCGGCCTTCAGCACGGCGAGATAGCTCGCCACCATCATCGGCGTGTTGGCGGCGCGCAGCAGCACGCGGTTGCCCGTGACCATGCCGAGGTCGCGTATCAGCACATTGGCGATGCGGTTCACCTGTTCGGCGAGATCGGCATAGCTCCAGCGCAGATCGCCCGCGATGATCGCGGTCCGTCCGCCCCGCCCTTCCAAGACATGGCGGTCGAGCAGCTCCGTGACGACGTTGAGCCGTTCCGGATAGGTCAGCCCCGCTTCTGTCAGCCTGAGATCGGGCCAGCTGTCGCGCGGCGGCAGGTTGTCCCGCGCGAAACCGTCCTCATGCCCCGATCTCGCGAATCCGGTTGCTGTCATCTCGTTCCCCTGCCTTCTCGGCATGTGTCTTGAGCAGGTCGCGTGCGATCACGACCTTCTGGACCTCGCTGGCGCCCTCATAGATGCGCAAGGCCCTAATTTCCCGGTACAATTCCTCCACCTTGACGCCCTTGGTCACGCCGAGCCCGCCATGGATCTGGACGGCACGGTCGATGACGCGCTGGGCGTTCTCTGTTGCGACGAGTTTGGCGAGCGCCGCCTCGCGGGTGACGCGGGGTGCGCCACGATCCTTGGTCCAGGCGGCGCGATAGATAAGCAGCGCTGCGGCATCGACCTCGGCCGCGCTGTCGGCGATGGCCGCTTGCGACAATTGCAGGTCGCCGAGCGTGCCGCCGAAGAGCTTGCGGCCATTGGCGTGCGAGACCGTCTCGTGCAGCGCCCTCCGTGCAAAACCGAGAGCGGCTGCGCCGACTGTCGAGCGGAAGATGTCGAGCGTGGCCATCGCGACCTTGAAGCCGTCGCCGGGGCCGCCGATGCGGTTCTCGACCGGGATGCGGCAGGCATCGAAGCGCAAGGTGGCGAGCGGGTGCGGCGCGATCACGTCGATGCGCTCGGCAATGCTCAGGCCAGGCGTGTCCGCCTCGACCAGGAAGGCGGAAAGTCCGCGCGCGCCGGGCGCCTCGGCCGTTCGGGCGAAGACGACATAGTGGTCGGCGATGCCGCCATTCGAGATCCAGGTCTTTTCGCCGTCGATCCGGATATGCGTGTTGCCGTCCGGCGTGGCGCTGGTCGCCATGGCGGCGACGTCGGAACCCGCTTCCCGCTCCGACAGTGCGAAGGCGGCGATGCGCTTGCCGTCGCGGATGCCGGGCAGGATGTGCTGCTTCATCGCCTGCGAGCCCGCGAGCGTGATCGAACCCGTGCCGAGCCCCTGCATGGCGAAGGCGAAATCGGCGAGCCCGTCACGCGCCGCCAGGATCTCGCGGGCGAGGCAGAGCGTGCGGACGTCGAGCGCCTCGCTCAGGCCGCCATAGGCTGCCGGCACGACGGCCTTGAGGAAGCCCGCCTCGCCAAGCGCCTTGACGCGGGCTCGGCAGGCGGCATCGACATCGTCATGCGGCAAGCCGGTCAGGGTGGCGTCGGCCCAGGCCGAAAGCCCCTCGGCGAAGCCGCGATGGCGGTCCTCGAAGAAGGGCCAGTCGAGCGTGTCGCCCAGGATCGCCATGCCCAGAGGTGTCATGCCCGAGGGCGCCTGGCCGAGAATGCCGCTGCCCGCCATCTCAATTCCCCTCGAAGACCGGCTTCTGCTTGTTGGCGAAGGCGCGGTAGGCGCGGGCGAAATCCTCGGTCTGCATGCACAAGGCCTGCGCCACGGCCTCTGCCTCGATCGCACTCTCGACCGACATCGCCCATTCCATTTCGAGCATGCGCTTGGTCATGGCGTTGGCGAAGGTCGGCCCGTCGGCGAGCTCGGCTGCGAGCGCCTGGGCTTCGCCGAGCAGGCCCTCCTTGGTCACGAGCCGGTTGAGGAAGCCCCAGCGTTCGGCTTCCTCGCCCTTCAGCGCGCGGCCGGTGTAGAGCATTTCGGCTGCGCGGCCCTGGCCGACGATGCGCGGCAGCATCGCGCAGGCGCCCATGTCGCAGCCGGCGAGGCCGACGCGGTTGAACAGGAAGGCGATCTTGCTCTCGGCCGTGCCCAGCCGCAGATCCGAGGCCATCGCCATGATCGCGCCTGCGCCGGCGCAGATGCCGTCGATCGCGGCGATGACCGGCTGTGGGCAGGCGCGCATCGCCTTGACCAGTTCCCCGGTCATGCGGGTGAACTTCAACAGCTCCTTGGTCTCCATCGCGACCAGCGGCCCGATGATCTCGAAGACATCGCCGCCCGAGGAGAAGTTGCCGCCGGCGCCGGTGACGACGATCGCCTTGACGTCCTCTTCCTTCTGCGCGGCCAGGAAGAAATCGGTGAGCTCGCGGTAGCTTGCGAAGGTCAGCGGATTCTTCTTCTCAGGCCGGTTCAGCGTCACCGTCGCGACCTTGCCCGCGACGTTCAGCTCGAAATGTACCGGCGTGAAACCCACCAGCGGCAAGGTCGTGGCGTTGGCGAGGCTCATGCCTTGTCTCCGTTGGCGCGCTGCGCGATCGCCGCATGCAGCGAGGTCTTGGTGCGGCCGAGCAACCGGAACAATTGCGTGGTCTCGGTAGGGTCGAGCCCCGCAAAAAGCTCCGCGATCCAACCCTCATGCCGCTCGGCCATCGCCTTGAAGGCCTTGCGTCCCTGCGCCGTCAGCGTCAGCACCTGCACGCGCCGGTCCTGCGCGGCGGCACGCTTGTCGACGAGCCCATCGGCCAGGAGCCCGGCGACGACGGCGGTGACGTTGCCGTTCGAGACCATCAATCGCTGCGAGACCTCGCCGACGGTCATGCCGGTGGTCGATTTCTCGAGCTGCGCCATCAGGTCGAAGCGCGGCAGTGTCGTCTTGAACTCCTCGCGCAGGCGGTTGCGGATCTCGGTCTCGATCAGGGTCGAGCAGGTCAGCAGTCTGAGCCAGAGCCGCAATTCATCCTTGTGATCGCCGGGGCGTTCGCTGGCCTTGGTCTCGCGGTCGAGCACGAGGCTGGGGGAGGGCGTTTCCATGGCCTAGAACTCCCCGCCATTGATCAGGATCGATTGTCCGGTGATGGATTGGCTGGTCGGCCCGCAGAGATAGAGCACGGCGGCGGCGACCTCTTGCGGCGCGATCAAACGCCCCTGCGGATTATCCTTCACCAATTGCGCCAGCGCCTGCTCATCCGAAAGGCTGGTCTTGGCGGTGATCGCGCTGATGCTGCCTGCGACCATGTCGGTGTCGGTGTAGCCGGGGCAGATCGCGTTGACCGTGACGCCGGCGCGTGCCGTTTCCAGCGCGAGCGAGCGCACCAGGCCGATCACGGCATGTTTGGCGGCGGCATAGGCCGAGACATAGGCATAGCCGCGATGCCCGGCGGTCGAGGCGATGGCGATCAAGCGACCATTGCGGCGCTCCAGCATGCCGGGCAGCACCGCGTGGAAGGCGTTGACCGTTCCGATCAGATTGATCTCGCTCATGCGGCGGAAGCGCTCGGCATCGCTGCGCGCGAACGGCCCGGTCTCGACTGCGCCGGCATTGGCGACGGCGATGTCGAAGGGCTGGGTTTGCGCCAAGGCGGCAGCGGCGACGGCAGTCGCTGCCTCGTCGCGGATATCGCAGGACATGAACGCGTCGGCGTCGCCGGCCTCGACCGCCTCTTGCAGAACCTTCGCGTCGCGCCCGATGATGCTGACGCGGGCGCCCTCGCGCTTCAGCGCGGCCGCAACGGCGCGGCCGATGCCGCGCCCACCGCCTGTCACCAGTGCATGCTGTCCTGCAAGACCCATCCTGAGCGATCTCCTGATAAGCCAATATATTTTAGGTCTAAAGGAATTTGCAAGCGCCGTGATCGGCTTCGAGGCAGGCCGAGAAGCTCGGTAGAAACCACGTTATACGGCTGATGCGCGTCCGATTTCACGCTTCAAGCTTGCATGAGTCGGCGAATGAAATGAGCCTCTTGAGATAAAATTATTTCAGACCTAAAATAATTTCATAGCCCATGTTTCGGAGGTCATGATGCGCATCGCGGTCGTTGGCGGCGGACCCGCCGGGCTCTATTTCGCGCTCCTGATGAAGCGCGACTGGCCGCAGCTCGATGTCACGGTCTTCGAGCGCAACCAGCCCGACGACACCTTCGGCTTCGGCGTCGTCTTCTCCGACCAGACGCTCGACACCTTCAAGGCGGCCGATGCGACAAGCTATGCCGCGATCCGCGACAATTTCGCATACTGGGACGATATCGAGATCCATTTCAAGGAGAGCGTCCACCGCGTCTCCGGCAACGGTTTCTGCGGCTGCTCGCGGCGTTCCCTGCTCATGCTGGTGCAGGCACGCGCCCGCGAACTGGGCGTCGCTCTTCGGTTCGGCGAAGAGGCCGACGATATCGAGGCGTTGAAGCGCGACTATGATCTCGTCGTCGCCGCTGACGGCATCAACAGCCGGATCCGCGAGGGGTGGCGCGAGCGCTTCCAGCCCGAGACCGACCTGCGGCCCAACATCTTCACCTGGATGGGGTCGACCCGTCCCTTCGACGCCTTCAACTTCTTCTTCAAGGAGACCGAATTCGGGCTCTTCATCGCCCATTGCTACCAATATGAGGTCGGCCGCTCGACCTGGGTGCTGGAGACCGATCCCGAGACCTTTGCCAAGGCGGGGCTCGACAGGCTGGGCGAAGCGGAATCGGCCGCCTTTCTCGAAGGTGTCTTCGCCGAGGAACTGCAGGGCCACAAGCTGATCACCAATCGCTCGCTCTGGCGGAATTTCCCGATGATCCGTTGCCGCAACTGGGTCTCGGAGAACGTCGTCCTGATCGGCGACGCCAAGGCGACGGCGCATTTCTCGATCGGCTCGGGCACCAAGCTCGCGATGGAAGACGCGATCGCCCTGCACAAGGCCTTCGGCAAGGCGCAATTGAACGTCGCTGAGGCGCTCGCATTGTTCGAACGCACGCGCCGCGAGGAGGTCGAGAAGACCCAGCACGCGGCCGACGTCTCGCTGGTCTGGTTCGAACAGCTGCGCCGCTTCTGGGACTTCGACCCGCTGCGTTTCGCCTTCGGCCTGATGACGCGCTCCAAGGCGATCACCTATGACAATCTGGCCCTGCGCGCGCCGGGCTTCGTCGCGGCGATCGACAGGCTGGTCGCTGAGGAACTCGGCCCGCTTGCCCGCACCCGCAAGGATGGCGCGCCCGTGCCGCCGGCCTTCCAGCCGCTCAAGCTGCGCGAGATGCAGGTCGAGAACCGCATGGTGCTCTCGCCGATGTGCCAGTATTCGGCGCAAGATGGCCTGCCCAACGACTGGCACCTGATGCATTACGGCTCGCGCGCCATCGGCGGCCCCGGGCTGATCTTCACCGAGATGACCTGCGTGGCGGCCGATGCGCGCATCACGCCGGGCTGCGCCGGCCTCTATACCGACGCGCAGGAAGCCGCCTGGGCCCGGATCGTCGACTTCGTCCATGCCAATTCGGCGGCGAAGATCTGCCTCCAGCTCGGCCATGCTGGACGCAAGGGCGCGACCAGATTGATGTGGGAGGGCATGGACCGGCCGCTTGAGGAGGGCGCCTGGCCGATCATCTCGGCCTCGCCCTTGCCCTACTATCCGGAGAGCCAGACCCCGCGCGAGATGAGCCGCGCCGACATGGACCGGGTGAAGGCCGAGTTCGTGCAGGCCGCCGAGCGCGGCGAGCGCGCCGGCTTCGACATGCTGGAGCTGCACTGTGCCCATGGCTATCTGTTGGCGAGCTTCCTCTCGCCGCTGACCAATCACCGGGCGGATGCGTATGGCGGCTCGGTCGAGAATCGCCTGCGCTATCCGCTCGAGGTCTTCCGCGCCCTGCGCGAAGCCTGGCCGCTGGAGAAGCCGATGTCGGTGCGCATCTCCGCGACCGACTGGAAGGCGGGCGGCGTAACCCCGCAGGACATGATCGCGATCTCCACGGCCTTTGCGGAGGAGGGCTGCGACCTCGTCGACGTCTCGACCGGGCAGACCGTCAATGACAGCCGCCCGATCTATGGCCGCATGTTCCAGACGCCGTTCTCCGACCAGATCCGCAACGAGGCTCGCGTCGCGACCATGTGCGTCGGCAACATCACATCGGCCGATCAGGTCAACACCATCATCGCTTCAGGCCGCGCCGACCTCGTCGCGCTCGGCCGGCCGCATCTGGCCGATCCCTCCTTCGTGCTGCGCGCCGCGGCCTGGTACGGCGTCGATATCGCCCAGCCGGTGCAATACCAGCCCGGCAAGGACCAGCTCATGCGCAACACCCCGCGCGAGCGCGAGGAAAGCGAGGCGCTGAAGCTCAAGGCCAAACCGAGCCGCCACGCGGTCTCGATCTAATCAAGAGAGCCGAGCCGCCACGCGGTCTCGGCTTGAAGCCAGGCGGGGGGAACATCCAGCGCACCCGCCTGTTTCTTGAGCATCACAGTCCCAGCCAGAAGGACCGACATGCTCGCAACCACCCGTTTGCTCGTCGCCGCGCTAGCCGTCGTGACTTGCTCTTTCGCCGCGCTCGCCCAAGGGACGGTCACACCGCCGCAATCGCCCTCGGCCGTCGCACCGCAATCCAACAGTGGGCTCGGCCCGGTGACGACCCATCCCTCGCAGGTCGACAAGGGCCAGAACATGATCCTGCCATCGGCGGGGAGTTCCGGACAGTCAGCCGCGCCGACCATGGTCTATGATTGCAAGGCCAAGCCGCAGGACTGCACGACGCCCGCGACGCCTGCCGACAAGGCTACGGCTCCGCAAATCTCCGCTCCACCTGCGACCACGACTCCGTAGCGCAGCAGAATTCGCTTGCGCATGTGCGTGTCGACGGGGGCGTCTCCGCCAATTGATTGCGTGGATGCAAAGTTGAGATTGGGCGATCGGGGCTTCCGCTGGCGGCGGGGGGCGCTATCTCCAGCGCAGACAGCGGGCCGATCCGGCCTTGCGCCCAATCATGAGGTTCCCGATGAAGCTCACCGGCATTCACCACGTCACCGCCATCTCGGCCGATGCGCCGGGCAACCGCCGCTTCTATGCCGAGGCGCTCGGCATGCGGCTCGTCAAGAAGACGGTGAACCAGGACGACACCTCGGCCTATCACCTGTTCTATGCCGATGGTGCCGGCTCGCCTGGATCGGACCTGACCTTTTTCGACTGGCCTGCCTCACCGGCCCGGCGCGGAACGCATTCGATCAGCCGCACCTCCTTGCGTGTCGCCGATGAGGCGTCGCTGGAATGGTGGCGCGAGCGTCTGACCAAGGCCGGCGTCGAGGTTTCAGCCATCCGCGCGGTCAATGGCCGCCCAGCCGTCGATTTCGAGGATCCGGAAGGCCAGCGCCTGACATTGCTCGCAGATGGCGGCGAGATCCCCTTCGTCGTCTGGGAGAAGAGCCCGGTTCCCGCCGAGCATCAGATTCGCGGGCTCGGGCCCGTCACCATCTCGGTGCCGAAGCTCGAGCGCACCGAGGTCGTGCTGACCCAGCTTCTCGGACTGGAGCGTATCGCGTCCTATCGCGACGCGGCCCATGCCAGCGGCGAAATCCATGTCTTCAAGATCGGCGAGGGTGGTCCGGCTGCCGAGCTGCATGTTGCGGTCGAACCCGATGCGCCGCAGGCGCGCGAAGGGGCCGGCGGCGTGCATCACCTCGCGTTGCGCACGCCGACCTTTGCCGATTACGACGCCTGGGCGGAGCGGCTCACGGCGGCCGGCTATCCCAATAGCGGCAAGGTCGACCGCTTCTACTTCCGCTCGCTTTATCTGCGCGAGCCGAACGGCATCCTGATCGAGATCGCCACTGACGAGCCCGGCTTCTCCGCCGATGAGCCGGCCGAGACGATGGGTGAGACACTCGCTCTGCCGCCCTTCCTGGAGCCGAAGCGGGCGCAGATCGAGGCCGGGCTGAAGCCGCTCTGAGCGGCTGGGAGCGTTTCGACGCGGCAATCTATGAGGCGCGGCGGGCCGGATCGGTCCGCCGCGTTTTTTTGTCGCAAATTGCCGCGTGGGATTCACCGGCAATTAACCACGCAGGATTTTACTGAACTCAGTTGAGTTGCTGGCTTCCCTGCATGGACGATCAGCGCCTGTCTCGGCCGATGCTCCTGTTCGAGCGCGGCGGAGAGCCGGTCGCTTCGGGTTTCGTTCGCTAGGGCAGGCGGCGTGTTGCGTTGTTGAGTTGAGAGCGCCGCCCCCATGTCGGACCAAGGCTACAGGCCGCGTGCAGTCAGGTTGCGCTCTCGCGCCCGGCTGCGCCGCAAGGTGTTGCTCCAGCTTGCCTTCGTTGCGGCCACCACCGCACTTGGTTTCCTTGCGATGGATGGATCGCAGGACCGACCGGCGACCCATGAAGCGGCGAGGTCCGTTCTGACGGCGGCAGCGTCGCTGCAAAATACAGAGACAGCAAGGGTTTACCGCGATCTCCTGAACTCCGAATTCAAGCTTGGCCCTGCGCCCACTACGCTCGGTGGGAGCGCGCCGCTCGATGCGGGCTTCCACGTCAACGCGCCGTTGCAGACGGCTTCGCTTGCACCGGCAATCCTGCCGCCGCCGGCTGTTTCGGCCTCGGCTTCCATCGTCCCGCGTGACGTGGACACGACCGGAAGCATCGCGCCTACAGCCCTTCCTTCGGCCGGGTCGGTGACGGAAATTCTCAAGACCCCTGCAGCGCCCAGGCTCGTCCCCGGCGCGCCGCTGCCGATCGCGCGGCCCTCGGCGCTCAAGCTCCCGGAGAGCCGCGAGCCGCCGGCCATCGTGCTGCGCCAGCCGGCGCACCGGCCCAAAGTCGCCGCCGCGCCTGCGCAGGCGCCGGACAACCGTTCGTTCTTCGAAAAATTCTTCGGCGTCCCGCCGCAGCCGGCCGGTCCCGCTCTCGCCTATGCCGCGCCTGAGGATGATGTCGTCGACCGTTCACGCGGACGCCGGCTCAGCCCCGGCACGGCGCCGGCCATCAGCGCGGCGCAGGCGACGGCGATCTACGACATCAGCGCGCGCACGGTCTACATGCCCAATGGCGATCGGCTGGAGGCGCATTCTGGTCTCGGCGACAAGCTGGACGACCCTCGTTTCGCCCATGTCCGGATGCAGGGCGTCACGCCGCCGCATACCTATGATCTGACCGAGCGCGAGGCACTGTTCCATGGCGTGCGGGCGCTGCGCCTGAACCCCGTCGGCGGCAGCGGCGCGATCCATGGCCGCGCCGGCCTCCTGACCCACACCTATCTGCTCGGTCCCAACGGCGATTCGAATGGCTGCGTGTCGTTCAAGGACTACGACAAGTTCCTGCAGGCCTATCTACGCGGCGAAGTGAAGCGCCTGGTCGTCGTCGCCGGCAGGAGCTGAGGAGACTCCGCCCGTCAGGCCTTGGCGGCGGCCTTCGGTTTCGCTGCTGCCTTGGCGGGCGCCTTTGCCGCGGTCTTTGCCTTGGCTGCCGTCTTGGGCTTGGCCGAGGACTTCGCTGCAGCCTTGGCCGGAGCTTTCGCCTTCGCCGCAGCCTTGGGTTTCCCGCCACCCTTGACGCCGCTGGCTTCTGCCTTGGCATTGACGAGTTCGACCGCCTGTTCGAGCGTGATCGCCTCCTGCGTCATCGCCTTGGGCAGGGTCGCATTGACCTTGCCCCAGTTGACGTAAGGGCCGTATTTGCCGGCGCGGACGACGAGCTTGCCGCCGCCTGGGTGCTCGCCGAGATCGCGCCCCGGCACGGCCGCGCCGCGGCCGAAGCGGCTGCCGCCGCCGCCGTTCTCCTTGGCGACGATCAGGTCGATGGCGCGGTTGCCGCCGAGTTCGAGAATATCGTCATCCTTGTCGATATTGGCGTAGGTCTTGCCGTGCTGGACATAGGGCCCGTAGCGGCCGATGCCGACAAGGATCGGCTCGCCGCTCTCGGGATGCTGCGCGACCTCCTTGGGCAGCGCCAATAGCGCCAGGGCCTTCTCCAGCGTCACGCTGGCCGCACTCATGCCCTTGGGCAGGCTGGAGCGCTTGGGCTTCTCACCCTCGCCAAGCTGGATATAGGGCCCGAAGCGGCCATCCCGCAGCGTGACGTCGGCCTCCGTGACCGGATCCTTGCCGAGGATGCGCACGCCCGGCGCACCCTGGCCGCCTTCGGCCGTCGCTTCGCCATCAGCGGCGGAGACGGTCAGCGGCCGGGTATAGCGGCATTCCGGATAGTTCGAACAGCCGACGAAGGCGCCGAACTTGCCGAGCTTGAGCGAGAGCGTGCCGGTCCCGCAGACCTGGCAGGAGCGCGGATCGCCGCCATCCTCGCGCGCCGGGAAGACATGGGCGCCGAGCACGCCGTTCAGCGCCTCCAGCACCTCGGTGACACGCAGATCCTTGGTCTCGCCGATCGATTTGGTGAACTCTTCCCAGAATTCGCGCAGCAGCACCTTCCAGTCGATCTCGGCATTGGAGACGCGGTCGAGCTGCTCCTCGAGATTAGCCGTGAAGTCGAACTCGACATAGCGCTTGAAGAAGCTCTCCAGGAACGCCGTCACCAGCATGCCCTTGTCCTCGGGGACGAGGCGCTTCTTGTCGATGCGGACATATTCGCGGTCGCGCAGGGTCGACAGCGTCGCGGCATAGGTCGAGGGCCGGCCGATACCGAGCTCTTCCATGCGCTTGACGAGGCTGGCTTCCGAATAGCGCGGCGGCGGCTCCGTGAAGTGCTGGTCGGCCGCGATGGCGCGCTTCTCGAGCGGGTCGCCATCCTTCATCGCCGGCAGCTTCTTCGAGTCCTCGTCCTCTTCGTCGTCGCGGCTCTCCTGATAGAGCGTCAGGAAGCCGTCGAAGAGCACGACCTGGCCGGTGGCGCGCAGTTCCAGATTGCGCGCGCCGACCTTGGCGGCAATGTCGACCGTGGTGCGCTCGAGCGAGGCCGATTCCATCTGGCTGGCGATGGTGCGCTTCCAGATCAACTCGTAGAGCTTGGCCTGCTCGGGTTCGAGATGGCGCGCCACCATGGCCGGCAGGCGGCCGAGATCGGTCGGCCGGATCGCCTCATGGGCCTCCTGCGCATTCTTGGCCTTGACCGTGTATTTGCGCGGCACCTCGGGAACATAGGCGTCGCCGAACTCCTTGCCGATGACGCGCCGGGCGGCGGTGATGGCCGAGCCGTCCATGTCGACGCCGTCGGTTCGCATATAGGTGATGAGGCCGACCGTCTCGCCGCCGATGTCGACGCCCTCATAGAGCCGTTGCGCCAGTTGCATCGTCCGCGCCGGGGCGAGGCCCAGCTTGCGCGAGGCCTCCTGCTGCAAGGTCGAGGTCTGGAAGGGCGGGTAGGGGTGGCGCTTGACGGGCTTGGCCTCGACATTCGCCACGCTGAAGGCGGCGGTCTCCAGCGCCGCCTTGAAGGCGCGCGCCTCGTCGCCCGTGCCGATGTCGAGCCGGGTGATCTTCTTGCCGTCGGCGCCGACGAGCCGCGCGTCGAAGACGCCGCCCGCGCTGGTGGCGAGCGTGGCCACCAGCGACCAGTATTCGCGTGCCCGGAACGCCTCGATCTCGCGCTCGCGGTCGCAGACGATGCGCAGCGCCACCGACTGGACGCGGCCGGCCGAGCGCGCGCCGGGCAATTTGCGCCAGAGTACGGGGGAGAGGGTGAAGCCGACGAGATAGTCGAGCGCCCGGCGCGCCAGATAGGCATCGACCAGCGCCTGGTCGACCTGGCGCGGATTGGCGAGCGCCTTCTGCACTGCGTCCTTGGTCACGGCGTTGAAGGTGACGCGCTCGACGGGAATGCCCTTGAGCGCCCGCTTGGCGTTGAGCGCTTCCAGCACATGCCAGGAGATGGCCTCGCCCTCGCGGTCCGGGTCGGTTGCAAGGATCAGCTTGTCGGCGCCTTTCAGCGCCTTGACGATCTCGGCGACCTGCTTGGCGCCGCGCCCCTCGATCTCCCACTTCATCGCGAAGTCCTGCTCGGGCTCGACGGAGCCGTCCTTGGCGGGCAGGTCGCGGATATGCCCGAACGAGGCGATGACCTCGTAATCCGAGCCGAGATATTTGTTGATCGTCTTGGCCTTGGCCGGCGACTCGACGACGAGGAGCTTCATGGTGCGTTTCAGTCTCAATGGGCAAAGGACGGGGCCGGGCAAAGCACAGGGAAAGCACGTTATGTGCCTGCCTGGCGATGCTTGGCGCAGGGCGCGTTGATAGCGGTTCGGAATGGCGCGCGAAAGTGGTTCACGCCGTTGTCTCTGTCAAACGCCGATTATGCTTTGCCCGGATGGGTGGAGGCCTTACCGGGGGCGCTGGCGTTCGACGACGATGAGCGGAGGATATCGTGTCTGTACACAGCTTGATCAAGCGCCGGACCGCGCAGGACATCCAGGCGCGCAAATCCGGCGAGCCGATCGTCTCCCTGACCGCCTATACCGCCGCGATGGCTGGCATCGTCGACGAGGTCGCCGATTTCATCCTGGTCGGCGATTCGCTCGGCATGGTGGTCTACGGCTTGGACAGCACCGTTCCGGTGACGCTGGAGATGATGATCCTGCATGGCCAGGCCGTGATGCGCGCGACGCGCCAGGCCCTCATCGTGGTCGATATGCCCTTCGGCAGCTATGAGGAAAGCCGCGAACAGGCCCTGCGCAGCGCCGCTCGCATCCTCAAGGAGACCGGCTGCGGCGCGGTCAAGCTCGAAGGCGGCGCGCGCATGGCCGACACGATCCGCTTCCTGGTCGAGCGCGGCGTGCCGGTGATGGGCCATGTCGGTCTGACGCCGCAGGCGGTCAATACGCTCGGCGGCTTCAAGGCACAGGGCCGCAGCAAGGTCGAGTGGCCGGCCATTCTCGCAGATGCCGAGGCGGTCGCGCAGGCGGGCGCCTTTGCGATGGTGGTCGAAGCCGTCGCCGAACCGCTGGCCGTGCAGATCACCGAAGGGGTCGCCATCCCGACCATCGGCATCGGCGCGTCCATGGCTTGCGATGGCCAGATCCTCGTCCTCGACGACATGCTCGGCCTGACCGGGCGCGTGCCGAAATTCGTGAAAACCTATGGCAACCTTGCCGCTGAGGTGAGGCGGGCGGTCTCGACCTATGCCGAGGAGGTCAAGGCACGCCGGTTCCCGGGACAGGAGCATGTCTATGCGTTGAAGGCCGAGTGAGACGCAGCTCGGGAAAAAGGCGGGCGCGGCCGCAGCCGTGCCTTGCGCAGGTCACGACTCGCGCCTAAACACCCTGCTTCAAATGACATCGCCAGCACCGCTCTATCCGCACCGCCACCTCCTCGGCATCGAGGGGTTGTCCCATCTGGACATCGAGGCGCTGTTGGACAGGGCCGAGACCTATGTCGCGCTCTCCCGGCAGGTCGAAAAGAAGACGGCAACCCTGCGCGGCCGCACCCAGATCAACCTGTTCTTCGAGCCCTCGACCCGGACGCAGGCCTCTTTCGAGCTTGCCGGCAAGCGGCTCGGCGCCGACGTCATGAACATGTCGGTCGCCTCCTCTTCGGTGAAGAAGGGCGAGACGCTGATCGACACCGCCGCGACGCTGAACGCGATGCGGCCCGATATCCTGGTGGTGCGCCATCATGCGGCCGGCGCGGTCAATCTCTTGGCCCGCAAGGTCGATTGCTCGGTGGTCAATGCCGGGGATGGCGCACATGAGCACCCGACACAGGCGCTTCTCGACGCGCTCACCATCCGCCGCAACAAGGGCCGCATCGCCGGGCTGACGGTGGCGATCTGCGGCGATATCCTGCATTCGCGCGTCGCCCGCTCCAACATCATCCTGTTGAACGCGCTTGGCGCGAAAGTCCGCCTGATCGCACCCTCGACCCTGCTGCCTGCCGGCATCGAGCGCATGGGCGTCACGGTCTTCACCGACATGAAGAAGGGCTTGGAAGGCGCTGACATCGTGATGATGCTGCGCCTGCAGCTCGAACGCATGCATGGCGCGTTCGTGCCGTCTCCAAAGGAGTATTTCCGCTATTACGGCCTCGATCGCGACAAGCTCGACTCTGCCCAGCCGGACGCGCTCGTGATGCATCCAGGCCCGATGAATCGCGGTGTCGAGATCTCCTCCGAGGTCGCCGATGGCGCACAGTCCTTGATCCGCGAACAGGTCGAGATGGGCGTCGCCGTCCGCATGGCCGTACTCGATGCGCTCGCCCAGCACCTGCCGAATGGCTGAGCGCAGTGGACATCGCCTTTGCCCTGCTGCTGAAGCTGATGCGCCGGGTCCGATACGTCTTCGTGGCGCTCTATCTCGTCGTCTCGGCCGGGTTTCTCTACGCCGAGCCGCGCTCGGGCTGGACCTGGTTCATCGTCGTCGCGGGCGCCGTTTTATGTCTGGCGTTCTGGGGGCTGGTGGGCTTCTGGACTTATGCTGTCGCGCACAGGCAGAGCCGTGACGGCAGGAATGGAACCGACCATGGCTGAACTTCAGGACATCGCGATCGTCAACGCCCGGCTCGTCGATCCGGCGACGGGGCGCGACGAGCGTGGTTCGCTTCTCATCCGGTCGGGCCTGATCGCGGACGTCATCTGGGGCGGCGCGCGCCCGGCCGTCGCGGAAGGCACGCAGTTGATCGATGCGGGCGGCCTGGTTCTGTCGCCGGGGCTGGTCGATCTGCGCGCCTTTCTCGGCGAGCCTGGAGCCGAATTCCGCGAAACGCTCGGCACCGGCTCGCAAGCCGCCGCTGCGGGCGGCGTCACAACGGTCGTCTGCCGGCCCGATACGGATCCGCCGATCGACGATCCCGCGATCATCGACTTCATCAAGCGCCGCGCTCGCGACAAGGCGATCGTCAATGTGCTGCCGTCGGCCGCCCTGACCAAGGGCATGCTGGGCAAGGAGATCACCGAGTTCGGCCTGTTGCTGGAAGCTGGTGCCGTGGCGTTCGGCGATGGCGCCAAGGCGGTCCGCAATCCGCAATTGCTGCGCCGGGCGATGATTTATGCCCGCGATTTCGACGCCCTGTTGATGAACCATGTCGAAGATCCCGATCTGCGCGGTTCGGGCGTCATGAACGAGGGCGAATTCGCCAGCCGCAAGGGGCTGCCGGGCATCCCTCACGAGGCCGAGACCGTGATGCTGGAGCGCGACATCCGGCTCGCGCGGGCGACCGGTTCGCGCTACCACGCGGCGATGATTTCCTGCGCGGACTCGGTCGAACTGATGCGCCGGGCCAAGGCGTCGGGACTGCGCGTCACCTGCGGCGTCTCGATCAACAACCTGACGCTGAACGAGAACGATGTCGGGGACTATCGCACCTTCTGCAAGGTCTCCCCGCCCTTGCGCCACGAGCAGGAACGCCTCGCCATGGTCGCGGCGCTGGCCGAAGGCGTCATCGACGTCGTGGTGTCCGATCATGATCCCCAGGACGTCGAGACCAAGCGCCAGCCCTTTGCGGAAGCCGCCGACGGCGCGCTCGGCATCGAGACCTTGCTGCCGGCCGCGCTGCGCATGGTCCATGCCGGGCAGATCGGCCTCGCCGCGCTGCTGGCTTCGCTCTCGGCACGACCGGCCGGTCTGCTGGGCTTAGCCGGGGGCCGGCTTGCTGTGGGCGCGCCCGCTGATCTCGCCTTGTTCGATCCCGACGCTCCCCATGTCGTCGACAAGCGCAAGCTCAAATCGCGCGCCAAGAACTCGCCCTTCGACGAGGCCAAGCTCGAAGGGCTGGTGCGCACGACGCTGGTCGCGGGCAGGGTGGTCTATCACGACGACGCGGTCTAAGCTCTTGTTGTGGGCTGAGACGAGAGGGGCGGCATGCCGGACTGGATGAATTTGGGCCTGTCATGGCCCTCTCTCTGTGCGGCCCTCGCCATCGGCTACCTTCTCGGCTCGATTCCCTTCGGGATCATCCTGACGCGGCTGTCGGGCGGGCCGGATCTCCGCAGCATCGGCTCCGGCAATATCGGCGCGACCAATGTGCTGCGCACCGGCAACAAGAAGCTCGCAGCCCTGACGCTGGCCGGAGACATGCTCAAGGGCACGGCGGCGGTGCTGCTCGGCGCCTATCTCGTCGGCGGCAAGAGCGCCGCCCTGCTCGCCGGGTTCGGAGCCTTTCTCGGCCATCTCTTCCCGGTCTGGCTGCGCTTTCGCGGCGGCAAGGGCGTCGCCACCTATCTCGGTATCCTGATCGGGCTGAAATGGCCGATTGCCGTCACTTTTGCCGCGATCTGGCTCAGCGTAGCCTATCTCAGCCGGTATTCCTCGGTCTCGGCGCTGCTGGCGAGCCTGCTGGCGCCGTTCCTGCTCTGGTTCTGGGCGCATGAATACCAGATGGCCGCCGTTATGGCGCTGCTCACCGTGCTGCTCTGGTGCATGCACCGGGAGAACATCGCGCGGCTGCTCGGCGGCCGCGAAGGCAAGATCGGCCAAAAGGACTGAACGGGCATGGCTGGCGTCGCCCTCACCGATCGCCAGCGCCTGGACTGGCTGAGGCTGATCCGCAGCGAAAGCGTCGGTCCGCGCACCTTCCGCGCCTTGATGAACCGCTTCGGCGGCGCGGCTGCGGCGCTTGAAGCCCTGCCGGATCTCGCACGGCAGTCCGGCCGGACGCTGCGGCTCTGCACGGAGGCCGAGGCCGAGCGTGAGTTCGCGGCCTTGCAGCGTCAAGGCGGCCGTTTGATCGCCCTGGGCGAGGCGGCTTATCCGAAGCCCTTGCAGGCGATCGATTCGGCGCCGCCCTTGCTGGCGGTGATCGGGGCGGCCGACGCCCTGCTGCGGCCTTGCGTCGCGCTCGTCGGCTCGCGCAACGCCTCCGCCGCCGGACAGAAATTCACAGCCAGGCTAGCGCGCGATCTTGGCGAGGCGGGTTTCGTCGTGGTCTCCGGGCTGGCGCGCGGCATCGACACCGCAGCCCATGAAGCGAGCCTCAAGACCGGAACGATCGCCGTACTGGCCGGCGGTCTCGACGAGGTCTATCCGCCTCAGAATGAGCCATTGTTCCAGCGGCTTCTGGAGACCGGTGCCGGGATCAGCGAGATGCCGATGGGCTGGGCTCCGCGCGGGCGCGACTTTCCGCGCCGCAACCGGCTCGTCTCCGGTCTGTCATTGGGAACCGTGGTGGTCGAAGCGGCCCGCAAATCGGGCTCGCTGATCACGGCGCGCTTCGCCAATGAGCAGGGCCGGCAGGTTTTTGCGGTTCCCGGTTCGCCGCTCGATCCGCGCGCCGAGGGCGGAAACCACCTGATTCGTGAGGGCGCGACGCTTTGCGCGGAAGCCGCTCACGTCATCGAGGCGCTGCTGCCGCTGGTCGAGTTCGACCAGAGGCCTGGCGGCGGAGCCGTGATGCGGGATGGCGCGGGAGAGGCTCCGCCTCAGGCGCTGTGGGACGAACTCGACCTGCCCGGGATTACGCCCGCGCCCAAGACGGAACTCCCGGCGGAGGCGGCCTGGCAGGACAAGGTCTTGCCGTCGCAGACGAGCGATCAGGGCATCAACCTGCTCGATCTGCTTGGTGCGGCGCCGATCTCGATCGACGATCTCGTTCGCGCCAGCGGCCGGTCCGCCCGCGACGTCAGCCGGGAGCTTCTGGAGCTGGAGCTTTCAGGCGCGGTTTTGCGGCAGCCAGGCGGCTTGCTGACGCGCCTGATGACCTGAGGTGAGATCCTGTGGCGCGATGGCGGTCATTGATCGGGGCGGCAACGCTCGGTGTGGTCGCTCGCCTCCAGGCGCGTCAGTTCAAGGAAATAGACCAGATGCCGCAGATCGGCGGCGCGCGCCATCGTGCCGAGTTCGATGAGCGGCAATTCGATATAGTGCGCGACCTCGAACTGGAGCTGGCGCTGCTCGGCGACGCAGCCATCGATCGCGCCTGCCCGCGCAGCCGCCATGGCGGCTCGAGCTTTACGGCTCTTGCGCGGATGGCTTCCAGGAAGGGCTTGGCTAGGTTCGGCGCGTCATGTCCAGGAAATAGGCCAGGGTCTGCATATCGGCGGATTTGGCCATCCGGAGCAGTTCCGCGCTCATGCGCTCGATGTAGAGCAGGGTCGCCTGCTGCAATTCGGAGAGCTGCAGCTCTTCGGCGAGCATAGCGTGGGGCGAGGCGGAAGCGGCGGAGCGCGCTCTGCCGTGCACGGCGGTGCCGGAGCGTGGCAAGGTCGATCGTCCTCGCGGTATCATGGGTCTGAACCTCCGTGACCATACGCGCGATGTCGCGCGCGATATGGATTCCTCCATATGCTCGTCGCCCTATAAAAACGCAATCAATGCGTGTAGAATTGAAGACGCATATCCTGAATGCAGCAGAAGCCGCTCAGGTGAGGATGAGTACCGCCAGCGGCAGGGTGCCGAGCGCAAGCAAGGTCTGCATCGTCGTGATCTCGGCCATCAGCGGCGCATCACCGCCGAGATCGCGCGCCAGGAAATAGGCGGCCGTGGCGGTCGGGACGGCGGCGGCGACCACCGTCATCGTCAGGGCGGGGCCCGAGACGCCGAGCTGCCGCGCGAGCGTCCAGGCCAGCACCGGCATGACGACAAGCTTGAGTGCAATGGCCAGGCCATGAGCGAGGCGGGGCTTGGCGAGGCGGCTCAGATCGAGCCCGGCCCCGACCACCAGCAGCCCGATGCCGAGCGCCGCGCGGCCCAGGATGTCGAAATAGGTTGTGACCGCGACCGGGAGCAGCCACTGCAGCTGGTTGAGGATCAGCCCCAGCGCCGACGACCAGATGAAAGGGTTGAGCGCGACCGAGCGCACCGTTGCGCCTGGGCTCATCGGTAGCCCGTTGGCGTAGCGCGCCAGCACGACCACGCACAGCACGTTCAGCAGCGGGATCATCGCCGCTACCGCGATCGCCATCATCGTCGCGCCGTCGCGTCCCAGGAGCCCGGAGGCGAGCGCCAGACCCACAAAGGTATTCCAGCGCACCGAGCCCTGGAAGATCGAGGTGAAGGCCGGCCCCTCGATCCCGAGACGCTGCAGCAGGGGGCGGCTCAACAGAAGAGCCGCTGCGACGCAGAGTATGGTCAGGATCAGGCTCAGGCCCATCGCCAGCACGGGCAGGCGGCTCAGATCGGCGAGGGCCAAGGTATGGATCACGACCGCTGGGAACAGCACCTGGTAGGTCAGGCGCTCGACGCCGCTCCAATGCGTCGCCGTGACGAAGCCCGCAGTCTTGAGGCTCCATCCCGTTGCGATCACCAGGAAGACGGCGACGAGGCTGTTGATCATCGGGCTCATGTCGCGGGCGGATCCAGGTGACGGCAGCCGGTCACGGCGGGCTGGCGCGCCCGGAATCGGAACAAGCGGCCGAGACGCTCGTTGTTGAGACCGAGAGCATCGTCAAGGCGGGCCATTCTCCTGTCATGGCGATGAGGCCCGGACAAGGGCGCAGAGGAATGGGCGGCCTGCTGTCGCCGCAATACTGCCGCGATTGGTTCAGGCCGTGTTCAATCCGGCGAGGGCATCTTGTGGATGCTGCTGCTGACCACCTCAGGAGATACCGACATGGCTTCCAAGAGGACTGTCTTGATCGCGGGCGTGACAGCTGCGGCTATCGCAGGTGCAGGGCTCGTGACGCCTGCCTTCGCAAGCGAGACACGACCGCGGGTCGATGCGCAGAGGCTCGACGCAGCCCCGGCCGAGTACAGCTATTATCGCGGCTATCGTCGCGGTTGGCATGGCGGGCGCGGTGCGGCCGTCGCCGGCGCGGTCGGCCTTGGTGTTCTCGGCGCGGCGGCGATCGCCGCGAGCCGCCCGGCCTATGCCGATCCCTATTACGGCTATGACGACGGCTACACCGTTTATGCCCCGCGTCCCCAAGTCTATTACGAGCCGGCGCCGGTCTATGAGGCGCCGGTCTACGCTCCGCGCTATCGCTACTATCAAGGCGGCTACGACTCGGGCTATCGCTCCCGTAACGGAACGGTCGACCCGTCTCGCGGCGGTCGTTGACACACAGGCAGGCCCGGCCGGAAAGACCGGGGTGCCGAGATGATTTGGGGAATTCGATGTCTTACGATCGCAAGGCGATATGGCTTTGCCTTGGCCTCGTCGTGTCCGCCATTGGCGGGGTCGGGTCGGCCTCGGCCCAGTATTATCGCGGCTATGACCGCGATCCCGATTATGATCGGCGCGACCGCTACGAGCGCAGGGATCGTTATGACCGGCGCGATGATTATCGCCGCGATGATCGCGGTGGCTACGATCAGGGCCGGCGCGGCTATGATCAAGGTCCCGGAGCACGTCCCGGTCCGGGCCGGGGCAACAGCAACCCTCTCGCCGGCATGAGCCTTGAGGACCAGAAGCGCGCCATCAAGAACCAGCGCGAGGCCGAGAAGAAGCTGATCAAGCGCGGGCTTCTCGGGCAGTGAATCAGGCTCTTGAGCCCGCCTAGAGCCTTGTTTTATCGCTTTTTATTCACGCGAACCGGTGTCCACTTCGCTCGAAAATGCTCTAACGCGCCGCGTCGGCTCCATCCGTCGCGGCGTCGTCATGTCCGCTATCCTCCGGTTCCATGCGCATCAACCGGTCGAGCGCGCCCTGCAGGATGTAGGCGGCAGCCATCTTGTCGACGACCTCGGCCCGCTTGGCGCGCGAGGCGTCGGCGAACAGCAAGGTGCGGGTGACGGCCATGGTCGACATGCGCTCGTCCCAATAGGCGACCGGCAGCGGTGTGAGTGGCGCCAGATTGCGCACGAAAGCGCGTGTCGACTGAACGCGTGGCCCTTCCGAGCCGTCCATGTTGAGCGGCAGGCCGATGATCAGCCCCGCGACGGCATGGCTCTGCGCGATCTTGAGCAGGGCCGCCGCATCGAGCCCGAACTTGACCCGGCGGATCGTCTCCAAAGGCGTCGCGATCTGCCGTTCGACATCGGACAAGGCCAGCCCGATCGTCTTGGTGCCGAGATCGAGCCCGAGCAGTCGGGCATGGTCGGGCAGGTCCAGGAAGGTTTCGAGCGGCACGACATTGCTAGACATGCCACGGCCGGTAGCACGCGCCGCCCATCGAGGCGAGCGGCGCGTTCTATCCGCTCAGTTCACATTCTGCGGCGTGACGCCGGCCGCCTGCAGTGAGGCCGCCCATTTTGCGATCTCCGCATTGAAGCGCTTCGCATGCGCCTCGCGCGACCAGTCGCTTTCCGGGAAAACCTGGGTGCCGGCCGATTTGAAGCGCTCGAGCACGATGGGGTCCTTGAGCGCCGCCCTGAGCGCGCCGTTGAGCTTGTCGAGCACAGGAGCGGGCGTGCCCTTAGGGGCGTAGAGTCCGTGCCAGATCGTCATTTCGAGGTCGGTGCCGCTCTCGCGCGCCGTCGGCGTGTTCGGCAGGACATCGAGGCGCTGGGGCGAGGTGACGGCATAGGCGCGGATCTTGTCGCCCTGGATCTGCGGCACGGCCGTGGTCGACTGGTCGCAAAGCAGATCGACCTGTCCGGAGACGAGATCGTTCATCGCCGGTCCAGTGCCGCGATAGGCGACCTGCGCGAACTTCACGCCGAGCGCCTGGCTCAGCAGCACGGCGCAGAGATGCGCGTTCGAGCCGATGCCGGCATGGGCAATCGTCAGCTTCTCGGCCTGGAGCTTGGCATAGGGAAAGAACGCCTTGCCATCGACCGGCGGCAAGGCGAGCTTGCCTGCAAGCACCATCGGCCCGGCATTGATAAGGCCGACCGGTGCGAAGGCCGTGCGTGTGTCATAGACCAGATTGCCGTAGAGCGCCGGCGCCGCGGCGAGGGCGAGATGGTGGATCAGCAGCGTATGTCCATCCGGCTCTGCCGCCGCGAGGCGTCGCGCTCCTGCCGTGCCGCCGGCGCCGGCGACGTTCTCGACGAGGATCTGCTGACCGAGCGTGCGCCCCATATGGTCGCCGACCAGGCGGGCGATGACGTCGCTTGGTCCCCCGGCGGCGAAGGGTACGATCAGGGCGATCGGCTTGCTGGGAAAACCTTGCGCCCATGCCGGCATGGCAAGTCCCAGTGCCAGCAGGCCCGCGAGAGCCAGGCCGATTTTTGATCCAATCGGATCGTTCCATCGCCCTCGCGCTTTGTTTTGTCGCGCTCCCTTCACGCGAACGGGTGTCCACTTCGCTCGAAAACGTTCGAGGCGTCTAATGATGTTCGCTGGCATCCATTTCCTCCGGTTTTGAAACCGCTCTGCGGCGGCTTGGTGGGAAAGCAAGCGATCTGACCCGGCGCGTCAGCGCAGGTCGGACAGGTAGTGGGCCTCCTTGGTCAGGCAGATGCTCAGGCGTCGCTCGACCGGCGAGCCATCGAGCGAAAAGGCGATGCGGTCGATCCGCAGGGCGGGCGTGCCGACGGGGGCTGCGAGCACGTCGGCCTCATCGGCGTCGAGCGCCACGGCCTTCAGGCGCTCCCGCGCATTGGCGATCGTCACGCCGTAGCGGGCAGCGAACAGGCTGTAGAGATTATTGGGGATCGGCCCCGTCTCCAGCCCCGGAAAGACGCGCTGCGGCAAGGTCAGCGTCTCCAGAATAATGGGTACGGCATCGAGCGACCGCAGTCGGCGGATGCGGATGACATCCGTTTCGCTGTCGAGGTCCAGCGCCACGCACTCGGCTTCATCAGCCTTGCCGGTCTCCACTCCCAACACGGTGCTGTCGGGAAAGCGCCGCTCGCCATCGTCATGAACCAGCTTGAAGAACTGGAACAGGATGCGTCGCTCGTCATGCTCGGCGACGAAGGTGCCGCGGCCCTGCCTGCGTACCAGCAGGTTCTCGGCAGCGAGCTCGTCGAGCGCTTTGCGTACCGTACCCTGGCTGACGCCGATCTCGGTGGCGAGCTGGCCTTCGCTGGGCAGGCTTTCGCCCGGCGCCCAGACGCCATCCACGAGCCGCCTGACGAAGATCGCCTTGACCTGCCGGTAGAGCGGCCGGAACCCGAGCGGCTCGGCTGTACCGGCGACGCTGCGCCCGGGATTTTCTGTCTTGTGCACACTCATATGTCTTATATAAGACTTGACCTCATCGAGGTCGAGTGCCGATTTGCCGGACCGATCTCGCGTCATCCCCCGGAGGAGCCCCGAATGAGCAAGCCCCATCTCCTGGTCCATGAAAAGAAGGACACCGTCGGCGTCGTCGTCGTCGAAGGCCTCAAGGCCGGCACGGACATGCTCGGCGTCGTCACTCACGACAATTCCGATTTTCGCCTGACCGCCAAGATGGACATCCCGATCGGCCACAAGGTCGCGCTCAAGGACATCAAGGCGGGCGATACGATCTGGAAATACGGCCAGGACATCGGCAAGGCCGTCGCCGATGTGAAGCGGGGCGAGCATCTGCACGTCCACAACGCCAAGACCAAGCGTTGGTGAGACCAAGCGTTGGTGAAACAAACCCGCGCAAAGGCCTGAAAAGAATCAGCAATGGGCTCCCGGCAAGGTCGAGCCCGCCATCAATGGAGGAAACACCATGTCGATCGTCGCCAATTTCGATCTCGTGAAGGGCAAGCTCGGGCGGATCAAGGGCCGCAAGATCGAGGCGCCCGAATTCAAG
This sequence comes from Allobosea psychrotolerans, assembly GCF_002917105.1. Lineage (GTDB taxonomy): Bacteria > Pseudomonadota > Alphaproteobacteria > Rhizobiales > Beijerinckiaceae > Allobosea > Allobosea psychrotolerans. The sequence continues at coordinate 132,849 of NZ_PQFZ01000017.1, forward strand.
GCCCCGATGGTCCGGCGTCCGACTGGTCGCAGCCTCGATGCCTTCCATGGCTGGCGTCGTGAGAATGGCCGCGTCGGCGTGCGCAACCATGTGCTGCTGCTGCCGCTCGATGACCTCTCGAACGCTGCCTGCGAGGCTGTCGCCAACAACATCAAGGGCACGCTGGCGATCCCGCACGCCTATGGCCGCCTCCAGTTCGGCGAGGACCTCGACATCCATTTCCGCACCCTGATCGGCACCGGTGCGAATCCCAACGTCGCCGCCGTGGTCGTGATCGGCATCGAGGATGGTTGGACCAAGCGCGTCGTCGACGGCATCGCCGCCACCGGCAAGCCGGTCGTCGGTTTCGGCATCGAGGGCCATGGCGACATCGCCACCATCGCCAAGGCCTCCTATGTCGCCAAGGAGTTCGTGCAGTGGGCGAGCGAATTGCAGCGCGAGAAATGCGGCATCGAGGAACTCTGGATCTCGACCAAATGCGGCGAGTCCGACACGACGACGGGGCTCTCCTCCTGCCCGACGGTCGGCAACATGTATGACAAATGGATTCCGCGCGGCATCCATGGCGTTTTCGGCGAAACCTCGGAGATCACCGGCGCCGAGCATCTCTGCAAGGCGAGGGCTGCGACGCCCGAGGTCGGCGAGCGCTGGTACAAGATGTGGAAGGCCTATCAGGACGACGTCATCGAGGCCCACAAGACCGACGATCTTTCGGATTCACAGCCGACCAAGGGCAACATCGCCGGCGGCCTGACCACGATCGAGGAGAAGGCGCTCGGCAATCTCGAGAAGATCGGTCGCGAGTGCAAATACATCGACATCCTGCAACCGGCCGAGGCGCCGTCGAAGGGGCCAGGCCTCTACTATATGGACACCTCATCGGCCGCGGCCGAATGCGTGACGCTGATGGCGGCCGGCGGCTATGTCGTGCACACCTTCCCGACCGGGCAGGGCAACGTCATCGGCAATCCGATCGTCCCGGTCATCAAGATCACCGGTAACCCCAAGACGATGCGCACCATGCCCGAGCATATCGACGTCGACGTCTCCGGCATCCTGCGCCGCGACCTCACCATCCCCCAGGCGGGCGATGCACTGATCCAGAACATCGTGCGCACCGCCAATGGCCGCCTGACCGCGTCCGAAGCATTGGGGCATCGCGAATTCTCGATGACCAAGCTCTACCGCTCGGCCTGAGCTGCTGCTATCAGCCGGAGCGGCGACGCGAGCCGTCGCTTCGGCCCTGTATTTGCTGAAACCATCTGCCGAAGCCATCTCGACCAGACGAGTCGGAGCCGCGTTCTTGCCTGTTGCGACAACCTCACCGCTGAGCGCCTGGCGCCCTCTTCTCGACGGAATCGCGCTCTCGGTTGCCGTCGCCATCGCTTCCGTGCTGGTTGAGCCGCTGCTCAAGGCCGCGGCCGGCGGCCGCGTCGGCGTCCCCGCCGTCGTGATCGCGCTGGTGATCGGCATGCTGCTGCACCCCTTCGCCAACACGGTCCGCTTCGCGCCGGGCATGACCTTCTGCGTCAAGAAGCTGCTGCGCTGGGCGATCGGGCTATTGGGCCTGCGCGTCGCGCTTGGCGACATCATCGCGCTGGGGCTCTCGACTGCGCTGCTCATCGTCGCCTCGATGATCGTGACCGTGATCTGTGGTTTCCTGCTGGCGCGCTGGCTCGGCCGCGAAGCCGGGGTCGGCGCGCTTGCCGGTGTCGCGACAGCGGTCTGCGGGGCGTCGGCTGCGCTGGCGACCGCGACCGTGGTGCCCGATTATCGCGGCAAGGCCGCCGATGTCGCCTTCACCGTCATTGCCATGAACGCCTTCGCGACCCTGGCGATGCTGGCCTATCCCTTGATCTGCGCCTGGCTCGATCTCTCGCCGACGCAGACCGGCATCATGCTGGGCGCGACCATCCATGACGTCGCCCAGGTCGTCGGTGCGGGCCAGGCGGTCTCCGACGAGGCCGCCAATGCGGCGATCATCGTCAAGCTGTTCCGGGTTTTCATGCTGCTGCCGGCCGTGCTGGCCGTGGGCTGGTGGATGGTGCGCGAGGGCGGGCATGCCGAGCATGCGAAGGTGCCGGTCCCGGTCTTCGCGATCGTCTTCCTCTGCCTGTGCCTGCTCAACAGCCTGCTGACGACGCTGCCGGCGCTGGCGGGCGTCTATCTGCCGCTGCGCGACGCCTTGCTCGAGGTTTCCCGCTGGGGCTTGCTGATCGCCATCGCGGCACTTGGCCTCGGTACCTCCATGGCGGCGATGGGGCGCCTCGGCTGGCGGCATCTCGTGCTTGTCACGGGCACGAGCCTCGTCATTCTCGTCATCGTCACCGGCGGCCTTCTGGCGCTGGGCTGATCAGGGGAGCGCGAGAGGCGGAAGGCTGCTTCAAGGCGATCTCACCCTTCAACGTACGAACGAGAGCCGGCCGGAGACCCCCATGGCAGACATCATCATCACCGAATTCATGGACGAAGCCGCCGTTGCGATGCTGCGCGCGCGCTACGAGGTCCATCACGATCCCGAGCTTTTCGGCAAGCCGGACGAACTGGCTGCGCTGGTCGCGACATCGCCCGCCTTGATCGTGCGCAACCAGACGCAAGTGAGGGGGCCCATGCTTGCTGCGGCCAAGGCGCTCAAGGTGATCGGGCGGCTCGGCGTCGGGCTCGACAATATCGACATGGAAGCCTGCACGGCGCGCGGCATCAAGGTTTTCCCGGCGACCGGCGCCAACAGCCTGTCTGTGGTCGAATACGTCATCGGCAGCGCCATGGTGCTGCTGCGCGGCGCCTATTTCGCCAATGCCGCGATGGTCGCCGGCGAATTCCCCAAAACCAAGCTGATCGGCCGCGAGATCGCCGGCAAGCGGCTCGGCCTGGTCGGCTTCGGCGCAATCGCGCGCGACACCGCCAACCACGCCCGATTGCTTGGCATGAACGTCGTCGCCTACGATCCTTACGTGCCAGAGGACGATCCGGCCTGGCAGGCGACCCAGCGTCTCGACCTTGACGCTGTCCTTTCCAGCGCGGACGTCATCAGCATCCATTTGCCTCTGACGCCGGAAACGCGCGGATTGATCGGCAAGAAGGCCTTTGCCCGGATGAAGCCGGACGCCGTGCTGGTCAATGCGGCGCGCGGCGGCGTCATGGACGAGGAGGCGCTGATCGCGGCGCTGAAGAAAGGCAAGCTCGGCGGCGCGGCGCTCGACGTCTTCGAGGAGGAGCCTTTGCGCGAGGGTGGGAAGCGCTTCGCCGGAACGCCCAATCTGATCCTGACGCCGCATATCGCGGGCAACACGGTCGAGTCGAATGGCCGCGTCTCCGGTCTCGTCGCCGAGCGCGTCATGGCCGCGCTGGAGGGGCGGATATGACGAAGCTGTCGTTCGAGGCGGTCGAAACCAGGCTCGCTGACCTGTTTGCGGCGGCCGGCGCATCTCCCGCCAATGCGGCCTCCGTCGCCTGGGCGCTCGTCATGGCCGAGGCCGATGGGCTCAAGGGCCATGGCCTGTCGCGCGTGCCGACCTATCTCGCCATGCTCAGATCCGGCAAGATCAATGGGCAAGCGGTGCCGATCGCACGCAAGCCGAGGCCCGGTGTGCTGGCGATCGACGCCGGCCATGGCTTCGCTTATCCGGCGATCGACCTCGCCGTCATCGAATTGCCGGCGCTCGCCCGCGAGCAGGGCGTGGCGATAGCCCCGATCCGGCGTTCGAACCATTGCGGCGCGGCGGGCTTGCATGTCGAGCGATTGGCCGAGCAGGGGCTGGTTGCGCTGCTCTTCGCCAATACGCCTGCCGCGATCGCGCCTTGGGGCGGGGCGAAACCCGTCTTCGGCACCAACCCGATCGCTTTTGCCGCGCCGCTCGCCGGCCGCGACCCGCTGGTCATCGACATGGCCTTGTCGAAGGTCGCACGCGGACCGATCGTGGCGGCGAAGCAAAAGGGCGAAGCCATTCCCGAAGGCTGGGCGCTCGATCCGGCCGGGAAACCCACGACCGATCCTGCTGCTGCACTTGCCGGCACCATGGTTCCGCTCGGCGACGCCAAGGGCGCGACGCTGGCGCTGATGGTCGAGATCCTTGCCGCCTCGCTGGTCGGCGCGCATTTCGCCTTCGAGGCCTCCTCCTTCCTCGACGACAAGGGCGGCCCGCCCGACACCGGCCAGCTCATCCTCGCGATCGACCCCTCCGCCATGGGCGGTCATTGGTTCGATGAGCGCATGCGGATGCTGGCGCATGCGATCGAGGACCAGGACGGTACAAGGCTGCCGGGCGTCAGGCGCTTGAATCTACGTGCGAAGGCGAGGGCGGAAGGGCTTGAAGTCGCTGAGGAATTGCTGGCTGGCTAGACGAAGTCGAACTTGTCGACATCGACCAGCCCCTTGTCCGTGATCTTGAGATGCGGGATCACCGGCAGCGTCAGGAAGGCCACTTGCAGGAAGGGCTCCGCCAGCACGACGCCGAGCGTCTTGGCGGCGGCGCGCAGATCCTCAAGCCCGTGCCTGACGACCTCGAAAGGCTGATCGCTCATCAGCCCGGCGACCGGCAATGCCAGCTCGGCCGTCACCACGCCGCCATCGGCGACGGCGAAGCCGCCGCCGATTTCGATCAATCGGTTGGCGGCAGCCGCCATCGAGGCCTCGTCCACGCCGACGACGCAGAGATTATGGCTGTCATGGCCGACCGACGAGGCGATGGCGCCATGCTTCATGCCGAAGCCATGGACGAAGCCGGTGGCGATGCCGCCGGATTTGCCGTGGCGTTCGATCACCGTGACCTTGATCGCGTCCTGCGCCAGATCGGGCAGCGCTTCGCCATCGCGTGAGGGCAGCCGCATCGCCAGTCGCTCGGTGATGATGCGGCCGGGCACGACGCCGATCACCGGTGTCTCGCTCTGGTGCGCCCGCGCCTTGAAATCTGCCGGCGTGAGCTGCCGGTTTTTGACACTGCCGAGCCCGACAGGCGCAACCGGGATGCGATCCGCGAACAAGGCGTCCTCGACCAGCCGGCCACCGGCAAAGACGACCTTCGGGCGGCAGGTTGCGAGATCGTCGAGCAGCACGATATCGGCGCGTTTGCCCGGCCCGATGAAACCACGATCGAACAGCCCGAAATTCCGCGCGGCCGAGAGCGTCGCGACGCGGTAGGTTGCCAGCACATCCGCGCCATGGGCGATGGCCGTGCGGATCATGTAGTCGAGATGGCCTTCCTCGGCGATGTCGAGCGGGTTGCGGTCGTCGGTGCAGAAGGCGAGGAAGGGCGAGGCGTCGCGGCTGATCAGCGGGATCAGCGCATGCAGGTCCTTCGAGACCGAGCCTTCGCGGATCAGGATGGCCATGCCCTTGGCGAGCTTTTCACGGGCCTCTTCGGCGGTCGTGGTTTCGTGATCTGTGCGGATGCCGGCCGAGAGATAGCCGTTCAGGTCCATCCCACGCACAAGCGGCGCGTGGCCGTCGATATGCCGGTGCGAAAAGGCTTCCAGCTTGGCGAGGCAGCCGGGATCGCGATGCAGCACGCCCGGAAAATTCATGAACTCGGCCAACCCGATCACTTTGGGGTGGTCCATCAAGGCAACCAGATCAGGAGCTTCCAGCCGCGCGCCGGCGGTCTCCAGATGGGTCGCCGGCACACAGCTCGAGAGCTGGACGCGCAGATCCATGCGCATCGCCTCGGCGCAGGCCAGGAAATAACGGATGCCCTCGACGCCCAGCACATTGGCGATCTCATGGGGATCGCAGATCGCGGTCGTCACGCCATGGGGCAGGACGCAGCGCTCGAATTCGAGCGGCGTCACCAGCGAGGATTCGACGTGCAGATGCGTGTCGATGAAGCCCGGCACGGCGATGAGGCCGGTTGCATCGACCTCGACCTTGCCTTGATAAGAGCCATAGGTGCCGACGACGGTGTCGCCGCAGAGCGCGATATCGGTCTCGATCAGCCCACCCGTGACGAGGTCGAGAAGCCGCGCACCGCGGATGACGAGGTCGGCCGGCTCGTCGCCGCGTCCCTGGGCAATCCGGCGGGCGAGGGTTGCGGCGTCGGTCATGGCGCTGATTCCGTATGGCAGGGATGCGCAAGCCTGCACGCAGCCCGGTGGATTGTCGACTTGGAGGCGAGAGCCTCCCGGCCTAGATAGTCGAACGAAATTCCCTTTGCCCGGAGACAGCGATGAAACTCACCTGGTACGGCCATTCCGCCTTTCGCGCCGAAATCGACGGCGCCGTCATCCTGATCGATCCCTTCTTCACCGGGAATCCGGCTTTCGAGGGCGACATCGCGGCGATCTCGCGGGGCGTGAGCCATATCGTCGTCACCCACGCCCATGGCGATCACGTTGGCGACACGCTCGCCATCGCCGAAAAGACCGGCGCGACGGTCATCACCAACTACGATCTCGCCATGCATCTGGCCTCGAACGGGCTGAAGAACTTCCAGCCGATGAATACCGGCGGCAGCGTCGATCTCGGCCCGTTCAGCGTAACGCTGGTGCGGGCCGATCATTCGGCCGGCATGGGTGAAGGCGGCGTCAACGTGCCCGTCGGCAATGCCAATGGCGCGATCCTCAAGGCAAGGGGCGAGAAGACGCTCTGGCACATGGGCGACACCGACATCTTCTCCGACATGGCGCTGCTTGCCGAGATCCACGGCGTCGAAGCCTGCATCTGCCCGATCGGAGACCGCTTCACCATGGGCGGCAAGGTCGCGGCGCTCGCCATGACCCGCTTCGTCAAGCCGAAACTCGCGATTCCCTGCCATTACGGAACCTTCCCGATCATCGACGCCAATGCCGATGCGTTCGTGGCGGGGTTGAAGGGCAGCGACGTGCAGGCGCTGGTGCCCAGGAAGGGCGAAGCGGTTTCGCTTTGATCAGTCAGTCATTACTGACTTACGTGTTCGACGCCCGCGCGCTATAGCGCGGGCAAATCATTTTTCAGGAGCCCGCCATGTCGGTCGACCTCGCCACCGTCAAGCGCGTCGCGCATCTCGCACGCATTGCCGTTCCGGAAGCCGATCTGCCCAAGCTGCAAGGCGAGCTCAACGCGATCCTCGGCTTCGTCGAGCAGTTGAACGAAGTCGATGTCGCGGGCGTCGAGCCGATGACCTCGGTGACGCCGATGGCGATGAAGCTGCGAGCCGACATCGTGAATGACGGCGAGATCGCCGACACGATCGTCGCCAACGCGCCAGCGTCCGAAGACAATTATTTCATGGTGCCGAAGGTGATCGAATGAGCGGCTGAGACCGCTCATTCGATCATCCTCGGGGGCGCGGCGCGCAACCCGGGGATCTCCTGAAGTTTGCTGAACGGATATCCCACGTGACCGATCTCACCCGCCTGACCCTGACCGAGGCCCGCGACGGGCTGAAGGCGAAGACCTTTTCCGCAACCGAGATCACCAAGGCCCATATCGCCTCGGTCGAGAAGGCGCGCGCGCTCAACGCCTATGTGCTTGAGACGCCCGAGCACGCCCTGAAGCAGGCGGCCGTCTCGGATGCGAAGCTTGCGAAAGGCGAGGGCGGCCCGCTTGAGGGCCTGCCGCTCGGCATCAAGGATCTGTTCGCGACCCAGGGCGTGCGCACCACGGCCTGCTCGAAGATCCTCGGCAATTTCGTACCGGCCTATGAATCGACGGTATCGAGCCAGCTCTGGCGCGACGGTGCGGTCATGCTCGGCAAGCTCAACAACGACGAATTCGCCATGGGCTCGTCGAACGAGACCTCGGCCTTCGGCCCCGTGGTCAATCCCTGGCGGCGCAAGGGCTCGAATGTCGGGGCAGGGGCGACGGGCGCGATCGAGGGCGCGCATCTCGTTCCCGGCGGCTCGTCGGGCGGCTCGGCTTCGGCCGTCGCGGCCGACCTCTGCCTGGCTGCAACCGCGACCGACACCGGCGGTTCGATCCGCCAGCCCGCCGCCTTTACCGGTACGGTCGGCATCAAGCCGACCTATGGCCGCTGCTCGCGCTGGGGCATCGTCGCCTTCGCCTCCTCGCTCGACCAGGCGGGGCCGATCGGCAAGACGGTGCGCGACTGCGCCGTGATGCTGCGCTCCATGGCCGGCCACGACCCCAAGGACACGACCTCGGTCGATATGGCCGTGCCGGATTATGAGAAGGCCGCTGGCCGCTCCGTGAAGGGCATGAAGATCGGCATTCCCCGGGAATATCGGCTCGAAGGGCTCAATTCCGAGATCGACGCGCTCTGGCAGAAGGGAATCGACTGGCTGAAGGCGGCTGGCGCCGAGATCGTCGAAATCTCGCTGCCGCATACGAAATATGCCTTGCCAGCCTATTACATCGTTGCCCCCGCCGAGGCTTCGTCCAATCTCGCGCGCTATGACGGCGTCCGCTACGGCCTGCGCGAGCAGGGCCGCGATATCGTCGAGATGTATGAGAAGACCCGCTCGGCCGGTTTCGGCGCCGAGGTCAAGCGTCGCATCATGATCGGCACCTATGTGCTTTCGGCTGGCTATTACGACGCCTATTACCTGCGCGCCCAGAAGGTCCGCACCCTGATCAAGCGCGATTTCGACCAGGCCTATGCGGCGGGCATCGACGCGGTGCTGACGCCGGCGACGCCGTCGGCGGCTTTCGGCATCGGCGAGAAGGGCTCGGCCGACCCGGTCGAGATGTATCTCAACGACATCTTCACAGTGACGGTGAACATGGCTGGCCTGCCCGGCATCGCCGTGCCGGCGGGGTTGGACAGCCAGGGGCTGCCGCTGGGCCTTCAGTTGATCGGCCGGCCCTTCGACGAGGAGACGCTGTTCTCGCTCGGACAGGTTATCGAGGACGCGGCCGGACGTTTCCCCGTGAGCGAGCGCTGGTGGAGCTGATGGCAGACCGCGATCTTCTCGAGGTTCCCGCTCTCGCGGGGCTGAGGCGAGAGATCGATGCCATCGATGCCGAGCTCGTCGCGCTGCTGCGCCGACGGCTCGACGTCGTCGAGCGCGTGCTGGTGGTCAAGCACGGCGACGGCCTGCCGGCGAACATACCGGCACGGGTCGAGCAGGTGGTCGAGACCGTCAGGGAAAGGGCGCAGGAGGCGGGCCTTCCGCCGGAACTGGCCGAGACCCTGTGGCGGCGGCTGATCGACTGGACAATTGCCTATGAGGAAGGGCGCCTGACGCCGATCTGATCTAAAAATTCGGCACAACCAACGCCGTCAAATGAAAAGGGCCTTCCGCGTAAGCACGGAAGGCCCTTCTTTCGTTGGAACAGGACGGGAAAAAGTGGGCTCCCGCCTTTCGCATCCCGCTCTCATTCTGAGATGAGAGACGGATTCCGATCTCAGCTGGCTCAGTGTGTGGGCTGCGGGGCGTGCGGCGCGTCAACCACCTTCTTCTTGCCGCGGAGCTCCGCCAGCCAACGCACGATGACGTAGAAGGCCGGGGTGAAGATCAGGCCGAAGAAGGTCACGCCGATCATCCCCGAGAACACCGCAACGCCGAGCACCTGGCGCATCTCCGCGCCGGCGCCGATCGAGATCGTCAAGGGCAGCACGCCGAGGATGAAGGCGAGCGACGTCATCAGGATCGGCCGCAGCCGGGTCCTGGCCGCGGCGATGGCGGCCTCGCGCCGGCTCATGCCCTCGTCTTCGGCCTGCTTGGCGAATTCGACGATCAGGATCGCGTTCTTCGCGGCGAGGCCGACGAGCACGACGAGACCGATATCGACCAGCACGTTGCGGTCAAAGCCCTTGTAGCCGACGCCGATCATGGCCGCGAGAATACACATCGGCACGATCAGGATGACCGCGAGCGGCAAGGTCCAGCTCTCGTACAGCGCCGCCAGCAGCAGGAAGACGAAGACGACGGCGAGGCCGAAGGCGATGATGGCGGTGTTGCCGGCGAGCTTCTCCTGCAGCGCGATCTCGGTCCATTCGAAGCCGAAGCCGCTCGGCAGCACCTGGCTCGCGATCTTTTCCACGGCTGCAATGCCTTGGCCCGTCGAGTAACCGCGCGCCATCGAAAGCTGAACCTCGGCGGCCGGATAGAGGTTGTAGCGCGGCACGCGATAGGCGCCGGTCGTGTTCGAGAAGGTCGCGACCGAGCCGATCGGCACCATCTCGCCATCGGCATTGCGTGTCTTCAGGGCGGCGACGTCGCGGACGTCGAGCCGATAGGGGTTGTCGGCCTGCGCCGTCACCCGGAAGGTGCGGCCGAGGATATTGAAGTCGTTGACATAGGCCGAGCCCATATAGATCGAGAGCGTCTCGAACACGCGGGTTACGGGTACACCGAGCATTTCAGCCTTGGTCCGATCGATATCGGCAAAGATCTGCGGCGTCTTGGTCGAGAACAGGGTGAAGGGCTGCTGGATGCCCGGAGAGTGCCCTGCAGTTCCCGCCACGGCCCAGGTCGCGCCTTCCAGCGCGGCGAGGCCGCGCCCGCTACGATCCTGGACATAGCCCTTCAGACCGCCGCCATTGCCGATGCCGGGAACGGCCGGAGGCTCGATCACCAGGGAGAAGGCCTCGTTGATCTGGAACAGCTGGGTGCGCAGGTCGTTGAGGATGCCTTGGGTCGTTAGGCCGGCCTTGGCCCGTTCCCTGAAGTCCGAGAGGGTGACGAAGGCGACGCCGGCATTGGGCGCCAGGGTGAAGGTCGCGCCATCAAGACCGGCAAACGCAACCGCATGGGCGACGCCAGGCCGCGACAGCAGCATGTCGGTCGCCTTGCGGATGACCGCGTCCGTTCGCGGCAGCGAGGAGCCTGCGGGGAGCTGGAAGACGGCGATGAAGTAGCCGCGGTCGAGCTGCGGCACCAGGCCTGTCGGGATTGCAGCGAGGCGCTGGCCGGCGACCGCGATCAAGGCGGCATAGACCAGCAGCATCACGACGCTGACGCGAATGAGACGCGAAGTCACCGCGCCATAACCGCGCGAGAGCCAGTCGAAACCCTTGTTGAAATATTTGAAGAACCAGCGGATCGGCGCGCCGAGCGCCGCGACGAAGCCCTTCGGCTCCTCATGGCTGTGCGGCTTCAGCAGGATCGCCGACAGAGCCGGCGACAGCGTCAGCGAAACGAAGCACGAGATCATCGTCGAGGCCGCGATGGTCACCGCGAACTGCTGGTAGAATGTGCCTTGCAGGCCGGTGATGAAGGCGGTCGGGATGAACACGGCGCACAGCACGAGGGCGATCGCCAGCAGGGCGCCGCCGACCTCGTCCATGGTCTTGTGCGCCGCGTCCTTGGCGCTCATTCCTTGCGCGAGATAACGCTCGACATTCTCGACGACGACGATCGCATCGTCGACGACGATGCCGATGGCCAGCACGAGCGCGAGCAGCGAGATCGTGTTGAACGAGATTCCGACCGCGCTCATGACCAGGAAGGTGCCGACCAGCGAAACCGGGATCGCGATGATCGGGATGATCGCGGCGCGCCAGGTCTGCAGGAACAGGATCACGACGATGACGACGAGCACGATCGCCTCGAGCAGCGTCTGCACGACCGCGGAAACGGATTCTCCGATGAACTCCGTCGGGTTGTAGACGATCCTGTACTCGAGCCCGCCCGGGAAGTCCTTTGACAGCGTCTGCATCGTCTTGATGAGGGATTCGGAGGCCGCCAGCGCGTTCGAGCCCGGGCGCTGGAAGACACCGATCGCGACCGCTTCCTTGTTGTCGAGATAGGAGTTCGACAGGTAGTCCTGCGCACCGAGTTCGACGCGGGCGATGTCGCGGACGCGGATCGTGCCGCCATCGGCGTCGGAGCGCACGACGATGTCGTAGAACTCTTCGATGCTGGTGAGACGTCCGAGCGTATTGACAGACAGCTGGAAGGCGCCGTCCGACTTGGCCGGCGGCTGGTTGATCGCGCCAGCCGCGACCTGAATGTTGGCGGCGCGGATCGCGGCGACGACATCGCCGGCGGTCAGGTTGCGCGATGCGACCTTGGCCGGATCGAGCCAGACCCGCATGGAGTAATCGCGCGCGCCGAAGACCTGCACATCGCCGACGCCATCGACGCGGGTCAGCACGTCCTTGACGTTGAGCGTGGTGTAGTTCGAGACATATTGCTGGTCGCGCGTGCCGTCGGGCGACAGCATGTGGATGACCATCAGGAAGTCCGGCGAGGCCTTGCGCACCTGCAGGCCGAGCGTGCGCACATCCTGAGGCAGGCGCGGCTCGGCCGCGGAGACGCGGTTCTGCACCAGCACCTGGGCCTGGTCGACATCGGTGCCGGCCTTGAACACGACGCTGATCGTGACGCGCCCGTCGCCGGTCGATTGCGACGTGATGTAGAGCATGTCGTCGACGCCGTTGACCTCCTGCTCGATCGGGGCCGCGACCGTCGAGGCCACGACCTCGGCCGAGGCGCCGGGATAGGTCGCCGTGATCGTGACTGTCGGCGGGGCGATTTCGGGATATTCGGCGATCGGCAGACCGCGTTGGGCGATTGCGCCCGCGATGGTCAGAAGGATCGACAGCACGGTCGCGAAGATCGGCCGGTCGATGAAGAAATGCGCGAAACGGAACATGGGCGTTTCCTGGCCGGAAGGCAGGGCGGACGGCGAAGCGCCGTCCGTGGCTCAGATCGGGTGGCGAACGGTCAGTTCGTGGCGGCCAGCTTGATCTCGCCGGGCTGTGGCGTCACCGTCCCGCCCGGACGCACCATCGGGTTGGCGAGGCCGCCGATGATGACCTGGTCGGTGGGGATGAGGCCTTCGCGGATGACACGCAGGCCACCGGTGATCTGGCCGAGCACGACGGGCTTGGGCACGACCTTGTTCTCGGGTCCGACGGTGAGGACGATCTTGCTGGCCTGGTCTGAGACGATGACGGTGTCGGGCACGAGCAAGGCATCGGCCTCGCCGGAGAAGAGGCGCAGCCGCCCGAACGTGCCCGGCGTCAGGAACTGGTCCTTGTTCTCGAACACGGCGCGAGCGCGGATGGTGCCGGACCGGGCGTTCAGGGCATTGTCGACAAAGTCGATCTTGCCCCTGCGCTTCCAGTCGTGCTCATCCGCCAGGCGCACCTCTGCCGGGCTGCCCTCGTTGCGGCTGGCGACCTTGCGCAGATTTCCAGCCAGCCGCGAATAGCGCAGATAATCGGCCTCGGAGGTATCGAAGACGAAGTTGATCGGGTCGACGGCGACGATCGTGGTCAGCAGAGTCGCGCCCGATTGCCCGCCGGCGACGAGGTTGCCCGGGTCGACGCGCCGGTTGGAGATGCGGCCCGAGAGGGGCGCGCGCACCTGGGTCCATTCCAGATTGAGCTCGGCCGTCTTGAGGTTGGCCTCGGCTCCCTGCAGGGTGCCGATCGCGCTGTTGAGATTGGCGCGGCGCTGGTCGATGTCGCGGGCCGTGATGGTCCGGTTCTGAGTCAGGCCCTCGGCGCGCTCGACCTCGTTCTGCGCCAGCTCGACTTGCGCCTTGGCGCGCGCCACTTCGGCGCGCGAGACGTCGACTGCGAGCCGGTAGGGGCGCGGATCGATGGTGAAGAGCAGGTCGCCCTTGTTGACGAGATCGCCGTCACGGAAATGCAGCGAATCCAGGAAGCCCGAGACCCGGGCGCGAATTTCGACCTGTTCGCTTGCTTCGAAGCGGCCGGTATACTCGTCCCAGTTGGTGACGCGCTTGGCGAGCGGAGCCGAGACCTGCACGGGCGGCGCCGGCGGCGCACCCTGGGCGAGGGCTGCGGTGGCGGCAAAAGTCAGCGCGGCGGAAGCGAAGACGAGTCCGAAACCTGTGGCGCGGCGATATGTCATGGACGGACTCCGGATAGCAGGACCGGCGCAACCAGCGAAGGTTTCCGGATTTTGCTGCAAGAAGGGGGTCGGACTGACGATTGTCAAGATCGTTCACTCGACACTAAGGCAAACAAGGGGCAAATACGCCACAATGCGGCCAGGTGGTGACAGGAGGGCAACAGCCGCTTGCCGGCCGCGCGCCGAAATCGTAACCCGTAGCCGAGATTTTCAAGTCGAAAGAGCCAAGATGAACGCGCATGTTCGCCCCGCCGACCCCAAGAAGCTGATCAAGGGAGCGACCGGCGATTGGGAAGTGGTGATCGGCATGGAGATCCATGCACAGGTGACCTCCAATGCGAAACTCTTCTCCGGCGCCTCCACGGCGTTCGGCGCCGAGCCGAACGAGCATGTCAGCCTCGTCGATGCCGCCATGCCGGGCATGCTGCCGGTCATCAATGCCGAGTGCATCCGTCAGGCCGTGCGCACTGGCCTGGGCCTGAACGCCCAGATCAACAACCGTTCGGTCTTCGACCGCAAGAACTACTTCTATCCCGATCTGCCGCAGGGTTACCAGATCAGCCAGTACAAAAGCCCGATTGTCGGTGAGGGCGAGATCGTCATCGACCTGTCGCCGACCGAGCAGATCACGGTCGGCATCGAGCGGCTGCACCTGGAACAGGACGCCGGCAAGTCGATCCATGACCAGCATCCGACCATGAGCTTCGTCGATCTCAATCGTTCGGGCGTGGCGCTGATGGAGATCGTCTCGAAGCCGGATCTGCGCTCGGCCGAGGAGGCCCGTGCCTACGTCACCAAACTGCGTACCATCCTGCGCTATCTCGGCACCTGCGACGGCGATATGGAGAAGGGCAATCTGCGCGCCGACGTGAACGTTTCGGTCCGCAAGCCCGGCGCGGAGCTGGGCACGCGCTGCGAGATCAAGAACGTCAACTCGATCCGCTTCATTGGCCAGGCGGTCGAGGTCGAGGCGCGCCGCCAGATCGGCATCATCGAGGATGGCGGTACGATCGATCAGGAGACGCGGCTCTACGATCCCGGCAAGGGTGAGACGCGCTCGATGCGCTCCAAGGAAGAGGCGCATGACTACCGCTATTTCCCGGACCCGGACCTGCTGCCGCTCGAATTCGACGACGCCTTCGTCGCGGAGCTCAAGAGCGTTCTGCCCGAATTGCCGGACGCCAAGAAGGCGCGCTTCATCGCGGAATACGGTCTCTCGCCCTATGACGCCTCGGTGCTGGTCGCCGAGCGCGAGCAGGCCGACTATTTCGAGGCCGTGGCGAAAGGCCGCGACGGCAAGGCCGCCGCGAACTGGGTGATCAACGAGCTCTTCGGCCGGCTGAACAAGGAGGGCCAGGATGTCGGCTCCTCGCCGGTCTCGGCTTCCCAGCTCGGCGGGCTGGTCGAGCTGATCGGCGAGGGGGTCATCTCGGGTCGGATCGCCAAGGATCTGTTCGAGATCCTCTGGTCGGAAGGTGGCGATCCGCGCCAGATCGTCGAGGCCCGCGGCATGAAGCAGGTCACCGATACCGGCGCGATCGAGAAGGCGGTGGATGAGCTGATTGCCGCCAATCCCGACAAGGTCGAGCAGGTCAAGGCGAAGCCGACCATGCTGGGCTGGTTCGTCGGTCAGGCGATGAAAGCTTCGGGCGGAAAGGCCAATCCGCAGGCCCTGAACGAGATCCTGAAAGCCAAGCTGGGCATCGAGTGACGCCAGACGGTCTCATCATCCGCGACGCGCTGCCCGCCGACCTCCCGGCGGTGCGCGGCCTGCTGGTCGAGACCTGGCATGCGACCTATGACGGCATCTATGGCTGGCAGCGCGTCGCCGAGATCACCAATGCCTGGCATTCGCTGGAGAACCTCTCGGCCCAGCTCGGTCGGGAGAACGTGGCGTTTCTCGTTGCCCTGGTCGGCGAGGAGATCATCGCGACCGCCTCGGCGCGGCTGGAGCGCGACCGCGCCGCGCTGCTGACGAGGCTCTACGTCCTGCCGAGCTATCAGGGCATCGGCGTCGGCCGCACGCTGCTGCAGGTGACGCTGGCCTGTTTTCCGCAGGCCCCGGTCGCGCGCTTGGAGGTCGAGAGCCAGAACGAGCCGGCCATCGCCTTTTACGAGCGCATGGGTTTTTTCCTGCAGCGCCAGGCCCGCTTCGACGGACGCGATGACACGCCGAACACGCTGCTGATGGCGAAGCGGCTCTTTGCCGAATGAGGACCTACGACGTAATACCCTTCGGTGAACGGACGTTCCTGCTCAATTTCTGGCCGGTCGTCGGCTTTCTACAACAATTTAGCCCCGGACAATACTACACGACTACATGCAAATTCGTTCTCTCGGACGGTCATGCGAGCCTCCACGATTGTGTTGTTCTCCGCGTTTGTAGGAACAATTTTGCAAACATGCCTGTGGACAACGTCTATATCCTCGTGAAGACAGATTTCTCCGCCGAGGCTCTTCATGCTGCGGTCTATGAGGTGACGCATGTCGGCAGGGAAATCAGCGAGACTCAGGCGTTAGCCTGGAAAAGCGAGCCATAGGCGAAGAATGCGGGCTTGCGAGCGATGCATTCTTGGCTTGCTTCTGCGTCGTTGCCCTGCTCGGCAACGGCGAGAAAAACGAGGAATCGTCAGTTGATCCCTATAAATAATGATACGATCAAGATCCGCCGCGCTCAGCCCGAGGACGTCGCGCGAATCGTCGAACTCATCATGCTTGGCGCGGCACGCGATGCGAAGACGCCCCACGAGATCGCGGTCGAGGCCGGCCATCCCGCCTATCGAGAGGCCTTTGCCGAGATCGCGAAGAGCCCGCACAACCTGCTCTTCGTCGCCGAGCGCGGCGTCGTCGTTGGAACCTACCAGCTAACCCTGATCCCAGGTCTCGTCGCGCGGGGCCGCAAGCGGGGCAAGATCGAGAGCGTCCATGTCGCGCCGGAGTACCGCGGGCAGGGCATCGGCGCCGTGATGATGCGCCATGCGATCGACACTGCGAAGGCTCAGGGCATCGGCCTCGTCGAGCTGACCTCCGACAAGGCTCGGACCGATGCGCATCGCTTCTATGTCAATCTCGGCTTCGCTCAGAGCCATGAAGGCTTTAAATTCGTGATCGAGCCGTAGCGGGCGGGTCCGTGCCGTCTCAAAAGGCCTGCAGAATCCAGAGAAGCTGCATCGAGAGATGGACAGCGGCCACGGCGATCTGCACGGATCGCCGTGCGACGAGGAAGCCTAGGAGGCATAGGGCGAGACCGATGGGAACCTGCAGCAGATAAGCGCTGCTCAGTTGGCTCCAGCGCTCCGAACCCTTGATCAGCGTATCCGCTATGTCGAGGACAAAGGTTGCCGCCAGCAGGCTGAAGAACCAGCGGCGCCTTTTGACGAAGAAATCCTCATGGCCCGCATATTCCGAGATGTTGTCGGGAAAGAGCAGGGCCGCCAGCATGTAGAGGACGGCGGCATAGCCGATGAGGAAGGTGAAGACGCCGAAATTCCAGACGGGAATCCGCGAGAGTGCGAATTCCCACCACCAGAACAGGATCAGTTCGAGCAGGATCGAACCGACCCAGAGCAGGTGGATCAGCGACAGGCGATGACGGGCGGGATGCTGGATGAAGCCGGCCGTGCCGGTCAGCAGCCGGGTCACGCCGAGCCCGGTGACCATGCCCATGACGATCCGGACATGGGCGAAGAGTTCTTGCGACGGGACGGTCTCCATGGTGCGTCCATAACCTGCTTGCCGCGACGCGCCTAGGGCGTTTCCGGGCGAAGTGGCTACCCGTTCGCGTGAAGAACGCGCGTTATAACAATGACCTAGCGCCGTTTTCGATCCAAATGGACCGGAAATCGCGCTAGTGCCTCGGCTGAGAAGGCCGAGGCCTGTTTTGGAGAGGGCGCTGCAAAGACAAGGCGCTGCGGCTGTTCGAACGTCGGCGCCACCGCCTTCACCGATCTCGCCGATCGCCCGACCTCACGACATGGCGAGGCCGCTCACGGCGCAGGTTCCGGCGCTTCCAGGACGGTGCGGGTGAGACTAGATCTGTCGCATCCAGCAACCGACGGGAAGCGCAGCATGGCACAGGTTCAGACCAAGCCGATCGATCTCTATTACTGGCCGACGCCGAATGGCTGGAAGATCACCATCATGCTCGAGGAGTGCGGACTGCCCTACACCGTCATTCCCGTGAACATTGGCAAGGGCGACCAGTTCAAGCCGGAATTCCTGGCGATCTCGCCCAACAACCGCATGCCCGCGATCGTCGATCCCGAGGGGCCGGACGGCAAGCCGATCTCGGTCTTCGAATCCGGAGCGATCCTGCAATATCTCGGTCGCAAGACCGGCAAGTTCTATCCGGCCGACGAGCGCGGCCGCGTCGAGGTCGATGAATGGCTGTTTTGGCAGATGGGCGGCTTTGGTCCGATGCTCGGCCAGACCCATCATTTCCGGCTCTATGCGCCCGAGCAGGTGCCCTATGCCATCGAGCGCTATACCAATGAGGCGAACCGCCTCTACGGCGTCCTGAACAGGCGCCTCGCCGGCCGCGACTACATTGCCGGCGACTATTCGATCGCCGATATGGCTTGCATCGGTTGGGCGCGCGGCTGGGAGCGCCAGGGCCAGGACATCAAGCAGTTCCCGCATGTCGAGCGCTGGATCGCGACGATGCTGGCACGCCCGGCCGTGGAGCGTGGCCTTGCCGTCGCTTCGGAGCTGCGCAAGCCGCCGGAGCAGCGCACGCCCGAGGAACACGCGATGCTGTTCAACCAGAAGGCGCGCTGAGGCCTTTTGGGTCGCAACCCGTCATTGCGAGCGCAGCGAAGCAATCCAGAAGGTCTCGCTCAGCGGCCCTGTTGGGGTGGACGGCCCCCGATCGGCATCTTTGTGCCAAGGTGAGGTTGTCGAAGCATCACCTGAGGGGACCGTCCATGGATCATGTTATAC
>NZ_PQFZ01000018.1 GCF_002917105.1 Allobosea psychrotolerans
CGCACCAACAGGCCGGACACATGACCGCAAGCGACCAGATCAACCAGACGCTTCCATCTTGCAAACAACGGGCCGTCCACACATGGATTGCTTCGTCGCTGCGCTCCTCGCAATGACGATGCGGTTAGGGCGCGCGCTTGCGAGGATCATGCCGTCGCTTCGTCGTCGGGATGGCCCATCTCGCAGAATTTGCCGCCGAGATAGCGGCCGGCCGGAGATTTCGGGTCGAGTGCCGGTGCGTCGGCCTCGACCTTGGCGCGGAACGGTTCGGAGCTGTCCTGCGGGTGATAGCCGAGATGGCCGGCGCCGCTGTTGTCGACGGCCTTGACCTTGTTGTCCGAGGTGCCGAACGAGATGGTATGGCCGACGAAGGGCGCCGTCAGCGAGGCTTCGACGAGGCGCACGCAATCGGCGAAGGACAGATAGGACCAAAGCATCCGGCGGTCGACGGGTTCGGGAAAGGACGAGAAGATGCGCAGGCACGCCGTCTCGATGCCGAACTTGTCCCAATAGAGCCGGCTCAGGCTTTCCACGAAGGTCTTGCCGACGCCGTACAGGCAGTCGGGGCGAACCGGCGCATCGACCGAAATCTGGGCCCCGACCTCGTGATAGCCGATCGCATGAACCGATGACGCGTAGACGATGCGCTTGACGCCGTGTTTCCGGGCGCCTTCATAGATATGGTAGGAGCCGCGAATACCGGCATCGAGGATGGTCTGCCACTCGCGCTCGGTCGGCGCACCGCCGAAATGGACGATGGCATCGCAGCCTTCGGTCGCCGCGATCGTCGCCTCCATATCCGCGAGGTCGAAGATCGCCTGCTCCTCATTGGGGCTAAGCGGGCCGAGCGGCTCGCGATCGGCGACGCGGATCGTCCTGGCCAGCGGTGCGAGGCCGGTGCGAAGCTGCGAGCCGAGACGGCCGGCCGCGCCGGTGATCAGGATTCGGTCGTAATGTGGCATTCGGTCCTCGCGTCGTCACAGGCTGACCGCCACACCATGCCAGCGCAGCAGCGATAGGGATCATCGGCATCCTTAGATCACGCCGCATGCGGACGGTTCCATCCAAATGCAGGAAACATGATCGATTCTAAAAGCTTAGAGAATTATTCTCATGTCATGATTTATCGTCATCCAGAGCAATTTCCGATCCATCTGGATCGTTCAATTGCTCTGGATTATTGGTCTAACGCGTTTTCTTCAGGCGAACCGGCGACCACTTCGCTCGAAAACGCTCCAACCGACGGCAACTCGCCGCGCTTCAGGCCGGCTTCAACCGCCGCGATCTCGGCGTCGCCAAGCCCGTAATCGGTTCTGGCCGCCTTGGCCGAGATATAGCCGAGCGCGAGGTCGCGCAGCACTTCACTCCGTTTGCGCTCGGCGGCCGGGCCGTGGCCGGCGCCGCCGGGCAGCGACAGCATGACCTTGCGCCCTTCCGGAACCGCTTGGCGCCCCTTGCCAGCCATGGCCGTGCCGTCGTCGAGGCGGATCTCGGTCGCGGCGCCGCCAGAGCCACCCAGGCGCCCGCGCGGCGGATGCTTCACGCGGTCGAACATCGCCGACATGTCGAAGACATGCCCTTCGACGGCCCCAACCTCCATGAATTGACCGAGCCCGCCGCGAAAGCGGCCGGCGCCGCCGGAATCGGGCCGCAGCTCCTTGCGCCAGATGATGATCGGGCCGGCATGCTCCGTCGCTTCGATCGGCATGGTCATGACGCCGGATGGAAAGGCGGTGGTGTTCATGCCGTCGAGCGTCGGACGCGCGCCCGAGCCGCCGCAGTTGAACATCAAGACCTCGGCGCGCCTTGCGCCTGCCAGGCGCGACGCCTCCGAGGCTGGCCGCAGCGAAACCTGGAAATTGCACAGCGGCCCTGCCCCCTCGGCCGGAACCGTCCTTGGCAGAAGCTTGTCGAGCGCGTCATAGACCGTATCCGGGATCAGATGGCCGATGACATGGCGCAACGCGACCGGCGCCGGGTGCAGGGCGTTGACGATCGTGTTGTCCGGCGCGGTGATGCGGAAAGGTTCCAGCGAAGCCGCATTATTGGGGATCTCGGGCGCGATCGCACATTTCAGCGCGTAGCAGGCATAGGCCTTGGAATAGACCATCGGGCAGTTGATGCCCTTGGGGTCGACGCCGGAAGAGCCGGCGAAATCGACACAGACCTCGTCCGTGCCGATCGTGACCTTGACCCTGAGCTCGATCGGCGTGGCAAAGCCGTCGCTGAGCATGGAGCCCTCGGCCTCGCCGCGGGGCAGCGCGGCGATCCGCTCCAACGTCGCCCGGCGCGAATTCTCGAGGATGAAATCCCCGACCTGCTCCAGCCCGTCGAGAGCGAATTCGTCGAGCATGCCGATCAATCGGCGATGGCCGACATCATTGCAAGTTGCGAGCGCGAAGATGTCGCCGACGACCTGGTCGGGCTCGCGGATATTGCCGCGCACCAGCCTGACGAAGGGCTGGTCGACCTTGCCCCGGTCGGCGAACTTCATGATCGGGATGTAGAGGCCTTCCTCATAGACGGAGTTGGCGTCCGCCCCGAAGCCGCGCCCGCCAATGTCGACGACATGAGCCGTGCAGGCGAAGAAGCCGACATGCCGGCCCTGGTGGAAGGACGGCGTCACCACCGTGATGTCGTGCAGATGCCCGGTTCCCATCCAGGGATCGTTGGTGATGTAGATGTCGCCCTCGAGAATATTCGCAGGCCCGATCTCGCGGATGAAATGCGCGACGGCATCGGCCATGGCGTTGACATGGCCCGGCGTGCCGGTGACGGCCTGCGCCAGCATCAGCCCCGCCCGGTTGTAGACACCCGCCGAGAGGTCGCCTGCCTCGCGCACCGAGGTCGAGAAGGCCGTGCGGATCAGGGCCTGGGCCTGCTCCTCGACGATAGAGATCAGGCGGTTCCACATCACCTGCAGCGAAACGGTGGATAGCGGTGGCTTGGATAGCTGCGTCATGGCTCAGGCCTCGACCATCTCGGCCAAGCGCGCTTTCGCAGGCTCGGACCCGTGCTTGAAGATCTCGATGCAGCCATCGCTGCGGCATGTCGCCGAGCAACCCGTCGGCACGATGATGGTGGTTTCGTCCTCGACGATGACGCAGGGCCCCACTGCCACCCGGCCGACCGCGATCTGTGAGCGCTGGAACAGGCCCGCCGTCAGCCGGGCTCCGAGGGCGGGGTCGAAGACCTGGCGTTGCGAGATCGCCGTCAGCGGCACGAGTGCTCCCAGAGCCTGCGCCCTCACCGGCACTGCTTTCGCCGTGCTCGCATTGACCGCCCAGACGGTGATCTCGATATCCAGCCCCTGGACGGTCCGGGAGAACAGCTTGGCGTATTCGGCCTCGAACAGCTCCCGATAGGCGTCGATCGTCGGTGCGGCGTGGCTGACGTCGATCGGGATTTCCCAGCCCTGGCCGACATAGCGCATATAGACCTTGGTTTCGACGCTGAGCGGCGCCTGTGCGTCGCAGGAGCGCACGAAGGTCGTGGCTTCGTTTTCGAGCTCCGACAAGAGACCGCGGACGGTATCCGCATGGAATGCCGCCAGACGCATATAGACGCTGCGCGTCGCCTCGAAGCTGAAGGGCGCTCGCAGGAAGCCGATCGCCGAGCCGACGCCGGCACCCGGCGGCACGAGCAGGCGCTCGATGCCGAGCTTTTCGCAGAGCCGCCCGGCATGCAGCGGCGCCGCACCGCCGAAGGCGATCATCGTGTAGCCGGAAAGGTCCTCGCCATTCTCGACCGCATGGACGCGGGCGGCATTGGCCATGTTCTCGTCGACGACCTCGACGATGCCGAAGGCGGCCGTCTCGTCCGTCATCCCCAGCGGGTCGGCGACATTCGCCAGCACGGCCCGGCGCGATGCGGCGATGTCCAGCACCATGCTGCCGCCGGCGAAGCTCGTGGGGTCGATCTTGCCGAGCATCACATCGGCATCCGTCACTGCGGGCCTTGTTCCGCCACGGCCATAGCAGGCGGGGCCCGGCTCGGAGCCGGCGCTCTCCGGCCCGACCCGGATCTGGCGCATCGAGTCGACCTGGGCGAGCGAGCCGCCGCCCGCGCCGATCTCGACCATGTCGATCACGGGAATAGAGATCGGCATGCCCGAGCCCTTCTTGAAGCGATAGCTCCGCGCCACCTCGAAGACCCGGCTCGTCTTCGGCGTCTGGTTCTTGATCAGGCAGATCTTGGCCGTGGTCCCGCCCATGTCGAAGGACAAGACGCGATCGAAGCCGAAGCGCGCCGCGACATCGGCTGCATAGATTGCCCCGCCCGCCGGTCCGGATTCGACGAGGCGTACCGGGAATTCCGCCGCCCCGTCCAGCGACATGATCCCGCCGCCGGAATGCATCAGGAAGATCGGGCAGTCCGCGCCCTCATCGGCCAGCTTCGCTGCGAGGCTGGCGAGATAGCGCTTCATCATCGGCTTGACATAGGCATTCGCCACCACGGTGTTGAAGCGCTCATATTCGCGCATCTGGGGCGAAACCTCGGACGAGATCGAGACGGCAAGTCCCGGGATACGCTCCAGCAGAACATCGCGGACCAGCCGCTCATGCGCCGGGTCGAGATAGGAATGGATCAGGCCGACGGCGACGCTCTCATAACCCGCTTCGGCGATCTCCTCCGCGAGGCGCACGACATCTTCGCGCAGCAGCGGGATGAGCGTCGCGCCATTGGCGCCAATGCGCTCGCGCAGCGTATAGCGCCGGTTGCGCGGCAGCAGGGGCTGGGGCAGCGTCAGGTTGAGGTCGTATTGCTCGAACCGGCTCTCGGTGCGCATCTCGATCACGTCGCGAAAGCCTTCCGTCGTGATCAGCGCCGTCTTCGCGCCGCGGCGTTCGATCAGCGCGTTTGTCGCGAGCGTCGTGCCGTGGATGATCCGGCCGATCGCGGCGGGCGTCACGCCGGCCTTCGTGCAGACGCGGTGCATGCCCTCGATGATGGCGCGCTCGGGCGCATCATAGGTCGTCAGCACCTTGGCCGAGAAGGTCTCGCCACGGATCTCCAGCACGACGTCGGTGAAGGTACCGCCGATATCGGCGCCGAGATTGCCTTGGGACGATATAACTCGGGACGACGTATTGGGGGACGATGCGACACCGCTCACGGAAAGCCACCTTTCAATGCCTGTCAGGGAGCCCGGCGACGCCGCCGACCCATTCCCAACCGGCGAAAAGATGACTGCGATCGACAATCACGTCTAATTATTTGATTATCTTGAGACGATAGAAAATATCTATCCTGCAATGCCTCGCGGAGGCGACGCAGGCCGGGTGGGCCATGCAGATCACGCTCAAACAGATCGAAACCTTTGTCCGGCTGGCCTCGCTCAGGAATTTCCGCCGTGTCGCCGAACAGATGAATACGACCCAGCCCAATATTTCGGCGCGTATTTCGGCGCTTGAACGGGTCCTGAACCAACGCCTGTTCGAACGCGACGCGGGTTCCGTCGTGCTCACCGATCAGGGCCAGGCCTTGCTTCCCTTGGCAGCCAAGGCGCTTGAGGCGACCGAGGCGCTGCTCCAGGCCGGCGACACGACAAGCCGGCAATCCGTCATGCGGCTCGGAGTCGCGGAGACCGTGGCCCAGACCTGGCTCCATCGCTTCCTGCGCGAGATGGCCGTGCGCTTCCCCGATGTCGTCGTCGAACTGAGCGTGGACCTCACCTTCAACCTCCAGCGCAATCTCATCGACGGCTCGCTCGACTTAGCCTTCCTCAACGGGCCGGTCTCGGACCTTTCGGTCGCCAATCTTCCGCTGGGAACGGTCGCCCTGCCATGGGTCGCCGCGCCTCGGTTCGCTGCAGCCCTGCCCGATCCCGCCGGAGCCGATGACCTCGCTCGCTTTCCCATTCTCACACATGCGAAGAATACGCGGCCCTATGCCGAGGTCGTCGACTATTTCAAGCGCAACAGCAGCCGGCTCAGCCGTCCGGTCTCATCCAGCAATCTGGCGGCCTGTCTGAACATGACGCTGGACGGCCTGGGCATTGCGACCTTGCCGTCGCCGCTGGTGGAGCGCTTCCTCGAATCCGGCGAACTCGTCGCCCTCAACTGCGATTGGGTTCCCACGCCGATGAACTTCACCGCGTCCTATGTCACGATGCCGGCGCGACCGGTCATCGAGTCAGCGGCCAATCTCGCGACCGAGGTCGTCGACTGGAAGCCGAACGCCACCTGACGAGGTCAATCGAGATCGCTCGTAAGATCGCTCGGCAAACAACCTGATCAAACCCGAAAGGACGAGCCAATGCCTGACGCCGCCGCCCTCGCCGAACTCGATGAACGCATCGCCATCGCCCGCGCCAACCTTGCAGAACTGATGGAGCAAGCGTCCGCCTTTTCAGGAGCTGCCGACGAAGACCGCAATGCGGACCGCATCAACGAGCAGCAGGACATACTCGACGCCCTCCTCAAGCAACGCGCGGCACTCGCACAATAGTCGTTTGGGCGACATGCGGGCCGATAGCGCTGAAGCCCGATCGATGGATAGACATCGGCCGACCGCTCGCGCCCCAGCCTCTCGCATCGAGCCGCTCTGATCGAAACCGGCATGCCGTCGCAGCCGCGCTTCGGTCATTCCAGACAGGCCGCACGGCGGGGTCGAGCGCCCTGCCACCCGAGCGTCAAGGTCATGCCGCCACCTCGCGGGGCGCGCATGGTCGTCACCTTCATCGTCTCGTCATTCGCGCCGACGACATTGCGGCCATGGGAGATTGGAGGACGTCAGTCCGCAGTGCGAGATTCAGCTTCCGGGCCTGCGTCTCGTCGCAGTCTTTGCGATCACGGCGCACCGCCGTGCTCATCCGTCTCCGAATTCGCCGGTCATCTTCAATAAAGCCGATTTAAAGGTCCGCATTCATGACGAACGATCTGGAGCGCATCAAAGCCGAAATCGCAGACAGCTTCGACGAAGAGCTCGAGATGCAGCTCGAGGAGGACCGGCTCGACGAACTCGTCTCCGAAGGCTTGGCTCCGACGGGCGCAACGCTGGACCGCAAGGTTTATTTCCGCGAGCTGTTCCGGCTGCAGCATGAGCTGGTGCGGCTTCAGGACTGGATCCAGTACAAGAAGCTCAAGGTCGTCGTTCTCTTCGAAGGACGTGACTCGGCTGGCAAGGGCGGCGTGATCAAGCGCGTCACGCAGCGGCTCAATCCGCGGATCTGTCGCGTCGTCGCCCTGCCCGCCCCCAGCGAGCGCGAACGCCATCAATGGTACTTTCAGCGCTATGTGCAGCACCTGCCCACGGCCGGCGAAATGGTGCTGTTCGATCGCAGCTGGTACAACCGTGCCGGCGTCGAGCGCGTCATGGGTTTCTGTACCCCCGACGAACTCGAAGAGTTCTTCCGCTCCGTTCCCGATTTCGAGCATATGCTCGTGCGATCCGGCATCATCCTGATCAAATACTGGTTCTCGATCACGGATGAAGAGCAGGAATTCCGCTTCCGCATGCGGATCGAGGATCCCCTGAAGCAATGGAAGCTCTCGCCCATGGATATGGAGAGCCGCGTCCATTGGGAAGACTACACCCGCGCCAAGGAGGACATGCTCGCCCGTACCCATACGGAGACCGCCCCGTGGTGGGTCGTTCAGGCCGTCGACAAGAAGCGGGCGCGCCTCAACTGCATCAGCCATCTGCTCGGCCAGATCCCATATGAGAGCGTGCCGAAATCGGACATCGTCCTGCCCGAGCGCGTGCGCAATTCAGATTACTCCCGGCACCCCGTTCCGCCCGAACTCTACGTCCCGGAGCTATACTGAGGCTGGCGACTGGCCTCCTCCGGTTTCGTAAACGCCGATCCCGGTGTTCACGAGACCGGCGGAAGCCCATTTGTCGTAACCGGCAGGGTGGCGCCGGCGCCAAGCGATCTCTGCACCATGATGCTGTCGGACCATTTGCCGTAGCGATAGGCGACGCCCGGCAGAAGGCCGACCCGGGCAAAGCCGAACTTCTCGTGAAGCGCCAGCGATGCGGTGTTCTCGGCATCGATATAGCCGATCATCTGACGAAATCCCGCAGCCGCGCAGGAATCGATCAGCGCCTGAAGCAGCAATCGCCCAATCCCCCGCCCGAGATGGTCGTGGTGGACATAGATCGAATGCTTGACCGTGTAGCGATAGGCCGGGCGCTTGCGGAACAGCACGACATAGGCATAGCCGACGACCTCGCCTTCGACCGTCGCCACCAGATGCGGCAGCCGGCGGTTGCGCAGGTTCTTGCGCCGGTCGCGCAGGTCGTCGGGCTGAGGCGTGCCGGTATCCTCGACACCGGCTTCGATGCCGCGCCTGATATGGCGCCAATAGATCGCCAGCATGGGCTCGACATCGCTGTCGCGCGACGGGCGGATGATGACAGGGGTTTCGGTGTCCATCACTCGCCGCGGCCTTTAGCCTGAGCCTGTTCGCTAACGACATAGGTATGGAGCCGCACCCGTCCGGCCGCGTCGACCTCGCGATAGACGCCCTGGATCTCGACATCGAAGCCGGGGAAGGCGTTGAAACTCGCCTCGAACATCTTGAGATAGTCGATCATGGGCTGGGCCCGCTCGGTCAGGCGCTCGCCGGGGACGATCGTCGCGATCCCGGGCGGATAGACCACGAAGGGCGTCGTGGCGATGCGCCCGGCGATGGCATCGATGGGCAGATAGTCGATATCGTTGCGCACGAGGCAGCGCGCGGCATCATGGGGCGACATGGCCATCTCCGGCAGATGCTCGAACGAGAATTGCCGCGCCTGCAAAGCACTGACATCGGCCTCGCGAAAGAAGCGGTGCATCTGGCCGCAGAGATCGCGCAGCCGGACCCCGGCATAGCGCGAAGGCCGGCGCCGGTAGAATTCCGGGATCGCGTCTTCCAACAGCGCATTATCGTCATGCAGCTTCTTGAAGGCGACGAGCCCGCTGATCAGCGTACCGGCCTTGCTGGCTTCGACGCCCGGCGTCAGCAGGAAGAGCAGCGAGTTGAGGTCGTTCTTCTCGGCGACGATCCGGTTCTCGCGCAGAAACTGGGCGACGATCGGCGCCGGAATGCCATGTTCGGCATAGCCGCCCGTGGCGCGGTCGAAGCCCGGCGTCAGCAGCGTCAGCTTGTTGGGGTCGGTCATGGCGAAACCCGGCTCCAGGCCGGAGAAGCCATGCCAGGCGGCGCCCGGAGCGAGCTGCCAATAGGAGGGGTCGCTGGCGAGCTGGTCGGTGCCGACCGTTTCCCAGGCGACGTCATGCACCGCTCCCTCGCGGGAGGCATCCGGGATCGTCACGCGGTCGGGCACGAAGGGCTCGAAGAACCAGCGCCGCTCGGGCAGGATCTCCTTATCCTCGAATTCGCGCCGGACGGCGCGGATCTTCTTGCGCAGTTCGATGCCAAGCCGGATCGTGTCATCCCAGAGCACTTCGCCGGAGCGCCCCTTCATCATCTGCGCGCCGACGTCGAGCGAGGCGAATAGCGGGTAGAAGGGCGAAGTCGAGGCATATTGCATGAAGCTCTCATTGAAGCGCCGGTGCTCGACGCGGCGCTTCTGGCCGCGGATATGCCGATCCTTCATGTGGATCTGCGAGGCCTGGGAGAAGCTCGCCAACTGCTTGTGCGTCGACTGCGTCGCGATGATGCCAGGCGCATCGGGGCCCAGATCCGCAAGCCCCATGGCGAAGCGCCCGGCATAGAGCGGGTGGAACTTCATGAAGCCGGCCCAGGCCTCGTCGAACAGGATGTAGTCGCAGAGATGGCCGATGCGCTTCAGGATCATCTGGGCGCTGTGGATCGTGCCGTCATAGGTGCATTGCTCGACCACCGCGACGCGGAAGGGGCGCGGCTTTCGCCAGGCGTCGGGGTCCTTGACCAACGGATGCGTCCGGATGCGCTCGCGCAGCGCCTCCTCGTCGAAGGCGTCCCAGCGCATCGGGCCGATCAGCCCCCAGGCATTGCGGATGGTCGGCAGATAGACCGGAATGCCGCCGCCGATCATCAGGGCGCCATGATGGGCCGCCTTGTGGTTGTTGCGGTCGAACAGGACAAGGTCGCCATCGGTCACCAGCGCCGCCAGAGCCACCTTGTTGGAGGTCGAGGTGCCGTTGAGGACGAAATAGGTCTTCTCCGCCCCGAAGATCTGGGCCGCCTCCTTCTGCGCCTTCAGGGCCGGGCCCTCATGGGTCAGGAGATCGCCGAGATCGAGCACCGAATTGTCGAGGTCGTCGCGGAAGACGGCCTCGCCGAGATGCTCCATGAAGACCCGGCCGATAGGGCTGCGGCTGTAGAACACGCCGCCATTATGCCCAGGGCACGTCCAGAGATGATTGCCCTCTTCGGCATAATCAACCAGCGCGCCGAAGAAGGGCGTCTTCAGCGTCTCGGCATATTGCTTCAGGCGGCTGATCAGGCTCTTGGCGATGAAGGGCGGCGTCTCCTCGGACAGGAAGATATAGCCGTCGATGAAGTCGAGCACCTCGACGGGCAGGTCCTCGAAGCGCTTGCGGCGGATCAGCAGGATGATCGGGAAGTCGAGCCCGCGGCGGCGCATCAGGTTGATCAGGGCCGCCGTCTTGCCTTCAAGGCCCTTCTTGCCCCAGTCGACGACCATGCAGCCGATGGCCGCGTCGGTCTGCACGGCGATCTCGGCGTCTTCGAGCTTTCGCGCTTTCACGACCTCGAAGCCGGACCGCTCGATCTCATCGACGATCTGGTTGAACCTTATGCCTTCCAGGTCCTCCGCGTCGAAGCTCGGCGTCGCGAACAAAAAGGTGAAGCGCCTGAAATAGTCCATGTCTGCTCCGCTGGCTGGATCCCCGAAGATGTCGGCGAGTTCCATGACAGTCCGGCGACTATCGCCCTGACCTTGTGACGGCGTCGATCGAGCAGATTGGGACAGCCTTGACGATCGACAACGTCGAAGGCCAGCTCCCGAAACGAGCGTCCGCCTGAGTTGTCGCGCGGCGGCAGTACGGTCTTCATCAACGGTTGCGCGCCGAGCTGGTTGCATGAAGGGCTCCGACATGCCGCCCAAGAACAAAAGCTTGAATGCGACGCTGCTTCGGCTCACTCATCATTATTCGGATGCGAAGGATCTGTTTAACGCAGTGCGGGCCGCGCTCGCGGTGATGATCGATCAGTGCGAGACCGACAGGCCAGCGGTGCGCACACTCCACCGGCTTGCCTTGCAGCGACGTGGCGAAGAGTAATTTCAGGTAGACCGCATTTAACTTGCGGGTCACCTCGCAGACGGCAAGAGCCCTTACGGGACGGAAGTCCCGGAGTTCAGCCTCGGCCCCTCACCTCAGCATCGCTTGTAGATATCCTCGATACGGATGATGTCGTCTTCGCCAAGATAGGAACCGACCTGGACTTCGATGATATCGAGCGGAATCCTGCCGGGATTGGCCATGCGATGGACGCAGCCGATCGGCAGGTAGATCGACTCGTTTTCGTGCACGATGATGGTTTCGTCATCCCGTGTGACTTCGGCCGTCCCGCGCACCACGACCCAGTGCTCGGCTCGGTGATGGTGCTTCTGGAGGGACAGGACTCCGCCGGGCTTGACCGTGATGCGCTTGACCTGGTGACGCCTGTCGAGATCGATCGACAGGTATTTGCCCCAGGGCCGGTGGATTTCACGATGGCTGCAGGCTTCCGGCTCGCCATTTGCCATGAGCAGAGCGACAACGTCTGCCACCTTGCCGGCCTTCGCCTTCGGCACCACCAGGATGGAATCGCGCGTCGCGATGACGGCGATGTCGTCGACGCCCACGACGGCCAGGAGAGCGTCCTCGGAGCGCAGCAGGTTGTTGGCGCCATCGAACACATAGCCACGCCCTTCGACGACATTGCCGTTCGCGCCCTTCTCGGAAAGCTCCCAGACCGCGGACCAGCACCCGACATCCGACCAGCCGAACGGCCCGGCGATCACGGATGCCTTCTCCGTTGCCTCCATCACGGCGGTGATCGAAGCCTTCGGCGCCTTGGCGAAAGCACGCGGCTCGAGCGTCAGGAATCCGAGGTCGTGACTGCCCGTCGCGACAGCCTCGCCGACGGAGGCCATGACATCGGCCTCGAAAGCCTCGAGTTCGGCGCGCATCGTCGCCGCATTGAAAATGAGGTTGCCCGAATTCCAGAGATAACCGTCCGCGAGATAGCGCGCGGCCTGCACGGCATCGCAGGCCTCAACGAAGGCCTCGACCTGATGCGCGCCAGCCGCCGTCTCCGAGCCGGGGCGGATATAGCCGTAAGCCGTCGCAGGATAGGCCGGCGGTATCCCGATCGTCACGATGCCGCCTTGCGCCGCAACTGTGGCGGCCTTGCTGCAGGTCTCGACGAAGAGCCTGCCGTCCTGCACGACATGATCGGCGGCGAAGACCCCGACGAGCGCAGCGTCATCGCGGGCAAGGCCGAGCTCGGCCGCGATCGCCACCGCGGCAGCCGAACCGCGACAGACAGGCTCGACCACGATCTCGGCCTTCACGCCGATCGCCTGCAGTTGATCGGCTGCGGTGAAGCGATGTTCTGCGCTCGCAACGACGATGAGCCTGTCAAAGGCGGTCGCGTCGGACAGGAGTTTTGCCATGCGCTGGAAAGCGGAGTCCCGGCCAAAGAGCGGGATGAACTGCTTCGGCATGGTGTTGCGAGAGACCGGCCACAGACCGATGCCGGCCCCTTCGCACATCACAACGGGAATGATCTTTGGATGCATGCGGATCAGCTCCTCGAAGACGCTGATCTAGCACGGCGCATTTCCGGCAATAGCTCCGATTCGGTCGTACCCTGTTTTGGCTCGCGCTACCCTGTTTGCGTCGCGCATGCCGCGGGCAGCCGGCCGCATGGAGCCCGGACAGCGCCGATTTTTCTGCCCCAAGAGCTCACTCGGCCCCGCGGCATGGGCTCATTCTTCCCTGAAAGCCGAACGCATGGAATCCCGCAGGGGCTGCATCAGATAGGCCAGGGCCGTTCGTTCACCGGTCGGGACGAAGACATCGGCAGGCATGCCCGGCTTGAGCTTGGCGCGAATCTTCGGCGGGAATCCCGCTGCTGAGATGCTGACGCGCAGCTCATAGGCCATCTGCTGCGAGACCTCGTCACGCTGCGTATCGGCTGCGACGGATTTGACCTCGCCGACCGTGAAGGGCGTCGCCCGGCCCTTGAACGAGGGCAGGCGCACCTCCGCAGCCATGCCCGGGCGAAGGTTGTTCACGTCCAGGGGCGAAATCTTGGCGGTGACGACGAGCTCGTCGTCCTGCGGCACGATTTCCATCATGGTTTCGCCCGGCTTGACCACCGCTCCCACCGTATGGACCTTCGAGCCCACGATCCGGCCTGCGCGCGGCGCGCGAACCTCCGCACGCGCCAGCACATCCTCGGCCATCCGCAGCTTTTCACGCGCATCGGCGAGCTTCACCCGGCATTCTGCGACCTTCGTCGAGGCCTCTTCGGCAGCGCGCAAGCCGATTTGGCTCGTCTGCAGCCGAATTTCGTCGTTGGCGACGGAGAGTCGCGCCAGATCAGCCTCCAGCGACCCGATACGGCCCTGAAGCTCCGTCAACGACCGGCGCAACGGGTTGATGCGCGTTGCTGCGATGTAACCCTGATCGGCCAGAGGCTGCAGCTTGGCGAGTTCGTCTTTGATGCTGGCGGCCTGGGTGACGGCGGAATCGCGCTGTGCCTCGGTCGAGTCGCGCTGCTTCTGGGACTGCGACAGCCGCTCTCCCAGAATGGAGATTTCGAGCTTCTGGGCCGAAGCCCGCTCTCTGAAGAGCCGTTCCTGGTCGAGAATGATGCGGCGCGCCTCCCCGGTCTCCGCGGCATCGGTGAGCTCCTTTGGAAAATCTATGCGATCGGACCGGTCGATCTGGGCCGCAAACCGCGCTTCCTCACCCAATGCCTGCAGCACACCCAGCCGCGCCACGCTTTTCTGCGCAGACGCATGCGTCGTATCGAGCCTGAGCAGGACCTCTCCGGATCGAACCTCCGAGCCGTCCCGCACGACGATGGCCTCGACCAGACCACCCTCGAGATGCTGAACCGCCTTGCGGTCGCTTTCCACGACAACGCTGCCATGAGCAACGACTGCGCTGTCGAGGCGGGCGGTCGCCGACCAAAGCCCGCCCACGCCCAGCACGGCGGCGACGACGATGTAGCCCTTTCGAATCGGAGCGCGCCAATCGCCGCCCCCCTCGACAGAGGCACCGGCCGGCGGGAGCCAGCGCTTCAGACTCGCAAGCGCCAGCCCGAAGCGCCGGCGCCATATCGGAAAATTGCGCCCTATCGCAAGATTGAATGCGAGTTTCATCGCCGCCCCCATCGTGCCACCGAAACCGGCTCGCCGCCCCGCGGCTGAACGCGCTGCGGCGCCTGAACGCGCGCGCCGGCACCGGGCTGCAGCAGCACCGGCAGGATTTCATCGCGCAGGCCGACCCTGACGGCCTGGCCCTTCTGCATGAGAATGATCTTGTCGACCTGCGACAGGAGCTGCGGGCGATGTGTGATCACGACGACGATCGCGCCCGCGGCGCGCAGGCCCGACAAAGCGCGACCGAGCGCAGCATCGCCATCCATATCCAGATTGGCGTTGGGTTCGTCGAGCACGACCAGCGCGGGCTGGCCATAGAGCGCCCGCGCCAGGCCGATCCGCTGCCGCTGCCCTCCGGAGAGGGTCGCTCCGTCGTCACCGATCTGCGTCGCATATCCGTCCGGAAAGCTCTGGATAAGGTCGTGAGCCGAGCCGGCGGAGGCGGCGGCGACGGCCGCCTCGTCCGTTGCTGAGGGATCGAAGCGGGTGACGTTGTCGCGCACGCTTCCGGCAAACAGCTCGACATCCTGCGGCAGGTAGCCGAGGACACGGCCGCGTTGGTCATCGGAAAAATGGCTGATGTCGGTGCCGTCGAGGCGGACGACGCCTTGAACGGGCTTCCAGACGCCAACCAGCGCCCGAGCGAGCGAGGATTTCCCGGAGCCGGTCAGCCCGATGACCGCCGCGATCTCGCCAGGCTCAACTTCGAATGAGACATTGTGCAAAAGCAATGCTTGTCCGTTGGGAGCGCGCACGCTCAACCCCTCGACGCGCAGCGACCCGGCCGGATGTGGCAGCGTCATGTCGCGGCTGTCGGACGGCGTCTTCAAGGCCGCCCCAAGGCGCAGGAAGGCGCTGCGGGCAGAGACGAAACTCTTCCACTGACCGACGGCGCCCTCGATCGGAGCCAGAGCCCGGCCCATGATCAGGGAGGCGGCAAAGATCACGCCGGCCGCGATGTCTTGATGGATGGCGAGATAGGCGCCGACGCCAAGCACCGCGCATTGGAGCGCGAGCCGCAACAGCTTGGTGAGCGCCAGCAGCGATCCGCCCCGATTGGCCGCCCGCGTATGATGTTCAAGCGCCCGATCATGCCGGGCCTGCCACTCGCCGCGGATCGCCCGGCCCATCCCCAAGGCCTTGATGACTTCGGCATTCCGAAGGGACGCGGCGAGGCGTTCGCTCGCCTTGTGACCGAGCTCCGACGCACGAACCAGGGAATTCTTGGTCATGCGCTCGTTCAGCAGAGCCACGCCCAGGATTGCGACCGCTCCAACCGTGGCGACGGCGCCGATCGCCGGGTGGAGGACGAAGCAGAGCGCAAGATAGATCGGGACCCAAGGCGCATCCATGAGAGCCGGCACGAGGCTGCCCGACAGCGTGGCGCGCAAGGTCTCCACGTCACGAATGGGCACGACCTGCTGCGAGCCCTTTGCCTCCAATGCGCCGCGAAAAGCAGCTTCGAAAGCCGGTTCGGACAGCGCCCGATCCACGCATAAACCAAGTTGAACGAACGCGCGGCTGCGGAAATGCTCGAGCGCGGCATAAGCTGCAAACAGGACAAGCACGATCAGCGAGAGCATGACCAGCGTCGTGCCATTCCGGCTTGTCAGCACCCGATCATAGATCTGCATCGTATAGATCGGGGACACGAAGACGAACAGGTTGAGCACGAAGGACAGCCCGAAAAGCGAAGCGAATGCGGGCGTCAGGCCGCGTACCGTTTGCGAGAGCATAGTCTTTGGATTCCTGGGAGTGATCGCGAAGCTCCGGCGAGCGGAACCATGCGGATGCCTGCCCGACAGGCGATGAATGAGCGCCAGCCAGGATCAACCTGGAAAGGTCGCCCCTGCTCCAGCGGTGGAGCAGGGGCGACATAGGCTCGGCCCTCGACCTGCTAGTGCCAGTGCCAGTGTGAGGACTGGTGATGGTCGATGGTGTCCTGGATGCGCACCTGGACGTCATGGAGCCAGTGGCTGCCACCGCCGTGGTCGCCCCCTGAGACGTGATGGCTACCCAAGTCAGACGGAGTCGCGGGGACCGAGGGCACAACCGGCGTGGGGACCGTCGGAGGCGTTACGACCGCGGGGATCGAAATGACGTCCGGGCTGCCGGTCGGGCTGGTGGCCGGCGGCTCGACAGTCGACGGTGCAGGCTCGGTCGTGACCGGAGGCGTTTCCGCGACCGGCGGCGTCGGGTCGACTGCGACCGGCGTCGTCGGTTCGACCGTGACAGGCGGCGCCGGATCGACCGCGACAGGCGGCGTCGGATCGACCGTGGCCGGTGGCGTTTCGCCGGTTGCCGGGGTTGTCACCGGCGTGTCGACGACCGGCTCAGAAGCCGCAATCGTGGCTCCGGACGACCCGAAGGCAGCCGACTCGATGCCATGCGACTGCGCGACCGATCCAGCGGTGAAGCTGTAGTCGCCATGTGCGGCATCGACGAAGCCACCTTGCGTCGTCTCGACGCTGCCGGTATCGCCGCCGCGCTGCTGAAAGCTCGCGAGCGAGACATCGGCCACCGTCAGCTCTGCGCCATCGGGATTGTAGTAGACGTTGTTGTGGATCAGGCCTGGATTGGTCTGATCGGTATCGATCGTGTTGCTGCCATCCTTCGAGACCTGGATGAAGTTCTCGTAAGTCTCGTTACCGGTGATCGTGTAGCCGTCCACACCGATGGTTGCGATGCCGTATTTTGCGTTGTCCAGCAGCGTGTTGTCGTGGATCGCGTTGTTCGATCCGCCATGGATGAGAATGCCGCTGAAGGCGGTTCCCTGAACGAAGTTGCCGTATATCTGCGCGTTGCTGGCGAGGTTATCGAGATAGATGCCGGAGCTCATGTCGTTGCCGGCCACGAATCCTCCGTCATGCGTATTCAGGCCGCCGGTATCGACGATGTGATTGTATCGGATCGTATCCCCCAGCGCGCCGGGATCCTCATGCGAGAACAGGTAGATGGCGCCGACATCCGGCGTCTGCTGACCGGAATGGCGAATGTCGTTGTATTCGATGACATTTCCGCCCGAGACCAGATTCGGGTCGTAATTGACTTCCGAAATTCCGAAGCGCGGCACATTGGTGATCGTGTTGTGATCGATCTGGTTGTGCGCCGACTCCTGCATGTCGATCGAGCCAAATTGAACGAAGGCCTCGTTCGAATGATCGATCACGTTATTCGAAATCTGGTTGCCGCTGGTCCCAGGAGTCAACGCGATCGCGCTAGACCAGATATGCTCGAAGTTATTGTTCGAGATCAGGTTTCCGCTGCTGTCGCCATGCAGCACCACACCAACGCCGACATTGACGAAATGGTTCGATTCCACCGTCAATCCGGTTGCGTCGTGCACCTCGATCGCCGCAGTGGCGGGGTCGCCTGCAACTGCAGCCGTATCGGTGAAGGTCAGGCCCTTGATGCTGACATCCTTGGCGCCATCGACAACGAACAAGCTGTGATCCGAGGATGCGACCGCGCCTTCGCCGGTGAAGTCCGCGGGCGCCTTGAACAGCACGGTGTGCGTCTGGCTGTCGAACGACCATTCACCGACGCTGTCTGGTGTCTTCTCCGAAACATAGAACCGACTCGCCGGGCCCAGATCGTAATTGGCCTCGGTGGTGAAGGTCATCACGTTGCCCTTGATGGACGCGATGGTCAGGTGATCGTTGGCGTAGCCGTTCTCCGAAAAGACCGTCACCGTCTCGCCGACCTGGGGCGCATGACCGGCGGGAAAATCCGACGGGTTGAATGCAAGCGATTTGCTCGGATCGGACCCGCTGGGCAGATCCTGCCCCCAGAGCCAGCCGCCCCGGATGGGATCGCTGGGATCGGCGGCGGGGAAGCGGCTCTGGACCTGCTGGACGCCGTTGACCGTAAGTTGCAGGACCTGTGCGTCGTCGACATGGGCCGACCAGATGCCATTCGCACCTTGAGTCCAGCCGGTCACCGGCGTGCCGCCGCTCACCACGGCATCTTGCCCGGCCATGCCCACGAAGGACGAGCCGGAATCGGCGGATGTCAGGTGGAGAGGAGCGTCGAGATGATAGGTACCTCCGGCGAGGTAGGCCGTATCGGCGCCGGCACTTTGCCGCATAGCCTCCTGGGCACGTTCCAAAGTCGCGAAGGCCGACGATGCATCAAGTCCGGAATTGTTGTCATTTCCCGTTGAGGAAACGTAAAAATTAGCCATAAAGGGGTTCCTTTCAAGGCGAGAACGCTATTGGCGTGGTCTCGGCCCCTAGATACCCCGGGAGGGTAAGGCTATTCTACCCAGGAAGGCGAAATTATATCGCTGAGAACTAGTACGTCAGTTCTATTTGTCCAAAATTGGCACACTATATCAACGCACTGCATCTTGCGGGATTATCCCCCGTCCTGTGGACAGGGAAGGCTCTGCAGCGCTGGAATGGCACACCGTCAGATGGTGGTCGCAGATCCGAGGGCCCGCCGCCAGGCGATCGACGTAGTCTCGGAAGGCGGCGAGAGTCGCAACGGGACGCCCGCAGCGATCGCAGGTCACGAGCCCCTCGGCAGACAGGTCGCGCGGCAGCGAAACCGCAGGCGAACCACAGCCCTGGCAGCTGAACTCCACGCCTGCCGGCAAGGGCGGCACCGGGCAAGGCGAGCGCCTCCTCACGCCGAAGCCTGATAGAAGGACTTGTAATCCCGGTAGATCTGGCCGCGATCGGAGGCGTTGTAGCGCCCCTGCTCCTCGAGATCGACGCGGTTGAGCACGATACCGCCGACATCCAGCCCCAGCCGGGCGAGATGGTCGAGCGTCGTCGCCACGGTCGTCTTGCGCGTGTCGTTCCACTTGACCACATGCAACACCGTGTCGGCGTGCTCGCGCAGCAAGGCGCTGTCGGCCGAAAGCAGGACGGGCGCGACTTCGAACAGGATGATGTCGTACCTCGCCCGCGCCTCGCGCAGCATCGCCTCGAAGGCCGGATTCGAGTAGACGTTCTGGCCGTCCCGCAGGCCGGATGCTCGCCGAACCGTCGCGACGGGCGTCGCTCCCGCGGCGCTGATGTCGCCAGCCGGAGGCAGGCATTGGTCGAGCAACGCTTCGTGCGGGAAGTTTTCGCCAAGCAGCAGGCGCCGGGGCGAGCCATCCACCACCAGAACCCGCTGCCCCATCTTCGCCAGCACGCGAGCCATGGCCGAGGCCACGAACGACTTGCCCTCGCCCGGCGCAGAAGAGGTGATCAGCACGACCTTCGGCGGGTTGGTGGGGGGGAACAACGCGGCCACCGTCGACCGTACCGCTTCAGCGAAGACGAGGCTCTCCAGCCCGCTCGGATAGTGTGCGAGATTGGGCAGCAGGCCGACGCAGTCGAGGTGGGTCTCCGCCGCGAACTCGTTCTCGCTGCGGAAACCGCGATCACGCTTCTCCAGCGCATAGGAGAGCGACGCGCCGGCGGCGAGCCCGCCCATCAGGGCAAGGCCCAGCACGAGAGCCGGGCTGGCCGAAGCCGGCAGCGAGGGAACTTCGGCGGGCGCCAGGATTTGCGCCATGACGGGCCTCAATTCGCTCACGGCGGTGGATTGCTGCTGTGCATCCGAAAGCTGCTTCAGCCGGTCGCGCGCGGCCGTCGCCTCGGCCTGCAGGGTTTTCAGCTGGCCTTCCAGCCCTCTGGACTCGATAGATTTCGTCTGCAGCGCCGCGACGCGCTGCGACAGCGCAACCTCGGCGGCACGGGCGGCCTGAACATCGGTTTCGATGTTGGCGACCGACTGCGCCAGTTGCTTTTTCAGCCGCTCCTGCACCGATGCGAGCGTCAGCTTGAGCCGGGCCACCGCAGGGTGGCGATCGCCGGCCGAACTGACCATCTCGTCCAGGGCCCTGCGTGCCTTTCCTTCCTCGTCCAGCAGCGCCTGGACGACCGGAGACCCGCCGAGATCCGTCGCCTGCGGCACATTGCCGGCAGCAAGCGAGACCTGCGCCCGGCGCAGGCGCATCTCCTCCCCGAGGCGCGTGACCGAGGCGGCATTGAGCTGGGCCAGCATGTCGCGAAGCTGCTGCTGCTGCATGTCGGCCCCGTCCTGGCCGATCTCGACGAAGCCGGTCCTGATACGGAAGTCCTCGA
Source organism: Allobosea psychrotolerans (assembly GCF_002917105.1). Classification (GTDB taxonomy): domain Bacteria; phylum Pseudomonadota; class Alphaproteobacteria; order Rhizobiales; family Beijerinckiaceae; genus Allobosea; species Allobosea psychrotolerans. The sequence continues at coordinate 20,358 of NZ_PQFZ01000018.1, forward strand.
TCTCCTTGTCGATCCTGGCGAGATTGGCGCGCGCCTCCTGCGCCTGCAGGCCGTACCACTGGCTGGAGCGCTGCGAGGCGCTCGCGGTGGCCTCCATCTTCCGCCTGAGATATTCAACGCCGAAGGCATTGACGATGCGGGCAGCGCGATCAGGGTCGGTATCCTGGTATTTGAGGGTGATCAGATAGGCCTTCGCATCGTTGCTGACCGTCAGTGACGACAGCAATTTCTGCGCGACGATGTCGCGCCGCGCCGGCGCGGTCAGGGGACCTGCGCCGCCAAGTCCTAGAAGTTCCCGGATGCGGGCGCGAACCGGCGAAGAAAAGATCACCTCGGCGGCGCCTGCCATCAGCCTTGACAGGGACGAGGCAGGTTTCTCGGGCTCGCTATCGAGCCCCATACGCGACGCGACGGCGCGCGCCGTCGTAAGCGAGCGGATGATCCGTGCCTCGCTTTCGACAAGCGTCGAGGCCTCGAGCGCGACGCTGCTCGATTTACCGCCCCCGCTCGGGCTGTCCTCACGCGTGAAATCGAACTGCAGCACCAGATCGGCCACGTAGCGCGGAGGCATGATCATCAAGGCGAAACCCGCAAGCAGCATGCTGCCGCAGGCGATCGACAGGATCAGCAAGCGCCGCTGCCACAGCATCGCGAGGACATCGAAGCTCACGGCGTCATAGTGACTCGACAAGGTCGCCGGCTGTCGCGGTCCCCGCTTTTCGCTGAAGAAATCCATGATGGCAGGCTCCCGGCTGATCCCGATTGATTCCGAGTAACAGGGTCGTGACCGACCGCTCCCCCGGGTGCGCCGCGAGCGCGAAACCCGCTTGCGGCGCGCTACTTCGCACCTCGCGCCAGCAGCACGGCCGGCAGGGTTTGAAGCAGCACGTAGAAATCCAGCCAGAACGACCAGTTGTGGATGTAGAAGCTGTCTTGCTGCTTCTGGACCGCGAGGTCGCCATCGCTGCGGTCGGTCACCTGCCACAAGCCCGTCAGGCCAGGCGGTATGCTCGTCCGCAAGGCCTGGAACGCGGCGTCGAAGCATTGGCTGTGATAGGCCGGGAACGGCCGCGGCCCGACGATACTCATCTCGCCCCGCAGCACATTCCAGAGCTGCGGCAGCTCGTCGACGCTGGATCGGCGGATGAAATGCCCGATCCCGGGCAGGATCCGCGGGTCGTTCGACAGCTTGAAGAAGCGCTCCCATTCCTGCCGCGCCGCGCTGTCGGCGCCAAGATGCGCGGCCAGCCTGGCTTCGGCGTCCGCATACATGCTGCGCAGCTTGTAGACCTTGAAGATGTGGCCGTTCCGGCCGATGCGCGGCTGCGCATAGAAGGCCGAGCCGCTGTCGACCATCTTCACGGCAAGTGCGAACAGCAGGATCACCGGCAGCGCCAGAACCGCGAGCGGTATCGCCACGAGGAGATCCGCGGCGCGCTTCAGGCGCAGATTGCGCGGCATGTGGATGGCGCTGCGCAGCTCGACCCCGAGCAGCCCACCCATCGCCCACAGCTGCGGATTCAGGACCTGAAGCGCCGAGGCGTCGTGAACGATGAAGATCTGGCGCAAGGGCAAGCGCGCAAGCCAGTCCGCCTTTTCCCTGCACAGATCGCCTGATGCGCAAAGAGCGACCTCGATCCGCGGAGAGATGACATCGGCCTGTCCAGCGGTGATGACCGGAATATCCGTGATCTCTGCGGCATCGGACAGAGCATAGCCTTCGTCATCGGCTAGTATGGCGACCGGTCTCAGCCCCAGCTCGGGCCGCGAAACCAGATTGCGTGCGAGAGCCGCACAAGCCGACATTGGACCGTAGAGGACGGTCGGGGCTGTCCAGAGCGAGCGGCGCAGCAATACGCCCCGGACGAGCGCCTCGACGTAGTGGCCGAGCAGAAGGGTCAGGGCCGCGCCGATGACGACGAAGCCCCAGAAATGGGAGGGCGGCGCCGCGACCGCCAGCCAGGCCAACACGATTGCGGCCGCGGTGGCATTGCCGAGCGTGCGCCGGCGCAGCCTGTCGACAGGTTCGGCGTGCTCCGAGCCATACAGCCCGAAGCAGGCCTGGGCTCCGCACAGGGCGGGAATCCAGACCAGCATCAGCTTCGCCATGTGGGTGTGGGTATCGGCAACCGCCACGGTCGCGCCGAGCTGCAGGATGCCGGCGACGATCGTCAGCGCGACGAGATCTCCCGCCAGCAACGCAGCCGCAACCAGCTGCCGCCGCATTGCGGGAGCCAGATCGACACCGAGCTGCTGGCCCGGCTTTGCGACGGCGATCGCGGATGGGACGACGCTGGTGACAACGTCCGGCATGGCGAACTCCCCTGTCACATGGTGACGGAACCCGGCTGCGCCGGAGCAATGTCCGATCGAATTGGATCGTTCAATCGCTCCAGAACCTTGTTGCAACGCGTTTTCTTCGCGGAAACCGGCATTCGCTTCGCTCGAAAACGCGCTCGAGCAGGATGCGAAAAAGCGGCAACCGGTTTTTCGCGTCGCTCCTGCTCTCGCTCCTGAATGAGAGACGGATTCAGATGTCGGACGGGATCACGTGGTGAGCCCGTCCGACATCATCCGGCTCTACTGGGCCGCGACCCTTGGAATCGGCTCGATCACGGCCTGGCGCTCGGCTCCGCCCGCCGTCACCTGCCCCTCGATCCAGGCATAGGTCGGAATCAGCCCCTGCCTGAGATGGATGAGCGGCTCCCATCCCAACACCTCGCGCAGGCGGCTGTTGTCGCTGTTGCGGCCGCGCACGCCCTGCGGACGGTTGGTGTTGAAGCGCTTGAGGATCGTCTTTCCCGCAATCTCGGCGATGATGTCGACGAGCCCGCTGACATCGACCAGCTCGTCGGTGCCGAGATTCAGCGGCCTGGAATAATCCGACCGCATGATGCGATAGATCCCCTCGACGCAGTCGTCGATGTACATGAAGGAGCGCGTCTGCTTGCCGTCTCCCCAGACCTCGATCGTATCGCCGGATTTCGCCCGCGCGATCTTGCGGCAAATGGCGGCGGGCGCCTTCTCCTTGCCGCCGTCATAGGTGCCGAGCGGTCCGTAGACATTGTGGAAGCGGACCAACCGGGTCTGGAAGCCGTAGTCCTCCGTGAAGTACTGGCACAGCTTCTCAGTATAGAGTTTCTCCAGCCCGTATCCGGGTTCCGGATCGGCCGGGAACGCATCCTCTTCCTTCAGCGGCACCACGGAGGGCACGTCCTGAAGATGCTGCGGGTAGACGCAGGCCGATGACGAGAACAGGAAACGCTCGACCTTGGCGTCATGCGCAGCCTTGAGCATCTGGGCGCTGATCATCGTATTGTTGTAGGTGATCGAAGCGTGCGCGCCGGAGATATAGCCGATGCCGCCCATATCCGCGGCGAGGTTGTAGACCTCGTCCATGCCGCGAACGGCCTCGCGACAGTCGTCGATCTCGCGGAGGTCCAGAATCCGGAATTCGTCCGCCGAGCTGGCCTGGTATTCCGGGTCCTTGATGTCGACGGCTCGAACCTTGTAACCGCGGTTCTTCAGATAATTGACCAGGTGGAAGCCGATAAAGCCGCCGGCGCCCGTGACCAAAACAGATTTCTGAGACATCAGATCACTCCACTGAGAATTCAGCTTCAGGGATATCGATTTTTACTTTCTTCAGCAGTCGCCAAACCGAATTATACCTCTCTTGAGACGATCTATCTTTTGTGGGTAGCTGATATCGCGATCTTCTCCCTGAGAAGCTGCAAGCTGGCTCCAACCATGAACTGCGGCACAATCTTGCCGTAGCGGCGCCAGAGGCGCCGCGGTTCCGACAACAGGCGGAACAGCCATTCGAGACCGTTTCGCTGCATCCAGAGCGGCGCCTGGCGCTTCGTGCCGGCGAGGAAGTCGAAAGCCGCCCCGACACCGATCATGACCGGCGCATCGATCTGGCCGAGATGCCGGGCCATCCAGTACTCCTGCTTCGGGGTGCTGAGCCCGACCCAGACGATGTCCGGCTTGGCGGCGTTGATCATGCGCACCATCTCCGCATCCTCCTCGGCCGGGACCGGCCGAAACGGAGGCGAGAAGGTGCCTGCCACGGCAAGCCCTGGAAAACGCCCGGTGAGGCAGTCGCGCAGGCGCTCGGCAAGACCGGGAGCGCCGCCGAAATAATACTGGCGATAGCCCTTTTCCGCCGACAATGCGGAGAGCTGCAGCATCAGATCCGGGCCGTAGACTCTCTCCGTATGCCGGTGTCCGAGTTTGCGGGCCATCCAGACCAGCGGCATCCCGTCGGGCGTCACCAGCCCCGCATGTTCATGGATCGCCATGAGCGCCGGATCCGACTGGCTTTCGATCACCCCGTGGACGCCGGTGATGCAGACGAAGTGGCGCGCCTTCCGGCCAATCCAGTCTTCGATCGCGTGCAGCGCGTCCGCCATCGTGATGGCGCTGACATTCACGCCCATGATGCGGGCATGAGGAAGAGGGGTTTGCGATGTCATCAGCCGGCCCTCGCAACCTCGACCCGCCGCACCGGGTCATGCACCCTCGACAGCACGTCGTCGAAATAGGCGATGGTGCGCTCGAGGCCCTCACGCAGCGGGACCCTGGGGCTCCAGTGCAGCAGTTCCTGCGCCCTGCTGATGTCGGGGCAGCGCTGACGCGGATCGTCCTGGGGCAGCGGCCTGAAGACGATCTGGGAGCGCGAACCCGTCATCGAAACGATCAGGTTCGCGATTTCGGCCATGGACGTCTCGACTGGGTTGCCGAGATTGACCGCGCCGTCCAGCGGCTCGGTTACGTTCATCAGGCGCATCAGCCCCTCGACCAGATCGTCGACGAAGCAGAAGGCGCGTGTCTGCCGACCGTCTCCATAGAGCGTGATCGGTTCGTTGCGCAGCGCCTGGACAATGAAATTCGAAACGACGCGGCCGTCCTCGAGGTTCATGCGGGGACCATAGGTGTTGAAGATGCGGGCGATGCGGATCGCGACGCCGTGCCGTCTGTTGTAGTCGTAGAACAGTGTCTCGGCGCAGCGTTTGCCCTCGTCGTAGCAGGCGCGCGGTCCGCTGATGCTGACGAGCCCGCGATAGTCCTCGACCTGGGGATGGACGTCGGGATCGCCATAGATCTCACTCGTCGAGGCCTGCAGGATCGGAATGCCGAGCCGCTTGGCCATGCCGAGCATGTTGATCGCGCCGAGCACGCTTGTCTTCGTGGTCTGCACGGGATCGCGCTGATAGTGCACCGGTGAGGCGGGACAAGCGAGATTGTAGATCTCGTCGACCTCGAGATAGAGTGGGAAGGTCACGTCGTGCCGCATCGCCTCGAATTGAGGCTGACCGAGAAGCGCGCTTAGATTTTCGCGGCGACCCGTATAGTAATTATCGACCGCCAGGACCTGATGACCTTGAGCGACCAGGCGCTCGCAAAGATGGCAGCCGAGAAAGCCAGCGCCGCCTGTGACGAGAATACGCTTCTGCATGTCGGAACTCCGCCGGGTCGTGCACGGGAACGAACCCGCAGCTTTGCCGTAAGCATTCCGTTCTCAAAGGACGCTTTGGGAGGGTCATCCTCTTGGTGTGACCCTCGCGCCCAGCATGATGTCCTGACGCGACTGCGACGGCCGCACAGCACGTTGGGATTAATCCTGTGGCGACGCGGCTTGGCCTGAATGGCAACGCGGAAAGCGGGCCTAGTCCTGACATCCTGACGCCCCCGGCATCCCATCCTGAGATTTGCCTGGGCAGGACGGTCGGAGCTGACCTTGCACGCCTCAACTGATCAACAGCACCCTCGTCCCACATACGGAACTCCTGCCCATCTCGGCAGGTCGGGACAAGGCAGCCTGCGGTATTCCCTCCTGGCGCTGCTCGCCTTCCTGTTGTTCACGGGGCCAAGCGTCCTCGCGGGGCCAAGCGCCTCGGCTGCAGAACGCGAAGCGGCCGAAACGCTCGCGATCGGCGACAAGGTCACGATCTCTGTCTTCGGCCAGTCGGATCTTTCCGGCGACTTCGTGCTCGATGGCGCAGGCGCGGTGAACATGCCGCTCGCCGGACGCGTCCGGATCGGCGGGCTGACCGCGCCCGAAGCGGAGGCGCGCATCCGCAGTGCGCTCATGGACGGCTATCTTCGCGATGCCGTCGTCAGCCTGCGGATCGCCGAACTGAGGCCCGTCTACGTCATGGGCGAGGTTCGCTCGCCGGGAACCTATCCTTTCCGGCACGGACTCAGCGTTCTGGGGGCCATAGCGCTGGCCGGCGGCTACCGCGTCGGCGACGAGTCGCTCAATGTGCTCAGGTCCGAGCTCCTGCTTGCCGACGAGCGCGAGCAGCTGCTCGGCGCATCGCTCCAGACGCTGATGGCGAGACGTCTCCGGCTGGAGGCCGAGCGTGACGGCGTGAAGCAGCTCGCGCCCCTCTCTTCGCGGACGTCGGGCAGCGCCCAGATCATGGCGGGCGAGCAGGAAATCCTCGACTTCCAACATCGCGCGCGCGAGGGCGAGCGCGAATTGCTGAGCCAGCAAGTCGCACGGCTCGCATCCGAAAGGACCGCTTTGACGGAGCAGGCTGAATTGGCCAAGCGTCAGGTCGATCTGACACAAGAGCAGTCGTCCGAGTACAACAAGCTCGCCGCGACCGGCAATGCGCTGCGAACCGTTCAGGTCGAGCGCGAGCGCGAATATGCCCGCACGCGCAGCGAGGCCGCCCGCATCAAGGCCGAACTCGCCAAGAACGAAACAGCGCTGGGCGAGCTGACGCTCCGGCTGAGGGAGCTCGACACGAGCTATATGCGCCGCGTCGTCCTCGAGCTCCAGGAAACACGGCAGAAGATACTGGAGGTCGAGCGCAGCATCCCGACCGCGCGCGAAATCGCCGAGAGCCGGCGCCGCAGGCTGGCTTCCAGTGAGGGGTCGAGCACCGCAACCGACTGGGACCTCCGGATCACGCGACAGACCGGCCTCGCACCGGCGACGATCCAGGCGAGTTTCGAAACCGCCCTGCAGCCGGGTGACATCATCCAGATCACTCCGAAGCGGGAGGCGATCGAAAGCAAACGATCTGAAGAGACTCAGACAGGCATTCGCTCACTCACGGGCCTTGCCAGCCGGCAATGACCCGGTCGCTGCCCCCGCCGAGAGGATCCCAGATGCCTTCGAAGATACGTCCGATCATCATGTGCGGCGGTGCCGGGACAAGGCTATGGCCGACATCCCGCAACTCTTTCCCGAAGCAGTTCGCCATGCTCTTCGGTGAGCGCTCGACGTTCCAGGACACCGTCCTGCGGCTGCGCCACAAGCTGTTCGAGCGACCGATCATCCTGACCAACCACACGCATCGCGTCCTGGCGGAGAAGCAGCTCGCGGAGATAAACGCCTCGGCCGATATCGTGCTGGAGCCCGAGCGGCGCGATTCCGGGCCTGCCATCCTTGCCGGTTGCATGGTTGCGGCAAGCCTAGACAGTGCAAGCCAACACGCGGACACCCCCGTCCTGGTGGTCGCCTCCGACCATGTCGTGACCGATCCGGCCGCCTTCCGGAGCGCCGTCGCGAACGGCCTTTCCGCCGCCCGAGCCGGGCGCCTCGTCACGTTCGGGATTACGGCGCGCCATCCCTGCACGGAATATGGCTGGATCGAGCCCGGGGTTGTCCTCGAGGGCGAAGCCCGGCGCGTCGAACGCTTCGCCGAGAAACCTGACGGACACCGTGCCGCGGAATACCTCCTCAAAGGCTGGCTCTGGAACTCGGGCAACTTCCTGTTCGGCGCCAAGACGCTGATCGAGGAATATCGCTCCTTCGAACCGGCGACGGTGAAGGCGGTCGAAGCCGCTCTCGCGAACGGACGAGACGAGGATGGCGCCTTCGCGCTGGCCCCGGCCGATTTCGTGAAGGCTGATAAACGTTCGATCGATTTCGCCGTCATGGAGCGCACGGAACGAGCCGCTGTCGTCGCCACCTCGTGCGGCTGGTCCGACGTCGGGAACTGGGACGCTCTGTGGGCCTTGAGCGACCATGATGGCAGCGGGAATGCCCGCCGCGGCAATGTCGAGCTGTTCGACGCGCATAATTGTCTGGTCTCGACGGACGGGCCGATGACCTCCGTCCTTGGCGTGGAAGATCTCATCATCGTCGCGAGCCGGGATGCCGTTCTTGTCGCCGACCGCAACCGCGCGGCGGAGGTCAAGCAGGTCGTCGAGCTCTTGCGCAGCAAGGGCTGCAGCCAGGCCGAGACGCATGCGAGCGTTCATTGTGCCTGGGGCTCCTATCAGATCGTCGATTCCGGCGAGGGTTTCCAGGTCAAGCGGCTCGTCGTCGCTCCCCAGGGACGCTTGTCGCTGCAGAAGCATCGCTTCCGATCCGAACACTGGGTGGTGGTGCGCGGCACAGCCACCGTGACCATCGATGAGACGATCGGCCATTTCGGCAGGAGCGAGCACATTTTCATTCCGCTGGGTGCTCCGCATCAGCTGGAGAACAGCGGTCTCGAGCCGCTTGAGCTCATTGGCGTCCAGAACGGAAGCTATCTCGGCGAAGACGACGTCATCCGTATCGAACCCGCCCAACATTGGGGCTGACGATGAGACGCCGAACCGAAGCGATGATCCGGCAGCGGGTCTAGAAGCCAGCGCCGACGCTGGCCGCGATCCCGCGGCGGGCAATTGAAAACGCATTTCGACACAGGGAAATGGAGGCGCCCTTGGCAACTTCGGAGAGGCCTGCCCAGCAAAACCGCGACGGCGAGCGCTCCCACACGGGCTTGCCGGCGGTCCAGCATTCGAGCTTTGCGAAACATTGGCTGGCGGTCGATGAAGGCGGCGCCGAGCTGATGACGGCGGCGTTCGGCGCGCCCGCCAGGCAAACGCAGCGACGGATTGCGCCTGTTTCCATTTCCCCTGATCGGTCGGCGGTCCAGCCTGCGCCGCAAACGCGCCCCCTCGCACCGAAACCCAGCCGTATGCGGGCAACGGTGGTGCTGTTCCTCCTCGCTTTGACGCTTCTTTTTGCGGAGCCTGCAATGCGCCTGTTCGCTCGCGCCATCACGATGCGAGCGGACGCAGCTGGATCGGCCGCGATCTTCGCTCGACGCCAAGCGGAGTCCTTCATTTTCGACATTCGCCAGGTCTCGGCGCGCAGGATCGGAGTGTGACGGATGACGGCGATGGCCGCCTGGAATCAAAGGCTGCTCCTGGCGGCGCGCTGGATTCCAGCCGGCACGGAGATGCGCCGCTGGCTCTACCAGAGCCGCTTTCGAGCCGGGAAATACCATTGCGGCTATAGCGGCGTGTATGAGAGCTTCGAGGCCGCCAGCCGCGCGCTCCCGCCAGGTCTCGCCGGTTTCGACCATGACGCGATGGCGGACATCGACCACTACACCACTACGGCAGGCGGCTTCGAGCCAATGCCCGCGACCGAATACCCGGTCCTGTTCTGGTTGCGCGAAGCCCTGGACGAAGGCGCCCGGACGCTCCTCGACCTCGGCGGCTATGTCGGCCACGCCTTCCGCCAGTACGACCGCTATCTGGCCTTCCCCGAGGATTTTCGCTGGACCGTTTTCGATGTCCCCCGGATCACGCAGGCAGGCCGGGCGCTTGCCGGCAAGGAAGCCGCCCAGCGCCTGCGCTTCACCGACGCCGTCGACGAAGGCTGCGGGATGGATATCCTGCTCGCGGCGGGCTCGCTGCAATACCTGTCCGAGCACTATCTTCAAGACAGGCTGAAGGTTTGGGCGGATCGCCCGCGGCACGTCATCGTGCAACGGACCCCGCTGCACGCGCGACGCTCCTTCGTGACGATCCAATCCGTGATCACGCGAGCACGGCAAGTGGCGTTTTGTCCCTATAGCGTGGCGCAACGCGCCGGGTTCATCGACGGTATGCTCGCGCTCGGCTACCAGCTCATGGATTCATGGGAGAAACCGCGCAGCCTGGACGTACCGTTTCATCCGGAATGCCATGTCGAGACCTATTCAGGACTCTATTTCCGGCTGAAGGCCTCTTGAAACGGCAGAGCCCGCCCCACTTCCGAGCATTCATTCTTCTGCAGAAACATGCCCGATGGGAAACATCGGATGCAGCCCGGTTGCGCGGAGCGCACTGGCTTATGGGAAGATGGTGTTACTCCAACTGCTCCCATTTTGTCGCGCGGTGTTGGCGCATAGCCTTCCCGTCATGACCCAGATCCTCAAAAAAACCGCCTCCTGCCGCACGCAGGATCGCAACCGGGCGCAAGCCCTGGCCGTAGCCGCCGACAAGGCGGCCGTTCCGGCCGAAGCGCCGCCGTCCGACGGGGCCGCGAGCGCTGCAGCCCCAGTCGAGGCCGAGACCCTCGTCAGCCTGTTCTGCGCCCGAGCAGCCGCACAGCCGCACCATGTCGCGCTGTCCTTCGGCTCGGCCAGCCTGTCCTATGCAGAGCTCGACAAGCGTGCCGATCGGCTGGCTGATCGGCTGGCCGCCATGGGTGCCAAGCCTGGCGCCATCGTCGGGCTCTGCCTTCCACGCTCGCTCGAATTGATCGTGGCGCTGCTCGCCATACTGAAGAGCGGCGCCGCCTATCTGCCGCTCGATCCCGCCTATCCCGGCGAGCGCCTCGCTTTCATGGTCGAGGACGCCGATGCCTCCATCATCGTCGCGACGTCCGATTGTGCCGGCTGGCTGCCGCGCGGTCGGCAGCGGCTCGATCCGCATGATCACGCAGACGCCGATATGGCAAGGCATCCGCTGCCCAGACAACTGCCGGCGGCCGGCGATCTCGCCTATGTGATCTATACCTCCGGCTCGACCGGGCGCCCGAAAGGCGTCGCCGTCGAGCACGCCGCCGTCACGCGGCTGTTCACTGCGACGCAAGCCTGGTTCGCCTTCCGGCCAGGCGATGTCTGGACCCTGTTCCATTCCGTATCGTTCGATTTCTCCGTCTGGGAGATCTGGGGAGCCCTCCTCTATGGCGGGCGCCTCGTGATCGTGCCGGAAGGCACGACGCGCGACCCCGCTGCCTTCCTGCGGCTCCTCGCCGACGAAGGCGTCACGGTTCTCAACCAGACGCCCTCCGCTTTTGCAGCCCTCGACCAAGCCGACCGCGACCGTTCGGGGCGCGATCGGCTCGCGCTGAGGCTCGTGATCTTCGGCGGCGAGGCCTTGGACCCCAGGCGCCTGGCCGGCTGGTACGAACGGCGCGGCGAGCATGCGCGGCTCGTCAACATGTACGGGATCACCGAGACCACGGTTCACGTCACCTATCGTCCCTTGTCACCGGCCGAAACCACGCGGCGCTCGAGCCTGATCGGCCGGGCGATTCCAGACCTCGACATTCTGCTGCTCGACGGCGACACCATGCTGCCGGTTCCGACGGGCGAGATCGGGGAGATCTTCGTCGCCGGAGCGGGGCTGGCCCGCGGCTATCTGAACCGGCCCGACCTCACCTCCGCGCGCTTCGTGCCGCACCCTCACCGGCCAGGCGCCCGGCTCTACCGCTCGGGTGACCTAGCCCGCCAGATCAGCGAGAGCGAATACGAGTATCTCGGTCGGGCCGACCAGCAGATCAAGATCCGCGGCTTCCGTGTCGAACTCGGGGAGATTGAGACGGCGCTCCTGTCGTATCCCACGATCAGGCAGGCTGCGGTGCTGCTGCGTGCCGATGGCGGCGGGCATGATCGCCTCATCGGCTACCTCGTGACGGAGGGCTGCGAACGTCCCTCGCCTGCCGCGCTGAAGGCCCATCTCGCCTCGATCCTGCCCGATCACATGGTGCCGGCGGCGTTCGTCTTCGTGCCGCATCTCCCGCTGACGGTGAACGGCAAGCTCGATCGGGCGGCGTTGCCCGAGCCGGACCGGTCGCGGCCGGATACAGCCGCACCCTATTGCGCGCCGCGCAGCGCGCTGGAGCGGCGTCTCGCAGCGATCGTCGCCGATGTCCTCCGGATCGACCTTGTCGGCATCGACGATAATTTCTTCGATCTTGGTGGCAATTCGCTGCTGATCGCCGAACTCCACCGGCGCCTTGCCCATGAACTCCCTCAAGACATGGCGGGCGTCGGCCTGATCGATCTCTACCGCCGCCCGAACCTGCGCGCCCTGGCCGGCCATCTGACGCCCGCGAGCCACGGCACGCTCGGCTCCCTTGCCGCGGCACGCGAACGCGGGATGCGTTCACGCGGGCTGACGACCTCCACGCTCGGCGCCGCGCCGGCTGGCGGTTCCCATGAGTGACCCCCTGCCCAGCGGCGCCATCGCGATCATCGGCATGGCCGGTCGCTTTCCCGGCGCGGCCACGATCGGATCGTTCTGGCAGAACCTCCTGGACGGGGTGGAATCGATCACCCGGATCGACCCCGCCGCATTGGAGGACAGTTTCGATGCGGCGACGCGCGCGCTCCCGAATTATGTCCCGGCCCGCCCCCTCCTCGAGGGCGTCGAGCTGTTCGACGCTCCTTTCTTCGGCATGCTGCCGCGCGAGGCCTCCATCACCGACCCGCAGCAGCGCCTGCTGCTGGAATGCGCCTGGGAGGCGCTCGAGGATGCAGGCTACGATCCCGCCAGGCCCGGCCAATGCATCGGCGTCTTCGCAGGCGCGACATCCACCACCTACCTGCTGCACAACCTGTTCCAGGACCGCGCCGCCATTGCCGACTACACGTCGAACTTCCAGATCGGCAACCTTGGGATGCTGGTCGGCTCCGCCTCGGATTTCACCGCGACGCGCATCGGCTACAAGCTCGGTCTCACCGGCCCTTGCGTCGCGGTCCAATCCGCCTGTTCGACCTCGCTATTGGCCGTCGCCCAGGCCGTCCAGAGCCTGCTCAACCACGGCTGCGACATGGCCCTGGCGGGTGGCGTCTCGATCACCTTCCCGCAACGGCGGGGCTATCTCGCCCAGGAGGGCGGCATGGTCTCGACGGACGGCCATTGCCGCGCTTTCGACAGTGGTGCCAACGGCACGGTCTTCGGCAGCGGCGCCGGCCTCGTTGCGCTGAAAAGGCTGGAGGATGCCGTCGCCGATCGCGATCACATCTACGCCGTCATCCGCGGCGTCGGCCTCAACAATGACGGCGCCGGCAAGGTCGGCTTCACCGCGCCCAGCGTCGACGGCCAGGCGGCTGCGATCATCATGGCCCACGCCGCTGCCGATATCGAGGCGCGCTCCATCGGCTATGTCGAGTGTCACGGAACCGGCACACCGATGGGGGATCCGATCGAGGTCGCCGGGCTGACCGCAGCCTTCCGCCTGACGACCGAGGATCGCGGCTTCTGCGCGCTGGGCTCCGTCAAATCCAATATCGGCCATCTCGATGCGGCAGCCGGTGTCACAGGCCTGATCAAGGCCACGCTCGCAGTGGCCAACGGAACGCTGCCGGCGAGCCTGCACGTCACGCAGCCGAACCCCGCTCTCGACCTGCCGAACAGCCCGTTCTTCATCGCCGATCGCCTGCAGGGCTGGCCCGCTGGGGAGGGACCGCGCCGTGCGGGTGTCAGCGCCTTCGGCGTCGGCGGGACCAATGTCCACCTCGTGCTGGAGCAGGCGCCCGCGACCGAAGTGGAGGCACCGGCCCGCAACAGCCAGATCCTGACGGTCTCGGCCCGAAGCGCAGTCGCCCTCGGCCAGGCGCGGGACCGGCTCGCGGAGCATCTCGACGCGCACCCCGAACAGAATCTCGCCGATATCGCCTTCACCTTGCAGACGGGACGGCGCCATTTCGCCCATCGCATCGCCGCGGCCGGCAGCAGTCATCGCGAGGCCGCCCAAGCGCTGCGCAAGCAGAATACTGCGCGCGTGGCTGCCGTAACCGGCGCGAGCGACCTCATCTTCATGTTTCCCGGACAGGGGTCGCAATACCCCCAGATGGCGCGCGAGCTCTACGCCGGAGAGCCGGTCTATCGCCGGACGGTCGATCTCTGCTGTGAGATCCTGAAGCCCCGGCTCGATCTCGACCTGCTCAGCCTGCTCTATCCGAGCAATGGCGGCGTCGATCCCGAGCGCCTCTCGGCAACCGTGCTCGCCCAGCCCGCGATCTTCACGGTCGAATATGCTCTCGCACAGCTCCTGACGAGCTGGGGCCTGCGTCCGGCCGCGATGATCGGCCACAGCGTCGGCGAGTTCGCCGCGGCCTGCCTCGCCGGCGTCTTCTCGCTCGAGGATGCCCTGTCGCTCGTCGCGACGCGCGGCCGCATGATGCAGGACCTGCCGGGCGGGGCGATGCTGGCCGTGCGCCTGCCCGATGCCGAGATTGCGGCGCTGGCGCGCCACGGCGTCTCGGTGGCGGCGGTCAACGCTCCCGGCATGAGCGTGCTCGCCGGCCCGTTCGAGGCGATCGAGGCGCTGGAAGCGGAGCTTGCTCGGCGCGCGGTGACGCATCGCCGGCTGCAGACCTCGCATGCCTTCCACTCCGGCATGATCGACCCGTTGATCGAGCCGTTCACCGAAGCGGTCGCGGCCATCCGCCTCAATCCGCCCGAGCTGCCCTATGTCTCGGCGGTGAGCGGCGATTGGATCACCGCCGAACAGGCGACCGATCCGTCCTATTGGGCCAGGCATGCCCGCGAGCCTGTCCGCTTCGCCGACGGTATCGCCACCCTGGTGCGCGAGCTGTCTCCCGTGCTGCTCGAGGTCGGCCCCGGCGCGGCGCTGGCGAGCTTCGCACTGCAAGGGGCCGGCGCGGGCCGGGCCGCCATCTCTTGCCTGCCGGCGATGCAGGACGATGCCGGAGAGATGCTCGCGACGGCCCTCGGGCGCCTCTGGTGTGCCGGCATCGCGCCGGACTGGGCTGCCTATCACGGCGAAGGCAGCCGCAGGCGCGTCTCCCTGCCGACCTATCCTTTCGAGCGCAGCCGGCACTGGGTCGAGGCTCCCGCAGCCTCCACCGCCAGCGCGCCGGCCATACCCGTCATTGCCCCCGACACTCCTCATCAAGGTCAACCCGATCAGGAACCGGCCATGAACCGCCATGCTGATGTCGACCTCATCCCGGACCGCTCAGGCCTCGCTGCTCGCGTCGCCGCCGTCTTCGAGAACCTGTCGGGCCGGCCCTTCAGCGAAGCCGAGACCGGCGCGAGCTTCCTTGAGCTCGGCTTCGACTCCCTGCTGCTGACGCAGGCTGCCCAAAGCCTGCAGACGACGTTCGGCGTGCAGATCCGCTTTCGGCAGCTTCTCGACGATCTTCCAAGCGTCGACGAGGTGGCGCGCCATATCGCCGAGGTTCGCCCGCAGGAAATGACGAAGTCTGAAATCGTCCCGCCGGTCGCCGCGAAGACCGCGCCATCACCTGCCTCATCCCTTGCCCCGCCTCCTGCCCCGCCCACAGCCGCCATCGGCGTCGACCGGCCGGGCAGCTCGGCTTTCGACGCGCTGATGCGCGAGCAGCTCGACGTGATGTCGCGCTTGATGGAGCATCAATTGCAGCTCTTGAGCGGCCAGGCGGCGTCGCCGGCCACCGCGAAGACCGCGCCGCCCCTCCAGGCTCCGCCGGCGATTGCGCCCGCTCCCGCGGCGCCGAATGTGGCGGCTGCGGCCGGCCCAGCCACACGGTTCCGGCCGCTGATCCGGACAGGCAATGAGGCGCTCACGGAGGCACAGCGCGCGCATATCGCCCGGCTGACGGCGCTCTATGTCGGCAGGACCCCGAATTCGAAGCGGCTCGCGGACCAGCATCGCCCGATGCTGGCCGACCCTCGCACCGTCTCGGGCTTCGCCGCGGACTGGAAGGAGATGGTCTATCCGATCGTCGCCGCACGGGCGAAGGGCGCCCGGATCTGGGATGTCGACGGCAACGCCTATATCGACCTCGTCAACGGCTACGGCCAGACGGCCTTCGGCCACGCGCCGGATTTCGTCGTCGAGGCGGTTCAGGCCCAGCTTGCCGAAGGCTTTGCCATCGGGCCGCAATCGCCGCTCGCACACGAGGCCTCCAGGCTGTTTTGCGAGCTTACCGGCCATGCCCGCGTCGCCTTCTGCAATACCGGCTCCGAAGCCGTGATGGCTGCGATGCGCGTTGCCCGCACCGTGACCGGCCGCGATCGCATCGTCGCTTTCGCCGGCGCCTATCATGGCCAGTTCGACGAGGTTCTGGTCCGGGGCGTCGGCGCGGGCGAGCAGCGCCGCTCCGTGCCCGCCGCACCAGGTATCCCGGCAGAGGCCGTCGGCCGCATGACCGTGCTGGACTACGGCACGGATGAAAGCCTCGCCTGGCTCCGCGAGCACGCTCATGAGCTTGCCGCCGTTCTCGTCGAACCCGTGCAGAGCCGGCGGCCCGGATACCTGCCTGCCGCCTTCCTCAAGGAGTTGCGCGAGATCACCGAACAGGCTGGCACGGCTCTCGTCTTCGACGAGGTCGTGACCGGATTCAGGGTCCATCCGGCCGGTGTGCAGGCGCTGCTCGGGATCCGCCCTGATCTCGCCACCTATGGAAAGGTCGTGGGCGGCGGCCTGCCCGTGGGCCTGCTGGCGGGAACACCCCGCTTCATGGATGCCCTTGATGGCGGCGCCTGGCGCTTCGGCGACGACAGCGCGCCCGAGATAGGCGTGACCTTCTTCGCGGGAACCTTCGTCAGGCATCCGCTCGTCCTGGCGGCGACCGTCGCCGTACTGAAGCATGTCAGGGACAAGGGGCCAGCGCTCACGGAGGCGCTGACCAGCCGCATGCGCGATCTGGCCGAAGAGCTGAAGCGCGCCTTCGCGGAAGTCGGTTGGGACGTCCCGATCGAAAGCTATGGCAGCGTGCTCTATTTCGAGCCGGGCCGCGACCACAGGCTGGGCAGCCTGCTGCATTATCATCTGCGAGCCCGCGGCATTTTTATCCAGGAACACTATCCCTGCTTCCTGACGACGCAGCATGGCGATGTCGAAATCGCCGCGATCGTCCAGGCTTTCCGCGAAAGCCTCCAGCTCATGCGGCAGGACGGAGTGTTGCCTGGCAGCGCTGTCGAAGGCCGCGCGGCGGAGATTTCCGCCGCGCCTTCCGAGACCAGACTTCCTCTGACGGAGGCACAGACGGAAATCTGGCTTTCGGCTCAGACGAGTGCGGAGGCCAGTGCCGCCTTCAACGAGTCCGTCAGCCTGACGCTTCAAGGCGAGATCGACGCGCCTCGTCTCGCGGAGGCGGTCAGGCAGGTCGCCGCCCGGCACACGATCCTGCATGCCAGGTTTTCTGCGGATGGCGAGACGATGCAGATCGCGCCATCGGGCAACTTTCCGGTCGCCATGAGCGATCTGCGCGGCGAGCCCGACCCGCAAGAGACCCTGCGTGCTACGATCGAAGCCTATGCCAGCCGACCCTATGATCTCGTGCAGGGCCCGGTAGCGGAAGCCGAGATCATCCGGCTCGCCGATGACCGGCATGTGCTGATCCTGTCGGCACACCACATCGTCTGCGATGGCTGGTCGACGAATGTCCTGCTCGACGAGATCGCCACGGCCTATCGCTCCGGCCCCGACAGCCTCAAGGCCCCGATGCCGTTCGCAGAATATGCCAAGCTGATGCGCCAGGACCCGCGCGTCAATGAGGCGGGAACATACTGGGCCGGGATGTTCTCCGACATCCCCGCCCCGCTCGAATTGCCGACGGACCGGCCGCGGCAAGTGCCGCGCAGCTTCCTCGGCGGCACGCGCACGAGCTTCATCGAGGCCGAGCTTTATCGCAATGTGAAGGCAGCTGGGGCGCAGCGCCGGCGAACCCTGTTCGCCACGCTCTTCGCCGCCTTCCAGGTCCTGCTGCTGCGGCTCTCGGGCGGGCGTGACCTTGTCGTGGGCGTTCCCGCCGCTGGGCAGTCGCTGCTGGACGGCCCCTCGCCTGTCGGCCATTGCGTCAACTTCCTGCCGATCCGAAGCGCCATCGATCCGGCAGAGCCGTTCTCGGCCCATCTCGACAAGGTCGGGCGCATCATTCTCGACGCCTACGACCATCAAAGCTTCACGCTCGGCGCGCTTCTGAAGCGGCTGCGCATCCCGCCCGTCTCGGGCCGGCTCCCATTGGTCGAGGTGCAGTTCAATCTCGAGCGCCTGGCGGGCAATCTCGACTTCGGGCCCGGCGTCAGCGCCAGCGCGGAGCCGAACCCCAAATCGTTCTCCACCTTCGACATCTACTTCAACATCGGAGAATCCGACGACGGGCTGCGGATCGACTGCTGCTACGGCGCCGATCTCTTCGATGCCGCCACCATCGACCGTTGGCTGGGGCATTACCGCACGCTGCTGGCGGCGATCGCGGCCAATCCCGACACGACCATCGCCGCGCTGCCGCTGATCGAAGGCGGAGAACGCCAGCGTCTGGTCTCGGATCTGAACGACACGCAGGTCGCCTTCGAGGTCGAGGCGGGCACCGTGGCGGCCTTCGAGCAGCACGCCCAGCAGCAGCCCGACGCCATAGCCGTGTCGTTCGGCGATGAGCAGCTGTCCTACGCCGGGCTCAACGCCTGGGCGGACCGAATCGCGGCCGAACTCATGGCCCGGATCGAGACGCCCGAGAGCCGCGTCGGGCTCCTGATCGCGCGGTCCCCGGCGCTCATTGCCGCGATGCTGGGCGCGCTGAAGGCTGGCTTCCCCTATGTGCCGCTCGACCCGATGATGCCCAGCGCACGGATCCAGATGATCCTGAGGGACTCGGAGGCCGTCGCGCTGCTGACCGCCGGGCCGCTGGATCCGGCCGTCCTCGAGCTCGACGAAGGCGTCATCCCGATCGATGTCGAGCAGACCGATCGCACGCTCGCCGGCATCAGGACGGCGCCGGTTTCAGGCGCTCACCTTGCCTATGTGATCTACACCTCCGGCTCCACCGGAGCGCCGAAGGGCGTCGAGGTCACGCATGGCGGCTTGTCGAACCTGCTGTTTGCGATGGCGCACGAGCCGGGCTTTGCCAGCACCGACACCATCCTCGCCGTCACCACGGTGACGTTCGATATCGCGGCGCTGGAATTGCTGCTGCCGCTGATCCGGGGCGGCCGGGTCGCCATCGCGACCGCCGAGGAGGCGAAAGACGGAATGGAGCTTCTGGCGCGACTGGAACAGAGCGGCGCCACCGTTCTGCAGGCGACACCGATGACGTGGCGGCTCCTGCTGGAGGCCGGATTCCGCTCGCGCCCGGGCTTCCGCATGCTTTGCGGCGGTGAGGCCTTGCCGCTTGAGCTCGCCCGCAAGCTTCTCGAAGGCGGCGGTGAGCTGTGGAACATGTACGGACCGACCGAGACCACCATCTGGTCTTCGGTCGCTCGCATCCACCCCGATGACGACGTCATCACCATCGGCCTGCCGATCGCCAACACGCAGTTCTACATCGTCGATGACAATGACCAGCCCGTCGGAGTCGGCATTCCCGGCGAACTGCTGATCGCGGGCGCAGGCCTGGCGCGCGGCTATGCCAGCAACCCAAGGCTCACGGCGAAGAGCTTCATCGCCAACCCGGTCGATCCCAGCACCTGCGCCAGGGCCTACCGCACCGGCGACCGCGCCAAATACCTCGCCAATGGCCGCATCCAGCATCTGGGACGCCTCGACCATCAGGTGAAGCTGCGCGGTTTCCGGATCGAACCCGGGGAAGTCGAGGCTGTCCTCGCGCGCAAGACCGGCCTCGTCTCGGCTGTGATCCTGCGCGAGGATGTCCCCAACGAGCCGCGGCTGGTCTGCTACTACGTCACCGGCGCGGAAAGCCCACCATCCACCGAGTTGCGGGCTATGCTGGCGCAGGAGCTGCCGGATTACATGGTGCCGACGGCCTGGGTCGGCCTGCCGGCGCTGCCACTCAACTCCAGCGGAAAGCTCGATCGCGCCGCGCTTCCCGCGCCCGACGCCGAGGTCGTGGCGCCGCGGGCCGACAAGGCCATGCCCCGCACCCACGTCGAGGACATCCTGGTCCGCATCTGGTGCGACGTGCTGCGACGCGAGGATATCGGCGTCGACGACGATCTGTTCGACCTCGGCGCCGATTCCCTCAGCATTTTCCAGATCACCGGGCGGGCGCGACGCGAGGGGCTGAAGCTCGCGGCCCGCGACTTCTTCCGGAACCGGACGATCGCCAGCGTCGCTGCATCGCTTCCCGACGAAGGCTTCACCGAACCGGCCCCCGCGCCGACATTCTGGAAGCGGCCATGGCGGCAATCGCGCGACGCCGCGGAGCCAGGCGAACCAGGCGCCGTCGCACAGCGCGAGAGGGGGTGAACAACCATGGCAAACCAGTTCTCGCGTGATCCCGAAACCAATACTCGCGAACCGGACCGCATCGTGATGACGGCAAGGTGCTCGTCGGCACAGGAGCGCTACTGGCAACTCGACAGCAGAGATCCGGGCACGCCCGCGCTCAACATCGTCGTCAAATGGCGGATACGCGGCCATCTGGACGCAAGCCTGGCGCAGGATGCATTCCAGGCGATCCTGGACCGGCACGAAAGCCTCCGGACGGCCATCCAGATCGTCGATGGACACCCGGTCCAGGCGATCGCGGAACATGTGCCCTTCAAGCTGGTCGAGATCGACCTGTCCGGCCTGCCGGAAGCCGATCGCACCACGGAAGCCGACCGCATCGCACAGGTCGAGGCGCGCACGGGGTTCGACCTGAACGAGGCTCCGCTCCTGCGCGCGACGCTGCTGCGCAAGAGCCGCGCCGACGCCGTGATCCTGGTCATGGCCCACCACATCGTCAGCGACGGTTGGTCGATGGGCATCATCGCCAAGGATTTCGTGTCCATCTATCAGGCGCTCGGCCGCGGCCGCAAACCCGCCCTCCCCGAGCTCACGCTGCAATATTCGGACTTCGCCGAGGGAAGCCATGAGCAGATTTCCGGCGGCGCTCTCGCGGACGAGGAAGCCTATTGGACGCGCAAGCTCGCTGGCGCGCCCGTCGTCGAGATTCCGCCCGATCACCCGCGCCCTCAGACACGCAGCACGAACGGCGCCTCGCTCTCCAGGCTGTTGCCCCGGCCCTTGACCGCGAAGCTCGCCGAGCTGGCGCGCAACGAAGGGGCGACGTTCTTCGCCGCCGCCTATGCCGTGCTGCTGGCGCTGCTGCACCAGCGCACCGGCGCTTCCGATATCGTCCTGAGCACGCAGATGGCAGCCCGCGACGAGGTCGAGCTGGAAGCGATCGTCGGCCCGTTCGTCAACACGCTCGTGCTGCGTACGCAGCTCACGGAGGAACAATGCTTTCTCGACCTTTGCCGCGCCGCTCGCGACACCTTCGAGGAAGCCGTCGACCATCATCAGTGGCCGTTCGACAAGGTCGCCCCGATGCTGCCGACCCATGGGGACGCCAGCAGGGCGCCGGTCTCGGTCAATTTCATCGTGCAGCGCGCCTTCATCGGCGTGCTCGCCAATGACAGCTTTCAGCTGTCGGGAATTCCCTCACCGCTGCCGGGAGCGCTCTACGACCTCAATTTCATCCTGGTCGAGCGTGAGGAAGGCTGGCGCCTGACCTGCGAATATCATCGCGATCTCTATGACGAGGCAACGGCGAGCGAGCTGGTGGCGCGCTATGAGAGCCTTGCCGAAGCCTTGCTCGCCAGCCCGACCGAGCGATTGCCACGTCCGGCCCCGACCTCCCTGCCGATCGCATCCCCGCTTTGGCTTCCCGCAGATCCCGCTCCGCGGCCTGTGATCGATGCCACGGCGCTGCGCCGGACCTGGCTGCAGCAGACCGGCTCGCAACCGCCCCTTTTCGCACTGAATCACACCGCCCAGAATCAGCGCCTGTATCGGCCGCTGGCGCAGGAACTCGGCCCCGATCAGCCCTTTGCCGCCCTGCAACTGCTCGACCCGCTCGTGGACGGCGCGGCGCCGGCCTCGATCGAGCAGCTGGCGGCGGCCTATTGCGATGCGATCATCGCGACCAGAGCCGCGGGTCGATACCGGATCGCCGGTTTCTGCCGGTCCGGTGTGATCGCCTGCGAAGTGGCCAGGCAGCTCGCGGCGAGCGGGCGCGAAGTCGATCTGCTCGTGCTGATCGACTGTTGGGCGCCGGGCTATTTCCTGCAGCAGCCCTACCATGCACGCCTGCTCTTCAAGGCGCGGCGCGCCGGGCGCTTCGCCCGGCGGTTCTGGCGCGCGGGGGCACGCAGCTTCGTGACCCGCATGTCGTTCTGGCTGCAATCGACCGCCGCCATCCGGCGGGCCAAGCGGCTCCTCTTCTGGAGAGCCGCCGACGAAGCTACCGACGAAGCCGATTTCTGGCGCACAACGGACGAGCTCGAGACATTGGTCCAGCGCTATACCCCGCCCAGCTATCACGGCCGCGTTCTGCTCTTCCGCAGCGAAGCGATCCCCGATGGCTGGCCACCCGACCCGGCCCTCGGCTGGACCGGCCGCCTCCCCGCCGACACGCCTTGCTTTGCCCTTCAGGGAGAAGGCCATGAAGGCGCGTTCTCACAAGCCGGTTCGCGGACCATGGCCGAACGCATCATCGAAGCGACGCGCCCCGGCTGATCTCAACGCAGGGTTCCGCTCGCCGGCGCCGGACGCGCCATCCAGATCGCGGACCAGCCGCGATGCCGCGCCGCCAGCGCGCCGCAATAGCCTGGCGCCGGCTGCAGGTCGGCCAGTTGCCAGCGATCAGCCTCAGTCGGATCGGAATGGACCGCCAGAAGCTGCGCCACGAACGGGTCGAGCGAGACTTCGAAGCTTGACGGCGCCGCGTTCAGGCCAATGCCGATCGCCTTCAGACACGCCTCCTTGCGCGTCCAGCAGCGGATGAAGCCTTCGTTGCGGAGCGCGGGCGCGAGCGCCGCGAGCGCCATGATCTCGCCGGGCGCCAGACACCCAGCCGCGACCTCCGCCGAGACCGGTCGAATGCGCTCGATATCCACTCCTACCGCCATCCCGGCCGAGACCGCGACGATGGCGAGTTCGCCGGAATGGCTGAGATTGAAGGCTATGGGCTGCCTCCTGTGCCCGTTCGCAAGGATCGGCTTGCCGAACATCGTCTCGACGAAGCGCAGCTGCGACGCCGAGGCAAGCGTATAGAGAGCCAGAACATGCCGCAGCCAGCTATGCGCCGCAGCGAATGCGAGCCGGGCCTTCGCATCATGGAAGCGGTCGGCACGGGCGCGTTCGTCATCGGACAGGATCCAGTGCCGTTCCTGCGTCTCGGTCCTGCCGAGATCGATATGGCAGCACCAGAGATGCACCTGCGATGACGGGATCGGCATCATGGCAGCGGCACCGCGACCGCCCCGCCGCCGGCAGCGCCAGTGCGCTCATGGGGCTCGCCAGACATCATGCCCGGCACCCGTACGATCAGGATCGTCAGGACGATCACGACGGTCAGCTCCGACAGGAGCGTGACCGCGATCAGACCCGCAACGCCGAAGACGGCCGCAGCCGGATAGACCGCAAGCAGGTTCAAACAGCCCCCAGCGAACGTTGCGAAGAAGATCGGTCGCGTGCGCTCAAGCGCCCGGAACGCACAGCCCAGAGCCTGGGTCATGAGCGCCATCGGGAAGGCGAAGGAATACCAGACGATCACCCAGTCGAATTCGAGTATCTCGCCGCCGTAGAGCCGGTGCAGCAGCCATGGGCCAAACAGGCCGAGGCCTATCACGGCAGAGGCGCCGGTCAGTGTGGCAAACAGCACTGCGCGACCGAGCATACGCCTGAGGCCAGGCAACCCGCCCTCCGCGAAGGCCTGTCCGGCCAGCGGTGGAACAACGTTATCCAGCGCCTCGCGTACGACGTTCAACGCGGCGAGCACGCTCTGGGCCGCCCTCAGCGCGCCAAGTATCTTGGGGCCGAAGAGTCCGGCCGTCACCAGCAGGCCGCTATAGCTGAGCACCCATTGCACCGATCCGGTGAGAACGAGCCAGCGCGCCGATCGCCATTGCCGACCCGTGACCTCGGCGAAGATCTCCGGCTTCCAGCGAAACGGCCCCGACATGCACAGGCCACAGATCGCAGAGATCGTGGCGGCGCCGGCGACGGCCCATAGCGAGGCCGCGACGCTGATCATGCCAGCGTGCCAGAGAGCTGCGAGCGCCCCGAGCTTCAGGGCCTGATTGATCGTATCGATCAGCAGGATGCCTGCCGGCCGACGGCGCGCAAACAGATAACGCCGCAGGAAATCCTGCGTCAGATAGGCGGCTGCCGCGATCGAACCCGGCAATGCGACATCGGCGAGCGGCGGCACCGCACCTGCGGCGAAGGTCAAGGCGGCGAAGATCGCAACGGCAGCGACAGCGACGTAGCCGGCCTGATGCAGGAAGACCACGGTGTAGTAGGCCTGCGCCTCCGCCCCCTCCTCTTTCGCCCCGATGCTCATCATGGGACTGACGATCAGGCCGAGCTGAAGGCTCATGGCGAAATACAGCGCGAGCCAGACCATCGTGTAGAGCCCGAAGGCTTCGAGGCCCAATGCCCGGGCGAGCAGAATGGTCGTCAGGAAATTGCAGGCGCTGGAGAGCGCCTGATCGCCAAAGGACAGCGCCGGGCCGAGTATCGGGCCAAAGCGCGCCTTGACGCCGCGCGGCGCCTGGCCACCCGGCATGTCCTGATCGAGCGCCATGGTCACCCGATCCGCAACTGGCCAGGGGGATGAATTTCCTGCCGACCTTGCCCGCATGCTGCGTTTCGTCCCGCCTCCGCCAGAGCCTCGCGCGAAACTGTGGGGACCGGTCTTTCGCATAAGCCACGCTCTCAACTCTCAGGATCGACCACGGACGACGGCCCGGCCGCATCTCGCCCCAGCAAGCTTACCGTCGTTCCCGCGGCAGCAGCGCTGCGCAAAGGGACTGCTCAGAAGGGGGTGAAGCGCCGCCCCCGCCTGGGTGGCTACCTCCAAATCCCATCCTGCTTCGGAGCGGCCACGCGATACCCTCGCCATCCACCGGCTGGGCGCGGCGCGGAGCGAAGACGGATCATGAAAGCCAGGCCATCAGCCCCGGCGGACGGCGCTGCCGACCGACGGGCTAGCGATCGTTATCTGCCCGTGCTGGCGCTCGGCTTCGCCGGGTATGTCCTGTTCGGGAAGAGCTTCGCCTATCTCGGCCTGCCTCCCCTTTTCATCGGCGAGATCCTGTTCGCGCTCGGCCTGCTGGCCTTCCTTGCCTCGGGCTGCATGACGGTGCTTGTGGCGACAGTGCCGGCCATCAGCGCTGCCCTGCTCATGGCCTGGGTGCTGCTGCGCACGCTGCAGGGCCTGGGAGCCTATGGCATCGATGCGCCGCGAGACGGTGCGGTCGCGCTTTATGCCGGCTTTGCCTTCATCGTTGCTGCGCTGCTGGTGGAGCGCCCGGCCAGGCTCGCGCTGATCGTCGGCTATTTCAGGGTGCACGCCCGCATTCTCATTCCGATCGCCATCGTCTTCTATCTCGTTGCACGGTTTTTCGGCAGCTCGATCCCGAAGCTGCCCGGCCAGGACATAGAGGTCATCTCGGTCCGTTCGGGCGAGCTCGCGGTCCATCTCTGCGGCGCGCTCGTGCTCGTTCTTGTCGGCCTCTGCAGCGTCGGGCGCGTCTGGCTCGTTACCGCTCTCGGCGCGGCCCTGCTGATCGCCAGTCAGAGTCGCGGCGGCATGCTGGCCCTGCTGGCGCCCTTGGTCCTGGCCATGCTGCTGAGCGGTCAGCTGCGCCGTCTGATCATCATCGGCGGCGCCATCGCACTGATCATGGGCCTGGCCTATGCGGCCGATATCGAGATCGACCTGCCGCGAGGTGAGCGGCCGATCAGCGCCCGCGCCCTGGTCGACAATGTCGTGAGCATCGCCGCGCCCAGCGACGCCAACAATCTCGACGGTACAAAGCAATGGCGATTGAACTGGTGGGAAGCCATCCGGAACTACACGTTCCATGGACCCTATTTCTGGTCCGGCAAGGGTTTCGGCGTGAACCTGGCGGAAGCCGACGGGTTCGTGGTCGGCCTCGAACGCGGCGGCCCGCTGCTGCGCAGCCCACACAGCGTCCATATGACTTATCTCGCCCGAAGCGGAGTGCCCGGCCTGACGCTCTGGCTCCTCACCTGCGCCAGCTGGATGGTGGCAATGCTACGCGCGGCGCGCCTGGCCTGGCTGCGAGGCGAAACCGACTGGTCCCGCTATTTCATCTTCCTGTCCTGCTATCTCGCCTCGATCATCATCGATGCTTCCTTCGACGTCGCGTTGGAAGGACCGATGCTGGGCATTCCATTCTGGATCCTGTTCGGGATCGGCCTGGGTTCGCTGATGGTCTACCGCGGCCTGCATGTCATCGCGCCCGCCCGGCTCCGGCGCATGGCGGGCACCGGCGCGCACATCGCCGGCGCGGTTGCGCTGCTGGCGGCGACATGCCTGGGCAGCCCCCGATCCGAAGCTACGGAGCGCGCCCTATGCCCGAGCGGATCGATCCGGGTTCCTGCCGGCACACTCATTCAGGCTCTCGTCGCCAAGGCGGCGCCGGGAACGACATTCTGCCTCGCGCCCGGCCTGTATCGAACCCAGCTCATCGTTCCGAAGGACGGACAGGTCTTCATCGGCCAACCCGGGGCGATCCTGAACGGAGCCGAGCTGGTTACGGATATGCGCCCATCAGGGCCCTTCTGGGTCACCGCAACGCCACACCCAAGTCATCGAGCCTTCGGCACCTGCCTCGCTTCGCGCCCCCGCTGCAACCAGCCGGTGCGCTTCTTCCTCGACGATCAGCCGCTCGAGCCGGTCGCCGCACTTGCAGAGCTGCGAACGGGAACGGTCTTCGACGACCCGGCAACGGGGCGCTCCTACCTCGCCGACGATCCGCGCGGCCGCACCCTGGAGCGGACGCTGCAGCCCTATGCCTTTCGCAATGACGGCGCACGCGGCGTCACCGTCAAAGGCCTGATCGTGGAGAAATATGCCACGCCGGCCCAGCAGGGTGCGATTTTCGGCGATGAGCATCCCCGCGCCACGGCCTGGCTCATCGAAGACAACGAGGTTCGCTTCAACAGCGGGGCGGGAATCGCGACCGGCGACCGGAGCATCGTGCGCGGCAACAAGGTTCATCACAACGGCCAGCTCGGGATCTCGCCCAACGGCGCCGATGTCGTGATCGAAGACAACGAGATCTACGAGAACAACATCTATGGTTTCGACGCGGGCTGGGAGGCTGGCGGCGTCAAGGCTGGTGATGTCGAGCGCCTGACGCTGCGCGGCAATCATGTGCATGACAATTACGGCTCAGGCCTCTGGTGCGATGTCGATTGCCGCGGCGCGCTGATCGAGGGCAATCTCGTCGAGCGGAATTCCGACGCCGGAATCTTCTACGAGATCAGCTTCGACGCCATCATCCGCAACAATATCGTGCGCCTCAACGGGACCGGGCGCGGCGGCCAGCAAGGCAGCTTCTGGGTCTGGGGCGCCGGTATCCAGATCGCGGCCTGCGAGCGGGTGCGCGTCTACGGCAACACGGTCACCGTAAGCGAAGGCAGCACCGGGATCGTGCTCGTCGATCAGGGCCGCGAGCGGCTCGACCAGCCGCCCGCCAGCGCCGGCCGTGCAAAGGCGCTCTACAGGACCGTCGGCAACGCCGTGCACGACAATAAGGTGATCTATGTGGGGCCAACCGGCCTGTCGGGCGGCGCCAGCGATGTCGCGACAGCGAATCCGAATTTCGGGATCATCGAAACGGGCGACAATCACTTCGACCGCAACACCTATGTGCTGCAGCAGGCGACCGAGGCCCCGCTTTTCATTTGGGGGCATGAGCCGCTTTCATATGACGCGTTCCGCACTCTCGGCCAGGAGTCCGATGGACGGATCATCCGGCCGAATTAGCCGCTCCCTGCCGACCTCACCAAAACGGCGTAGTCCGCAAGCTCAATGGGCCTAGTCCTCGAAGACGGGCGCCGCATGATGGATTGCCGCTAGAATCAAACCCCGGATCGGCACGGCCAGCGCGAGGCGAAAGCTCTATGAACATGATCCCGCAATCGTTCCGTCGCGCGCATTTCCGCGAGGAAAGGTTCAAGACCCATATCCGCCCGATCATCGAGAGCGTGATCAGGAAGCAAGGGTCGTGCCGGATTCTCGACATGGGAGGCGACGCCGACTACTGGCGGTTCGACATGCCGGCTTCGGGCGTCGAGATCTGGCTCCTGAACATCGAAGCCAGGGAGCCGTCGCCCGATCCGCGTTTCCATGTCGTCCAGGGCGATGCCCGCAACGTCGCGCAGTTCGAGGATCTGAGCTTCGACTTCGTCCATTCCAATTCGCTGATCGAGCATGTCGGCCGCTGGGGCGACATGAAGCGCGTCGCCGCCGAGATCAGGCGGCTGGCTCCGTGCTACTACGTGCAGACGCCGAATTTCTGGTTCCCGCTGGATCCTCACAGCAACGCCCCGATGTTGCATTGGTTGCCGCAGCCGGTCCAGCGGCGGATGGTGTCGCGCAAGGCGCGTGGCTTCTACGCGAAGGCGACCTCGCTCGACCACGCCATGCAGATCGTAGAAGGCACGTCGATGCTCGACCGGGCACAGATCACGGAGCTCTTTCCGGATGCGCGGGTTCTGACCGAGAACGTCCTGTTCCTTACGAAATCGCTGATCGCGCTCAAAGCCCCGGACAACTGAGCGGGAAGGCCATGATGAGACCCGATGTCGTCTTCCTGTCTCTGGCCAGGAATTGCGCCGCGACCATCCCCTCCTTCCTGGGCCTGCTCGCCGCGCTGCGCGCCGAAGGGCTGACCGTCGTCGCATTCGTCGGCGAGAATGGCTCGCGCGACGGAACCCGGGAGCTGCTTCAACGCGAAGACGCCAATGGGCGGATCGTTCTGGTGCCGACCCCCTTCATGGCGGAGGAGCCGGATCGGCTGAAGCGGATGGCACTCGGTCGCGAGCGGCTCAAGAACGAGTTCGAGGCAGCCGGGCTCGAGCCCCGCTTCGTCTGCGTCCTCGACATTGACAATGTCATCGCCAGCCCCCCCTCGATCGCCGTCCTGCTCGCAGCCGCGGCCAAACTCGAGCGGCCAGGCATCTTCGGCGTTTCAGCCACGTCGCGGCCCCACTATTACGACCTTCTGGCCTTCCAGGATGATCTCCGGTCCTTCGAGACGCTGCTCGAAGAGCTGGCGGGAAGCCGGAGCAACATCTTCGCCTATTACCGGTTTTTTTGCTCGCGGATCTATCCGCACCAGCAGGCGCTCACCGATGATCGCGAGATCGAATGCGCCTCGACCTTCAACGGCCTGTGTCTCTACCGCACCGACGCCTATCGTCTCGGAAGCTATCTCCAGCCTGGCCCCAGTATCTGCGAGCATCTGGTCTTCAACCGCCGCCTCGCGGAGAGGACTGGTGCGAGGATGCTCATCGATCCCGGCCTGATCCTGAACACCCCCATCGACCACTCCCAGCAGAGCTTCCTGCCATTCGCCTGGCGACGGCTTCGTAAGCTTGTCGCCTTATCGCTGCTGCAGACACATCTTTCGCTCAAGACGCTAGGCTCCTCGAGTGCCGGGTGACTGCGAGCAATCGTCCTGCGTCGTCGCGACGGCGCGCAGATCTGGCCGGGATGAGTCCGTGAGCAAGCCATGGATCGCGATGCAAGCGCTCTCGGTCATCACGTTGAAACGCCTGGCTTGCTGCGCGTCGGCACCGCGCGAACCCCAGTTCCTTGCCATGTCCGCTGAACAACGACCTTCGATTACCAAAATTAAGGCCTAAGATTAACCATAATACTCAACACGTAATCGATATTTCTCACGAAACAAATCGATATTCTGTCAAACCGATCGGTTCATCAAAACAATAATTCGATATAATTGAAAGTTATCATACATCAACATATATATCTAGTCATATATTCTCTTATTATACTATTTATTTTCATATTCGAAATAATTTAAAGCGAAAATCAAAAATAAAATACTACATATAAGCGAATCTTATATAGCCACCGCCCCGACTGCCCTGCCAAAAATTGAACCAACAGACTTTGTTCGATTTGGCACTATAGACCAAAATAAATGTATTAATGAACATTATATCGCCTCTGTATTAAAACCTGAGTGAGCTGAACTCAGATTTAAATTATCGAAATCTTTGTCATTCGGCGCCATTTGACATACATCAATGACGCCATGCCGCCGATCTCCTAACGCATCACATGCATGTGATAACACTGATTGATATCTTGCTGACTTGAATGCTATAAGCGTGATCGTCATATAGATTTTAGCTTCAACCATTAGTTGAGCGGAGTGAGAATCGGTTGTATTTCGCGACTCATTCTCACCCCGTGCCAAGGAACACAACAACTTCACCGACTCGATATGGACCGATCTTGGTCAAGATGTAGACACCAATCTACGGGAGAAAAGTCGCCGAAGAGAATAAAATCTCGCAATTCGTGCCTACCTTGTAATCGACCCTGCGCGAACTCCGTTACTCGAACGTCCCTATCCGACCAGTCATCTGCTCAGGAGGGCCAGTCATCGTGCCGCCGATCATTGCCAATGCAACATCGCCCAGCATTGCTTCGCTGGCCATCGATTTCGACCGGCTTCGCCTTTTCGATGCTCTGGTCGCCGACATGGCGGATTTGCTCGAAACCACAGCTGGGGCCGAAGATGCGTGCGCCTATGTCAGCAGCATCGCTGCGCGGCTGGGATCGAACATCGAGAAACAGTATAAAACGGCACTTGGAGTACAGAACTTCAATCGAGAACAGCTTGTTGCGGCGCTGATCGACCTTAACAAACGCGCCGGCGGCGAATTCTTTGTGATCGAAGAAGACGAAGACCATATCGTCCTGGGCAATAGCAAATGCCCCCTCGGACATGCAGTCATCAATCACCCATCCCTCTGCATGCTGACGTCGAACATCTTCGGCGTGATGGCCGCCAACGCGGTCGGCTATGCAGCCGTCGATCTCGAACAGACGATCGCCAGAGGTGCCGCCGCATGCCGCGTCGTGCTTCATCTCAAGCGAACAGAACTGCATCCAGATACGAGGGAATATTTCCGCGATGATGCATCTGCAGCTTCGAACTGAATTAGACTTAGAAACCTTTCTCGAGCCGTCCTTCGTTGCCTGCTCCGACGGAAGCATCCATGCGTGGAATCGTGCAGCGTGCCAGGTTCTCTCTCCCCAAGCTTCGATATCGTCGCTCTTCGACATCTGCTCAAGCCGAGCCGAAGTCCTGCGAGCCTATCTCATTCGTTGCTCAGGCTCCCGTCAGCCATTGATCGAAAAGGTCAGCTTCGAAGGACAAGGCGGCGCTGTCGACTATCGCTGCTTCGGCAGCGCCCTGATTCCGCGACGCCGAAGCCGCCCGGCCCACCTCCTGCTGCGCCTCTTCCCCATGCGAGATGCAAGGTTCGCAGCGCGCGCAGAGTGCATGAAGAGATCAAGGGCCGAGCGCCACTATCGGCTTGCCATGGAGCAATCCAACGAATTGCGCAGCGATCGCCTACGATTGGTCGAGCAATATTGCTTCGTCGCCGAGGCGCTGCGCATTGCGGAAGCGCAGAAGCACGCACTCCAGGACGAGATCAAACATATCCGCGCTGATGAGCGTGAGCGCATTGCCCAGGATCTTCATGACCACGCTGGCCAGGAGATGGCCCTCGTTCTCGTGGAACTGAGACGCATGCGGGACGCCGCCCGCGGCCCGGCGCGAAGCCGCCTCGACGAGCTCGCCGTGCATGTCTCCGAGGTCGGACGTAAAATCCATCATGCCGTCGTCGGCGGCCGGCCGCGGATTGTCGAGGAACTCGGCCTCAGCCGTGCCATCGAGATCACTGCCGTCTGGTTCACGACGGATGGCAGGCTCGACCTCTCCTTCAAGAAGAAGGGAACGGAGCCCGCCTCGCTTTCCGTCGCCCTCGAAAGCAACCTGTACCGGGTCGCCCAGGAGGCGCTGACGAACGCGCTCAAGCACGCGCTCGGCGCACAGAAGATCGATATCGTCTTGGATTTCAACTGCAGCTCGGTCTCGCTCACGATCGCCGATGATGGCATCGGCTTGTCGACGGAAACGCAGCCGCAGGGGGAATTCGGCAGTTCGGGCATCGGGCTTCGCGGGATGCAGCAACGCATGAACAGCATTGGCGGAACGCTGCAGATCGGCCCGCGTTTCGGCAAGGGCACAATCGTGACGGCAGTCGCGCCATTGAAGCCCGAACCGCAGCAGGGTGCCCCGCCATGACGGCGCGTATCATACTGGTCGACGATCATCCCATCATCCTGACCGGTCTACGGACGCTCGTACTTGGCCTGCCGGATCTCGAATTCGTGGGGCAAGCCACCTCCGCCTCTCAGGCACTCACACTCGTCCGCGACCAAAACCCCGACATCGTCATCCTCGATATGGGTCTGCCGGGCATGAGCGGCCTCGTGTTGGCCGAGCGCATTCTTGAAAGCGCTCCCGCGACCCTGATCGTGATGCTGACGCATTACGAAGAGCCGAGCTATGTCCAGAAGGCGCTGAGGACAGGCATTCGCGGCTACGTCCTCAAGACTTCGCCAAGCGACAAGGTCACCCAGGCCATCAGAACGGTGCTGAGCGGCGGTGTCTACATCGATTCCGAGCTGGAAGAGTTCCGCTCTGAATGGATTCGCAAGCTTTCCCAAACTTCCGGCCCAGCCCCTGCCCCCGTACCCAACGGCACATTGACCTCGCGCGAGCTGCAGGTCCTGCGCCTCGCAGCCGTTGGTCATTCCAATAAGGAGATCGCCCGGCGCGTCGGCATCGGGATCAAATCGGTCGAAACCTATCGCTACAGGGCCTGCAAGAAGCTGATGCTGCATTCGCGCCTCGACATCATCAGATATGGCGCCAGCCATGGCTGGATTCTCGATGTCTGATGGCACGGATTAAGCCGTCAGGGCTTGGAGTCGGCGCATTCAGACCTGTGCGGAGTACTCAGTCTGGCATCGTCGAAAATGAAGACCACGCATAATGCAGCGCCGTCTCCAGAAGGGCATGGCGACTTGCAAGGCCGTTCCCGCTACCACAAGGCATAGGGAACTGGGAGGCTTGGCCGCGACGGCCGCCTGCAACCGAGCGGAAGCTGCGTCAAGACCTGCCGCGCCTCCTAACTGCAAAGGGCGACCGGAGCGGCGGCAAGAACCATGGTCAGGATTCTCGTTGCCGATGAACACGCACTCTACCGCACGGGTTTGCGCGTCGTCCTGCTGGCTGCGCTGCCGGACGCCGAATTTCTGGAGGCTACCGATCTCGACAGCCTGATGCGCAACCTGATGGAAGAACCGCACATCCATCTCGCGCTCGTCGGCATGAGCTTGATCGGTTCGGCGGGTCCCAACATCATCTGGGACTTCAAGCGCGCCTCTGCGCTGACCCGCTATGTCGTCATCTCGACCGACGCTAGCTTCGACCAGGTTCTCCACTATATCGCCGAAGGCTTCCATGGTTTCATTTCAACCCTGCAGCGGGACGACGAGATCGTGGAATCGGTCCGGGATGTCCTTGCCGGGCGCCTCTCGATCCCCCGCGACCTGACTCCGTTCAGCTCGGCCTCGGAAAACTCGCGTCCTCGCGGGGGTCTACAACGACGCTCCGGCTTGCAGCAGAGCACGCTCGGGCTGACGCCGCGACAGAAAGATGTCCTGACGCTCCTGGCGGAGGGGCTTTCGAACCGCGAAATCGCCCAGGCGCTCCACATCGCAGAACCAACCACGAAGATCCATGTCTCAGGAGTGATGCGTGTTCTCAACGTTCGGAATCGGACGGAGGCCGCTGTCCTCGCCAGAGATATGATCCGAACCTCTGAAATCGATCCAGAAGCTCGACGCAAGCCGCGCCAAGGCAGGACCAAGCCTCGGCAATAGAGACGGATCGATACTAATAGTCGGCTTCCACTTTTCGCATTCTGCTCGAGATCCGCATGATGTCAGCTGGGATCACCAAGTGCTTCCAGCTGAAATCTGAATCCGTCTCTCGTCCCAGAATTTGATCTGCATCAATGCAAAAAAATCGGCTGCCCTTTTTCCGTACCTGCTCTTGCCATGCTCCCCTCTTGTAAGGGTTGTCCTTACGAGGATCGTACTTTCCTGACAAGACGAGCGCATCCAAATGAACTAATTATTAACGATGACATTCTGGTTCAGATGCCATTTTGCGCCAATCTAACGCTCCGATTGATTAGCGGATGCGAATCCTGTCCTGGAATGCCTCGAACAGATTAGTGGAAACGCCGTAGTCGTATTAGATTCTTGTCGTATCAGTTTTTGTGTCGTGTAATGGGGGAATGCGATGTCTGAGCTCATCGAGACCGCTGTACTGAGTGATAACGCACTCCTCCGGGAAGGTATTACACAACTACTGAACGGCGCGCGCTTCCGGGTCAGTCAGAGAAGCGCGAGCCTCGATCTTCACAGGCACGAGCATGGTCAGAAATCGCCTGACCTCTTCATCGTGGTGATCGACGACATGTCCTGCTCCATCGTCGGCGACATCAAGAGGCAGT
Source organism: Allobosea psychrotolerans (assembly GCF_002917105.1). Lineage (GTDB taxonomy): Bacteria > Pseudomonadota > Alphaproteobacteria > Rhizobiales > Beijerinckiaceae > Allobosea > Allobosea psychrotolerans. The sequence goes on from NZ_PQFZ01000018.1 coordinate 54,664, forward strand.
TCAAGAGCGCCAAGATCGTGGCCCTTGCCCTTCGCGGCAGCCGCGAATTGATGCACCGCGCCGTGCAACTGGGAGCGGTTGGCTATCTCGTCGAGTCCGTCTCTGCGCATGACCTCATCATGTCTCTCGAGGTCGTCATCGCAAATGGAGCCGTCTTTCCGCCCGAACTTCTGTCACAGCTCTCGGAAGTCGCTGTCGCGCCGCAGCGCCTTCTCCAGGGCGCGCAACGCCGGGCCGACGGCTCTCCGTTCTCGGGCCTTTCCGGCCGGGAGGTCAGCATTCTCGAAGGGCTCATGCTGGGTGAATCCAACAAGGTGATCGCGCGCAAACTCGAGATCGCCGAAGCGACCGTGAAGGTTCACGTCAAGGCTATCCTGCGCAAGCTGCGTGTCAGGAACCGCACCCAGGCAGCCATGTGGGCCATGCAGAACGCGGCAAACCAGATTCCGGTCGTGGCGGAGGACGATGCGGCAGATGAGGAGAAGACCTTGCCGATGATCGCCGCAAGACCGGAAGCGGCCGCTTCGCCCCGGCTCTCGTAACCGATCGGTCGTGACGATAGGGCAATTCCATGATCGTGACAGTCGTGACCCCGACGCTGAACGCCGTCGAGTATCTCAAGGAATGCATCGAGTCGGCTCGCGCGAATGCGGCTGACGACATCAATATCGAGCATGTCATCGTCGACGGCGGCAGCAGCGACGGAACCGTCGAACTCGCGCGCAGCTTTGGGCTGCGCGTGCTCCAGGGCAAGGACAGCGGCATCTTCGACGCGATCAACAAGGGGTCCTTCGACTCTTCCGGTGAGCTCTTGGGCTTTCTTGGCGCCGATGACGTGATGCTCGAAGGCGCCGCCGCCGCGGTGGTGAAGGCTTACCGTGAAAGTCGCAGGCGCTGGGTCGTCGGAGCCATCAGATGGACCGATGCGAAGGGGCACGACCTCGGTGGGCTCGCAGCCCCTCCGAACTGGGTGACGCCAGCAATGCTCGCCAGCCTGGGCTGGAACCCCATCATGCACATGGCGACCTATTTCTCGCGGAGTTTCTTCGAGGAACTTGGCGGGTTCGACATCACCTACAAGGACGCCGGCGACTACGAGATGTTCTGCCGCGCCCTGGCAAAGGAGCCCTATGGCCGGATCGACCGGCCGATCGCCTGCTTCCGGCGAACCGGACAGAACAACAGCGCGATCAATGGCAGCCGGACCGCGGCCGAATGCGCAAGAATACTGGCACAGCATGGGCCTTCCTCGAACGCGCAGCGTCTATTCTGGCGCTTTCTGCTGAAGGCCTATTTCAACCTCGGCAATCCCGACTGGTTGTTGTCGAAGCTGGCGGATTCCACGCGAACCACGCTGAAGCTCCAGCCCAAAGCCCATTTCTGACGCTTCGAAAGGCGCGGACGATCGCACTCGCCGATCAGAGCGCAGCGCCGTTCAGCCGCGAATATGACGGCGCGACACGAGGATAGCGCCGGGCTAGGCTCGTCGGGAGCTACAGCGGGCACGCAAGACTTCCCAGCATCGCGACGCTTCCACCGCTTCCCGGCAGGAGCATCACGCCAGCCGTACGGGCCCGCCATCGAGCGCCAACGCTTCGCTGTATGTGTCGAGTTCGGCTGAGACGTCGAGAAAGTGTTTCCCGGCGCGGATCGAGGCGGACATCAGAGGTTCGGCCGTGTTCATGAACCGCCCAGCGGCGAGCAATCGCAAGCCATTTCCACGACCAGCACGAGGCACCCATCTCCGCGGCCATTGGCGGCCTAAAGCGGCGCGAGTCCGATGAAAGTGAGGAGCACAAGGGTTGCCTGGACGACACGCGAAAAAGCCAATGTTCTTCATTTCAAGAAGGCTCAGAGGCTATCGATCACCTTACGCAACTTTCCCTGCACTTTCGCGGCGGCCTCCTTCAGTCGAGGATTATCAATCGCCGCCATTGACGCCACCGGATCGATCGCCGCGACTTCCACGCTGCCGGGTTGAATTTCCTGCACGACAACATTGCAAGGCAGCATCGTTCCAACCTTGTCCTCAAGCTGCAATGCCTCGTGGGCAAGCGCGGGATTGCAGGCACCCAGGATTCGGTAGTTTCGGAAATCGACGTTGACCTTCTTCTTGAGCGTATCCTTGACATCAATCTCGGTGATGATGCCGAAACCCTCTTGCTTCAATGCTTCGGTCGTACGGTGAACCGCATCGTCGAAGCCTGTCGTCAGCGTCTTCGCAAAATAATAGCTCATAGTTCGTCTCCAATGCTGCAAGACGTGCGGGCTGCTACCAAAGAGGGAGCGCACGAGCGCGACGATGCTGACGAGTGCAGGGACTGCAAGAGCGAGGATGCCGTGGAAGGGTATCCACCTTGACTTCACATTTGTGCATTCCGCCACGACCGGCTGGACGGCACATTGACCTGAATCAAGCGGGATCGAAGGCTGGAGCCGCTATGATTTGATGTCGGCAGGGAACGGACAAGTTTCCTGCCCTCACCACGGATCAGAGCCACGATGAACGAGAAAGCCGCGGTCCATCTCCCAGGTTTTCTGGACAGTCCAACCCGCTACCTGTTCTTCACCGGCAAGGGCGGCGTGGGCAAGACGTCGGTGGCTTGCGCCACCGCCTTGGCGTTGGCCGACGTCGGCAGGTCGGTACTCCTGGTCAGTACCGATCCCGCCTCCAATCTCGACGAGATCCTGGGCGTGCCCTTGGGGAATTCGCCGATCGCGGTCCCCGGCGCGAAGGGACTGGAGGTGCTCAACATCGACCCCGTCGCCGCCGCTGAATCGTATCGTCAGCGGGTCCTGGCGCAGATGGAGCCGGACACGATCGATCAGGATCGAGACGCGGTTCGAGAGCAGCTATCGGGCGCCTGTACGACCGAAATCGCGGCTTTTGACGAATTCGTCGGCCGTCTGGCCGACAACAGTGGTGCCTATGATCATGTGATCTTCGACACCGCGCCGACCGGGCATACGCTTCGGCTCCTCAGCCTGCCGAAGGCCTGGAGCGGCTTTCTAGAGGTCAATGAGCAAGGCGCTTCATGCCTGGGGCCGCATTCCGGCTTGAAAAGCCGGGAGGAGCGCTTCAAGGCCGCGATGACGGCACTGTGCAATCCTGCCGCCACGACCGTCATTCTCGTGACGCGCCCGGAAACCAGCGCGATCGCGGAGGCCGCCCGAACCGCGACCGAGCTTCGCGCGCTCAGCCTCGCGAACCAGCGTCTGGTGATCAATGGCGTGTTTCACGCCGCTATCCCCTCCGATCCCGTCGCGGCTTCGTTGGAGGAACAGGGCGAGCAGGCACTCGCGCAAATGCCACCTTCTCTTCGGGAGCTGCCGCGCGACGATATTCCATTGCGGCCTTTCGAAATGATGGGGCTGGAAGCCTTGCGCACGCTGCTTCGTCCCACTCGGGCGACGGCGAACACGCTATCCACCACCGTAGCCTTCGCCGACGACCTTCCTGCCCTCGATGGGCTGATCGACCTTCTTGCCGCGGACGGAAAGGGCCTGATCATGGTCATGGGCAAAGGTGGCGTCGGCAAAACGACCATCGCTGCCGCCATTGCTCTGGGTCTGGTCCAGCGCGGCCACACAGTGCATCTCAGCACGACAGATCCCGCGGCCCATTTGGCAACGACGCTTATGGGCGAGGCCCCGGGCTTGCGCGTCGACAGAATCGATCCGAAGGCAGAAACCGAGCGCTATATCGCCAAGATCATGGATCAGCGCGGCAGCAAACTCGATGAGCAGGGGCAGGCCCTGCTGCGCGAAGACTTGGCTTCGCCCTGCACGGAGGAAGTCGCGGTCTTCCATGCCTTCTCTCATATCGTCGCGGAGGCGCGCAGCGCGTTTGTCGTGCTCGACACCGCGCCGACAGGACATAGCCTGCTCCTCATGGATGCCACAGGCGCCTATCACCGGCAGATGACGCGACAATCGGCTTCGAACAAGTCCACAGGCCGGATCATCACGCCGTTGATGCGTCTGCAGGATCCGAACTACACGCGCATCCTGCTGGTCACGCTGGCCGAAACCACGCCGGTCTCCCAGGCCAGTGCTCTGCAGGAGGACCTTCGACGCGCGAATATCGAGCCCTACGCCTGGATCATCAACAAGAGCCTGCTGGCCGCCGGCACACGCGACAGCCTGCTTCAACAGCGATTGGTGGGGGAACGCAGGCAGATCGAGCGCGTACGAGAGGCGATGGCAAAGAGGCTGTTCTTCGTGCCATGGCAGGCTTCCCCGCCGATCGGCGTGCCGGCGCTTCAGGCGCTGGCCCATGACCGCGCCCGGACGGTATCGACCGTGTAAGCTCATGACCGCCGCGGTCCGCATGTGCCGCAGGCTCCACCCCATGACACGGATCAATGCAACTTCGCTTCATTTGGTATCACCGAAACGAAGGCGCTCACCTCTGGTTTGGCAAGAAGGAACAGCCAGATGTCGAAGCTCGAAGCGATCCTCTGCGCGCCAGTCCGCTCTGCCCGCGCCAGCTATGGCGCCCCATGAATGGCGAAACGCCATCGACAGCCCCTCCGATGGGCCTGAGCGAAAGGGAGGCGCAGGCCCGCGTGAAGCGCGAAGGATTCAAAGAATTGACGCGCGATGACGGGCGTACTGCCATTTGCATCGTCCTTGAAGTGCTGCGGTAACCAATGCTGGCGCTGCTGCTCAGCGGCGGAGTCATCGACCTCGCGCTCGGCGATCTTCGGAGAGCGCTAATTCTAACGGTCTTCGCCCTGGCATCGACTGTGATCACGGTCGCGCCAGAAACCCGCACCAAACGTGCGCTGGAAGCGCTGCGCGATCCCACGAGTCCGCGCGCGCTCGTAATCCGTACGGCACGCGCAAGCGCATTTGCGGGGATCGTTGCTGACGGGCGTGTCGGTCCCGCTGTGCAAGCCGGCGCGCACGGCTTCCGTTCCCGACGCTCCGGCGCGACGCGGCGGCGATGATCTTCCGCAGGTTTTCCGGCGCCTTGATGGTTCGCTGCACGCGCGTCGCCGAAATGACCGCGACGGGGCGCGCAGCGAGATCGTGGAAACGTTTACTCCGCCTTTCACGCGTTCAACGATATCAGGCACTAAGGTTGTCAATGACGGCTTGGGGTCAAAAACCGACCGGACGGCCTTGAAATGCGACAGCTATACCCCTGAAGCAACTCTTTGCGACGTCACCCGTGCTTGTCGGGTGCATGCTTTGGCTGCACTGACCAGGTCGCCGGCTCGTCGTCTTTATCTGCTTCGGCCGCCGCGGCCGTCGCCTGCACCTTGCCGGGCTTGTGGTGAGCCGGCGCATAGATCGTATAAATCTGCATGGGAGACGCGCCTATATTGGTGATATTGTGCCAAGTCCCCGCCGGAACCAGCACACACCAACCGTCCGAGACTTCCTTTTCAAAGGTCAGTTTGTCCTTCGCGGCTCCCATCTGCACCCGGCCACGGCCAGCGTCGAGGCGCAAAAACTGATCCGTCTCTGGATGTTCCTCAAGGCCAATATCGCCGCCGACGGGGATCGACATCAGCGTCACTTGCAGATAGCGCCCGCTCCAAGCGACGGAGCGATAATCTGTGTTTTCCTTCGTCGCGCGTTCAATGTCGAACGATTGCGGCTTCGGACCAATGTCATTGATCGCCATTTTAGCCTCCATTCTGACTGCACCACGATAATGCGCGCACTGAGTGCGTCGATAGCAGGGCTTCGCGGCGAACCCATTGCGACAGATCAAGGGAGCCAAAAGGCGAATGTCAGATGCGGGCTGATCACATCCATTTTGGCATTGTCGTCAGCATTGTGAACTGGCTTAATTGGCTGTCACGTCCTGCGATCGAGATTAGGCGCTAGGCAGACAAGTTATTGTGCGCGCTATTCTAGGATAGAACGCCCCGCTCTCCAACGCGACTTTACATCACCCCGAAACTGAACGCAGAGCGAGCTCGGGAGACAGACAGCGCCAGCTCTGCGGAGTAAGACAGGGACTGCAACGGCATGGCGCGATGGCGAAAATCGCCGCCGGAGCTACGGTGTTGCTGTCCTTTGCCCCCTTCACTCCCACTCGATCGTGCCGGGCGGCTTGCTGGTCACGTCGTAGACGACGCGGTTGATGCCCTTGACCTCGTTGATGATGCGGGTCGCGGTGCGGCCGAGGAAGGCCATGTCGTAGGGGTAGAAATCGGCCGTCATGCCGTCGACCGAGGTCACGGCGCGCAGCGCCAGCACGTGGTCATAGGTGCGGTAGTCGCCCATCACGCCGACGGTGCGCACCGGCAGCAGCACGGCGAAAGCCTGCCAGATCACGTCGTAGAGCCCGGCCTTGCGGATCTCGTCGAGATAGATCGCATCGGCCTTGCGCAGGATGTCGAGCTTCTCCTTGGTGATCTCGCCGGGGCAGCGGATGGCGAGGCCCGGCCCCGGGAAGGGATGGCGGCCGACGAAGGCTTCTGGCAGGCCAAGTTCACGGCCGAGCACGCGGACCTCGTCCTTGAAGAGCTCGCGCAACGGCTCGACGAGCTTCATCTTCATGCGCTCGGGCAGGCCGCCGACATTGTGGTGCGACTTGATCGTCACGGACGGACCGCCTGAGAACGAGACGCTTTCGATCACGTCGGGATAAAGCGTGCCCTGGGCCAGGAAGTCGGCGCCGCCGAGCTTCTTCGCTTCCTCGTCGAAGACCTCGATGAAGAGCCGGCCGATGGTCTTGCGCTTGGCCTCCGGATCAGCGCCGCATTTGGCGAGCTCGGAGAGGAAAAGCGCTTCGGCTTCAACATGAACGAGGGGGATGTTGTAGCTGTCGCGGAACAGGCGCACGACCTCTTCGGCCTCGTTCATCCGCATCAGGCCGTGGTCGACGAAAACGCAGGTGAGCTGATCGCCGATCGCCTCATGGATCAGCACGGCCGCAACCGCCGAGTCGACGCCGCCGGAGAGGCCGCAGATGACGCGGCCCTTGCCGACCTGTGCCTTGATCTTGGCGATGGTCTCGGCGCGATAGGCCGCCATGCTCCAGTCCGGGACGCAGCCGCAGATGGTCACGACGAAGTTGCGCAGCAGCTTGCCGCCATCGGGCGTATGCACCACCTCCGGGTGGAACATGGTCGAGTAGAAGCGCCGCTCCTCGTCGCTCGCCACCGCATAGGGCGCGTTCTCCGAGGTCGCCTTGACCGAGAAGCCGGCGGGCAGCTGCGTGACGCGGTCGCCATGGCTCATCCAGACGGGGTAGCGACCGCCCTCCTCCCAGATGCCCTCGAACAGCGCCGAAGGCGTGACGATCTCGACATCGGCGCGGCCGAACTCGGCGGCGTGGCCGCTCTCGACCTTGCCGCCGAGCTGATGCGCCATGGTCTGCTGGCCATAGCAGATGCCGAGCACCGGCAGGCCAGTCGAGAATACCTCCTGCGGCGCGCGGGGCGAGCCCTCATCCGGCACGGAGGCCGGGCCGCCCGAGAAGATCACGCCCTTGGGCTTGAGCCGCTGGAAGGCCTCGGATGCCGACTGGAATGGCGCGATCTCGCAATAGACGCCGATCTCGCGCACGCGTCGCGCGATCAGCTGCGTCACCTGGCTGCCGAAGTCGATGATGAGAATGGAGTCGTGGATTTTTTCGCTCGTCATCGCGTTCGGTTAATGGATCGCGCGCGAGCGTGCAACGGCCTGTTGGCTTTCAGGCAATGCGTTGCGTGCAAGCCAGGTAGAATCCGTCCGTCCCGGTGCGGCGTGGCGAGAGCTGCAGACCGAATTCCGTGGCGAAACGGCCGAGCAAACCAAAATCGCCCTCGCTCGAGGCCAGCACTTCGGCAAGCGGCACCGCCGCAAAACCGGCATGCCGCGCGAGGAAAGCCGCGATGGCCTCGTCATTCTCGTCCGGCAGCATCGAGCAGGTGACATAGGCGATGCGTCCGCCCGGTTTCACCAGCCGCGCCGCGCGGGCCAGAACCTCGGCCTGGTCCTTGATGCGCTCGGCCAAAGCGCCCGGCCGCACGCGCCATTTCGCATCAGGATTGCGCCGCCAGGTGCCGGAGCCCGTACAGGGCGCATCGACCAAGGCGAGATCGACCTCGCCCGCGAGGTCGATCAGGGGCTCATGACCGCGGCTGCGCGGAATGCGGATCTCGACATTGGTGGCGCCCGAGCGCGCCAGCCGCTCATGCAGCGGCGCAAGCCTGCGGCTGTCCAGATCGGTCGCGAACAGACGCCCCTGATTGCCCATCAGCGCGGCGAGCGCCAGCGTCTTGCCGCCGGCCCCGGCGCAGAGATCGATCACGGTCTGGCCCGGCCGCACGCCGGCCAGCAAGGTGACGAGCTGCGAGCCCTCGTCCTGGATCTCGAAGCCGCCCGCGAAGAAGGACGGCTCTGCCTGCAATGACGGCCCGCGTCCGTCATGGCCGGGCTGGAAGCGCAGCGCATCGGGCGACCAGGCGCCGGGCTCGGGCGAGGCATGGGCCAGATCCACCATCAGCGCCTCGCGGCTCGATTTCAGGCGATTGGCGCGGATGTCGATCGGCGCGCGACCGGCCAGCGCCTGGCCCTCGCTCACCGCCTCGGTGCCGAAGCCCGCGGCGAAAGCCGGCCACAGCCATTCCGGGACGTCGGCGTGGATCCAGTCGGGCGCGCCATCGAGCGAGAAGGCGGCGAGCCTTGCCTGTTCCTCGGCGTCGAGCGGCATGGGCGCGTGATTCTCGCCAGAGCAGAGCAGCGCGATCTCCTCGGCGCTGAGGCCGCGCAGGCCGGCGAGCATGCCGAGCACCAGCGCGCGCGGTGTTTCCGCCGCCATGGCGAAGGCCGAGGACGCCCTGCGGCGCAGCGCGTCATAGACGAGCGAGGCGATCGCGGCACGGTCCTTGGAGCCGGCGAAACGCCGTGAAAGACCCCAATCCTTCAGCGCGTCGGAGGCTGGGCGGCGGCGCTGGATGAGGTCGTCCAGCACCTCGATGGCGGCGCTGATGCGGGCGGCGGGCGTCATATTTCGGGTCCGTGTCGTGCCGTCATGCGCGACACAAATTCGACGCCGTGATGGCACAATTAATCGGCGGGGGCGAGACCGGCGACGCCGGTATCTCATGAGGTACGTTCATGATCCGCATCATCCCTATCACAATCCTGACCGCTTTGGCCTTGTCACTGGCAGGGTGCATCGAGAGCGATGGCTTCCAAGCCAGCATGGGCTCGAATCCGGTATTCATGAGCACGTCGAAAGCGCAAGGCCAGCCTCTGGCGACACCGCTGAAGCCTTCGGCCAGCTCACCGGATTCGACCATCCGGATGGAGAACCGGACCTTCTAGCCAAGCCGGCCGGCACGTCCCAGGGGGCGCCCTGCCGCCGGTGCGGCATCGACGGCTGGCCCCCTTCCCGCACGTGTTTGTGACTGGTCCAAGCGTAAGACAGCTTGCTTGACGAGGCGTCAGCATCGGCGGAAAGAAGAAGCGATCCGCTCACACCGAATGGAACTGCCGATGATCCGCCTCAGCCGCCTCACCCTTGCTGCGCTCATGACGCTGGCGCTCGCCGCCTGCGCCACCACGCCGCCGCCGGATTTGACGCCGCCGGCCAAGAAGCGCCTCGACGCCAAGACGACACTCGAGAACCGCTACTGACGACTGCCGACCGAAGTGCCGCTCAGGCGTAGCCGAGCGGCACTTCGGTCGTGTCCTTGATTTCCTCCATGACGAAGCTCGCCGCGACATCGACCATGTCGATGCGGGCGATGAGACGTTGATAGAGCCTGTCATAGGCCGCGACGTCCGGCACGCGAGCCCGCAGAATGTAGTCGACCTCGCCCGAGGTGCGATAGGCGCCGACGATCTCCGGCAAGGCCCTGACCGTATCCCGGAACGCCTCCGCCCATTTGGCGCTGTGTTGGCTCGTCCGGATCCGGATCAGCACAGTCAGCCCGGCATTGACCTTCGACGCCTCGACCAGCGCGACGCGGGCGCGGATGACGCCAGCTTCCTCCAGTAGCTTGATCCTGCGCCAGCAGGCATTGCGCGAAAGATTCACCAGCGCGGCAAGATCCTCGATGCTGCGGGTCGAATCGCGCTGCAACTCACGCAGGATGGCGAGATCGAACGGGTCGAGGCTCTGGCCTTGGGACGCCATACTGAATTCTGCCCTCCAATGGGGATATGATCCCGATATCCTGGATTTTTTTCTGATAATTGGGAAGCGATCTTCCTGCCGTATGGGCACTCTTTCGGCAGATGGAGCTGGATGCGAAACGATGGAAACCGGTTTTCGCACTCATCCGGCTCTGGGGGGAGAACGCGATGCCACAACCCAGCCTGGTCAGACTCTTCACGCAGCATCCCGAGACGGTCGGCGAGAGCTATGGCGAGCATTTCGGCGTCGCCATGCGCTATTCCGGGCGCATGTTCGCGGCCTCGTTTTGTGCCTTCGTCCATGCCTTCCTGCCCTTCTGCTTCGAGAAGACCGCCAGCACCATGGCGCGCCGGATGGTCGCCGACATGGATCGCCGCAGCGCCCATCCTGCAGGTCCAGTGCAGGCGGCTCCGGCGGAATAGACTCGGCACGGCGACTTCACCGGCCTGTCACATCGTCCGATCATGGTCGCGCCAACGATAGCGCGACCAGGGACTGGACCGATGATGAAAGCGACCTTGCTCAGTGCCACAATGCTGGCCGGCCTCGCCTGCGGCGCGCTGGGTGCGCCTGACGCCATGGCCCAGACAGCCGCTCCGACCTTGTCGGGCCAGAAGCCGCTGATCGTCGGCCATCGCGGCGCCAGCGGCTACCGGCCCGAGCATACGCTCGAATCCTACAAGCTCGCGATCGAACAGGGCGCGGACTTCATCGAGCCCGATCTCGTGGCGACGAAGGACGGCGTGCTGGTCGCGCGGCACGAGCCGATCATGAGCGGCACGACCGACGTCTCGACCAGGCCGGAATTCGCGGATCGCAAGACCACGCGCAAGATCGACGGCGTCGACACCACCGACTGGTTCGCCAGTGATTTCACACTCGCCGAGATCAAGACCCTGCGGGCCAAGCAGGCCTTTGCCGATCGCGACCAGTCGCATAACGGCAAATACGAGATTCCGACACTGCAGGAGATCATCGACCTCGCCAAGGCCGAGAGCACGCGGCTCGGGCGCGTCATCGGCATCTATCCCGAGACCAAGCATTCGATCTTCCACGCCGCGATCGGCCTGCCGCTCGAGGACCGCCTGCTCGACGCGCTCAAGGCCGCCGGCTGGACCGAAAAATCCTCGCCCGTGATCATCCAGAGCTTCGAGACCGCGAATTTGAAGTATCTCCGCGGCAAGACGCAGCTGCGCCTGATCCAGCTCGTCGATGCCGACGATGTCGACAAGGACGGCGGCATCGTTCTGGCTGCCCCCTTCGACAAGCCCTATGATTTCGTCGTCACCGGCGACAAGCGCAGCTTCAAGGATCTCGTCACGGCTGAAGGGCTGAAGGAGATCAGGACCTATGCCGACGGCGTCGCCCCCTGGAAGCCCTACATCCTGCCAGCCAAGCAGGTCCTGGGCGATGACGGCAAGCCACAGGATCTGAACAAGGATGGCGTGATCGACGAGCGCGACCGCGTGCTGCTGCCGGCGACCGATGTCGTCAGGAATGCCCACGCTGCCGGGCTCTTCGTCCATAGCTGGACCTTCCGCAGTGAGCCCAAGCGCCTGGCCTCGAATTACAAGGGCGATCCGGCCGCCGAATACAAGGCGTTCTTCGCGCTTGGCATCGACGGGCTGTTCTCGGATTTCCCGGACGCGGCCGTGAAAGCGCGTGACGGCAAATAAGCTGCCAAACCGCGCACAAAAAAGGCCGCCCCGCGCTAGAGCTGGATGCGAAAAAGTGGGAACCGGTTTTTCGCACCGATCCTGCTCTAACTCTTTGATGAGAGACGGATTCAGATTTCAGACCGGGTCACCTTGTGACCCGGTCTGAAATCATCCGGCTCTAGCGGGACGGCCTTTCGATTCGGGTTTCGCCGACGCTGAGCGGTCGATCAGCTGCAGACGCGCTGCCTCGTCTTGATCACGCCACGCCGCGTCTCTTCGCGCGTGATGACCGTGCGGCAGCGCGGGCGGTCGCGGAATTCGACGCGACGACGATCGTCGCGTCGATAATAGCCACGGTCCGAGCGACGCTCGAAACCGTCGCGGTCATCACGGCGAACTTCGCGCTCGATGATGCGCTCGCTCGGGCCGCGTGTCTCGACGCCGACGCCGCCGGGCCCGATGTTGATCGACTGGGCATAGGCACCGCCTGTCATCACGAGAGTGCCGATGAGAGCGGGAATAAAGCGGTTCATGGTGTTTCCTCCGGTTGGTTGATCAACCCACCGGGCAGTGCTTTGTTCCGACTAGTCGCAGTTTACCACCCGCCCTGCCCCCAGGGCGGTAATAAAATCGCCCGTCGACAATTATTCAGTCGCAACAAAAAATGGCGCACCGGAAGAATCGGTGCGCCATCGGAAAGATCTTAATCTGCCGAAATCGAGCTCAGTGCAGGATCTGGCTCAGGAAGAGCTTCGTGCGCTCATGCTGCGGGTTCTTGAAGAAGGCGTTGGGTTCGTTCATTTCGACGATCTGCCCGGCATCCATGAAAATGACCCGGTCGGCGACCTGGCGGGCAAAGCCCATCTCGTGGGTGACGCAGAGCATGGTCATGCCCTCATCGGCGAGCGAAACCATGGTGTCGAGCACCTCCTTGACCATCTCGGGATCGAGCGCCGAGGTCGGCTCGTCGAACAGCATGATCTTGGGGCTCATGCAGAGCGAGCGCGCGATGGCGACGCGCTGCTGCTGGCCGCCCGAGAGCTGGCCGGGATATTTCGCGGCCTGCTCGGGAATCTTGACGCGCTTGAGATAGTGCATGCCGATCTCCTCCGCGTCCTTCTTGGGCATCTTGCGGACCCAGATCGGCGCCAGCGTCAGGTTCTCGAGGATCGTCAGATGCGGGAACAGGTTGAAGTGCTGGAACACCATGCCGACATCGCGGCGGATCTCGTCGATCTTCTTCAGATCGTTGGTGAGTTCGGTGCCGTCGACGATGATCGAGCCCTTCTGGTGCTCTTCCAGGCGGTTGATGCAGCGGATCATCGTCGACTTGCCGGAGCCCGACGGTCCGCAGATCACCAGCTTCTCGCCGCGCTCGACCTTCAGGTTGATGTCGCGCAGCACGTGGAACTCGCCGTACCACTTGTTGACGCCGATCATCTCAACCGCGGTCGGAGTGTTCAGCGAGGTCTGCTTCAGCGCGGCGGGGCGGCTCGCGGTATTCGTTTCTGCCATGGTCATGTTGGTTGGTCCCTTCAGCGCTTCTGACCGGCGGCCATCCGCTTCTCGACCGAGATCGAGTAGCGCGACATCCCCCAGCAACACAGGAAATAGAACATTGCGGCGAAGGCATAGCCAGTCGCTCGCGTGGTCGGCGTCGCCCAGGTCGGATCGACCAGGGTGGCTTCGATGGTGCGCAGGAAGTCGAAGATGCCGACGATGGTGACCAGCGTCGTATCCTTGAACAGCCCGATGAACGTATTGACGATGCCCGGAATGACGATGCGCAGCGCCTGGGGCAGGATGATCAGCCGCATCATCTGCCAGTAACCCAGACCGAGCGACATCGCTCCTTCGTACTGGCCCTTCGGCATCGCCTGCAGGCCGCCGCGAATTACCTCCGCCATATAGGCGGCGGCGAAGAGTGCGACGCCGACCAGCGGCCGCAGCAGCCGATCCGGCGAATATTCCTGCGGCACGAACAGCGGCAGCATGGTGTTGGCCATGAACAGCACCGTGATCAGCGGCACGCCGCGGACGAACTCGATGAAGATCACCGAGAGGAGCTGGATGATCGGCAGCTTCGAGCGCCGTCCCAGCGCCAGGATGACACCAAGCGGCAGCGAGAAGACGATGCCGACCGCCGCGATCAGGAAGGTCACCGTCATGCCGCCCCAGAGGCCGGTGTCGACACGCGGCAGGCCGATCTTGTCGGCCAGGATCGCGATCAGGCCGAAGACGACCAGCGACAGCAGGATCAGGCGCTTGGGCCGGTAGAAGCGCTTCCAGGGCGGCTGCGCCTCCTCGACAGCCAGGAAGGCAGGGCCGATCCAGAACCGCGCCAGGGCCGGCACGAAGGACAGCACCAGATAGATCACCATCAGCACCAGCGTCAGGCCGATGAGCCAGCGCAGGAAGCCTTCGGCATTGGGGCCGCCGAGCAGCAGCACATAGGCACCAATCGGCAGTATGACGAAGAAGAAGAAGAGGCCGACCTTCTTCAGCGGCGCCCTTTCCCAGAGCAGCCAGAGCACGCCGAGTGCAAACATCGCGAAAACGATGTTGACGCGCCAGCGCTGCGGCACCGGATAGGAGCCGTAGATGAAGTACTGGAAACGGTCGGCGATATAGGCCCAGCACGCGCCGACCGGACGGCCGATCTTGTCGGCCAGGCATGCATCGCGATTGGTGCCGCTCCAGACGGCGTCGATGAAGTAGAACCGTATCATCTCCGGCACCGTGGTCACGACGATGTAGACGCATAGCAGCGTCAGGATCGAATTGACCGGGCCGGAGAACAGGTTGGTGCGGATCCAGGCGATCGGCCCCGCCACCGAGAGCGGCGGGGTTTCCTGCGCCAGCGCCTCTTTGCGGACGAAGGCGAATGGTGCGTTTTCGGTGGTTGCATCGGTCATCGTAGCGCCCTCACCGTTCCACCAGCGCCATGCGCTTATTGTAGATATTCATGAAAAACGAGGTGACGAGCGAGATCGTGAGATAGACCGCCATGGTGATCGCGACCACCTCGACCGCCTGCCCGGTCTGGTTCAGCACCGTGCCGGTAAAGACCTGGACGAGATCGGGATAGCCGATCGCGACCGCCAGCGAGGAGTTCTTGGTCAGGTTGAGGTAGTTCGAAGTCAGGGGCGGGATGATCACCCGCATGGCCTGCGGGATGACGACGAGCTTCAAGGTCGGCCCGGCGCGCAGCCCCAGCGCATTGGCGGCCTCGGTCTGTCCTTTCGAGACGGCGAGAATGCCGGCACGCACGACCTCGGCGATGAAGCCCGCGGTATAGGTCGTCAGACCCAGCAGCAGCGCGACGAATTCCGGGAAGATCTGGATGCCGCCGCGCAGGTTGAAGCCGGCGATCTCCGGATAGACGAACGAGATCGGGCGGCCGGTGACGAGGTAGACGAAGAACGGCAGCACCACGATCAAGCCGAGCGCGATCCAGCCGACAGGATACTGCTTGCCGGTCGCCTCCTGCTGCTTGCGGGCCCAGACGCGGAAGATGATCGAGGCAACGATGCCGATCAGGAACGTCCAGATAATGACTGAGCCGCCGGGACCGAGCTGAGGGTCCGGAAGATAGAGGCCGCGATTGTTGAGCAACGCACCCGCCGGCAATTCGATCGACTGGCGCGGATTGGGCAGCGGCTTCAGCACCGCGTTGTACCAGAAGAACAATTGCAGCAGCAGCGGCAGGTTGCGGATGACCTCGACATAGATCATCGCGAGCTTCGACAGCACCCAATTGCTGGAGAGCCGGGCCACGCCGACGAAGAAGCCGAGGAAGGTCGACAGCACGATGCCGATCGAAGCGACCAGCAGCGTGTTCAGAAGGCCGACATAGAAAGCCTCGCCATAGGTCGAGCCCGAGGCGCTGAATGGGATCAGCTTCTGGTTGACGTCGAAACCCGCGGCATTGTGCCAGAATCCGAAGCCGGACGCGATCTTCTGCGCGCGCAGATTGGTGATGGCGTTCGACGCGGCCGAATAGAGCAGGAAGCCGACAACGGCGAGCAGGGCCAGCTGGTAGACATAGCCCCTTATCTTGGGATCGTAGAGCAGCGAGGCCTTGCCCGGCTGAACCGTCTCGGTCGGAATGGTCGACACGTGTTACGCCCTTTTTTGTTTTGATTGCGGCAGGTGAACCGGCGGCGGCCTCGACCGCCACCGGATGTTTCCTTCTGATCTCAGACCTTCGCGCTAGACCAATTTCCGATCCGAATGGATCGCTCAATTGCTCTAGGCCATTGTTTTAACGCGTTTTTTCACGAGAATCGGTATTCAGTCGCTCAAAAACGCGCTAGAGCGCCTCAACGGATCGGCGGTGCGTATTGCAAACCCCCTTTGGTCCACAGCGCGTTCTGACCGCGCGCGATCTTCAGTGGCGAGCCCGCGCCGACATTCTTCTCGAAAACCTCGCCATAGTTCCCGACAAGTTTGACGATGCGATAAGCCCAATCATTGCTCAAGCCCATCGGCTCGCCGAACTTGCCCTCGGTGCCGACGAAGCGCCTGATCTCGGGGTTCTCCGATTTCAGCATCTCATCGACATTGGCCTTGGTGATGCCAAGCTCCTCGGCGTTCAACATGGCGTTATGCGTCCATTTGACGACATCGAGCCAATTGTCGTCGCCATGGCGGACAACCGGACCCAGCGGCTCCTTCGAGATGATCTCGGGCAGCACGATATGGTCCGTCGGAACCTGAAGCTTCAGGCGCTCGGCATAAAGACCTGATGAGTCCGTGGTGAAGGCGTCGCAGCGGCCGGATTCATAGGCCTTGATCGTCTCATCGCCGCTGCTGAAGGCCACGACCTCGTACTTCATCTTGTTGGCGCGGAAGAAGTCGGCGAGGTTCAGTTCGGTGGTCGTGCCTTGCGCGACGCAGACAGAAGCGCCGGCGAGCTTGAGTGCCGAATCGATACCGAGCTTCTTGCGGACCATGAAGCCCTGGCCGTCGAAATAATTGATGCCCGCGAAGTTGAGACCGAGCGAGGTATCGCGCGACAAGGTCCAGGTCGTGGTGCGCGAGAGCAGATCGACCTCGCCGGCCTGGAGCGCGGTGAAGCGGTCCTTCGACGAGAGCGGCACGAACTTGACCTTCTGCGGGTCGTTGAAGATCGCCGCCGCCAAGGCGCGGCAAAGATCGACGTCGATGCCTGTATAATTGCCCTGCGCATCGGGCATCGCGAAACCGGCGAGGCCCGGGCTCGTGCCGCATGTGACGACGCCCCTCGCCTTGATCTGCGGAAGCAACCCTGTCTGGGCCTGGGCAACCCCCGCGCCGAGAGCGAGCGATGCGAGCACGAGTGCTGACGTGACGGCTTTTTTCATTGCGTTCCCCTGTTTTAGGTGCGGGCTTGCGCCCGCACCTAAAACGCTTAGCAAGTCCCGGACCATGCGCTTTCGATGCGTAACGGACGGCGCGGGACCGGGATCGATACGGCGCCGGCACGGGGCCGACGCCGATCGCTCGCGATGCTTCAGCGGATCGGCGGAGCGTATTGCAGCCCCCCCTTGGTCCAGAGGGCGTTCTGGCCGCGCGCGATCTTCAGGAGCGAGCCCTGGCCGACATTCTTCTCGAAGACCTCGCCGTAATTGCCGACAAGCTTGATGATCCGGTAGGCCCAGTCATTGGTCAGGCCCATCGGTTCGCCGAACTTGCCCTCGGTGCCGACGAAGCGCTTGATCTCGGGATTATCCGATTTCAGCATCTCGTCGACATTGGCCTTGGTGATGCCGAGTTCCTCGGCGTTCAGCATGGCGAAGTGAGTCCATTTGACGATGTCGAGCCAATTGTCGTCACCATGGCGAACGACAGGGCCGAGCGGCTCCTTCGAGATGATCTCGGGCAGCACGATATGGTCGGCGGGCGTCGTCAGGTTCAGCCGTTCGGCATAAAGACCCGAGGCGTCCGTGGTGAAGGCGTCGCAGCGGCCTGCCTCATAGGCCTTGACGGTCTCGGTGTTGCTCGCGAAGGCAACGACCTCGTACTTCATCTTGTTGGACCGGAAATAGTCCGCGAGGTTGAGTTCCGTGGTCGTGCCCTGCTGCGTGCAGATAGAGCCACCGGCAAGCTTCAACGCGGAGTCGACGCCGAGTTTCTTACGGACCAGGAAGCCTTGGCCGTCATAATAGTTCACGCCCGCGAAATTGAGCCCGAGCGAGGTGTCGCGCGACAGCGTCCAGGTCGTGGTGCGCGAGAGTAGATCGACCTCGCCCGATTGCAGCGAGGTGAACCGATCCTTGGCCGAGAGCGGGATGAACTTGACCTTCAGTGGATCGTTGAAGATCGCCGCCGCGACCGCGCGGCAGAGATCGACGTCCAAGCCTGTCCAGTTGCCCTGGGCATCGGGAATGCCGAAGCCGGCAAGGCCCGTCCCGGAACCGCAATGGAGAATACCGCGGTTCTTGACCTGGGCAAGCGTGCCGGTCTGCGCTTGCGCTCCGCCGATGCAAGCTGCAGTTGCCGCCGCGACGAGCGCGGCTGCGAAAAACTTATTCATGGTTGTTTCCCCTGTTGGCGGAACGGGTTCTTCCCGTTCTCGAAATGCTAGCAAGTCCCGGACCAAATGATCCTCGCCCGGTATCCTCCCCTCCTTCCCCCACAAAATAAAGCCGTCGCGACCAAACCGCGAACGGAGCGCCGGCAGAACCGACGCTCCGCACATACGATCAACGGACCGGAGGAGCGTATTGCAATCCTCCATTAGTCCACAGCGCATTCTTTCCACGGGCAATCTTGAGCATGGAGCCGGCGCCGACATTGCGCTCGAACGCCTCGCCGTAATTGCCGACCAGCTTGATGGCCCGGTAGGCCCAGTCATTGCTCAAGCCGATCGCTTCGCCGAACTTGCCCTCGACACCGAGCAGGCGCCGGATCTCAGGGTTGGTCGATTTGAGCATCTCGTCGACATTCGCCTTGGTGACGCCGAACTCTTCCGCGTTCAACATGGCGAAATGCGTCCATTTCACCAGGTTGAACCATTGCATGTCGCTGCTGCGAACGACCGGACCGAGCGGCTCCTTGGAAATGATCTCGGGAAGGACGACGGCGTCCTCCGGCGCGGTCAGCTTCAGGCGCAGCGCATAGAGCGCCGAGGCATCGTCCGTCAGCGCATCGCAGCGCCCGGATTCGAAAGCCTTGATCGCTTCGTCACCCTTGTCGAAGGCGACGACCTCGTACTTGATCTTGTTGGCGCGGAAGAAGTCCGCGACGTTCAACTCGGTCGTCGTGCCCTGCTGCAGGCAAATCGACGCGCCATCGAGCTTCAGGGCGGATTGGACGCCGAGCTTCTTCTGAACCAGGAAAGCCTGGCCGTCATAATAGTTCACGGTCGAGAAGCTCAAGCCGAGCGCCGTATCGCGCGCCATCGTCCAGGTGCTCGTCCGCGACAGCAGATCGACCTCGCCCGACTGCAACGCGGTGAAGCGGTCCTTCGACGACAGCGGAACAAACTTGACCTTGCCGGCATCGTTGAAAATCTCGGCAGCGACGGCGCGGCATAGATCGACATCGAGGCCGACCCAGTTTCCTTGCGCATCAGGGATGCCGAAGCCGGCCAAGCCCGGGCTGACGCCGCAAATGAGTTCGCCGCGGTTCTTGACCGTTGCGAGCGAGGAGGTCTGGGCCTGGGCGTGTTCCACGCCAGGAAGGAATGCGGCAAGCGCGAGCGCCGCGACGAGCAATCGTTTCATGGTAGTCCCCTATCCGGAGCGGTTCATCCGCTCTCGCGTATTCTGAGCAGCCAGAGCCGCATATTCTGCGGTTTATGAGGACCTATTCGGCATTGGCGTGAGCAGCCCGGGCGCCGAACACGGTCGGCGCCCGGATTTGGTTTTGATGTCAGCGAACCGGCGGGGCGTATTGCAGGCCGCCCTTGGTCCAGAGTCCATTCTGGCCGCGCGCGATCTTCAGCAGCGAGCCCTGGCCGACGTTCTTCTCGAAGGATTCGCCGTAATTGCCGACCAGCTTGATGATGCGGTAGGCCCAATCGGCGGTGAGGCCAATGCCTTCGCCGAACTTGCCCTCGACACCGAGCAGACGCTTGATCTCGGGATTGGGCGACTTCAGCATCTCATCGACATTGGCCTTGGTCACGCCGAGTTCCTCGGCGTTCAGCATGGCGTAGTGCACCCACTTCACCAGGTTGAACCACTGCGCGTCGGTGTTGCGCACGGACGGGCCAAGCGGCTCCTTGGAGATGATCTCGGGCAGGACCATGTGATCGTCCGGCGCCGTCAGCTTCAGGCGCTCGGCATAGAGGCCCGAGGCATCGGTGGTGAAGGCGTCGCAGCGGCCGGCGTCATAGGCCTTGACCGTCTCGTCGGAGGAGGCGAAGGCGACGACTTCGTATTTCAGGTTGTTGGCGCGGAAGAAGTCGGCCAGATTCAGCTCGGTCGTGGTGCCCTGCTGAGTGCAGACCGAGGCGCCCGAAAGCTGCAGCGCCGAGGTGACGCCGAGCTTCTTGCGGACCATGAAGCCTTGGCCGTCATAGTAGTTCACGCCGGTGAAGAGCAGGCCGAGCGAGGTGTCGCGCGACATCGTCCAGGTCGAGTTGCGGACGAGCAGATCGACCTCGCCCGACTGCAGCGCGGTGAAGCGATCCTTCGCCGAAAGCGGGATGAACTTCACCTTGGCCGGGTCATTGAAGATCGCCGCGGCGACTGCGCGGCAGTAATCGACATCGAGGCCGACCCAGTTGCCCTGGGCATCCGGCACGCCGAAGCCGGCAAGACCGGTGTTGGAACCGCAGTTGAGGATGTTGCGCGATTTGACCTGGGCCAAAGTCGCAGGCGCCTGCGCTGAAACCGCTGTCGCGGTGACCGCGAGCCCAAGCCCTGCGATCGCGGCTGCCAAGAATTTCTTCATTGCTCTCTCTCCCATTGAGGTCTCCTGTCCGGCCGGGCCGGCAGGCCGTCATCGGCTTCGCCGCTTGCAGGCATTTTGCCCGCTCTGATTGCACAGGAATTAAGCGGCGTCCCCAAGGTCGATTGCCAGAGACGCTCATGAGCGTCAAGCAACGGCCCATATCCGGCACGCCTCTTTCCCGGCTTCGCATCACATGCAAGTTTCCAAGGGTGGTCAAGCCTGACCCGAACCAGAAAACGGCCTCGCGATTCCATCCATGAAAAAGCTGTCCCCGCCTGATTTCGCGCGCCTGCGCGAGAAGACCCGCCTCGTCCTTGCAGGCCGCGATCCGGCCGATAGCTATGGTTTCGTCAATCCCGCGATCGTGCGCGGTTCGACGGTGATCTACCCCAATATGGAGGATTTCCTCGCCCGGAAGTCGCGCTACACCTACGGAACCCAGGGCAACCCGACGATCGACGCGCTGGTGGCGGCGCTGAACACCATGGAAGGCGGCGCGGGCGTCGTCGTCTGCCCCTCGGGCCTGCTCGCCTGCACCTTGCCGATGCTGGCGGTGCTCTCGGCCGGTGATCACCTTCTGGTGACCGACAGCGTCTACCGGCCGACGCGCAACTTCTGCGACAGGATGCTGCCGCGCCTGGGCATCGAAGTCAGCTACTACGATCCTGCTATCGGCGGCGATATCGCAAAGCTGTTCAAGCCGAACACCAAGGCAGTCTGGACCGAGGCTCCGGGCTCACAGACCTTCGAGATGCAGGATATTCCCGCCATCGTGGACGCCGCGCATGCCCGCGACGTGCTGGTGCTGATGGACAACACCTGGGCGACGCCGCTGTTCTTCGACAGCCACAAATTCGGCGTCGACATCTCGGTACAGGCCGGCACGAAATATTACGCCGGACACTCCGACGTGCTGATCGGCACCGTCTCGGCGCGCACGCCCGAGCTCTACAAGCTGGTCCGGGACTGCTGGGAGACGCTCGGCGTCATCATCGCGCCCGAGGACGCCTTCCTGACGTTGCGCGGCATCCGCACCATGCATATTCGCTTGAAGGAGCAGATGCCGGCCGGCCTCGAGATGGCGCAGTGGCTGAGCGAGCGCCCGGAAGTGGCGCGGGTGCTGCACCCGGCGCTGCCGAGCGACCCAGGCCACGCGCTCTGGAAGCGCGACTTCACCGGCGCCTCCTCGCTCTTTGCGATCGAGCTCAAGCCTGTGGCGATGAAGGCCGTCGGCGCCATGCTGGACGGCCTGACCCTGTTCGGCATGGGCGCGTCCTGGGGCGGCTATGAGAGCCTCGTCCTGCCGTTCGACTGCAAGCCCTACCGCACGGCGACGACGCCGGGTTTCAAGGGTCCGACGATCCGCCTGCATATCGGGCTGGAAGACCTCGAGGATCTGAAGGCCGATCTCGACGCCGGGTTCGCCCGGCTGCGCGCGGCGAGCTGAGCGTGGCGAGCAGCCCATCGGACCCGATCGTCTTCGCCTATCTCGACGAGCCGCCCTTCTGCTTTCCCAGGGAAGGCGGGACGGCGGCAGGCAGTGATGTCGAACTGGTGACCGCCGTGCTGAACGCGCTCGGCATCGCTTCGTTCGAGACGCGGCTGACGAGCTTTGCCGAGCTCTTGCCCGGGCTCGTCGACGGGCGCTGGACGATCACCACCCCGCTCTTCATCTCGCAGGAGCGGCTGGAACGCGTTGATTTCAGCCTTCCGGTCTGGGCTCTGGCCGACGGCCTGATGACCAGGCAGGCGGATAGCGCTCATCTGACAGGTTATGATGCCCTGGCGCGCGACGGGCGCTCACGGCTCGTCGTCGTTTCCGATCAGGTCCAGGAACAGACCGGATTGAAAGCGGGTATCCCCGATGATCGCATCCTGCGCGTCGCCACGCAGGAGGATGCCGTGGATCTGGTGCGATCGGGACGCGCCGACGCCTATGCAAGCGTCGCCATGGCGCATCGCGGCTATCTCGCGCTCCACCCCGACCCCAAGCTTGCCGTCGTCACGGCAGGAGCCGCGATGCCGGCTCGCGGCGCTTTTGCCTTCGCCAAGTCGGCGGCCGGTTTCAGGCGGCGTTTCGACGAGGCCTTGGGCAGCCAGCTCGGCAGCGCCTGGCACCGCAGCATGATGGCGCGCTACGGGTTTTCACCCGACGACCTGACGCTATGAATCCCTCTCAAACCAAGGAATTAGAGCAGGATCAATGCGAAAATCGGCAACCCCTTCTTTGCGCAATGGCCTATGAGGCCGAGCGCCTTTTGCGGTTGCTGAAGATCAGCATGAGATTGCGCACATAGATCACCACCGCCAGCGCCTGGCCCATGATGATGATCGGTTCACGCTTGACGATGCCGTAGACCAGCGTCATCGCGCCGCCGGCCATCGAGAAATACCAGAACGAGAGCGGCATCACGGAGTTGCCCTCGCGCTCGCTGACGAGCCATTGCACCAGGAAGCGCGCCGTGAAGAGCAATTGCGCGATGATGCCGAAGGCGAGCCAGAAGTCGAATTTCAGCACGAAGACATCGTAAAGATAGTCGGATACGGCGTGGCCGATCGAGATGATCATGATTGCGTGTCCGGCACGATCTGAGGAATGCGCTTGCGCCGGCGGATCAACCACCAGACGCCGGCAAGGTCGAGGATGCCGACCCAAAGCCGGTCGAAGAAGCCGTAATTCGAGACGCCGGTAAGGCGGGGCCGGTCACGGACCTCGACATGCACGATGCCATAGCCCTCGCGTACCATCAGGGCCGGCATGAAGCGGTGCAGCGCGTCGAAATAGGGCAAGGCGAGATAGGCCTCGCGGCGGAAGCATTTCAGGCCGCAGCCTGTATCACGTGTGCCGTCCTTGAGGATGCGCCCGCGCACGCCGTTGGCGATGCGCGATTGCAGCTTCTTGAAACCGGTGTCCTTGCGCCCGACGCGCTGCCCCTGCACGAGCCCGGCCTGGAGACCCGCCTGCTGCAGCGCATCCAGCATGCGCGGCAGGAAAGCCGGGTCGTTCTGGCCATCGCCGTCGAGCGTCGCCACGATGGCCGAGCGGGCATGGCGCACGCCGCTGCGCACGGCCGCGCTCTGGCCGCAGGACTGGGCATGGGTGACGACGCGCAGCCAGGGGCGGCTCGCCATCAGCCCTGCCAGCGCCTGCGCGGTGCCATCGCTCGAGCCGTCATTGACGAAGATCACCTCGAAATCACCGATCGCGGCGCAGGCGGTCTCGATGTCGGCCAGCAAGGGGCCGACATTGCCGACCTCGTTGCGGACGGGGACGACGACGCTGAGAATCGGCGGTGGAACTGCGGGGCTGTCGGTCAACGGAACATCATCCGGGAAAACGGCGCGCAACCTGCGTCAAGCGGGGCTGCAGGGCAAGGAACATTCATCTGGCTCACGGGCGCGCGAACACCGCGATCTCGAGCCGGCGACCGCCATTGAGGTTGAAGCCGTTCAGCGTGGTCAGCAGCCGCGGCGTCAGGCCGGCCTGGGAGATCGCCGTCTGGAACTCGGCCGCGAAGCGCTTCTCGACGAAGGCGATGCGGCAACCAGGCTGACCCAGGAAGGACGCCGCCGCGGCACCATCCGCCGCCATGGCGAGATCGGTCCCGGTCAGGAAGACCAGGCTGGGCTCGCGATAACCCGCCGTGATGACCTTGGGATCGGCGCAACCGGCCGTGGCGACGGTCTCGGCCAGGCGCGGGGACAGCTTCAACGAACGCAGGCTTTCGACCGCAAAACCGTAGACGCCTGCGCCGAGCAGCAGGCTCGCCAGCACGCAGCGCCAGAGTGCGCCTTCGAGATCACCACGACGGAAGGCCGCGACCACGCGCCAGGCGACGAGCAGCATCAAGGCAAACAGCGGCAGTGCCCGATAGGGCAAGGTCTGGTCAAGCGTCCAGTTGCCGTAGAGGATCACCCCGACCAGCACGAGTGGAACCAGGAAGACCAGCGCCGCGGTCGCCACGGCGCCACGCCGGAAGCGGTCGATGCCGCCATTGACGAGTGCCAGCAGCAGCAGCGCGGTAATGGCCGGATAGAGCGGCAGGACATAATGCGGCAGCTTGGTCGGCACCGCCTCGAAGACGATCCAGGACGGGACGATCCAGGCCAGCAGGAACAGGATCTGCGGTTCGCGCCGGCGCACCCAGGCGAAGGGGATCGCCATCGCCGCGAAAGCCGCCGCCGGCCAATAGGTGCCGAAGAAGATCAGCAGATAGAGCCCGGGCGGCCCCCAATGCTTTTCCTGGCCCTCGGAGACCTTGCCGAGCATGTCCTGGCCGACGCTCTCCGCGAAGAAGGAGCCGCCCGTCTTCACCGCGATGGCGATGAACCAGGGCAGCACCACGATGAGGCAGAGCAGCAGCCCCGGGCCGAAGCGCAGCGGCTTCAGCCAGCGGACGCCGCGTTCGCTCACGCAGAGCACGACCATGGCCAGCCCCCAGACCATGGGAACGATCGGCCCCTTGATCAGCAAAGCGATCGCGGTGGCGCTCCAGAAGACGAGCCAGTTCCAGCAGCTCGGCACGAAGGCGAGCGAGCGTGTCCAGTCGAGCCAGGTCCGCGCGAGCGCCCCCATGGTCGCGACCGCGCAGGCGGCCAGCACCGCATCGGTCTTGGCGATGCGCGCCTCGACGCCGAGCAGGACGCATGCCGCCATCAAGGCGCCGCCGAGCAGCGCCAAGGGCGGGCTGACGAAGGCGAGCAGCGCCCAATAGGTCAGGAGCACCGCGGCCACGGCGCCGACCAGCGAGGGCAGGCGGTAAAGCCAGATCTGGGTCCGCGCCTGGGGCACGCCGAGCGCCTCTCCGGCCGAGACCGCCGCACTCTGCAGCCAGTAGATGCCGACGGGCTTCTTGTGGCGCGCCTCGGCCTGGAAGCGGATATCGACGAAATCGCCGCTCTCCAGCATCTGCTTGCTCGCCTGCGCAAAGCGCGGCTCGTCGCGGTCGAGCGGCTGGAGCGTGCTGAAGCCCGGCAGGAAGGCGGCGAGCGCCAGCAGCAACAGCAGGGCGCAGGCGCGCAGATGGCTCGCCGAAGCAAAGCTCGTGATGCGATCGATCGCGGGGCTCAGCGAAACCATGGTGATCCTTGCGACCGAGGTCGCGCTCGTGACGTGCCGGTGGGCGGTTAGGCTGGCAGCCCCTCTTCGCGAGCGAGAGCCCGTAGCGGAGCCGTGCCCGGATGACGAGCCTTTCGGGCGTGATCAAGGCGGAGCCATGCCCCGAAAGCCATGACCGGCGCGGTTTACGCCGCCTGTCGCGGCGCTGCAAGCCAAACGCCATGACAGACCCATCCGGCTCGCATCGAAGAGCGAGAGCAGGATGCAAAAACCGGTTCCCGCTTTTCGGGCCGATGCTGTGGCGCTTTGATGATGCATCGGCTTGTCCCGAAAACCGGTTCCCACTTTTCGGGCCGGTGCTCTAGCCTGGACTCAACTGGAGACGGCGATGGGCAGGCTTCTTCTCGGGGCGATACGCAGCGGCCTCTGGGGTTTGCTGCTGGGGCCGCTGATTGCCCTCCTGCTCGTATTCGCGGCGATGATCTTCGACCCGAAATGCGGCGTGGGCGATTCCGGCGGCTGCGCCATGGGGTTGGTGACGGCACCTCTCGCCATCGCCCTGCCGAGTTTCGGGTTGTTTTTCGCAATCGGGCTGGCGCGCGGCCTGTGGCGGCAGCGGCCGCGCGATCTACGGGCGTCGATCGAGCGCCTGCGCAATTGGGGCCGAGACGATTGAGAGCTGAACTCAGGCGCGCTTGAGGAACTCGGTCTTCAACACGAGGCCCTTCACCTTCTCGGCATTGCACTCGATCTCGCCCGGATCGTCGGTCAGGCGGATGTTCTTGACCAGCGTGCCGCGTTTCAGCGTGACCGATGTGCCCTTGACCTTCAGATCCTTGATCAAGGTCACGGAATCGCCGTCCTTCAGCACCGTGCCGTTGCTGTCCCTGACGTCGCTCATGGCAATTCCCGAAAGCTGAAGCCTTGGCGCGCTAAAGGTGCAGCGCACGCGCGCAAGGCGGGTGAAATGGCAAGACCGGCTGGATTCGAACCAACGACCAGCGGCCGGGAAGGCTTAGCGCCTTGGCTGATCCGACAAGACCCCTCCAACGCAGGCGTCCTATAGCGACCTGCCTTTCCCGGGACAAGTTCGAAGGGCTTGCGCGGCGCCGCTCAGGACATCAGAAAGGCACGCAGCCGCACGCCTGCCATCACCGGCACCGGCTTGATCCCTCCGACGACGCGCTGGAAGCCACGCCCGGCGAGGTTGTTGCCCTGGCCGATCGGCAGCTCGAACATCAGCACGGAGAAATAGCCGCCGAGACCGGTCACGAGCGCATAAATCTGGAACCCCATGGCGCGCGTGCCCAAGGCGGCCGCGATCTCGCCCGGGGTCCAGACGGCCGCGGGGTTGAAAGCGGTCAGGTCTCCCGCCGCGCCCGCCTCCGCTGCAAAGGTCCGCTTCACCTTCGTGCTGGCCGCGGGATTGTTGTCGATGGTGCCGACATGTGCGACCTTCGCGCCGCCATCAGTCCAGGTCGCAATCAGGCAGCCGCTCATCGGCCCGGTCAGGACATCGCCACCGGCAAGCGGCATGGTGGTGGTACGGCCGGCGACATATGAAAGCCAGCGATAGGGGATCGGCTGCCCCATCCTCAGGCCCAGCGAATTGGCGTGGAAGTTCGCCAGGATCTGGTCGTCCATCCCGTCATAATTTATCGGGTTCGGCGACAAGGGCGGCGTCGGTATCACGGCGCCGTTATTGTCGCTGGTTTGTGAGCGCGGCGGCATCCATTTCAGCCGAACGCCACGACGTAGGTAGCTTTCCAGCATCAACTGGCCCCCCCAGAGCCGCCCAAGGATACCCGCGCAGCCGAAAGCATAACGCAAGGTCATCTCAAGCTATGAGCCTGCTGACGGGGCAACAAGCTTTTTCGTCGTGCACTCGCGCAGCAGCGAGGCGCACGGCAGCGGCGCATCCGACCCCGGGGTTCAGGTCGCGAAGCTGGCCAACGGAATTGGGACCTCGCACGCCCTTCATGACACATGCGCCCTGCTCGACACGGCCATCGAATTCGGCAAGACCCGCCTGGTTGATGGTGCCTGGGTCGCGCTGGGAGCGATTCGAGAAAGCGAGTTGGAAGGCGGCAACCTCCTTCCAACTGTCCGAGGCCGCCGCATTGGCGAAAACCCAGGTGAAATATGGCGAGCCCGGCTGGATTCGAACCAGCGACCAGCAGCTTAGAAGGCTGCTGCTCTATCCATCTGAGCTACGGGCCCGTGGGCTTAGGCGCAAGCGCCCTCGCCTGTCTGGAAAGCTCGCGCGCCGCACAGGAGGCGGCACGTGTTGATCAGTGCGTCCACTGTCCGACGCGGCTGAACTTGAAATTATCGGCATAGGCCATCGAGCGGCGCTTGGCCTCATGAGGCTGCTCGACCCGGTAGGCGATGCCGTTGCGCGTCGCGTAGGCGACGGCTTCCGCCTCGGTATCGAACCAGAGCTTGAGCTGGCTCTTCATGTCGCCCGACGAGGTCCAGCCCATCAGCGGTTCGATCTCGCGCGGACGCTCCGGCTCATATTCCAGCAGCCAGCGATCGGTCTTGGCGGTGCCGGACTGCATCGCAGTGCGGGCGGGGCGGTAAATGCGTGCGGTCATGGTCTCGCTCGGCCGTCACCAGAATTGCCCAGGCCCGCCTGTGGCGAACCGTTTCGAAACGAGGAGGCTGGTCGGGGCACCAGGATTCGAACCTGGGACCCTCTGCTCCCAAAGCAGATGCGCTACCGGGCTGCGCTATACCCCGACTGAGCCATTCCTCGCGTCGCGGTTGGCTATCACGGCGCGGGCTTGCGCCGCAAGCGAAAGCCAAGATTCAAACGATGAGAAGAATCAGCCGACCGCCGAATCAGCGGCCGAACCGCTCAACGCTTGAACAAGACATGCTCGACCTTGTCGCCGGGCTTGATGCCGAGCTTCTCGGCGACGCCGCCATTGATCTCCAGTACCGAGAGCACCGGCTCGCCCGAGGGAATCGTGCGGGTCGACAGCGGCTCCGTGCGCTCCGCGATGCGCGAGATCGTGCCGTTGGCGCGGATGAAGAGCATATCGAGCGGGATATAGGTGTTCTGCATCCACATCGCGACCGGTTCGGTGCGGGCGAAATCGAACAGCATGCCGCGATCCTCGGGCATGTAGTTGCGGTACATCAGCCCCTTGGCCCGCTGGTCGGGCGTGCGCATGACCTCGACCTGGAAAACATGGCGCGTGCCGCCGCTGACGATGACAAGCTGCTCGAGCCCGGCTGCCGGAGCCCCGGCTTGCGCCAGAGCGGCAGACGGCCCTGTCGCCAGGGCGATCCAGGCAAGGCAAGCGGTAATGAAAGACAAGGCGGCCCGCATGGCTTAGTGCTCCCCGGCTGCGGCAAACGACGCCCTCTCTCGACCCGGGAGATGGCGAATTTCCGACAGATACCGGCGATAGCTCGGAATTGGTCAAGTATTTCGTCGCGCACAGCCTGTCGCCCCGCTTCCCTTCGTCGCGGCGTTGCGGCAGGGTCGCGCACCCAAACGGGAGAGTTTCATGATCGCTTTGCCCCTCCAACGGCTCACGAGCTACCGCAGCGCGGCTCTTGCCACTATCCTGATCGCGCTCGCGCAGCAGCCGGCCTGGGCT
Organism: Allobosea psychrotolerans; assembly: GCF_002917105.1. Taxonomy (GTDB): domain Bacteria; phylum Pseudomonadota; class Alphaproteobacteria; order Rhizobiales; family Beijerinckiaceae; genus Allobosea; species Allobosea psychrotolerans. The sequence continues at coordinate 83,965 of NZ_PQFZ01000018.1, forward strand.
GCCGATTTCCAGATCGACGGGCTGAAGTTCGATTTCGGCGCCGTGGTGATCACCGCGCCCAAGATCGACGTGAAAGGTTCGGCGCTGGAGCGCGAGGCTTTCGTCTCCCTGTTCAACGCCAGCACCGGCGAAAGCGCCGTCTCCCGCATGAGCAAGCTCAACGCCGCCGAGATCAGCGCGCCGGAGCTGACCATCGAGCAGGCGATCGGCGATCAAAAGCAGGTCACGCGCTATCGCGATATCCGCTTTTCCGATGTGAAGGATGGCAAGATCGGTCGCGGCACCGCAGCGAGCGGCACGGTTACGGCGACGCTTCCCGCCAGCGCAAAGCCCGCAACGCCGCCCTCCCCCGGCGGCGCGCTCGGCGACGCCGCCAAGGCCATCGCCGGTGGCGCAAGCGCCGGCCCGACCTCCATCAACGGCCAGTTGCTCCGCACCAGCTTCGAGGCGCTGGACCTGAAGCACATGGCGCGCGTGCTGACCGAGAAGGCGCAACCTGGCGTCACTGAAGCGATGCTGCCGGTATTCGGCCGCTTCGAGCAGGAGGGCTACACGCTCGATATGGGCGCGGCCGGCAAGATCTCGCTCGGCAAGACGACGGGGCGCGGTTTTGCCGCCAGGGTCGGCGACGAGCCGCTCGGCGAGGTGGTCACGCGGCTCATGGCCATGTCGGAGGCTCAGGCAAAAGCCGCCAGGGAACCCGGAGCCAAGCCGCCTTCGCTGAAGAGCGAGGAAGACCGGCGCATGGGCCTGTCCCTGCTCTCGCTCTACGACAATTTCTCCTATGGCAGCGGCGAGGCGCGCGACATGGCGATGACCATCGTCACGCCGGCGACGCCCAGCGCCAAATCCGAGACCGTCGACATGAAGATCGCGCGGATCGCCTTCGGCGAGGACGCGCCGGCGAAGTCGGGCTTCGCGGTCGAGGGTCTGCAATTCGCTGCGGGCGGCGCCAAGGGCCAGATCGATTCGCTGAGCCATTCCGGCTTCGCGATGGGCTCTGTCCTTAGCGAATTGAAGGCACTGCTCGCCAAGCCCGATGCCGAGATCGACACAATTGATTTCCGCAAGTTCATCCCAACCATCGGGACGCTGCGCCTGGACGGGCTTTCGGTCGACGTGCCGCAACCAGGCAAGCCCGGACAGCCCGCGCTGGCGCCGCTGAAGGTAGCCTTGAAAACCTTCGAGCTGAAGGCCGGCGAACAGCTCAACGGCGTTCCCACCAGCCTGGGCCTGACAATCGACAACCTGCTGGCCCCTGTCACGGAAGCCAGCGGCAATCCGGCCGCGCGCGACCTGATCGCCATGGGCTACCGCATGCTCGACCTCTCCGCCAAGATCGACCTCGCCTGGGAGGCGGCGCGCAATGAGCTCGCCATCCGCGCGATCTCGTTCGGCGGAACTGGAATGGGCAAGCTCGAGGCCAAGGGCACGCTCGGCAACGTCACCAAGGATCTGTTCTCGAGCGATCTCGCCTTGGCTCAGGTTGCGGCGCTCGGCGCGACCGCGCGCCTGGTCGAGGCGAAGCTGCAGAATCAGGGCCTGTTCGAAAAGCTGCTCGACAATGAGGCGCGCAAGGCCAAGCGCAAGCCTGAGGATCTGCGCCGCGAATACGCCATGATGGCGAGTCTGGGACTTGCCGCCATCCTGGGCCCGTCCGACGCCGCCAAGACGCTGACGGCGGCGGTTTCACGCTTCGTCGCCAAGCCGGGGACGCTTACCGTCCAGGCCAACGCGAAGTCCGGCAGCGGGCTCGGCCTCGCCGATGTGATCACGCTCTCGGATCCGACCGAGATCTTCGACAAGATCGATCTCACAGCCAATGCCGAGTGAACAAGGGCGTTTTCGAGCGAAACGGACACCGGTTCGCGTGAAGGAAACGCTTTCAAACAAGGGCCTGGAGCAATTGAACGATCCAATTGGATCGGAAACTGCTCCAGGCGGCATACTGCCGCCGGAAGACGAGGACTGGCGCCCAGGCCCGCTCGCAGCCTGGTGGTCGGGCCTGGCCCCGGCGCTGCGCGGCGTCCTGCGCCGCCACCTCAACCCCGACAACCAGACGCGGCTGCATCTGGCGCGGCTGATCGGGCGGCGACCCGGCCAGATCGCGGTCGGAGCCTATACCTATGGCCGGCCGAAGGTGCGCTTTCCCGAGAGCGGCGTTCGCCTGCGCATCGGCCGCTACGGCTCGATCGCCGATGGTGTCGAAATCCTGCTCGGCGGCAATCACCGGCTCGATTGGGCGACGACCTACCCCTTCCCGGCCCTGCCCCGGCTCTGGCCGGAAGCAGCCGGGATCAGCGGCAGCGACACCTCGCGCGGCGACGTCATCATCGGGCACGATGTCTGGCTCGGCTCGCAATGCATGGTGATGTCGGGCGTCACGATCGGCCATGGCGCGGTGGTGGCGGCGCGCGCCGTGGTGACGCGCGACGTGCCCGCCTATGCCATCGTCGCCGGCAATCCGGCGCGGGTGGTCAGGATGCGCTTCGAGGATGCGCAGATCACGGCGCTCCTGGCGACACGCTGGTGGGACCTGCCGCGGGACCAGGTCGCCGACCTGCTGCCGCTCCTGATGTCAGGGCAAATCGAAGAGCTCGTGGCTAAGATCAACCGCAGAGCAGGCGGCGCTTGAGCCCGAGCGCCGGGTTCTCGACGAAGTGCCAGCTCGCTGCAGCCAGGAGCAGGGTCAGCAACAAGGATGGCGCGAGCAGGGTCAGCGCACCGGTCGCGGGAAACAGCGCATAGAAGACCTGCTGTATGGGCCAGCCATAAAGATAGACGCCATAGGAAAAATCGGCCGCGGGGGTGCTGCGCCAGGCTGTCAGGGCCGGTGCCAGAGCCAGCACGATCACGCCCCAGGCCGTAACCGAGAAGAGCGCGGCCTTATAGAGCGGCGTCCGCGCCAGCAGCGCGACAAGGATCGCAAGCCCGCAAAGCCCCCAGACGGATAGCGGCACGCGCTCGCGCCAGAGATAGATCAGACCCCCGGCCACAAAGATCAGCGGCAACCGCAACCCGGTCTCCACCCCCTTGGCGCCGTTGGGCGCGATGATCTCGCGCAGGACGACGGCGGCCAGCAGCAAGCCCCAGAGGCAAAGCACCCAGCTGCGCCGACACAACAATCCCGCCAGGCCCGCGACAAGCACGCCGAGATAGCAGAGGCACTCATATTTCAGCGTCCAGACCGTCCCCATCGGAAAGGACAGCGGATTCTGGTCGAAGACGCCTGGTAGCGCTGCCGCGCTCTTGAAGGTGGTCAGCGTGCCCCAGATGAAACGCCAGAGCTGTCCATCCGCGAAATAGGACGCCCGATCGAGGCTGGTCATCATGGTTCCGATGACGAGTGAAACGAACAGGGTGGCCCCGACCAGGCCAGGCACGATCCTGAGCAGGCGGGCCAGCCCGAAGTCGCGCCAGCCGCGCCGCTCAAAGCTCATCGTCACCAGGAAGCCGGAAATGGCGAAGAAGCCGTTCACCGCATGCTCGCCGAGCGTGAAGCCGGTGGCGTGCATGAGCGGCTCGTCATCGACATGCCCCGTCGCCACGCTGAAAGCGTGCGAGACGACCACGGCAAGCGCCAGGACGAGGCGCAGAATTCCGAAATTATTCGAGCCGCAGACCATCCCGTCACCGACGCAACAGAAGCGCGCGGACGTCACGGCCTCGGCTCCAGCCCTTGCCGTGCTAGCGCGCTCGCTCTCCGCAACCAGGCCAGCGCGCCAGCGACGGAGCCGGCATGGGCGAACATCTTGTCTCGATTCAAGATCAACCCGTAACCAATTGTTTTGAAGGCATTTTCAACGACCTTGAATAACCCGGGAGCCGGCAGGCCGAATTTTCTGGCGACATAGCGTTCCGACCAGGCGAGGTGCCAGCGGGCCGTAAAGCGGCGCTGCGGCGAGGGTGCGCTGGAGCGGCCCCGTCCGTGCCGGGCTTCCGCCGCATCGACATGGATGAGGCTGTGGCCAGCGTCGCGCATGCGGCGGCAAAGGTCGTCATCCTCATAGAACAGGAAAATCGCCGGATCGAAGCCGCCCAGCGCCAGGAAGGTGTCGCGGTGAATCAGGAGGCAAGCGCCCGAGAGGAAAGGCAGGCAGGCATCCCCTTCCGGGATAACGGCCTCGCCGGGATGATTGAGGTAGGGCGGCGACAGTAACGAGCGAGGCTGCAGGAAGATGCGGCCGGAGGGTTCGACGATGCGCGGCGCAAGCATGCCGGCGTCGGGATAGCGTTTCGCGGCCGCCAGCAGCGCCGCCACCGCACCGCGCTGCAGTTCGAGATCGGGATTGACGATCAGCACGTAAGGCGTCTCGGCGGCGTTGACGCCGCGATTATTGGCGCGGCCATAGCCTTCGTTCAAGGTGTTGGCGAGCACCCGGGCGCCTTGCGCCTGTGCGATGGCGCAGGTCTCGTCCTGGCTGGCGTTGTCGACCACGATCGCCGGCACGCCTTCGCTCGCCAAAGCCGCCAGGCAGGCAGGCAGAACCTGGGCGCTGTCATAGGCGACCACGATGGCTGTGACGGCGTCTGCGAAAGCCTGCGACATGATGGCTGTTTGGCCGCAAGGCGTGGCCGCAAGCAAGCGAAAATCAGCGCCGGGTCAGGAGCGCAAGCTCGCGCTGCACAGCAAGACGCTCCGCCGCCTCGCAACGGCGCGGCGCCTTGTAGGATTTCACCGCAAGGCTTGCCGAGGTCGAGACGAAACGCTGACGGTCTTCGCGCGCGACCCGCGCCAGCACGCCCTGGCGGTCCACCCTGAGCCCGCAATCATAGCCGCGCGACACCTGGGCCGCCGCGTATTCGGGCGTCCCGGGCAAGGCCGTGATGGTGCTGCTGCAGGCGGCGAGAGCAAGCAGGGACAACCCCGCAAGGCATGACTTGGCGAAGGACATCGGGCAGCCGTCGATCAGAGCGCGTCGAAGCGCCCGGCCCGGACCCGCGCCATCCGCTCCTTGAGCGCGGCGCGTTCCTCGGGCGTGCAGGCTTGCGGACGGATGTCCTGGTTGATCGTCTCCGCCTCGGAAACCGTGACATAGGCCGAGCGTGCGCTGGCGATCTGGTCGGGCGTCGCGCCGCGCTCACGCTCGGAGTCGATGAAGCGCTCCAGCGTGCTGGCGCGCGGGTTTCCGGCCCGGCAGGCGATCGAGCGCGAGACGAGGCTGGCCAATTCCGCGCCCCTCCCCGCGCCGGGATTGGCCGAACCCTGGACGCAAGCCCCCAGCGGCAGCGCAAGCATACAGGCGAGCGCCAGCGGGCGCGCGACGACAGACGCAGGCATCGAGGGTCAGCCGTTCTTCTCGGTGAGGTTCACGCGCAGATGCGCCTCGCGCAACTGCTTGGGCGAGGCCTCGGACGGCGCACCCATCAGCAGATCGACGGCCTGCTGGTTCATCGGGAACAGTGCGACCTCGCGCAGATTCGTCGCGCCGGCCAGGAGCATGATGATGCGGTCGATGCCCGCCGCCATGCCGCCATGGGGCGGCGCGCCATATTGGAAGGCGCGATACATGCCGCCAAAACGCTCGATCACCGTCTCCTCGCCATAACCTGCGATCTCGAAGGCCTTCACCATCGCCTCGGGGCGATGGTTGCGGATGCCGCCGGAGGCCAGCTCATAGCCGTTGCAGGCGATGTCGTACTGGAAGGCCTTGATCGCCAACGGATCGTCGTTCTTCAGCGATTCGAGTCCGCCCTGAGGCATCGAGAACGGGTTGTGCGAGAAATCGACCTTCTTGTCGTCCTCGTTGTACTCGTACATCGGGAAATCGACGATCCAGGCGAAGGCAAACGCGTTCTCGTCGATCAAGCCGAGCTCGGAGCCGACCTTGTTGCGGGCGTTGCCGGCGAATTTGTAGAACTTGTCGGGGTTGCCGGCGGCGAAGAAGGCCGCGTCGCCATCCTTCAAGCCGAGCGCGATGCGGATCGCCTCGACCCGCTCGGGGCCGATATTGTTGGCGATCGGACCCGCGCCCGCGCCTTCGCGCCACATGATGTAGCCGAGGCCCGGCTGCCCTTCGCCTTGCGCCCAGGAGTTCATCCGGTCGCAGAAGGCCCTGGAGCCGCCCGCAGGAGCGGGAATCGCCCAGACCTGGTTCTTCTCATCCTCGAGGATGCGCGCGAAGACCTTGAAGGCCGAGCCGCGGAAATGCGCGGAGACGTCCTGCATCACCAGTGGGTTGCGCAGGTCCGGCTTGTCGGAGCCATATTTGCTGATCGCTTCCGCATAAGGGATGCGCGGCCAGTTCTTCGTCACCGACTTGCCGCCGCCGAACTCCTCGAAGACGCCGGCGATCACCGGCTCCATCGTGGCGAAGACGTCTTCCTGCTCGACGAAGCTCATCTCGACGTCGAGCTGGTAGAACTCGCCCGGCAGACGGTCGGCGCGCGGATCCTCGTCGCGGAAGCAGGGCGCGATCTGGAAATAGCGATCGAAGCCCGCCATCATCAGGAGCTGCTTGTACTGCTGCGGCGCCTGCGGCAGCGCGTAGAATTTGCCGGGATGCAATCGGCTCGGCACCAGGAAGTCGCGCGCGCCCTCGGGCGAGGATGCCGTCAGGATCGGCGTCTGGAACTCGGAGAAGCCGGAGGTCTTCATCCGGTTGCGCAGCGAGTCGATCACCTTCGTCCGCAACATGATGTTGTTGTGGAGCTTTTCCCGGCGCAGATCGAGGAAGCGGTACTTCAGCCGGGTATCCTCGGGATATTCGAGATCGCCGAAGACCGGCAACGGCAATTCGCCGGAAGCGCCGAGAACCTCGATGCCTGTCGCGAAGACCTCGACGGCGCCGGTCGCGAGATTGGCGTTCTCGGTGCCCGCAAAGCGCGCCTTGACCTTGCCGTCGATGCGGACGACCCATTCCGAGCGCACCGCAGCGGCATCGGCGAAGGCCGGAGAATCCGGATCGATGACCACCTGGGTCATGCCGTAATGGTCACGCAGATCGATGAACAGCACGCCGCCATGGTCGCGGATGCGGTGGCACCAGCCGGAGAGGCGGACCTGAGCCCCGATGTCGCTCTCGCGAAGGGCGCCGCAGGTGTGGGAACGGTAACGATGCAAGGTCACGGTACTGGTCTCTTCGGAGGTCAAGGCCGTCCGCCACAGGCGCGCGCACGGTTTCGGGGTAAGCACACGCCGCGGCGCGGATTGTCAAGAACGCCCGCGACATGGCGATACTCTGTCTGCTATGAGCCGACCTCATGAGCCTCATCACAACCACCCAGGATCTGGCCGACGCCTGCGCGCGCCTGGCCACGCATCCCTTCGTCACGGTCGACACCGAGTTCCTGCGGGAGACGACCTATTATCCCAAGCTCTGCCTGATCCAGCTCGCCTCGCCGGACGAGGCCGTGCTGGTCGATCCGCTTGCGGCCGACCTCGATCTCGCGCCCTTCCTGGCGCTGATGGCCGATGAGGCCGTGGTCAAGGTCTTCCATGCGGCGCGGCAGGATCTCGAGATCGTCTGGATCATCGGCAAGCTGATCCCCACGCCACTCTTCGACACGCAGGTCGCCGCCATGGTCTGCGGCTATGGCGACTCGGTCGGCTACGAGCAGCTTGCCAATGACCTTGCCAAGGCGCGGATCGACAAATCCTCGCGCTTCACCGACTGGTCGCGCCGCCCGCTCAGCGAGGCCCAATTGGTCTATGCGGAATCCGACGTCACCCATCTGCGCGACATCTATCTCGCCCTCGACGCCGACATCAAAGCCAGCGGCCGCGAGATTTGGGTCGCCGAGGAGATGGCGGTCCTGAACTCGCCCGGCACTTACGAGGTCAAGCCGGAGAATGCCTGGCAGCGTCTGAAGGGCCGGATCCGCAAGCCCAAGGAGCTGGCGCTGCTGATGGAACTCGCCGCCTGGCGCGAGCGCGAGGCGCAGAGCCGCGACGTGCCGCGCCAGCGCGTGCTCAAGGACGATGCGCTGATGGACATCGTGCAGCGCGGGCCCGTCTCGGTCGAGGCGCTGGCGGAGCTGCGCTCGGTGCCCAACGGCTTCGAGCGCTCGCGCGCCGGCGGCGAGGTACTGGCGGCGGTCGCGCGCGGGCTCGCTCTCGATCCCAAGACCTTGCCCCGGCTGGACCGGGAGCGCGGCCGCGCCACGAACGGTGCGGTGCTCGATCTGCTCAAGGTGCTGCTCAAGGCAGTCGCGGATGCCGAGCGCGTGGCGCCGAAGATCATCGCCTCCTCCGATGATCTGGAAGCCATCTCCTTCGACGATGAGGCCGACGTGCCGGCGCTGAAGGGCTGGCGGCGCGAGGTCTTCGGCGAGAAGGCCATCGCCCTCAAGAACGGCAATCTGGGCCTCAGGATCGTGCGCGGCCGGGTTTCCGTCGCTTAGAGCGCTTTCCATCCGGCCCGAACCGTCATTGCGAGGAGCGCAAGCGACGAAGCAATCCAGGAGGGCGTAGAGCGAGACCTCCTGGATTGCTTCGCTTCGCTCGCAATGACGGATCGGACAGCACGGAAAGCGTGCAAGATCCCTGTGATCTGAATCTGGAAGGCCGCGTCAGCCGAGGCTGATCTCGTAGTCGCGGCCGAGCAGCTTGGCGAGTTGCTTCAATCGGCCCGTCACGCGCTCGCTCGACAAGGCATGGAGCTCGCCGGAGAGGCGCAGGACGAGCCGGCTGTCGACGCAGGCCAGCGTCGCGCGCGGCAGGATGCCAGGCATCCCGGCCGAGAGCAGATAGGCGACGCGGAAGGCGCTGGCGAGAAGCTGCGAACGCTCCAGCAGCCGTGGCGTCAGCAATTGCCTCAAGCCGGCGGCAGCGGGAGAATCGCTCTTTGCGCCGGCATAGCGATGGAAAACCGTCAGGGCCAGGAAAGCCCGGCCCGGGTGGTCGACGCCGCTGAAAGCAGCATGCGCGATCACGTTGAGGCTCTGCTCGCCGCGATAGTCGGGATGGGCGCGCCAGCCGATATCGGAGAGCAGGCAGGCCGCGTCCTGCAGGCGACCGCCGGCGGGATCGTCCGACAAGCCCGCGCTGGCAACGAGGCGCCGCACCCACTCGATCAGATCCGCGGCATGGCGCGGTTCGCGGGCGCGCAGCTGGTTGTAGTCCTGGGCGCCGCGCAGCAGCGGGTCGACCCGGCGCTCATCCTCCGGGAGCATGTCATATAGCAGGCCCTCGCGCACACCGCTCGCCGAGATCACCACCGCGCGCGGGCGGCCGCGCTTGATCAGCAGATCGAGCACCAGCGCACCATAGGCCAGGAGCGGCCGGCGCGCGGAGGAGACGGCGTCGATCGCTTCCAGGACCGAAGCGTCGGCGCGCTCGACCAGCCGGGCGAAATCCGCGACGTCACGGGCCGGCACGGTATATCCATGCATGACGCTGAGCGGATAGCCCGACTGGCGCTGATGCAGGGTCGCGAGCGCCCGCCAGGTACCGCCGACGGCGAAAAAGTCCTTGCCGCGCATCGCCGCCAATTGTGGGTGATGGTCGAGCTGTTCGCGAACGATCTTCTCGGCCAGCTTGATCTGGCCCTTCGCCTTGTCCATCAGCGCGAGACCGCCAATCGGCAGGCTGATGCCCGGTCCGACGCGGTCGCCATCGACCCCGACAAGCTCCAGCGAGCCGCCTCCGAGATCGCCGGCAACGCCATGCGGCTCGGCGAAGCCGGAAATCACGCCAAGCCCGGAAAGATAAGCCTCGCGACCGCCGGAGATCAGTTCGATCCGCTGGCCGATCGCCTGCTCAGCCTTGGCGAGGAAGGCCGGCCCATTGGCGGCCTCACGCGCGGCGGCGGTGGCGATGACGCGGATCTCACCGACCTGCATCGCCTCGCAAAGGATGCGGAAGCGCAGCAGCGCCTCGAGCGCACGCGCCATCGCGTCCTCGGCCAACCGGCCGGTGGTGGCGACCTGCCGGCCGAGGCCCGCCATTTCCTTCTCGTTGAAGACCTGGGCCGGCGAGCGCGCCAGCATCTCATAGACGACGAGGCGAACCGAGTTCGAACCGATGTCGATGATGGCGATCGTCTCGCCAAGGCTCAACCGCCCCGCAACGAGGCCCATGCCGGTCATCTCAGCTTTTCTTGGCCGCCCGCTTGGGGAGGCTTCGGGGGCTGGAATTGGAGAGCGATTTTCCACGTCCGGACAAGCTCGGATTCGTCATGAAATATTTATGGGCGTTGAACGACTCGTCGCCCGGCGCCGGGACAATGCGTTGCGAACCGCCATCGGGCAAGATCGTCCAGCTCTGTTCATTGTCGAGGAAATTGGCCTGCATGATCTGCTCGAGCAGTTGCTGGTGGACCGTGGCGTTCAGAATCGGGGTCAGCGCCTCGACGCGACGGTCGAGGTTGCGCGGCATCAGATCGGCCGAGGAGATGTAGAGCTTGGCCTTGGCCGAAGGCAGGCCGTGGCCTGCCCCGAAGGCGTAGATCCGGGTGTGCTCCAGGAAGCGGCCGACGATCGACTTGACGCGGATGTTCTCGGACAGGCCACGAACGCCTGGCCTCAGGCAGCAGATGCCGCGCACGACGAAATCGATCTCGACGCCTGCCTGGCTCGCATCGTAGAGCGCGTCGATGATCTCGGGATCGACCAGCGAATTGCACTTGCCCCAGATCGCGCCCTTGCGGCCGGCCTTCACATGGGCGACCTCCTCGGCAATGTCGGAGAGCAGGCGCTGCTTCAGCCCCACCGGCGAGACCGACATCTTCTCCAGCTCGGCCGGCTCGGCATAGCCGGTGATGAAGTTGAAGATGCGCGCGACATCCTGCGACATCACCGGGTCGGCGGTGAAGAAGGAAACGTCGGTGTAGATGCGCGCCGTGATCGGGTGGTAGTTGCCGGTCGCGATATGGCAATAGGTCACGAGCTGGCCGGCTTCGCGGCGCACCACCATCGACAGCTTGGCGTGGGTCTTGAGCTCGATGAAGCCGTAAACGACCTGGACGCCGGCGCGCTCCAGATCCTTGGCCCAGCGGATATTGGCCTCCTCGTCGAAGCGCGCCTTGAGCTCGACCAGGGCGGTCACCGACTTGCCGGCCTCCGCCGCTTCGGCCAGAGCATGCACGATCGGGGAGTTCGACGAGGTGCGATAGAGCGTCTGCTTGATCGCGACCACGCTGGGATCGCGCGCCGCCTGCTGCAGGAACTGCACGACGACGTCGAAGCTCTCATAGGGATGGTGGACGATCAGGTCCTTCTGGCGGATCGCCGCGAAGCAGTCGCCGGCATGTTCACGAATGCGCTCGGGGAAGCGAGCATTGTAGGGCTTGAACTTGAGGTCGGGGCGATCGACTCCGACAAGCTGCGAGAGCTCGTTGAGGCCGATCATCCCGGCGACATCGACGATCTCGTCGTGGTCGACCTTGAGTTCGCGCACGATCAGCTTGCGCAGATGTGCCGGCATGCCGGTCGAGACCTCGAGACGGATGACGACGCCGCGCCGACGCAGCTTGAGCATCGTCTCGAAGACGCGCACCAGATCCTCGGCCTCCTCCTCGATGTCGAGATCGGTGTCACGGATGACGCGGAACGAGCCGGTGCCCTTGACGTCATAGCCCGGGAAGAGCTTGCCGATGAAGAGTGAGACCGCGTCCTCCAGCGTGATGAAGCGGTGCAGCCCCTCGCGGCCGAGATCCGGCAATTCGATGAAGCGGTCCATCTTGATCGGCACGCGGATCAGCGCGTCGAGCTGGCGTCCGTCGCTGATCCTCTCCAACGCCAGCGCCAGCGTGAAGCCGAGATTGGGGATGAAGGGGAACGGGTGCGCCGGGTCGATCGCCAGCGGCGTCAGCACCGGAAAGATGTAGTGGAGGAAATAATCCTCCAGCCAGATCCGCTCCTGCTTGCCGACCTCGCTTGGACCGAGCAGGTGAATCTTGTTCTCATGCAGATCGTGCTTCAGCTCGACCCAGCGCGCCTGCTGGTCGTCCGTCAGCGCCGAGACCGCCTTGCCCAGTTCTGCGAGCTGCTCGGCCGGCGTCAGGCCATCCTGGCTCTTCGTGACCACACCGGCCTTGAGCTGCTCGCGCAGGCCGGAGACGCGGACCATGAAGAACTCATCGAGATTGGCGGCCGAAATCGAGAGGAAGCGCAACTGCTCCAACAGGGGGTGATTGCGGTTCGAGGCCTCTTCCATGACGCGGCGGTTGAACTGCAGCCAGGACAGCTCGCGGTTCATGAAACGGGCGGGCGATTGCCGCAGCGGGGTATCGGCGCCGTAGGCGTCGATGGTGGGAATGTCGAGATCCATGATTTCTGCCGTTTGCGCGTTCATCTGCTTCGCTTTTGCCCCTGCCGCCGCTCGTGCCACGTCAGTTCCGCCGCTTCGATCCCGTCCGCTCTTGAAGCCACCCTAGCGTGACGCTTCGATGACATTCAGTCCCGGCCTTCATGTTCGCCGCCCTGCCGGATCACGGTTCTGGACGGGGCCGCTCCTTGACCAGCCCGTCCACGAACAAATCGAGCACTTTGGCCATGGTTCCTTCAATGTCCGCATCGGCGACCTGCCAACTCGGGAAATGGCCATCGACCAGCATGCGCGCGAGACCATACACCAACGCACGCGCCGCGATCTGGATCAGGTGCCGGTCGTTGGAACGCAGAAGCCCGCGTTGCGCCGCCTCCAGCAACAAGGCTTCGATCTGAGCCTGGATTTCGGCGTTCTCCTGGCCCAGCGACGGCGATCCGTCGAAATCGATCGAGCGTCGTGACGAGATGATTTCGAAATGGGTCGGATTGCGTCTGGCCCAATCGAGATAAGCCCGTCCGATGGCGCGTATGCGCAGCATCGGATCATCATCCGCCTCCTGCGCCAGCGCCAGCACGATTTCGGCCCTGAAGCGCCGCATCGCCTCCTCGGCCACCGCCGTCATCAGCGTCATCTTGTCCGGGAAGTGGCGGAACGGAGCAGCCGGCGAGACTCCGGCCAACCGCGCCGCCGCCCGGACGCTCACTGCCGAAAGCCCCCCCTCCTCAGCCAGCTTGAGCGCCTGCTCGACGAGCTCCTCGCGCAAATTGCCGTGATGATAGGCCGAACTGCCCTCACCCGCCTCGCGGTCTCCTGTCCGAGTCGGTTTCACGATGCTCATGGATCAAAGCTAGTGCACGTTCCAGCTCAGGAGGAAACCCGCCGGCAAAGGAGGAAAGCCGTTCCGAAAGCGAGAGAAGCGCCTTCGCATCACAATCATGTAATCATTGATTACATTCATTGCCTGAAGCGCCCGCCGATGCAATCGTCGTTCGATAACGGCGCACGCCTCTCACAGAAACGGCATCGACATGACAATCGCGCGGAAGGAGCCGAAGCCATCCTTTCCGGCCGGGCTGCTGGAGGGCTGGCCACTCCTTGGGCTGCTCTCATCCGGACTCGTTCTGGGCGTGCTTGCCGCGCTTGCAACCTCGTCTGGCGGAAGCGACGGCATCCGGCTGGTCATCCGCATCACGGCGCGGACATCCCTGGTGTTGTTCTGCCTGGCTTTCACGGCCTCGGCGCTGTTCCGTGCCTGCCCCAATATCTGGACGCGCTGGCAAAGACGGAACCGGCGCTATCTCGGGCTTTCCTTTGCCCTGTCCCATGGTCTGCACGGGCTTGCGATCATCGCCTTGGCCAACACGGCCCCGGCCCTGTTCAAGCAGCTCAGCAACACGGGAACACTGATCTCGGGCGGGCTTGCCTATCTTTTCATCCTCGCCATGGCCGCAACATCGTTCGACAGAACCGCCGCCATGATCGGCCCGAACGCCTGGCGCTGGCTCCATCTCTGCGGCGCTTATTACATCTGGCTCAGTTTCATGGTAACCTTCGGCAAGCGCGCGGTCATGGACCCGTTCTACTGGCCTTTCATCACAGTGCTGATCGCGATCCTGGGTCTCCGGCTTTGCTTGCCCGGGAAGCCTTTGGCCGCCGCGACGGCGACGGCTGGATCATAATACCGCACTTGCGCGAGCCTGGCCGGTCCTGTTCTTGTCGCGCAACGCCACCCTTGCAGCCTGCCTTTCAAATCAGAGAAACGACTTGTCCCAGATCGAGACCCCTCACGACGATGGCGACATCGTCTATCCCGCCGCCATCCCCTTCGTGCTGGTGCATCTCGCCTGCCTGGGCGCAATCTGGAGCGGCGTGACCTGGACCTCTGTCTGGCTGGCGATCGGCCTGTACTGGCTGCGGATGTTTGCGGTGACGGGCGGCTATCACCGCTATTTCTCGCATCGAACCTACAAGACCAGCCGCTTCGGGCAGTTCCTGCTGGCGCTGCTGGCGCAGTCGACGGCGCAGAAGAGCGTGCTCTGGTGGGCCTCCAAGCACAGGCATCATCACCGCTATGCCGACACCGAGCATGACGTGCATTCGCCGGTGCTGACATCCTTCGCCTATTCGCATCTCGGCTGGATCTTCGCCCGCGGCCATGCCCGCTTCGATTCGTCGACGATAACGGACCTGACGAAGTTCCCGGAACTGCGCCTGCTCCATCGTTTCGAAATCGCTCCCGCGGTCCTGCTCGCCTTGATCTGCTTTGCGATCGATGGCTGGGCGGGGCTGTTCGTCGGCTTCTTCTGGTCGACGGTCTGCGTCTTCCACGCCACCTTCTGCATCAACTCCCTGGCGCATGTGCATGGCGACAAGGACTATGTCACCGGCGACGAGAGCCGCAACAATTGGTGGCTGGCGGTCATCACCATGGGCGAAGGCTGGCATAACAACCATCACGCCTATCAGTACTGCGTGCGCCAGGGCTTTCGCTGGTGGCAGTGGGACCCGACCTATTACATCATCCTCGGCCTCTCGAAGCTCGGGCTGGTCTGGGAACTGAGGGAGCCGCCGCAAGCGGTCATCGAGCGCTCGCAGGCGCTGCCGCCGCGCGTGATCGAGCGCTCGGCCGAACGACTGGCTGCCTCAGTGCCGTTGGAGCGCGCCATCGCAGCCTTCTGGGAGGCCTATGCCGCGACGCCGAGCCTTTCGGATCTGCATCTGCCGACCATGACGCTGGCCGATCTGCGCACAGCGCTGGCCGATCTGCAGCATCGCGCCGGAGATCGCCTGGTCGAAATGCAGCAGCAGGCGCATGAGGCGCTGGCGCAACTGCATCTGCCGGTCCTGCCGACGCGCGAGGAGCTGGCGGAGAAGGCGGCCGCCATGTTCGTCAAGACGCCCTCACTCGATGCCATCGCGGCACGCGCCCATGATCTGCTGACCGAGGCGATGTATGCCCGGCTGGTCTCGCAGCCATCGGCGGCCCAGCCGCACGGCTGATCACTCGGCTGGAAACAGCGCAGCCAGCGCCTCCGCCGCGAGTGCGCGGGTGACGCGCCGGCCGCGTTCGAGCGAAAGCCGGTCGAGCGTATCGACCAGCGCGCGCGCCGCCGCGAAGGAGCGCTCCATCCTGAGCGCCAGCATCTCGATGATGCCGGCATCGATGATGAGTTGCCGGTCGATGAAGAGCTTGACCAGCACCGCCCGCAGCAGCGCGTCGTCGGGCGGCGCGATCGTAGCCTGCGGCGCCAGCCTCAGGCGCGACAGCAGATCGGGCACGCGCAGGCCCCAGAGATCGGGGGCACTGCGCGCTGTCAGCAGCAGGAAGCCGCCCTTCGCCTTCATTGCATTCATCAGATGGAACAGCGCCGGCTCGTCGCGGACACCCTGGTCGCAATCCTCGACCACGAGCGCGCCGCCGGAGATCAGATGCGGGACGCTGTCCTGCGTGACCTCGGCGACCGAAACCGTCCAGGCATGGGCGATCTTCGCCCAGATCGCGGCGAGATGGGTCTTGCCGGCATCCTGCGGCCCGACGAGCCGCAGCCAGGATTCAGGCCAGTTCGGCCAGGCCTCGACCAGACCGTAGGCGGCCTCGTTGGAAGGGCCGATCAGGAAATCCTCGATCCCGTGGCGGCTGTCGACCGGCAAGTCGAGCGCAAGCTGGCGGGGGCGGCTTGGCAGATCGGACATGGAGATCAGATATCCGCCCCGGCGCGCGCGCGGACTTTCGCGGCCTTGGTCGCATCCCCGCCATGATAGATGTTGCTGGCGAGGTACTGCCTGAGCGCGAAGCGACAGAGCACGCCCATGACGGCCGCCAGCGGCACCGCCAGCAGCAGGCCGACGAAGCCGAACAGCGAGCCGAAGGCGAGCAGCGCGAACATCAGCCAGACCGGATGCACGCCGATCGAGTCCCCGACGAATTTCGGCTGGAAGATGTTGCCTTCGAGGAACTGGCCCGCGGCAAAAACGGCGAGCGTCGCCAGCGGCCAGGTCCAGTCCGGCCAGAACTGGACGATGGCGACGCCGACTGCGAGCACGAGCCCGGTCAGCGAGCCGACATAGGGAACAAAGGAGAGGAAGCCGCTGATGATGCCGATCAACGCGCCGAAATTGACGCCGAGCAGGCTCAGACCCACCGCATAGAAGATGCCGAGCAGCAGGCAGACCAGCGCCTGGCCGCGCAGGAAGCCGGCGATGGCGACGTCCATCTCGTGCAGCAGCCCGCGAATGGTATCGCGATGGTCGAGCGGCAGCCAGCCGTCGACGGTCGCGATCATGCGGTCCCAATCGACAAGCAGGTAGAAGGCGATCACCGGCGTCAGCACCAGGAGCGAGAACACCCCGATGATGGCGGTGCCGCCGGTCCAGAGCGACTGAAGCACGCTGCCGACCCATTTGGTGCCCTCGCCGACGAGATTGCCGAGCGAACTCTGGGCCTCGGTGGCGAGCTTGGCACCGCCAAACCGCTCCAGCCAGGGAGCTCCGCGCTCCAGCACGAGCGCCTGGAGCTTTGCCGCGTCAGCGGGCAGACGCTGGACCAGCCCGGCCAGCTGCTGGCCGAGCAGGGGCGCGAGCAGCACCAGCGCCAGCACGAAGACCAGCAGGAAGACGAAGAGGATGACGATCGTCGCCGCGAGCCGGCCCATGCCCATGCTTTCCAGCCGGTCGGCCAAGGGGTCGAGCAGATAGGCGAGCGCCAGCGCTGCGACGAAGGGCAGCAGCACGTCGCGCAGCAGCACGAGCAGCAGCACGAACACGAGAAGCGAGGCCAGCCAGAAGCCGATTTGACGTTGCAGGGTCATCGATCCAGGCCCCTCATGCAGGATGCGAAGAAGTGGGAACCGCTCTTTCGCATGAATCCTGCTTTCACCAATCCTACTCTCACTTGTCGATCAGAAGCGGACTCAAGGCTTTGCGGGTCGGCGATCATGCGCTGCACAAATGGGCGATACGGATGAAAGTTCCAAGAGCCTGATCGATGCGAAAGAGCGGTCCCCACTTTTTCGCATCCTGCTCCAGGGGCCCGGGATCGTCGCTGCCCTTCGGCGCGGCCAGCAGTCTCACGCCGCCATGTGCCGCAGCCAGAAGGTGAGATAGGCTGTCATCGAGCCGAGCGTCAACAGAGCCACCAGAAGCTGGCCGAGCTGCATGGCTTGCCCGGGATCGACACCGAAGGCGCGCGAGCCCAGCACCAGCGCGGCGAAGGCGATCTGCGCAGCGGTATTGAGCTTGCTGACGATGAAGGGCGCGATTTCGACCGGCCGCTCCATCACCCAGGACAGGATCACGGCCGAGACGATCATGACGTCGCGGGAGACCACCAGGATGACGAGCCAGGAGGGTATGGCCCCGACCACGGCCAAGGTGATGTAGATCGAGACGATCAGCGCCTTGTCGGCCACTGGGTCGAGATAGGCGCCGAGCTCGCTGGCCATGCCGAAGCGCTTGGCGATGAAGCCGTCGACGGCGTCCGACACGCCCGCCGCCACGAAGATGATGAAGGCGAGCTGCCAACGCGCGTCGATGATCATGACGATCACGAGCGGCACCAGGATGAGGCGGCCGATGGTGATCAGGTTGGGAAGCGTCATGCGATGCGGTTCGCGCAGGCGGGGCCGTGACGCTAGAACCCGAATCGGTGGATCGGCAAGGGCGAAAGCGCTGTCCCGGCTTGCAAGCAGCGCCGCGCTTGCCTATCGCTCGCCTCGAACAGGATGAGGCCGCAGATCATGACAAAGCCCGGCGCGAACGGACTGACCTATGCGCAGGCAGGCGTCGACATCGACGCCGGCAACGCCATGGTCGACGCCATCAAGCCTCTCGTGCGCTCGACACGCCGTCCCGGCGCCGACGCCGAGATCGGCGGCTTCGGCGGCTTGTTCGATCTCAAGGCCGCCGGTTTCAACGATCCGATCCTGGTCGCCGCCAATGACGGCGTCGGCACCAAGGTCAAGATCGCGATCGAAAGCGGGCTGCATGCGACGATCGGCATCGACCTCGTCGCGATGTGCGTCAACGACCTTGTCGTGCAGGGCGCCGAGCCGCTGCTCTTCCTCGACTATTACGCCACCGGCAAGCTCGACCCCAAGGTCGGCGTCGAGATCGTGCGCGGCATCGCCGATGGCTGCCGACAGGCGGGCTGCGCGCTGATCGGCGGCGAGACCGCCGAGATGCCCGGCATGTATGCCGACAAGGATTACGATCTCGCGGGCTTCGCTGTCGGCGCCGCCGAGCGCGGCGCGCTGCTGCCGCGTGCCGACCTCGCGGCCGGCGACATCGTCTTCGGCCTGCCCTCCTCCGGGGTGCACTCCAACGGCTATTCGCTGGTCCGCCGCATCGTTGCGCTGGCCGGATTGAGCTGGGACGCGCCCGCCCCCTTCGCCCCTGGCCAGAGCCTGGCCGAGGCGCTGCTGACCCCGACGCGGATCTATGTGAAGACCCTGCTCGCGGCGTTGAAGGCGACGGACGGCATCAAGGTACTCGCCCATATCACCGGCGGCGGTTTTCCCGACAATATCCCTCGCGTCCTGCCCGAAGGGCTCGGCGTCTCGCTCGATCTGTCGGCCATCTCCGTCCCACCCGTCTTCGCCTGGCTCGCGGCGACCGGCGGCGTCGTCGAGCGCGAGATGCTGCGCACCTTCAATTGCGGTATCGGCATGATCGTCGCCGCTGACGCCGCCAAGGCCGATGAGGTCGAGGCCGCCCTGAAAGCCGCCGGCGAACCCGCCATCCGGCTGGGCGAAGTCGTCTCGCTCGCCGCCGGCGACGAGCCCGTCAGCTATCGCGGCAAGCTCGCCCTGTGAGCACGCCGATTCGCCGCAAGCGCACCGCGGTCCTGATTTCCGGGCGCGGCTCCAACATGCTGTCGCTGGCCGAGGCCGCACAGGCCGATGATTTCCCCGCCGAGATCGCGCTCGTGCTGTCGAACATCCCCGGCGCCGGCGGGCTCGAACGCGCCAGCGCCCTGGGCATCGCGACCGCGACCGTCGATCACCGTGCCTTCAACAGGGATCGCGAGGCCTTCGAGCGCGCCATGGACGAGGTCCTGCGCATCAACCAGATCGAGCTGATCGCGCTTGCCGGTTTCATGCGGATCATGACGCCGTGGTTCGTCCGGCGCTGGGAAGGCCGGCTGATCAACATCCACCCCTCGCTGCTGCCCCTGTTCAAGGGCACGCATACGCACCGGCAGGCGCTCGAGGCCGGCGTCACTGAGCATGGCTGCAGCGTGCATTTCGTCGTGCCCGAGCTCGATGCCGGACCGGTCATCGCCCAGGCCAAGGTGCCCGTGCTGCCCGGCGACGACGAGGACAGCCTGAGCCAGCGCGTGCTGGCGCAGGAGCACACGCTTTATCCGCGCGCGCTTGCCGAGGTCGCCTCCGGCCGTGTCGCGCTGGTCGATGGCGCGATCGCGCGGCTCTGAGCCGCCTCCCGCTGCTCGCAAGCGGCTCTGTCGCGCTCATCCTCCTGCTGCTGCCAGCGTCGCAACAGATCGGCCCGCCGCGCCGGGTAGCGTTCCTCGCGCGAGGCAAGATCGGTGATGCGGTCGGTGCGGAAATGGCGGAACGCCTCGCGCAATTCACACCAGGCGATGACGATGCGCACCCGCTCGTAGAAGGTCATGCCGATCGGCCAGATCATGCGTTGCGATTCCCGCCCGGCCTCGTCGCGATAGCGGATCGAGAGCTTGCGGCCTTGCCGGATCGCGGCGCGGACGCCGGCCACATCGACCTGGTCGACCGGCTTCTCCGAGCCATAGGCGGGCGCGAACAAGGCGCCATCGAGCAGGATCGGCTTGAGATGCGTCGGCAGCACGGCCGCGACCTTGCTGACCACATCCTCCGCCGCGCGCGCCAGAACAGGGTCCGCCCGCTCGCTGAGCCAGCGCATGCCGACGAGAACGGCCTCGATCTCGTCGGGCGACAGCATCAGAGGCGGCAGGTCGAAGCCGGCGTCGAGGATATAGCCGATGCCGGCCTCGCCCCGGACGGGCACGCCCTGTCGCATCAATGCGGCGATGTCGCGATAGACGGTGCGAACCGAGACATCGAGTTCGGCGGCGAGCGTATCGGCCGTCACGGGCCGGCGCCGGCGGCGCAGGCTCTGGATCAGATCGAGCAATCGTTCGGCGCGCTGCATGTTCTTGGTTTCCACCCGAGCTTCGTCAGGTTCAGAATGGCCCAGCCTGCTGACGAATCCTGTCAGGAGCGTGGCAGTAGCCTCCAGGCCGACGAGAATGCCAAGAGGAAACGGCGACATGATCACCCTGCACAGCTTCGGGCCAGGCTTTGGCCTGCCCGATCCGAGCCCGTTCTGCATCAAGGCCGAAATCCTGCTGCGGATGTCGGGGCTGCCGTTCGAGCGCGTGACCGGGAACATGCGCAACGCACCGAAGGGCAAGCTCCCTATGATCGTAGAGGACGGCGTCACCATTCCGGATTCGAGCTTCATCCGCTTCCATCTGGAGAGCGCGCACGGCATCGATTTCGATGCGGGCCTGACGCCGGAGCAGCGCGGTATCGCCTGGGCCGTGGAGAAGATGCTGGAAGAGCAGCTCTACTGGATCGTCGTGCACGAACGCTGGATCGACCGGGGGAATTTCGACCGCGGCCCGCGTCACTTCTTCAAGGCGGTGCCGGCGCCGCTGCGCCCGCTGATCATCGCCATGGTGAAGCGCAAGGTTCAGCGCAATCTCGACGGCCAGGGCATCGGGCGGCACAGCGCCCAGGAGCGTCTGGTCCTGACCAAACGCGCCTATGCGGCAATCGCCGGTATTCTGGGCGAGCGCCAGTTCCTGCTCGGCGACACGCCTTGCGGCGCCGACGCGGCGCTGGGCGCCTTCACGATGTCGGCGCTCAGCCCTGTCTTCGACTCCGCCATCCGCGGCGTCGTCGAAAGCCACCCCAATCTCGTCGCTTATGAAGCGCGGATCAGGGCGCGTTTCTTTCCGGAAGCCGCAGCCGTCAAAGCGGCCGCTTGAGCTGGCACTTGTCGATGAACTGCAGACCCTTCTCGCGCGCCGTGTCGTTGAAATAGCCGGTGTCGCGAAAAGCCTGGATCTCGTCCTTGGACATGGCGTTGACCGTGCCCTTGGCGTAGCAGCTGCACGGCGTATGCACCGCCTCGCGGGTCGTCTGCAGCAACTGCGACTGGGTGTGCAGGCATGCGTCGAAGGCGCGCAGCTGGATCATGTAGGGGGTGAGGTTCTTCGCCGTCGGGTCCGGCGGCGGGAGCGGCGCGGAGCTGCTCGCGGCCAGCACGACCGAGCCCATCAGCACAGAGAACCCACCGGCCAAAACGACCGCACCCATCCGCCGCATCATCATGATTTCACAAGCCCTAAGAAAACGGGCCCTGATCGCATGATTCATGCCTCGCCCGCGCGTCGGCGATGGTTCACAGCGCCTCGCAAAGGTCAAGAGCGCGGAAGGTCACGCCCGCTTGATCCACACCTTCACGTCATGAAAAGCAGCGCCGCCGAAGGGCGCGACGGCGTCCGCCCCCGTAATCGTGTTGATGCCGCGCCCATGCTTGTGCGCGGCATTGGGCCAGATCGACTCGGCAATGACGACGCCGCGCACCAGCCCCTCGAACAGCACGGCATGGAGATACACGCTGCCGCGGCCATTGCCGACCATGACCTCGTCATCGGCCGCAATGCCAAGCCTTGCCGCATCGTCGGGATGCAGCATCAATGTCGGCCGCCCCTCCTTCTTCTGCGAGCCCGGGGTCTCGGTGAAGGTCGAGTTCAGGAAGCTGCGCGCCGGGCTCGTCGCCAGGCGGAAGGGATGCTCGGCATCGGCGTTCTCGATGACGGCCCAGTAGTCGGGCAGCGCCGGCATCTCTTGGTAAGGGCCGACGGTGCCCGCATTGGCGTTGGGCACCTTCGGCCAATCGGGCTTGAAGCGAAACTTCCTGTCGCGGTAGCCGAAGCCGTCGAGATAATGCGCCGTGCGATAATCCGGCTGCACGTCGTGGAAATCATTGGCGATCAACTCGTCGAGCGTGCCGCGGCCGCTCTCGCGCAACGTCCAGTCGACGATCTCGCGCGGCGACATCTGGAAGCCGCGATGCTGCGCACCGAGCCGCTCGGCGAGCGCACTGACGACCTCATGGTTCGAGCGGCATTCGCCCGGCGGATCGATCAGCTTGCCGCCCCACATGATGTGCTGGTGGCCGCCCCCCTGATAGATGTCGTCATGCTCCATGAACTGCGTCGCCGGCAACACGATATCGGCCATTCCCGCCGTCTCGGTCATGAACTGCTCGTGGACGACCGTGAACAGGTCGTCGCGGGCAAACCCCTGCTTGACCAGCTCCTGCTCGGGCGCAACCGAAACCGGATTGGTGTTCTGGATGAAGAGCGCCTTGACCTGCCCACCCTGGCGCAGCGCCTGTGCATCGCCGGTGAGCACCCGGCCGATCTGCGACTGATCGAGCTGGCGGATTTTCGGATCGATGACGTCGAGCCCTTCGATCAGGCTCTTGCGCCATTTGTAGATGCCACTGTTGCTGTGGAAGGCGCCGCCGCCCTCATATTGCCAGGCTCCTGTAACGGTCGGCACAGACAGCGCCGCATGCATCGAGACCGCACCGTTACGCTGGCGCGCGAAACCATAGCCGAGCCGGAAAAAGCTCCTCTTGCGCGTGCCGACCAGGGCCGCGAACTCTTCGATCTGCGCGACCTCCAGCCCGGTGATCGCGGCCGCCCATTCCGGCGTGCGGCTGGCGAGATGCGCCTCCAGTTCGTCTGGAGCATCGGTGTGCTGCGCCAGATAGTCACGGTCGGCATGGCCATCGCGGAAGAGAACATGCATCACCGCGCAGGCCAGCGCCGCATCCGTGCCTGGCCGCAGCACCAGGGCGAGATCGGCCTGGGCGAGCGTGGCATTGTGATAGATGTCGATGGCGACGATCTTGGCGCCGCGCGTCTTCCGCGCCTTGACGGCGTAGTGCATCACATTGACCTGGGTATGCACCGCGTTGGTGCCCCAGATCACCACGCAATCGGACTTGGCCATCTCGCGCGGATCGGGGCCCGCGAGGCGGCCCGTGCCGGCGATGAAGCCGGTCCAGGCCATGGTGGTGCAGATCGTCGAATACTGGCCGGAATAGCCCTTGGCATGGCGCAGGCGGTTGATGCCGTCGCGCATGACGAGACCCATCGTGCCCGCATAGTAATAGGGCCAGACGGCCTGCGCGCCGTGCTCGTGCTCGATCGCCAGGAAACGGCGCGCGATCTCGTCGAGCGCCTCGTCCCAGGATATCCGCTCGAACTGGCCCGAGCCTTTCGGGCCGGTCCTGCGCAACGGATGGAGCAGGCGGTCGGGATGGTGGATGCGTTCGGAATAGCGCGCGACCTTGGCGCAGATCACCCCGTCCGTATAGCTCTGGCGCTTGCTGCCGCGCACCCGCCCGATGCTGCGCCCATCGATGACCTCGACCTCCAGAGAGCAGGCGGAAGGGCAGTCATGCGGGCAGACGGATGGCAGATGGGCGATGCGGGGAAGCTCGGTCATAGCTGCCTATTAGACCAAGTTCAGTGCCGGAGAAATGGCGAGCCCGCGCAGTCATAACTTTCTCGGTGCCCTCACCGCAGCCGGCGCGCCAATGTCAACCCGCGGTTAACACTAACGAGTCAAGTTGAACGAGGTTGTGTTCCGAAAGGCGCCGCTTGCGCCGGAGTTCTCATCGATGCGTTGCGTTGTGTTCCTGGCGGGCCTCTTGGCCTGTCTCGCTCTTTCGTCCGGCCAGCGCGCTTCTGCGCAGTCGAGCGACTACACCACCCTCACCTCGCCCGAATCCGCGCAGCACTGGAATCTGACGCTGGGAGCCGGCCTGCGCTACCAGCCCGATTATTCAGGCTCCAACAACTATGTCTTCCGGCCGCGCCCGATCATTTCGCTCGGCAAGGGCGTGAAAAGCACCTGGTGGGTCGCCGAGGATGATGCGCTCTCGATCGGCTTCTTCTCCGGCAAGGGCTGGCGTATCGGTTTCTCCGGCAATCTGCTCTGGGAGCGCAAGGCCAGCACCAACCCCGCTCTGGTCGCGGTTCCCGACACGAAGTTCGGCTTCGAGGCTGGCGGCTTCGCCGAGTTCTACCCGGCCTCCTGGCTGCGCGCCCGCGTCGACCTGCGGCGCGGCTTCGTCGCCCATGACGCGCTGGTCGCCGAACTCAAGCTCGACGCCATCGCCCGGGTCGGCCAGTGGTCGTTCGGCGCCGGTCCGCGCATGAGCATCGTCGGCGCCGACTATCTGCGGACCTATTTCGGCTCCTATCCGGGCGTCGCCGGCACCGGCGGCTTGCTGCAGCGCTTCAATGCCGGGGTCCATTCCTACGGCGCGATCGCGCAGGCGACCTATAACTGGTCCGAGCGGCTCTCGACCACGACCTATATCGAGTACAAGCGCCTGGTCGGCGACGCAGCCAAGGCGCCGATCGTGAAAACCTATGGCTCGCGCGACTCGATCACGCTCGGCATCTCGGCGAGCTATGCCTTCGATCTCGGCTTCTGAGCGCGATCTGCGAGCCCCGTGAGCCAGGATCAGGCCACGGGGTTTCATCGGCGAGGCCTACGCGCTATATCCTCTAGGCACTAGAGGATCGCTCCGAAAAGCGGGAACCGCCTTTCGGGGCAAGCCGCTGCAGAGGCAAAACTCCACAGCACCAGACCGAGCACGATATTCGGTCTGGTGCTGTGGAGGATCAGGAGGTCATCGTGATGGAGCAGATGCCGATCGGGGCGCTGTCGGAGGCGACCGGCGTCAAGGTTCCGACGATCCGCTTCTACGAGGAGATCGGGCTCCTGCCCGCCCCCATTCGCACGCAGAGCAACCGCCGCAGCTATGGCGACACTCATCTGCAGCGGCTGCGCTTCATCCGGCATGCGCGCGATCTCGGCTTCGCCGTCGACGATATCCGCGAATTGCTGGCGATGGCGGCCGAGCCGCAGGCCTCATGCGACCGCGCCGACAGCATCGCGCAGCGCCATCTCGCCGATGTCGAGCGGCGCATCGCCCAGCTCCAGTCGCTGCGCGGCGAGCTCCAGCGCATGGTCGGCGAATGCCAGCACGGCCGCGTGGCCGAATGCCGCGTGATCGAATCGCTCGCCGATCACGGCCACTGCCTGCACGATCACCGCGTGGCCTGAACAAAAAGGCGGGCTCGGGAGCCCGCCTGCGCATTACGTACCCCGCCGTCATCCTGAGACTGCGCCGCTATGCGGCATGCCCAAGACGACGGCGTGGAGTTTGAGAGATCAGCCGACGATCTCGTTGCCGGCGAAGAACTGCGCGATCTCGATCGCGGCCGTCTCAGGCGCGTCGGAGCCGTGCACGGTGTTTTCGCCGACGGACTGGGCGAAGAGCTTGCGGATCGTGCCCTCGGCGGCATTGGCCGGGTTGGTGGCGCCCATCACGTCGCGATAGGTCGCGATCGCGTTCTCGCCTTCGAGAACCTGCACCACGACCGGAGCGGAGATCATGAACTCGACCAGCTCGCCGAAGAAGGGACGAGCGGCGTGGACCGCGTAGAAGGTCTCGGCCTGGGCCTTGGTCATCTGGATGCGCTTCTGCGCGACGATGCGCAGGCCGGCCTTCTCGATGACCGCGTTGACCGCGCCGGTGAGATTGCGCCGCGTCGCATCGGGCTTGAGAATGGAGAAGGTACGCTGGACAGCCATCGTTGGTTCCTTAGGGATAATCTGGGAGTGCGCGGCTTATAGCGGCCGCCTTCCCGCCCCACAAGGCTGGCCGAGGCTCGGCGGATCGCCGCGGCGATCAGTGGCGGGTCAGGAAGCTGCGGGCCTCGCGCAGCGCCTCGGCGATCTCGTCGCGCGTCATTTCGAGCGCCAGTTCCTGGCGATGGGCGGCCGCCCGTCCACAACC
Organism: Allobosea psychrotolerans; assembly: GCF_002917105.1. Lineage (GTDB taxonomy): Bacteria > Pseudomonadota > Alphaproteobacteria > Rhizobiales > Beijerinckiaceae > Allobosea > Allobosea psychrotolerans. Next base: position 110,069 of record NZ_PQFZ01000018.1, read on the forward strand.
GCGCGCCAGGGCAACGTTGAACCATTTCTGCGCCGCGACGAGGTCGACCGGCTGATTGCGGCCTGCGGCATACATCAGCCCAAGCTCGTAATAAGCCTCGGCGGAGGCTTCCGTCGGGATCATCAGCGAAGCGGGGATTACGCTCATTTCCATGCGTGCCATGACAGCCACCCTCTTGTCCTGTTGCGCCGAGCACCCGTCAAAGGCCGCGGCTTGTGAGGACGAGATTTGGCCCCGGCCCTTAAAGAGGCCGCTAAAAATCGCAATGAATCGAAGCTCAACGAGATGTAATCGCCGGGTTAAATCAACGATCGATTCATACTGGCAGCGTGAAAAATCCCGCGATTTCAGAGGCGTCCCGTTAGGTCAGCATTCGCCGCGTTGACGCGCTGTTCACCTTGGCGCGCGGTGGCCCGCTTCATCCTCGCGTTAAAGCAGGCTTGGAGACGGATCGCGCCTCCGATATGGTTCATATCTGAACCATGCAGCATAGCTGGTCTGACAAGGGAGGATCGACATGAACAAGCATGCAATCGCAGGCCGTTGCGGGCTTCTGGGCCTCGGGCTCCTGATCGGCATGGCCACAGCGCCTGCCATGGCCCAGGATGTCACCGGCACATGGCTGCGCGACACCGGCGCCTCGCGCGTCCGCTTCGCCAAATGCGGCGAGGCGGTTTGCGGCACCATCGCCTGGCTCAAGGATCCCAACGGCCCCGCCAAGATCGGCCAGCGCATCTTCTACGACATGAAGCCGGCCGGCGCCGGCAAGTGGAGCGGCAGCGCCTTCAACCCCGAGGACGGCAAGACCTATTCGGGCACGATGACTCTGGCGGGCGACGCGCTGACGACATCGGGCTGCGTGCTCGGCGGGCTGATCTGCCGCTCGGTGAAGTGGGCGCGGGCGAACTGACGCCGAGGGGACGTCATGCCCCGGCGCTTCCGTTACTGCGAGGAGCGCAGCGACGAAGCAATCCATGTGTGGACGGCCCGTTGTTTGCAAGATGGAAGCGTCTGGTTGATCTGGTCGCTTGCGGTCATGTGTCCGGCCTGTTGGTGCG